>JAKSIJ010000020.1 GCA_024398875.1 Fibrobacter sp.
TTGTCTTCTTTCGCGGCCAGCAAGAGATACTTGCAGAGGCTTACCTGATTGAAACCGAGAAGGGCGTTGGCGGTTTTGAGAAGTTCCAGCGGCTCCCGATTTTCAGGCTTGGCGTAGGGAATGAACTGCTCGCTCCCGAGGGCAAGGCACAGCGGATGAACTCCCGCGGCATCTACCGCATGTACGGCGTGTACCCCAGGCAGGCTTGCAGGCACCATGGGTTTTGTGGTTTGATGGATGAAGCTTCCGAAAAGCGTGTCTTCTTGCGGAGGGCGGCCTACGACAGTGAAGGGGAAGATGGCGTCTTTTTTGGCGAGCACTTTCTTCACTTTCAGGTAGGGATACTGATGTTTTCCGGAGTAGTAGCCGATGTGGTCGCCGAAAGGTCCCTCCGGCTTCAAATCAGGCGCCACCTCGCCGAGAATCACGAAATCTGCATCGCTAGAGACGACGTAGCCCTCGTGCATAAAGTAGCGGAACCGCCGACCAGAAAGCATGCCCGCGAATACAAGCTCGGAGAGATTCTCCGGCATGGGCATGACGGAGGCGATGGTGTGGGCAGGAGAGCCGCCCAAGAAGATGCTCACCTTTAGCGGGCGGCCTTCTTCAATGGCCTTCTGGTGATGCTTTGCGATGTCCCGCTTAATCTGATAGTGGAGCCCGCATTCGCTCGCGGTGGCGTAGTCGTTCCCGGAAATCTGAATGCGGTACATCCCCAAGTTGGTTTCGAGAATGCTTGCCGATTCGCTAGGCCTGCTGGCGACTTGCGGAAGCGTTAGGAATGCGCCGCCGTCTTCGGGCCAGCATACCAGTTGCGGCAAATCTGCGAGGCTGCATTCCTCAAAATCATTGATGCAGCCGGAGCGCTTGGGAAGGGCTCTCCAACCTGCCGTTGCTGCTGTCCACAATTTTTTGACGGAAGCCTGCTTGAAAAACTGTGCAGGGTTGGACTTGAACAGCACCGCCGTCTTTGTAGCTTCTATTGTGTCGCGAAATAAAAAGTCCAGCCGTTCCTGGCTGCCAAAGATGTTTGCTGCCGCAGGGAATTTGGAACCCTTGACTTTCTCGAAAAGCAGGGCGGGCCCGTTGTGTGCGAAAGCTTCCCTCGCAATCGTTGGCATTTCCAGATAGGGATCCACCTCTTCGCGGATGCGCAAAAGCATGCCCGCTTTTTCTAAATCCAGCAGGGCGTCTTTGAGGGACTTGTACATAAATGCCCGAAATGAGTTTTTGGCGCTCTTAACCTGCGGTAGCGCTTTCTTCCAGTGCCTCGAAGGCCTGGGTCTTTTTCTGGGATTCCACTGCCAGCATCACGTTGCGAGTGTCCTGGCGGGCAAAAATGCCGTAGACAATGCTTGTCTTGCCGACAATTTCTGCAAACTCTTCTTCAGAGATATCCACAAAACCCTGGAAAGACATTTCGTCTTGGCAGACGGTCATGGAGTCCTGAGCAGAGAAAGAATGCTTGGCAGTAAATCCGCGGAAGGGGCCCTTGTCCAAGCGCACGGTAATCTGATTGTCGGCGGCGGAACTGATAATCCCTGTCCAGTTGATTCGCTTGAAACCCACCAGAATATGGTACTTGATGATTGACCCGGCCGTAAGTTCGCTCGGAAGCGTGTAGTGAAGAATGGGAGACCCATCCACCTTGAGGTTCATGGGGGCATACCGGAGAGTTTCCATAAAGTTCGAAAGGGAGAACTCTTGCCAGGATGTTTGACTCAGTTGTACCATACTTCTTTCCAAATTTAGAATAAAAGGCGAAAATAAGGGCAAAAAAAGAGGGGAAACCGGGAAAAGGGGAGGGCGAGGCATGGAATGGGTGTGCTAACAGGTTGATGGATAAGGAGTTCTAGAAAAGGATTTTTGCGAACTTTTGTGTAAAATATTATTTACATAAAAGTGCGGAATAAGGAGGCGAAACTCTCGTGGGTTCGCTAACTTGTTGAGTTTCAACGAGTTGGGTGCGGCGTTCCTGCGTCGGAGACCTGAGCCCACACGTCCACCCCAACAAAATTATAAGAAATTCCTTGATAAAAGTGGGGAAAAGTGGTATATTTGTAAGGTGTTGTGGTAAAATGTGGTAAATAATCTATGGATTTTTCGTCTTTCATAGGACAAGCCAAGACGGCTATCGACGGCAAGGGAAGGTCTGCCTTCCCCAGGGAGTTCCGTCGTCAGCTGACGGCTGCCGAGGGGACTGAGTTCGTGGTCACTTGTGGCCCGGATCATACTCTCCGGTTGTATGTCCTGCCTGAATACGAGAAGTTCATGGCGGAATTGGATTCTATTCCTGACCGCCGTCAAACCGAAATATTCCGGAAGCAGCTGTCCGCTACCTTGGTAGAATTGGATGGCCAGAACCGCATTTTACTCCCCAAGAAATTGATGGAGTTTGCTGGTCTCAAGGGCGATGTGCTCTATGTGCCTGCGCGCGGCAAGTCTCTGGAATTGTGGAACCCCGAAAGATTTGATGCCCAGTTCGGCCTTACGACCGATGAAGCTACGACTGCTTTCGATGAGATGTTCTACGGCAAAGGTTTGACGGAGGGTCCCGATGGAACCAAGTAGTTTCTATCACGACCCCGTGATGCTCCAGGAATGCCTGGAAGCCCTTTGTCTAAAGCCTGAAGGAATTTTTGCGGACTGCACCCTTGGCGGTGGCGGTCACTCTTTTGCTATTGCAAATAAATTAAGCAGCGCGGGAACGCTTCATGCCTTTGACCGCGACGAAGATGCAATTGCTTTTGCCACAAAACGCATGTCCACGATTCCTGCAGAAAAAATGCCGAAGTTCATTGTTCATCCTGTTCCTTTTGGCGAACTGGGAAATGAAATTCCGGCGAATACGTTGGATGGAATTCTCTACGATTTGGGAATCAGCAGCCATCAGGTGGATGATTCCAGCCGCGGCTTCACGTTTGTGGGCAATAACCCGCTGGATTTGCGCATGGACCGCCGCGAAAGCGTCAGTGCTCAGGAATGGCTTCGTAGCGTCAGCGCCGACGACTTGACTGCGGCTCTTCGGAAGAATGCGGATATGGACCGCGCTTTCAAACTGGCGACCCGCATGGTGGAAATGGCGGCAAGTACCGCTGCGGAAGGTCGCGATATTCTGCCCGATGATTTAAAGCAGATTGTGGAATCCGTTTTCCCGGATAAGCGTCGTGAAGTGAACGGACTTTTGGCTCGCGTTTTCCAGGCCATCCGCATGGAAGTGAACGGGGAACTGGCTCAGATTGAGACTAGCCTGCGCGCTGCTGTGGATTGCTTGAAGATTGGTGGCCGCCTGGTGGTCATGAGTTACCATTCTGTGGAAGATCGCTGCGTTAAAGACACGGCCGCAGAATTTGAGAAGGCCTGCATTTGCCCGGAACACATGCCGGTTTGCACTTGCGGCGGAAACCATCAACGTTTGAAGAAGGTGATCCGGAAACCCATTCTGCCTTCGGTTGAAGAAATTGCCCGTAATTCGCGGGCTCGGTCTGCAAAGTTAAGGATATACGAACGCGTATGAGTGCATTAGAAAAAATTCGTATGTCTACTATGAATGTGTCCATCACCAAGGTGGTGGTGGTTGCCGTTCTTATTGCGGGCATTTTCTGCATTCTTCCGCTGTACCTGCAGAATCGCGTGAACAGCCTTTATGATGAATCTCATAAGCTTTCCGAGAAGGTTGTCAACCTTCAGCGCGATGCCATGCTGATGGAATTGCAAATCAATCAGTTGTCTTCTCTGGAAAACCTGACGGAATTTGCGGAACAGGCGGAACTTGGCCTCAATGGCCTTCCGGTAAAAGTCATGAAGATGGGAGGGGCCAATGAATAAGTTTCAGTTGGAACCTTTGGCCTTCTTGAAGTGGCTTGTGTTGAGCCTTGTGGCGGTTCTTGCTTTGCAGACATTCAACATCCAGATTCTGAATCAGGGAATGTATCAGGCAAAGACCAAGAGCATGGTGACTCACGCCAAGAACACTTATGCGGAACGTGGGCAGATTATGGACCGCAATGGCGTTGTCCTAGCGGATAACTATAAGGATACTTCCAACAGATCTCTGGGATATAGCCGTTTGTTCTTGCAGGGAAAACTTGCCTCCCAGATTGTAGGAAAGCTGGATTATAGCGGCCATGGCAACATGGGTATGGAACGCATTTTTGACACCCGCTTGAGTGGAAGTGAAGGCTATCGTGTGAGTGTTCAGGATGCGCGCCGTCGTGAAATCTATAGTCGCTCGGAAGATGTGACTTTAGCGGAACCGGGCAAGAATTTGGTGCTGACCATTGACCGCAATATGCAGGAAGTGGTGGAAAAGTCTTTGAAAGATGGCGTTGTGGAGTTTAACGCTAAGAGTGCTAGCGCTGTAGTGGTGGATCCATACACAGGTGAAATCCTTGCTATGGCCAGTTACCCCACGTTTGATCCCAATTCCAAGAGCCAGGGCGTTGGTCGCATGGCAAAGAATGAAATTGTGGCATTGTCTTACGAACCGGGCTCTACTTTCAAGGTGGTGACGGCAGCTGCTGCTCTTGAAAATAACGTAGTTGATACGAATAGGGTGTTTCCTAATGAAGGTAAAAGCTGGAAGTGGAATCCCAGAGCTAGTGCCATTCATGATACCCATGAATATGGGGATATGAATATGCCCGAAGCAATGGTTCAATCTTCCAATATTGTTTTTGCAAAGATTGCTGCAGAAGTGGGGAGTGAAAAACTTTATCGCATGGCACGCAACTTTGGCCTTGGTATGAAAACGTCCGAGTATTTCTATGGTGAAGAATCGGGAATGCTGAAAGACCCCTATATGCTTTCCGCTAATAGTGGAAGTGATTTGCGTTCTATGGGCTTTGGGCATGCAGTAATGGTGACTCCCATCCAGATGGTGATGGCCTATTCTGCTATTGCAAATGGCGGAAAACTGATGGAGCCTATGATTGTGAAGGAATGGCGTGATGCGGATGGTTCTTTGGTGGAAAAGAAGGAACCTGTGGAAATTCGTCGTGTGGTGAGTGAATCTACGGCTGCAAAAATTCGTGCAATGCTCAATCGCGTGGTGAATAGCGGAACCGCAAAGCAGGTTGCCAGCAAGAAATTGCCGGATGTAATTTTTGGCGGAAAAACCGGTACTGCGGAAAAGTACAATCAAGAGACCGGTTCCTATGACCATAATTCTCAAGTGGCGTCCTTCATCGGTCTCGCTCCTGTTGAAAATGCCCGTTATGTGTGCATGGTGCTGGTGGATGACCCTCAAGGGAAGCATGTGGGTGGTGTTACGGCAGGCCCTATCTTCCGTCGCATTATGGAAGGCATCTACTACCATCCGGAACTTTCTCCGCTGACGCATAATTTGGCCCAAGTGCAAGGAAAAAATTCCTGCGATATGGATTTTGTGGGCATGACAGTGGATGCCGCAAAGCGTGTTGCTGCTGAGAGAAATTGCGCGGTGAATTTCTCGGGGAATGGCGACCGCGTGATTTCAGAACGGGTGGATATGCCGGATTCTATAGGAAAGACTTTGATGCTTGGCAATGCGGTGGCTTCTAAAATGCCTGATTTGAAGGGCCTTTCTTTGAAAGATGCTATGGAAATTTTAGGGAACATCCGCGTGAATGTGGAATATACAGGTAAAGGTCGAGTGGTTGCGCAATTCCCAAAAGCTGAGGAAGACCTGAAGAAAGGTGCAATTTGCAAACTCACCCTGAAGGAGAAAGGCTAATGATTTCTGAAGGACTTTTGAAGAATCTGGCTGTTCAGGGATTGTGCGATGATTCTCGCCGCGTGAAGACTGGAGATTTATTTTTCTCCATGCCTACTGCTGATTTTGAAATTTTTGCAAAGACGGCTTTGGCCGCGGGCGCCGTTGCCATTGTAGGGGAGGCTCCTGCTCCTGAAGGAATGGCTTCCAAGTGGATTCAGGTGGCAGATGTAAAGGCTGCCCGTTTGGAAGCGGCGAAGATATTCTACAGGGATCCTTTTGGCAAACTTACGGTTCACGCAGTAACGGGAACCAATGGCAAAACTACTAGCGCATTCTTGATGAATGAAATGTTGACGGCAGCCGGCCATAAGACGGCTCTTCTAGGGACCATCAAAAATAAGATTGGGGAAGAATCTACCCCAGCCACACTCACAACACCCGGTCTCCTGGATTTGTTTGCTTTTGGTGCTCGCGCTCTTGAATTGGGTTGCACGGATTTGGTGATGGAAACATCCTCCCATTCCCTCCATCAAGGCCGTGTTGCGGGAATCCGTTTCCGTAGCGGCCTTTTCAGCAATTTGACTCAGGACCATCTGGATTATCACAAAACCATGGACGCCTATTTTGAAGCGAAGAAACTTTTGTTTACGCGCTACTTGGCGGACGATGGTGTAGCAGTCATTAACATTGATGATAGCTATGGTGAAAAACTTTTTGATTCTCTGAATGGTCATAAAGTAGCAGTTTCTCGCTTGGGCAAGGAAAAAGCGGATATTCGCCCTCAGGGAACTGTGGTAAATACGGAAGATGGTCTGAAATTTACCCTTCCCATGGTTGCTGCAGATGCTTTTGAAACTCCGCTATGTGGCGATTTCAATGTGGACAATGTGCTTTTGGTTTTGGGTTGGGCTCACAGCATTGGCGTTCCGGAAACCGCTATTCGGAAGGCGTTGGCTACAGTTCGCGTTCCGGGGCGTTTTGAAAAAGTCTGGAACAAGAATGGAAAGCATGTGATTGTGGATTATGCGCATACGCCCGATGCGTTGGAACGCGTGTTGAATACGGCTCGCAGCCTTTGCCGCGGTACCCTTAGTGTGGTATTTGGCTGTGGTGGCGATCGCGATAGGACAAAGCGCCCCATCATGGGTGATATCGCAGAACGCATGGCTGATAAGGCTTGGCTCACCTCTGATAATCCCCGCACGGAAAATCCGGCAGATATTATCAAGGATGTGCTTGCTGGAATGAAGACGGACAAGTTTGAAGTGGAAGAAAATCGTGCAATCGCCATTCAGCGTGCGTGTGCTGCATTGAAGGATGGCGATTGGTTGGTCATTGCCGGTAAAGGCCATGAGGACTATCAGATTATCGGCAAGACGAAACATCATTTTGACGACCGCGAAGAAGCGGTGAAGGCAATGGAAAAATGCTGAAACTAGAAATAACAGTGCAAGAGATGCTGGACATCTTGGAAGTGAATTCCATAGGTGTTCCCGCAAAGAATCTCAAGCGAAAGGTGAATCTTTGCATGGATTCCCGTGAAAAGGCCAAAGGCGTTGTGTTTTGGCCAATCAAGGGCGCTCGTTTTGACGCCCACCAGTTTGTTAACCAGATGGAAAAGGATGGAGCTCTGATGAGTGTTGTAAATCAGGAAACCGCCCAACAGAATACCTTTAAAATGTTTGCCCCGGTGGAAGATACCACCAAGGCTCTTCTCAAACTTGCCAAGGGCTATCAGCAGCGCTTTGACGTGAAGAAAGTTGCTATTACGGGCAGTAACGGCAAGACCACCACGAAAGAGATGGTGAAGACAGTTCTCTCCACAAAGTTCAATACCCATGCCACTCAGGGCAACTTCAATAATCATATTGGCGTTCCCATGACGCTTTTCCAGCTGAAGCACTCTCATGAGGCTGCTGTTGTGGAAATGGGAACTAGCGGTCCTAACGAGATTCATCCGCTTTCCATGGCTACGGAACCCGACGTGGCTGTGATTACCAACATTGGTGCAAGCCATTTGGAACGCTTGGGTGATTTGGATGGCGTTTTCCGCGAGAAGATTACCATTAAGGATGGTCTCAAGAAGGGCGGTACTTTGATTGTGAATGCGGACGATCCGCGCCTTTGCAAGGTTCGCAGTACCCGCAATGTGAAAGTGCTGACATTTGGTGTGCGCCGTGGCGTGATTAAGCCTGAAAAGTTGACATGGAACGAAAACGCCTGCGCTTGCTTCTATGTGGGCCGTACTCGTTTTGAATTGAGTGTGCCGGGCTCTCACAACCTCTACAATGCGCTTGCTGCTATTGCAGTTGGTGAAACCTTCCATATTTCCAAGGCAGAAATTGCCAAGGCTTTGGCTGGGTTCCGCGCGACCAATATGCGTATGGAAATCCGTAAGGGAAATGGTTTTAAGATTGTTTCTGACTGCTATAATGCTAACCCCTCTTCTACAAAAATGGCTCTTCAGACTATTGGAAATATGAATGTGAAGGGCTGCCGCATCGCTGTTCTCGGCGATATGCTGGAATTGGGCAAGGCTTCCAAGGATCTTCATCGTAGCATCGGAAATATGGTACCGGAAATGAATTTCGACCTTCTCTTGGCTGTGGGCGAAGAGGCAAAAAATTTTGTGAAGGGTGCCAAGGAAAAAGGCATGAAGGCTGCCTACCATTTTGAAACTGTTCAAGAAGTCATTGAATTTTTGGAAGATGTGGTGGCTGAAGGCGATGTGCTTTTGGTGAAGGGCTCTCGTGGTATGAAGATGGAACAGGTGGTGGATAGCCTCTTGAAATTGAAAACCGTCATCAAGATGTAAGGAATAGGAAACTGAGAGAATAATGTTGAAGGGAAGTCAAAAATCGGGCGTTAACAAGTGGCTATTGCTGTCAACTTTGTTGTTGACATGCTTTGGCATTGTTATTGTCTATACCGCTTCGACACCCCATGCGCTCAAGATGGGGCTTCCTCCGGAATATTATTTGAAGGCTCATTTGTGGAAAGTGGGTATAGCTTTGATTTTGATGCTTGCTGCGTCAAAAATTGATTATAGCGTTTGGAAGAAGGGTGCCCGTGTGGTATTTTGCGTGGGAATCGTTCTTACCCTTGCTGCAATCGTGGCCGGCGGTAGTGTGAAAGGTGCAAATCGTTGGATTTGGGGCATTCAACCCTCTGAAATTCTGAAATTGGGCCTAATCGCCATGGTTTGTGCAAAACTTTCTGCAGCGGGTATGGAAATCAAATCTTTGAAGTGTAGCATCATTCAGCCGGCAATTCCTTTTGGAATTTCTGCAATTCTTTTGGCGTTGCAGCCAAATTATTCTATGCTGCTTCTTTTTGCGGGAATTCTACTTGCAGTTCTTTTGGTGGCTGGTGCACGGTTCAAGTATGTTGCATCTGTTTTGGGCGGCTGCATTCCAATAGGATTGATTGTACTGTTGATTAAATCTCATACCTCAAAACGTATTCTCGCTTTCTTGAGCCCGGATCAGTATCAAGGTTCCGCATTCCAAGGGCAGCATGCTCTTGAAGCCCTTGGAAATGGAGGCTGGACTGGAACGGGAATAGGTATGGGCATGCAAAAATTGGGTTACCTGCCAGAAGCCCACAAAGATGTGGTTTATGCGGTGGTAGGCGAGGAATTTGGCTTTATGGGAACCTTCTTCGTTCTGGCCCTGTTTGCAATTCTCTTCTATCAGGGTTTTGAAATCGCAAGACATTCATCGACCCGCTTTGGAAAATATTTGGCGGTGGCTTTGACGGTATCTTTATTCCTGAATTTCTTGATTCACGTGTGCGTGAGTACGGGACTTTTCCCCACTACGGGGCAGCCATTGCCATTCCTGAGTTTTGGCGGAACGAATTTGATCTTTTCTGCGTTGTTCATTGGAATTCTGCTGAATATTTCCAGAGCGGATGCAGGTAAAAAAATATGGGAACCCTACATGAATAGTGCTGATGGAGTTGAATCTCATAGTTATGAAGGGTTTGATTACTCGAGGAGCGAAATATGAAGAAGTTTCTTTTCGTTTGTGGTGGAACTGGTGGACACATCTTCCCGGCGGTGGCCATTGCCGATAGCTTGAAGAAGATGGGTGATGTGGAAATAACTTTTGCAGGTCGAAAAGGCTCTATGGAAGATCGCCTGGTCTCTTCTAATTGGCCTTATGAATATATTACGGCGGAACCCTTACATCGCGGCCCGTTCCTTAAGAATTTGGCACTTCCGTTTAAGCTTTCCAAGTCCCTTATTCGTGCCCGAAGTGTGATAAAGAAGGTGAATCCAGATGTAGTTGTTGCTACTGGCGGATATGTTTCGCTTCCTATTGTTTTGGCCGCAGGTCGTATGGGTATTCCTGTTTATCTGCAAGAACAAAATGCAGTCGCAGGTATTGCTAATAAGGTAGGCAGCCGTTATGCAAAGACCATCTTTGTGACTTCTGCAGATGCGGCGAAGTTCTTCCCGGAAGGAAAAACCATGATTTATGGGAATCCTGTGCGGAAACTCCCGACATTTGACGAACTGAAACGCCCTGAAGAATTCCCGGAAGGCAAGAAGGCGGTGTTTATTGTTGGCGGTTCACAGGGTGCTGCAGGCATTAATGTGAAGATTGAAGAAAGCTTGAAGCGGATTACTGCGGATGAAAATGTATCTGTGGTTTGGCAAGTGGGCGTTAAGAATGTGGATGCAATCAATGCCCGCGTTGGAGAACTCCCCAACGTGGCGGTTCGAGGCTTCTTGAACAACATTTATGCTTATATGATGTATGCGGATTTGATTATCAGTCGTGCTGGCGCCTCGGCCTTGGCGGAAGTCTTGGCTTTTGGTAAGCCCTCTATTTTGCTTCCGTTCCCGCATGCCACGGCAAACCACCAGGAACACAATGCCCGCGTTGTGGAAAAAGCGGGCGCGTGCTTTGTGGAATTGGATAGCGACCCCAACGACTTGTGGAACAAGGTAGAAGGCCTGTTGAATGATACTGAAAAATTAGGAAAGATGGCTGCGGCGGCTAAAACTTTGGGTATGCCTGATGCTGCAGACCAGATTGCAAAAGTAATTATGGAAAAGGAGAGCGCATAATGCAGATTATGGATTGCAAACGCGTTCGTCGCCTGCATTTTGTAGGCATTGGTGGTGCTGGAATGTCTGGCATTGCCGAGGTTTTGCACGAAAATGGTTTTGTGGTGACTGGTTCTGATACAGGTGAGGGCCAGGTTATTGACTATCTCAAAAATTTAGGTATTAAGATTAGCGCAAAGCATGAAGCCAAGAATGTAGAAGAAACGGATTTGGTGGTTTATTCTTCTGCAGTCCCTCGTGATAATCCGGAATTAGTGGAAGCTCGTGCGCGTCGCATTCCCGTGATTCGCCGTGCAGAAATGTTGGGCGAACTCATGCGCCTCAAATACACCCTTGCCATCGCAGGCACTCATGGCAAAACTACAACGACATCCATTGTGGGCCAGATTTGGGAAGAAGCGGGTTTGGATCCTACCATCATCGTGGGTGGTGTGGTGAAGGGCAAGGGAAGTGGCGCTAAGGTTGGTCATGGAGATTACCTCATCGCCGAAAGTGATGAATTTGACCGCAGCTTCCTTTCTATGATGCCGAGTTCTGCAATTGTGACAAATATTGACGCAGACCATTTGGACACCTACGAAAATATTGAAGAAATCAAGGATGCTTTTGTCCAGTTCATCAATAAGATTCCCTTCTATGGTCAGGCAATTCTTTGTATTGATGACCCCAATGTGCAGCAGATTTTCTCCCGTGTGAGCAAACCGGTGATTACCTACGGCTTTAGCCGTCAGGCCAAATATCGCATTGACAATTTGAAGTTTGAAAAAGGGTTTCCCCATTTTGAAATCTTCTGCGATGGAGAGAGCCTAGGAGAATTTAAACTCCAGATTCCGGGACGTCACAATGTGTTGAATGCCACAGCTGCAATTGCCCTTGCCATGGAAGAAGGCATCAGTCCTGATATTGCTCGTAAGGCGGCTGCAGACTTTGAAGGCGTAAAGCGTCGCTTTGAATTTATTGGCGAGAAGAATGGCATCTTGGTGTTTGATGACTATGCGCACCATCCGACGGAATCTGCTGCGACATTGCTGGGTTTCCGCGAAGCATTCCCGGATCGTCGTGTGATTGTGGCTTTCCAACCTCATTTGTTTACTCGTACTCGCGACCAGCATGAGGCCTTTGGAAGCGCCTTTGCTAACTGTGATTTGCTTTTGGCAACGGATATTTATCCCGCTCGTGAACGCCCCATTGAAGGTGTGACGGGAGCTCTTGTAGCTGATAGTGCAACCGCTCGTGGCCATCGCAATGCTCGTTTTGTGGGTGATCAGATGAATTTGCTCCCGATTTTGAAGGAAGAGCTGAAACCAGGCGATGTTGTGGTACTCATGGGTGCGGGAAACATCTGGAAATTGGGCGAGAAAATTTTGGAGGAATGTATTTGACCAAGTCTAAAACCACATTCTTCGGGCGCCGTATAGGCTATAACGAAGAAAAGCGAAAGAGATTCCGTGCGCATCGCTTGCGCCGCGGCTTCGGCGGATTTTCCCGCTGGTTTAAGCGTCGCGGCTGGATGGTGTGCATTCTCTTGGTGGCTTTGGGAACGGTGGCTTGGATGAATCGCTTCTATTTGCAGCGGCTTAATCCCATGGAAATTCGCAATCTTCAGTACATCGATATTGAAGGAAACCGGATGCTTTCTTGGGAAGATGTGGTGCAAAGTGCGCAGGTGGAACCGGGAATGAAAATGGCTGAAATTCAGGCAGATTCTGTTGAGAAGGCCTTGATGAATTTGCCGCTGATTTCTTCTGCCAAGGTGGAAAAGCATTTTCCGTCTTCGCTATCCATCATTTTGGAAGAGGCTACACCTATTTTGGCTGTATTTGAGGGCGGAAAAGCGCAAGTGTTCTCTGAACAGGGAGAGCTATTGCCCCTTTCGACAATGACGGCTGTGCATCTTCCCATCGTGGCCGTAGAAGACAAGGAACGCATTCGCCCTATGGCGGAATTCTTGAGTAAAATGCGCGAAGCAGACAAGAATTTGTATGAAAGAGTTTCCCAGATTTCTTGGTCTGATGCGGATTCCGCTTTTGAAGTCTACTTCCGGGATGTAGGGCATAAGGCTCTGTTTAGCCCTTCCGCAATGGACAAGACGATTTTTGACCTGTATGAAACGGTGAAAGAGGGCTTCCCACACGATATGCATTGTGCGCTTGAAGTTGATATGAGATTTAATGGTTTTGCTTACATCAGAAATTTTGACAAGAGGTGTGTCAATGGATGAATCCAAACAAAATGAAATAAGAAAAGAGGATTACATTTTCGGCCTAGATATTGGGGCATCGAAAATCAATCTTTTCGTAGGCTATGCAACAGGTGGTTCTGTGTGCATTGTGGAATGTGGCGATTGCCCGCTTCCCAAAGCAGACGAGTTTGACTGCGTTGTAGAAACATTGAAGAATGCGGTGCGTTCTGTGGAATCCCTAGTGGGCGTAGATGTTCGGGATGTGTATGTAGGCATTGCTGGCAAACACGTGATGTCTTTTAACTCCAAAGGCATTGTTACGCTCCCCACGGGAGAAGTTCGCAATGTGGATATTGAAACGGTAAAGAATCAGGCCAGCACAATTCCAGAATCTGCAGGCCAGATTATTCATGTGTTCCCGGGAGAATATTCTCTGGATGATCAAACGGGAATTCGGAACCCCAAGGGCCTTAATGGTCGCCGTTTAGGCGTGGATGTGCAGGTCGTCACCTCTCGACCCAATGCCATCCAGAATTTGGACAAATGCGTTAAGAGCGCTGGCCTCCATGTGGCAAAATTTGCGCTGGAGCCGTTGGCTGCCGCACTTGCGGTTCTTACGCCTGATGAAAAGGAATTGGGTGTTGCGCTTGTGGACATTGGTGCAGGTTCTGCCGACATTGCGGTATTTGTGAATGAATCCATTCGCTATACGGCATCCCTTGATTTGGCTGGCAATACTATCACTAGCGATATCAGCAAGTGCTTGAAAGTGCCTATATCTCTTGCCAAGGCAGAAGAAATCAAGAAGAAGTACGGAACATGCAAACTCAATAACCTCATTGAAGATGAAACCTTCCCGGTGCCAGGCGTTGGCGATAGGGGAGATGTGCCTTGTTCCCGCACGCTTCTTGCAAAGGTGATTACTGCCCGCGTGGAAGAAATTTTCCGCCTGCTTGCTGCAGATTTGAAAAAGCATAACGTATATGACCTCACTAATGGCGGCATCGTGCTGACAGGTGGATGCTGCGCATTGGAAGGAATCGATGAAGTTGCTGAACGCGTATTCGATAAGCCAGTGCGTATTGGCCACCCCAAGGGCGCCAGTGGTATTCAGGATGCATTCCGTAAGCCCTCTTATGCCACAGGCATTGGACTTCTCCATTATGGAGCAAAGGTGCGCTCGAGTAACCACCGCCATGAAACGGGCAAACAAATTAAGGTATCCGTAAAAAAAGGACTTCAATGGTTCAAGGATATCATTCAAAACTATTTCTAAAACAACAACCACTCACATCAGGGAGATAAACTATGAGTGAATTCGAAAACAACCTGGGACTAGATTCCCATATCGTCATGGACGATTCTAGCTTCAACAATGCCAAGGTGAAAGTGTTTGGCGTCGGCGGTGCTGGCGGCAATACTGTAAACCGTATGGTCAACATGCATATTGAGGGCGTGGAATACTATGCCGTCAATACGGATGCCAAGGCATTGGAAATCAGTCTTGCAGACCACAAGATTGCCATCGGTCAGAAGACCACAAAGACCCTCGGCGCAGGTATGAAGCCTGAAGTGGGCCGCAAGGCTGCCGAAGAGAATGTGGACGACCTGAAGGAAGCCATGCGCGGTGCGGACATGATTTTCATCACCGCCGGTATGGGTGGTGGCACGGGTACTGGTGCTGCTCCTATCGTTGGCACCGTGGCTCGTGAAATGGGCATCCTTACAGTGGCTGTTGTGACCAAGCCTTTCCGCTTCGAAGGCAAACGCCGTAGCAATTTGGCTGCAGAAGGTATTGAAAACCTCCGTGCCGCAGTGGACACCATGATTGTGGTGGACAACGAAAAGCTCATGGGCGTGGTCCAGAATACGGATAAGAAGATGACTCTCGATGGTGCTTTCAAGCTCACCGACGAAATCTTGGGCAATGCCGTCCGTAGCATTTGCGACATCATGTTCCGTCATGGCCTTATCCATGTGGACTTCGCTGATATCAAGACTGTTATGACCAATGGTGGCTCTGCTCTGATGGGTACAGGTATTGCAGAAGGTGAAGGCCGTGGCGTTAAGGCAACGGATATGGCTCTCTCTTCTCCGCTTCTGGAAGACATCAATGTGGATGGCGCTACCGGTGTCCTCGTGAATGTTTCTCATGGTGAAAACTTCTCCATGCTGGAATACAACGAAGCTATGGAACACATTCACGAAGCTGTCAGCGACAAGAATGATCCCAACATCATCATGGGCGACATTCTTCTTCCGGAATTGGGCGACAAGGTTTGCATTACCATTATTGCAACTGGTTGCGGTGGAAGTCAGATTCCGAACAATTCTACCCCCATGTTTACGGCTGGTGGCGTGAATGGTTTCCAGACTGCCCAGCAGTCCGCAGCTCCTGCTGGCGTGCAGAAGGCCGCTGACTTGGTGAATTCTCTGGGTGCAACACCTGCTGCAGAAGTGGCTATGCCTCAGCCTGTGGCTGCAACACCGCGCCCGACGGCAATGAACTTTGCCGCTCTGGTTCGCCCCACGGAATCGGTGCCGGCTGTGGAAATCACTCCCACCATTCCTATGGCTGCGCTTCCTCAAGCAGAAGCCGTTCAGACTGCACCTCAGTCCTTCGGCTCCGCTCAGTTTGACGTCCAGTCTCCGGCCTATGCCGAAGAAGTGATGCCTCAGGGCACCGCAACTGCAACGCTTCCCGAAACTCAGGAAATGCCTGAAATCGCGGAAGCCGACCAGCTTTCTTGCGGTAACTTCGAGGAACCGGCTTATGTGCGTCAGACCATTTCGGAACCGGCTGTAGCACCTGCTGTAGAACGCTCCACCAACTATGGCGCAGATTCCATGAAGACGAACGGCGTGGACTATGAAATGCCGGCCTTCCTTCGCATGGGCGGCATGAACTCCGACTCCTTCTAATCTTAACATACACACACACCGGGTACGCGAAAGCGTGCCCACCACAACACAAGGGAATACCTGGGTCTCCCTGCCTGGGTATTCCTTTTTTTGCGTTTATAGGCTGTCGCGGACGCAGGAATGCCCGATACTTTGGGCGCGGGAGTGTGCTGCGTTATGAGTGCATGAGTGTCGCGGCAGTCTGCAGTTTTAGATGACTTGGACCAGGAGGCCTTTCAGGTACTGGCCTTCGGGGAATCCAGTTGCTACGGGGTGGTCTGCGGGTTGCCCGAACCGCTCGATGATTTGTACGCGGCGGCCTGCATCTGCGGCAGCGTCGGCGATGATCTTCTGGAATAAGGGCATCTCCATCAGGCCGGAACAGCTGAAGGTGGCGAGCATGCCCCCTTCGGCCAGAAGCTTCATAGCGAGCAAATTGATGTCCTTATAGCCGCGTGCGCCCTTGTTCAGGTTGTCTTTGCTTTCTACAAACTTGGGCGGATCTAGAACGATAAAGTCAAAAGTTTCCGCCTTGTCGCGGCAACGCCGAAGGTACTGGAAAACATCGGCCTCCACATGGGTGGCCTTTGCCGTAGGGAGCTTGTTCCGCATAATGGCTTCCTTTGCAATCTTCAAAGCATCCTTGGAAACATCTACCTGATACACGTGCTCTGCTCCACCGCGGAGAGCGTAGAGCCCAAAACCGCCTGTATAGCAGAAACAGTTCAGCATCTTTTTCCCGGCGGCAAGTTCTCCGATGCGCCTGCGTGCATCCCTCTGGTCCAGATAATATCCCGTCTTATGGCCGTTCTTGATATCCACCAAAAAAGAAATCCCATTTTCCTTGATTTCCACAGGTTCGTCAGGAACCTCGCCAAAAACCGCACCCGTCCTAAGTTTCAAACCTTCCTTGACGCGGACATCGCCATCACAGCGCTCGTAAATCCCCTTGCAGCCGGTCTTTTCCGCCAGCAGTTCATAAATGACTTCCCGATGCACTTCGGGCCCCGCCGCCAGAATCTCCACAGAATAATATTCTGCATACTTGTCGATGATGCAGCCGGGAATGCCGTCATTTTCCGCATTCACCAGGCGGAAGGCGTTCTCCTTGTCGGCGATGTCGAAACCGCGGCTTTTGCGGGCGGCAATGGCGCGGTCCAGAATCTCGCTGAAAAAATCGCGGTCTATGTTTCCCCGCTCTCCATACGTCCAGAAGCGTCCCCGAATCTGAGACTTTGGGGAGTAGGCCGCAAGGCCCAGAAAATCTCCGCGGTAGGAATAGACTTCCACCGTATCGCCCAACTGCGGGTCGCCCTGAACATTGTCCACGGCACCGCTGAAAATCCAGGGATGATAGCGGAGGGCGGATTTTTCACGACCGGCCTTCAATTCAATTGCTTTCATAGGTTGTCCTTTTTCTCCAAGGTGACCTGTCGGGCGTTTTCGGAGAGAATCTCGATTTTGATGATGTGGGTGAGGTTTGCAGTGTTGTTTTCCAGCCGCTCCGGCCATTCGATGAGGCTCACACCCTGGGCAAGATAATCCGGGTCCATGCCCACTTCGCAGATGTCCGCTCCCGATTCCAGGCGGTACAGGTCAAAATGGAAGATGGGCGGATTGTTGGGGTACTCGTGCAGAATGGTGTAGGTGGGGGAGCAGACCGTTCCTTCAAAACCGAGGCCTTTGCAAATCCCGCGGCTCATGACGGTCTTGCCTGCGCCCAGATTTCCGTACAGGGCCACCATATCTCCGGGTTTCAGAGACTTCCCGAATTCCAGCGCCCAGTTGTAGGTCTCTTCTTCGGAATTGAAAATCATTTTTGCACAGTCCGCCATTTCCGCCAAATGTAGCTATTTGGCAAAAACATTACAGCTTATCTTTGAACTGCTCGTAGGTGAACTTGTGCAACAGGTGGAACTTTTCGTTTAAATCAAACATGCCGATGCTTGGGTGGCGAACGCCATTGAAGAAGGTCGTCTTCACCATGGTGTAGTGAATCATGTCTTCGAAGATGATGCGGTCGCCGACTTTTAGCGGTGTGTCGAAGGAGTAGTCTCCCAACTGGTCGCCGGCCAGGCATGTCCCGCCTGTTATTTTGTATGTAAACTTCTTTTCGCCGGGGAGGGCCGCTCCCGTAATCACCGGGCGGTAAGGCATCTCCAGACAGTCTGGCATGTGGGCGCTGATGGAAACATTCAGGATGGCGATGTCCATCTCGTTGTGGACGATGTCTTCTACCGTTGTGACAAGTTCTCCGGTTTGCCAACCTACGGCTTCTCCAGGTTCCAGAATGATTTGGACTCCCGGATGCCTTGCATGGAAATCGCTTAAGATGCGGACCAGATCGTCCCGATGGTAGTCCTTGCGGGTGATGTGATGACCGCCGCCAAAGTTGACCCACTTCATCTGGTCAATGTATTTTCCAAAATGCATTTCGAAGGCGTTGAGAACCCCTTCCAGAGCATCGGCATCTTGCTCGCAGAGGGCATGAAAATGCAACCCCTCGATTCCGTCCAAAAGTTCTGGCTGGAACTCGGCCTCGGCCACTCCAAGCCGAGAGTATTTTCCGCAGGGATTGTAGATGTCCGTTTCCACCGTGGAGAATTGCGGATTCACGCGGATTCCCGGGCTGACTTTCGCTTTGAGGGTGCGGTCTTTGAAGCGCTTCCACTGGCTGAAACTGTTGAAGGTGATGTGGTCGGCCAGACCCAGAATTTCATCGATTTCGTCATCGCTGTATACGGGCGCGAAGACGTGTACTTCTTTGCCCATCTCCTCTTTGGCAAGGCGAGCCTCGTTGAGGCTGGAAGCAGTCGCCCCCGGGAGGTATTCCGCGATGATGGGAAAACTCCGCCAAAAACTGTAGCCCTTCAGCGCGCAGATGATTTTTACGTTTGCCCGCGCTTGAATATCGTTCAAAATTTCCATGTTGCGACGGAGCCTGGCTTCGTCCAGAACAAAACAGGGGCTTGGTATTTGCGTGTAATCCAGCATGACTCAAATATAGACATGTTTTAAGGGTGTTTTGAGGGGGTTGTTTAACTTTTGAAAATTCATTAACTAGATTTAGGAGTGATGATTTTGTCGACTTACAAGCGCATTGTTTCTGTACTTTCCATTGTATTTGTGGGATTTGCTTTTGCACAGGAACCGGCACCTGCGGCTGCACCTGCACCCGTAGCTCCCGCTGCTCCCGTTGCGGCATCACCGGCGCAGCCTGCCGCTCAACCGGCAGCAGAAGCTCAACCGGCCGCGGAACCCGCCCCAGCTGCAGAACCAGCTCCGGCAGCGGAACCTGCCCCGGCAGAACAAGCTCAACCGGCAACCCCCGCTCAACCTCTTCCCGTAACCCAGGCTCCTGTAGTTCCGGTAGATTCCGAAGTAGTCGCACCTCGTGGCGCCACCTCTGTTTTGGACGAAATGATCCAGGCCAAACTGGATTCCATGGACCAGGGATTGGCGGCTGTCCCCATGAAGCAGAATACGGATAGCATTGCTAAGGCCAAGGCCGATAGCGTCCGTAAGCTTATTTTGGAAGGCAAGTATGTAAAGCGCGCCCGTTACGACAAGAGCAACTTCGACCACTGGAAGCAGGACACCGTGTTCCAGAAGGCGATGAAGGAACTGGTTTTTGGCGTGTGGCGCACGGCGATTGTGGCTCATGGTCATGCCTTCCGCGATGCGGAACTCCGCTTTGGAATGAACGACACTCTTTATGGCGTGACCCGCACGTATTCCGATTCTGGCCGCTACCAGATGACGGGCGAGTATGCCTACAAGGCAAAATACCGCTTTGATAATGACACCTCTATGGTGAGCCGTGAAGTGTTCAAGGATCGTGACGTGATTCGCTGGGACTTTGTCTCCTTCAAGATTCTTGGGGGCGATACCCTGCGCTACAACCTGAAAAAGCTGGAATTCCGTGATTTGAACGACAACTGGCTCAATGCCCTCCAGGGTTTTGAAAACGTTCCGCCGGAATTCTACATCAAGGATGAAAAAGCTTCTGCCGAGTACGCCAGGGAATTGGAAAAGGCGAAAGGAAAGAAGTAGGGGCCATTGTGGTCCGCCGTATCATTTGTTTTGGGGTGCTTGGTGTTCTTGCCGTTTTGCTAATGGCAGGAACTTTGTGTATTGGTCCTGTTGATTTGGATTCCGATATGTTCGCCACGGTTCTTTGGAAACTCCGGGTTCCGCGGTTGGTGGCGGCCGTTCTTGCAGGTGCGGCCCTCTCTGTTTCGGGCCTTTCCCTTCAGACACTTTTCCGCAATCCTTTGGCGGGCCCTTTTGTGCTGGGCATTAGCAATGGAGCGAGCTTTGGCGTGGCGCTGGCGCTGTTGGCGGGTTTCAGCTTTGGAAATTTCGGCGTGCTTACGGCGGCCTCCCTGGGCGCTTTGGCTGTAACCGCCGTTATTCTATGGATTGCCTCCAAATTTGAGCGCAATTCCGTGTTGCTGGTAGCGGGGCTTCTCATTGGCTATTTCATCGATGCGCTGGTAAGCCTTCTCATTGCAGGGAGCGACGCGGAATCCCTCCGGATGTACATCTCCTGGGGCATGGGTAGCTTTGGCCGGCTGACGCCTTCTGGAATCGGGATTTTTGCAGTAGCGGTTGGAGTAGGGCTGCTCTTGATAGTTTCTTGCCTGCGGTACTTGAATGGAGCGCGGCTGGGGGATGACTTTGCCCGCGGTCTCGGGCTCTCTGTTGCGGTACAGAAGAAATGCGTGCTGTTGGGGGCCTCCATTCTGGCGGCTGCAGTGACGGCTTTTTGTGGGCCCGTTGCTTTTATCGGCATTGCGGTTCCCCATTTAACTTATCTGCTATTTCGCACTACGAACCACCGGGTGCTGATTCCTGGCGTGATGTTGTGCGGTGCGGATTTGACTTTGCTGGCGGGACTTTTCCCCACCATTCCTTTGAATGCGACTCTTAGCATTGTAGGCGTTCCTGTGATTCTCTGGGTTTTACTGCGTAGCGGTAGGGAGGGACGATTATGACAAACGAAGTTCCTCTTCTGCAATGCAAAAAAATGGAGTTTGGGTACGGGAAGGTTTTGGGTGCTGCGGGTGTCTCTGTCGCCGCGGACGTTGTAGGTACCTCGGGCGCTGTGGGTGCCGCGCCCGCGCTGGCCGCGCCGCTGGATTTTACTTTGTCTGTAGGCGAAGTTGTTGCAGTGGTGGGCGCAAATGGCAGTGGCAAAAGTACGCTTTTGAAAACTTTGGCAGGCTTTGTCCAACCTCTTTCGGGCACCTTTGAAATTGAGGGCGTCGCAAATATGCCGCTCCGGGAACGGGCGAAAAAAATCGCCTTGGTGCGGATGGGGAACATGGTCCCCTCGCGAATGACGGCTCGGGAATTTGTGGGGCTTGGCCGCACACCTTATTCCAACTTTCT
The DNA here is from genome assembly GCA_024398875.1 of Fibrobacter sp. Taxonomy (GTDB): domain Bacteria; phylum Fibrobacterota; class Fibrobacteria; order Fibrobacterales; family Fibrobacteraceae; genus Fibrobacter. The sequence goes on from JAKSIJ010000020.1 coordinate 21,250, forward strand.
GGATGGACGCTTGGCAGAAGATGAGCGGATTGTGGATGATGCCCTTGCTACGGTGGGAATGACCGCATTTGCAAACAGAGCTGTTGCGGAACTCAGCGATGGGGAACGGAGCCGCGTGTATTTGGCGGAGGCCTTGGCGCAGCAGGTTCAGATTTTACTATTGGATGAGCCTGACGCTTTTTTAGATGTTCCTCACAGCCATCATTTGTTCAAAATGCTCCGCACTTTGGCGGCAGAACGGAAGATGGGAATTCTCGTTTCCACCCATTCCATCGAATATGCGGAAAAATATTGCAATCGCATGATGGTGATTGATAAGAATTGTATCCAAGTGGATACTGCTGCGGAAGCAAGAACTCATGGGCTTCTCCGCTGGACGGAGGAGGAAATCGTATGAAGAATCGGCACTGCGTTTGCGCGCTGATGGTGCTTTTGTTTGCGGTGTGGTGTGGCGCCGCGGACCCTGGAAAGCACTTCTTCTGGAAGGTGAGCGACAGTGATTCTCATGTGTGGATTTTGGGCAGTATCCATTTTGGCGATTCCTCCTTCTATCCGCTGCCGAAAGTGATTGAGCAAGCCTTTGATTCTTCTGCGGAATTGGCGGTGGAAATCGATGTGTCCAATGATTCAGTTTCTACGGAGATTGCAAAAAGCTCCGCGAAGCAGGGGCTTCTGCCGAAGGGAAAGCGCTTGCCCGACGTGATTGAGAAGAACATTTGGAAAACGGTGGACAGCATTTGCGCTTCCTGGAATTTCCCCAGTGCGACTCTTTTGATGATGCGGCCTTGGATGGCGGCAATGACCTTAAGCGCCATTGCCATTCAGCGGACGGGAATAGACCCCAGTTATGGCATTGACGCTGTGATGCTGGATAGTGCGGCGATGCGCGGCATGCCCATTGTGGGGCTTGAAACAGCGGAAGAACAAATCAGTTCGCTGTCCGGAAAATCGGAGGATGATTCCCTGGGCGTTTATTATTTGAATACTACTTTGCGAGAGATTGCGAACCTGGATTCCATGGTGGAGCAAATCAAACGTGCCTGGAAAACGGGAAATGATTCGCTACTGAATGCCGCCATGAACGATGGAGAAACTTCGCCGGATAATGAAAAGTACGAAGCGGAAATGGAGAAGAACGTCTATTCCAATCGCAACCAAAAGATGGCGGAATCCATCGGACAATTCCTGAAAGAAAATCGCTCCATTTTCATTATCATTGGAACGGCCCACCTGGTTTTGGATGAAGGAAATGTGCTGGAACTCTTGAAGCAGAAGGGCTTCAAGGTGGAACGGTTTTAGTTCGTTCAAAACAAGTAATGGGTTGGCGGATAATTACTGCGTGTTTTAGAAAAATGTGTAAATATGCAAAAATCTAAAACAAACTTATTGCATTTTCCTTCGTTTTTAAGTATATTTGCTTTAGAAAAGTACAATATATGCAAAAAAGTAAAGTATGAGAATAAGCAGAGACTTGTATCTAAAGCGCCTGATTTCTAGCAGGCATAACGGGATGATTAAGATTGTCACTGGGGTTCGCCGCTGTGGAAAATCTTACCTGCTTTTTGAACTGTTCTGTAATTACCTTGAGATTTCGGGTGTCTCCAGGGACCATATCGTCAAGGTTGATTTGGAAGACCGCCATAACAAGGATCTTCGTAATCCGGATGCCCTCATGGCCTTTATTGATAGCCGTATTGTGGACAAGAACATGTACTATGTGCTTTTGGATGAGGTCCAACTGGTGGATGAATTTGAAGATGTCCTTAACAGTTACCTGAAAAAAAGTAACGTGGATATCTATGTGACGGGTTCCAACTCCAGGTTCCTCTCAAGGGATGTGGCAACTGAATTCAGGGGTCGCGGCGAAGAAATAAAGATTTCCCCCCTGAGTTTTCGCGAGTTCATGTCGGCTTTTGCCGGTGACAATGCTAGTGGCCTTGCGGAGTATCTTACCTATGGGGGTATGCCCAAGTTGTTCGATATGCCCGATGACAGTGCCAAGATGGACTACCTCAAGAACCTGTTTCAGAAGACTTATCTTTCTGATATTGAGGAGCGCTATAAAATCAAGAATAGCGATGAACTTGCAGAATTGATTGATGTGGTCGCATCGTCCATAGGCGGGTTTACCAATCCGTCGAAACTGGAGAACACCTTCAAGTCCGTAAAGCATTCCAAGATTTCTCAACCCACCATCAAGTCCTATCTTGAAATTTTGCAGGATGTGTTCCTGGTGAAAAAGGCTATACGCTACGACATCAAGGGAAGGCACTATATAGATACTCCCGCTAAGTTTTATTTCGAAGATTTGGGCCTCCGCAACGCTAGGCTGGATTTCCGCCAACAGGAATCGACCCACCTTGTAGAAAACTTGATTTATAACGAATTATGCATTCGCGGCTTTTCTGTTGATGTGGGTGTCGTGACGCATTCTGTTAAGGAGGCTGGTAAACTTGTTCGTAAGCAACTTGAGGTTGACTTTGTTTGTAATAAGGGAAGCAAGCGTTGCTACATCCAGTCCGCGTGGCACATTCCTTCCGAAGAGAAACGGCGCCAGGAACTGAATTCGCTTAGACGGATTGACGACTCGTTTCTAAAGTTTATCATCACGAACGACCCTGTAAAAAAGCACCAGGATGAGAATGGCGTTGTTGTCATGAACCTTTTTGATTTTCTCCTTGACGAGTCCAGCTTGCATATTTGAACGTGGGCTTCAAGGTGGAACGGTTTTAGTCCGTTCAGATGTTTTTGATGTCGATGCCCAGGCGGGTGAGGCGATTGTAGAGGGCTGTGCGGAGCATTCCCAGTTTCTGCGCCGTCTTGCTGATGGATTTGTTGTTCCGGCGGATGTGCTCGATGAGGTAATCCCGTTCCTCTTCCAGCTGGAGGTTGCGGAACTCTTCGTAGTTGGCGGCGCGAGAGGTGGCGGAAGATTCGCCCGCAGCGACTTCATTCCATTCATCAATCCTGAAATCTTCAGGCTGTAGCACGCCTGGGTCGTTGAAGCAGAGCGCTTGCTGAATGACGTTTTCCAGCTCGCGGATGTTGCCTGGCCAGTGATGCTCTTGCAGTTTTTGCAGCGCCTCTGGAGAAAGGCTGTAGGGCTCGCCGGCAGGGGCGTATTGCTTGATGAAGTAGTTGGCCAAATCCTCGATGTCTTCCTTCCGTTCCCGCAGTGGCGAAAGATGGACGGGAATCACATTGAGGCGGTAGTAGAGATCTTCGCGGAAGCGCTTTTCCAGAATTTCTTCACGCAGGTCCCGATTGGTGGCGGCAATAATCCGCACGTCGATATGCTTCGTCTTGTTGGCCCCAATAGGTCGGATTTCATGGTTCTGGATGACGCGGAGAAGTTTTACCTGGGCGTGGAGAGGCATGTCGCCAATCTCATCTAAAAAGATGGCCCCGCCATCCGCTTCTTCAAAAAGTCCGATGCGTTCACTTTGCGCTCCTGTGAAGGCTCCGCGGGTGTGGCCGAAGAGCTCGCTTTCGAAAAGAGCGTCGGGAATGGCGCTGCAGTTCACCACCACAAACTTGTCGTACATGCAGGCGATGGCGCGGGCGATAAGGTCTTTTCCGACGCCGCTTTCCCCTTGGATGAGGACAGGCCCGTTGTTCAGAATGGCGCGCTCCACCGTTTTTCGTAGGCTCTGCATGGCGTCGCTTTTCCCCACCAGATGACTCATGCGCTCCTGGAATGTTTCTCTGGCGGCGAGGATTTCCCGCAGCTTGGAGATTTTGCTCATGAGGTGGAGCTGGACGGCTTCGGTGGAAAGAATGATGTCGAAAAGTTTTTCGGGGCGGCTGGTGTAGGGCTCCGGATTTTTCGCGTAGGCGAGAATCATGGAGCCTGGATTTTTTTCGCGGAGGAGCAAGAGCGCGGAGGCACTTTCCTCAGGGAAGGAATCCAAATCCCAAATGACGATGGGGGAGGTTTGGATTTTATTGGCTGATTTACGTCGGGGGTAGCAATCGGTATGAATTTCCAAATCATAGTTCACGGAAGAAAGTACATCTTGCACAAAGGAGGATGTGGCGGTTTCTTTCGTGAAAAAATCGATGGAAAACATGACAATTTATAATTTAAAATTCAAAATTCACAATTAAGAATTAGGTTGCTGACGAGACGCTCTGCCAGATGTAATTCTGCATTCTGCATTCATCATTCTGCATTGTAAATAATTTGCTCTGCAAATTATTTACCCAATTCTTTGCTGCGGTTGGTGCCGGCTTCGATGGCGTTGATGACGGAGGCACGGAAACCGCCATCTTCCAGAGCCTTGACGCCAGCAATCGTGGTGCCTGCAGGGGAGCAGACCATGGCGCAGAGGTCACTGGGGCTCTTGCCAGATTGCTTTGCCAGTTCCACGCTGCCTTCAATGGTGCCGAGGGCGAGTTTCAGCGCCACATCCCGAGAGAGGCCGCAACGCACACCGCCGCGGGTGAGTGCTTCGATGAACTCGAAGACGTAGGCGGGGGCACTACCGGAAAGTCCGGTGACGGCGTCCATGTTGGATTCCAGCACGCGGCAGGTAACGCCGATGTTTCCGAAAATGGATTCCGCCAGGGCGAGGGTTGCTTCAGAGACGCCGTCGGTGGCAAGCGCCACCGTGCCCCTGCCCACTGTAAGCGGCAGGTTCGGCATCACGCGGAGAACCTGATTCTTTGCGCCGAGCACGTCCGTCAAAGCCTTGCGGGTAACGCCCGCCATGATGCTGATGAAAGTCTTCACGCCCTTATTGGCGGCCACTGCCTTCTTCCATTCGGCGCCAACCACCTTGAAAATCTGGGGCTTTACGCAGAGGAAAGTGACGTCCGCCTTCTTCAAACCTTCGGCAAAACTCTTCACGCGAACAGCGCCCAACTTGACGGTGGCTTCTGCAGCCTTGTCGTTCGGGTCAAAGAAGAAGATGCTGTTTGCAGCAGTGCCAGCGTTCAAAAGTCCGCGGAGAATGGCTCCGCCCATATTGCCTACACCGGCAAAAAAGATTTTGTTTGCCATTTTGTTACCCATTCATGGATGTTAAAAATTCTTTGTTGGATTCGAACAACTTCATCTTGTCCCGCATGAATTCCATGATTTCCACAGTGGTCATATCCTGCAGGTAGCGGCGGAGAATCCACACGCGGCGAAGTTCCTCTTCGTTGAGGAGCAGTTCTTCCTTGCGGGTGCCGGACTTGAAAATGTCGATGGCGGGCCAGATGCGCTTTTCGGCGATGCGGCGGTCCAGTACCAATTCCATGTTACCCGTGCCCTTGAATTCTTCAAAGATCACTTCATCCATGCGGCTTCCGGTTTCAATCAATGCGGTGCCGATGATGGTGAGGGAGCCTCCGTTTTCAATCTTACGGGCGGCACCGAAGAAGCGCTTGGGGCGGTGCATGGCGTTGGCGTCCACACCACCGCTCAAAATCTTGCCGGAGTGGGGAATCACCACGTTGTTGGCGCGGGCGAAACGCGTGATGGAATCCAGAAGGATTACCACGTCGCTGCCCTGTTCCACCAGGCGCTTTGCCTTTTCCAGAACCATGTCGGCCACCTTGATGTGACGTTCAGGAGGTTCGTCGAAGGTGGAGGCCAGCACTTCGGCCTGAATGGTCTTGCCTGCATGAGAGGCGTCGTCTTTCAAACGGTCCACCAGCTTGCGCATCTCCGTCACTTCTTCCGGGCGTTCGTCGATGAGGAGCACCATGAGTTTCACTTCCGGATGGTTCACCGTCAAAGCCTGCGTCACGTTTTGGAGGAGAACGGTCTTACCGGTGCGGGGAGGTGCGAGAATGATACTGCGCTGACCCTTTCCGATGGGTGTGAAGAGGTTCATGATGCGGGTGCTGTATTCGTCCTTCTTCCATTCCAGATTCAGCTTTTCGATGGGGTGGATGGGAGTGAGGTATTCGAAGGAGACACGGCGCTTGGTCTTTTCCGGAGTTTCGAAGTTTACGGTGTCGATGCGCATGAGGGCGAAGTACTTTTCGCCATCCCGCGGCTGACGGACCTGGCCCGTAATGGTGTCGCCCATCTTCAAGTCGTAGCGGCGGATGATGTTGCGGCTGATGTAGATGTCGTCGGGGCCAGCCAGATAGTTGTGGTCCGGATTCCGAAGGAAGCCGTGGCCGCCTTCGGGAATGATTTCCAGTACGCCCTCGGTATAGATGGGGCAGTCCTCGCCGGTAATGGAACTGAGGATGCTGTACACCAGAGCCTGCTTGCGCATTTTCTTGAAGTCGGGAATCTCCAGTTCCTCAGCCTGGCGCTGGAGTTCAAACATGGGGAGACCGCGAAGTTCCTTCCACTTGGCGCGGGCTGCGGCAACCTTCTCCGGGTCGGGCGGCGGCAGCTGGATGCTTTCGTCGATGAAGTCGTCCTGAGGGAGGTTCCGGTTGTGGCGGTTCTTGAACTTGTTGAACTTGTTGAATTTGCCGTTACCGTTGTTGTTGAAACGGTTTTGGCCATTCTGGTTGTTGAAATTTCCGTTGTTCCGCTGGCGGTTGTCGCCATTCTGGTTGTTGTGGTGGCCAGGTGCTGCGGCAACAGTAGTCTCTTCAGAGGGTTCTGCCACATTTTCGGCAGGGGCTTCCGGTGTTACCGTTTCTGCAGAGGGTTGGCCCACGTAGCCATCTTCCGCAATCACAATAGCGGCATCAAAGTTCTTGGGTTCGGCGGCAGTAAATTGCTCGGGAGCGTTCGCCGGTTCGGTGGCTCTACTTTTGTTTGCCTTAGGTTCCACGTCCATAGGGGCAGACGTCATCGGCTCGTCCATTTTAGTTTCGCTGCTAGTCTTTGCTTCTGCCTTTTTCGGGCGTCCTCTTCTCTTCTGCTGGGGGGCTTCATCACCGGGGATGGGTGCTGCCAAATCGCCCAACTTCTGGTAATCGATGGTTGCATCGGGAGAAACGGTATCGGATAATAACTGAACGCCTTTATCGGCTTTGCTCTTTGTTCTAGGCACGAGATGTTCCTTTTTTCTGCTCTATGTAATAAAGGGGAAAATAGTGAGCCGGGCTAAAAATTTAGACGGCTCTGTAATAATTGAGTTCTATCTCAGAACGGCCTTAAAGTAGCAAAAAAAAAGGCTTTTGTCACTACGAAAATGGCTGATTTGGAAAAATTGTCAGTAAATTGACATTCCGAATATCTATATTGAGGTTGTGGAATCATTGGATCGTGTATTCATCGCCCTAGGTAGCAATTTGGCTCCCCGCTCCCGTCGATTGGCGGAGGGTCGTGAGATGCTGTCGAAGATTGCCAGCGGCGGTTGGATGGAAAGTCCCATTTACGAAACGCCTCCTGTAGGCCCCGAAGGTCAGGGCCCCTACTTTAACCAGGTGGTGAGTTTCTGGTATTCGGGCACCCCTACGCGTCTTCTCCACTATCTAAAGGGTTCCGAACTCCTGCTTGGCCGTAAGCCCCGGGGGCATTGGAATTCCCGTGAAATTGATTTGGATTTGCTGTATTACGGCAACAAGGTGATGACGGGGCGGCCCACCATCCCTCATGCCGAAATCCCCAAGCGCCAGTTTGTGCTGGTTCCCTTGAACGATATTGCTCCTGATTGGGTGGATCCCCTTTGCAGCGCTCCTGTGAAGAATTTGCTCGCTGACCTTCTTTCCCGGGAGGGCAAGATTCCCTTCCGCACCATTACAGGGGAGGAAAACTGATGTTGACTACATTGGCTGAAAAGGGTGTTCACTTTCTGGCGATTGAAGGTGTCATCGGCGCAGGGAAGACGACCCTTGCCCGCATGATTGCCGAACGCTGGAATGCCCTCTGCATTGAGGAAAACTATCAGGAAAACCCCTTCCTGGAGAAGTTCTACGAGAATCCGGAACCCTACGCCTTCCAGACGCAGCTGTTCTTCTTGATGGACCGCCACAAGCAGCTCCAGAACTCCGCCCTCCAGAGCGACTTGTTCCATGACCTTTTGGTGAGCGACTACACCTACGACAAGGACCAGATTTTTGCGGCTCAGAACCTCTCCGATAGCGAATATGCCATGTACGAGCAGGTGGCCAAGTCCTTGGACAAGGATGTTCCTAGACCCGACCTGGTGGTTTACCTCCAGGCAAGTGTGCCCACACTCCTCAGCCGCATCAAGGCCCGTGGTCGCGCTATGGAAAAGGCCATTGAAGGCAACTACCTCAAAGATTTGCAGGAACGCTATGACCACCACTTTTGGCATTACGCCAGCGCCCCTGTGTTGATTATCAATACGGACAATATTGACTTTGTCCACAATGAAGCCCACCTGCAGATGGTGCTAGACGCTATTGCGGCTTGCCCCAAGCAGACGACTTATTTTGTTCCCGAAAGTAATTAAGAAGGTTATATGAAAATCATTAATTCAATCGAAGAAATGCGCGCTACTTTGGCTCCCTTGGCCAAGGCGGGCAAGGTGATTGGCCTTGTGCCTACCATGGGGGCTCTCCATGATGGCCACGGCTCCCTCATCAAGACTTCGGTGAAAGAATGTGACGTAACGGTTGTCAGTGTATTTTTGAACCCCATCCAGTTTGGCAAGAACGAGGATTTGGACAAGTATCCCAAGCGTTTGGAGGCCGATGCAAAGTTGGCCGAGTCCATTGGCGCGGACTTTGTTTTTGCCCCCAGTGTTCAGGAGATGTATCCGGAAGGAGACCCTCTTACGCTGGTTCGCGACGAATCTCTGGAATGCCTTTATTGCGGCGCCTACCGTTCGGGCCATTTCCGCGGTGTGCTCACGGTGGTGGCAAAGCTCTTCCTCATTACCAAGGCGAACAAGGCCTATTTTGGCGAGAAGGATTACCAGCAGGTGTTCCTCATCGAGCGCATGGTGAAGGACTTGAACTTCGATATCGAAATTCACCGCGTGCCTATCGTGCGCGAGGCTTCGGGCATTGCCCTCTCCAGCCGGAATGAATACCTCACCCCGGAGGAGAAGGAACGCGCCCTCGGAATTTCCAAGGGCCTCGCTCAGGCGAAGGCCGCCTATGATGCTGGCGAACGTGGTGTGGCTCGCCTTCGGGACATTGTCCTCAAGGCTATTCTCGCATGCCACGGTCAGGTCCAGTACATCGAGGTGGCGGACCAGAAGCGCCTGCAGAAATGCATGGGCATGCTGAAGGCGGACGAGAAGGCAGTCATCCTTGTGGCGGCATTCTTCGGCAAGACGCGGCTCATCGATAATATCGAGCTAGGTTAATCGCGGCCTGAGAAACCCTGTTTTTGCTTAAATTTTCGTGATAATTCCGTTTGACGCGGCGCAATTTACTATCTTTGCGCCGTCTATTTCCTATTCACATTTTCCAAGAGGTCTATTATGGCAGAAGAAAAAGAAGTAAAATCCACAGAAGAAGTCAAACCTCAGGAACCGAAATCCCAAGAAAAGTCTGGAGCAAAGAAGGCCCCGGCCAAGAAGAAGCGCCCCTTTAACGGCAAGTTCAAGGGTGCCTCCCAGGCCAAGAAGCCTGCTACCTTTAGTGATTCCCTGGAAGACCGTTTCCCCGCTCTGGCTGCAAAACTCAAGAAGCAGATTGAAGACGGCATCAAGCAGAAGATCAAGGACGCTCAGAATGACCCCAAGGTCAAGGCAGCATCCAAGAAGTTTGCTGCTGAGAAGTAACTTCTCCTAACTTTGTAGTGAAAGTGTTGAAAGGGCCTGCGGACAAAACCGCGGGCTTTTTGTATGAAAGGAAAGATGTTTGATGGTCAGGAGTTTTTGTAAGCCCCTAGAGGGTAGAAATTTCCTGCTCGATTTCTTCTGCCAGTTTGGCGTTTTCGTTATAGATGGCGCTGATTTTCTTGCAGCTCAGTTCCAGAAGCTGCCGCGCCTTGATGGAATCGCTCTGCTTGCGCAGTTCCCGGAGGGCGTGGTCGATGCGGGTCACATCAATCTGCTGAGGGTAGCTCTTCATGAAGTTGTAGAAAAGCCCGATTTGGGTCTCGTAGTCGCTTTCCTTTTCGCAGGCGAGCAGGAAGGGAATGACTCGCACATTCAAAAGCTTTGATAAATCGCCCACAAAGGTATTGATGGATGCGCCATCGGGGAACAGCCCCTCCGTCTCCTTCTGGATATCTTCTGTATCCATGAAGTCGCCGCTCTCGAATTGGGAAAGCACATCGCTCAGGATGGCCATTTCCTTTGCCTTCACTTGTTCGCGGTACTTGGCCTGGTAGAAGATGGGGAGGGTGGTGAGGCAGAAGTGTGCCTGGTTCACACCGATGAATTCGCCTACGTAATAGACGTCCGCATCCTGGCCCAGAATTTCTTCTTCGCTAGCAAAGCTTCCAATTCGCGCGGGAATGGGAATCACCTCCATGCTGTTCAGTTCGTGGAGCCTGTCTCGCAGGGCGTCGATGTCCAGATTTTCGGGGATGTCCAGCCCTTGCTCTTCCATGGAGGAGATGAGACTGTTCAGTTTTTCATCCACGGCATTGTCAAGCTTTCGCTTGTTGGGCTGTGCAGGCGCCTTCCGGAAGTCCCCTTCCAGCACCAAAAGTCCGTTCTTGATCATTTCGTCAAAAGGAGTTTCACTGCCTTCGCCGCTAGGGGAGGGTAGTATTTTGGCGTACGCAATCATTTTTCCGCAAAGATGGTCGTCAGTTCCCTTTTTTTGAGTAATGCCAAGCATGGGCAAGAATATAGCAATTTGTAATTTGAGAAAAAAGACTAAATTTTTGGCAATGAAACAGTCCATTGTTACAGGTGCATCCCGAGGTATTGGTCTAGCCATTGCGGAAGAACTGGCTTCCAAGGGCTCCGACGTGGCGCTCATTTCCCGCAGCGGATGTGACGCTCAGGCTGCGGCCATTGCCCAGAAGTTCGGCGTTCGGGCCAAGGGTTTTGCCTGCGATGTGGCGGATTCCCTTCAGGTTCAGGAGGCCTTTAAGGCGGCCATCGACTTTTTGGGTGGCGTGGACGTGCTAGTGAACAATGCGGGCATTACCCGTGATGGGCTCCTTCTGCGTATGAAGGACGAGGATTTCGACCAGGTCTTGGCGGCGGATTTGCGTTCCGTTTTCCTCTGCACCCGGGCGGTATCCCGAACCATGGTTTCCAACCGAAAAGGCTCCATCATCAACATCACGAGCATCAACGCCCTTCGCGGCCAACCAGGCCAGGCCAACTATGCGGCAGCCAAGGCCGGGATTATTGGCCTCACAAAGTCCAATGCGGCAGAATTTGCCTCAAGGGGCATTCGGGTCAATGCGGTGGCGCCGGGCTTTATCGACACGGAAATGACGGCTGCTCTAGGGGTGGAGGTCTGCGAAAAATACAGGGCCCAAATTCCTCTGGGAAAGGTGGGAAAACCGGAAAATGTGGCGAAATTGGTTCAATTTCTCGCTTCTGACGATTCAGACTATATTACTGGCCAGGTCATCGGCGTGGACGGGGGCTTGAACATTTAGGTAAATTTTTATAAATTTGGTTGAAACAAATCCTAATGGAGATAAAAATGACTCAAGAAGAAATTCTCAAGAAGGTTACCGACGTTATCGTTGCCAAGCTGGAAGTGAAGGCTGAAGATGTGAAGCCTGAAAGCGAATTCGGCAATGACCTGGGTGCCGACTCCCTCGACCGCGTTGAACTGGTGATGGCTCTTGAAGACGAATTTGAAGTGGAAATCCTGGATTCTGACGCAGAAAAGTTCCTGAAGGTTTCCGACGTGGTTGCCTTCCTGGAAGCCAAGAAGAACGGCTAATTTCAAGAAAATTCTATGGATTTAGCGGAAAGGCGGCCCTAGGGTTGCCTTTTTGCTTTCCGCAGATGGAGGTACTTTGGAAGAAAAAAATGTGCTGAAGAAAATCCTGAAATTCTGGTTTCGCCAGAAGCCCGACGGCGGACTTGAGGCGAAGCTTGGATATCGGTTCCGTGATCCTGAACTCCTAGTCCATGCTCTGGTGCACCGCTCTTTTTTGTCCGGAAAGGACATGCCCTACACCAACAATAACGAGCGCCTGGAATTCTTGGGGGACTCCGTGCTGAACATGCTCACCACGGAATACCTTTACCGCACCTATCCAAACGACCCGGAAGGTGACCTTTCCAAACGGAAGAGCGCCATCGTTTCTGGCCATGCCTGCGCCCAGTCCTCCAAGGAATGGGACCTGGGTGAGTATGTGAAAATTGGCAAGAGTGAAGCCAAGATGGGTGGGCGGGGCAAGGAAAGCATTCTGGCCGACGCCTACGAGGCTGTTCTGGGAGCAGTCTACTTGGATGGTGGGTTGGAAGAGGTACGCGCCATCTTGAACAAGTTCCACTTCCCTCGGGTGTCGGAAATCATTGTGGCGGAGGATTTCGTCAACTTCAAGAGCGACTTGCTGGAGTACACGCAGTCCAAACTGCATGCCGCTCCGGACTACAAGATTATTGATGAACGGGGGCCGGAACATATGAAGGTGTTTGTGGCGGAAGTCCATCTGGGCGATAAGGTTTATGGAAAGGGTGAAGGCCCCAACAAGAAGAAGGCGGAACAGGAAGCTGCCCGCGTCACCTTGGAAATGCTGAAGGTGGAAGATGCCGCGAATGCAGAACAGAAAACTGCTGTTTCGGAAAAATCCGCCAAGCCTGCCCGCTACTTAGGA
>JAKSIJ010000021.1 GCA_024398875.1 Fibrobacter sp.
GTGAGGAGTCCAGCAGTTCTGAAGAATCCTCCAGCAGCGAGGAAAGTTCCTCCAGTGAGGAGTCCAGCAGTTCTGAAGAATCCTCCAGCAGCGAGGAAAGTTCCTCCAGCGAGGAGTCCAGCAGCTCCGAAGAATCCTCCAGCAGCGAGGAAAGTTCCTCCAGCGAGGAGTCCAGCAGTTCCGAGGAATCTTCTAGTAGCGAAGAAGAAAGTGGTGAAGTTACCTGCTCTGTGGATAATACAGAATTGAATTTAGGAGAAGGCGCTACAGTATCTATTGTTGCCTCTGGGAAACAACATTGTAACTTGTCTATTAATGGCGAAGGTGATGAATATAATGCGGGATGTTCTTACAGTAAGATTTTTGTACCTACAAAAGAAGGTGAATTCAATTATAAGATTGCTGTAAAATCGAATGGCACGTCAATTGGTGGTTGTACGGTGAAGGTTTCTGTGACGGATAACACCTCTTCGTGGCCTACAGAATATGTCACGGTGAATGTTTCTAGTACAGTAACATTCGCTAATGGTAATTTGTATAACGTTACCTATGGGGAATTCAGCTATGGTGGAAAAGCTCCGTTGGTATGCCCGAAAGGAACGAATTGGACGATTGACTGTGATGGCAAAATGATTTCAGGTCAGGAATATGATGTTACCCGTATTCCAAAGGAATCATTGTGCCAAAAGATAAAAGTATTTGGAGTAGAATCTCTTGAATGTAGGTATGGAAACTATTAGTTTGTATAACGTTGCCCTTTGAATAGCAGTCCCCGGCCTAGCGCTGGGGCTTTTTTGTATCCAGAGGCCCTGAACACACATGCCAACCCATATCACTTGCACATTTTGGGCGAGCGTTCTTGTGGAGTGCATTGCGTGCTAGCGTCATTCCCGACTTTCCCCTCCTTCGTCATCCCTGACCCGATCGGGGATCTAGCAATTCTGGATTCTCGCCTTCGCGAGAATGACGAAGGAAAAAGGGTGTCGTAAAACGTCATTGCGAACGTAGTGAAGCAATCTAAAAGGATTCTTCATGGATCGCCACAGGGCTTCGCCCTTCGCGATGACGTAAGGCGGTTTTTGCCAACAGCTGTTTGCAAATTCGCATATAACTCGTTTTTTCGCCCGCCCATTTAGTATATTTCGCTCCTCGTCGGGAAACCGGCACACATCATTTATTAGGAGATCGCATGCTCGCGTGTCACGGCGCGGCGGCGATTTTTTTTGTGCCTGTAATAAGGAGGATATATGAACCGAAAAACAAAGGGGCGCGCGACTCGCCATAGTCCCGTCGTAAATAAACGGCGCAATTCCGTCGTAAATAAACGTCGCAAATCAGCGGGTGAGCCACGCCGCAAGCACGACGGTTTCTTCAAATATGTCTACACTGTGCCGGACAACGCGCGGGCAATGCTGTGCACATTCTCCCGTCATAGCAAAGATTTGCGCAAAATCCTGAAGAACGTTGACCTGAACACCCTCGAGGAAATCCCCGAGCGCTACGACAACGTGGATGAGCACGGCGAAGCGGATATCGCCTTCAGGGTGGAGGCCGCCGGTGGCGAGCGTTACTACTTCGGCATCCTTCTGGAGCACAAGTCGGAGCATAAGGCCAATGTGTTGGAACAGACCTTCCGCTATGCCTTCAATGTGATGGTGGACAAGACGAATCCCACATTCAAGTGGATGCCGACCAAAGCAATTGTCATTTATAATGGAACTGATGATTGGGACCCTCTTGCAGAATACCGTTCAACTCCGCATCCAAAATTCAACGGCAAGGATCTGCCCTTCGAGTGCGCCTTCATCGACTTGAAGCGGGTGAGTGACGAACTGATTTCGCTGTGCGAATCGGCGGAGGCTGCCGTCGGTCTGTTCGCTATGAAGTACGCCTTCGATGTGGAGGCTTTCTCCGCCGCGCTCACAGAAATGGAGCCCCTGTTCCGGAAAATGGACCCGGCGAAGGGGGCTACCCTGGTGGAGAAAATTAAGTTATATTTAGGAGAGTTCATCACCGAGGATGTGCAGAGGAGGTTGGACATGGCGTTTCAGAGTATCGGTCAGAAACTTGGCTTTGTCAGCGCAGGTGATGTGCGCCGTGCCCGCGAGCGTGCCGCGGAAAAGCGTGGTGAAATCCGTGGCGAGAAGCGTGGTGAGGCGAAGGGGCGCGAGGCAGCACTCCAGAAGGCAAACAGTGACTTCCTTCAGGAGAAACTGGAAGCTGCCCGCGAACTGCTTGCGGAAGGGTTGTCCATCGAGAAGGTCTGCCGCATCCAGAAGCTTACCGAAGCCCAGGTGCGCTCTCTGTAGGATTTCTACGTATAAGCGTTCCTGAGAGAGTTCATCACCGAGGATGTGCAGAGGAGGTAGATTTTGCCTCTTTTTTACTCAAATTGGCGATATTTTGGGGCTGAAAAAAATGTTTTTTAAACTTTTTAGCGGGATTTTATATAGATTTAGGATGAAAGAGAGGTTTTTTATGAAAAAGAAACTGGTATTTGGTGCCTCCGCTATTTGTCTGAGTCTGGGTTTTTGGGCTTGCGGCGATGGATCCATTGAATCCATTGGTGCTGATGATGATATTGCCCGTGCTTTCGCCTTGGATGACGAAGGCTTGAAGGAATTGATGAAGGCCGCCGAGAAGGATTGCGAGGCCGATGAATCCTGCAAGTCCGCACAGAACGACGCCTACAAGAGCGCAGATGATGATGACGAAGATGAAGAGTCCAGTGATTCTGATTCCGGCGATTCCTCTGCGTCTAGTTCTGGCTCCACCGCTGTTTCCTCCTCTAATGTCGTTGTGAGTTCTTCAGGAATGGTTCTGTCCAGTTCCGGCGCTGTCGTGACATCTTCGGCAGGAGCGACTTCCTCCGCTGGTGGAACGTCTTCTGCGCAGGTGACGCCGGTAAGCAGTTCTTCCGGTCCGCAGATTACGCCGGCTAGCAGTTCAGCTGTAAGTTCAAGTTCAGCCGCACCTGCAACGGGGCCTGTTCAGGGCATTTGTAATTTATCGCAGAAGACTATAGAAAAGGGAGGCTCTGCTAAGTGGAGTTTCCAGAGAATGAGCGGGGCTAAAGACGTTCAGACATATAAGTGGACATTCTCTGATGGAACAACCAAGACGGTCGCCTCTCCTGAGATTACTTATTCCAAGGCAGGAGAGTTTTCCGCAAAGGTTCTTATCAATGCTGGCTTGGAGAGCCAAAATGAAATTGATTGTAGCAATGCGTTTGGTGGCACAAAAACCACTCTCAAGGTGAATGGAACGCCTATCACTGGCTGCAAGTGCTCTAGTGATGCGGAAGCGCTTTTCTTCGCTTCGGGTAAACCGGCTACCGCCACGTGGACTGCGAGCGGATGCACGGGTGGCAACACCTTTACATACACTTGGGGTGGAGACGCTACGGGTTCCGGAACATCTGCGACGGGCTCCTTCGAAAAGTCCGGCTCCTTTACTCCTACGTTGAGTGTCTCCAATGAAGAGGGCATGACCATGAGTGCGACTTGCCCCTCGGTGACGGTGAGCCAGGTGTTGTCGGCTAGTTGTGTTGTGGGCAGGGATCAGAACAATTTGAACTCATCTTCAT
This sequence comes from Fibrobacter sp., assembly GCA_024398875.1. Lineage (GTDB taxonomy): Bacteria > Fibrobacterota > Fibrobacteria > Fibrobacterales > Fibrobacteraceae > Fibrobacter. The sequence continues at coordinate 3,587 of JAKSIJ010000021.1, forward strand.
TGAGCGTGATGCCGGGAAAGAGTTTTTCGTTTAAACCGAAAAATATTTCTGGTTTCCCATCGGGTTCTAGTTCCGTTTCTGCAACGCTTATTGGAGGCGGAAGTGAGACTGCGGTTTCTATTCGTGGATCTCAGGATTACCAAAATTCTCCCGTCACCGTAACAGCGCCGGATGCTTTTGGTGACTATACCTATACTTTGTCTGCAAACGGAATAGATATTTGCGATGCAAAGGTGACGGTAGCCGTTCCGAATGTGGCTTGCTATGTAGGTGTTAATCAAAATAGTGTCTCTAGTGCGGAAGTTTCGGTAATGCCTGGACAAAAATTTTATTTTAAACCAGATGGAAGTGGAAATAGCTACTGGGACCAGAATCTTACGATGTACATGGACCTTAAAGGCGAGGGCGTTGAAGCAAGTGTTAGTGTAAAAACCAACAATAATAGCGCCACCTCCTATTCTGCGCCATCATCTCTAGGAAAATATGAGTACAAGCTTTCCTTGAATGGGGAGACCCTTTGCTCGGCTGCAATAAATGTGGAATACCCGAAGATTACGTCCACGAGTTGCGATTTAACGGAACACAGTTGGGACCACACTCACTACTTTACACCAGGGGCATCATTTAGCAATTGGGATGCAAATGTTATTGGAAGTAGTTTTGATATGACATTGTATCTTGATGACGAGGTCGTTATAACAAAGTCTGTCAGCCGCTATAGCAATGGTGATTGGGCTCAGATTACTCCGCCGACAGAGCCTGGTGTGCATGTGTACAAGTTGATGTTCGAAACAAACGAGGTGTGTTCGGTTGAATATGAGGTCAAGGACTCTGAAGAATGATTCCTGGAGGGGCTCCTTTAGAAAATCCGATTTCTTTTAGGATTTAGACTTTTAGTTGGCCCAGCCCTTGTGGCTGGGCTTTTCTGTATACGGATTGTTTTTTTCTTGGTGCAGCTTTAACACCTCTTTCCTTCATCTTTATGCAGACGGGGACCTGGCAGTTTTGCAAATAGTTGTTAGGAAAATGAAAAATTGGTGATATTTTGGAACGGGAGCTCTATTAGATTTTACTTTTTATCGCGAGTTTATATAAATTTATGCGTGAAAGAGAGGTTTTTTTATGAAGAAGAAACTGGTATTTGGCGCCTCCGCAATTTGCCTTAGCCTGGCTTTTTGGGCCTGCGGTGATGGTGCTATTGAATCTTTGGAAGCCGAGGACGATATCGCCCGTGCTTTCGCCTTGGATGACGAAGGCTTGAAGGAACTGGTGAAGGCCGCCGAGAAGGTGCGATGCTGACGAATCCTGCAAGACTGCTCAGAACGACGCTTATAAGAGCCCTGATTCTGATGATGACGATGATGAAGAGTCCAGCGATTCTGATTCCGGTGATTCTTCTGCGTCTAGTTCCGGCTCCACTGCTGGGTCTTCTACTGCGGTGGCCGGTTCCTCAACCTCTACAGGCACGTCCTCTACTGCAACTGTGACATCCTCTGCTGGTGGAACGTCTTCTGCGCAGGTGACGCCGGTAAGCAGTTCTTCCGGTCCGCAGATTACGCCTACCTCCAGTGCAGCTGTGAGTTCCAGTTCCGTGGCCGCGACTGGTAAGACAACTGGTTTTTGTCAGTTGTCTTCTAATACCATAGAAAAGGGTGGATCCGCTACATGGAGTTTCTTCAAGATGTCGGGCTCTAAGGATGAAACTTATAAGTGGACGTTCCCTGACGGTAGCACTAGTACGGATGCAAAACCCTCAAAAACCTATGCCCAGGCTGGGGAATATTCGGCGAAGGTTCTCGTTAATGCTGGCATGGAAAGTGAGAACGAAATTGATTGCAGTGCCCCGCCAACGGGAGCTGCAGCAATTCTCAAAGTGAATGGCACAAAGATAAGTGGCTGCGAGTGTGCGTTCTCTAACAATACCGTTGCTACACTGGATTTGGCGGATGACAACCCGGCCATTGCTAACTGGGCGGTGTCTGGTTGTACCAATGGTGATGGCAGTACTGAATTCACGTATAAGTGGGGTGATGGCGTCGACAGTGAAACTGCAGAAGGTGTTGCGGTGTTTACAGAGCGCACCAAGAAGTTTACTCCTAGTGTAACCATCACTAATGCTGATGGAATGAGTATGAAGGCTACCTGCCCCACGGTGGATGTGACGGATAGCGATAATCCGGAGTATGTGATGGAACTTACGAATACAGGAAACAATTCAACTCCAGGATCGCAAGCATTAGTTCCCGATGTTCCGTATGTAGTTGAAGATGTTGGATCGTGCAGTAATGTTAGGTTTAATTGTACTTCGCAATCATCAGGGTGTTCTATATCTGTAAATGGAGGAACCCCAACATCTGGTGGACCTAATTCATGGAATAATATTTTGTCAACAAAACCCAGTAAGGGCGATGTTTTGGTCTTGACAGGTGAAGTTGGTGGCTTGTGGTGCTCGGGATGGTAAGTGCTATAAAAAATAGTTGATGAAGCATATATTAATGATGTTTCGTGCCCAGCCCTCGCGGCTGGGCTTTTTCGTACAGGTTTTTTGTTGCTCATCTCAGAAAAGTATGAAACGTTTTTCTATTTTATATGTAGTACTTATTCAAAAGGGAACCTATGAAAAAGGTGTGGATTGCGGCTTTTATTGCTGTTTCGATGGGTGCGTTTCTTGCAGCTTGTGATGGCGCAGTTCCAAAGGTCGGAAGCGCCGAAGCTTACGAGATTGGCGACATGGAAGACTTTTCTAGTGAATCCGCTGGCTCGGAGAATGTTCCGCCTGCCGACCAAATTCCTGAGTCTATTTCGCAGATTATTTTTGCAGAACCCCCAGCCAGTTACTGCTTTGTGAATGTGGATACCATCTCTGCTGGCGATTCCGCAACTTGGTATTATTATTCTCGCAGCGGTAGGGAAGAGACCTTCTCCTGGGTATTCCCCGAGGGCCCGGATAGCAGTAGCACGGAAGAAAGCCCTACAATCACATATCCTTATGGCGGTCAGTATTCTGGCAAGGTAATCGTTAAGTTCAAAGGTGATACTGCGAGTGTGGAGATTGAGTGTGCCAATGTTGCCATTGTGATTGGCGACCCGGCACCTGAGTTGTCGTCTTCAAGTGAAGAAGGCGAGGATTCCTCCTCTAGCGAAGCTGCACAGTCTTCCTCCAGTGAGGAACAGACCGGTTCGTCTAGCTCTGAGGGCGAATCTTCTGAATCTAGTGAAGGATTAACAATGTCTTCATCGAGCGAAGACTCTGTTGTGACGTCTTCTGAAGAAGCAATTTCGTCGGATGCAGGTTCTTCATCCAGCGAAAAACCGGTGGAATCTTCATCCAGCAAGGAACCTGAATCTTCGTCTTCTAAGGAGCCGGAGGTTTCTTCCTCCAGCGAGGAGGTGAGCAGTTCCAGCGAAGAAGAAAGCAGTTCTAGTGTGGTCGAAAGTTCTTCATCTGAAGAGGTAAGCAGTTCCAGCGAGGAAAGCTCGTCTTCTGAGGAATCGTCTTCCAGCGTTGAGGAGTCCTCTTCTAGTGAAGAAAGTTCGTCTTCTGAAGAATCATCCTCTAGCGTTGAAGAGTCCTCCTCCAGCGAAGAACAGTCTTCGTCCAGCGAGGAAGTGAGCAGTTCTAGTGTGGTCGAAAGTTCTTCGTCCGAAGAAGTCAGTAGCTCTAGTGAAGAAGAGAGCTCGTCTTCCCAGCAATCTGGCGGAGAGGAGACTATTGAAAATGCAGAAAAGGGCACTGTTTTAGAGGGTGGAAAAACTTATGAAATTGCGAAGTGTCGAGGCGTTACATCTACGATGTTCCAGGTAACTGCAGTCGGTTTCAAAAATTGCCTAGCCGATATTAGTACGAGCCCTCCTCATTATTGGTCTAACACCGAAACAGAGTGCCGTGGTGAAGTGCAGGCTTCGCTCCCATTATCGATAGTAGTTCCCGTTGGAGCAACGGTAACCATTACAGATTGTCATTAGAAAAGTTTTTACAAATAAATTACAATTCCGCCCGTGCCAAAATCCATCGTTTAACCATCTTCTACCCGAGCGTTGAAATAGTCTCCGAGCACCTGAAAAAACAGGTGCTTTTCTTTTTCAAAGGAGTACTATGCCCAATACAAAAATTGAATTCACTGCCCAGGAACTTGAGGCCATTTTTTTGTTTATATTTAATATGTGTGAATTCAACAGGGATGGCTGTATGAAAAAGATTCTTCTGTGTTCTGCGTTTGCTGCCGCTTTTAGCATGTTTGTCGCCTGCGGTGACGATTCGGGTTCCAATTCCAAAGTTTCCGAAGACGATTCTGGCAATGGAGCCAAATCTTATGAATCGGAAGAGGATATGCCCAATTGTACCGCTACTCATGCCGGTGAATTGGCTGTGGTGGAAGGAGAATATTTCCTCTGCGTTCCTAAAAAGTGGCGCCCGCTGGAAGGCTCTGTAGATTCTGAGTGTGGTCTGCCTGCTTGCGACGATGACTTGGAAGGCGCTTATTTTTATGCCAACTCCGCGGAGACATACTTCCAATGTGTGGAAGGTGAATGGCTGGGGGCTGATGGCGAGCCTCTGGGAGCAGAAATCGCGGATAAGTGCCTCAGGGATTCCCTGGCGGAAACTGCCGTGGAATCGGAAGACGACCTGCCCAACTGCACCGCGAAGCGCAAGGACGTCATGTTCCTGGTGGGCGATGTGATAATGCTTTGCAATGGTGAAGACTGGGTTCCAATGGATGAAGTGAAGAGTTCCTCTTCGAAGGCGAAGAGTTCCGCATCTGCGCCCAAATCTTCTGATTCCGAGGTAGAATCTTCTGATGACGATGACCCTGATGCAAAGAGTTCTTCTTCAAAGGCGAAGAGCAGTTCCAGTGCTGCACCGAAGTCCTCTTCTTCTACATCCAAGTCGTCCTCTTCTGCTGCCAAGCCTACAGTGGACGAAGATGCTATGACGATGAAAGACAATCGTACTGGGCGTACGTACAATCTCAAAAATATCGGCGGCATTCTCTGGACCACAACCAACCTGATTACGGGGACGAAGAGCGGAGATGGTGTATATTGCGCTCAAAACGGTGACGGTGACAATGTCTGTACCAAGTATGGATCCTTCTATGACTATGAAACTGCTCAAACGGCCTGCCCCAGTGGCTGGAGGTTGCCGACTTTGGAAGAAACTGAGGCCGCATGGAGTGAGCCGACGGATGAATCATGGCAGTGGGTTCTTGCGGGGCGATTCAAAATTGGCGGCGATAATGTGGAATATGGAAAGGAAGGCGAAGAAGGAAGAATTTGGATTGCTGACATAGGCGACAATGGTGCTTTCCAATTCGGAGGCGGTTGGATGGACCAACTGAATGAACCTGATCGGGGTCACAATGTTCGTTGTGTGACGGAATCCACCGCGGCTTCGAGTTCGAGTGCGGCAGCAAGTTCCAGCTCTGTTTCCCAAAATGGACCAGTGGAGGGCGTTTGCGAGGCTCCGTCTACCCCTATCGAGAAGGGAGAATCTGTTGAGTGGACCTTTACGCGCATGAGTGGCGCCAAGGTGGAAACGTACAGTTGGACATTCTCCAATGGGGTCATCAGTACGGAGGCGTCCCCGATTGTCACTTATGAAAATGCAGGGGAGTTCACGGCTACGGTTGTTATCAATGAGGGAATGGACAGTGAGAGCACCACGGAATGTTCTGGAAGCGTCAAGGTGAATGGGACGCCCATTACTGGCTGCGAGTGCGGATTCGCGGCTGATGACTCCGGTATTCGGGACATCGCCGAGGCTAATCCCATTACGGTGAAATGGGCGGTATCTGGTTGCGAAAATGCAGATGGAAGCACTGAATTCACGTATAAGTGGGGTGACGACATCGATAGTGAAACTGCAGAAGGTGTTGCCACGTTTACGGAACGCACCAAGAACTTTGCTCCTAGCGTGACCGTCACCAACGCTGATGGAATGAGCATGACGGCAACTTGCCCTACAGTGAATATTGATGATAGCGATAATCCGGAGTATGAGTTGACTGAGCAAATAACTGAAATCTCTCTGCCTGCAGGGACAACTGTTATAACTATGAATCTTCCAGAGGGTTGGCATAATGAGACGAGTGGAGATGCCCATTTCCAATGTGTGCCAAAAGGCACGGCGACGACACTCACAGTTGATGGAGAGTCTGTTGGACCGGGTTGGTATCTTTCACTGCTTATTCCTATAACTAGTACAATTAATGGTTATAAACTTGAAGTCACGCTTGATAATCCTGCAGATTGTCAAGTCCGTTGGTAATTTTACAAACAAATTACAATTCCACCCTTGCCAAAATCTATCGTTTAACTATCTTCTTCCCGAGCGTTGAAATAGTCTCCGAACACCTGAAAAAATCAGGTGTTTTTCTTTTTCAAAGGAGTACTATGTCCAATACAAAAATCGAATTCACTGCCCAGGAACTTGAGGCCATTGAAGAAATCAAGCGCCACAGTTATCTGGACCCGCGTTTTGATGCTGCCTTCAAGGCTTTCTTGAATGAGGATGAGGCCCTCACCAGCTTTCTGAACGGGGTCCTTCGTTTGGAGAATTCCAAGCGCATCGTGGCGGTCAACGTCATGAATACAGAGGTGAACATTCTCTTCCCGGAGGTGAAGGCTTTCCGCTTTGATATTCGGGCCACCACAGCTGAGGGGCGAGCGGTGAACATCGAGATGCAGAAGGTGATGCCGAGTCATTTTGTGGATAGGATTTTATTGCAGCATAGCGCATTCCTGTTGCAAGCGAAGTATGAGGTTGACAAGGATTACATGAGTCGTTTCCCTGTGGAGCCTACGGAGGAACAGCGTGCGGAAAGGCTTGCCCGCAGGTACAAGATTCCGCCTACCTACGCCATCTGGATTTGCGATTTCAAGGTGCCGCACCAGCGGGAGTACCATGATGTGTGGCGAGTCACTAATGGCGAGGGCTTGACAGTGACGGATAAAATCAAGTATATTTTGATAGACCTTACGCAGTTCTCCGCCTCCGAAAACGAGCTGGATAGCGATGAAAAACGCTGGTTGTATTTGCTGAAGCATGCTGGTGTTCAGGAATCGCTCCCGGATTTTGAGGACGAGGTGTTCTCTCGGGCGCTCCGCAGGATTTGCGTAGGGAAGGCTGATGCACAACTTCTCAAGGATCAGGCAAATAACATGATGACTGATGACGAAAAACTGGATTTTATCGCCTACCATAAGGTCAAGGCGAGGAAAGAGGGCCTTGCAGAAGGACGTGCAGAGGGTCGTGCGGAAGGTCGTGCAGAAGGTCGTGCGGAAGGTCGCGCGGAAGGTCGCGCGGAGGGTCGTGCAGAGGGTCGCGCAGAGGGTCGTGCGGAAGGTCGTGCGGAAGGACGCTCTGAGGGCTTGGCGGAAGGTCGTGCGGAAAGCCTCGCCGATGTTGCTAGACGGATGCTTTCCAAGGGAATGTCTGTGAGGGATATTTCTGAGTTGACAGGCCTTGCCGAAGACCAGATTCTGACGATGAAAACTTGATTCGGCAACCCGCCGGCATTTCTAGAACATGAAGGCTACACCGAGGGTGGTGTAGAAGCTCATCCAGTAGGCGTCTGTGAAGGAAGTTTCTGCGACGTTGCTTTCATTTAGCAGGTTGAGGAAACTTTGCACGACGCGCACGTCGACTGCCATCCAGCTGGTAATGTTGTAGCCCAAGTTGAAAATGCCGCCGATTTCTACGCCTGCGGTGGGAAGCGTGTTGTTGCGCTTGCCGCTGGTTTCTTCGTCGTCGATTTTAACATCGCTGTTGTAGTCGAACTTGTATTCGGAATAACCATTGAGTTTGAGCCCCAGATTGAATCCCAGGCCCACGAAAAATCCTTCGTCGTCAAAGGTGTAGCGGGCCATGACGGGAATTTCAAAGAGGTAGAGGTCGATGCCCGCCTCGTTGTGGGAATAGTCGGTGTCGTCTTCGTAGCTGTAGTGGCGGTAGCCGAAATCCAACTCTGTGGCGAGACTCAGTTTGCGGTAGAGGGGAAGCATCACCATGATGCCGCCGTTGATTTCGTAGCCGATGCCCCAGCCATCGGTCTTTTTCCCGAAGAGGTAGTTGATGCCACCGGCGGCATGGACGCCCAGCTGCACGGCTTTGGAGAAACCCTCTTTGCGGGCCTGATACTGGGCGGCAGTTTCTTCCAGATTGGGGTCGGCGCTCTCGTCATCTGCAGATTCTGCAACCTCGACGCAATCGGCGTTGAGGGAGTCTGCTTCGGTGCAGTCTTCGTATTCGATAGAGTCTTGAATGCCGGCTACTTTGCTGACAGAATCCGCCGCGGTTTTAGAATCTGCGGTTGCGGTGGAAGCACCTGCGGCTTGCGTGCTGTTGGCGTCGGAGGTTTCGGCGGCGCTGTTACTGCCTGAGGGTACGTCGCCGGAAGTTGCGTTGGCGGTTTCCGTCGTGACGTTTTCGGAGGAATTTTCCGCGACACTGGAAGCGTTCCTGTTGTCCGCGGAGCCTTTCATGTCCACCCCATCACATCCATCTCCAATGCATGCCGCATTGGGAGTGCTTTCGTTTCCGTCGCTGATTTCCGTGCTGCCGCCATTTTGGGAGGCTACCCATGCGGAGTCCACGTCGGCTTCGTATTCCTGGGCAAAGACTGCGGAAACGCCTGCGGCGAGGAGTAGCGGAATGATGTGATGTTTCAAACCCATGACTCAATTATAACTAAAAATTTGAGTCACTGCGCGATTCGGCTGAAAGTCGGGGCTACATATCTTCCAACTGCTTGCCTTTGGTTTCGCGGATGAATTTCGCGACGAAGAAGATGCTGAACGCGGCGAAAAATGTGTACAGCAGGTAGGTGGGGCCGGGGCCGATTCCGCTTTTTCCGGCGAGGATGGGGAAGCTCCAGGTCACGGCGAAGTTCGCGAACCACTGGGCGAGTCCGCAAACGGCGATGGCTATGGCGCGGATGCGGTTGTTGAACATTTCGCCGAGCATGACCCACATGACGGGGCCCCAGGTGGCGGCGAAGAATGCGACGTAGAGGTTCGCGGCTACGAGTGCGATGGGGCCGGCGGCTCCCAGGTTCCCGTTGTTGGTGCCTGTCCCCAAGCTGAAGCAGATGCCGAGGGTGGCGAGGGTGAGTGTCATGCCTACGCTTCCTGTGAGCAGAAGGGGCTTGCGGCCGATTTTATCGATGAGGAGGATGGCGATGATGGTCATGGCGAGGTTGATGCCGCTGCTGAACAGGCTGAAAAAGAAGGAGTGGCTTTCTTCGAAGCCGACGCTTTGCCAGAGCATGGTGCCGTAGTAGAAGATGACGTTGATGCCCACTAGTTGCTGCAGGATGGCGATGCCGAGGCCTGCCCAGACGATTGGTGCGATGTGGGTGTGGCCATCGGTGGTTTCCAAGAGGTCGGAGAGTTTTGCGGGACGGTCGTTTTTGAAGGTCTCGGTGATGTTTCGGATTTGGCCGTCTACATCGGTGCTGTCAATTTTGGCGAGGACTTCTCTTGCCTCGTCAATGCGGCCCTTGCTGATGAGGTAGCGGGGCGATTCCGGAAGTTTCAGGGCGGCAAAGGTGTAGAGGAGCGCCGGGATGATTTCGACCCAGAACATCACCTGCCAGGCTTTGAATCCGGCGATGAGGGTGTTGTTGGCGGAGCCCGCAATCCGCACGATGATGTAGTTGGAGAGGAGGGCGACGAAGATGCCGATGACGATGGCGAATTGCTGCATGGAGCCCAGGCGCCCGCGGAGGTGGCTGGGGGCGGTTTCTGCGATGTAGATGGGGGCGATGATGCTTGCAACACCCATGCCGATGCCGCCTACGACACGCCAGACAATGAAATCGGGAATGCCGTAGGGGAGCCCGGAACCGATGGCGCTGAAGAAGAACAGGATGGAGGCTGCCAGCATGCAGCGGACGCGGCCGAAACTGTCGGCGAGGCGGCCTGCGAAGTAGGCGCCGACGGCGGCGCCGATGAGGGTGAGGGAGACGGCCCAGGCGAGGTTGAGGTCGGATGCGTTGAAGTGGACTTTTATTGCAGCGTTTGCGCCGTTGATGACGGAGGAATCAAAGCCGAACAGAAAGCCGCCAATGGCCGCGGCGATGGTGATGAGGGCGATGTGCCCGATGTTGGAAGATTTGTTCTGTGCCATAGAAAAACCTCGCTTCTTCTATGAGATGTATAAACTGAGAAATGGGGAAGACAAGGGTAGAATGGAGATTTTTAGGGGATGGGAATGGACTAGTGATGTAGGGGAGATGACAAAGAATTCTAAATTATCTGCCGTAAATTTGAATGGCTATGCCCGGCGAATTAGGCGGCGTGGCGCAGAGGTTATTATGGCAAAGTACAATCCGTCAGAAATTGAAGTGAAATGGCAAAAGTTCTGGGCCGAAAACCAGACTTTCAAGACAGGCGAAGACAAGAGTAAGCCCAAGTACTACTGCTTGGATATGTTCCCCTACCCGAGCGGTGCCGGCCTCCACGTGGGCCACCCGGAAGGTTACACCGCCACGGATATCATTTGCCGCTACAAGCGCGCGAACGGCTTCAACGTGCTGCACCCCATGGGCTGGGACGCTTTCGGCCTCCCCGCGGAACAGTACGCCATCCAGACGGGTACGCACCCGGCCATCACCACCAAGAAGAACTGCGACAACTTCCGCCGCCAAATCCAGCGCCTGGGACTCTCCTACGACTGGAACAAGGAAATCAACACGACGGACCCCAAGTACTACAAGTGGACCCAGTGGATTTTCAAGCGCCTTTACGGCACCTGGTTTGATGAGGTCCAGCAGAAGGGCCGCCCGATTGAAGAACTCCCGATTCCCTCCGACGTGCAGGCTCAGGGTGCCGCCGCCGTCCGCAAATATCGCGACGACCGCCGCCTCGCTTACTACGCCGATGCTCAGGTGTGGTGGTGCAAGCACTGCAAGATTGTGTGCGCGAACGAAGAAGTCCTGAACGACGGAAGCCACGAAAAGTGCGGCACCAAGGAAGTGGAACGCCGCAACCTCAAGCAGTGGCTCATGCGCATTCCGCATTATGGTGACCGCCTCTTGAAGGGCCTCGAAAAGCTCGACTGGCCGCAGGGCGTCAAGGACATGCAGAAGAACTGGATTGGCAAGAGCCAGGGTGCCGAAGTGGACTTCCCGATTGCCGACGCAAACGGCAACGCTACCGAAAACAAGCTCCGCGTTTACACCACCCGCTGCGACACGCTCTTTGGCGCGACCTACATGGTGGTGGCCCCGGAACACAAGCTCGTGCCGACTCTCACGACGACCGAACAGAAGGAAGCCGTCGAAGCCTACGTCCATGCCGCCGCCTTGAAGAGCGACCTCGACCGTACCGAACTCGCGAAGGAAAAGACCGGCGTGTTCTCGGGCTCCTACGCCATCAACCCGCTCACCGGCACGTCGATTCCGATTTGGGTCGCCGACTACGTTCTTACAGGCTACGGCACCGGCGCCATCATGGCTGTGCCTGCCCACGATACCCGCGACTTCGAATTTGCAAAGAAGTTCAACCTGCCCGTCATCTGCATCATGACTCCGGACGATTCCTGCCCGGCAGAAACCAAGGAACTCGTGCTCAAGGGCGAAGCCTGCTGGGCCGCCGACGGCACCTACATCAACAGCGAAAACGCGACGCTCTGCCTGAACGGCCTCAACAAGGAAGCCGGCAAGGCGAAGGTCGTGGAATGGCTCGAAAAGAACAAGATTGGCAAGGCCACCGTGAACTACAAGCTCCGCGACTGGCTGTTTAGCCGCCAGCGCTACTGGGGCGAACCGTTCCCGATTATCCACTGGGAAGACGGCGAAATCTCCACCGTCGATGATGCCGAACTCCCGGTGCGCTTGCCGGAACTCCAGGACTACAAGCCGGGCGACGGCGGACAGTCCCCGCTCGCGAACGCCACCGAATGGCTCCAGGTTACCGACAAGAACGGCCGCAAGGGCATCCGCGAAACGAACACCATGCCGCAGTGGGCCGGCTCCTGCTGGTACTACCTGCGCTATATCGACGCCTGCAACGGCGACGCCTTCCTCGCGAAGGAACTCGAAAAGTACTGGATGCCGGTGGACCTCTACGTGGGCGGTGCCGAACACGCCGTGCTCCACCTGCTCTACAGCCGCTTCTGGCACAAAGTTTTGTTTGACCTCGGCCTCGTCTCTACCGACGAACCGTTCCAGAAGCTCTTCAACCAGGGCATGATTCTTGCCTACGCTTACGAAGACGCCGCAGGCTCCAAGGTCCCGACCGACGAAGTCGAGGAGAAGGACGGAAAGTTCTTCCGCAAGGCCGACGGCGTGGAACTCCACCAGATCGTGGCCAAGATGAGCAAGTCTTTGAAGAACGTCGTGAACCCGGATGACGTTGTGCGCGACTATGGTGCCGACAGCCTTCGTTTGTACGAAATGTTCATGGGACCTCTCGATTGCGTTAAACCGTGGCAAGCCCAGGGCATTGAAGGCATGAACCGCTTCCTCAACCGCGCCTGGCGTGCCGTGGTGGGCGAAGAAGATGCTGCCCCCGTGTTCGTCGACGAAACCGCCCCAGATGCAATCATCAAGGTGATGCACCAGAGCATCATCAAGGTTACAAGCGACATCGAGAACATGAGCTTCAACACGGCCATAAGTCAGCTCATGATTTTCAACAACGAACTCATGAAGATGGACAAGCGCTACCGCGAACCCTGCGAAACATTTGCGAAACTCCTCCACCCGTTCGCCCCGCATATCGCCGAAGAAATGTGGAGCCTCATGGGGCATGGCGAAAGCCTCACGAACGTCGCATGGCCCAAGGGTGACGAATCCAAGACCGTCGAAAGCACCGTTGAAGTCGTGTTCCAGGTGAACGGCAAGCTCCGCGCCAAGGTGAACGTCGACAAGAACCTCGACAAGGCTGCTTTGGAAAAACTGGCACTTGAAAACGATCGAGTACAGGAATTCACTAAGGGTATGCAGGTTGTCAAGTCGATTGTTGTGCCGGGTAAACTGGTCAATATCGTTGTGAAGCCGGCTTAATTAGCAACGTCATTGCGAGGGGCGAAGCCCCGAACGGGATCCACAAAGCAAAAAAATTATCCTGTCTCTGAAAATGAGTCAGGATTTTTTTTGTGTGGGGGAGGTCTCCCCCTGGTTCGCTTCGTTGCTCTCCACCCCCTCCAACGGGCGGACAGCACTTGCGCTTTAGCGCCTAGTGCGCATGGCCACCTTTAGGTGGGGGCTCACACGCCGCCCCCGTAACGCCTTGGGCTTCTGTCATCAAAAATGGGCATCGGTTCAAAGCTACACATCAAGTATCTTGACGATGTTCGGATATTTTGACTTTGCTTCCGAAAGGATTTTATTTCTCCATTTTTGCGGAAATTCCGAATAAATTGCCTTGGTGCGCAGTGCTAAATCATTTCTGCCGATAATCAGGTCGCTCAGGGAACGGATTGTTGCTGCATCTTTTTCCTTCTTTGCTTCATCGTTCCTCATCGGTTGGACAAGAATCTTGTGTAAGACGAATGCCGAAATCTCGGGAACATTCAAAGAAATTCCCTTGAAAAGAACTTGTTGGGAATACTTGCTTGCTATGTCCATGTAGGCGAGCATCTGTGCGGAAAGAGTCAGGTGCGGAACCTTTACCACGCTGTCGCCATTTCTCATCTTGGCTACAAGGAATTCAATTTCCAAATCCTCGCGTTCGTATTTCGTCAATCCCGATGCAAGGTCGTTCAGTGGCTCGAAACCCAACTTTTCTAGAACGTCGGGTATGTTGATTTTTGGAATGTTTTCATTGGGCTCACGAACCAGGAAATCCAGATCGGTCGTGCGGAGTGCTGGGATTTCGGGCGAGTTTTCCAAGACTCCTCCTTATTTCGTCAATGTCCTTTTTTATGTTTTTAACCTTGGATTTGAGATCCCTTCTCTTGGCGTCCTGCTCCTCGAACGATTTGGCTTTGGGGCTGTCGCCTTGGCATAGGTACTCAGTTACTACCTGCCCCCCTTTTCTTGAAACAAGGTAAAAGTACATCTTCTGTCCGATTTTCTTTTTCCGCAGAGACCCTTTGGGGAGGGCTTCGAACATGTCTAAATACTTCGCCTGAAGTTTTTCCAGCCGTTCAAGTTCTTCTTTCAATATTCCATTTACGACGCTCATTACCCTACAATATACAAAAAATTAGTAAATGTAGGGTAAATCTTTGGTGTAAATCAACTTTTTTACCCTCCACAGAACGCAAGTGACGCCACGATTCCCACTAAAATCAGGAACGGCAACACTTTCAACAGCAAGGTGATGGCCACGCGTCCCCTACGCCGCCTGCCCCGAAAAGCGCCAGAATACCAAGTACTATAAGGAATGTCGTCAGCATAGAACCTCTCTATGCAAATATACAAACGCAAAGTGTCAGAATATGACAATATGGTGTTTTGGGTGTTGAGGTGGTGGTTCCCATAAAGCTGTATTGCTTTTTTGGGGATCTTTTGACCTGACCGATGAATGATACGGCGTTTTAGGGAAATAAAGGGAACTATCCCCATCTTTGACATAAAAAGTCACCGGATTTTAATAGATTTAGATTGAAGGTGTTGACATGAATTTTGAAGAGTTGCTGAAATTTCTTTTTCCTGAATACCAGATTTTTTCTGCGTCAAAGAACTTGCGGCAGGATTTGTGTGCAACGCAAAAAGTTCAGTCAACATCGTCCGTGGAAAGAACGGTATTGAAGGGTGGACCGGAGTCGGAAAAAGGATATGCTACGATTTTTACAGGGCAGGATGCCAAATCTTCTGCTCGCTCTGTAAAGAGCGGCGCAAAATCTTTCGACTTTAACCATGTTTCTAAGGAATTTGCAAAAATTTGGATTGGCTCCGATAGCGACATTCAGTCCCTTGTTACGGCTTTCAAACGCCCCTTTGTAAGTGGATACGAAGGAGAAAAACCGAAGAATTCTATTCTTCTCTTGGGACATCTTAGTAGGGGCAAGTCTTATGCAGTTCAGTGCATTAGCAAAATACTTTGCCAGCAAAAAATTTTGACATCTTCTTCTACGGAAACCATCGATCTTGGACGCTATGCGAGCGATTCTTCTGGAACCTTGTTCCTGAGTGATATTTATGCTTGCTTAAAGTCTAGGGCGAATGTCATCATATTTGAACAGCCCGAAAAGGCAGGTGCTGCCGAATTGGATATTCTTCAGCAGTTATTGGAAAATGGCGTTTGTAAACTGAATAAGCGTTATGTGTCCAATAACGGAATGCTGATGGACGCAACAGGAGTCCTTCACTCCAATCCCATATCTGAAATTTCTGCCAATGGCAAGTTTTTTGTTTTTACTAGCATCCTTCCTAAGACGAAAATACTTTCTGTTCTTGGAAATAAGATGACTAAGTTGTTTGGGGATGTCATTGAGCTGGATCCTTTCTCGCAAAAACAACTCCAGGATATTGTATTTGCGGAATGTAGGGCTTTGATAGACAAGTGCTCTCGAATGCTTCATGTCGAGGCTTCCTTTGATGATGACGTTGTCGATGCCCTTGTGAAAATGTTTTCGCCCGATACGGGAATTAATGGCCTAAAGAAATTTGTAGAAGAGTTTCTTTATAAAGGGCTCACTGAGATGCTCTTGCAAAATGCAATTGCGGCGAATACGAAGATACATCTTACCAGTGCAGAAGATGAATTTCTTGTGTCCCTTGCCTCGGGCAAGAAATTGAATTTTGCCGATTATTCCAAGGATGTAAATGCTTCAGAGTTGGCTGATGTCAAGAAGGAACTTGACGACATTATTGGTCTGAAAAAGGTAAAGGATTACATTCGTGATTTGGAGACGAATGTCAAGATTCAGAAAATCCGAACGGCCAACGGTCTTCCGAAAGCAGATATTTCCATGCACATGATTTTTGCTGGAAACCCAGGAACGGGAAAGACAACCGTTGCGAGGGTTGTCGCGAAATACTTGAAGGCTATAGGAGTGCTTTCTTCTGGACACCTGCGTGAAGTGACTAGAGCTGATCTTGTTGGACAGTATCTTGGGCAAACTGCACAGAAGACTAACGAAGTCATCAATAGTGCTCTCGGTGGAGTCCTGTTTATTGACGAAGCCTATTCGCTTTGCAGAGATGCTGGAGACCCGTTTGGACTCGAAGCCATAGACGCCATTGTAAAGGGAATGGAAGATAATAGGGATAATCTTGTCGTCATATTGGCCGGCTACGAATTGGAAATGAAAGATTTTCTTAAGACGAATTCCGGATTGAAATCCAGGTTCCCTAACATTGTGCATTTTGAGGATTACAGTTCCAGAGAAATGCTTGACATTGCAAAAGTTACCATTAAATCCAAGGGCTACAAGATGGATGCGGATTGCGAGAAGCCGCTTCTAAAGATGTTTGAAGCCTCTCAGGTCAAGGGTAAAAATGATGGCGGAAATGGAAGACTTGTCCGCAATGTCGTTGAGGCGGCGATTTTGCAGCAGTCGAAGCGAGTCGTGAAGAATCCTGTGAATTTGGATATTTTGATTCCTGAAGATTTTGGATGCTTTGGTCCTAAGGATTTTGATCTTGAACGCGAATTGTCTAAAGTTATTGGACTTGATTCTGTCAAACAGTATATTCGGAGTTTACAGGCGCGTTTAAAACTTAAAGAGGCCCGCAAGCAGGCTGGCTTGAAAACCTCCGACGCGCAAACGTTGCACATGATCTTTGCTGGCAACCCGGGCACCGGTAAAACGATGATGGCAAGGACTGTTGCGAATGTCCTGTACAACATGAATGTAATCACCACGAATAAACTGGTGGAAACGGATCGCTCTGGGCTGGTGGCCGGCTACGTTGGCCAGACCGCCATAAAGACAAGGGAGGTTATCGAGTCTGCGCTTAATGGCGTTTTGTTCATTGACGAGGCGTACGCACTTGCTCAAGGAGGTCCTAATGACTTTGGCCGCGAGGCGATAGATACCCTTGTCAAGATGATGGATGATAATCGTGACAGGCTGGTGGTGATCCTTGCTGGCTACAGCAAGGATATGGAAAATTTCCTGAATCAAAATGCCGGCTTGCATTCTCGTTTTGCTAACATCATTGAATTCACGGATTATTCCACTGATGAGCTCATGCAAATCGCAGAAAAATTCTACACTGACCAAGGGTATGTTCTGGACGATGGCGCTAAGGAATGTCTGCGGAAGAATTTTGATTCAGCGAAGAGGAATCCGCAATTTGGCAATGGAAGATATGTAAGAAATGTCTTTGAAAAATCTCTAAACCGTCAGGCTTTGCGATTAAATACAATCAGCAATTATACAAAAGAAATTCTTTCGATTATAACTGCTGCGGATGTGAGCGATACGTGATATGGGAAAGCAATCTGATAAATTTGGCCTTTATGCCTGGTCCATAAATATGCTTGTCGCATGGATTATATTGCTTGTTGTTACGATTGTAGAAGCAGTAATGTGTGTGAGTATCTTCGATGGGTCTTGTTCTGTCATATCGGGAAATTTGACCATAACTTTTTTTACCTTGCTTTTTTTTATTCCGCCTTTTGTGATAACTGAAGAGGTTTGTAGGGACGTTTATATAAGGAATCCGGAGATGCGGCCTTTGTATGCCATAACTTTGGCTTATCTTTTTGTCATTGCCTTAATTCAAATTTCCTATGCGATTTTTACCTCAAGTGTATTTTCCTTTATTGTGCTGGTGCTAGGTCGAATTGCCATGTGTTTTTTCTTTTATAAACATCCATTGGACCGAATAAATGCTTGATTCTGTAAAGTATGTTTTTGCGGCTTTGTGGTTTTCCGTGGTCCTTTTTCCGACCGTTATTTTTGGCGCGTGTATGTTTTTAGTGATACTGATTAAAATTGTTGAGATGTACTCTACTGGGTGTAGTTCTAAAGCAGTAGGAATGGAATTTTTTTTGCTTTTTTCTGTCGTATTTTTTATCACAAATCTTTTTTTTCGCAGAAGTTACGAGTTTTTTGACAAGTTGTATCCATTTAGCATTTTTGCCCTTTGCGATTTCTTTATCGTGTCTGTGTCTGAAGTTATAATGTCTTATGGCTATGAATTTATGGATACCACACGGCATGTACTTACGATTATCGCAATTATATTGCAGATTTTATTATGTCGTATTATAATGGGTTTTTACTTTAAGAAACATCCTTTTAATTAGCAAGGAGACGCTGTGAATTATAAAGAAAAGTCTTCCAAAAGTGAAAACGGATTCAATGTATTTGACAAATCTGAATGGAATGCGAACGATGTCGGGAAGGAACCGGTAGAACCTCCGCAAAAAGAGAATGTTGAAAGAGACTGCCCTCCAAAGCCTCGGACAAAACGACTTGGTTTGTGGTGTGTTGTATTGGCGTCAATGTTCGCGGTAAGCGCCGTTGTGACAAATTTTTCCCATACAACATCGCATAATCAGCAACCGGTGAGTACAAGTGTCGGTGCTCAAGAAATATTACAGCAACGTTGGTCGGATAAACTGGAACTTGGGGCTAGGCTTGTCTTGAATGATGATCAGGTTAGCTTGAAACCGGTAGATTTGACGTTTACCCATCACAATGCTGAAGAAACTACAAAAATATGGATTTGGGATTTCGCGGCAGAAGATGGAGACTATGTCCAGGTTTTAGTTGATGGTAAACCCGTTTCCGAGCCGTTTATGATTAAAAACGAACCTGTATCCTTTGATGTCTCCAAAAATTCTGTTATCAAAGTCATTGGTGTTCGCGACGGTGGTGGTGGAATTACGTACGCATTTCATCTTGATGCTCTTGGTCAAACCTATCTTAATGGTACGGATGTAAACCAGGCAAATACTTACACGATGAAGTATGAGGCTCAACCAGAATAATTTTTTTGCGGCATCCAGCAACTTTGAAATGCTTCGGGCTTTAGCGTAATCCTAGCCCGGTACAATACCGGACTCATTACGCAGTTTTATCCTAACTTTAAACTGTCCAACTTTTTGGGGTCAGTTCAAACTTGCAAGGGACATCTCTTTCCACAGAGGGATTTGTATTCCTCATCATTCACCAGTTGTTTGTATTTGAGAATCGATTGATTCTGGCGAGAGCGCCACTTCATATTATATAGTGGTGTTTTTTTTATCCATCAACTTCAATTTCGATGCGATTTTGAAGAGGGCTACTGCGCTCGCGATAGCGATTACAGATAAAATAACGCCCGGAATGGGCTTCAGCAGTACAAAGTAGCCGCCGGCGAAAAGGCTTGCGTAGATGGTGATGATGCCGATGAAGACGCACAGAATCTGCTTGGGCATGTCCCACTTTGCATCGTCGGCTTCCAGCTCTACGCCATCTGCTTTTGCCTTAAGTAGAACCACCTTCCAACCCGGTCCACCTGGGCGCGCCACTTTGTAGAATTCCCGGAGTTTTTCTTCGTTTTCGGGCTTTGTCGCTAGCACCGTGATAATCCATGCCAGGGAAACCACGGCGACAGTAACGAGAAGGCTCATCGTGGAATGGTCAAGAACGCTGTTGGCAAGGCATCCTTTAGGCACAGCGAACACCATGATGAGGGACATGATGGCGGCGGCGCACATGGAGACGATTTCCGTAACGGCATTTACCCGCCACCAGAACCAGCGCAACAGATAGACGGCGCCTGTTCCCGCTCCACTCAACAGGAGAATTTCAAATGCCTGCGTGGCGCTGTTCATGATGGTGAGGGAGGTAAGCCCGCCGAGGACCATCAGAATGAAGGTGCAGAAGATGGCCACATGCCGCAGTTTTTTGTCGGATGCCTTGGGGTTCACGAACCGCTTGTAGAAATCGTTCACCAGGTAGGAGGCGCCCCAGTTCAGGTGGGTGCCGATGGTGCTCATGTAGGCGGCGATGAGGGAAGCGATAATGAGGCCGAACCATCCTTTTCCGGTTTTAGTAATCATGATGGGGTAGGCGGTATCGTCCCTCAAATATTCGGCGTTGACAGTGGGGAAGGCTTTGTGCATGGAGGAAAGTCCCTGCTTCTGGAAGTAGAGATCCACCACTTTCTGGCGCACGCTTTCTGGCAGCGCGCTTTCATCAAAGTTTGCGGTAAATTGCTGGTAGTAGGGGTTCAGTTCCGCGGACTGGAGTTCCGCTGTTGCCGCGGTGCGCACTTCAACAGGATCGGGCTTGAAAATCACGAGGGAGGCGAGGGCCACGATAATCCAGGGCCACGGGCGAAGGGCATAGTGGGCAAAATTGAAGAACAGGTTTGCGGCTACGGCGTGCTTCTCGTTTTTGGCGGAAAGCATTTTCTGACACATGTATCCACCGCCACCGGGTTCGCTTCCCGGGTACCATACGGACCACCACTGCACTGCAATAGGGATAATCAAAATCGGGATGAATACCGAAGGGTCCGTCAAGTCGGGAATAAAGTTTAATTTGTCTGCAATCTCTGCATTGTTGACGAGCCCGCTTAAACCGCCAACTTCTGGAAGGCTCAATGCAGATACGGCGGCAACGACAGCTCCCAGCATGGCGATGATGTATTGGAAAAAGTCCGCCCAGACAACGCCGCGGAAACCCGCGATAGCAGTATAAATGACTACGGCGATGGAGCCTAGGATCACGGTATAGAGCGGTTTGAGGTCAAAAATGACGGCCCCGATTTTGATGGCGGCCAGAGTCACGGACCCGATGATGAGCACGTTGAAGAATAGTCCGAGATAAATGGCCCGGAATCCGCGCAAGAAAGAAGCTGCCTTTCCGGAATAGCGGAGTTCATAGAATTCCAGGTCGGTGACAATTCCAGTGCGGCGCCAGAGTTTTGCGAAGATGAAGACCGTTGCCATGCCCGTAATCAAGAAAGACCACCAGGCCCAATTCTTGGCAATGCCCGCTTCGCGGACCATGCCCGTCACGAGGTTTGGAGTGTCGGCGCTGAAGGTGCAGGCCACCATGCTTACGCCGAGGAGCCACCAGGGCATTTGCCGTCCGCCCAGGAAGTAATCCTCCACGCCATTCTTATTCCGGCGGGAGGCGGCTTTGGTAATTAGGACAATCACCGCAAAAAAGAGGGCGATAATGACAATGTCTATGGTAGAAAGAGAAGCCATGATTCCGAATTTGAGGGGGTTACGCCGTAAAATATAGCATAGCGACTGCAACCCGTTTCCCTTTTCCCAAAAATCATATTATATTCTAGTCGGATGGAGGTTTAAGGTGTTTAAATCAATTTTTGGCAAGTCTTTTGCCACGACGTCATTTGCTTGCGCTGCGGCAGTCCTTCTTTTCGCGGGTGTGTTTGCCCCTGCAACTTTTGCTGCCGACTTTGTGAAGCAGAATTTGAACTATACGGACTCTCTGGATTCTCTCGCGAACCCGGAATCTGGATTCTATGATGCACAGGTGATGCGTATGATGCCGGATGGCACCGTTAACTGTGGCAACCCATGTAAAACATGGGGAAAAATCTTTCAGATGCGTATAGACATCTCCCGTTTTTCAGAGAACGGATGCTATGCAATTAATTCGCGTTGCGACGCAGGCGAACGGGTGACGAATTCAGGTTTGGCAGATTCATGCCGAAAGGTTGCAT
Organism: Fibrobacter sp.; assembly: GCA_024398875.1. GTDB lineage: Bacteria > Fibrobacterota > Fibrobacteria > Fibrobacterales > Fibrobacteraceae > Fibrobacter. The sequence continues at coordinate 25,123 of JAKSIJ010000021.1, forward strand.
TGAACGAAGGTTATATGTGCAAGAGTCAACCGTTTACTGAAGAAATGCTTTCCACGTTGAGGAACTGGTTCCTGCAAGCTCGCGAAGAAAATCGTACTCTAATAGTGCGCTTGGCCTATGATGGCTGGTTTGACGGACACAAAAACCCAGAACCAGATCAAGAGGTGGTTCGAAATCATATGCGTCAAATCGGTCCCCTTTATTCGGAGTTTTCGGATGTGGTTGTTTATGTGGAGTTGGGGCTTTATGGTAGCTGGGGCGAAGAAAATTCTTCTGTGCGGGGGACAGCTGAAGCGATTGGCGATGCCATGCAGACACTGTTGGAAAATTCAAATTCAGAAATCAAGACGGGTCCTAGACGCCCAAACTTTATTGCGACGTGGAGTGGAATATCGAGTGATAATGGATATGCGGGATTTGCTGTAGGAGACCCAATAGCAGACTCCATATTCGCTTCAAAGGGTGATACTATTTATCGTGTAGGCATGTATAACGATGGTTATTTGGGAAATAGCGGTGATATGGGCACGGTGAGAGTAAATCCTTATGCTAAAATAACGCGAGAAATGATGGTGCATTATCTGGAAACTTATGCGCACCATGTCCCTTATGGTGGTGAATTGGTCTACAATTCTAATGAGTCCCGCGGCCCCATCAACACTCCTCGCTATCTCTCCTATGAAGGGTTCCGCACCCATACCAGTTATTTGAATCGTTACTACGATAAGAATGTTATCAATGCTTGGAGTGATAGTATTTTTGATGGAGAACATGACCCGGAATACGTTGGTCACAATGGCTTCATTTATGTTCGCAATCATCTGGGCTATCGCTACATTTTGCGTGAGTCCAATGTGATGGATTCTGTTGGCATTGGCGGAAAGTTTAAAGCCAATTTGAAAATCGAGAATGTGGGTTTTGGCAACATGACGCAACGTCGCAAAGTGACGCTCGTCTTTAAGCAGGGTTCAACGGTTCGTGAAATTGTGCCATCAAAGGCTTTTGATCCATGGGATTTGCTCTCTCGCCCTGTTACATTAGATGCGACGGCAGACGAGATTAATGCTGCTGAGGGCTCCGTTAAGATTATGCAGTATGCAAAATACGGCTCGGGACTTCACGAGGTCTCTATCGAAGCTACTGTACCTGAGGATTTGCCCCAAGGGGAATGGGATGTGTATGTTCGCATTTCCCGAAATGCAAATTATCCGGCGGATTCCAACTACCAGACGGTGCGCTTCGGCAACGCAGTTTCCCAATTTGACTCCACTACGGGTTCTAACTACATCGGAAAGTTTGTGTTGTCGGATAAGGTGCTGGAAAGCAGCTCTTCAGAGGCTTCTAGTTCCTCTATAGAATCCTCTTCTAGTGGTGAATACAGCAGTGCTTTTGAAGGGGAGTCTTCGTCGAGTGAGGAATCCTCCTCCAGCGAGGCAGGGGAATCTTTTGTTCATCAGTTCAAACTGGCGGGTATGCACATTGCGGTACAGGGTTCCGCCCTCTATGTGCGTGGCGCTCGCGAAGTGAACGTCTTTGACTTGAACGGGAACTTGATTCTTTCTAGGAATGGGTTGGACGAAATGGGTTCGACTCGCATAGAGGATTCTGCTTTGCGGCAGAATCACGGCGTGCTTATCGTTCGCGGGAAGAATGCTTTGGGTCAGACCGCGATTCAGAAGGTTCGTCTTGCCCGCTAGCCTCTCTTAAGGGGAAATTAAAACGACCGTAGAGAACGCACCCTGGGGCCCCAGGGTTGCATTCCTGTTGTCGCTTGGCGCAAAAAGTTTCTCTTAGAAATCGGCATTCCCAACTCATACCACCAATATAGAATTTACAATGCACAATGCAAAATTCAAAATTATTTCATGAGCGGAGGTCTTTTTCTGGACGAAGACGGCTTTATATTGAAGATTAATTTTGCATTTTGAATTTTTAATTTTGAATTAATCATTCATAATTCCTAATTCATAATTATATTTACGCCATGCGTTATGGTGATATTTCCACATTTCAAAG
>JAKSIJ010000022.1 GCA_024398875.1 Fibrobacter sp.
AAGCGGAAATCATGACTCGCATCGGTACTGCCCATAGAACGGGTTTTAATGAGGGTGCCTTGGATGCCAAGAAGAAGATGGCGAAGCAGATGTTGCTTGAAGGGCTTGATCAAAATCGAATTGCTCGTATTTCAGGTCTCTCTGAAGCAGAAATCCGCACATTGTAAATCCGCATTTTCTAAATCCCCGCCTTCGTGAGGATGGCGGTAAAAAATCGCATAGTCCTTATACATACAAAAGAAGAAGCCCAGCTAACAGCTGGGCTTCTTACTGCGGTCGGACAGACTTGAACTGTCATGAGATCGCTCCCACTAGCACCTCAAGCTAGCGTGTCTACCAATTCCACCACGACCGCGAGGTTAAAACCTCAGGAATAATCCTTATTCTGCGGCGGGTGCTGCAGGCATTTCTGCAGGGGCAGCCGGGGCTTCAGCTGCGGGTGCAGCGAATTCCGTTGGCAATGCCGGAACTTCGGCAGGAGCCTGTTCGGCAGCGCTTTCGCGGGAAGCCTTCTGCATGGCAGATTCTTCAACAGTCTGGTCTTGCTTTGCGGTGATGAGGCCGAGGGCAAAGACCACGATGAAGAAGACCACGGCAACGCCACGAGTCAACTTCTGGATGAATGTTGCTGCACCAGCGGTGGAGAAGGCAGACTGAGATGTCATGCCACCGAGACCTGCGAGGCCACCCATCTTGTCGTTCTGCATGAGGACGAGCAACATGAGGAAGAAGCACAGGAACACGTGAAGGACGATTCCAATCCAAAAGAGTGTTTGCATAAGAATGATTCCTTATTTGAAAAATTACTTGGCTTCGGCAGCGGCGATGATTTCCATGAAGGTGTTGGCCTTGAGACCCGCACCACCAATCAAACCACCATCGATATCCTTCTGAGCGAGGAGGCCGGCAGCGTTGGCGCCCTTCATGGAGCCACCGTACTGGATGCGCATGCCTTCGGCAACAGCTTCGCCGTAGATTTCCTTAACCACGGAGCGGACGAATGCCTGAGTGTCTTGAGCCTGTTCGTCGGTAGCGGTAACACCAGTACCGATAGCCCAAACCGGTTCGTAAGCGAGAACGCACTTGGCGGCATCTTCAGCAGAAACGCCTTCGAAAGCGCCTTTGACCTGGGTGCTAAGAACGGCTTCGAGCTGGCCACCGTTGCGCTGGTCGAGAGTTTCGCCAATGCAGATGATGGGCTTGATGCCGGCGGCAAGGGTCTTCTTCACCTTCAGGTTCACGGTTTCTTCGGTTTCGTGGAAGTACTGACGCTGTTCGGAGTGGCCGATGATGATGTATTCGGCACCGATTTCCTTGACCATGTCAACGGAGACCTTACCGGTGAATGCGCCCTGGTCCTTCCAGTGGATGTCCTGGATGGCGAGCTTCACGTTGGAGCCCTTGATCACGTCGGCAACCTTGGCGGCGGCGAGATAGGTGGGGGCGATGACCACTTCGGTCTTCTTCACGTCCTTGACGGCTTCAACGATGTCCTTAGCGAGCTGAACGGATTCGCTAACGGTCTTGTTCATCTTCCAGTTACCAGCAATGATGTACTGACGCATAAATGACTCCTTGAGAGGTTAAAATTTAACGGGCCTTAATATAGAAAAAAAGCCGCCCTTTGTGGGGCGACCTTTCAATAAGGTGGGCAAACGCGGCTCACCTACCATTGTAACCTATTACTCATAGTTGCTGGAGTGCTTGTTGGCAGGGGGTTCGGATCCGCCATAGCGGTCGCCCTCGATCTTATCCAGCACCAATTCCTCTTCGTAACCCTTCAAACGAGCCACATCGGGCTTCTTCCAGAAGAGCTTCACGATGACTTCACCTTCGCGGGTGATGTATTCCCATTCAGTGCCTTCGGCATTTTCATGGTCAGGAGGGCCCCAGAGAAGGTTCACCATGTCGGTGGTCATGCCTTCTTCAATATAGCCCTGCTTGAAAACGTCTTTCAAGTGTTTGTCTATACCCATGCTTTCTTTGGTGACGAAGTATTCGCGTTCGAATTCCTTGCGACCTTCGCCGCGTTCGATGAGTACTGGAGAGGAATAGCGGCTGGCGCAGCCCCAGAAGAGGAGGGCGCTGAGTCCAAGCACGCACAAATGAGAAAGTTTCATAAAATCTCCTGTTGGATTTTGCTACCCTCAAAATAAGAAAATATCCCTCGGTGTGTGCGAATATTTTTTAGATTTTACGTGAAAATGAAGCAATCCTCTAGGACATTTGCAAAAATTCTGTTCAGCCTGGCTTTTCTTGCCAATCTGGCCGTTGCCACTGGTTTTGACCAGAGTGCCCAGAATGGCTTCCGCTACGGGCCGAATTTGTCTTGGAGTTTTGTCGGAAACACTCCTTTCGTGTGGGGCCAGTGGTATCCGCAGTTGATGGGGAACCTCCATTACACTTGGCTGGAACCCTTGGATGAGTTGAGTTACGGCGACCCTATGGAGCGTACGCCTACTTACTTGAAGATGGAAGCCGCCATTGAGGCGAGTCCCTTCTACGGGGGTTACCAGGTCGGGCTTGGAATTCGCCCCTTCAAGACCAATCCTCAGGTGGAAGTCAACGTGCTTTACGAGAGTTTCCTCTACTTCTACTCCAATCTGGAGATGGTGAATGCCGATGTGGCGGGGGAGGGCCGCATTGCGGAATCCTGGAATGCGGACTATATTGCAGACAACGTATGGCAGAGCGATGCTGCCACCTTTGACTATGCTCAGTTGTTCGACATGGGTGTGAGTCTGGAGTACATTTTTGCAGGGGGTTCTCTTTTGGGCGCTTCCATGCACTACATTCTTTCCGATATCAGTACAGACTTTACAGGCAAGAGCTACGACTACAAGCGGAACATTCCCGTATTCAGCCGTGATTTCTTGATTGAGGTGACAACTTACGGACGCGTCCCCTTGACGGAACATTTTGCTTTGATGCTGGAGACCATATATTATCGTACAGGCTATCTCCGCAGCGGTGGCTCTGTGGAAAAGGAATCCTTGAGTTATGGAACCATGATGGGTGGTCCTCATTTCTCTTGGAATAAGGGCCTTCAAAATATCACACTGGAAGTGGGTGCTATGAAGCGCGGCCGTGACCGCTCCTATGACGGATCACTCGCCCAGCAGTTCCTTGTTCAGCTTGAGTATCAGGGGTATGTTTCTTTCCCCTTTAGTCGTCACTTTACCAAATAATCCCTTGTATTCCCCTGGAGTGTAAGCCTTGGTTTTCTGTGCCAAGGGGTCTTTTTTCAGTGCACTGACGGGGTAGGCGGAGCGAATCCAGAGGCTTCCGTTGTACTTTTCGCTTTTGAGGGTGATAAGGGTAGGGAGGATGATGCCGGAAAATTCCTTCCAGCTGCCAATGGTGAAGGTGCGGACTTCTTTGCCGGCACCCTTCATGGTGACTTCCTGAGGCTGAGGGAGCGTGTCTGCGGTAAGGCTCCACCACATGTTGGAGAAAGCGGTGGCGAATGCCTTCGGATTCTTGTCCGCGGAATCCTTGCAGAGGAAACTTCCGTTGGCGAGAAGTTCCATGTCGTCTAGCCGGAGGGGAGTATTCCCGATGTATTCTTTTAGATGGTGCAGGCCCAGCTGGCGTTTTGCCTTAGGCTCTGTAAGCTCCATGTAGCGGTAACTGCCCGCGGTGATGAACTTGTAGGGCGCCTGGTCCGGCAGGTTCACAAAGAAGGTGTCCAGCGCCTCAGGATGATGCCGCCATTCAATATCTACGCTTGCTCTAGAATGCTGGATGTTGATGAATCGCCCCTCGATGTTCACTACCATTGCGCTATCCAGCAGGAACTTGGGGCACAGGTTCTGTCCGAAGGATGCTGCAATCCCTAGGAGGGCGAGGCAAGCGATTTTTTGGGCGATTTGAATCATATTTGATGGCAATATAAAAAAGAAATTGGGGCTCTATGGATGCGTGAAAACTTACAGGGATTGGTAAAAAACTTACAAAAAACTCGCAAATTGTAGTCTCATCGCTTACGAAATAACTTTTTCGTAAGATTACGGTTTTCTCTTGGCTTTTCAATGGCTATCTTTGGGGTGTGCGAAAGATTAAAGGTTTCATTCCCTATTTCGGGCTTGCTTTTACCCAGATTGCCGCCTCGACCCTAGTGATGGGGCTCATGGAGATGGTGTTCAACCGCATGCGGCTTGCCTCCACGGCCTCCTGGCAGTTCTACCTGTTGCATCTGATATATTTGTTGCCTTGCGTGTTCTTGCTGACGCCTGCAGGTTTTGCTTCTGACAAGTATCCTAAGGAACGCGTTCTGCAGAAGACCTCTCTTTTGAGTCTTCCTGTGGCAGGACTTTTTGCCCTTGGCGCCTTCTTGGGAAACTTTCCGCTGGTGGTGGTGGCCTCCCTCTTGTTCTATGTGCTGCAGGCGTTCCATTCTCCGGCCCGTTACGGGTACCTTAAAGAATTGATGGGCGTTCGCTACCTGGCGTTTGGTAGCGGTTTATTGATGATTATTAATTTCGTAGCCCTTTTGATTGGTGGAGGTGTAAGCGCTTTCGCTTTCCAGAAACTCGCTCCTGCCACTACGAATTTTGCCGAACTCATCCAGGCGGTGCTCCCCATTTGTTACGCCTTTGTGGGACTCACCTTCCTCTCCATCATCTTTGCCGTACTTTTGCCTCCCATCGGGGCCTACGACGAGGAGATGAAGTTCCCCTGGAAGCGTTACTGGAACTTGCTTTTTGCAAGGCGTAAGTTCTCCAAGGCGTGGAGGAACCGTGCCCTGCGTCAGGCTATCATCGGCCTCAGCATGTTCTGGGTCATGATATTCCTCATGGTGTTTGTGGTTCAGGATGAATTCAATTCGGGAGCTATTTTCAAGGGGAGTTTGGTGACGTACCCCATTTGCGGTGCGGCACTAGGCCTCATTGTGGGTTGCGCCTACGCCATGCGGATGTCCAAGGCCTTTATTGAAACGGGCCTCATTCCATTGGGAACGGCGGGTTCTGCGGCTTTGATTTTTGCTATCCCCATGATTCCGCGCCCTTACAATGCCATTGCTTTTGCACTCCTGGGGTTCTGTGCGGGCATCTACATGCTCCCGATGCTCTCCATGCTTTTGTACCACACCAAGCCCCGTTCGGCTGGCCACGTTCTTGCCTTGAGCAATGCCACTCAGAATGTGGCTATTATCGTGTTTGATGTGCTGGCGATTGGTTCCCTCCAGTTCCTTGGCCTCCACAAGATGAACTTGTTCTTCATTTTGGGATTTGTTTGCCTGGCTGGAACGATTTGGGCGTTGTGGGCTATGCCGCAGACCATGTTGCGTCAGCTCCTCCGCACCATGCTTACGGTACATTACAAGTTTATCGTGAAGGGACTTAGGCATGTGCCTTGGGAAGGACCGGTGCTTTTGCTGGGAAACCACCTTTCGTACATTGACTGGGCGTTGATTCAGATGTCCAACCCCAGGCCCTTGCGCATTGTGATTTGCCGCCAGAGTTACGAAAAGTGGTACATCCGTTTGCTACTAACCCAGATGAAGGTCATCGATTTGGATTTGGCGAAACCAGCTGAAGCGATGGAGAAGGCCCACGAGGCTCTGCTCCGGGGCGAGGCTGTGGTCATGTTCCCGGAAAATGCGCTTTCCCCAACGGGGAATGTGACCCGTTTCCGTCTGGATTACAGTGCGGCCATTGCTGGTGTTGAAAAACTGAAAATCGTTCCCTTCTATATTCAGGGCTTGTGGGGCAGTTCCTACTCCAACGCTGGTGCCGGATACAGGTCCATCGTTCATTCTGGTGGACGTGTGGTATCCATCGCCTATGGCAAACCCATGCCGGAAAATTCAAACCCCGTGCAGGTGATGCGTGCGGTGCAGGACCTTTCCATTACCGCTTGGGAAGCTTACGACAGGCAACTTCGCCCGCTGCCACACAGCTGGATTCGTACCGCAAAACGCAAGCGTAACGCTCCAGTGGTCTTCAGCCCCGATGGAAAGCATTTGTCTGGATTCTCCATGGCGGCGGCATCCCTTGCCTTTAGTCGGCTTTTGGATTCCAAAACCAAGAATCAGAAATGTGTGGGCGTGTTGATTCCGCCTTCAGGCCCGGGAATCATTGTGAACATGGCACTCCTCATTGTGGGGAAGACCGTCACCAACCTGAATTATTCCAGCACGCCCGAAAATATGGATTACTGCTGCCAGGTGGCGGATGTGAAGACCATCGTGACGGCCAAGATGTTTGTGGAGAAGTTGAAGAAGAAAGGCATCGATATGGATGCGCTTTTGAAGAATTACTCCGTGCTGTACATGGAGGATTTGGCGAAGGAACTGAAGAAGCCTACTTTAATTCTCAACTTCCTCCGGGTGATGTTCCTGCCGGCCTGGTATCTGGAACTGCGGTTCATCAAGAAAGTCCATTTGGACGATGTGGCTTCCATCATCTTCAGTTCTGGTTCCGAAGGCAAGCCCAAGGGGGTGGAACTGACCCACTTGAATTTGATGGGTGAAATCAAGCAGTGCGCTCACGCCTTGAATCCGGGACCGGAAGACGTGTTCCTGGGAATTCTCCCGCTGTTCCATGCCTTCGGGTTTTCCATCACTACCATGATGTGCTTGGTGGAGGGCATTCCTATTGCCACTTGCCCGGACCCCACGGATGCGCGGCTGGTGGGTCGGATTTGTGCGCAGTTTAAGGTAAGCGTTATGGTGTCTACGGGCACATTCCTCAGAATGTGGGGCACCAGTCGCCATGTTCATCCGCTGATGTTTGGTAACCTGCGGCTTGTGTATGCTGGTGCAGAAAAGATTCGTGAAGATGTGCGCACGCTGTACCGCACCAAGTTCAAGATTGAAATCTTTGAGGGCTTTGGCTGTACGGAAACCACGCCTGTGGCAGCGGTGAACACCTTCGATACCTTGATGGATGATTTCAAGACGGTGCAGGTGGGCAACAAGCCCGGCACAGTGGGAGCGCCGCTCCCGGGAACGCAGTTCCGCGTGGTGGATCCGGAGACCATGGAAGAATTGCCGTTAGGTGAAGATGGCCTCATCTTGATTGGTGGAACCCAGGTGATGAAGGGCTACCTGAAGGATCCGGTGCGTACGGAGCAGGCGCTTGCGGTTATTGATGGACATCGCTGGTACAAGACTGGCGACAAGGGCCACATCGATGAAGATGGCTTCATCACCATTGTGGACCGCTACAGTCGCTTTGCAAAACTGGGTGGCGAGATGGTGAGCCTCGGTGCCGTGGACTTCAAGATTTCTGAGAATGCGCAGTTTGATGCCATTGAGCATTTTGCGGTTGCGGTTCCCGATGGAAGCAAGGGCGAAAAGATTGCTCTGGTCTATTGTGGCGACCCCTCGGAAGACGAGATGAAGGCTATGCTGAAGCAGGTGGGGCTACCGCCTTTAATGCTTCCCAGCTATGTGGTAAAAGTGGATGAGCTTCCAAAGCTTGGTTCTGGTAAGGCTGACATTCAGCGTGGCAAGAAGATTGCCATAGAACGGTTGGGAATCACGGTATAGAATGCAGAATGCGGAATGCAGAATGCAGAATGCGGAATGCGGAATTTTGTCGAGGCGAGGGCAACGGGACTGCTTGCAGGCACACTGGCAAGCCGAAGTCAAAATGAGCGCGAAACATTAATGCAGAATGCGGAATTAGTCTTAGACACAGTACTTCGTCCGATATAATTATTCATTCAGCATTCTGCATTCATAATTTATTCTGCTGTGTCGAAGGCTTTGAATTGTAGGCTTCCGTTCTGGATTGTGAATTTAATTTTGTCCTCGCGGAAGCCTTTCATATCCAGATAATCGGCGATGGCGTTGCATTCTTTTTCGCTACCAATGACTTCTAATTTGAATTCAACCTCGCGCATGAGGGTGATGACATCGTTGATGGCTGCATAGCCAGGTTCTGTCAACTGCTTCTTATCTTTAGTGAAGGCAACTCTTTTTGCAATGGCCTGTAAATCCTGCTTGGAATCAATGGCGCATCCCTGTTTGTCGATTTTGATTCCGGGAAGTGTACTGCATTTGTCTAGATAATCGGGAACTCCGTCCTTGTCCGTATCCAAAAGACATCCAATGGAATCAATGGGTGCGTTCCTGGGGGTGCCGCTACATTTGTCCAATGCGTCAGGTACTCCATCCTTATCGCTATCTGTGGGGCAGCCATTGGGGTCTACGGGGAAACCTGCGGGTGTATCGGGACACTCGTCCTTACTGTCGGGCACCAAATCTCCATCGCTATCCTTGGGACATCCCTTATCGGTGACGATTTCGCCCGGCGCACTTTCGGGACACAAATCCCAGTTGTTGGGAACGCCATCTTTATCGTCATCCAGAGGGCAGCCGCTCTTATCGACGGACAATCCCTCGGGCGTTCCCGGGCATAAATCGTCGGTATTGGGGATGCCGTCTCGGTCTGCATCCAGCGCACAGCCTACTGTATCTACCGCTTCTCCGGGGCGAGACATGGGGCACTTGTCGTGATTGTTATCGATGCCATCACCATCGGAATCCATCATGCAACCGTCTGCGGTTACCGCAGTGCCTTCGGGAGTGCCTGCACATTTATCCAGATAGTCGGGAACACCATCACCATCAGCATCAAGGGGGCAACCGAAGTAGTCTACAGCTACGCCAAAGGGCGTTCCTGGGCAATCATCCACGATGTTCAGCACGCCATCCTGGTCCTCGTCCACCGGGCATCCACGGCTGTTGACCTGCATGCCCAAGTTGGTTCCGGGGCACATGTCCAACCTATCGTAGACTCCATCGCGGTCCGCATCCTTCCAACTGAAATCAAACGTTTTGGTGAGGGCGACGTTGATAGCGATTTTAGGACTTCCAGGAATGGCGTAACGGTATTGTTTTTTGCCATCGTCACGAGTAACGTATGTGGCGTGCTCCACTTTGGTTTTGCGGATAAAATCTAACCCAATATCAGCACCGATAGTTAAATCTAAACTGCTAGGAAGATGAACACGTACGCCGGGTGTGAGTCGCAGCGGATCATTTAAGAAATGAGATCCCATGTTGTTCTTCCGCAGGATTGTTTCCCCAGAAGCTTCCACGATGACGGAAATCATTTTTTTCGGGAAAAGCTCGAAACCCGTGCCGTAGAGGAGTACGTTATTTCCATTTCCAAAATTTCTTAGATAGGCGGCATGGTTATGCCAATGGAGAATCTTGGAAAAATGGATGGTGAGGTACAGGTTTGTGGCAATCGCCCATTCGCCGGCAGTATAGGCGTAGGAGGGGTCGCTAGAATCGATGAACCACACATGGCGGGGCCTAAAACCGATGCTTCGGGTGCCTGTGGGGGCGAAAAATTCCAGGGCGAATGCGGGAATGATGGGAAAATCCGTTTGCAGAGCGCCCTTGAAGGAAACTTGCAAATCTCCAAGACCGATGCCGCCTAAATCCGTTTTCTCAATGTCTCCCTCGTAGTAGACGGGGAGGTAGAGGCCGATATCAAAATAGTCCAAAGCTCCGTAGGCAAGTTGCACCGCTCCGCCGGAGGAGGGAACGTCGCTTTCCATTTCGTGGTTGCGACCAAGGCCGTCACTGAAAGTCCCCTTCAGGGCCAGAGGTTCGCCGTCGCTGATGGTTTCAAAACTTCCGCCTAAATAAACGAATCCCTGCCCCATGGTGGCGGCGGTAGGCACCCGGATGCCTTCTGCACTGCGGACAAAACCGGTCTGTCCGTGGCATAAAAATGCCGCAAATAGGAGAATGGGGAGGATTTTCTTCATAAACCACCCAAAAATTTAAATTTTTTTCACTTTTAGAGTTGTTTTTTTAGGATTATGTGTATATTTCGTCTCGTGGAACAGAATCTTAAACCTGTTAGACCGTCTTGGCACAGAAAGTCGCAAAAAGCGTATCAACTGTACAGGGTAATCACGTGGCTTTCTGCCATTGCCGCTTTTGTGCTTTGTGGGGTCATCTGGTTTGGGGTTGAAAAAGTGATACACTAGAAGTGAGGAACTATGCTTAGCTTTGCTTACCATTGCGGTCGTCGCCCCAAGAGCGATAATCTCGATGCTCCGGCCCCTTTCCCGGAAGAAGAGGAAGAATTCGAAGAAGTTGAGGAAGAGGAAGAAGACAAGGAAGTGGATTTCGACAATCCCACCTTTGGTCAGCATGATCAGATTTTCTCTGATTATGCCGAGGATTTGGACTACGACCAGTGATTTGCCGTAAAGGGCATTTCTTTTGGTTTGGAGCCCTTCTTCTATCGCTATTTCTCATAGCTTGCGCTCCTAAACAAGCGGCGGTGATGACCGTCGATTCTCCGGCGATTGTGTCTTATGAGGGGGATTCTCTTTCATATGCCGAGGAGGCGTTGAAAGAGAAGGTTCATGATTCCATCGCGGTGCGCCCGTCCTGGATTTATTATCAGTATGCTTTGGAGGCTATGAACCATCAGGAATGGCTCCTGGCCCGTCATTATCTGGACGAATCCCTTCGGCAGCTGGTTTCGGAGAAGTACGATTCCCTGTTTCGTAATGCCCCGCTGCACGAGGATTCCATCTACAACAAGCAGATGCCGCTCCGCATTGTGCGGGCCTTGGATGAGGTTTACCCTAATGTGGCGAACCTGGGGGAGAATGCAGAAAATTTCCAGCTGAATGACGGATTTATGACGGGCGTGGATGACCTGGATGAAAATGCGGCCGACAGCGCATCGCTGGAGGTTATCGAGGATTTTCTGGACACCTTGGACAAGTCTCAGTTTACGCTCCCCGTAGAATTCAACGACCGTGTGCTGCAAGAAATCTACTACATGACTAACGGCGCCCGGAAGTTTACGGAAAGTTCCCTCAACCGGAAGACTGCCTACGACTCCCTCATCTACGGCAAGATGGAGGAGATGGGGGTGCCCAAGGATTTGATTTATCTGGCCTTGGTGGAATCGGGCTTTAAGCTGAAGGCCTACAGCCGGGCGAAGGCATCCGGCATGTGGCAGTTCATTCCAGAAACCGGGAAGCGCTACGGGCTGGAGGTGGATTTCTGGGTGGACATGCGTCGCAATCCGGAGATGGCTACGGAAGCGGCCCTCAAATACCTGAAGCGGCTGCATGATGAATTTAACGATTGGCTTTTGGCCATGGCTGCCTACAACTGCGGTGAGGGCCGCGTCAGGCGCTTGGTGAAAGAGATGATGGCGGATTCCACCTGGGATTCTACCAAGGTCGTGACGTATTGGGATTTGGAACTCCCGAAGGAGACCATGCGCTATGTGCCCCGCATTCTGGCGGCTATGGTGGTGGGCCATTATCCGGAACATTACGACATGAAGGTGGAGCGGCAGTACAGGCCGGAATTTGATACGGTGACTGTTTTCGATTCCTTCCCGCTGGAGGAAGTGGCGAAACTTTTGAAAGTGCCGGAAGATACCCTTCGCACTTTGAACATGGAATTGGTGAAGTGGTGCACACCTCCCAACAAGGATTCCTACCTGCTTCGCCTTCCGGTTGGTACCCGTAGCGCGTTTGTGGCAGGCTACGACAAGATGGAGAAGAATAACTTCTCCAGCTGGCACCATCACAAGGTAAAACGGGGCGAAAGTTTGGGTGTCATTGCCCGGCAGTACGGCATTTCTGTGACGGAACTGCAGCAGGCCAACGATATGAAGGGTACTCGCATTCGGGCGGGGCAGTCTCTCCTCATTCCCATCAAGGTTACCCCGAAGAAGTCCTCCGGCAAAAAACCGGTGAACGTCAAGACGTATGTGGCAAAGTTGGGCGACAACCTGAGTTCTGTGGCCCGCCTTTTCGGCGTTTCGCAGGAAAGCCTCCGCATCTGGAATTCCATGGACGAAACCGCGGTCATCAAGGCGGGCGATACCCTCTTTGTCAGCAAGCCCGAACTCAAGCCCGCAGAAGCGGCTCCGGCACCGAAAATCATGAAGAAGGGGGAGCGGTATGTGGTTCAGTCTGGGGAAACTTATGCCAGCATTGCGAAGACGGTGGGGATTCCTGTGGTGCTATTGATGGAGGCCAACGGCGGCTTCGAAAAGCGGCTTTCTGTGGGAGATTCCCTGGTGGTGCCGGAATATGTACAGCCAAAGAAGCCCCTTAAGAAGGTTGAGCCCGTCAAGTCCAACCCAGAATCCGCAAAGGCTGGTTCAGTCTCCAAGACGGCGGGGAAGGCGGCGGAAGCTGGGACCTACATTGTGGAACCGGGGGACAATCTCTCCTATATCGCCAAAAAATTCGGCACTTCTGTGGAGGAAATCCAGGCTTTGAACGGCATGGGAAACTCGGTGGCCATCTATGCTGGGCAAAAACTTCGGGTCTCTGGAACCGGGGCTCAGGTGAACGAGGTGATTCACGTGGTGAAGAAGGGCGAGGGCCTCTGGGATATTGCCCGGCAGTACAAGGTCACCATTGAGGACATAGTCAAGTGGAATAAGCTGACGGACACTAAGGTGAAAATCGGGGATAAGCTGAAAATCAGGAAGTAGGCAAAAAAAAGTAAATTTTTCAAAAAATTGCGTATTTTCCCCAAAAAAAGTGTAATTTTACTTCTAGAATTGAAAAATCCGAATTTATGGAGTTGTATATGATGAAAAAATGGCTTGGTCTCTGCGCTGCAGGTCTCCTTCTTTCCCTCACAGCCTGTAACGATACCATGGATCCCAATGATCCGGCTTCCGTCCGTAAGTATTTGACGAAGCAGAGAATCGCCTGCACTCCCAACCAGTTTGTTTCCTATGCCGTCAATAGCGATACCGCCAAGATGACGCTCCTCTTGCAGGCTGCTCTTGAAATTGACGCTCCCGCTGATAACGGCAACAACGCTGTGGCTATTGCCGCTAACAAGGGCAACGTCATGGTGTTGAACTACCTCTTTGCTCATGGCGCCAAGGCCGATGTCCGCAACAGCAATGGTGAACCGGTTATCGATAACGCTGTGATGATGGGCAATAAGGAAGTGGTGAATCTCCTCCTCGACCAATTGAAGAAGGAAGGCTACGAAGTTAACAATCTGAGCTCTGCTGTTCTCCTTGCTGCAAAGACCGGCAAGGCCGACATGCTTGAAATTCTGGCTGCTGCTGGCGCTCCACTTGAGACTCGTGGTGCCGATGGCTACTACCCGATTCACCTCACGGTGAAGGGCGGCCACTACGATGCCATGATGTTCCTCATCAGCAAGGGTGTGGACGTGAACATCAAGTGCGGCCAGGGCTACTCTGTGCTGGACTGGGCTAAGAACGAAGGCTATACACGCTTGATTAAGGATTTGAAGAAGGCTGGCGCCAAGAATACGCCTGCTTACCTCAAGGAGTTCGGCGGTAAGTAACATTAACGTTTGTTGAACACAAAGCCTGGGTGAACCAGGCTTTTTTTATGGAAATATGATTATGAAAAGAATTCTGTTTGGAATGATAGCTTTGCTCTTTGTTGCCTGTGGTGATAATGATTTTTCTTCTGTCGAAGAACCTCAGGAACCCAACACTTATGCTTCCTATGAAGATTTGCCTAATTGTACTGTAAACAGGGAAGGTGTTGTTGTATTAGTGGAAGACGAAAAGTCTTACTATCAGTGTTCTGGTAGGCGCTGGTCTTTTTCAGAGATGGGTGTAGATACAGTGGAAGTGATAGACGACCTTTCCAATTGCACCGCCAAGTATGAAGGACTCCGTGCCTATGTTGAAAAGGAAAAGTCCGTTTACACTTGCACGGATGGTGAATGGGTGGTAACGCAGAAACCTATTCTTGAAATTGATACAGAGGATGATTTGCCCAATTGCACTGCAGCACGCGAGGGAGATACTGCAAGGGTGTTGTTGGATTCCTCAATTTATGTTTGCTTGGATGGGGGTTGGGAAGTTATATATGCTCCTATGAAATCCGTGAAAACAAAGGATAATCTTCCAAAATGCGAGGGAGCATTGGAAGGGGATACCATTTATGTGGAGGCGGATTCTGCCAAGAGTGTATGTGTAGATAAAGTATGGTATTCTTTAGGAAAAAGTATTGAAACGGAAGAAGACCTGATGAATTGTACTGCAAAACGAGAGGGAATGTCAGTTTACGTGGAAGAGTTGCAACAATCTCTGACCTGTAAGGATGGAGAGTGGGTTGAGTATTCTCCGTATCCTTCGGAGGTAACTACATCTTACTTGAATCAGGATATGCTTAAGGCTGGAAAATACGGAGAACTTCTGGATACCCGTGATAATCAAGTCTATCGCACCATTACCATTGGGAAGAAAACATGGATGGCGCAAAATCTGAACTACGATTATGTCGTTCCGGAAGAAACAACAACCTGGTGTTACGAAGGAAAGTCTTCCAATTGTGAAAAATATGGTAGACTTTATGATTGGAGAACGGCAACTAAAGCTTGCCCCAGCGGGTGGCGTTTGCCGGTGACTGCAGAGTTGTACGATTTAGCAACATTGGTGGTGGAAAAAGGTGGAGATTTGCGTTCCGCTGAATGGGATGGAGGAAAGGATACTTACGGATTTTCCGCTATTGCAGCGGGTCAGCGTAATTTGTCCGGATTTGGGTATAAGGATGCTGGTGCGTATTTCTGGTCTTCCGGGACTGATTCGGGAGAAGCGGTAATCCTTTATGTCTATGGGGCGGAAAATGCTGTTGTGACTAACGGGAACATGAATTACGGATTCTCGGTTCGGTGCGTGAAAAATTAAGTCAAGTTTAAAAGTGACATGATAATTTCGGTTGAAAAATCCAAAAAAGCCTCGCGGTTGCGAGGCTTTTCTGTTAGCTTAAAGTGGTTTCTACTTCACGCCGATGAGGCTCAAATCACGAACGGCTCCTTTATCGGCGCTGGAGGCCATGGCGGCGTAGGCCTGGAGGGCCTTGCTTACCACGCGATCGCGGGAGACCGGCTGCCAAGCCTTGGCACCGCGGGATTCCATTTCCTTGCGGCGTGCGGCGAGTTCGTCGTCGGTGAGCTGCACGTTGATGGTGCGGTTCGGAATGTCGATTTCGATGACGTCGCCCGTCTGGACGAGGCCGATGTTACCCTTGTTGGCTGCTTCCGGAGAGGCATGCCCGATGGAGAGTCCGCTGGTACCGCCGGAGAAACGACCGTCGGTGAGGAGTGCGCAGGATTTGCCGAGGTGACGGCTTTTGAGGTAGCTGGTCGGGTAGAGCATTTCCTGCATGCCCGGGCCGCCCTTCGGGCCTTCGTAGCGGATGACGACCACGTCGCCGGCCTTCACCTTGTTGCCGAGAATGCCGTTCACGGCGTCTTCCTGGCTTTCGAACACGACGGCGGGGCCGGTGAACTTCCAGATGGATTCATCGACGCCTGCGGTCTTCACAATGCAACCGTCCACGGCGAGGTTGCCGTACAGAACGGCGAGGCCACCGTCCTTAGTGTAGGCGTGTGCGCCGTCGCGGATGGCACCATTAGCGCGGTCGAGGTCGTGGCCGTCGTAGAAGAAGCTCTGCGAGAAGGCGACGATGTTGTACTTGCGGCCGGGGCCTGCGAGGTAGCGCTGCTTGACTTCGTCGCTAGCCTTGCCGCGCATGAGGTCGTTGATTTCGAGGGCTTCGCCCATGCTTGCGGCATGAACCGTCTTCACGTCCTTGTGGATGAGGCCCATGCGGTCCAGTTCGCCGAGGATGCCCATGATGCCACCAGCGCGGTTCACGTTTTCCACATGGATGTTGTGGACGGTGGGTGCCACCTTGCAGATGCACGGCGTATTGCGGGAGAGGCGGTCGATGTCCTTCATGGTGAAGTCGACGCCGGCTTCCTGGGCAACGGCGAGCAAGTGAAGCACCGTGTTAGAGGATCCGCCCATGGCGATGTCGAGACGCATGGCGTTTTCGAAGGCGTCTTTCGTGGCGATGCTGCGCGGGAGGATGCTTTCGTCGTTATTGTCGTAATACTGGTGGCAGAGCTCCACGATGCGCTTGCCGGCTGCTTCGAACAGTTTCTTGCGTTCGGAGTGGGTCGCGACGATGGTGCCGTTGCCCGGGAGGCTGAGGCCGAGGGCTTCTGTCAAAGAGTTCATGGAGTTTGCGGTGAACATGCCGGAGCAGGAACCGCATGTGGGGCAGGCGTTAGCTTCGATGGCGGCCACTTCTTCGTCACTGACGGTGTTGTCTGCAGAATCGATCATGGCGTCAATCAGGTCCAGGGCGCGGTCCTTGCCGTCCTTCGTCGTGACGTGGCCAGCTTCCATGGGGCCTCCGGAAACGAAGATTGCAGGAATGTTCAGGCGCATGGCGGCCATGAGCATGCCCGGAGTCACCTTGTCACAGTTACTGATGCAGACGAGGGCGTCGGCGCGGTGGGCGTTGGCCATGTATTCGGTGGAGTCTGCAATAAGGTCGCGGCTGGGGAGGCTGTAGAGCATGCCGTCGTGACCCATGGCGATACCGTCATCTACAGCGATGGTGCTCATTTCCTTGGCGACACCACCAGCGGCTTCAATAGCGCGGGCGACAATCTGGCCCACATCCTTCAGGTGGATGTGACCCGGAACGAACTGGGTGTAACTATTGACAACGCAAACCACCGGCTTGCCAAAGTCTTCCACCTTGGTACCTGTTGCGTGCCACAGGGCACGTGCACCGGCCATTTCGCGGCCTTCCATAGTTTTGAGCGAACGAAGTTTCGGCATATTTTTACCTCATAAAATGCGCAGTTTCGCGCGTGGGCGATGGCTGCGGCGTTTTCATTATAAATTTGAACGGTTTGAAATGTAGTAAAAGGGTTGGGCAACCGAATGGAATCAATAATCATCTAACTATACGTGATAAGGAATTTTTCTAATTTACCCTCGTTATGAAGAAGATTTTGACTTTGTTGTTTTCCCTCGCGCTCCTAGCGGCTTGTTCCGGTGGGGATGGGGAAGGTAAAGGCCCCGGTGGCCCAGGAGGTCCGGGTGCTAAAGGCAAGGGCGGTCCCGGTGGTCGGCAGGGCGGTCGTCAGATTGCCGTGGAAGTCTATGTGGCCACATTAAACCAGCAGGCCCGTGAATACCAGACCATGGCAACCCTCCAGCCCATGAATGGAGTTTCCCTGGCGGCGGCAACATCCGGACGCTTGATGCAGTTGAAGGCAAAAGACGGTGCCAAGGTCAGCAAAGGCGACCTTTTGGCAAAAATTGACGATTCTGAATTGAAAGCGCAACAAAAACAGTCGGAATCCAATAAATCTCTGGCAGAACAGAAGTACAATCGCACAAAGAGTCTCTACGAAAAGGATGGGGCTACCAAAGAAGAGTTGGAAGCCGCAGAGGCCGGGCTCAAATCCGCCCAGGCAAATCTGGAACTCGTCAAGGCGCAAATCGCAAAAACAGAAATCCGCGCCCCCTTCTCGGGCAAACTGGGTCTCGTGAATATTTCCGAGGGCGCCTGGCTCACCACTGGGGCCCCCGTTGCTGAACTCAGCGAGGTGGACAAGCTCAAGGCCATTTTCGCGCTCCCCCAGAGGTTCGCCGCCTCGGTCAAAGTGGGCGACAAGGTCACCATTCTGGACGAAGACCGCAACATTAAGCGCGAGGGCAAAATCAAGGCCCTGGATGCCACCATCTCGGAATCTAGCCGTACCCGCCAAATCATGGTGGAGCTGGACAACAAGAAAGGCGATTTTCTGGCCGGCGGGTACGCCAAGGTCATCGTGACCCTCTCGGAACAGAACGCTCCCGTCATGAGCATCCCTTCGGAGGCATTGACGCTGGATAAGGATGGCGCCTATGTCTTTGTGGTGAAAGAGGGCAAGGCCGCCATCAAGCATGTGGAAACCTCCCTCCGCACGCCCATTTCGGTTGACGTTACGAAGGGCCTGGATGAAGGCGATTCCGTCGTGGTCTCTGGCCTCATGAGCATGCGCCCGGGCGTTGGCATCCGTGTTAAGGAAATCCGCCATCAGATGAATTACGAGGTGGGGAAGTGAGCATTTCCCAACTTTCCGTCAAGCGCCCGGTCTTCATGACCGTGATTGCCTTGGTGATTCTCCTCTTGGGCTTCTTTGGCGCAAGCTCCCTGGGCGTGCGCGAATATCCCAACGTGGATTACCCCATCATTCAGGTGCGCACTTCCTATAGCGGTGCAAACGCTGCCGTGGTGGAAGCGGAAGTGACGGAAATTTTGGAAGCCTCCATCAACAGTGCTGCGGGCATCAAGGCCCTCACCAGCACCAGTTCCGATGGATTCTCCTACATCAGCATCGAGTTTGAAACCGGCATGGATTTGGAAGAGGCCGCCAACGAAATCCGCGACCGCGTGAGCCGCGTGCGCCGTAAACTGCCCGACGATGTGGACGAGCCCACGGTGAACAAGAGCGATTCCGATGCAGACCCCATTTTGATAGCAAGCCTCGTGAGTGATGTTCATGACGCCATGGAGGTCTCCGAATTTGCGAAGAACCAGGTGAAGGAACGCTTGCAGACTATTGATGGCGTTTCCGAAGTGATGCTTTGGGGCGAAAAACAGCCCGTGGTGCGCTTGTGGCTCGACCCCATCAAGATGCAGGCCATGGGCGTTTCTGGTGCGGAGATGTCTGCCGCCCTCAAGAAAGGCAACCTGGAACTCCCCAGCGGTAGCATCGAAGGCAGCGAAGGCGTGCTTTCCATCCGTACTCTTGGCCGCATCATGGACCCGGAAAAGTTCAGCCGTATTGCGGTGAAGACTGCTGCCGATGGCACGGTGATTCACATTGCCGATGTGGCGAACATCCACTACGAGCCGAAGGAAGTCCGCACGGGCTTCAAGCGTAACGGCAAGAACACCATCTCCATCGCCATCGTCGCGCAGCCGGGCAGTAACCATGTGGAAATCGCCAACGAGTTCTACAAACGTGTGGAGGACATGCGCCGTCAGCTTCCCGAAGGCATGCAGCTGCTCTATGGCCGCGATTCCTCTATCAACATCCGCGCTTCCATTCGCGAAGTGGTGGAGACCATCTTCATCGCCTTCTTCCTAGTGATTGCCATTATTTTTGCCTTCCTTCGCGAGGGCCGCACCACGGTGATTCCCATGGTGGTGGTGCCCGTTTCCGTGGTGGGCAGTTTCTTCATCCTCTATTTGTGCGGCTTTAGTATCAACGTGCTCACCCTCCTTGCCATGGTGCTTGCTATTGGCCTTGTGGTGGATGATGCCATCGTGATTGTGGAAAATATCTACCAGAAGATTGAAGGCGGCATGAGCCCAAAACAGGCGGCCATTGCTGGTACCAATGAAATCTTCTTTGCGGTGATTGCGACTTCCGTGGTTTTGATGGCGGTGTTTGTACCGGTGCTTGCCTTGGGCGGCACTACGGGACTTCTCTTCCGCGAATTCGTGGCGGTGATGATTGGCACGGTGTTCCTTTCCACCCTTTCGGCATTGACGCTTTCCCCGATGCTTTGCTCCCGCTTTTTGAAGCGCCAGAAGAAGGGCAGACTCTACACGTTGACGGAACCATTCTTTGAGTGGATAAACAGACTTTACAGTCGCTTGCTGAATGGATTCTTGAAGGCCCGCTTCCTTTTGTTCCCCATTCTGCTGGGGCTTCTAGGAATCGCCTACTTCTGCTTCAACAACATGAGTAGCGAGATGGCGCCTACGGAAGATTCCGGCATGATCATGGTGAACACTAGCATGCCCGAAGGCGTGAGCCTTACCCGCACGCGCCGTATGGCTGATGCCTTTGTGGAAGAATTGACAGATGCCATGGATTCCAGCGAATACAAGGAAATTCAGGCAGGTGCCCGCAGCAGTGGTGGCTCCATGATTCGCATTTCCCTGAATGACGATAAAAAGGCGCGTCGCCCGCAAAGTGAAATTGCCCATCAACTGCAACTTTTGGGAAATGAATATCCGGATTTGCGCGTGATGGTGATGGAACCTGCCAGCATCAGTACCCAGCGTGGCGGGCTGCCGGTGCAGTTTGTGCTCCAGGCGCCGAACATTGAATACCTCCGCGAAATTGTGCCGAAGTTTGAGGAAGAGGCGAGCAAGAGCCCTGTGTTCAGCGTGGTGAACAGCAACCTGAAATTCACCAAGCCGGAACTTCACATTGAAATTCTCCGCGACAAGGCGAACGAGGAAGGCGTGAGCATCAACGACATCGCCCAGGCGGTGCAGCTTTCCATCAGTGACCAGGTTTATGGCGAATACTACAAGGATGGTCGCCAGTACGATATCATCGGTGCCGTTGGTTTTCAGTATCGAGGCACTCCGGAAAATCTCTCCCTCCTGACGGTGACCAATAAGAATGGCGAGAAGGTTTCTCTGGATAATTACATCACTTACAAGGAGCAATCCGCATCGCCGTCGCTACGCCGCTACAACCGCTTCAGTGCCGCTACCATTCAGGCAGGGCTTGTGCCTGGGAAGACGATTGGTGATGGGGTGGAAGAGATGCGCAAAATCGCAAAGAAGTTGCTGAAGGATTATCCCAATGTGAGCACCACTTTGAGTGGTTCTTCCAAGGAGTACGAGGAAAGTTCTTCGGGATTGTATGTGGTGTTCCTGTTGGCGCTCGCTCTTATTTTCCTCGTGCTTGCTGGGCAGTTTGAAAGTTTCCGTTCGCCTTTCGTGACACTGTTGACGGTGCCTTTGGCACTGGCTGGCGCGTTGTTTACTTTGTATGTAACTGGCCAGACCCTCAACATCTTTAGCGAGATTGCGTTGATTCTATTGATTGCGCTTGTGTCGAAGAACGGCATCTTGATTGTGGAATTTGCAAACCAGATTGCCGCAAGTACTGGCTGCAGCAAGCTGGAGGCGGCTAGGCAATCGGCGGAACGCCGATTCCGCCCAATTCTCATGACCAGCCTTTCCACGGTATTGGGCGCAGTGCCCTTGATTCTCACGGGCACGCCTAGCCGCGTCGCCATGGGTATCGCCATCGTGGGCGGCCTTACCTTCGCCACCTTTATGACCCTCTTCATCGTGCCCGCCGCCTACAGTTATTTCGCCGGCAAGGTGGAAGTCACTAGCAATGATGCCAGCAAAATGGCATAAGTTGCGTATCGAGTGATTTCAATTTTTCTACATTTACACCCATGAAAAAAGTTTCTCTTACGGGCATCAAGCCCACTGGCACGCCGCACCTCGGCAACTATCTGGGCGCAATTCGCCCCGCTCTTGAACTTTCCAAGACCTACGACACCGTCTATTTTATAGCAGACTATCACGCCCTCACCACGGTGCAGAATGGCGCTGAAATGCGTGCCAACATCTACAAGATTGCAGCCACTTGGCTTGCCCTCGGCTTGAATCCGGAAGAAGGCCTTTTCTACAAGCAAAGCGACATTCCTGAAATTTTCGAACTCAGCTGGGCGCTCAGCTGCTTTACGCCAAAGGGCTTCATGAACCGTGCCCACGCCTACAAGGCGAAGGTGGAAGCCAACACCGCCGCCGGCGAAGATGCCGATGCCAACGTGAACATGGGCCTCTATTGCTATCCGTGCCTCATGGATGCGGACATTTTGATGTTCAATGCGGACATCGTCCCGGTGGGGAAGGACCAGAAGCAGCATGTGGAATTTGCCCGCGACATCGCCATCAAGTTCAACAAGCATTTTGGCGAAGACGTGTTCACCATTCCGGAACCCGTTTTCCAGGAATCCACGGGAATCATTCCGGGCCTCGACGGCCGCAAGATGAGCAAGTCCTATGACAATGTCATCGACATCTTCCTCGAAAGCAAGGCTTTGAAGAAGAAGATAGGTAAGATTGTCACGAACTCTCAGGGCATCGAGGAACCCAAGGATCCGGATACCTGCAACGTGTTCAAACTTTATAAGTTGTTCGCAACGCCGGAACAGACGGAGGCTCTCGCCGCTCGCTACCGCGCCGGTGGCATGGGCTGGGGCCACGCCAAGCAGGAACTCCAGGCAGTACTGGAGGAACACTTGGGCGCCGCCCGCGAAAAGTACTTCTACCTCCTCAGCCACACGGAAGAAATCGACAAGATTCTCGCCTATGGTAAAGAGAAGGCTAGAGCCAAGTCCAAACCCATGATGGAAAAAGTTCGCCAGTTGCTCGGGACGTATTAAAAAGACTGCTTGCTTATTTTACAGCGAGTTTAGCCTCAAGCTCCGCAATTTTGCGTGCCTGTTCATCAATGGTCCTTTCTTTCTCCTCAATGATTTTCTCATTGCGGTCGCGCTCTTTTTCGACAGCAAGCTGGATTTCCTGTTCCCATGTCATGTAGCGCTCCTGTGTCAGGCCGTCGGTTTTGCTCCACTCACAGCAGCAAGTCGCGCCTTGAGTTCAGCGATTTCAAGGTCCTTCGCTGTAAGAGCTTGAGCCTGTTCGGCAATAATTTTCTCATTGCGGTCGCGCTCTCTTTCAACGGCGAGCTGGATTTCCTGTTCCCATGTCATATAGCGCTCCTGTGTCAAGCCGTCGGTGCGGTACCATTCGACTTTTGAATGGATTCTCTTGGTCTCGTCCGTGTCGGCAGTGGTGGTGGCAAAATACTTCAGGTACTTCTTGAGGGGATGAGTGTCCGGAAGTTTTTGATACTCACTAAAGATATAAAAGTTTTTGAACGTACGATCATTCAAGGCGATATTTTTATTTTCGGTGGCATAGTTCTGAAAACTATAGATGGGGAGCCCAGCACTGAAAATGTCCTCTGGGCAAATGAAGAGCACGTACTGGGACTTAAGTTTAGTATATGATCCTCCCTTGTGCAGTTCGTGGACATCGCGGACGGACTGATAGTAGCGCGCACGCTTTGGGAGTTCGCCAGTATCCACAACCTGCATCTCCAAATCAAAGGAACTGACGATTTCACCGTTTTCGTCAACCTGCTGGGTGAACACATCGTAGCGCACACTCTTGCCGAAGATGCTCACCTGCTCCGTCTTTTCCTGTTCCGGATCCTTCAAGTCATAAATCTTAATGCCGAGAGCCGCCTCGATGAAGGGTTTCGCAATCTCCTTGTGGCTCATGACCAGCGGGAACATGAAGCGGTTCGTGATGGACAATTTCGAGAAGTCGATGGCGTTGGATTCATCCGTATTTTTACTTTCGCTCATAAGGAATTTCCTCCGGCAATGCGGCCGAGACGCGGACAGGGGCAATCCCTATCTATCCCTATACACGTTGGAAGAACCAAAACCACGCAATCTTTTATTGTAAAAAGATTTTAATTCGTTGGAAGAACCGTTCCTTATCCATTTAAGGGAAGGTTGCAGAAGCCTTCCTTTTTTGTTCTGTAAAAATCGCGTAAAATAAAGATTTACATCAAAATTTGTCAAAACACTTGACATTGTTTTTTTTTGTTTACATTTGGATATAAGAAGTTTAACAAAAGGAAATGTGATGCAAAAATTCTCCATATACGGACCGTTCAAGGTTCCGACTAAAAAGAAACAAATCAAGGGCGGTAAAAGCTTTGCCAAGGAATTGGATTTGGATGGAATTTGGGAACGTCCGGAATACTCCGATTTTGCAAACCAAAAAGGTTGTTATGTCTTTATCAATGCCGTGAGCAAGGGGGCAAAGCCTATATACGCGGGTAAAACAACAAAAACTTTTAAGCAAGAATGTTTTGCTCTTCAGAAAAAAACTTTATTGAATGATTTTCTTATAAAAAAAGAAAAAACAGGGCTTCAGATAATTTTTGTCGCCATGGAAGGGCATGCGAAA
Organism: Fibrobacter sp.; assembly: GCA_024398875.1. GTDB lineage: Bacteria > Fibrobacterota > Fibrobacteria > Fibrobacterales > Fibrobacteraceae > Fibrobacter. The sequence goes on from JAKSIJ010000022.1 coordinate 23,566, forward strand.
AATTGTTCAGAAGCAATTGATTCTTGTGAGACATTTTTAATTCAAAAAAGCTTGAAGGCAAATAAGGATCTTTTGAATGTTCAAAAGTGTAATAAGAGTTACGTTATCAATGGCCTTGATGAAGGGAAGGGTAACTCTAAATCAGTAAAATTTTTCAAAAAATGCCTTAAACTTAAAAAATAGAAACAATACCAATATAAGGAAAACAATGATGAAAAATCTCTTTTCAAAAATGATGGTTGTTGGCATGGCTTTGGCAATGGCTTCATATTCTTTTGCCGATCAGGTATCGAGCGACGGTGTTAGAAATATGACTGACCCACGCGATGGCAAAACATACAAGACTGTAAAAATTGGCGATCAAGTCTGGATGGCAGAAAACTTGAATGTTTTGAATGTTAAAACAGCGGGCTCGAAGTGCTACGATAACGACCCTACCAACTGCAAGAAGTATGGACGCCTGTACACCTGGGAGGCGGCTATGCATGCCTGCCCCGATGGTTGGCATTTGCCGAGTGTAGAGGAGTTTCAAACTTTACTAGAAACTGTCGAATTGAGGGTAGACCAGATAGTTACTCAAAAGAAACTGAATGCAGAGCCCTTGAAAAGAGGGGAGGCAAATTTTTACAATCACTTGCGAGACGCTAGTTGGAATGATGGCTTTGGTGCTTTTGGTTTCTCTGCGCTCCCTGCTGGCTACTACAACAGCTACGACAAGACGTTCGAGAACTTGGGTGGCTACGCCTACTTTTGGTCTTCTACGGAGAATGGTGAGGACCTCGCCGACCGCCTTGCCATCGCAGGCACCCGCGAACACGCAGGCCTCGGCAACGTCGATGAGCGCGATGGTTTATCGGTGCGTTGTCTCAAGGACTCTAACTAGGCACCCACCGAAGGAGGTGGCCTAAAAAGTCGTCCGCAATTTTACACATCTTTTACAAAGTTGCTCTTGACAGATTTCGTATAAATTCTATTATCTGCCTGAGCGTTGAAACTCTCCAGACACCTGAAAAATTCAGGTGTTTTTCTTTTTTTTTCAACTGGAGATGATATGCCCAAATTGATTTAAGTCATCCAATTGCGTTGATCGATATCAACCGTACAAAGAATATTCCCTACATACTGTGTAGAGAATGTTTCATCATATACCCAAAATTCATCAAATACTCAAAAATCACTCTAAACCAGGAGGAAAAATGGCAGAAACTGCTGTTTTGTGTCAAAATGACTTGCAAATTGCAAGCGAATGTATTACATTGTCGGAAAATGGAGGCTTGACTATGGCTCTTTCTACAATTTCCGCACGAATCGAAACCAGGGACAAGGAACGTTTCGACAAGTTCTGTGAAAAGGTGGGGCTGTCCACATCCTCCGCCCTCAACTTGTTCGTCAAGGCGGTTCTCAGAGAAAACCGCATTCCTTTCGACATTTCCGTCCAGGATCCCTTCTATAGCGAAAGCAACATGAAGTTCCTGGAAGAAGGTGCCGCCGCTATCAAGGCGGGGAAAGGCGTTGTACATGAACTGATTGAAGTTGGGGGAGATAATGAAGAAGAACTGGTTTGATAAAGCCTGGGAAGATTATCTCTACTGGCAGTCCCAAGACAAGAAAACCCTCAAGCGCATCAATCAACTTCTGAAAGATGTGGAGCGAAGTGCCGAGGATGGAATCGGCAAACCGGAACCCTTGAAGGGAAGGCTTGCAGGCTTTTGGAGTCGCCGGATTGACGATACAAACCGCCTAGTCTATCGGGTCAACGGGGACGTTATCGACGTGATTTCCTGCAAGGGACATTACGACGAATGACCGAGATGGATTCGCAACCCTAAAACTCCGCCAGATACCCTGCCCGCCAGATGATGGTGGGCGTGTCATGGTCCATGAAGAAGTGGACCGGGTAGGCAATCTGGGTGAAGAATCCGAACAAATGAATCCAGACTTCCGCAGAGACATCTGCGGATTCTTCGTAATTGTAGGGGTAGACGTAAATGCCGCCGTTGGCTTTGTTCAGGGCCTGGTGAATGCCATTGGGGGCCTCTGCATACTGGTAGCCGCCACCTACGCCAAAGTCCATGGAGAAGGGGAGGTCGCGGAAGAAAGTGACGCCCAGGCTGCCGCGGAATCCGCACCAGTAGTCGTTATCCCCCTTGTGGACGCCCATGCCCTGAACGCGCATGATGAAGGGCTTGTAGCCGATGCCCGCGATGATGTTCACGGGCGTGGGGTCGCCAGCGGCAAAGCCCGCCTCGAACCGCCAGTTGCT
>JAKSIJ010000023.1 GCA_024398875.1 Fibrobacter sp.
ACTTGTATTGTTTGCGGATTTCTGCGAGGTATGCGGAGACATCGCCACCCTCGCGGCGGATTCTACTCAATTCCTTGAGCATTTTTGCGTATTGTTCTCTAGTCATAAAAACGTCCTTTTGGCGGCAGCGTGCCGCATCGGTAGACCCGAAATAGAGTCCACAACCTTATAGACGTTTTTTTAGGGCAAAATTCACACAGGAAAATGAAAATTTTTACGAGAAAGCTCTCATTTTTGAGGTTGTCCTCAGCCTGTCAAGTTAAACTTTCTATCTTATGGTGCATTATGGCAAAGATTCTATTTAAAAAGCAACTTTCTCCTGCGGTATTCCAATTCCGCGTCGAGGCTCCGCTGATCGCTCAAGAGCGTAAGGCCGGCCAGTTTATCATCCTTCAGACCAACAAGGACAACGGCGAACGCGTGCCTCTCACCATCGCCGATGCCGATACCACTGAAGGCTCCATCACCCTCATTTTCCAGACCGTTGGTAAGACCACCACGGAACTTTCCAAGTTCGAAGTGGGTGACGATATCCCGGTGCTCGTAGGACCTCTCGGTTCTCCGACCCATATTGAGAAATTTGGCCATGTGGTTTGCGTTTGCGGTGGCGTGGGTATCGCCCCCATGCACCCGATTGTGCAGGCCCTCAAGGCTGCTGGCAACAAGGTGACCCTCATCATGGGCGCCCGTAATGAAAGCCTCTTCCTCATGAAGGAAGAAATGCAGGCTCTCGCCGACGAAACGATTTTCATGACCGATGATGGTTCCTATGGCCGCAAGGGTCTTGTGACTGAACCGCTGAAGGAACTCTGCGAAGACACCAAGGGCAAGCCGGACATGGTGATTGCCATCGGTCCTCCGATTATGATGAAGTTCTGCTCTCTCACCACCAAGCCGTACGAAGTGAAGACCATCGTGAGCCTCAACAGCATCATGGTGGACGGCACTGGCATGTGTGGTGGCTGCCGCGTGACCATCGGTGGCAAGACGAAGTTCGTCTGCGTCGATGGCCCGGAATTCGACGGCCACGAAGTCGACTGGAACAACATGCTCCAGCGTATGGGCGCCTTCAAGCCCCAGGAACAAGAAGTGATGCATCGCTTTGGTGCGAATGACGGTCACAAGTGCAATATTGACAAGGCTGCCGATGCCAAGATGGGAGGCAAATAATGTCTGAATTTATGTCTCGCGAACAACTCGATGCCGCTGCCAAGGCGGAACTTGAAAGAATTAAAACGCTTGAACAGCCGCTCAAGCCGAAGGACAAGCAGTCCATTCCGTCTCAGCCCATGCCGCAGCTCGAACCGAGCTACCGCGCCCATGTGATGGAAGAAGTGGCCCAGGGCTTTACCGAAGCTCAGGCCATTGTGGAAGCCAACCGCTGCCTTTCTTGTAAGAAGCCTTTCTGCGTGGAAAACTGCCCGGTTCACATCAACATTCCGGCCTTCATTGCCGAAATCGCCAAGGGCGACTTCAAGGCCGCTATCGCAAAGATTAAGGAGACGAGCCTTCTCCCCGCTATCTGCGGTCGTGTTTGCCCGCAGGAACGCCAGTGCATGATGAACTGCACTGTGGGTAAGCTCAACAAGGACGTGAACAAGGCCGTGGGTATCGGTCGTCTGGAACGCTTTGTTGCCGACTGGGAACGCAATAACGGTGGTGCGGAAGTGCCCGCTGTGAAGCCCGCTACCGGTAAGAAGGTTGCTGTGATTGGCTCTGGTCCTGCAGGCCTTGTGGTGGCAGCAGACGTCCGTCGTGAAGGCCACGAAGTGACCATCTTCGAAGCCTTCCACAAGCTGGGTGGCGTTGTGCGCTACGGTATTCCTGAATTCCGTCTCCCGAAGAAGATTGTGGACCGCGAAATCGAAACTCTCGCAGCCATGGGCGTGAAGTTCGAAACCAACTTCGTGATTGGTCGTACCCGCAAGCTGAAGGATCTTATTGAGAAGGACGGCTTCGATGCCGTGTTCGTCGGTACTGGTGCTGGCCTTCCGCTCTTCATGAATATTGAAGGCGAGAACCTCGTCGGTGTGTTCGCCGCAAATGAATACCTGACCCGCGCCAACCTCATGCGTGCCTACGACAAGGAAAATGCCGATACGCCGATGTGGCCTGGCAAGAACGTGGTTGTTCTTGGTGGTGGTAACGTGGCTATGGACGCTGCCCGTATGGCTCTCCGCCTGGGTGCAGAAAAAGTCCGTATCGTCTATCGCCGCGGCATGAGTGAACTTCCTGCCCGTAAGGAAGAAGTCCTCCATGCTCAGGAAGAGGGTGTGGAATTCTGCACCTTGCAGAACCCGGCCAAGATCCTCGGTGACGAAGCCGGTCACGTTCGTGGCATGCTCGTCGACAAGTACGAACTTGGCGAACCCGATGAAAAGGGTCGTCCGCGTCCGGTCAAGCTCGAAGGTCAGAGCTTCGAAATCGAATGCGACACCGTTCTTGTTGCCATCGGTAACGGTAGTAACCCGCTCATCAGCAACACCACTCCGGAACTCTCCGTCGACAAGAAGGGTCACATCCTTCTCGAAGACGCCGCTGCCAACAAGACCTTCATGGAGAAGGTTTATGCCGGTGGTGACATTGTTCTCGGTGCGGCTACTGTGATTCTCGCCATGGGTGAGGGGCGCCGTGCTGCCGCCGGAATTAATGATTATTTGAAAAAATAAACTTCGCTATGCTGCGTTGCGAGTAGGCTCACGTACGTTTGTACGCTACGCCTCCTCGCGCCTTGCCTAGCTCGTTTCTTTTTCAAAAACGAAATTTTGGTTTAGCTCTCGCTAGGCCCTGAAATTTTTCAGAAATTATAGCTCCGCTTCGGCGGGGCTTTTTTTTGAGGACCTTGCCTAGCTCGTTTCTTTTTTATATTGTGTGGTATGGTAATATTCTCTGAACCTTTTGAAAAGAAAATCCTTTTGGAAATGCAGACTCATTTCTTTGGGGATATGATAAAGGGTGTTGTGGACGTTTCTGAAGGTAAAATCGCCTTGGATGCAGAAATGCATGCGGATCTGGAGGCGCTTCTTTTACAGGAAGGTTCCCGCCAAGAAAATCTTTGGGGATTCAACCTCTACCCCGAAATGGAAGGTGATGATTTTCTGGAGTTCGATTCTCTAATTAATATCCGTCCAAATCAGGGAAACCGCAGCCGTGGCGTAGAAGACCCTGCTATACAGAAAAAGATTAAAGAGATTATAAGTTTGCTATGCAAGTAGATTGCGCACAACATAAGACGCTTGCAGAGGGAAGATGGGCCGAGATGCCGTTGTCGCTTCAGATGCTGAACATCGGTAGTGAAATTTCTCGTGCGAACCGCTGGAAAGCCAAAGGCAATCAGAACCAGGTGGAGCGAGCGATATTCCGTGCTTTGGAACTCATTGATCTCACAATAGAGGTGCAACGTGGAAAGCATTGCCTCAAGGAGTTCTCTCGCATGCGGGAAGCGATTTGCGACCATTATCTCGGAGAAAATGCGTATAATACTACCGGGGAACAGATTCAGCGGGATTTTGATATTTTCTTTTCCGAGAAAGAAGAAAACTCGGATAAATAAAATTATATTGAATAAAGGTTAAACCTTCATTCTGGAGTTGGATGCTTCTTATCCAAAACGGGTTCATTGTTTAATGCAGGTTGTGCCGAGTGGCTCAATCTGCTCCTTTTTGAATCACTAGCGGGCTTCGTAAAAAGCGGGGCCGAAAAAAGGATAAACAATGGATATTAAATCAAATCTCACTATTCGGCAGGAAACCGCTGCCGACTTTTTTGCTGTTGAAAATTTAACTCGTGAAGCCTTCTGGAACGTTTATCGTCCCGGCTGCCTGGAGCATTATGTTCTGCACCTCTTTCGGGATAGACCGGAATTCATTCCGGAATTGAGCCTGGTGCTGGAACGGGAGGGCGAAATCATAGCCCACGTGATGTTTGCATGGAGCGAGATTTTGCTGGATGAAGATTGCCTCCGCGGCTTTTCAAATCGTCACCTGAGAATGATGACATTTGGCCCCATCAGTGTGCGACCGGATTTGCAACGCCAAGGCTACGGCAAGATGCTTTTGGACTTTGCGCTGGAACGCGCCTGCGAAATGGGGGCGGGTTGTATCGCCATGTGCGGCAACATCCGCTTCTATGGCAAGTGCGGCTTTGTCACGGCAACATCCAAGGGTGTCCGCTATGCCGATGACCCTGACGGCGATGCTCCATACTTCCTCATTAAGGAACTGACGCCAGGATTTTTGAACGGTGTGCGCGGAACATACAAGGATCCCCAAGGTTACTTTGTAAGTGAAGCGGAAACGGACGAATTCGACAAGCGGCTCTGGGGAAATCAGTTCCCGCCAAAGCAGAAACTGAAATTGCCAGGGCAGCTGTTTTAGGCTGAATTCGCCTCAAACCAATTGCAAACAAAAAAACCTGCGGATTATTCCGCAGGCTTTTGTCAACTTAAAAAAAGTTGATTACATACTAACAGCAGAACCTACCAATGTTTGGAACACGGTTGCGTCAAAGAATTCCTCACAGGATTCCTTATCGTCAAGAACATAGAAATTCATGCCATTCTTTACGCATTTGAGTGCAGTGGAAGGAGCATTGCAAGAAGTCCCCTCTGTTGCGGACATGCCATCACCAAAAGAAGCGATTTGCTGGCACAAAGCAGGAAGAGAGGCGTTTCCTTCAGCCGCTTCGGCGCAGGAATGCTCTCCAAAGATGCCCTCCACAGTGACTTCGCAAGAAACAAGAGCGCCCGTCGGGCCTTGTTCTTCAGAACTGGAGGATTCGCCGTCGCCAGAATCCGAAGATCCTTCATTAATCTGACCCTGTTCGGAACTGGAGGACTCGTCTTCATCATCAGAATCAGAAGATTCATCGTTGGAGTCGGAAGAAATATCGTCTTCATCTTCATTAGTTTCGGAACTGGAGGAGGTAAAGTCGTTTTCTGGGCAGACAATGGACTTGCCGGTAAAGAGTTCGCTCCAGGCATTGGCGTGGCATTCTGCGTAGGTGCCGCTTTCTTCCAGGAACACGGTTTCGCATTCGTTCTCGGCGCTGCAGTCCAGTTTGTCTACTGCTTCCATGAGGTTCTTGACGGTTTTGGTGTTGTTGCCGCCATTGTTAGAATCGTCAGAAGCGCCGGAAGAGGAATCGTCACCGCAGGCCATGAACATGGCTGCCGCAGCGAGGCTGATAATTAAACCCATCTTTTTCATGATTTTCTCCTTTTATGGTATTGGGTTGTAGATTGAGTCCTAATATAAAAAAGTGGACGTTTCAGAGTTGGCAAAATGCGCAAATTTCACTTCCCCCGCTTGGGGTCCCAGGGACTTTTCTTCCCGAAACGGACCTTCTTCTTGGGCCCGTAACTGAGGGAGGGGTCCTTGGCCCGTTCCGCTCGCATGGCACGCTCTTCCCGCTCCTTCTCCCGGGCTTCCCGGCGTTCTTCGTCCCAGCGTGGCTTCACCTTCTTGGGCGTAACCGTCTGGACGCGCTCCTCGCGCTTTTGCCGCTCCCGTTCGCGAAATTCCGCATTGCTTTCCCGCTCCTTGCTGGGGAAGAATTCCTTACCTTCGGCCTTTGCCGTCCGGCTGAGTAGCAGGCGCGCCACTTTGCCCATCTTGAGCCGCTCCAGCACGGCGCGAATCCTCGGGCGGTTCTCCGGAATGTACCAGAAGAAGAACTGCTTCTGGCTTGCCTTCTGCTCCGGCGTTTTCGCCACATAGAGGGGGCTGCCGTCCGGCAGCATCTCGGCGTAGAACATCTCCGTCGCAATGGTCATGGGCGTTGGCGTAAAGTCTTGCACTTGCTCCAGCTGGAAGCCCAGCTGCTTTGTCTCAAGCGCCAGTTCCGCCATGTCCGCTTCCGTACAGCCGGGGTGACTACTGATAAAGTAAGGAATAATCTGCTGCTTTTTCCCGATGCGCTTACATTCCGCATCAAAGAATTCCTTGAACTTGTGGAACAGCGTAAAACTGGGCTTGCGGATGAGTTTCAGCACCTCGTCGCTGGTGTGTTCTGGCGCCACCTTCAAGCGCCCGCTCACATGGAACTCGATGAGTTCCCGTGCGTATTCCTCGTGGTCCTTGCGCAGAGCCTCGTCATCCGTCTCTTGCAATAGCAAATCGTAGCGCACGCCGCTTCCGATGAACAGGTGCTTCACCTTCGGGTTCTCGCGAATCTCCCGATACAGGCTCAGAATCTCCGCGTGTCGTGTATCCATGTTGTCGCAAATTTTCGGGAACACGCAGCTGGGCCGCGTACACTTTTCGCAGCGGCTGCGGTCGCGACCACGCATGTTGTACATGTTGGCGCTGGGGCCGCCCAAGTCCGTGATGGTCCCGGCAAAGCCTTCCATCTCCGTCACTTTTTCCACCTCGCGCAGAATGCTTTCGCGACTGCGGCTGGCGATGAACTTCCCCTGGTGCGCATTGATGGCGCAGAAGCTGCATCCGCCGAAACATCCCCGGTGGGTGTTGATGCTGAACTTGATCATGTCAAATGCCGGCACGGCACCACGCTTTTTGTAGCGCGGGTGTGGCGCCCGAGCGTAGGGATAATCAAAACTCTCGTCCAGTTCGCCATATTCCATAGGCGGGTAGGGCGGATTGATGACCACCGTCTGTTCCCCCACATTCTGCAGAATGCGCTTCGCGTGAATCTTGTTGCTCTCCAGCTCCACTTTGCGGTAGTTGTTCAGCTGCGTTCGTTTGTCTGCAAGGCACTCTTCGTGGCTCGCCAAAACCAGGTCTTCCCAATTTTTGTTAGTTTGTATAGAAGATGGGTTGGCAAGGTAGGCAGTTTGGGGAATGCTGTTCAGATTCTGGAAGGGTACGCCTTTTTTCAGGAGCCGCACCAGCTCTTTCATGGGTTTCTCGCCCATGCCGTAAATCAATAGGTCTGCCTGGGTGTCCGCTAGAATGCTGGGCTTCAGGCTGTCGCTCCAGTAATCGTAATGGGTGATGCGGCGAAGGCTCGACTCCAGCCCGCCAATGACCACGGGCACATCGGGGTAGAGGAGCTTGAGAATTTTCGCGTAGGTGTAGGTGGCGTAATCCGGTCGGAATCCTGCCTTGTTGCCGGCAGTGAAGGCATCGTCGCTACGGAGCCGCTTTGCCGCGGTGTAGTGGTTCACCATGCTGTCCATGCCGCTACTGATGGCAAAGAACATCCGTGGCTTGCCCAGCTTCTTGAAGTCCCGCAAATCGTCGCGCCAGTTGGGCTGCGGGAGGATTGCCACGCGCAGGCCCTCGTGCTCCAAAAGCCGGCTGATGACTGCATGGCCAAAACTGGGGTGGTCCACGTAGGCGTCGGCGCTGATGAGGATTACATCGACATAATCCCAGCCCAGTTCATCTAGGTCTTCTTTGCAAATAGGTAGAAATCGCGGATCGTACATGGGGCAATTTACAATTCAAAATTAAAAATTCAAAATTCAAAATTAGGGTCGCGGGCGGTTCATAATTTACAATTTAAAATTCACAATTCAAAATTATTTTTCGCGAAACTCAATTCATCATTTCGCATTCTTCTCTCATACTTCGTAATTCATAATTTATACCTCAAAAGTTAGCTTCGTCTAACTTTTGTTAGGCTGGGCTAACTTTTGCACTGTTCCGCCTTTTTAATGTCTTTGTTTGAGGCTTGCGTCAGGGAGTAGGTGTCAAAGGCCGGCTCCTTGGGGAGTTGAATCTCGATTTTACTCACCTTGTCGAGAATGGCGCTTGCCTTGCGGAAACGGAGGTCAAAAACATGGCCGCCTTTGGTGCGGTCGTTCGAAATAAAGTGGAAATGCCAGCCGGCGGCATTGATGCCCTGCATAAAATCGGGGTGGTAGAGGCACACCAGCGTGCCAGTGATGTTTTCAAACTTGAAACTCTTCTGGTTGGTCTTGAGAATGTCCTTCAGTTCCACGTGGTGGGCGTTGTAAGCGTTCTCGGAACGGGCGTCAATCATGTCGAAAGTGCCGTCAATGCGGACGACGTGCATGCTGTTGAGACCAAAATTTTCTTCAATCCGCAAATCCAGAAAAGACTTGAGGGCATCCACGTTCGCGATGTTCTCGATGTCAAAATTCCGCTGCTTGCGGAGGAACGTGACAGAGGCAAAGGACACGCCCTTCTCTTCGTCCACCTCAATGACGGAGCCGTCGTCTGTGGCGCGGTAGCAGCGCCCATCCAGAACAATCATCTCTCCATCCACACCTTCAAAGGTACCAAGGCCAATACTTCCGTGTCTTAAGAGTTCATCAACAGTTACCACCTTGCGGGTGTAGCCCAGTGCAAGGGCGTTGAGGGTCGAAACCTGGTACATTTTCGCATCGAGCTTTTCCATAATGCAAATATAAGATTTTCCTCCCGCATGTTATCCTGAACGAAGGGCCTAGCACACCCACTCTTGCGTGTCATCCCCGACCCGATCGGGGATCTAGCAGTTCTGGATTCTCGCTTTCGCGAGAATGACGAAGGAATATGAAAAAAATTTTCATTTCCCGCGGCAAAAATCACTCCAAAAAAGCGTCTATAAGGTTGTAGACTCAATTTCGGGTCTGCCGCCGACCAGGCGATTCCCGGCAAAAGGGTAAATAAAATGACTAGAAAATATAAATCACTTGAAGAACTCACCATCAGGGACAACTTCATGTTTGTTAAAGTATTTGAGGATGAGGAAATCGCAAAGCCGTTCCTCAGGGCGCTTTTGAAGGTTGACATCGAACAGGTTCATGTCGTTAGTGAGGCCCGCCAACAGGCCGACCCACGCAAAAAGTTCATCCGTTTTGACGTCATGGTCAAGGAAGACGGCAAAGATGGGGTTGGCAGGGTATTCGACCTCGAAATGCAGATGGTGGATACTCAGGAACTTCCGCTTCGTGCCCGTTACTATCAAGGGATTTGCGATGTGGCGACACTGGCGAGTTCGAGCAAATACACAGAGCTGAAGGAACAGTACATCATCTTCCTCTGCCCGGAGGACATCTTCGGCCAAGAACGCCCCATTTATGAATTTGAAAACAGAGAGAAAAATGATCATTCATTAACTTTGGGAGACCTGACATATAAAATATTTTGTAATTTTAGCAAGTACGATAAGGTGACCGACGAATCCGTTCGCGATTACCTGAAGTACTTCGCCACCGACAAGGCGACGACTGCTGCCACGCAGGAGATTCAGAGTCGGGTGGATTTCTATCACAGGGACCCTAAAACAAGGAGCGACTACATGCTGTTCGAAGATATGCTTGCAGAAGAACGCGACGAAGGTCGTGAGGAAGGTCGTACCGAGGCCAATCGGCAGCTTGCCAAGGGTTTCCGCGATGCAGGCGTAGACCCGGCTCTCATTGCCAAGCAAACGGGCCTCACCAAGGAAGAAATCCTCGCACTGTAAGCGCACTCCTGCGCGTCATCTATTAAGCCACCTTTCGGGGTGGTGTTTTTCATACAAGAGATCGCCACAGGGCTGCACCCTTCGCGATGACGCCTGTTCTTGCATGTCATCCCCGACCCCTGTTTTTTTCGTCATCCCCGACGTTTTCCCTCTCTCGTCATCCCCGACGTTTTCCCTCTCTCGTCATCCCCGACCCGATCGGGGATCTAGCAGTTCTGGATTTTCGCCATCGCGAGAATGACGAAGGAAAGAGAACTTGAGAAAAAATTTCATTTTCCTGTGTGAATTTTGCCCTAAAAAAACGTCTATAAGGTTGTGGACTCAATTTCGGGTCTACCGATGCGGCACGCTCACATATAATTATGAATTATAAAGTATGAATTATGAGAAATAGGATTCTAGAAGACAAGTGTATGGAGTTTTCTATTCGGATTGTAAACCTTCACCAGTTTCTGCAGCAGACATCCAAGGATTTCGTTATGTCAAAGCAAATTCTGCGAAGTGGAACATGTGTCGGAGCAAACGTTGCGGAAGCCATGTATGCGCAAAGCCGAGCAGATTTCTTCGCTAAAATTGGCATTGCAAAGAAAGAAGCCGCAAAAACCGCATACTGGTTAAAACTTCTTCAAAAGACAAACTATATCGATGTGACGCAGTTTGATTCGATGTACGTAGACAATCTGGAAATACTCAAGATTTTGACAGCGATTTCTAAAAATAGAGATAAATCTCGTAACTCATAATTCATAATTAGTAATTGAGGCGAAGCCTCAAAAACCAGTACGTGCTCTTCATCTGCCCCGACGATATTTTCAAGGCGGGACTTCCCATATACAGTTTCCAGAACTTCGCTGTCGAAAATAAAAATGTCGCCTTGGATGATCGCACCTTTAAATGTTTTTGAGCTACGCTCCAAAGTTGCTGCGGCTCGGAAATGCCAAAATAAATTTTGTCACTTCTCTCGCCTTGCAAACTTTTATATTTTTAAGGAGTACAAGAAACTTCCGGATACTCATCCCCTCAAGAAGTACCTGAAGTATTTTGCGACCAACGCCGCCGACTCTGTGGAGACGAAGGAAATCGATTCCAAGGTCGAGTGGTACAAGACGGACGGCTTAACACAGGAGCGCTATATGACATGGGAACAGGAAATCCAGCTTGCTGTTGAAAACGAGCGTCAGCGCAACGAGAAAGTCATTGCCGAAAAGGACCAGACTATTGCTGAGAAGGATCGCGAGATAGCGGAACTCAAGGCAAAACTTGCCGCAAAATAGTTTTTACTCCAGTGTCATCTATTAAGCCGCCTTTCGGGGTGGCGTTTTTCATACAAGAGATCGCCACAGGGCTATGCCCTTCGCGATGACGTAGGGAGGAATTTGCTTTGAATTTCCGACATGGCCGTGAATGACGTAGGGCGGGTTTTGCATGGATTCGCGACACTCGGCTTGCACGTCATTGCACTACGTGCCATGACCGCTTCAGTTGTCAAATGCAATCCCGTAAACGGTCTTGCGCTTGACAACCTTGCACGTCATTGCGAACGTAGTGAAGCAATCCAAGATGATTTTTCATGACGATTCTGCATGGATCGCCACAGGGCTGCGCCCTTCGCGATGACGTAGGGCGGGTTTTGCCTTGAATTTCCGACATGGCCGTGAATGACGTAAGGCGGGTTTTGCATGGATTCCGGAGGCACAGCACTGGAATGACCTCGGGGAGTGCTGCCTCGTGGCAATCTATAGCAAGCGAGAGGATTGCTTCACCCCTGCGGGGTTCGCAATGACGTTTTTCATTAGACAACTTACAGGTTGTCTTTTTTGATACGAGAAAGGTTCCCCGCTTCATCAGCAGAGAGCCTTGGTTGTATACAGAAATGAGCCCGGCTCAGCCGGGCTCATAACACATTTCATCCTATTTTGAAGGTATCCATTTTTGGAGTTTAGCTAAATAATATAATTAAACTAAACAATCTATGCCAATAACAGTCGTCTAATACTGATATATAGTGCAAGAAACATTTGCATTGTCTGTTCTTGAAACCATATAGCAACCCGTATGCGTTCCTCCTGAAAGTGGAAGTGACTTTTGAGGAGCAGTCCAGCCATCCCCAGTTACGTCTCCAAACGTCACAGAACATCCTGGATAAGAACAAGCAGAACATACAATTGTTATTTGTGATTGCCAAGTGTTTGCTGCAGGGAAAGCGTCGAAACAAACATTAGTTCCACTTGAAACAGTGAAACTGGAAGCTCCACTTGCTACAGTATATGTACTTACAGTAGGTTCCACATAATCCACACTGAATCCACATGTTTTCTCCACGCCATCCTTGCTTACCTTGAAGGTGTAGTTCTTCGTGCCAGTAGAGGATGAACCTGTAAAGGATAGCTGAGACGTTCCATTATAGCCACTACCTCCCGTAATATATGTAGAACCTTCATAAAGTTCCCAAGAACAATTGTTAAAACAGCTATTCACTGTCGGAGTAAACTTCACGTTAGCACCGGTAGCAACATCAGTTTTATTTTCGGCGCAAGAAGCGATAGCAATTTGCGGGGCTACGACAACCACCTGCTTGGAGCATTCTGCCGAGCCCACGCTACCATCACCCACACGGTAGGTATATGTCTGTGTGCCTGTGCTGGAAGGTGTCACAGAGAAACTACTTGAGCAATTGCCATAGCTATTCGAACCATTTCCAGAGAAGCTGGAGTTCCAGCAACTTCCTGCGTAGCTTGCCGTAAAGGTGAAACTTTCGCCAAGAGCAATTTCCGTCGTGTTCACGCTACAATCCAGCTTGGATTTGACCACAAAGTTTCCGCTACACACAGGCTTACCCTTGTATGTGACAGAATAGGGGTATGATCCCGGTGTTGTGGGCATGGTAATAGACTTGCTCCATCTATTATTGTCCCAACTATTCGGGTTATAGTAGAGGGTCATACCCTCACTGGAACTATTGAATGTGAAGTTTCCGGAAACATTGGAGGTAATGCCGCCCGTCACCTTGATTTGGAAGGTGTAGGAACGGCCCGCATAACCCTCAGCTGGATTCATACGGTTGTTGTTTTCCTCAAAGTAGCAATCTGCAACCACGGTTACCGCGGAGTATTCCACATCAAACGTGCACGATTCGCTTCCGGCTCCATTCGTCAATGTCACCGTATACGTGGTGGTATTGCCTCCATCTTCGCCGGTGATGCTTCTGTCCAGTGTCTTGTTTCCGTTGCCGGAGATGCTCCCGGAAATATTCGTGGAACCTCCCGTAACAGAATAGTTACAACCATTCGTACAGTTGGTCACGTTGGAGAGAGCGACAGATACAGAGGAGTTTTCGCGAACCGACTGGTAGGTAGGGCAACTGAAGGTAGGCTTTAGATAATTCACCGTGAAGTCACAATCATCACTAATGTCAGCCTTGTTCGTCACCGTAAAACGATAGGTCTCAGAAGTAGAGTTTGTTCCGCCATTGAACGATACAGAGCCACCGGTATAGTCGGAATCTGTCTTTTTGTTGGGCCCGCTAACCACGTCAAGAGAATAACTACATCCCTGAGTGCAATTGTCAATTACTGGATTAAAACTTATTTCTCCCCCAGGTTCCACGGGATTGGGGTCAGGACAAGAGGTGATTTCTGGGCTCTTATAATTCACCTTAATTGTACATGAGTTACTTGTTGTGAGACCATTGCCGACATTGAAGCTGTACGTTTTGGTACCTCTGCCACCGCTTTCACTGGAAAGTTCAAGCGAACCTCCAGTATAGCTGGCTGGAGAAGGAGAAAGTCCACCACTAACCGCGTAGACGCAATTGCTGGAGCAGTGTTCCACCTTTCCTGAAATGGGATATGTGAACGTTGCGCCGGGTTCAACATTGAACTCCGAATCTGATGATGACGGACAATCAATCTCGGGCTCATAGTATGTCACATCAAAATCGCAACTAGCGGTACCACCGGTCGCCCCATTACTTACTTCAAATGTATAAGTCTTTGTTTCTGTTGTAGATTCTCCAGTGAACTGGATATTTCCAGAACCGTTGTAGTTGCTACCTGTACCATTAGGCAATGTTGTTCCATCGCTCTTCTTTATCTTATAAGAGCAATTGGAACAGTTGCTTACGGCAGGCGAGATGAAAATAGAACCGCCTGGTTCTCCAGAAACTGAGGCTGGACAAGTAGTGATAACGGGCTTCTTGTAATCCACATAGAAGTCGCAAGTATCTTTCCCTGCAGAATTTTCCACAATGAATAGATACTTTGTATCATTTCCTGTAACATTATCCCCTGCAAAGGTGATTCCTGATGCGGTTTTATAGGAATTGTCCGTCTTGGAAGCCTTCGGAGTAGAGCTACCATCCTTCACAAGGGTGTAGTTACAACCCACAGCGCAGTTTGTCAAGCTTGCAGGAGTGAATGTAATGTTCTGGCCCGGATCAGATGTATAGTGAGTCGTCGGGCAAGTCACCGTAGGCGGATCGACATGAGAGACCACCGTCTGGGTACACTTGGGAGAACCGCTATAATTCTGACAACCGGAGCACTCAAAGGTAAATGTCTTCGCTGTAGTATAATTAAACGTTATGGGATAATCAACGATGTTATTATGGTCAGAGTTGGTATATGTCCTTGAATCATCATACAAACGACAACCCCAGCAATCCACAGAGGACGGGTGTGTTCCCGTAAAGGTGAAGGTTTCACCATAATTCACCTGCGTTGCGCTCACGGAACAGCTTAAGATGTCAACAATTTCCATAACCGGGCGGCACATCACGTCGCCAGAGCTATTCTGCAATATACAAGTATAATTGCCGACACCACTTGGAACCTGGAACTGGAGGTTGTCGCAACCACCATTAGGACGACATGTACTGGATGTAGACTTATCACCGCAAGTCAGCGTAAAGCTCTGGTCACTGGGCAAATTCCGGATATTGGAGACGTTCAACTTCACATTGCTCTGACCAGGCCAGTAAGTACCGGTTCCATTATCCCAGGCGCAGGTTGCCGTGATATTGGTGTTTTCCTTATACTGCACTGTAAAGGTACAGGAGGTATCTTTAGCGGCACCCGTACGACTCAACTGGATGGTATAGGTAACAGTGGTTCCATCAGAGCCTTCGCTTGTAAACGGAGTCAAAGCTCCGCCATTATAATCCGTTCCACCCAGGGAAATACTTCCACCGGTCAGCGACCAGCGACAAGCGCTGCCGCAGCCAGACACCGTCGGAGTTACCGTCAAGGCGGAATCCGCCTTCCAGCGCGTCACGTTCGCCGGGCAAGTCAAACTGATTTCATAAGGCTTGGTATAGCTACCGCAAGTGACAACGCTATCACGCAAGTGTAACATGAATGCATAAGCCTGACCGGGCGTCAAATCTGTCCGGCTAGACAAATCAATCGTCGTATCTTTAGATGCGCCGACGGCAATCGTTGAGAAGTTGAGAATATTGCCCAACACATCACCCATAGCTAGGGAAACAGACGAGGATTCTCCATAGTTTGCACCATCAATGGAGACGGTGATGTAAGAACCGCTGATGGAGCAAGTACCATCGATATCGCGCATCTCCTCCACATCAAAGTCGATGTCATCCGTGGAGCAATCCGCGAAGACCTTCGTAGAGTCGCCGTTCCATGCCGTGACCTTGTAAGTGTAGTTACCCACCGGCAATTTCGTTGCATCGGTCATGTTAACGCTAGGCTGCCAATTCTGATTGACCGCGCCCGCCTGCGGAATAACCGCAACACTACCATGAGCCTTTTCTTCAATGCCATCCAGCACCACAGAGTACTTACAGCCGTAATCGGGGCAGTTCTCAATGGAGTAGGTCAGTTTGGGAACGCCGCCAGTCTGGAGGACAACATTCTTATCAACTTCGCAATCGGCAGTAACATGCTTGTAAACATCAGACGTGGCTTCGCAAGTAGCCGCCGGAGTGCCGTAGATATTCGGGTCTTCCACATCAAAGACTTCCACTGTGAAGCTGTAGCTGATGGTATCCGCAGAACTGGTATTGAATCTATCGTAGAAGTTGGGGTCAGAGACCTGGAAGCTCATACTGGTACATTCCACAAAGTCATCGGAGCCCGAGAAGTCCGTGGTATTGGGCTTCACACGGCACTTGTAGGCATTTTCCACATGCGTGATTTCAGAACCGATGGTCCAATGCGTGCCACTGTAGCTGGCATGGCAATTATTGATGCTCACTGCATTGGGGCAGTTGCTGTTCACCATCTTAAGCGTATAACTGGCAGAGCCCTTCAGGTACACCTTCTTCACCTTTTCGATATTGAAACTGGAAAGGCCTTCGAAATCATAAGCGTTCAGATTATTGGTTGTCTTCGTCACGGAGCGTGCCGGGGACTTGGCACCCAATTCATCTTCCAGAACCACCTCAATGTATTCGCCGTCAGCAAGGCTTTCAATGTTGAAGGCAAGGGTTGCGCCACGAAGGTTGGCAACGCCATCAAGAGTGACAGACTGCTGAGTGGTGGAACCCGTGTAAGACGAAGCGATGATCATCTCGTTCTTGGAGCATTCCGTCTTTTCACCCACATAGAACTCGCCGCATCCACTATTGGAGAGAACCCCCTCACAGGTGACGGACACAAAGGCGTTACGGATGTGGCCCACACTGCCGGGGCCCACTGTACCGTGCATACCCGCCAATTCAAAATTATAGACACCTCCACTGAGCTTCAAACCTGCATTAGGCGTGGTATCATTCATGTAAAGTCCATCAGAAGCGATGTTGGAGCAAGCCGCGGAGAGTTCCGAAGAACGGGAGTCGAACAGGCTGCTGGACATATCGCAACCATTGTAGTAGTACTCCACAGCGGCAACGCAATCGTCGTGATTGCCAAACCAGCTGGAGAATCCGACCCAGGGGAAGGCATTTTCGCCAAGGGGAACCTTTCCACCCAAGTTATTGGCGGCAAAGGAGCAAGAAACAGAAGGATAATCGAAGCAGGCTTCGTTGGGGAAATCCAGAGCACGCCAGCCAATATCGCTGACCTTGAATTCCTTGTCCGAAAGCATAAGGCCTACATAGCGGTGGTTGAGGTCGTTCAAATCGCCAAATTCCCAATCCTCACTGAGGTCGAATTCTGCCTTGGCCTCAGCGCCAGAAACATGGAAGTTCAAGGAGACGTCAATCTTATTGCCATTAGCGTTAACGGTGACATTGACAGGTTCCATATTGCTCACAACAGAGGGAGAGGAACCGGAACCCGTTCTCACCTGTTTTTCAACGCACTTGGTCACATCCGTCACATTCTGGCCAGTCACATAGCACATACGGGCATAAGTTCCGTAGCCATCCTTGCCATAAACGTTCATGAGGATGTAGGAACTTGCATCGGAATTTGCACGAAGGATAAAGCCGTTGTTGGCCACTTCGCTTGACTTGGATACGCTGTACTGGTCCATCATGATGCGAGCGCTCATGGTACCGTTGTTACCGGCAATCACACGGCTCAAGAGAAGGGTCTGGTTACCAGCAGTGGTATTGCCATCATAGGACACATAGCCACCCATGAAGTTCGGAGCAGCGAAGGCATTGCCGTTCTGGTTTGCGTAAACCATAAGCCAATCAGGAATTGCGCCATAGGTGCCTGCGCCAGAATTACAGTGGGTAGAGCCATCGCACTTGTCAATACATTCCGTAGCCTCATTGTTGGGGCAGAAGGCCTGCACATCGGAGAATTCTGTATAGAAACAGTGGGGGTCAATCTCGTTGAACTTCGCCTCGTAATCATAATTGCCGGTCATGATAATCTGAAGCGGATTAGCAGTAGAGTTCACAGAACTGCACTTACCGTTGAGACAGGTCCAGTAGGAGAACTTGTCATCACCACCGATATTGGCCTCGAGTTGCACCACCCTGCCGGCATAGAAGCCAAAATCACAACCGCTGGCATCATCGCAGTAACCATCTTCCGAGAAATCTTCCGAGGCATTAGCCTTGGACCTTACGACAACCTTGGAGCCGCTCTTCGCACCCGCAAGGGAGACATGCAGGTTGTACATCTTCTTCTTCAACGAGGCATAGAGAACATAGGTGCTGTCGTTCTGCGCCATGGGAACCATGTTGTTGGCAGAAGACGGAATGTAAATCTGGCACATGTCATGATCGTAGGATTTTTCTTCCAGCTGGATGGCGATGCCCGTAGCGCACTGCCATTCGTTGTTATTTTCCGTCGCAGTACAAGCGTCGCCATTGGCGGACACCCAGATGCTTCCAGTTTCGCAATCCTCGTGACCCTTGACTGCATTGATGCTAGCGCCATCACCCGTACAATCGTCCGGATAGGTGGTGCAGAATTCGGCAATGCTGGCACGCTTCACAGTTGACGAGCCTGTAATGGAGTAGGACTTGTACATCGGCGAAGACACCGTACAGTTGCTAGGATTCTGGAGCATAAAGCTAAGGCTCGCCGCCTGGGCCAACGCATCCGTATTAAGAGTGAAAAGATCAATAACCTGTTCGCTGGTTGAAGCCGTTCCTGTGTAAGAATATATGGTAGTCCCATTGGCTTCAGAAATCTTTGTCACGGCGCTGGAAGGCGTCAAATGCCAACCATTCATATCGCTCTTGGAAACTCCGATATTGATAGTGAACGGAGTGGAGCCAGCGGCAGTAACGCCAGCGACAACCAACTTAATCTTGTTTTCATTGGCCACATTGCCATTCAATTCAATAGACTCTTCACCATCAAACTTCACAGACGGGGTCTCGGACATCTTGCCGGTAACCACGATGTGGAATGTGGAGGACATACCATTTTCTGTATAGGTACAGTAGTAGAAGCCACCATTGAGGCTATCCCCTACAGACAATGGGCCAGAAGTGGGAGGAGCGCCAGCCGGGCAACTTGCCGTTCCTGAACCATTGGCTGTTGCACCATTCAAAGGCAGCACGGTATAGTAGTCGGAAAGTTTGCCGATGGCGTCGGCATTCAAGTAGACGATACGTGGCAAGACAACGATGGAAGGCTCCACATTCTTTGCGCCCGTGTATGTTTCCTCATTCTTATACTGAGATTCCATCTCTATCTTCAGCTGAGCACCAGTAGAGATATAGTCTGTATCGTAGCCGCTATAGGTGATGGTGGTCACCAAGCCTTCAGAGGCACCTTCTGCAGCAGAGCCACCGCAAGAAGCTCCCGCAGGACAAATGACAGAAGCTTCCGCCAAGGCATTAATGAGATCGGGGTCATTCTTCAAGAATTCGCCACTATTACCCTGGGCAGCCTTCACAGCAACACAATTGTTTGCATTTCCATAAATGGTTCCCTGAATCTGGCAACCCGTTTCACTAAAGTTGCCCACAATGCCAATGTCTGCTTCAGAATAAATAAAGTACTTGTACTTTTGTCCACCGTTACAACCACCCGGACGAATATCGTTAGCACCATTCTTCAAATAAATCATGGTGGTTCCATTGCTGGGGCCTAATTTCAGCGTTCCCGCATTGTTTTCATAAATAATGATGATTTTTCCTTCCAATGGAACCGTAGGTTGTGCGTTGGTATTCGCAGAGAACTTCACCACAAGGAAGCCATTATAAAGTTTTGCCGCGCTATCCGCATTGGCAATCGTCTGGCTATAGCAGCTATTCAAAGAATTCACAACTGAATTAGAGCCATCGGGGTTATTACCGAACATTTTCAAATTTTTAGAACAAGCCAAATTGTTTGCCTTGCCTTCAAAGGCACTATATGCCGTTGTCAGGGGGTCATCCACCTTATATTTTGATCCACCACATCCCGGCTTCTCCGTCCAAATGCTATCGCAGTGAGCCTTGGCTGCATCACCACATTCAAACGGCCGCGTAGAGGGCAATGTTCCAGAAACCGTTCCCAAAGCCTTGAACCAAGGAGCAACAGCACACTTGGGCTGGAATTCCGAACCCTTGTAGCAATAGGGAGAACCGGTGGGCTTGCTTCCATCGTAATGATAATAGTTGTACACACTATACATATCGTAGTAGAGTTGTCCACCTACGTAATATGCGCCTACAGGAGTTGGGCTTCTAAAATAACTGGAGAAGTATTCCTTAGGAAGATAGATTTCGTTACCATTCGTCTGGACTTTGCCTGCATCACTAAAGCTTGCCTTGTAATACTTCCAATAAGAGTTGTCGTATTCCTTGAATTCCACATCCGTAACACCGGGATCGTTATAATAGATGTAGTACATATCGTCTTTTGCCGTGACAGCATCGTAAGCGTAGTAGGTATAGCCACTCCAGTTGTTCCACCCTTTCTGGTATGTCACCATGTGGCCGCTAAGGCCGTTACTTCCGCGCCATACTGTATAATTGGACATAGAACCGCAAGCCTGTCCCGTTGCACCACCATTTGCGGTGAAATAGAAATGTTGGTCATATACGCCACTGCATTCCCATCTGGAATCGCCATTATTGCACCAACCATCAAAATTACCTTCAGGATTGAAACCAGACGGGCAGTTCTTCTTGTAACTAGAGTTTTCTACAAACTTCTTCGATTCACGGAGGGCCGCGTAGTCAGAGGATGGATGAGCGCCAGCAATGAAAATCTGGTCACCAGAATCGTCACCCAAAACCAAATGGCTGTAATTGCCTGCCGTAAGCGGAGAGCCTCCGCTGAGGAATGGTATGGTATGTCCAGGAATCCACACATTGCCCTGGACCTGGAAATTCCGGTTCGTACCATTGATTTGCACGGCACCAGAATCATCCACGCAGAAGTTTCCTGCAACGTTAAAGCTACTTGCGTTCAATTTTGTTACGATGGTATCGTTAATCATGAGGTTGCCACCAAAATTGACATTCTGGTCACCGGCACTAAACTTTCCATCCAGATACACATTACCCGTTGTGGTAACAGACAATGCCGTTCCAGAAACGGTTCCCTTCACATACATGTCATTTGTTTTAAGACCGTTGTTTGCTTGAAGATTACCTGCAACACATGTGGTACCACCAATATTCAGAGTAGAACCAGAAAGAGAAGCATTTCCAGTAACAATAAAATCACCCGTAGTGGTAGGCGGGTTACCGGACCAATCACCATTAATCACAGCAGAAGCAAGTTTATTTGCTCCCTGGTAGCTAATAGAACTACTGAACAAGGCATAGTTAAAATCTAGAGTTGATTTTGTGGAAGGAATTGCCACACGATAGAGGCCTGTCACCTTCATAATGGCTTCTTCACTGAACGTTGTCCCGTTGCGGGCAGTACCCGTAGAAGCGAATTTCAACTTGTATGTAGCATCAGAAACATCGGCACCCACGAGCATCACGCTGAAGGTCTGCTGGCCATGGGTCATGGGAGCAAGGAGGCTATCCAGGAGAATGGGCTTCTTGCCATCCTTAAAGTACTGCTTGATGAGGGCACCCGTTTCGTTGCCATGGTAGGTCATCCAGGAACGAGCGGTCTCGATGCCCGCCACTGCGGACTGGCGAGCCTCGGAAAGTGCCAATCTATCGCCAGAGGAGCGGCCTTCCGAATTGAGCCACTTGAAGGTGGCCGTGGCGGCAATGGTTGCCACCAGCATGAACAAAAGCACTGCGATTAAGGAAACACCCTTTTTCCTGTTTGTCATAAGCTCTCCTACCCTCTCACACCGTTACTTGGAGCGGGAATCACGACAGAAGCTTCACCAGCCTCGCCGTTCTTTTTGACGACAAAATCAACCTTGAATGCACGAACATTCTTCTTATCTTTTATAGCTGGAACGTAAGTATCATCAAACACGTAGTTCATTTCTCCGGCAAGGCGTACCTGGAGATTGGTAATGGAGAAATGCCCCATATTCACCGTAGGCGAGAAGAAAGCGAAGGTGAAGGCCACACAAGCCTGGAAATCTTCCTTCTTGGTACTGAACCGCATCACACGAGTGCCAATACCCTTGTCATTCTGGGGCGGATAATAGTAGTAGTCGGGAACATCATCTACTAAAGTTGGGACATCATCCACCGTGCGGATGCCTACCGCAAAGTGGTCAATACCTGCGCGGAACATTCGAGATTCATCCTCATTATTCGTCATCTCAAAAGAGATTTCGTAAATGGAATCCTTCTTGAAAGCAATCTTCTTACAGCCGCTCCAATCACCCGTGCCACCAGACATCCCCGCTAAAACCATGTGGCGGATAGGATCAGCAACAGCCTCGCCGGACTCCTTGTAGTTGGTGCTAAATCCGCTCAAGGAAACTGTAGAGCCACCTTCTGCAGGTGTAGCCGTGAGGAACGAGTAATGGTCCGTTCCAAAGTATGGAATCAGACGGAAAGTCTTGTCTGCCAAATCAGAAGTGTTTGGGAACAAAAGCCCTGCCGCACCAGGTACGCCACTGGTTTCCAAAACCCCAGGTTTGGAAGGGATTACCTTGAACTGGTGAACACTATCGGCCATCGCCACGATGACAGACTTGTTTTTGGGGCAGTTTGCGCCATCTTCCGTCCCCTCAATGGTCTTACAAGAACGATAGAGGATTCCATTCTGCACATACCAAGAGATCTCTTCCACACGGTTGTAGGCACCCGTTTGCAAATACTGGATGCGACGGACCGTCAAACTGTCAAAATTGGCTCCCTTGGTAAGATTGAAGGAAGAAGAATCCTTCTTATCGTCAGCCGAGTTCTCAGGGTCCATGTACACTTCCGGCATAAAGACGAACCCGTCGCCATTTGGGGTAGAATTCGTCAAATCGATGGCACTTTTCGCCCCAATTTGGGCAATATCATCCTTGAGGAGAGCACCAACATTACCGGCAACCGCATTAGCTTCTATCATGCTCTGGTTCCTTACCCGGAACTTTGTGCTGTTGCTGAAGGCCTGGCCCGCCACAATCACGATGATGCCCATAATCG
>JAKSIJ010000024.1 GCA_024398875.1 Fibrobacter sp.
GTAGGCCTGAAATTACTTTGTTCTAAATTCTGCATCTATCGCCTAAATTTTATTTTCCAGAAGTGGATTCCGGCGCGGGCAGAGCCTTCGCGGAATCGGCAACAACGCCCTCCGCAACAGTAGAATCCGCGGCCTGTGCTTGCGTAGAATCTGCTGGCGCAGCCACCACTTCGTGAATGCAACGCACCGAGAGATAGAACATAGGGTCAACCGTAATGGTGGCCACATCCTTATCGGAGCTGAACATAGAGCGGGCAACACCACGGTTGTCATCATCCAGTTTTTCCGTCCAGAAGTAAGCCCCCTCACCCAACACATTGGAAAAACCGCTCTTGTTGGCATGTCCACCAAACATCACCGTAAAGGCATAGTCGTCACTTCCATTGCTCCGGAGTTTTTCCGCGGCAACACTTGAACCACCTGCCAATTCCTCCAAAGCCTTCCAATCTTCATCGGTAGCAAGGCGGGTTCCTTCCGGGCAAGCCGTCTTCGCCACTTCCTGGGTATACAGGCGACCAAATTTCTCACAGTTCTTGGGTTCCTGATCATAGCAGATGGAGCCCGAATCCACAGCAAAATTCAAGTTTTCCACAAACCAATGGAGACCGCCTATTTCCTTTACTTTATAGACCTGCTTATCTCTCGAGTCTTCAAACTTTTCAAACACCGGACAACGGGCTTCAAAACCACGTGCCGCCACGATTTCATTCACCTTCTGTTCCCAAGCCGTGCAGAAGCGGAACAGTTCGCCGCCGGGGAGAGCAGTACTATCAGCCAAATGCTTATCCGCCCAGCGTTCCACATACTTGATAGAAGGTATTGCGGTATCGGCAATTGCCAAAGCCTTGGCGTTCGCCTTCATCAAATCCGCAAACTTCAAAGCCACCGCAGCCGGAGATTTCCAGTAGCCATTCACAACGCCTTCCTGCATCATCACAAATAGCGGTGAAGGCTTAGAAACGGAAAGGCTGGTATCCACATAATGTTCGGGTTTGGTTTCGCATGCCGCAAGCCGTGTAGTATCCTTCAAGGAATCCGCCTGTGCTTTGCATTGTTCCATGCAGGCCGCCTTATCCGCCACCTTTTTCGGGCAGGGCATCCAAGCCGTCGTATCCACCATCTCCTTCACGGGCTTGATGAAATCCTTGGTCTTTAGCGCAGATTTCAAAACCTTTCCCAAGGCATCAATGGCTTCCGTATTCCCGGCGGTTCCCTCGGTAAACAGCTTAGTCAAAACCTCCGTGCAAGCCTCCAAAGCCTTAGGGTTTCCGCAGGCCTTGTCACCATAGCCGTAGGTAAACTGGTTGGGGCAGGCATTGAAGCTTTCCAGCGGGAGCTGTTTGAACAATTTCTCATACACGGTAACAGCTTCCTTGGGCGAAAGATTTCCGCAGTAGATTTCCTCAATCTCTCCGGACTTCACCATCTTCTTTGCTACCGCCAGATTTTTTTCGTCAATCGCGGTACGGAGCGCATCCTGGGCAAAAACACAAGTGGCCATCGCCAACACCAAAAGAATCTTCTTCATCGCAAATCTCCTGGCCTCCTCAAAATCCAAGCAGGAGGCCATCATTCAAAACCGCCCAGAATATAGAAAAATCCCATATTTTCAAACCATTTCAGCTATTCCGCAAAGCCCAACATTTTCTACATTTGGCCCCATGAGTATGGCAGAATCATTTGACGCAGAAAAAATCCGCAGCGAATTCCCTATGTTGGTGAACGGGGATAAAGAGGCAAAACCTCTCGCCTTTTTGGATAGTACCGCTACTACCCAAAAGCCTGCCTGCGTCATCGATGCCATGGACGAATTTTACCGGGAGCACTACAGTTCCGTAAAACGTGGCGTGTACCGCCTCAGCGCCCGCACCACCGAAGCTTTCGAAGCCACCCGCAAGAATGTGGCAAAGTTTTTAAACGCCAAAAGCGAAGATGAAATCGTCTTCACCCGCGGCACTACCGAAAGTATCAATCTGGTGGCCTGGAGCTATGGGCGCAAATTCTTCCACGAAGGGGACGAAATCCTCATCAGTGGTCTGGAACACCACGCGAACATCGTGCCCTGGCAATTAATCGCCGAAGAACGAGGCGCCAAAATCAAGGTGATTCCCGTAAAAGACGACGGCGATTTGGATTTGACGGCGCTCCCCGCCCTCCTGGATAGCGTGAAGACCAGGATGGTGGCCATCGCCCACGTGAGTAACGCTGTGGGAACGGTAAACCCCATCGAAGAAATCATCCCGCTGGTCCGCCGTCTCGCGCCCAACGCGAAGATTTTGATTGACGCAGCCCAGAGCGCAAGCCATCTGAAAATCAACGTGCAGGCTTTGGATTGCGATTTTCTCGCCTTCAGCGGGCACAAGATTTACGGCCCCACAGGCATTGGCGTTTTGTACGGCAAATACGAAGTTCTAGACAGCATGCCCCCATGGCACGGCGGTGGCGAAATGATTAAAAAAGTCACTTTCGAAAAAACCACCTACGCCGATGTTCCCGCCCGTTTTGAAGCCGGAACCCCCGCCATCGCAGAAGTCATCGGTCTCGGAAAGGCAATCTTGTGGCTCCAAGAAAAGGGGTTGGAACGAATACGTTCTCACGAGGAGTCCATCGTGAATTACGCCCTCGAGAAGTTGGCCGCCATTCCGCAGGTAAAAGTCCTCGGGAACCCGCAAAAGCGGGGCGCCCTCATCAGCATCACGCTGGATGGCATCGCGGTCAGCGACGCCGCCATGATTCTCGATGAGGAGAACGTCGCTGTGCGCAGTGGCCACCACTGCGCGGAACCGGTCATGGACCGGTTCGGCCTCGATGCCACTCTCCGACTGAGCTTTGGCGCCTACACCCTCCCGCGGGACATCGACCGCTTTGTAGAGGGAATCAAGCGCGTTTTGCGGCTTTTTGGCTAGCGGTAGTCCTGAAGTTTTATGCATGCAACCTACGTACATGCCAATTCATCTAAATCCATGTAATTCGGTCCAGCAGGTGCTATTATGAAAAAGTTATTGAAAATCTTGATTGTTCTGGTGGTTCTCGGAGCCATCGCCTTCGGGGTGAAAAAATTCTTTTTCGATGGCGCCGCAACTGCAGAAATTGGCGCTCCCGTCAGCGTGAAGGTGGTTCAGGATACCATCACCACATCCATTTCGGCCACAGGGTCTCTGGAACCCGTCGATCAGGTAGAAGTGGGTACCCAGGTTTCGGGCGACATCAGCAAAATCTTTGTGGACTTCAATTCCAAAGTCAAGAAGGGGCAGGTCATCGCCGAGTTGGACAAGTCTAAACTGAAGGCCACTCTGGACCAGACCGAAATCGCCTACAAGAGCGCGCAAATCGATTTGAAGTTCAAGGAGAACACCTTCCAGCGCACCAAAAAGCTGGCGGAAAGCAACAGCGCAAGCGCGGTAGAATTAGAGCAGGCGGAATACAACTACAATTCTGCAAAGCTCGCGGTGGAACGCAGCAAGAATGAAGTGCAGCAGGCAAAACTGAACCTCAGTTACGCCACCATCAAGAGCCCTATCGATGGCGTGGTTCTGGAACGTGCTGTAGACGTGGGGCAAACGGTCGCTGCCTCCATGAGTACGCCAACGCTTTTTATCATCGCAAAAGATTTAGTACAAATGAAGGTCATGGCCGATGTGGATGAGGCGGACATCGGGCAGGTGAAAGCGGGCCAACGTGTGGAATTTACCGTAGACGCCTTTCAGGATAACAAGTTCAACGGCACCGTTCAAGAAGTCCGGCTGAATCCCACCACGACTTCGAACGTGGTGACATATACCGTTGTCATCACCGCGGAAAATCCGGAGCAGAAGCTACTGCCGGGAATGACCGCCACCTGCACCATCATCACGCAGGAAGTTCCGGATGCAATTGCAATCCCTGTGAAGGCGTTGAAGTTCATGCCTGCGGAGGGGACTCCCATGATGGACCCGAAGGATATGCCGCACCCGCCTCATGACGGGAAGTTCGGCCCGGGCGGTGCTAAGCCGGGCATAGGTCCTGGTCCCGGTGGTCCGGGTGGTTTTGGGCCTGGTTTTGGCCCGGGCGGTCCTCAGATGGGCGGCAAAAAACACAACCGCCCCCCTGAACTGAAGGGCGATCGGGTTTGGATTAATATGGACGGAAAGTTGGCGCCCCGCCGCGTGAAAATTGGCATCAACGATGGCGTCAACGTCCAGATTCTCAAAGGCCTCAGCGTCGGTGATTCCGTCGTGGTCAGTCAGGAAGTCGTGACTGCGAAGAAGGCAGAGAAGGAAGAGGCTGCAAGCCCCTTCATGCCCGGCCCCAAGCGCAAGAAAAAATAAAAGGTGGCGCAAGCGCCACCCTTTAAAATTTTATTAAACCGACGACATTTTCAGCCGCCGGCCTCTAATCGGGGTTTACCGGCCACCCTTCATAATCTGCTTCAGCATGGAATTCATCTTGCCGATTTGCACCGGAGCGGCAGGCTTCTTCTGCTGATTTCCGGGAGCGCCCTTACCAGCAATCTTAGCCTTCAAATCTGCAAGCGTGGCGTGACCCTGGATTCCTTGCGGGCGACCGCCGCGATTGTCGCGACCGCCAAAGTTTCCCTTACCGCGAGGACCGCCAGCGCGCTGACCACGAGGACCATTTGCACCAGCGCCGGCTTCACCATCAGTCTGTTCCTGCTTCATGGAGAGGCTGATGCGCTTCTGACCCACATCCACAGCAACCACGCGAACCTTCACCACATCGCCCACGGTGAGGGCTTCCTTGGCGTCGGTAATGTACTTGTCGCTGATTTCAGAAATGTGCACCAGGCCATCCTGATGAACACCGATATCCACGAAGGCGCCAAAGTTCGCCACATTGGTCACCACGCCTTCCATCCAGCTGCCTGTAATCAGGTCGTTGATGGTCTGGATGCGGTCGTCAAATTTCGCATAACGGAATTCCTTACGGGGGTCGCGGCTGGGCTTCTGGAGTTCCTTCAAGATGTCTTCCAATGTGGCCTTACCCACTTCGTCACTGAGGAATTCATCCAGCTTGATGCCCTTCACGGCTTCGCCATTGCCCACAAGATCCTTCACAGGAACGCCCACCTTCTCGGCCATCTTTTCCACGAGGGCGTAGTTTTCCGGATGGACGGCACTATCGTCCAGCGGGTTCTCTGCACCAGGAATGCGCATAAAGCCTGCAGCCTGTTCAAAGGCCTTGGGGCCAAAGCCCTTCACGTTCAGCAAATCCTGACGGCTTGCGTAGGCGCCGTTGTCTTCACGATACTTCACAATGGCTTCCGAAAGCGTACTGCTGAGACCAGCCACGTGAGCAAGGAGCGGAGCGCTTGCGCTGTTCACATCCACGCCCACCATGTTCACGCAACTTTCCACCACTTCATCCAAACGCTTCTTCAGTTCGCGCTGGTTCACATCGTGCTGATACTGCCCAACGCCAATGGACTGCGGGTCAACCTTCACCAGTTCGGCCAGCGGGTCCTGCAGGCGGCGACCGATGGAAATGGCGCCACGGGTGGTCACGTCTTCCTTCGGGAATTCCTGAATGGCAATCATGCTTGCACTGTAAACGGAAGCACCAGCCTCGCTCACAATCACGCGGGGCGGAACCTTGCCCTTGAACTTCAAAGCCATCTCGGTGCAGAAGGCATCCGTCTCGCGGCTTGCCGTTCCATTGCCAATGGAAATCAAATCAATCTTGTACTTGTCGATGAGCTGCATCAAATAAACGCAGGCACCCGCCTTGTCATTCTTGGGTTCATGCGGGAAAATCACGCCATGATCCAGGAACTTGCCGTTTTCATCCAGCACTGCAACCTTACAACCGGTACGGAATCCCGGATCCAACGCAAGCACTGCCTTGTGGCCAGCAGGAGCTGCCAGCAAAACATCCTGAAGGTTCTTACTGAACACCTTGAAGGCTTCCTCTTCAGCAGCGTCCTTCAACAGCAGGCGCACTTCGCTTTCCATGCTGGGTTGGATTAAACGGTCCCAAGCATCCTGGCACATTTCTTCCAGATATGGCTTCCAGATAGTGTCTGCCTTAATCACATTGTTCTTCAGGTAGCCCACCATTTCTTCAGCAGGCACTTCAATAGAGAGGCGCAGCACCTTCTCCTTCTCGCCGCGGCGGAGAGCCAGCATGCGGTGGCTCGGAATCTTAGAAACCGGCTCGCTAAAGTCGTAGTAATTCTTGAACTTGGTTTCCTGCTTTTCGAAATCCTTGCGGACTTTGGAAACCATGACGCCCTTCTTTTCCATCTGGGCGCGGAGGTATTGGCGGTATTCCGTATTGTCGGCCAGTTCTTCAGCCAAAATGTCTGCGGCACCTTTAAGCGCAGCCTTCGGGTCAGCCAGTCCCTTCTCTTCAGAAAGGTAGATGCGGGCGATTTCTTCGGCAGTGTTGGTGCTCTGTTCCTGCTCCATCATCAAGCGGGCCAAGGGTTCCAGACCCAGTTCCTTCGCGATGGTAGCGCGAGTGCGCTTCTTCGGCTTGTAAGGAGCGTAGATATCTTCCAACAGCGTCTTGTCCTTACAATCTTCAATCTGCTTCTTCAGTTCGGGAGTGAGTTTGCCCTGTTCTTCAATGCTCTTCAGGATGGTTTCCTTGCGGTCCACTAGTTCCTGCAAATAGTCGCGACGGTGACTGATGTCGCGGAGTTCAATTTCATTCAAAGTTCCCGTCTGGTCCTTACGATAACGGGCGATAAAGGGGATGGTACCACCTTGGTCCATCAGTTCCAGAGCCTTGGCCACACGCCAAGTTTCAAGCTTCAACTCTTCAGCAATAATGGCAGAAAAATCCATGTTTCAGATTCCTACGTTTTAGATTTCATTTCGAGGATCCGCAGAACTGCACACTCCACAGGATAGCGCAGGCCTTGCGGCCCTAGTTACAACGCCCGAAGGGCAGAAGGGAATATAGTTATTTGAACTGGTTCCCGAACTTCAGGTCCAGTTCCTTGGCGCCATTCAAGTTTACCAGGCGTTCCGGTTCAAAACGGAGATTTTTGGCCTCACCTTCCATCAAATTCTGCAACCGCTCAAAAAAGATATTGTGGTCTTCACTTGTTAGTAATGTCTGGCGCACAAGCATGCCCGATTCCGTGAGGTTAGATTCTCGTAACTCCCCATCAGTAAAGCCTTTACATAAACGCGCAGCCAATTGTTTCATGCGACCGAGAGCGCCCATTTCCGTAGCACCATCCTCACGCATAAATCCAAAATAAAGCGGGAACACCGAAAGCGCCTCGGCGCCCGACAACTCCTTCGCAGACTTTCCTTCCCAGGCATCAGCAATCTGCCCAAAAATCCAAGGATTGTGCATCGCTCCGCGACCAATGCTCACGCCCGATACTCCATACTTCTCAATGCGGTCAAAAGCCACCGCCACGCTGTTCACGTCTCCGTTTCCAACCACAGGAATGCGGGCCTTCGCAGCCACATTCCCTATCCAATCCCAATTGGCGAGGCCGTTGTAGCCCTGCAGCCGCGTGCGTCCATGCACAACCAAAAGTTCCACGCCTTCGGATTCCGCGATATCCAGCGTTTCCATCACGTTGATGGAGTCGTCATCCCAGCCAATACGGCACTTCAGGGTCAGCGGGATATCAATGGCAGCCTTCACCTCGTGGAGAATTTCCGCCAACCGCGGCAGGTCCTTCAACAGCCCAGAGCCACTGCCCTTCCCCGCCACCTTCGGTGCCGGGCATCCCGCGTTCACCTCGATGTAGTCGGGATGGAGTCCATCCTGGATTTTCTTCGCCGCAGCAGCCATCCTATCAGGAAACCGCCCGAAAATCTGGATGCCAAAGGGAGTTTCCTCCGGGTAGAAATGCAGTTGCTTATGCCCCGTCAGGCTGAACACCGCATCCGCGTCCGTGGGCACAAATTCCGACACCAGAAGGCCCATCCGGTTCCCCGAAAGCTCCCTGCAAAGCCGACGAAATGGGGCATTGGTCACTCCATCCATGGGGCTCAGTATGGTATTCGGGAAAATTTCCCTGTTTCTGAGCCTAAAACTAGTCCGTTTCGGTGTTTCAACAACTTTCAACATTTAACTCACAATTATCCACAAAATTTCCGCAATGACCGCCCCGAAAAAAATATTAATTTCAAAAGGGACCCTTCCCTAAACTTATGTTAATCCTATATTTAAGTCGTGCCTAATATTACTAAACAATCCCTGATTCAAGATATCGCCAAATCCACCGGGTTTGTGCGTAACGATATTAAAGTTGTGGTGGAGCAGTTCCTGGACTTGCTCGGCGAAAAGTTGGTGGAAGGTAATACCATCGAAATTCGCGGCTTCGGGACCTTCGCTTGCAAGCCTCGCAAGGCTCGCCCTGCCCGCAACCCCCGCACCGGCGAAACCGTCCTCATCGAAGATCGCCTGGTCCCCACCTTCAAGTTCAGCAACGACATCAAGGATAAGATCAATTCCTTGGAAGCAATCGCCGGTGTCGCCGCCGAAATTCCTGAAGTGAAGGAAGCTGCGCCTGTAGCAGAAACAGCCGCTTCAGCAGCAGAACATCACATGGCACGCCAGAGTTCTGAAGCAGAAGCCCTGTAAAGTTGCTCAGCGCGACGCAACCTAAAAAGTTTTAACTTCTGAAAATTGGGCTTTCCTTAAAGGAAAGCCCTCTTTTTTCATGTAATCCAATAGTTCACTATTTTCTTAACGCTGTCCCACGCCGTAGGATGCAATTAAGCAAACAGCGCCAGTTCTTCTGCAGTGAGGAACCGCCAGCCACCGAGCCCGAGGCTCTGGTCTAGCTGCAGGCTCCCGATGGAAATGCGCTCCAGGGTCTCCACATGGTTCCCCACAGCAGCAAACATGCGCCGCACCTGATGGTAGAGGCCTTCCCCGATGGTAATGACAACCGTATCCGTCTCAACGCCATCTATCGCCACCCGTTCCTCCACAATCTCGCGGGCCAACACCGGGCGTCGTTCGTCCTTCAGCATCACGCCCTTCAAGAGTTCCGCCTTCTGAGCCTCAGTAAAGGGCCGTGCAAGAGTCACGCGGTAGCGCTTCAAAAAGCCCTTCTTCGGGCTTTCCAGCTTGTGGATAAAGTCACCCTGGTTGCTGAGGAGAATCATTCCCGAGGAATCCGCATCCAAACGCCCCACGGTCTGAATGCCCATGGCAGTAAAGCGGTCCGGCAAGAGGGCGAAAACAGACTGATGATCCCGGGCATTGTGGCTGCATTCCACACCCGTAGGCTTATGGAGCATCACATAGAGTTTTTCCACCGTAGGGACTTCCTCCCCATTCACGGTGATATTCTCCGGCCGGGTTTCAAATTCCACAAAAGGATCTTCCAGAACTTTTCCATCCAGTTCCACCAGGCCCATACGCACCAGAGCGCGAGCCTCCTTGCGACTCCCAAATCCAATTCCCGAAAGCAACCGTTCCAAAGTAAGTGCCGGCATCAATCCTCCGCCATCCAATCCACAATCTTCCGACGCACAAAACCAAGCTTGGGCAGTTCGCCTGTTTTAAGGACAGCCGCTCTCCGTCGCCAGAAAATAAACGCAAGAATTCCGCAATAATAAGCCGCACACAGCAGGAATCCCAAAGTGCGGCACAAGTTCGTTGGCAAAAGAATGGTTCCAGCGGAATGCAGTTCTTTCTCATTACACCAATCCATGCGGATGTCCCAATCCTCTAAATACGGGAAGCCCTTCATCACGCCATTGACCGCGGCTCCATACCCCATGGTTTCATAGTCCATGCGAATCCCTTCCACATAGCAATCCACAAATTTCACCTTCAGGAATTTGAAGAGGGCGACAAGCACCGCTTTCGCATACCGAAGCCCCCGGGCATCCAAATCCGGAGTCAAAAGCAAAGTCCAGAATTCCTTATCCGTCAGACTCCGCTTTTCCTTCTCTCCCTCCATCTTCTCCGACTTGCAAGTCTTTTCCTCGCCCGAATCAATATTCTCGTCCGACTTCAATTTTGAATTTTGAATTTTAAATTCTGCATTGCTTTCCCCGTCCGAACCTAATTGTGAATTTTGAATTTTAAATTCTGAATTGCCTCCCCCGCCCAAACCTAATTGTGAATTTTGAATTTTGAATTCTGAATTGTCCTTCCCCCACTTCTTCTCGTAATTCCAGAAGTTCTTCTTGAAGAAAAAGAAATGCGCCTGTCCGCCCCGTTCTCCCACCTCAAAAGTGATTCTAACCTTCAGCGGGAAAAAGAGCAAAACAAGCGCAACAACGCAAACAACAATCAGTAGCCAAAAAAAGACGCTACTCATTATTTTTCGGCTTCATCAGCCTTCTTGGTAATGATGTCTATGAGTTCGGCAAAGCTCTTAGTCTTGAGAATCTGGCCGAACTGTTCCTTGTAGTTACGGGCAGTAGAAAGGTCATCGATAATCAAGTCCCAAGCCTTCCAATTCCCGTTCACCAGGCTCATCTTGTATTCCAACACCGATTCCTTGCCCTTATACCACAAATGAGCCACCACGCGGGCTTCGTCATCGCCCTTCATCTTCGCCGGCTCGTAAATGGTGGAATCGGCGCGATAGAGTTCCAGACGTTTGGCGCTGGAATTGCGAACCATCCGCTGGAATTCCGCAACAAACTTTTCCTGAGAAGGAGCATCCTGCTTTTCCCAATCGCTCTTGGAAAGGGACTTCTTGGCCAGGAGTTCAAAGTCGAAGGACTCGTTCAGCAAAGTCTTCACACGCTCCGTTTCCTTCACACTGCGGTTGGACTTCTTCAGCAAAGTCTGGAGTTCTCCATCCTTCTTCTTGATGGCAGCCACAGGATCTTCCGCAGCAAAAGCCATCAGAGAGGCGCATGCAATTAAAATCAACAACTTCTTGAACATATTGACTCCTTACTTGTTCATGTATATGGAATGGAACTCCTGGAGAGACCATCCCATCTTTGAAATCAATCCCGCAAATTCCACATTGTACTGACACACCGCAAAATAATAGTCCTTCTGCAGGTTCACATTCTGGGTGTAGGCCGATACAAGGTCCCCCGTTTTGGACTTGTCCAAATCATACTGCATGGCGGCACCCTTCAAAATGGCTTCCGATGCCCGAAGACTTTCCTTCAGGGCTTCCATCTTCTCCTTGGCCGCCACCACTTGATAATACTGTTCCTCGGCCTTGGCAATGAGGCCTTCCGCCGCATAGAGTTCCTTCATCTGCAGCCCGCGATAATCCGTACGGGCGGAGCGATAGTTCTCCCAATTCTTCCAAAAGTTCAAACGATAGCGGAATCCGATGCCGATAAGTCCCGAAAGCTTGTTCACCGCATCTTCTGCAAAAGCGTTCTTCTGCATCACCTTGCGGTTGCCAGCCCAGCTTTTCACATACTGGAACTCGCCCATCACGAAAAACTCCGGAGCAAGTTTTGCTTCCGCCAAATCCATCTGCACGCGACGAGCCTTCAGGCCCGCATTCAACTGCTTCAGTTCCGGATGGTATTGCAATGTATACTCACGTACGTCTTCCAGGGAGGGCAAAGGTTCGCTACGCGGCACAAGGCAGGTATCCTCCGCCACAAAAGTATCCCCTTCCGGCAATTTCAAGGAAAAACGAATAGCCAACTGTACGCGCTTCATGCCCAAATCTGCTTCCGTCACACCTTCCTTTACCGAATGAAGTTGCGCCTTCAATTTCAGCAAATCCATCTGGGACACATTGGGGTCGTCATCATCCAGAGCCTCTTCCAGCTGTTCGTAGGCCTTGTCCACCTGCTTCTGGGCATCACCTGCCAATTTCTGCATTTCCATGGCCAAGAGGTAGTTGTAGTAATAGGTCTGGAGCTCTACATCCTTCTTGTGGATTTGATTGTCAATGGCATGGGATTTCTGCTGGATATCCGCTTCCAAAGCTTCCTTACCAGACTTATACTGCCCAAAATTCAATGGCTGTACGAACTTTCCTTCCACACCCCAAAATGGGCCCATTCTAGAAAAGTCGTAAACATCCACCGTATCGCCCCAGTCATCCACCGATTCCTTCAAGCCGGGAGCCGGGCCCACCATCATGGATACCGTAAGTGTGGGGAGAATAGCTTCGGCCTTCAATGCACGAAGCTTATCCTGCTTGGATTCAATTCCCTGCCTCTCCTCCGCAACCTGGGGGTCATTGGAAAGTCCTGCTTCCACGAAGCGCAACACGTCATAACGAACCTCACCCGCTATGGCAACGCCCACCATCAAGATTGGAAGCAAGAATCTTAACATCGATTAAAAATTAGAAAAAGATTCCCTGGCCAGTTTACGATACTTGGAAATCACGTGCTCATAATAACGGGTTGGGAGCGCCTCTCCGCGAGAAAGCTTCCTATCTACGGCGGAGTGGCCCAGATTATAGGCAATCAAGGCTTCCTTATAGCTCCCATACTTTCCCATAAGACGAATCAAATAGGCCGTTCCCACCGCCACATTCACTTCCGGCCGCATCAAATCTGCTTCAGAATCTACCCGAAGGCCAAAATGCTTGGCCATCATCTGGGCGGTTTCCAGCTTAATCTGCATCAGTCCCATCGCCCCCGATTCCGCACCGGAACGCATCCTTCCCCTAGCGTTGGGATTTCCGTGACTTTCCTGGGCAACCACTGCCAAAATGAGCAAGGGGTCAATGGAATAGGTCCTGGAAATCATCCAGATTTGTTCCGTCAATTTCCGGCGAGTATTTTCGCTTAATTTGTTCTTAGAAAGGTAGGCGAGCGCCTTGTCCACCTTCACGTAGTCAATGGTCCACTTTCCCCAGGTATCTAGCTGTTCAATGTCACTACGAAGATCCTGCTCCTGCTGATTCAAAGCCTTCAATTCCGATTGACGATAATACCAACAACCAGCAAAGGAGGCCAAAGCGAAAACAGATGCGGCAAAGATAACCACCATCCAGAGGGGCGATAGCTGCAAGCTATTTTTCACGACGGGTATTCTCCAAATACTCTAGGTAAGATACCCAATCCTGTATTGCGCCAAAAGAATTCAAAAGCGTGGTATCTTCCACCACGCCTAATTTGCGAAGAGGCCCAATGGACGTTTCCAGTTTGTCGATTTCACGCACATAGCGGTCCTTCTGATTCTGGAGGGCAATAATCTGAGCCTGCTTATCCGCAATGTCACGACCTTGAGCGGCAATAATCAAGAATAAGGAGATGGCCCAGCCCACCATCAAAACGGCAATAGCGATAGCCACACTTGTACTCAAGCGAAGACCCGTCTTTTTCCCGTAGTAAATTCCAATCTGCTTCAGTTGTTTGGAAAGTCCCGATTTCCGGTATGCTTCGCGGCTTTCATAGATTTCAAAAATGTTTCTATAACCCGCAAAGAAAGCCTCCTGCTCCTGGGATTTAAAAAGCAGAATCAAAGAGGAATTGCGTCCGCGCACACTATTCAACAAATCCAAAAACAGCTGGAGATACTCATTCGTTGTAAATCGGGCGCGTTCTAGATTCAGGAAGATGAAACAGCCTGGGCCCTGCGTGAGCATTTCAATCTTCTCACGAACAGCAGGCAATTGGGATACTCCAAGAACGCCGGAGAGGGCGATCTCCAATTCGTCTCCGTAGTCCACCACCTGAATGTCAATCAGCTCCGATTTCATCTAAAAAGCGTCCTTCGCGAGAGAGAAACATTCACCTTGATATTTTCCGCCTGCAGACTCTCCAGAGAAACCTTCCAGTAAGGGAAAATCTGCACGCCGCCAGAAATCGGCGCAAATAAAAGCTCTGCTTCAGCAGCAAAATCCAACCGCAGGCGACAACTCAAAATCTTGTCCGTCACCTCAATGGATTTTACGGCAGAAAAAATTTCCGCAGCCGTCCCATTCCAATCCACCTTCTTATCGTTAATGCGAATCGCCTGGGATTTTTCATCAAAAGACCGCATGCCCACTTCCATCAAAGTCCCAAACATTCCCGCTACGTTCACATATGTGGAATTCTCCAGCTTGTAATTCAGAGAGAACCGGGGCCGCTCATGATGGATGGTAAAATTCTTCTCCAAATGCAGGAGGCCCTTCTCCGCATCAAATGCATAAGGCTGCTCACCCACCAGGGAAATGTCCGTCATCCCATTCCCGCGCTTGATTTGGTAATCGTAGGCATCCTTCAACGCAAATTTCCGCTGCAGCAAAAGTTCCTGTATTTGTGTTGCAGACCATTCCGCGCTGGGGAGCAAAAAATCTAAAAGGGATAGCGACGGTTCATTATCCTCGCGACAAGGCGTCTGCAGATTCAACGAGGTTGGCTTGAAAATCAAAGTCCGCAGGGAACCACCGCCGTAGTAGTCCATCAGGAATCCAATCTCTGGATTTTCCGCCCAAATAAACTTCTTACCCGTAAAGAGAAAATCCGATACATCCAGGCGGAGGCCTGATGCATTAGAGGCATGGTTCAAATCATTGTTGGCCCAAAGCAGATAGCGAAAGCCCTGCCAGCAAACCTCTGGAGAACGCATTCCCTTGCCCTCAGCCAAATCGCAGTAGAACATGGGGGCCATCGCCGGAAGAAGTTTCTCCGTAAGGGAAACGCGGTCTTTGTCGGAAACCTCCAACATGCTATTAATTTGTCTGTAAATAGACAGCAGCAACTTATGGAGGGCGTTGACCTCCGGCCGCCGGATAAGCAAATCCCTGCAAGTTCTGCTCTTCTCGGGCAATCCAAGAGTCTTTCCCACAGAGGTAAAACTGCTGACACAGCCGGAGGGCTGCATCTGGTTCACAATATGGCCCACCGTCCATGTCTGGATATCATTAGTCTCTACGAAGTCCATCAACCTCTGAAAGAAATTGTAAACATCAGCAGGGTTTTCGGGCAAACGCAGAACCACTACGGGGAACTTGCCTTCAGAACAATAGGGCTCCAAAATTTCCTTCCAGCGGATGTCATCGTCTTCAATCGCACAAGAAAGCCGCTCCGATACAGGCACAAGCCGCATCAGAGAGCCTTTGTCTTCAGTCGTAAACCATCCGGCAACAGATTTTTTGCAATCCAAGGCCTCCTGGATGGCGGATTCCGCGACAACAGCGAAGTCAAAATCTGTCTTCGCTAAAGTTTCCGTCATCTCCGTCTCCCACACCATGGAGGAATTAAAATATCCAGCCGGTTCTGCGTCAAAAATTTTCCGCATCGCATCTCGATGGGATTTCAACTGCATCAGCTGCAGCTCCTCCGGAAACAGTGGGAGCATGGCATCGTGAAAACTTCCACCTAAAAATTCAATGCGTCCCTCACGAATGCCAGCCTTAATCTTACCGAGGGACAAAGCCTTTGCCACCTTGCTTAAGGCATTCAGCATCTTTCCATCAAGAAAGAGGGAGCAACGCATGTTTGCAGAATCCAAGATGGAAATAATTCCATCCAGCACATTGCGGGCAATGGCATCCGTGTTCTCACGAATGACAGCATTACTTGTCTGCAGTATGAAAGATATAGTGGGTTTCATCAGTCTACTGAATATAGAATAATCCCGCGCGTTCGCGGGCATAAAAAAAGCCCCCCTCGAGGGATGACCTCAAGGGGGGCGTGAATCCAGCGGCGAC
>JAKSIJ010000025.1 GCA_024398875.1 Fibrobacter sp.
ATCTTCAGCGAGCAGCGATACACTTCGCCTTCAATATCTGTGGTATATTCGTAGCGGTCCATGTACAGCATGTCCAGCCGCTTCTTGAAGGTGGCAAGGCCGAGGCCGCCCGCTTTGGGCTTTGCCTTCCGCGGAAAGTTGGAATTCTCCGATTCAAAAACCAGCTGCCGGCCATGCTGCTGAATCTTGATGTGGGCAAAACTTCCGCCCTTGGGATTAATGCAATGCTTTAGCGCATTCTCCATGATGGGCATGCAGAGGAGCGGTTCAATCTTCCGGTTTTCATCCTCGATTTCCACATCCATTCTAAAATCAAAAGAGGGGTCCAGCCGCAATTTTTCCAAGTCCGCATACTTCTCTAAAATTTCCACATCTTCCTTGATGGAAATCTTTTCGTCCCCCGTCTGGTAAAGCATCACGCGCAAAAGCTGGGAAAGCTTCGCCATGGATTTTTCCGCCTTGCTTGGGTCTAGGCTAATCAACGCCGAAATATTGTTCAGGGTATTGAAAAGGAAGTGGGGGCTCAGCTGGTTCTTCAAAAAATCCAGTTCATACTGGAGCTTGGTATGTTCGCGGTCGCGGTTCACAAAGGCAAGCATGGTGCGGCGCATACTCATATTGAATAGCACGCACATGGTGCACACAATATACACCACCACCACAAAGAGGATAATGCCCAAAACGGACATGGAATGATAGCGGCTGCTGGAAAAACAATAGGTGGTAAAGAAATAAACAATCCCGTGGGAGGACTCCCCCTCCATCACATAGTAGATGGCTTCGCGGCAAAAAAGGCAGAACAAAATGATAGCCGCATTCCAAAAGAAATACCGCTTGTATTTTTTACGAACAAAGTAACGAGCCACAAGGATGTACTGGTTTAAAGAAAACACGATGCCAGTAATCACTAGAGGAATGTAGAACTGCATCAAATCCCACAGAGAGACTGTTTGCCCGGGCTCCGCAGGGCGCGCAAACATCAGGGGGAAAATGAGCATAAAGAGCCACACCAAAGCAAAAGGCTTCCAGGAGGGCAGCGGATATTTGTCAGGAGACGCCGCAAAAAGCTGACGGAACAACCGCTCCTCGCGATTCTCCATCCGCTCACGGCGCACTCTCATATAGCGGAAAAACTTACCAAACATGACAAATACCTCTTACAGCCTTAAAATTAAGTCAAAAATCCTATTTTGAAAGGCTTTTATGACAAAATCGTGACGAAATGCGCATTTTTTTTGACAAAAAACCAATTTAACTTTTGCAAGACCCTGTTTTGTTACTGACACAGTCAAGCCCTCCAAGAGGTAAATTTGAACATGTAAAACAACAAAGCAGAGGTAAAAATGAACACGAATATGCGTACCAGGGATGAAAGGGATGTGTACTTTCAGTACCTGAACGATATTTCCAAATACCCTCTGCTCTCTCGGGAACAAGAAAAGCTCCTCCTCAAGAAAATCCAGCAGGGCAACCGCCAGGCATTGGACCTTTTGGTCAAATCCAACCTCCGCTTTGTAGTGAACATCGCGAACCTCTACAAGGGCCAGGGCATGGACGTTGGGGAACTCATCAGCGAAGGGAACCTGGGCCTCATTGAAGCCGCCCGCCGCTTCGATCCCAATCAGAAAATCAAGTTTATCAGCTACGCCGTTTGGTGGGTCCGTCAAAACATCACCCGCGCCATTGCTGAAAAAGGCCGCATGGTCCGCATCAGCGCCGAAAAGGAACTGGTGCTCCGCCGCTTCAACAAGAAGGGTGGCAAGCTCCGCCAGGTTGTAGGCGGCAGCTACATTCTAGACCCGGAAAGCCTCGCAGGCGTTTCCAAGTACAAGGCTGACGCCATTGAAAAAATTCTCCTCATGGGGAACCGCACTTCTTCTCTGGAATCCCCTGTGGGCGATGACGGAGAATCCACCTTGGGCGATTGCATTGCAAGCGACATGCCGGCAACAGACGCCATCGCCGAAGCAAAAAGCAAGGCGGAACTATTCCAGAAGGTTTTGAACCAGAACCTTTCCGAGCAGGAAAATGAGGTGCTGAACCTTTACTACGGATTCAAGGGCGACATGGACGTGAACCTTAAAGAAATCGCCCCCATGGTCGGGCTTTCCAAGGAAAGAGTCCGCCAGCTCAAGGAATCCGCCCTCGCCAAACTCAGGAATGACCAGATTGAAAAAATCCTGACAGACGCTGCATAAGTTTTCTTCTCTCTCTTATATTAAAAACCGGCCTTTCGGGGCCGGTTTTTTCCGTTTGTATTCCGCCTCACATGGGAGAAATTGTATCTTTGCAATATGATGTTTAATATCCTGAATTTCCGCACTCTTTTTGTGGCGGCCCTTTCGGCTGTTTGCCTTGCAAACGCTGCCGCCGACAAGCAAGACCCTCCCGGCGACTTCTACGACGAAGTTTCCCGGTTGAACAAAGTCCTTTCTGAAGTGAACCGCAAGTATGTGGAAGACGTGAACCCCACGGAGCTGACGGACGCTGCCCTCGGTGGCATCCGGAACATTCTGGACCCGCACACCACGGTGTTTACGCCTAAGGATTACGAAGGCCTGAAAGTTTCCATGGAAGGTAAGTTCGGCGGCGTGGGCATCACCATCAGCCTCCGCGACAACATCCTCACCGTGATTTCCCCGCTGAGCGGAACGCCTGCCTTCAAGCTTGGCATCCGCGCCGGCGATAAGATTCGGAAAATTGAAGGCAAGGACACCAAAGGCCTTTCGCTGGATGATGCCGTGAGCAAACTCCGCGGTAAAATTGGAACGGACGTCACCATCTCCATCGAGCGCGAAGGCGTGCCTGAGCTGACGGACTACACCATCACCCGCGCAGAAATCATCGTGCATGCAGTGCCCTACTACGGCATGGTCTCCAAAGATATTGGCTACATCAAGCTCGCCACCTTCTCTGACAAGACTTTGAGTGATGTGGAAAATGCCATTCGCGGCTTGAAGAAGCAGGGCATGAAGAAACTCATTCTGGATATGCGCTACAACCCCGGTGGACTTCTGAACCAGGCCATCGACATTAGCGAACTCTTCCTCAAGCGCGGCAATGTTATCGTAAGCACGCGCGGCCGCACCCAGAAAACGGAGAGCCACGCCCGCAAGGATGGCACTGTTGGCGATGACGTTCCCATGATTGTTCTCGTGAACCAGGGTTCCGCCAGCGCCGCAGAAATCGTCTCCGGCGCCTTGCAGGACTGGGACCGCGCCCTCATCGTAGGGAAGACCTCCTTCGGTAAAGGTTCCGTGCAGACCATCTTCCCGCTGGACAATCAGGGGAATGCATTGAAGCTCACCACCGCCTTCTATTACCTCCCCTTCGGCCGTTGCATCAACAAGCCGGAGAATGGCATCAAGGGCCTCAAACTGCAGGAAGAAGAATATGAGGCGGAAGAAGCTGGCGAAGAAGCCGCCGCCGATTCCGCGAAGAAGGACACCGTTGCCCGCGATACATTCTACACCCACAATGGCCGCATGGTATTCGGCGGCGGCGGCATCACGCCGGACGTGGATGTGGAACTGGACCCCATGCCTTGGGTGATTCAGGTGCAGGAACGGATGGCTATGTTCTTCAAGTTCGCCGTAAAGATCCGTCCGGATTTGGACAAGGCCGGCGTGCAGATGACTCCCGACTGGGAAGTACCGGATAGCTTGTACCAGCAGTTCCGCGACTTCTGCCTGAAAGACACCAACTTCACAAAAATCAAGAGCAACGCTCTGGTCGGCGTAGACCAACTAGAAAAGAGCATCATCCGCGAGCAAAACTATATGGGTGATAGCGCAAAGACGGTAAGCGATTCTGCCCTGGCAAAGCGCCTCTCCGAAATGCGGAAGACTCTGGAAGACAACCGCGATGCCCAATTTGATGAGAACAAAGATTACATCAAGGACGGCATCAAGCGGGAACTTTTGAGCGCCATGGTGAACGATTCCGTCAGTACGGCTTTCGCCATGAAGCGAGACAAGCAGTTGAACGAAGCCATCAAGTACCTAAGCGACATGAACCTCTTCAAAAAGGCCATGAGCACTCCAGATAAGAAGCAGCCCGAAAAGAAGGCCGCCAAGGACAAGAAGGCGAAGAAGTAATCGTGATTAGAATCATGAACAGCATCGCGGATTCTCTCGGACATTTTGTCCGGAGGTTCTTCCGCACTGTCGTGAACTACTTCAAGTTCGTCTGGGAACTTTTCAAGAACATTCCCGGAGCATTCCTGAACCTGCACACCACCGTGGAACAGATGCAGCGGGTGGGTGTCACCAGTATTCCTGTGGTGTTTGCCGCCTCCATGGCTACAGGCGCCATCATGAGTTGGCAATTGGCCTACCAGTTTGGCGATATGATTCCCATGATGTTCGTGGGCATGGCCGTAGGTAAATCCGTCATGGTGGAACTCTGCCCCATCCTCACCGCAATGGTGTTGGCCGGACGTATTGGCGCCTCCATGTGCTCCGAACTGGGAACCATGGCAGTGACAGAGCAGTTGGACGCCTACAAGGTTCTAGGCCTCAATCCCTTCAAATTCCTGCTGGCCCCGCGACTCATCGCCACCGTCATCATGATCCCTACCCTTACCGTCATCAGTATCTTCATCGGTATCGTAGGCGGTTATGAAGTGGCCCACCTGTACAAGGAAGTTTCCTGGGCCGTATTCTTCTACGGCGTGCGAATGTTCTACCACAACTGGGACTTGATTGTAGGCCTTATCAAGGCCACCCTCTACGGTTACTTTATCGCTAGTTACGCCTGCTTCTTTGGCTACTACACCACCAGCGGTGCAGAAGG
Source organism: Fibrobacter sp. (assembly GCA_024398875.1). Lineage (GTDB taxonomy): Bacteria > Fibrobacterota > Fibrobacteria > Fibrobacterales > Fibrobacteraceae > Fibrobacter. The sequence goes on from JAKSIJ010000025.1 coordinate 4,795, forward strand.
CGTGGGCAAGGCCACAAAGGCTACGGTGGTGGCCGGCATGACCAGCATCCTCATTGGCGGTTTCACCCTCTCCAAATTGCTCCTGGTCTAATAAAGATGGCAGAGAACGGCAAGCGCAGAAGCCCTGCGGTCACGGGCGGGAAAGCGATGGATATCAGCATCCTCATCGAGCGGGTGCTGGACAAGAATCACATCACCGAAGACATGAATTTCAAGGTGATTTCGGAGCGGTTTTCCGAGGTGGTGGGGAGCACAATTTTACCCCATGTAAAGGTGGAGAAAATCGAGCAGCGAACCCTAGTGCTAAAGGCCTCCAGTTCCACCTGGAAAAGCGAATTGTTCCTGCAAAAAAATGCTATTATTGACAAGTGTAATTCCCTTTTGGGGAAGCCTTTTTTGCGTTCCATCCGGTTCGTGTAGAAAGGCTATTTTAAGATTGTTTTAGAGTTGGTTTAGAGGACCTATGGCAGAAGAAATCGAAGAAGCAAAAAAAGAAAACGAGGACTATAGCGGTTCCAGCATTACGGTGTTGGAAGGTTTGGAAGCAGTACGCGTCCGCCCCGCAATGTACATCGGTTCTACCGACATCCGCGGCCTCCATCACCTGGTTTGGGAAGTGGTGGACAACTCCGTGGACGAGGCCCTGGCTGGCTTCTGCAATCACATTGAAATTTCCATTCTGCCCGGTAACGGCATCCGCGTCACCGACAACGGCCGCGGCATTCCCACCGACATTCACCCCAAGGAACACGTGGGCACCATCGAAGTGGTGATGACAAAGCTCCATGCCGGTGGTAAGTTTGACAGCAACTCCTACAAGGTTTCTGCAGGTCTTCATGGCGTGGGCGTGAGCTGCGTAAACGCGCTCTCCAACAAGCTCATTGTTTCCGTGCGCCGCAATGGTCGCGTAGTGGAGCAGGCATTTTCCAAGGGCGTTCCCTGCGGCCCCCAGAAGGACATTGGTCCTTCCGATGGCACCACCGGAACTTCCGTGACGTTCTATCCGGACGACACCATCTTTACCGAAACGGTTTATGTGTACGAAACGTTGGCCACACGTTTCCGCGAACTGGCCTTCCTCATGAGCGGTCTTCGCCTCACGCTCACTGACGAGCGCGACCCTGAAAAGATTCAGACGGACACCTTCTGCTTCCCCGGCGGCGTTTCTGAATTCGTGCGCTACGTGGATGAACACCGCACGCCGCTCTTCCAGGAGCCCATCCATCTGGTGCTTCCCGATGGCCAATTCCCGCTGGAAGTGGCCATGTGGTATAATGACGGCTATCAGGAAAACTTCTTCAGTTTCGTGAACAACGTGAACACCTACGATGGCGGTACCCATGTGACAGGCTTCAAGACTGCCCTCACCCGTATCATCGGGAAGTTCGCGCAAGACATGCCCAAGGGCAAAAAGGAAGCACAGATTACCAGCGATGACATCCGTGAAGGTCTCACCGCCGTTATCGCCATCAAGGTTTCTCAGCCGCAGTTCGAAGGACAGACCAAGCGCAAGTTGGGCAACTCCGAAATCGCAAGCTATGTGAACAGCGCCTTCGGTGCAAAGCTGGAAGAATACTTCCAGGAAAATCCCTCGGCCATCAAGGTCATTCTAGATAAAGTTTACAACGCCGCCGTGGCTCGTGAAGCAGCACACCGCGCCCGCACTCTGGCCCGCCGCAAAAACGTTTTGGAAAGCGGTGGACTTCCGGGCAAACTGGCCGACTGCAGTAGCCGCGATCCCAAACTCTGCGAAGTGTTCATCGTGGAAGGTGACTCTGCAGGTGGTTCTGCAAAGATGGGCCGCAATCGCGAATTTCAGGCCATCCTCCCCCTCCGCGGTAAGATTCTGAACGTGGAGAAGGCAAGCCTCCACCGCGTGCTGGAAACTGAAGAAATTCAGAACCTGGTGAACGCCATCGGTACGGGCATCGGCACGGAATTCAAGATGGAGAAGCTCCGCTATGACAAGATTGTCATCATGACCGATGCTGATGTGGACGGTTCTCATATCCAGACCCTCCTCCTCACCTTCTTCTTCCGCTATATGCGCCCGCTTATTGACGAAGGACACATCTACCTAGCCATGCCTCCTCTGTACAAGCTGAAGGTGGGCCAGAAGGACACCTATCTCTTCGACGAAGACGCCAAGGACAAAGCCATGGCAGAAATCGCTGACAAGAAGAACGTGACCATCACTCGATTCAAAGGTCTGGGCGAAATGTCTCCGGAACAGCTGAACGAGACCACGATGGACCCGAAGCGCCGCTTCCTCAAGCAGTGCCATGTGGAAGACAGCATCCTCGCTGACCAGATTTTCAGCATGCTCATGGGTGAAGACGTAGAACCGCGCCGCAAATTCATTGAATCCAACGCCTACCGCGTACTGAACGATTTGGACATTTAGTTTTCAATGGTCATGGCCAACACTAAAGACGATTTCAAGACGGTTCTCGCCCAGGCGCGGGAACTGGTGAAAGACCAGTTGACTCTCTCTGAAAATGTCATCATGGATGTGGCGAAGTCCGCACCTAAGGGCATTTCTGACCGTTTAATTTCTCTCTTTGGCCGCAAGGGCAAGCGCATCCGCTCCACCATGCTCTGCCTGGTGGCAAACTGCGGTACAAAGGCGCCCGACGCAAACCGCGTCGCCCATGCCTGCGCCAGCGTGGAACTTCTGCATCTTGCAAGCCTCGTGCACGACGACATCATCGACGGCACGGAAATGCGCCGCGGGCAGATTACCGCCCACAAGGAATGGGGCACCCAAGTCGCCGTTCTCATCGGAGACTACGTGCTTTCCCAGGCCATGCGTTGCGTCATCGACGAAACCGCCCGAAACATTCCCGTCATCATCTCCGACGCTGCCGACAAACTGATTGTAGGCGAAATCATGGAGCTTGACCACAGCGGCGACATGGGACTTTCTCGCGGCAGCTACAACGAAATCATCGATGGAAAAACTGCAGCCCTCATTGATGCTGCCGCTCGCATTGGCGGTATTCTCGCCGGCTTTGACGACGCCATGGTGGATGAATGCGCCAAGATGGGCACCCACTTTGGAATCGCCTTCCAAATTATCGACGACCTGCTGGATTATGGCTACGGCTCCAACAACATGGACAAAGCCAAGTTCACGGACCTCTCCAATGGCCTCATCACCCTTCCGCTGTTATACTACTTCGAAAACTGCAATGCAGCGGAACGCAGCGAAATGGAAGGCCTAGTCAAGAAGGCCGCACAAGAAGGCATTCCCGAAATCATCATCGAGAAGTTGAAGGTAAAAGGTTCTTTTGAGAAGGCGAAGGCCGAAGCGCAGGAACACTTGGAGAAGGCCCTTGAAATTGCAAACAAGTTCCCCAAGAGCAATTTTACCGAAGAACTCGTCGCGATGTTCGCTTCCATGAGCGACAGAGGGAATTAATAATTCACAATTCAAAATTCACAATTCAAAATTAGGTCTCTGGCGGATGCTTCTCGTCAGATATAATTGTGAATTTTGCATTTTAAATTTTAAATTGGGCTTCTGACGAAGACCGCAGCAATTAACAATTCAAAATTAGGTCTCTGGCGAAAGCCTCGCTTGATATTTTCTCGTCAGATATAATTGTGAATTTTGCATTTTAAATTTTAAATTGGGCTTCTGACGAAGACCGCAGCAATTAACAATTCAAAATTAGGTCTCTGGCGAAAGCCTCGCTTGATATTTTCTCGTCAGATATAATTGTGAATTTTGCATTTTAAATTTTAAATTGTTTACCGCTTTCGCATCCAGAAGCAGAGGAACACCAGCACGCTTAAGAAGCAGACAGCGATGATTCCCCAGAAGGCCGCAGGCGACCCCACCATCGCATCCCCATTCATACCGAAAGGCAGCTTCACGTTCATGCCGAACAAACTGGCGAAGAACGTCGGAAGCGATATGGAAATCGTCACGATGGTCAAATTCTTCATGAGGGCGTTCACGTTGTTGTTAATCACGCTTGCCCGCGCATCCATCATGGATGTCAAAATGTTGGCGTAGATGTTAGCTTGCTGCAGGCTCTGTCCGTTTTCAATCTGCAGGTCTTCCAGCAACTCACGCTCAGCCTCTGTCCAGTTCAGGCTTCTACCCAGCTGCAGCTTCTTCAGCAAAGTATCGTTACTGTTCAAAGCGCTCACGTAGTAAATCAAGCCCTTGTTCAAGCTGAACATGCTCAGGAGGTACTTGTTCTCCATGGAGGTGTTGAGGCGCTGTTCCAAATCATCGTTGATGCGGTTGATAATTTTCAAATGCTCATTGAAGTGGTTGATGGCGTAACCCAGCACTTTCAAAACGAAGGTATTGAGGCTATCAATCTTGGAGAAGCGCTTTTCGTCTTGCACCGGGATGTCGGAGTCCGTCAGGAGCAGTACCCAGTCCTTGAAGATGAAAATGCCAAAGGATTCCACGCGGAACTGGAAGTTCGCCTCGGCGGAATAGTTCTTGGGTTTCTTGAACACGATGGTGGTAAAATCATCGTCATACTCGATACGGGAAAGCTCGTCAGAGTCGAATGCGGAGGCGATAGTATGTTCTGTTATCTCATACTCTTTCACCAGCACGCTTCGTTGTTCCTGGCTAAGGGAACCCATGACAACGATATCTGCGGCTTCTTCATTCGGGGCGAGACCAAGACGCCCTGATTCGATTTTGTAATACTTTTTGAGCATAAAAAGCCCCCTTGATCGAATGTGGACGAAATGTAGCAAAAAAGCCCGAGCTGTAAAGCCCGGGCAATCTTACTTAATGCTTGTTACAGCGGATTAAACGCCACTCTTGAAGCGCTTAGACCACCACAGAACGATGGGGGAGCAAACGCACACAGAGGAGTAGGTACCGATGAGGATACCGAAGCACTGCACCAGACCGAAGTCGCGAATGGAGGAACCGCCCTTCACAGAGAGGATCACGCACACGAACAAGGTGGTGAGAGAGGTAATCATGGTACGGCTGAAGCACTGGTTCAAAGAGTTGTTGATGGTCTGCTCGAAGTTTGCAGAACCGAACAACTTGGTGTTTTCACGAATGCGGTCGAAGTTCACGATGGTATCGTTCACAGAGTAACCAATCATGGTGAGGAGGGAAGCAATCAAAGCGCCATCGAAAGAAAGACCGAAGGCGGAGATGAATCCCAGGGTGATGATGGTATCGTGAATAAGGCCAAGCACTGCGGACACGCCGAAGCCAAGACCAAGCTTACCGAACCGGAACCACACGTAGAGTGCAATGCCAAGCCAGGCCAGAATCACAGAGATGATGGCATTGATGCGGAGTTCCTTACCGATGGTCGGGCCAACCGTATCCTGAGCCACGATTTCACACTTCTGGTTGGCCTTTTCGAAGGCCTGAGCCATAGCCAGCTGGAAGGCGGCGGCATTGTCAGAAGTCTTGACGCTAATCTGGTAGGAGTTGGCGGAAGTACCGCCCAAGGTACGAACCTTGGCACCATTGATGCCAGCGGCAGACAAGGCACCGCTCAAGTCGCGTTCGTGCTTGGCATCGTCCTGATACTGCACGGTGTAGACCTGACCACCCGTGAAGTCGATACTGAAATCGAAACCCTTCACAGCGACGCAAGCGATACTTGCCACGATGAGAATCACGGAGATGACACCGAACTTGCGACGGTTCGGAATAATCTGGATGTTCGCTTCGTTGAGCCACTTGAAACCGTTACCGATGCTGAGTTGGGTCGCATCGCGCTTTGCAAGCTTCCAATCGAAGATAGCGCGAGAAACCGTGATGGCGCAGAAGAGAGAGGTAAGAATACCGATGGTCAGAGTAAGGCCGAAACCCTTCACGGAGCCCGTGCCAATCTTATAAAGGATAAGACCGGTAAGCACAGTCGTCAAGTTGGAGTCGAGAATTGCACTGAAGGCGCGAGAGTAACCCTTGGCCACAGCAGCACGAGCAGTGAGGCCAGCCTTCAATTCTTCACGAATACGTTCATAGATAATCACGTTGGCGTCGAGCGACATACCAATCACCAAGATGAAACCTGCAATACCAGGAAGCGTCAAGGTGGCGTTGAACACAGACATCACGGCGGCAGTCACCAAGGCGTTCAAAGCCATGCCGAAGCTAGCAATCAAACCACCCAAGCGGTAGTAGGCAGCCATGAACACCAAGCAGATGAGAAGACCGATGGCGCCAGAACCAAAGCCCTGGACGATGTTTTCTTCACCGAGGGTTGCACCCACGTTACGGCTTTCGATGATGTTCATCGGGGCCTTCAAGGCGCCTGCGCGAAGCACCACAGCCAGGCGGTTGGCTTCTGCCATGTCGTCAAGGCCAGTAATCTGAGCTTCACCATTCGGGATACGGTCGCGAATCACCGGAGCGCTAATGACCTGGTTATCGAGAACGATGGCCATCTGCTTGCCGATATTGGCAGCCGTTACTGCAGAGAACTTCTTGGGGCCGATGCCGCCAAAGCGGAGGGAAACGGCCACTTCGCCAGCGCTCACACCGTCACTTACACGATGGGGCTGAGCATCCACAATGTCATCACCGCCCATCTCGGCACGGCGCTTCAGGAGATAGAGGCGCTTGGCCTTAATCTTGGAATCGCGCTGGACGGGTTCGAGACCACTACCAAAGGCAAAGGCAACATCACGAGGAATGAGCTTCTGGACACCTTCCAAAGCAAGGAGGCGCTTCACCACTTCCACATTGTCTTCGGAGATGAAGCCACCGTTACCGAAGGAGAGGTAGTAGGCAGAGAGAGCCTGACCGATGGCGGCCTCAGGAGCAGCTTCTGCGGCAGTTTCGCTGGCAGAGTCCTTAGCCTCAGCAGCTTCAGCAACCTTACCACCCAAGAGCTCTTCATCGCTCATCTGGACGGAATCCTTCGGAGCGGCAGCCACGGCGGAATCCTTAGCAGAACTATCAGCAACAGCGCTATCCTTGGCGGCAGTATCGGCCACAGCAGCCACGTCCGTGGTCTGGCGGGTCAAATACTGGTCAATGAGGGTCACCACCTGGGTAAACTTCTCAGCTTCGGCCAAAATCTTGAATTCCAGCTTTGCGGTAGAACCTACGAGAGCCTTTGCGGTAGAGTCGTCCACACCTGCCAGTTCAACCACGATGCGGTCGTCGCCGCTGGGAGAAATCTGAGGTTCGGAAAGACCGTACTGGTCCACACGGTTACGGACAATTTCCAGGGACTGGGCCTGGATATCCTTCACGTCGTCCTTGGGACCGAGGCTAGACTTGTCGATTTGGAGGGTAATGCTGGTACCACCGGCCAGATCCAAGCCGAAATTGATGGACTTGGCAGCCAGTTTCGGATTTTCCTTCAGGAAGGCCTGCTTGGCTTCACCCTTTTTAGTGTGAACCTGGATGGAAGGCCATACGGTCCAAACCGAAAGTGCGATAACAATGAGAATGACGAATTCTCTGAAACCGAATTTTCTTTTATTCATTTGTAATCCCTTAAAAGGCATTAAACGCTAAAGTAGCGGGGCAAAAATAGCAAAATTCTACTTTTTCAAAAGGAAAAAGCAGTCTCCCGAGTCCAGTTTATCGGGGAAAACCTGAAGTCTGAGCTCTGTTTTGCCCAAACGGCGGACCACGGTGAAACTATCGTCTACCAGTTCAAACCGGAGAGAGCCCTGACGAAGGGCCTTTTCCTGATGGCGGAGGGCAATCAAATCCTTCAAATAGGCGAAAATCGGCTGTTTTTTAAGGGTTGGCAGGTTATTCCAGGGGAAAGTCCGGCGATTGTCCGGATCTTTTCCGCCGACCATGGAGATTTCATCGCCATAATAGATGGAAGGGGCCCCTGGAAGGAAGAAGAGCATAGCCAGCGCTAGGCGGATGCGGAATTCATTTGCCCGCGGAAGGCTCGCAAGACGCGTGACGTCATGGCTCCCCAGAAGGTTCATGGGGACGCCGAACTGCTTTTCCGGAAACGCCGCCTGAAGCCGCCGGAGGAACTCCTCCGTAGAAATCGGCTTTTCGTCAAAGAGGTAGGCAAGAACCGCCTTGCGAAATCCGTAGTTCATGACGCCATCAAACTGGTCGCCCTGAAGCCAGCGGGAGGGTTCGTCCCAAATCTCCCCCACGATGTAAGCATCCTTGTTGATTTTCTTGATGCGGCGGCGGAATTCCTGCCAGAAGCTATCATCATCGATTTCGTTGGGCACATCTAGACGCCAGCCGTCAATGCCACGCCTCATCCAGAATTCGCCTACGGAGAAGAGAAACTCCCGCACGTCGGGATTGTCCGTATTGAACTTGGGAAGGGCCGGATAGTTCCACCAGCATTCGTAATTGGGTTTGCCCGAATAGGCGCGGATGGGCCAGCTGTGAACGTGGAACCAGTCCCGATAGGGCGACTCCTCACCTAGTTCCATTAAACTATTGAACTGGAAGAATCCGCGGGAAGAATGATTGAACACGCCATCCAGAATAATGCGGATGCCAAGCTTGTGGGCCTTGGCAAGCAGGCGGTCGAAATCTTCCATGGTTCCGAGAACCGGGTCAATTTCAAAATAGTCCACCGTATGGTAGCGGTGATTGGAATTGCTCTTGAAAATCGGGCAGAGATAGAGAGCGTTTACGCCAAGAC
>JAKSIJ010000026.1 GCA_024398875.1 Fibrobacter sp.
TCGGCTACGATTTCGCGCTGTTTTTCTATTGAGGGGATGGGTACGAGAACTTCGCACATTTCGTCCCAATCAAATACTTCGCGGGCGCTTCCATGACTTTTGAAACGAGCGTAGCGGTCAAATTCTGGACGACGGAACCACATCATCAGATATTCCGGATCCAAAGCATTTTTGTCGATGACTTCAAATACTGTGTAAATGGCTGAGACAAGAGAACGTTCTTCACCTTCATGCAATAATGCAATTGCAATTTTGTCGCCTCGTCTTGACGTATCGGCAATATAAACAAATTGTCCAGGAGCAACAATTTTATATGACGACATATCCGTTCCAATTGTATTCGCTATTGAAGGAATAAATTCCTTGGAAACACTAAGTCCAAGCAATCTCGTCACCTTCAAATCCCTGTTCCTCACATCCACAGGGCGTATGTAATCACCTAGGCGTTTCATCATAGTTCAAATCCCAGGTTCTTAAAGACTTTGGCCAGTTCCTTTTCGGATTCCTTTTCCTTTTTCAAGAGTTCGCGCATTTCGGCCTGGAGACCGCGCATTTTCTCGTCAAAATCCACCTGTTCATCGCGGTTCTTGAATTCAATGTACTTGCTGGGTACAAGGGACCAGTTCTTGGATTCGATTTCCTTGAGGGTTGCGGTTGCGCAGTATTCCGGTTCGTCCTTGATTTTCTGGACTTGCCACTTGTGATAGGTTCCGCTGATTTTTTCGATGTCAGCAGCACTGAACTGGGTGTATTTCTTTTCGAAGGGTTCGCCCATCTGGCGCAGATCCATAAAGAGCACTTCGCCTTTTCGGCTGCGGTACTTGCGCAATTCCTCGCCCACCTTCACTTCGTGGGCAGTCTTGTTGTTATTCAAGATCCAAAGTGTTACGCTGATGTCCGTAGAATAGAACATGTTGCGGGGCAAAATAAGGATTGCTTCCACCTTGTCGTTCTGCAAAAGTTCCTTACGGATCTGGAGTTCGTCACCTTCCCCACTGAGGGCACCGTTAGAAAGCAGGAACCCGGCCACGCCATTGTCGGAGAGCTTGGAGAGAATGTTCAAGATCCAGCCGTAATTTGCGTTGCTGGTGGGCGGCACGGTGTAGCCTTTCCAGCGGGGGTCATCGAGGAGTTCGTTTTCGGCGCGCCAGGACTTCTGATTGAATGGCGGGTTTGCCATGATGAAGTCGGCCTTCAAATCCTTGTGCTGGTCTTCGGCAAAGGTGTCGGCAGGCTTTTCGCCCAGGTTGCCGGTAATGCCACGGATGGCAAGGTTCATCTTGGCAAGCTTATAGGTTGTGCCGGTGTATTCCTGACCGTACACAGAAACCTCGCGCTTGTTGCCGTTATGGGCCTCGATAAACTTCATACTTTGCACGAACATACCGCCCGAACCGCAGCAAGGATCATAAATCTTGCCTCGGTAGGGTTCAATCATCTCGGCGATAAGGCCAACGATTGTTTTCGGGGTATAGAATTCGCCCTTTCCCTTTCCTTCGGCAATGGCGAACTTTCCAAGGAAGTATTCGTACACGCGGCCAACGACATCCTGTTCCTTGTCCTTGATGGTGTCGATGCCATCGATGTCGCTAATCAGGGCGGCGAGCTTTGCCACATCCAGCTGGAGGCGGGAGAAATAGTTGTCAGGGAGTGCGCCACGGAGGCTCTTGTTCTTCTTTTCGATATTGGAGAGAGCCGTGTCGATGAGCAGGGCAATGTCGGCCTGGCGGGCATGTTCTACAATAAAACTCCAGCGGGAAGATTCTTCCAGGTAGAACACATTGTCCTTGTTGTAAAACTCGGGCATTTCAAGGTACTTTTCGCGGCCAGCTTCCTTGAGCTTTGCCCGCTGCTCCTCGAATTTGTCGCTTGCAAACTTCAAGAAGATCAGGGAAAGAACCACATGCTTGTATTCAGCCGGTTCAACGCTTCCGCGCAACTTGTTAGCCGATTCCCAGAGGGATGCCTCTACAGACTTTTCAACAACAGCCTTCTTGGTCGTTTTCGCCACTTTTGCCATGTATGTACCTTAAAATGAAAACCCTACCCCATTGGATGATTTATGTGAGGAAATATAAGATATTCCCTCTTGGCGATATTGCCATCAACAAGGAATAATTACGGGAAATTGTAATACCATCAAATGATGCAAACGGGAACTTAAATCGCATAAAAAAAAGGAGTCTTACTTCCGAAATTCTGCTAAAATCGGAAGTAGCACTTCATTTTTTAACGCATTTTTGCCATCAAAACCCGCCTACCCCGCCAATTCCTTAAGGCGGTGGAATGCTGCTTTGAACCATTCGGTGTGATACTCGCTGGGGGCTTCCGTGGCCCAATGGTTCAGATAACTCCAGCGGGAGAAAATCTCGCTGCCGAGGGCTTTCAAATCGGAGACTTTCGCAAACAGGCTTTCCAATGATTCTTCCTTTTCCCAGAAAAAATCAACACCATAGAGTTGGTTGAAACGGTCGCCACAGTCCATTTCGAATCCTAGAGAACTGCACTCCTCCGCGAGGGTATCACCCTCCAGGAATTCCGCCAGTGCCCTGTAGGTTTTGTCCATGGCGATTTGTTCCATGGCGGCGCTCCAGCGCTCCGCGAAGTTGCGGACCTGTTCGCTGTACTGTTCGTGACCGGTTTCAATCTGCATCGTGTTGCCTCCCTGTATGCTGTCAAATATACATTTAGACATTGTCATATTTTGACATTTGCATGCTATTGACGAAATAGGTCCGGAACACCGACGACCAACTCCAACCCATTTTACAGGCGTCCTCGGCCAACCCAAAAACATCTAGCGCGTCAAAAGTTCTATATTTCGGCAGGTAAAAACGAGGTTTTATATGGCGAAGAATTCTGCCAAGAAGAAAGACACGCAAACCAACATGTGGACCGGGCGCTTTGCCAGCGGCATGGCGGAAAGCATGGTGGATCTCAGTTTCAGCCTGCAGTTCGACGCAGAGCTCATCGAGGAGGACATCCAGGGGAGCATTGGTCACGGCAAGGGGCTGGTGGAATCGGGTGTGCTCACCAAGGCGGAATACAAGAAGATTTGCGACGGCCTGAACAGCATCCTGAAGGATTACCGCGCGGGTAAAAACCTGTGGTGCGATAGCGACGAGGACATCCACATGGCGGTGGAGCGCGTGCTCACCGAACGCATCGGGGCCCTGGGCAAGAAGATTCACACGGGTCGCAGCCGCAATGACCAGGTCTGCACGGATTTCAAGCTGTACATGCGCCACCGCGCTGCGGAGATTCGCAGTTTGGAAATGGATTTGATGAGGGTCGTCCTGGACCTCGCGAAAAAATACTTCGGCAAGATGATGCCGGGCTACACTCACCTGCAGCAGGCGCAGCCCATCTACTTCAGCCATTACCTCATGAGCATGTTCTTCGCGGTGAGCCGCGACGTGAAGCGCCTCGACAACTTCCTGGAACTCCACAGCCAACTGCCTCTGGGTAGCGGCGCCATGGCGGGCTCAGCATTCCCCTACAAGCGTAGCCTCGTGGCTTCGGAACTTGGTTTCAAGGATGTGAGCCCCAACTCCATCGATGCGGTGAGCCACCGCGACATGATGCTGGAATTCAATGCGGACCTTGCCATCATCGCAAGCACCATGAGCCGCTATGCGGAAGACTTTGTGAACTGGAGCACCAGCGAATTCGGCTACCTCACGCTGCACGACGCCTTCAGCAGCGGCAGTTCCATGATGCCCCAGAAGAAGAATCCGGATTCCATGGAACTCATCCGTGGCAAGTCCGGACGCATGCTGGGGAACTTTAGCGCCCTCTACACGCTGGTGAAGGGTGCGCCCCTCAGCTACAGCCGCGATTTGCAGGAAGACAAGGAGCCCGTTTTCGATAGCGTGCACAACGTGAAGGTGATTCTCCGCGTGATGAAGGAGGCCCTGGAAAGCGCCCGCTTCAACTTCGACAAGATGCAGGCGAAGATGCTCCCGGCGCTTTTGGCTACCGATTTGGCGGACCTGCTGGTGGAAGCCGGAGTCCCCTTCCGCGACGCCCATCATGTGGTGGGGAGCCTGGTTGGCGAAGCCGCCCGTCAGGGCAAGGAATTCACGGATTTGAGCAACGATGTTTGGGCGGCCGCGGGCGTGCCCGACGTACGGCGCATGAAAAAGACGCTTACTTTTGAGTATAGCGTTGGTCGCCGGAATATCGAGGGCGGAACGGGCCCGAAATCCGTGAAGCAGCAGTTCGTGAAGGCGGCTGCACTGCTGAAGAAATTCGGGAAGTAAATCGCGAGAAATCTCGTGGGGGAAACGCGCGATGGATCGCCACAGGGCTGCGCCCTTCGCGATGACGATGCAAAATGAAAATGTCATTTGATCGCCACAGGGCTGCGCCCTTCGCGATGACGATGCAAAATGAAAACGTCATTGCGAACCACAACGTGGTGAAGCAATCTAATCCGCTTTTATTTCTTTTCTTGAGGGACGAGGCGATCCACTATGCGGAACAGCTCGTTGTAGATGTCCAGAAAGTCTTCCACCCAGATGGGGTCCCGCTCCCCTACCACATGGAACGTCTCTTCCAGAGTGTGGCGGGCGTTGTATAGCCCGATGAGGGTGCCTTCGGGCTGCGTCATGCGGCCATTGCGATAGTTGGCGAATGCAATCAACCGCGCGCGGTAACTGCGGCGGAGGCGTGCAATGAGGGCGCTGCGGAGGGAGAGCAGTTCTTGGTGCGCCTGCTGCAGGTTTCCGCCAGCAATCCATTTTTCCACAAGGGAGAGGCGCCGGAGAATGGCATCCTTTTCCGTAGGCGGAACAAGCATTCCCTTCTGGGCCAGCGTCTTCTTAATTTGTTCTGAACACTTGGTAAGGAGTTCTTTGCTCCAGAAAACCATGGGGGCCATTTCAGCAGCAGAATTTTCCGCCACCTTCGGCGTGTGGGTTGCCACCCAGCGGTCCAATTTATCCAGCACGTGGCCTGCTTCCGGAAGCCTGTCCACCGCCACGTATTCCTGGGCCCGAGTCAGCAGTGCATCAGCATACACCATCCTCCAATGAGGAAGGGTTCCAGACTTGCGAATGGAATCGATGGATTGCTTGATGCTGTCGACCCGTTCCTGCACTTACTTTGCCTCTGTTGTAGCTTCCGTAGCCGGCTGGGTTGCTGCCTGCACAGGTTCACGCAAGGTTGCGGTCTGCAAAGGCGTGATGCCGATTTCCACGCGGCGGTTCAAGCGGCGGTGTTCCTCGGTATCGTTGGGGTACTTGGGCTGGTGTTCGCCAAAACCGGCGGCGAAGATTCTCTCTGCCGGGAATCCTTCTGCAATGAGGAGGCGCACCACGTTCACGGCACGGTCCGTAGAGAGGTTCCAGTTGGTATAGAAGTCGGACTTCACCGGAGTGTCATCCGTGAACCCGCTCACCATGATTACATCCGTAGAATCCATGGCTTCCAAGAGGCCCTTGCTGATGCCCTTGATGACCTTGATGCCATCTTCGGTAAGGCTTGCGCCGTTGATGGGGAAAAGGAAGGAGGCCTGGATTTGCACCTTTCCATCTTCCAGAACCACAAGGCCCGCCTCGATGGAGGTCTGCAGGCTCTTGGAAAGGAGCGCGTTGCGTTCGGAGGCGATTTTCCGCATCTCCTCCTGGCAGCTCAGGACTTCCTCTTCGGTGCGGGTAAGGTCTTCCGCCTTCTGCTCCTTCAAGGTTGCCATGGCCACAAAAGCCAAAATGAACAGCGACACCAGGGCTATACCGAGGTCGGTAAAGGATATCCAGGGATTGCTGTTTTCATCGCGACGAAAACGCATAGATTAGCCCTCCGCTTTGGGAGCCTGGTTTGAAATCGCTACTCGTTGAATCTGTTCCATCACCTCGAGGAGAATCTCCTGAGTCTTGACGGCATTTTCCATCAGTACTTCGCTGGCCCGTTCGTGGAAGGCTTCCAGAGACTGGTTCAGGTGCTCCACGAAGTTGTCTTCGTCCTCATGCTCCGCGGTATCGCCGCTGAGTTTTTCGAGGATGGTTTCCAAAGCACTGCGGAGCATTTCCAGGTTGGCGCTGAGTTCGGACTGGTTCACGCGCATCATCTCGGCGGTTTCCACCAGGTTTCCGCCAAGAGCGTCGGCAGATTCCTTCTCCTTCACCACGCGGCTGTCGATGCTTTCGGTGAGGGCCTTCTGGGCCTCCAGCAGCACGGCAGAGGTATCGGAAAGTTTCTGGAATGCGGCCAGGATGTCGTTTGAAAGGGTGGAAAGTTTTTCTGCCACAGACTGGCTGAGTTCCGCGGAACCGGCCTGCGCTTTTTCCGCAACCTGGAGCGCCACGTTCTTGAGGGCTTCCAGGCCCTGCTTCTGGGATTCCACGCTGGCAGAAGATTCAGCAGCCAGGCGGTCCATGAAGGATTTCCACTGCTCGTTGGACTGCTTCACCTGAGTTTCAACGCTTGCGGCAATTTCGCCACCCACGCCACTCAGGCTCTGCTTCACAGCATCACCCACACCACTGAGGCTTTGCTGAACGGCACTGCCCACGCCACCAAGACTCTGCTGCACAGAGGCACTGATGCCGCCCAACTGGGTTTGCACACCTTCCAAGCCACTCTGCAGTTTCGCAGGAATTGTATCCACCTTCTCCCCTACCTTGGCAGCCATTGCAGAAAGTTCCTGCTGCACGGAGGAGACCATCTTGGTGAGGTTTTCAGAAACGGTAGCGAAGAGTTTTTCAATCTCGCTCTTGTCGGCATCGGCAGCGGTAACTTCACCCTGCATATCCAGCGTGAGGCTATCCAGGCGGGCGTTGAACTCGTCGCGGCAATTCAGCAAGAGGCCGCGGGAGGCGTTCAGCACCAGTGCCGCAAACAAGCCGCAAAGGCTGGTGCCGAAAATGCCCTTCATGTTCTGGAACAAAACCTGAATGGTATCCAGCGTGCCCTGCGTGGTGGAATTATCCATGGCGCCACCGGCAGTAGCCACCGAGAACATCAAGCCGAAGAACGTTCCCATAAGGCCGAGGAGAATCACCGTGCTGCCGGAACCGCGAGGCACCGCAATTCCAGCATTGGCGGAAAGCACATCAAATGCGATGGGAGAATCCAAACGAATCCCGTTACCCATGAGCTTCTTTGCAAGCTTGATGCGTTCTGCAACCACGCCGTCACCACTTGCGGCGTGAAAACCGCGGCTTTCGCAGGCCTTGATGTTTTCTGCTTCAGCCGCAATCTTCTTGACGCAGGCAAGCCCGCGAATCTGGTCCACCAGGAACACCACCACGATGGCAATCATGATGATCCAGCCAAAGAGCGGAGCTCCAAAGTAGAGGGCACCAGCCGCCAAGACGGCAAGACCCACGATGGTGAGAAGTAAGAGGGATTTGAATGGTGTTTTCATCTTTAATCCTTACTGTTAAGCCTTGTAAGAGGCCATGGATTCAAAAAGGTTCAACTGCCCGCGAGAGAACCCGCGGAGGAATAGGGCCCACTTGCTCTGGTACCAGTCGATAATCTGGAGGGAGAGCCCCTGGGCGTAATCGCAAAAATCATCGGTAAAGGCGAGGAAGCCGTTCTCGTAGGCGTAATGCGGATTCCAGAACCGCCCCACATTGCGGGCACAGCTCACGGCGCTGGAATAATACCGCGGTGCGCCCTTCATATTGAAGGCTGCCGCAAAGCGCTTTTTCGCAAGGGTGTTGAGGGAACTGCGGAGGGAGACAATCATGCTGTTCTCCTTTTCCCGCAGGCTGGATTCCAGGCAAGGGAGCAGTTTGGACACAGCATCCACCGCACTTTCTCCATGCCAGTACTTGCACAACTTTTCTTGCAACTGCATCACGCGGCCATGCACGCGCACAAACAGCGGTTCCGCATCGCTCACCAACAAATGAATGGTGGCGGAATAGAACGCATTGATGTCCTGCTTGTTGTTCTTCACCGTGAGGGCCCAGCCGTTTTCATCGTGAGTGAGAAAATCTCCGCCCTCCAGCAAGAGCCGCACCACCTCGTCTGTGGCAAAGCGCTGCATCCACTTGCTGCGGAACTCGTCGTAGAGCTTGACGGCTGCCGCCTTGATTTCGGGGAAGCTCACATCGGCCAGCTTCCAGGCGGAATCGCTGTAAGAAATCTGCTCCGAACCGCCCACCACGGCAGTCGGATCGTTCATCATGGCGTCCAGATGCTCAAACAACGCGATGGACCAGGTGACCATCATGGAGTTGGAAAGGTCCGCAACCATACTCGACCGGTTGGCCGTAGACGAGAGGCCCATGCTGGTCCCAGTCATCTTCCTTATGGATCTGCGAAATACTTCTTCCACCAACTACCCCTTAGAATCCAGTTTCAATCCGCTGCCACACGCTGCGGCTCACCCGCTTGCCTGCGCCCGAAAGTTCATCGGATTCATTCCGCGTATCTGCTTCCAGGTTATCCTTGATGAGGCTCTTGTCCCCATCGAAACTTCCACCGGCCTCCAAGTACAAGCCATAGACGTTGCCCGATATCTTGGTGTCGGCGCTCAAGACTTTTCCGCCGCGAACAGAGAGGGCGAAACGGTTCCGGACGAACTCGCACTTTAGGAGGAACACCTCCGGCGATTCATCCACCCAGAGCCCGTAGTAGTTGTTCACAAAGTGCACGTTCTCGAAAGTGCCGCGGGTGCGGAACACCGTATTCCTGAAGGCGTTCTCCACCACCAGGTTCTTGACCTCGAAAGGTTTGCTGCTGCTGACAAAATGCAGGCCGTTCCAGCTCTCGCTGGAATCTGCGCTGCGGAACACCACCGGGCTAGCCTCCGTGCCAGAAATCATGACCGGGCCGCGAAGCATGAGTTTCGCATATTCCCCCATGAGGACTGTCACGCCCGCTTCCACGTCCAGAGTGTCCGTATTGGAAAGCACAACACCCTGCTCCAAGATGTAAGGGCTATCCTTCACCTTCAGAGAGACCTTGCCTTTTTCCACCTGCGGGAAGGGCATCTCCCCAGCAAAGGAGACTGCGGCAAAGAGGGTTAAACTTAAAAACAAGCGTTGAAGCATTAAATCTCACTCCGTAACTTGATTTTCTGAATCACATGCATGTTGGGGAACAGGCTCTGGGCCACCAAATCGTTGATGTTCAGGTGTCCCGAGAGTTCCATACTGGCAGTGGCAATCACGCCATGCGTAATATCGAACAAAAGCGTTCCCGTGCCAACCACAAATCCGTCACTTTCCATCTGCACCTTGGCATCCGGGTCCGGGACTTCCTTGTACTTCACGTTCATGTTGACCTTGGCCATCTGGGCGCCATCGTGCAAGTAGACTTCTTCCAGCGTGAAGGACTTGTACACCGTGGTCATCTTGCCGTTATCCGGAATTTCCACCGGGCGCTCCCAAGTCTCACCCACCTTCACAGGGCTGCCGGGAAGAATGGGCTGCACCTTCATGAAGAGTTTCATCAAGTTCAGTTCCTCCGTGCCCGGCTGAAGCGCCATGTCTTCCACTTCAGGGTCGCTGATGGAGCCGTCGCCCGCCATCTTGAACTGGTAATGCTGGGTCTTCAAGTACTTCGCGATGTTGGTGTATTCCTCCACGGAACGCTTGTCGCTCTTGTAGTCCACCGAATCAATCTTCATCTCGAAGCGGGCGGTTCCATTGTCGAAGGCGACCATCTGAGAAAGAGACGCCATGCTCCACAGGTGCGTCTCCATGGATTCCGGCGTCACCGTCATGGAGTCCTGAGGTGCGAACACGTTCAGAGTGGATTCCAGATAATATTTCTGCTGGGGAGCATTCTGAGTATTGAAGGCAAGAGAGACTGCGCTATTGTCGCAAGAGCAAAGCAAAAAGAGGGCCGCAGCAGCGGTAAAAATCTTCGTGATATTCATGTGAAAAAATATAGTTATCGAAACGTTTTTTCTGGAAGGCCAAACCAAGGGGCGAGGCTTATAAATCAAGGGTTGGAGCAGAAACGGCCCGAGGAATTTTGGCCTGAAAATTTGACGAAATTTTGAGCGATGGAACCGCCGAATTTGTAACTATATGAGCATCAAGGAGTTATGGGGTTGACGATGAACGCCTCGCAGACACAATGAACGCCTCTCGGGCACGATGAACGCCTCGCAGGCTTTAAGCATCTTGTGAAGGCTTCGCGCCAGAATCGCCTTTCTCCAAACGGCGTTCCTGGAAGAAGGCCTTGATAAGTCCGAGGCACTCCTCGGCGAGGACGCCACCCTCCACAGAAACCGCCCGATTGAGGGCATTCCCGCTGATGACATCCACCGTGGTGCCGCAACCGCCAAAGCGGCTGTCCGGGCTGCCGTAAACCACCCGAGAAATCCGGCTGTTGAGTATGGCGCCCGCGCACATGGGGCACGGTTCCAGCGTCACATAGAGCGTGGCTCCGTCCAGCCGCCAATTTTCCAGCTTCGTGGAGGCAGAACCGATGGCTAGAATTTCTGCGTGGGCGGTTGCATCCCTCAGGGATTCCACCTGGTTGTAGCCGCGGCCAATGACTTCCCCATCCTTCACGATGACGCAACCGATGGGGATTTCCTTCGCGTCGTAGGCGATTGCCGCCTGGCGTAGGGCCAAACGCATAAAGTGTTCGTCGTTCATGCCCCAAATATAGAATTTCATGCCAACCCCTTTTCCATTCCGTTTCCTTCCCCTTTACTATATTTATGCGTATGAGTGAATATTTGCATAATTCAAGTTACGGACCAGTTACCCCTAAGGATTTCAACAAGGATTACGGGGATAAGGGCTTCATGCTTGAAAATGGCAAGACCCTGCCCGCCCTCACCATCCGCTATGAGACTTATGGCACGCTGAACGAGGCAGGCACCAACGCTGTATGGGTTTGCAGCCCCTTGACTGCCGATGCCCACGCCGCCGGCTGGTACACGCCAGAAGACAAGAAGCCCGGCTGGTGGGACGAACTCATCGGCCCCGGCAAGGCTGTAGACACCGACCGCTTTTTCGTGGTCTGCAGTAACATTCTGGGCGGCTGCAAGGGCACCACGGGCCCGGCCACCATCAATCCCCGCACCGGGAAGCCCTACGGAAGCACCTTCCCCACCATCACCATCGGGGACATGGTCCGCACTCAAAAAGAACTAGCCGATAGTCTCGGCATCAAGGAATTCTACTGCGTCCTCGGCGGCTCCATGGGCGGTTTCCAGGCCATGAAATGGGCCATCTACTACCCCGAACAGGTGAAGCGCATCGTGGTGATTGCAAGTTCCCCTCGGTTCTCAAGCCAGGCCCTTGGCTTTGAAGTGGTGGCCCGCGATGTGATTACGCAGGACCCCAACTTCCATGGCGGCGACTATTACGAAGAAGGCGTCACCAAGCCCGACATTGGCCTCGCCAACGCCCGCAAACTGGCCCACATCACCTACCTCAGTGCCATCGGCATGGAGAA
>JAKSIJ010000027.1 GCA_024398875.1 Fibrobacter sp.
GTGAAGCCCCGCCGAGAACGAGAAAAATGGCCGCATACGCCCGTATTCTGCGGCCGAAAACGCCAAAATTCGCGAAAAATCTAAATTTTGACAAAAATTGACATTACTTTTTGTGCATACAAATTGGAGGTGTTACAGTTTATTGGGCTGATTTTTTGCAAACAACCGTTAGCAAAAAGCCAACAGCTGTTTGCAAATTCGCGTAAAGCTCGTTTTTCGCTCATCCATTTAGTACATTTCGCTCCTCGTCGGGAAACCGGCACACATCATTTATTAGGAGATCGCATGCTCGCGTGTCACGGCGCGGCGGCGATTTTTTTTGTGCCTGTAATAAGGAGGATATATGAACCGAAAAACAAAGGGGCGCGCGACTCGCCATAGTCCCGTCGTAAATAAACGGCGCAATTCCGTCGTAAATAAACGTCGCAAATCAGCGGGTGAGCCACGCCGCAAGCACGACGGTTTCTTCAAATACGTCTACACCGTGCCGGACAACGCACGGGCAATGCTGCGTACATTCTCCCGCCATAGCAAAGATTTGCGTAAAATCCTGAAGAATGTGAACCTTAACACCCTCGAAGAAATCCCCGAGCGTTACGACAACGTGGACGAGCACGGCGAGGCGGACATTGCCTTCAGAGTGGAGGCCGCCGGTGGCGAACGGTACTACTTCGGCATTTTGCTGGAGCACAAGTCGGAGCACAAGGGCAATGTGCTGGAGCAGACCTTCCGCTACGCCTTCAACGTGGTGGTGAACAAGTCGAACCCGAAATTTAAATGGATGCCGACAAAAACGATTATCATCTACAACGGCACCGACAACTGGGACCCTCTTGCGGAATACCGTTCAACTCCGCATCCAAAATTCAACGGCAAGGATCTGCCCTTCGAGTGCGCCTTCATCGACTTGAAGCGGGTGAGTGACGAACTGATTTCGCTGTGCGAATCGGCGGAGGCTGCCGTCGGTCTGTTCGCCATGAAGTACGCCTTCGATGTGGAGGCTTTCTCCGCCGCACTTGCAAAAATGGAGCCTCTATTCCGGAAAATGGATCCGGCGAAAGGTGCTACCCTGGTGGAGAAAATAAAACTATATTTAGGAGAGTTCATCACCGAGGATGTGCAGAGGAGGTTGGACATGGCATTTAAGAGTATCGGCCAGAAGCTGGGCTTTGTCAGCGCAGGTGATGTGCGCCGCGCCCGCGAGCGTGCCGCGGAAAAGCGTGGCGAGAAACGTGGTGAGGCGAAGGGCCGCGAGGCAGCACTCCAGAAGGCAAACAACGCATTCCTTCAGGAGAAACTGGCGGCTGCCCGCGAACTGCTCCGCAAGGGAGTCCTCATAGATGTCGTTGCGGAATCCCTGAAGCTCACCGAAGCCCAGGTGCGCTCCCTATAGGCCCAAATAAGCCAAAATTGCTGAATATTCCAACTTGGAATATCCAAAAATCGTCCTAATTCCATACCAGATAACAAAATAAAAGCAACCGTTTTTGTAAAAATAAAGTTATATTAAGGGGGTGCGAGGCGCTGTTTCGGCGTTTCGTGTTTTTGGTGGATTTAGACATGTACATGAAAAACGCCCAGATTGCATCCAAAGTTCAAGGACAGGCAGACCGAACCTCCCTGTTCAGTCGGCCCTCGTTTACATTTGACAGCGACAGACCGCAGAATACGGGCGATTCCAACTACATCCGTTGTAAAGATTTTTCCGTGGGATGTGGAGCTCGGCTTGGTGCCCGCGGTGGTTTCACTTTGATGGAACTCGTGGTGTACATAGCCATCATGGGTATCGTGGTTATCGTTGCTGGTCAAGCATTTAGCAATAGCACCAAGTTCCGTGTCCGGAACCAGAGTATGATTGAAGCTAATGAGGTGGCGGGCAACATTTCTGCAATCATTCGAGACGATGTTGCTCAAATGGGTGCCAAAAGTTCTAAGGAAACTCCAGGCGCTGCTGCAAGTGATGAATTCAGTTCCGTCTATTCGGATGTCTATATGAACCCGGCCACCGATGAGCCCGCCAAGAGGGACTCCTCCTCATTCAAACTTGTGGAAACCAATGGCCAAAGCGATTTAACCCTTCGTAGGGTGCGCTATGATTCCGATGGAAAGTATGTATCTGTGGAAGAGGTCCGCTGGTTTGTGGAGGGTAGCGAACTTAAGCGTTCCTGTTGGACGGTTGCCAAGAAGGCTGGTCTGGATTTAGCGGCCGATGACCCTTGCGCAAAGACGTCCAAAAGCGATGCTTCCGAGGTGGTCATTGCAGATGGCGTAACCTCTTTTAACATCGTAGCCGGGAAGCCCAAATTTGAGGAGGAAGATATTCAAATGTTCCCCCTCACCGGTGACATGTTCATGCTTATCCCGCGTTATGGCGAAAACCATTATAACATCATGAATGTTGAAAATGATGGAACCAGTTCACGTCTAAGCGGTTTTGCCTTGAACTACGACAAATTCAACAACAAACTGATGGATGCGGCAAACGACCCTGAAACTGTGGAAAAGAACCAACTTTTTGCAGCAGAGAACGAAAACGTTGAAAACCTTCAGGGAAATACATGGAAGACTTTCTGCTCTGCAGAAAAGAATCATTTCACTTTTGATTCCCTGGTCGTTTATGAAATTTCATTCAAGATGCCCCCTCCACCAATAAGAAACGCTATGGAAATGTTCACCCCAGGGAGAGACTTCTTGGCTGTAGGATTTAGAGATAACGAGGGCAACAAATCTCCCTATCTAAAAGACTTCCTGTTCTATCCTCCAACAACTCAGGAGGCTCTTGGTAGGGAACGCAAAATGCGTTTTTCTGTTCCCCAAAAAGTTGAGGGGCAGTGCTTGACATTCACCTTTGTCAGTTATTCTCCAGTAACATCGGAAGGAACGATGTTCATTGACGACTTGAAACTGAAAAGGGTGGCCACGGTCTATGACCCTGAATTCCCCTATTGGAACACCGAAGGCCCTTCAAATATCGTACAAAAGAAAAACGTGAAGGCTTTTAAAATAACGCTAACAGTGCAGCGGAATGGTGAAGGTGGCGTAGTAGAAACAGTTATACCCACCCCATCCAATGGACCAAAGGACTAGCGGAGGTTTTATGCAAGGATTGCAATACAAAAAGGGTGTCTCACTCATCGCGGTGCTACTCTTCATGCTGGTGGCCACCATTGCCGCTACGGCCACATTCAAGTGGCTTTCTTCGTCCAATGGCTCAAGTGGATCTCGAATGCTGCAAAACACGGCCTACCAAAGCGCTATGGCTGGCCTTGAGAATTCCCGCACATGGATGACATACCATGCAAACGATGTGGGCTCTTTAATCAAGCAGTACATTGAGGGCGGAAACAAGCCAATCAAACTGAATTCTCAGTTGAAGGAATTGACGAAAGAAGGGCAGGAATTTGATGTATGGCTTGTAGGTGTCAATACAGAAAGTTCCACATACAAGTTGAAATTGCTCTCTTCTGGAAAGGCCAAAAATAATACTCGCTATAGTTTGGTCGGTATTTTCAATGTAGATGGCTTGTATCGGGTTCAAGTCCCTCAAATTGAGGCTAATGCCCATGTCAATTTTGATTACGCCTATTATGCAGGCTCGTTTAATAGCGCTGGCGTTACCATGAGTTCAGCCATTGTGAATGGAAACTGGAGCGGAAACCCTCAAGACATTTCAGGAAATTTCGTGGTCACAGGGAACGCAACACTTTCAGGTAGTAATGTAAATGTGGGACAGTTGGCTTGCGTTGGCGGTGACATGGGTATGGAAAACAATGGTATACATGCTCAGGATTTATATGTTCATGGAAATGTGAACAATTCAAGAATCACTGCTACGGGGGATGTAGTCTTAGATGGAACGGTTCAACAATCAAGCACCGGTCCTCTGGATTTCCAGGGCAACCTCACCATAAATGGACTCCTTAAAACGAACCAGAGTGGTGGAAGCTACTATGTTAAGGTGGGTGGGAACCTTTGTACGTCCGAAACAGGGCGTGTTCGCTCTGGTGGAACGAATGCATCCATGGAAGTTGTTGGCAACGTTTGGATGCCTGGTGGAGGAAACATTTCTTATCAGGACTTTAGCGACAATAGAACCAATTACAGCAAAATTATTTTAGGGTCCGCTTCTGATGCCATGGTCTACGTGGCTGGCGGTCATCCCTATTCTGATTATGCCAACTTGCGGAATACAAAGGCGTTTGTCGAAAAATCAAACAGCAAGAATTACTGTCCAAGCAAGATATCCTCTGATGATGAATGGACTATCAGGGTTGGCGATGGCGGTGGAGACAACTGGTTTACTGCCTCCTCAAATTATAACATCTGCGGAACCTGGGGAGTGCCTCATTGGGAAGATTGGCTCGGTGGGTCATACTACTCCTATTACACCAAGGGATGGCAGAACTGGGGTGGTCAAACCTATTATCCTTACCCTTCTGTATCAAGCCCTGGTGCAAATGCCTACTATGTGTATTACCTGGAACCCGGCGTGACAGATGTTGAATTTGTGGAAAACTATCCGTTGTCTAACTGGAAATACTATACGGCTAGTACCAATGCTGCGGATAACGAACAACAAATCAAGTTGTCATATTCGGGTGCATACGATGGAAACTACAACAAGTTCAAACCGGATGCTGGTCAAATTGCATCAAAATTTACTTCTCCAACACCAATTGGCGTGTATAAAGTGGGAGGACAGCTTTACAACGACTTGAAGGGAACGACGAACTATTATCATTACGTCAATGGTACTCCGACAGCTTCGCCATATTGCAAATCGGGTGGAACTTACCGTCCATCTTGCGCAGTGCCCTCCTGGTTTAAGTCTAACGGCACTGTTATTGGCAATTTACCATCAGAGCCTCCATTTGAATGCGGAACGCATGTGGTGGAAGATTGTAACAAATTGTGGGAGCCAACAGAAAGCGGTTGCAATGGTTCCAAATTTAAGGTGAGAGACCCCTTGAGCACAGGCTACCAGAATTTCGAAAAATACGCAAATTATGGTTGTGCAGCAGGTATCAAGTCTTGGAGTAAGAGCTTGGTTAGTCAGTTAAACAACTGTTATGCCCACAATATAGCTGACGATGGCTTGAAAGTAGATAGTTTGTACAATGGATACCTCGTTGTGAGGGTGAGCGGTGGAACAGGTGATGACGCTTGTCCTTCTGGAACATTAAATGGAAAATTCATTATTATCAAAGATGGCTCTATTAGTTGTCAAAATGGTTTGCCTGCTACTAGCGACGATGGAAAGGTTTTCTTATACCTGATGGACGGCGCAAGCAATATTGGTGGAACTGCAAACCATTACTTCATTTATACAAAGGGTAAAATCTCCAACTCTAATGGCATTAGATTGAAGGGAACTATTTATCAGCCAGTAGCTGACTGTGATAAGGGAGGTATTGGAAAAATTCAGGGCGGTTCCGTTTTGGATATGGACCAGGATTTGCTTGATGACTTGGCAAAATCCTCAGTCATCTGTGACAATGATGGGAGCCTGAGTCCTTGTGGTGCTGGTGGCGGTACTGGTAGTGCCGGAGAAGGATCCGGTGGTGAATTGGTCCAGGAAATTGTATTGGGCGGATATGATAGATATTATGTTTCTAATGCGCCGACCATTTCCGTAAGCCTCGAAACAAGTTACAAGACTGACGAAGATTTGCCGGATGGCAGTGCTTCAGACTTGGCACAGGATTTCATTGTGGTTCCTCGTGTGATTTACATAACCACTGACCCGGTTGGTCAATTAAGTGATTATTATAACGTCATCGGTCTGAACGGTCTGAATATCAACAAAGCTTCTGGAAATGTCCAATGCTCCGGTCCGTCACTTTTGCGTACAAGTGGAGTGATGTACAATGCTGCAGGTGGCGATGACAAACTCACCCGTGGACGATACTCTTGTACCTATACATACAGCGGAAAGCAGGTTCCGTTCTATGTTGTTGCTACTGGTGAAACTGGAAATTCCCCCTATGTTAACTTTACAGAGTCCAATGTTGAAATGGGAGCCTCAAGCCTATATGATGTTCAAGTCAACATTCCTCCCCATTCAACTCCAATTGCTTTGAATGTGACAAAGCCCGCCGATATGGCCGGATGGACATACAGTCCTCAGGGAGACGCGTCATGCTCGGGAACCAACTGCACATTCAATATTGCTGCGGATGAAAACAATTCCGTAATCACCCTATTCTCTGTCAGTACAACTAATGCCGGCAACGGAACGGCCATGTTCTCCTTGGCGGCGGGTGAAGGTTATATCATAAACTTCCCCAGCACCATTGTTCTTACAATTGCTTCCAGCGTGACGATTGAACGTGAAGATGTTTCTACAGACGAATTGCAGACATACTGTGAAAATAACTCCGGTTGCCCTGCGGATTTGAATGCATGGCCCGATTGCCCGTCATCCAGCCCATGGGTGAAAGCTGACCCGAATTGCAATACGGTTTCCATCAACAACAGCTGGTCTTGCGGCGTTGCCGATGATATCGCCCTTTCACAGAATGGTGGCGAAGGCTGTATTGTCATTATCCCAGAAAAGAAGATTGAGCAAACGAGCCTTGTCGTTGGCGGGACCTACAAACTTCCTGCTAGCGCTAAGGCTAAATCCATGCCTTTCCGCTTTGGTTTCTCGGGTGAAAATCTTACCGGTTTCTCAATTGTGGCCGAAGTGACGAATTCCTCCGCAGATTCCCGCGTTGGAACGTCTGAAACTTGCACATTCGGCAGCGATGTTTCTACAACATCGGAATATTGCTCCATGCATGTGTATAATGGTGAAAAGGTCCGATTGAGGTTTGCCGGGACAAGACCCACAGAATTCAACTACTGGAAATGTACCGGCTTGAATTGCCCTGTAACGACAAGTTCTGGGGATGCTTTCACGGAATTCACGATTACTGCAGATGACAACCTTGTTATTGCCCACTTCAACGAGTCCGACAAGCATTGCTTCTTTGACGAGTTCAAGACAGGTCTATCCGATGCTTCCAACAGTTGCACAGAAAAATACTGCATTGGCGAAAATGGCGAAAAATGGGTGGCGACGAACACTTCAAACATTGCCTATGAAGATGGTTATGTTGCGGCCAAGCCCGACAAAAACAACAAACTCGGCACTATCGTGATGAGCACGGCAGAAGCGGGCTATAAGGGAACCTTGAAAACCGTGGTGCAAGTTCCTAAGGTGGCTGCAGGAGCCAATTCCAGCATTCCGACAACTGTTAAGAATTCTGGATTTATCCTGCATTCAAACAAAGACGGAACGGAATACCTGTTTATGAGCCTGTTTGCCGACAATAGTGGTGATTTGGCGGTTAGATTGTGCGACCAAAATGAAACTCTCTGCAAAATCAGAAATGTTGAAACAGCTGGTGGATCTAAGCTTGCAATTTCGACAACAACTATTGTAGAGGCAGATGTCGTCATTAGCGAAACGGCGATAAATGTAAACGCCTACACAAGCCGTTACGGTGCCTCTGAAGTGTACAACACTTCCTTCAGTTTCAGCGAAGGTTTTTCCAGCTCAGGGCAGTATGTTGGTTTCCGTTTGGCAGACCCGAACTTCAAACTCTATGATATTGGCTGGAAGAGCGAGGACTATGGAAGTGAATGCTGGGATACTTACCCCACGGTGAACTGTTCTTTCAAGGCTGCCTATGCAGGTGGCGTTGTTCCGAAGGATTCGTCTGTGACACCCTGGGTTGGTCTTTCCAGCTGGTTTGATGCTAAGAATTGCGCGCCTCATTACTACTATAAAGGCTCTGATGGCAATTGCGGAACAAGTACATCCTACGGCGAATGCTACAGTGGCTATTATCAATTCAGCGAAAAGGGACTTCATGGTTCTTCTGCTGGCGAAGATAAGACCGCAAAGGCGGGTGTTGGGAACTGCTACAACTTGAGCGATGTAGATATGCTGCTAGCCGAAACGGAACGTGCCCATTGCGGTAGCTTCTGGGTAGGCGAACTCTCTTACTGTAAGCAGAATACGGACTTCATGGGCAGTAGCGGTATCACCACGATTAGCAATGGTACCAGCGAAAGCTTTACCCTGGGTGCGGGCGTCTATGTGAATATGCGTGAGGCTACGCTGAAGGTGGAGATTGAAAACCCCAATGCTTCTGGTGTGGAGATTTACCTGCTAAGCCAGCGTGATGAGTATGGCCCAATCTTTTACAGTAAATCCTATGAGACTTCGGCGACTGGAACCATTGACATTGATGTTGAATCTCTGATTGATGCCGATGGATTTGACCCTCAATCCGTATATGGCGTTACCATCCGGGCTGTGGGAACTGCAAGTATCACCGTAAAGGCGGTGTATTCCTATTGCCCCAATGTGGTGACACTTACCTGTTCCGAAAACTTGACTTATGATGCTGTTTCTGGGAAATGGAAGTTCTCTGTTGATGTGACGAACTACACCCAGGTGAAGTCCTTCGATGTCAAGGAAAGTAGTTCCTACGTCACAAGCAAGAACTACGATTGCGAGACTGGTGGATGCACTTATACAGAATCTGGTAAAAATGCCACCTTCAGTTTCGACTTCGCGGACAATCCGTATGCAGCTCCTCATACTGGGACTCCGTACACATTTGAAGTAAAAATGACTACCTTGGAAGGCGTGGAATTTGAGTGCCCGACGAATTCCTACACCCTCAATAGCATTGAGGCTAGGTGCGGTGGCCTGTCCAAGACTTCTGTGATGCAGAATCAAGGTGTACCGCAGTTCTCCTATTCTATCGCGAACTGCCCCTCTACCGGTTGTCCGTATAAGATTACCTTGCAAGAGGCCGGAAGGGATGTTTATACAGGTTCTGGAAACGTTTCCAATGGCGCCACAGGTTCTGATGCCGCCAACGGTTCTGGTAATGCTCTTGATCCTGGATACTACTGGTTTGAAATCGTTTCTACTAGTCCGGCTACCACGCCATTTGATGGTTGTACATCCGCTCAATTCGAGGTGAAGGAAGCCGGTGCTTGCGATGGACCTCCGAGTGGTTGCGAAAATGTGGTTACATCGGGTAGATTGGCTCATGATGGCCGATGCTACTTCTTAACCGCTGTTAACTATATAAATGCTAACACTGGTTACGTAGTGAATGGACGCTCTATGAGTGGTTATAAGAGTTCTGGCGATTTGGGCTCAAAACTTGATGGTGGATGGTATATTAAGACTGGTAATGGTGCCCAATGGGAAACGGATCAGACTAGTGTGACCGTGGGAGCTCCTGATTGTAGGTTGCCGACCGCTGCCAGCTCCTCTTCTGTGGCAAGCAGCTCTAGCGTTGCCAGCAGTTCCAGCGTGGCAAGCAGTTCTAGCGTTGCAAGCAGTTCCAGCGTAAGTAGCTCCAGCGGCATTACCACCACATGCTTGGGCTTTGTAAATTCCAGCTACAACTGGGGTGATAATGGTGGCTACAAGTTCAAGACGACTTGCTTGGGCTGCTCTTATGTCGTCAAGTATCCTTCTGGTAACAATGCAACCACCGGAACCACCAATGGCTATTCTGGTCAGGAAACGCAGGTTAACTTCACCATGCGTGAATCTGGTGCTTATACGGTGTATATCAATGGTTCCTCCGAGGCTTCTTGTACGGCAACACCCAGCATGAACGCCATGCAGGCCAGCAACTGCCGTGTGGATAACTCCACTCTCGGTGCTTCCGGAACTACCACGTTCCGTGCCGACATGACCAACTGCAACAACAATGTTTGTAATTGGTATCTGAAGAAGGATGGTGTTACGGTCAAGAATGGAACCTTTGGCAACAACATCTCTCCGCAGGTGACGGGCTACGGAACCTACACCTTGCATCTCCTCTCGGAAGACGCTTCGGCGGCATGCTCCAAAACGATTGACAAGCAGCAGCCTCAGGCAACGTATTGTCAATTCGGGCAGAGTACGCGAACCTATGGTGAACAAGACCAGTTCAAGGCGAAAATCATCGCTGAAAGTGGCATGTCCTGGGAAATCCTAAGCCCCGGTGGAACGACTGTTCAGTCGGGAACCTTCAGTTCTAATTACAACAACAACGATTGGAGCAGTAATACCTTCTACCTCACGGAGAATGGAACCTACTCCATGAAAATTGCGGGTGAACAGCGTTGCACGGCAAGCATTACGGTGAACCAGCCGTCTATGACCAATTGTAGTCTGGATAATTCCACAATCAACTCTGGGAACAGCACCACGTTCAGGTATAAGCTGAACAACTGTAAGAACGGCAAGTGTTCTTATATGATTAAGCGGGATGGAACCACCGTTGAAGGGCCTACGAGCGGCGTTAGCGATGGCGACAGGACAATGAATGTCAATACCGCTGGTGAATATGTGGTGTGGCTGAATGGTGCGGAGACTAGCTGTAAGGCAACCCTTACCGTGGCCGTAAGCTCCAGCTCTGCCAAGTCTTCTAGTAGTTCTGCAGTTTCCAGCAGTAGTGCAGAAGGGTGTCGTTGCACGGAATTCTGCGGTGGTGATTGTGATAACCTTGGAACGAATAGTTCTCAGGGTCTCAGACATTGTATGTTCTTTACGACGGCTTCTCAATTCAAGGTTGAGGATGACTTTACGATTAATGGTACCCCAACATCTAATAGGCAGATTTGTTGGAACGGAACAAGTGAATGCAACGCCTTCCTGAATAACTATCCCAAGGTGGATGGTGGATGGTACATCCATGTTTCTAATACAGGTGCTTGGAGCGCCTTGAACTTCTCTGCGTCTGCAAACCCCTGCGCAGGTGGCGGTGGAACCAGTTCTTCCTCTGCTGCAAGCTCCAGCAGCTCTGCGGTATCCAGCAGTTCTGCTGGCGGTGGCGGCGGAGCGATTGCTGTTGCCATGACTTATAATAGTACAGAATACGACTTCACGCCTGGAAATCAGTATCTTATAACTTGTTCTGGTGGAGGATCAACCCTGACATGTAGTGGAAATGGTAGTGGATTGTATTTGTATTTGAACGGTACCCAAAAGTACTCAAATCAAAGCTGGCAGACCATTGGAAATTACCAATCTGCAGGAGGAGATATCTGTAACTCTGGCAAGATTGTTACGGTAACTGGAGGAACGATTCGTTGCAAAAACCAGTGGTAACCCCCTAACCACTTAAATTTCGACCAAGGCTCCCTGCAGAAAAGCGGGGAGCCTTTCTCGTATTAAAAAGCAACCCGCAGGTTGCCTGATGAAAAACGTCATTGCGAACCCCGCAGGGGCGAAGCAATCCTCTCGCTTGCTATAAATTGCCACGGTGCTGCGTTCCCCGAGGTCATTCTGGGGCCCCCGACATCCCCGCAAAACCCGCCCTACGTCATTCACGGCCATGTCGGAAATTCAAAGCAAA
>JAKSIJ010000028.1 GCA_024398875.1 Fibrobacter sp.
ATTCTGCATTCAGCATTCTACATTCCGCATTATATTTTGCCCAGCGTTCGTACAGGAACAGGGCAATCAGATTTTTTCCATCAATGAACTTGTGGGCGGCCTCTTCGTAAGGCAATACTTCCGTACGGATCCACTCATTTTCGTCCACATAGGTCTGGTTCTTGCCATCCATGGCTTTCAACTGTTCTGGGGTCACATCCCGCTCAATTGCATACAAACGAATACGTTCATCCAAAAGACCGCAACTTCCAGCAAATCCTTTCACATCGTCCTTCCACCAGAAGGCCGTCAGGTCGATGAGTTCTGAATCCTCGGCCACAATCTGTGCTTCTTCTTCCAACTCCGAAAGGGCCACCTTGCGATAATCGCCGGTCCAGTCTAGAATGCCTGCGGGTATTTCGAGCGATGCAGTTTCGGATATGGGGAACCGGGGCTGCCGCACCAGAAGGAGATACTTCTTTCCTTCACAACGTAACACCACCAGCACGCCCACCGCATTGCCGCGGACAAGGACAATTCCATGCACCGGGCGGCCATCGGGAAGAGTTGCCGTAGCCTCCAATTTGATAAACAGCGGGCGGCGCTCCTTTCGCAAGAAATCTACAGAAGCAAAGTGGATTTTCGTAACCTTAAATTTTTTTCTCCCTGCATCAAGCCATTCCTTAAAAATACGGCTTTCCAGAATGTTGGGATAATCTTCTTTTGCAATTTCACTGGCAAAGGTGTATTCAATATCATCCATACGATTCATCGCTCTACTTCGTGGTAGTTTTTGCGGGAGCCTTTGTAGCACCCACCGGCGCAGATTTCCAGGTTTCGAACAAACTATCTACATCCACCGTATCCGGGACCATATAATTCCGGCCTAAATCATATACGAACAAATCTTCCTTGGTAGATGGTCCGCAGAAGGTTTCCGTGGGCCAGGGCGTATAAAGTTCCCGCACAATTTTTGTGGAGCGCCCCGTAATCACAGAGCCCGGCATAAATCGGTTCATAGCCCCACATTTAGGGATTGTTTCTATATAGTAGGTACTGGTATGCCAAATAGTATCCGGCCGTTCCTGAACCTCGCCCAAAGCCGTGGAATCATCCTCCCAACGAGAACGAATGCAATAGACCTCATCTGTATCGGCACATGCCAAACGGATAGGGACAAGGGCGGTATCCCCAAGAGACCAGTATGTAGGATAAATGGTGTCTGGCACTGTCTTCGTACATTTATCCACTCGGTGGGTGCAGTTGGATTCCATAGTGCGCCAATGGAATATCTGTGGTGTCAAAGAATCCAGCACCTTGATAATTGAAGGTGAGCCCTTTGTTCTCCGAGGTAATTTGGGAATGGAGTCAAACAGGGTATCCACATAAATTTCAAAGGTGTCTAACGAAAAATCTCCCCGACGAATGAGAATGGTATCCATGAGAGAATCTTCATCGTTATAAACCCTCAAAACCCCCAAACCCATAAGGATGCTTCGACCTAGCAAAATTCGAATGGTCGTATCCGGGTGAAGATAGGGAGCCGCACAATCATCATTACTTGTCTGATAAATGATGGACGGATAAAATTCAAAAGCAGAGTCTACATCATTGGTCAAGGTATCCAATTTAATCTGCTTAAGCGCACAGTTGGAAAAAGCCCAGATGCTATCCAGATGCAAGTAGAGCGTGTCCTTCGTCAAATGGATGAGTTTTCCGGAATCCAGTTCTGCAATGCGGAAAAATCCCTCTCCCGAATAAACAGTATCGTCTGTAGCAATGGGAATAGGTCCATCGCCATCCTGAGTACAGGCAATCACGCCAAAGAAGGCAAGCACCAAACCCAGCCAGATGGAAACCAAATACTTTCGCGACATAAAAACTCGAGGCTAGAGCCCCACCTCTTCCCTGAATTTAGCAATTTTGGCCGAATCCAAAGGGTGAGTTTCCCTGTAGAATTCATCCCACCGCACAAAGGAACCATTCCGGCGAATGCGAAGGAAGAATGTGGCGCTATCCACAGGAGCAAGGCGCCCCACAATTGAATTCAAATCCACAGAATCCCTTGCTTGCATCACTGCAGATGTATCCGCAAAAGAGAAATTCGCATCTACAAAGGCAAGCATTCCCCACATGCGAGAGGTGATGTTGTTCCCGTGGTCTATTTCAATAAAGTACCCCAGAGAATCGCGGCCCTCATTCAGAATACGGCCCGGAAGCACGGGGTGGACAGGCGCTTCACCAATACCACGGAGCACATCTGCCGCAAGGAGAGATTCCTGGCCATCGAAATCAAAGTCCTCTGTGATGGGAAGGCTGGAAAAGTTCAGCGGAGTCTGAGGGCACAGTCCTGGGAAACGACAACCCGTATCCATATCAATCCACACAAATGACGAATCCGACTTTTGGATATTCAGGTACGTTTTCGTCTCCACATCTTCCCGCTGCACTAGGAGCGGAGTTTCAAAATCCTGCGCCAAGGCAATCCAGTGAAGTTTTGCCACAGGGCTCTTCCGCTCCGACGCCACATAACGCAAAAAGCTGTTCGGCAAGAGAGCCATGGAATCCTTCACCACCCAGGAACACTGAACCAGTTCCCCTTTCAATGCGAAGGGAGTTCCCTTAGCCCCTTGGCAAAAATCACGCCAGCCCTTCTCTACAGGAGCATTTTTATCCTTTCCAGGCATCGGCAATTTTTCGAGCAGGGACGAAAAACCACCCAAGTAGACAAAGAGAAAAACAGCCAAGGCCAACAGCAATAAACGACCCAAAGGAAACTTGGTTCGACGAGACTTATACCTGCGCTTAACGTTGTGTTCTGAAAATTCGACGGACATGCGTCAAATCACAGCAAGAAATAGGCAGCGGCGGCACCGGCGGCAACCAGCACCAGCACTACCACAATGGCAATAGCCTTCTTGGAGGTAGGCTTGTCTTCAAAGGGCTTTGCCATGCCCTGTTCTTCCAGCCCGGATTCATCCTTGGCGATAGCGTTGAAGCTCTTGGTGAAGCGGCGATTCGCGCCCGTTTTGCGTTCACGACGTGTCGCAGGAGCGGCGCCCGAAGCACCATTCTGGGAAGCCACTGCGCCAGAACCATGATGGGAGGATTCCTTGGGAGCCTCCTCCTCTGCAGCCTCCTGAGGATGCAAAGAGAAGTTCATCATTTCTGCTTCAAAGGAGAATACTTTCAACTTGTTGGCAAGACCCGCCTTCTTGAGACCATCCATGATAGTCGCACTGTTGGACAGAAGCGCCAGCATGCCGCCCTTTTCAGAAAGTTCCTTCTGGAACTGAATGAAGGCGTTATAGGCATCGCTATACACGAAATCAAGGCCCATCAAATCCACAGCCACAAACTTGTCGTCCGGATGTGCATCAATGAGTTCGCGGGCATCCTTCTTAAACTGTTCCGCATCAAACGCGCCAATGGGGTTCAACGGGGCAGAAAGTAAATCAAATACACCAACTTCGCGATAGTTCTTCAAATCAGCCATGGCAGGAAATATAGCCTAATTTTTTCATAGAAGTGACAAGCATCACTTAATTTTTCGTTTACAATCAGTCTTCTTCCCAATAAGTTCCGCCTGCAGGAGCGCCTTCCAGAACTTCATCCCCCACTTCCGTGGATTTTTGGGTGGGTTGAGAAAAATCGGAGGTTTCGGACTCGGGAGCGCCTTCAAGGGTTTCGGGTGCGGTGGCCTCATCCGCAGGTGCAGTGGCCTCAGTCCCAGGTGCGGCTTCCGGCTCCTCGGCCAAAACAGCAGATGCAGCTGCCGGGCTCACCCTAGCAGGCTCTGGCCGCGGGTTGTGGGAGAAGAGGTAGGGACTCACGCTGATACTCACCCGATGAACTGGGGAGAACACGGGATGGGACTCGAAGGCATAGTCCACCTGGAGGAACTTCGCGATGGTGAGCCCGGCGCCCGCGGTAACGCTCTGGAGGGAGGTAAAACTTCCGAGGCCGGCCCGCAGGCTGAGCCCGAAATCAAAAGCAAACTCGATACCGCCGCGGCCGCCTTGAAGCCAGTCCACGGGATCGTCCCAAAGGCGGCCGCCCTGAGACTCATCTTCCTCGAAGTCGAGAGCTCTCGCCTCCCGATGGAACATTCCCGCACCCTGCCAGTAGGCGCTGAACTTGCCATAAAGGTACGGTACCGGCAGGCTGTAACTCGCCGCCAGATAAAACTCCGGAGACGAATACTCGAACTCGCCCGATTCCCAGGTTGCCGCTGAAGATGTCCAGCCTTTCAAAAATCCCGCTACATAGAATTCCTGGACTATGCGATACCGGAGGCCTGCATCACCGCGGAAGCCCCAGCCCGTCTGATCCATATCGCGATACAATCCGTGGAAGGAAACACCCAGGTCCAAGCGGTTGAAAAGTTTTTTACCCCAGGCAAGAGAGAAGGTCCAATCTGCAATGGACAGGGTGTTGTAGTCCGACCCCTCAGGAATGGGTTCCCCCTCTTTGATGTAGGGAATGTCGTCGGCGCCAAATCGGGAGAATGCTATGCCTAACCCCTGGTCCAGCCCCAATGGCAAAACAGCAGAGGCAAAATCGTACTGGGTATCTTCAAAGTAGGCGGTGTGAGAAAAACTTGCCCAGGCATAGCGGACATTGGCCAACTGATAAGGATTGGAATAGAGCCCCAGGTAATCGCCATCCACAGCCATTGTGGCAGAACCCAAAGCTGCAGATCTTGCGCCAGGTTCAATATCCAGTGTGGCATTGGCGCCCACGACCCGGTCCGCTCCAAAGGCAAAGCAGGCACATCCGAGAGCCGTAATCATCCAACCTCTTTTCAACAAGACTCCTACCACCTTAGCGACCTAACCATTTCTTTGCTGTTTCCAAATCCCATTTTTTACGACGGGCGTAATCTTCCAACTGATCTTCCCCCAGTTTTCCTACAGAAAAATACACACTTCTCGGGTGGGCAAAGTAGTAACCGCACACGGAATTCATGGGCCACATCATGTAGGATTCCGTCAATTTCATGCCGATGCGCTTTTCCACATCCAAAAGTCGCCACAGGGCGGCCTTCTCCGTGTGGTCTGGAGCGCTAGGATAACCGATGGCCGGACGAATTCCGAATTCCCTGTGAGGCGCGTAACCCCAATGCTTGTGGATGACATCCCGATGGAGTTTTTCGGAGTAGGCTTCCGTAAGGCGGCCAGAAATAGTTTCTGCAAGCATGGCCCGATAGGCGTCGCCGTCCTTTTTACATTGGGCCGTAAATTCATCCACCCCAAAGCCAACACTTGCGGCAAACATGCCGAGCCAATCCGGGCCCTTGGGCGTGAGGTAGTCGGCCAGGCTACGACAAACTGGAGAATCTTCCGTGGGACTCTGCTGCCGCAGGAAGTGGATGGTTTCTATTGCCGACGACGGGGCCTCGCCCGAAGCGGCTACAATCGTGACATCGTCGCCGTTCCGCACCACTGGGAAAATTCCGATGACGGCACGAGCCTCAAAATACTTCCGCTCCACCGCCTCCTGCAAGAACTTCCTTCCATCCTCCATCAGGAGGCGAGCCTCCTCCCCTTTCT
The DNA here is from genome assembly GCA_024398875.1 of Fibrobacter sp. Lineage (GTDB taxonomy): Bacteria > Fibrobacterota > Fibrobacteria > Fibrobacterales > Fibrobacteraceae > Fibrobacter. Next base: position 5,532 of record JAKSIJ010000028.1, read on the forward strand.
CTGAATCTTCATCTAAAACAGCAAGGTTCAGCGGGAAACCCCAAGCGTAGAGAAAATACTTCCAGTCGATGAATGGAACAAGGTCCGCCAAATCCGCAGACAGGGTCTGCACACCCGGTTCCGCTGGAGCCGGAGAATGGAGCCACTTGCCGCTCATTAATCTTTCACAGGCGATGCACATTTCTGTTCCATCAAATTTTCATTCAGAATTTAATAATTTTAAGGATATTCTTTCAACAAGGAGCCTTCATGCCAGCACAAGGTGAACATAACAAATGGATTGCTCTTGCCCTCTGCATTCTCCTGGGCTACCTGGGGATTCATCGCTTCTACGAGCACAAGATTTGGACTGGCATTCTCTGGCTCTGCACCGGCGGACTTTTCGGCGTAGGCATCGTGGTGGACGCAATCCTCATCGTGATGAAGCCTGAACACTATTAAGACGACCTCCAATTTTTTAGAACCACCCCTGCAAATTTCTATATTGCGAGGCAATGAAGAAGCTCGTTCACCATAGAGACGAATGTCTGGAATGTGCAGGCTGCGTTGGACTATGCCCGCAAATGGCGCTAGACATGTATGGTCTCGATTTGCAGATTAATCACGAAAAATGCACCCGTTGCGGACTCTGCGTTCGAGGTTGCCCTGTTGGCGCACTGAAAATCGAAGAGGTGAACGATGCTAGATAACGAATACGATGTAGTAGTTATCGGTGCAGGCCCCGGCGGTTCTGTCGCTGCAAGGAACCTCTCTCGTTTTGGTCACAAAGTACTGCTTCTTGAAAAGCGTGCGAAAATCGGCTACCCCGTGCGTTGCGGAGAAGCCAGCACCAATCTGGAAGATTTGCAGACTTACGGCCCTGTTGACGAAGACTGCATCGAAAGCATTATCAACGGGCTTTTCATCTATGGCCCCGATGGCGTGAACATCGAGGTTCCCCAGCCCAACACGGGCATCATGCTGAACCGCGAAAAGTTTGACCCCTGCCTCGCCCGGCTTGCAGAAAACGATGGCGTGCAGGTCGTAACCAGCGCCCGCGTGGATTTCGTCAGCGATGTAGAAGATGGTGCAAGGCGAGTCCGTGTTATTTTTGACGAGTTAAACAATTCAGAAGAAATTCGCGCAAAGATGGTCATTGCCGCCGATGGCGTGGAAAGCCGCATCGGGCGAATGCTGGGCCTCAAATCCGGACAGGTTCCAGGAGCCACCTGCACAGGCGTGGACATCCAGGTGCAAGGCCTCCTGACCAAACCCGACTACCTCACCTTCTGGCAGGGCCACGACTTCATCAACGATGGCTACATCTGGAGTTTCCCGAAGCAGAAGTCCAACGTGACGAACTTCGGCGCCGGATTCCTGATTCCCAAGGCAGGACAGCCTAACATCTATGATGTGACCATGGAATGGCTGGAAAAACTATTCCCGGGCGCAAAAATCAATCATGTGGTTGGAGGCCTCGTGCCTGTTTCCAGCACCATGAAAAGCTACACGCTGGACCGCTTTGCCCTGGTGGGTGACGCCGCCCACCACACGAACCCGCTCACAGGCGGCGGCATCGCGGCCGCTATGCGGGCCGGACGGTTTTGTGCCGAAACCGTGCACCAGGGCTTCGCCTGCAACAACCTCTCGGCCTCGTTCCTAAAACAGTACGAGAAAATGTGCTACCAGAAGTTTGGCAAGAGCCACGACTTCCAGCTGAAATTCCGCAAGTTCCTTCTCGCCCTCAACAAGCAGGAACAAATCGGTCTGTACAAGGTTCTGCAGGGATTCGCCTTGAGCGGCTACAAAAAGACAGCCTTCCTCAAGACCCCCATCCAAACCGCAAAGTACCTTACAAAATTCATCAAATTCAAAGGTTAAATTTTAAAAGATTGAAAGGAGATATATCATGTTCAAGAAAATCGCACTTGCTACCGCTTTGATTGCCACTGCAAGTTTTGCAACCTGGGACTACTTCCCTGTACAGGAAGCGGGTAAAGGTCAGGCCGAAGCGGGCCTCTACTACGACTGGGACGGAGACTGGAGTCAGTCTGGCATTAAGGTCGGCGCCCGTTATGCCCTCATCCAGAATCTGGAACTTTCCATCCAAAGTTTTGGCTACCAGTTCTGGAACGAAACTGATTGCAAAGGTTGTGCCAATGGCGGCGATGGTCTCCGCGATTTCACCTTGGGAGTCCGCTATCAAATAGATCCGCGAATTAACGCCTTTTTGGACGTGAACCTCCCCATCGGAAGTGACGAAGTTACCTCTGATGAAGTCGCCCTCTACTTGGGCGGTCAGTTCTCCATGGCCATTCCTGAAGCTCCAGGCCTCGCCTTCGGTACGGAAGCAGGCCTTGACTGGGGATTTGAGCACAATAACTATGAACGCGGACTGGAAATTCACGTCGGCGGAGAAATGGACTACACCATTCCTGATATAGGACTCACTCCTTATCTCGGTTTGCAGTTCAAGTTCCAGTTAACAGAAAGCACCTCTAATGATGGTGATACCGGTTGGGACGACGCTGGCGATAACCAAATCAACATCTGGCTTGGTGCAGCCTACGCTATCGACCCCATGATTACCTTCAAGGCTCAACTCATCGTTCGTAGTGGCGATATGGATGGAGACGCCACGGGTCTCTACGCCGCGGCAGACTTCAACTTCTAATCATTTGTTCCTAACCGCTGATGAAGTCTCATTTGAAATCTGCGCACCTTATTTTTGCCGTTCTTCTTATGGGGTTCGCAGAAGTTTTTGCAGACCCCACGCTGATGCTATCGTCCAGCGACCCGGAAACGGTCAAGGCCCGCATTTCTGAATTACGAGAGCTTCGCAACGCAGGGAACCTTTCCTACTCTGAACAACAATCCGTTGATGCCTTGTGGGAACAGGCGGCGCTCATTGAAAAAATGAATGACCGGTGCGGTTCCATCGACCTCACAGAATCCTACGATTCGGATTGCGGACATTTCTACGAAATTGAACTTCCAAAATTCGAGACGGAGCTCTTCAAATTGACTGGTGAAATTCGTTTGAGTTCAACGAGACTTTCCAAGGCCATGGAAGACAAGCGGAAATCCATCAATGTCTGCTACGAGGCTCTTCAAGTGGATGCCTTCCATCCCTCTCGAATTCTCACACTAAATGGGAAATACTCTCCAGAGCCATTAAGCCATGGCGTAGAAATCTCTTACGATTTTAGACTGGAAGCAAACCGGGATGTCGTCTCTTCTTTGAAAGAACGGATGCAAGAGTGGTACGAGGCCTGCGGTGAAATCATTTTGCGCAGCGACGGATCAAACGAAATCGCTCCTTTGTTCCAAGAAAAAATCAACGAAAGGACCAATAGCAATCTGTACTTTGAACTAGATCGTGATTATAACGGATTCGTCCTTTACGTCAAAAGCAAGTCTTCCATTCAAGGCGATTACATTCTCAATGGAACCAGGCTTTTCCAGTACAGCATTCCTAGCGCAGAAACCATCGCAACCCTAAAGTTTGTCACCGATCGTTACTATTACGACGACAACAGCCGATACCGTAAATACATTGCCTTTGTGGACATTAAATGCGATCGTCACTTTGATGGGAAAAAGATTTTTTCCGATGATAGTGTCGAACGTGGACTGAGAGGTCAATTCATCTGGGAAAAAGCGAGAGCACGTCATCCGTCCCGAACCAGCAGCAATAACGACGGTTCCACCTCCGTAGACGACTCCTCTGTGGATGCTGACGTAGATTCCAAACCCTCCGATGAATCCTCCACATTTTTCCAGGTTCTAGCCGGGCTCAATCTCGGAATGGGAAATGAATACGGAATCAAACAAAGCCTGCGCGATGAATACTACGATGTATGGCGGCAAAACGAAGAATGGGCAGACACCTCCCTCCTTCTCTGGGAGCCCTATATTACCGCCATGCTCACTTTTGAATTAGGACAAAATGCAGCACTCGGTATCGGCGGCGGCATTGCTTGGCTTATTGCAAATGTCAGCGAAAGCGACGCTGGCTACTATGGCGAGACCTACGATCAAGTGAATCTCCGTACATCCATCGCCCCTGTAATTCAGGCAGAGCTTTCTCTTGGAGATCCAAAAAGCCTTTCTGGCGGAATCCGGGAAACGTTTATTTTTGACAGCGATTGGCCATCCAATTATTTAGGCGGATTCCTTGAAGTGTTCAACCTCATCGGAATTGAAATGGGATGGAACCATGCAGATGGTTTCTGGGATGCTGTCTACCTAGGGTTTTACATAAAACTTCCACCCCGCCATTTCAGCGAAATCGGCAAGAACAAAAATTAACCGCGACAAAAAAGCCGCGGTCTTAGAAAGTATCGCAAGTGCTTTGCGAAATCACTTCATATCGTATTCCGGAACGGGGAGCGCCTCGCCCTTCTTCATGGCAGCATCCAGCGCCGCAGACTTTGCAGGGTCCACCCACCAGTACACCGGGATGGCGTCTTCTCGATTGAACTTGTCAAAGACTTTTTCCGGCATGCCGTAGCGGTTCCAATATAGAATGCGGTGATGGTCGCACTGCCACATGAGTACATAGGGCACCAGTTC
>JAKSIJ010000029.1 GCA_024398875.1 Fibrobacter sp.
GCGTATTTTTGCCTCCTGCTCCAGGAGTCTTTTGCTTTTGTATGGCATTTTTTCCTATAAGATGAACTTGGCGGACACCCGCCCACAACCTATAAGACGTTTAAACGGCCGAAATTTCTCACAGGAAAATGAAAATTTTTCATTTTGCAAACAGATGATGGCATTTTAGCCCTGTTACAGGCAAGGCCATAACATGCAAGATTACATGGTATTGTGACGAGCCAACCGCCACGTCATTGCGAGGGGCTATGCCACGTGGCAATCCAACGAATTATTAATTACGAATTATGAATGCACGCATTCTGGCGAGGCACTCGCCTTGCTTCAGTTCTGGACGCAACGGACGGATATCGCGGCGGCCTTACCCATGCCATCTAGGTAGAGATTTTCGCCGATGTCGTACAAAAGCATGTCGTAGCCCAAGTTCATTTGAGTGGCGGAGACGCCGTCGTACTCACGAGCACACCAGAAGTAGGCGGATTCGCCAGCATCGAAACAATCGCCTTCGTAGCCACAGAAGCCTGCAGGGAGAGCGGAAAAGCCGTAGGCATCCGTACCGTTGCCATTGTTGTTCCAGCCGCGGCCAGACTTGAGCGCAGTACCTGCCTTATATTGACCACCGATAGCAGTGAACAGGGTATTCCATTCCTCATAAGTCGGCATGTGCCAGCCTTCGGGGCACACGCCCTGTACAACGGTCGGCAACGTACATGTCTCACCATAGCCGCAGGTCTGAGAATCATCAGTATCGTTCGCCAAGGCAACAGAGTCAATGGCCGCGGCCCAGGTGTAAAGGCGGCCAGCCACTTCGCAATATTCCGCCTTATTGCCAAAGCAAAAGCTCTTGGCTGATCCCTTGTTATAATCGTAATTCAGGTTTTGAGCCATCCAAACCTGGTCTCCAATTTTCACCGTTTTATAAATCTGTTTATCACGAGAATCAACAAGTTCATCATATTCAATATCAGGATTCAAAAAGAAATCTCTTGGGATTTCCCAAAAAGAATTTGGCAATCTCCATTTTTCCAAACTTTTATCAAAAACATATACATCTTTCGTAACATTCGCTCTTCTTCCCTCACCATTTTCACCATCTTCCCACCTGTACGTGTCCTTCTCATAATCTGTCGCTGTTTCCCAAATTTCGTCGCGGCATATCATGTAGCCCATGGAGGAGTTGGCAACTTCTAATGACCGAGCCTCAGTACAACCGCCAAGTTCTGCATCCACACCCTCACCTGCTTGCCAAATTCCCTTACGACAGACATACACATAGGAGGAATTCACCTTACCCTTCATCACATCACCATCCTTACAAATGTCGCTAGGATTCTTGCTTCCTTCATTCCACTTATATGTATCCTTCTCCAAATCCGTGGCAATACGCCAGCCACTTTCCGCACAAATAAAGTGTATCCCATAATAAGCACTCAATTCATTTGAGTTCTGTTTGATTTCCGATTGGTTCTTCTTTGAGCAATCCCCCAAACCAAAATTCTGCCACCAGAAAACGTTCAAGTATTTTTCAAATACAGGGACATCATCGCTCAAGTTCCAGCCTTCAACATTACTTCTAACTTGTGCATAATTTGCATTAGAAATCCAATCGGCAACGGTTGCTTGCATTTTGCCATCATCCCACTTACCATCTTCAGCGATATCCTGCGCAAAATTTGCAAGAAGTTCGCTCAAATCAGCTTCACTGCGTTCACCTTGCAGTATGATGCTAATCGCCAACAGGGCCGCGTCAGCCTCACTACTTTCAAAGATGTTTAAGTCTTCGGAATTATCAAAATTACCTTCTATGCCAAACGCAGCAAACACTTCCTGCTCCGCTTGTTTCTTTGCCTTGGCAATGGACATTCCGTCTTCCACCAACTTCATCACACGTTCATATTCCAAGTGCGTCAGCAGGTTTATATTCACCGTTTCTCGTTTGCTCAAATCAGAAATCGCATTCAGCGTGATGGGGGCTGCAGACTTTTCGCCAGTCACTTCATTGCGATAATAACCCGTGGCTTCCAAGAATGCATACTGGCTTTCCAGATTGATGCCAGCAATTTTGAATTCGCCCTTATCGTTACTAATCTTCCCAGGGAATGCTCTACCTGTTGGTGCATAAGTTTTCCCGTTCAATTCGAAGAGTTGCACGCTAGATCCATTCACAAAAGGTCCCTTTTGGCTCACACCGCTCACGGTCTTATCCTTAATAGCGATGATTCCTTCCTCTTCGGCGCTGCCGCCAGCGACATCGTCCGAGGAATCGCCGCAAGCGGTCAAAGCAAGCGACAGCATGCAAGCGCCAAAAGCCAGGCACAATACCTTCTGAAACCTGGCGAAAGTCCACTTGTCAAACACCTTATCCATGATTCCCTCTCTTCTTTTGAGGTTTGGCGGCACAACGCTTGTACTCGCGTTTCTTGATACTCTTGTCACCCGCTATTGGCAACGTCTCCGTCATGGGGAACAGCTGCATGTTCAGGCGGTAAACTCTTTCTGTTGCGCTTGAGTTCGTCGCAATGGCAACAACCCGATGGCGGAACGCGGCAAGTTCCTTCACAATCTGGCAATAAGCCTCTTGCGTGAGCCCAAGGGTCACGCCGGTAAAGTTCCGCTCCGCGAGAGGGGCGCCCTCAATGGCCTCCAGGGCGAGCATTCCCATTTCGTGGTGAAGCCTGCGGACCGCCATAGGGGTCACATCCATAGGCCCCGTGGAGACGGATTTCGAGGTCTGCTTGTAATTCCCGAACTTGTCCTTTTTCAAAAGGCCCGTCTTTGTAAGGAAGGCAAGTGTTTCCGAGACCTCCGCTGCAGTGATTTTCGCCCGACACTTGCGGGCCATTTCCAGTGGTTTTGCCCCAGGCATGGCGGGAGCCAGTTCCCGAATCACGGGGTTCTTCCAGGAACTGAAAAACTTGAAGGCATCGCCCTCCAGTACATTCACCTTGTGCTCTTTCGCCAAGGCGAGCATGGCATCAAAGGCCGCCTGTTTCGCAGCATCGTTCTTCGCATGGCTATAGGCAACCATGCTCTTGAAAAAATCCAGTTCAAAACCGGCAAGCCCCATGGCCACAGCCACTTGATCTGCCGCGGCAATGCTCAAATTCTTCTTCCCCTCGCAAACATACTTCAAATACACCGCCGAGGAAAAGCCCGCCGCAGCCGCAAAATCACGCCAGGTGAACGCCGATGAACGCTTCCGTTCGTCGTAATAGTCCTGAATGAACTTGCGATAATCTCTGTATTCGATAATCGGGGTCACTATGGCAAATATATTCTTATTTTTATCGTTCGTCAAGCATTTAGAACACAAATTGTCAAATTTAGTTAATTTTTACACAATTTTTATAAATTTATAGAATTTTGTATTCCAAGAAAAAACAGAAGCGTTTCCCGTCAGACATCAATTCTGCATTCTTCATTCTGCATTCATAATTAACGTTCATGGATTGCCACGTCGCGTTCCACGCTCCTCGCAATGACGCCGAAAATAATTACAAATTACGAGTTATGAAGTATGAATTATGAGATATATCCGGCGACATACCTCGCCAGAGGAACCAATTTTGAATTGTGAATTTTGAATTTTGAATTGTAAAATTCCCGCATTTACTACATTCTCCACCATGAATAACATCATTTCCCCTGTTGGCATTTTAGGCTTTGGCGTTGAAGGTCAGAGCACTCTCCAGTATCTATTTCGCGAAGGCGTCAAAGAAATCGTGGTGATGGACAAGAACCCGGTAAACCTGCCGGAAATCCCCGATGGCATAGATGTCAAAGTTTTCAGCGGCGACAACTACCTGGACGGTTTGAAGGATTGCGTGACCGTGGTCCGCTCCGCCGGCGTGTACCCCATGAGCAAGGAACTATTCGCCTTCCAGATGAACGGCGGACTCCTCACCAGCCAAATCCAATTGTTCCTAGAACAGCCTTCTTCCAAAAAAGTGGTTGGCGTTACAGGCACTCTCGGCAAGGGCAGCACCGTCAGCATGATTGCCCACATCCTGAGCGCCGTGGGCGAAGAGAACGCCATCGGCGGAAACTTTGGCGTGCCCGCGCTTGACCTCCTGAAGGATGAGCCCAGCAACCGCATCTCCATTCTGGAACTTTCCAGCTTCCAGCTTATGACACTTTCCGTATCGCCCGACGTAGCCGTGGTGCTCCGCGTTTCTACCGAACATTTGGACTGGCACAAGAGCGTGGAGGAATACCGCGACGCCAAGGCCAATCTGGTCCGCTGGCAAAAACGCGGCGGTGCCTGCGTTTACCTAAAGGATGCTGCACCCACGGCAAAGATTGCAGAAGAAAGCCCAGCCGGAACAAAACTTTCCGTCAGCTATGAAAACGGCGATGCCATCATCGAGGGCGATACCCTCATGATAGGCCACGACACCCTCAGCCTCGGCGAATGCAAGGTCCGTGGCATCTACCAGCTGGAGAACATGGCCGCCGCAACCCTCGCCTGCAAGGCCCTCGGCATTAGCGTCAGTGAATCCTTCGAGGCTTTGAAATCCTACGAGACCCTCCCCTTCCGCATGGAATTCAAGGGCGAGAAAAGCGGCATCGAATTCTACAACGACAGCTACGCCACTCGCCCGGACGCCACCATTGCGGCAACCAAGAGCATGAAACGGCCCTTCGCCCTCATTCTCGGCGGTTCCGAAAAGAACGCGGACTTCACGGAGCTCTCCCAAATTCTCGTGAAGGAGCGCCTGAACCTGAAGCGCATCGCCCTCATCGGCGCCACTGCAGAACGGATGCTTGCTTCTTTGAAAGAGGCTGGGTTAGCCGAGGACGTCATTCCAGCGAAAATCTTCCCCACTCTGGAAGAGGCCTTTGCCGATTGCCTAAGCATCGGTGCCGGCGGAAGCGTCATCATGAGCCCCGCCTGCGCTAGCTTCGGACTTTTCAAGAACTACAAGGTCCGCGGGCAAGTGTTCGACAAACTCGTCGCCGATTTATAGCGAAAGCAAATTCTACCTGAATTGCCTCGCGCAAGTCATTTAAGGAATTCAATACAAACGGCACCTGGCTTTCACCAGGTGCCGTTCGCATAAAGTCTAAGCTAAAGCTTATTCAGCAGCGTCCATATCGGCTTCGTCGATTTCCGCATTGTGATAGACGTCTTGAACGTCATCGTGGTCTTCGAACTTGTCGATAAGTTTGAGGAGTTTCACAGCATCATCATGACCGAGCTTCACAGGATCATTAGCCACATAGCTAAGTTCTGCGCTCATCATTTCAATGCCAGCAGCTTCCAAAGCCTTGGACACAGCGTCGAAAGCTTCCGGAGAAGTGGAGATTTCATGAACGCCATCTTCCGTGCTCATGTCGTCGGCACCGGCTTCAATGACCAAGTCCATCACCTGTTCTTCAGGGTACTTCTCTGCATCCAAAACGATGACACCTTTGTAAGTGAAGGCCCAAGACACAGAGCCCGATTCACCCATGGAACCATTGTTCTTGTTGAAGATGTTGCGGATTTCAGCCACCGTGCGCACCTTGTTATCCGTAAGGCACTGCACCATGATGGCAATGCCACCTGGGCCGCGTCCTTCGTACATCGGCTCCGTCATTTCGGTGCCGGAGTTGGCGCCTGTTCCCTTGGCGATTGCACTTTCGATATTCTTGGTCGGAAGGCTCTGGCTCTTAGATTTGAGGATAGCCGCGCGGAGACGGGGGTTAGCATCAGGGTTTCCACCACCGAGCTTAGCGGCAATGGAGATTTCCTTAATCAACTTATTCCAAGCCTTGGCACGAGCAACGTCTGTCTTGGCTTTCTTACGTTTGGTGGTGGCCCATTTTGAGTGACCGGACATAAAGTACCTCTATCAGGTTACAATTGGTATTTGTGTTAAACTTTCAAGACTACTCGTCTTCTTCATCTTCGTCGTAAGATTTTTTCTTCTTTTTCTTCTTAGACTTTTTCTTCTTTACGACAGGTTCTTCATCGTCTTCTTCCTCTTCCTCGACGACTTTCTTTTTCTTCTTTTTCTTCTTCACGACAGGTTCTTCGTCTTCTTCAGCGTCTTCTTCGACAACCTTCTTTTTCTTCTTTTTCTTCTTCACGACAGGAGCTTCTTCCTCGTCTTCTTCAACAGCCTTTTTCTTCTTTTTCTTCTTCTTGACTACCGGTTCTTCGGCTTCTTCCTCTTCTTCGGCAGCCTGCTTCTTACGCATCATGGCACGACGACGCTTTTCCTTCACAGAAAGCTGAGAACCATCGTCATCGGTTTCCTCTTCTTCGGCAACCATTTTGCGCTTTTTGCGTTTTTCCAAAGGAGTTTCTTCTTCAGCAGGAGTTTCCTCTACAACCGGCTTTGGTTCCGGCTTCGGGCGGTTCATATCCTGAAGAGTCTTCTTATCTACAGGTGTGGCAGAGGCTGCGGTGATTTCGTGTTCATAATTGCCACCCCAGAGAGCACCGAGAGCTTCGGCACCAGCCATAGCATCCTTCAAGATACCTGCAGCCCACTCGTCGTCAGCCGGAGGAAGCAGTTTGAACTTCACATTGCGAACAGAAACCTGTTCATCATCGTAGTAAAGCATCAAATCAAAAACACCTGCATTGTATTCCTTGCCATCCTTACCAGCGGCTTTGGAATTAGGGGTGTAGGCGACAACAACATAGATGCTGCCCTCATAAAGAGCCGTCACCAAGAGCTGCGGGTCGCCAGCTACAACGCGGGCCTCACCAATGGCTTGGAATGCCCAGGGAGCGGCTTCAACCTTCAAGGAGAACTTGTGGAAGCCATCTTCAGCGGGCTTTATCTTCAAGAAAGAAGCTCCTTCAAAAGCCTGGAAAGCAACATTGGGACCTGGAGCTGCATCCTGAGCAAAGCCCAGAACCGCGAGAGCCAAGACCAACATAATAAGTATCTTTTTCATCGTCTTACTCCTATTATTTAATTTCTAAAGAACAGCGCCTTTGCGGCCTCAAACATGGGGTCCTTCTCATCTGGATTGCGGCATTCCGTGTAAATACGGACCTTCGGTTCCGTACCGGAGGGGCGCACCAACATCCAAGAGTCATCCTCAAATATGATTTTCACACCATCGAGAGTCAAGAGCTGTTTTACAGTTTTTTCATTTGTACCAACCTGGACCTTAGCCCCCGGTTTGGCAACATCGGCGATGGCGTTCACCTTGGCAACAAGGGGAGCACCCACCAGAGACTTGTCCACCTCAAAGCCTGCACGGCTCGGATAGAAGCGTCCAAATTCAGCATACAGGGAATCCAGATATTCACCCAGGTTCTTGCCCGTGGTAGCCATGATTTCAAGAGCCATAAGGAGGCCGAACTGGGCATCCTTTTCCAAAGTGTTATTGAGGCCAGAAATGCCATCGGATTCTTCGAAGGCCACCAGAGCCTTATCCTTTGCGGAACGGCTGAGCCAGGGGCGGAAGTTCTTGAAGCCCACCGGGGTTTCCATCACGGGAACGCCCAACTTTTCGGCAATGATGTTCACAAAATTGGAGGTTGCCACGGACTTCGCCACAACGCCCTTTTCCTTACGGACCGTTGCCATGTAATGGAAGGCAATAGCACCAAAGCTGTTCATGTCCACTTCGCGGGAACCATCGTAAAAGCGAATGCGGTCGCCATCGGGGTCAAAAATGCAGCCCAGGCGGAAGCGGGTCTGGCTAGCATCCAAGGCCTTTTTCACCTTCTCCAGGTTCTTGCTGGAAGGTTCCGGAGCAATGCCGCCAAAGAGGCTGTCATCTTCCGTACGGATGGTGGTGAGGCACTTGGGGTTGCCCAGCAGGAAGGGCGGACGGCGACGGGTAGAACCATGAACATGGTCACAGACCAGGGTCAATTCGCCCTTATCCAAGAAATTCTTAATCACATCAAACTTGATGGTGCCCTGCTTGTGGAGGAACTCCCCATAAATCTTGAGGGCGTCAATCAGTTCCCAGTCAACCTTGCCCACCGGTTCAAACTTCCAGGTGGCCATCATTTCGTTACTGAGCTTGGTAATCACGTTGGTGATTTCCGGACCAGCGGGACCGCCATCAGCCGGATTGAACTTGATGCCGTTGTAGTGGCTCGGATTGTGACTCGGGGTCATGTTGATGGAGCAGGCAGCGCCCAGCATTTCGATAGCGGCAGAGAATTCCGGAGTAGGCATTTCACCGCCGTAATAAACCTTCACCCCAGCCTTGGCGAACTGGTCAGCCACAGCTTCGCAGAATTCATGGCCCAAAAGGCGATTGTCATGTCCAACCACCACGCCACGCTTCTGGAGTTCGGCAAAATCTTTTACTCCAAGAGCCTCAAAGAGTTCCGGAGTTGCTTCACGATACAGGCGCACAATGGCTGCACCCACCACCTGGAGATTCCGGAGAGTGAACTCGGAGCCAATTTCGCCACGCCAACCAGAAGTGCCAAAGCTAACCTTGGCCGGTTCCTGGGAAGTAAGAGCGACTTGCTTGACCTGTTCAACCAAATTCATATCGGTTGCCGGATTGAATTCCGGTGCCTGAATCTTTTTCCAGATTTGAGTAATCGAATCCATGTTGGTTCCTGTATTTGTAGTTTGGGTCCAAAATATAACATTTCTTCCCTTTTTTGTTTTGATTTAATTATTTTTGCCACATGCAAATAACTAACGCTTCTCAACTCACTGGTGTTTTCCCCGCGTTGTTCACTCCTTTGAAGAACGACGATCCCAAGAACCTTCGCAATTCCATCGACTATAAGAAATTTGGTCAGATGATTGACGACGTCATTGCCGCTGGCGCAAGTGGCGTTTTGCCGGCCGTAACTACCGGACAGAGCGCGACAGTCTCTCCGCAGCAGCACCTAGATATAATAAAGTTTACATTGGATTATGTGGACGGTCGCGTTCCTGTGATTGCAGGCGCCGGCAGCAACTGCACCCGCGAATCCATCGAGATGATTGAAAACGTCTTGAAGATTGC
>JAKSIJ010000003.1 GCA_024398875.1 Fibrobacter sp.
CAGTTCAAGTGGCCGGAGTACGAGCCCAAGAAAGGCAAGATAAAGAAAGATGAAATGTATCGCTATGTGAAGTTCACTCAAGCGAATGGCTGGAAGTTGCGTGGACACGCCCTCATGTGGGGCCATCAAGGATATGGTTTCGACAAGCATTATTCCAACCCCAATAAGCCTAAGGAATGCGCTGATTTCGGAAAATATCTGAAGGCACGCATTGACCGTGATTTGGCAGAATACAAGGGCAAGATTTCTGAATACGACGTTTGGAACGAGCCCCTTCATGAATCCTACACATTTGAAATGTGTGGCTGGAACTATCTGGATAGTGCCTTCATCTGGGCCCATAAGGCTGACCCCGATGCTCGACTTTACATCAACGATTATAACGTCGTGGCCGCAGGCGAAACAGATCGTTACGTCACCCTCATCAAGGGTATGCTGGATCGTAAGGTTCCCGTGCAGGGAATTGGCGTCCAGTGCCACTTCAACGCTCGCCCAGTAGTTCCAGGTCTTATCAAGGAACGCTTGGACAAGTTGGCTGCATTGGGCCTCCCCATCAAGGTGACGGAACTGGATTTCGGTACCTGGGATCAGGGCATGACTCTGACGGAAGAAAAGCAGGCCGATGAATATGAAAAGTTCATCCGTTCCGCCTTCAGTCATCCGGCTGTGGTGGGAATCGTGCTGTGGGGATTCTGGGATAACCGCCACTGGATTAAGAATGGCGGTATCATCAAGGCCGACAAGACCGAGAAGGAAGCTGCAAAGCGCATCTATGATTTGTGGCACAAGGTCTGGACCACGGAAGCTACTGCTGTCGCAGGCCCGGATGGTGTGGCCAAATTCCACGGCTTCAAGGGTCGCTATCAGGTGACCATCAAGGGTCAGACTTCTACACAGGACGTGTGGTAATTTTGACCGGCTGTTGCTGAATTTAAAATCCCGGGCTTCGGCTCGGGATTTTTTAATGATATTTCTATAGCGGTTTGCGGGATGTGGTATGCAGTTTACCGCAGCGGGTATTCCCGATATTCGGAAACGCCGAATTCCTGACGCAGGTAATCCCAGCGGACCAGGCGGTTCTTCCAGAAGTACTTGCGGTACAAGCGGCGGGCAACGCGGCTTGTGAGTTCGTAAGGAATGGTGTGGTGGTCGTCAGCCACACTTTCCATGGAAATGCGGAAGTCCATTTCGCCATTCACCACATCGACGGTTTCACCAACTTGCACGTCGGGAATGTGGCTCACGTCCACCATGGTGGCGTCCATGCACACACGACCAAGAATGGGGCAGAGTTGCCCGCGAATCATGACGAAACCTTTGTTGTATTCGCCGCGGAGATAGCCGTCGCCATAACCGATGGCGATTGTCGCAATCCGCGTAGGCTGTTGGGCCATCCAGTAGCCACCGTATGAAACCGTCTCGCCGGGCTTCACTTCGTGAATGTGGCGGATGGTAGACTTGATTTTCATGACGGGCTTGATGGGCCACGGAGAAGGCATTGCTCCCATGCAGTTGTAGCCATAAAGGGCGAGACCTGGCCGCACCATGTCAAAATGACTTTCAGGATGGGTAAGCGTGCCTGCAGAACTGCTGCAGTGGCAAATAGCAGGGCGTAAGCCTTCCGCTTGCAACACATCCACCAAACGGGTGAACCTCTGAATTTGGATTTCCGTCTTCGGGTTCCCAGGCATATCGGCCGTAGCCAGGTGAGTGAACATGCCTTCAAACCGCAGATACTTCAAGTTCAGAACCGCGCGGATTGTGTCAAAGTCCTCGGCATCAAAACCATAGCGGTTCATGCCAGAATCAATCTTCAAATGAGCTTTGCAGGTAGTGCCCGTTTCGCCCAGGAACTTGTCGAAGGCGATGGCGGTACGCAAATCTGTAATGGCAGCCGTAAGCTGGAATTCCACAAAGTAGGCAAAGTCTGAGGGTGTGCAGGGGCCAAGCACCAAGATGGGAAGATCCATGCCATACTGGCGCAGCAGCATGCCTTCGCTGATGTGGGCCACACCCAGATAGTCCGCACCGCCTTCACGAGCGGCAAAAGAGCAGGCCAAGCTTCCGTGACCGTAGGAATCCGCTTTTACAGGAAGGAGAATTTTCGTATTGGCGGGAATCTGGCTTCTGATAAAACGGATGTTGTTGCAGAGGGCGTCTAAATTGATTTCAATCCAGTTCGGGCGCGCAATTTTATTCAAATCGGGAGGATTCTGTAAAAGCTTCATGATGCCTTAAATATAAATAACTCCCTCGCTAAAAAATGGCCTTCACAGGATATTTACTATTTTTCGCAGCATGGAAATTGATGACTGGCGAAACCGCATAGACGCAATGAATGACGAAATTATCGCTCTTTTGAACAAGAGGGCTGTTTGTGCGGCTGAAATTGGCAAACTGAAGAAAGAGTTGGGTTTGCCGGTTTTGGATGCCAGTCGCGAAAATGAGGTCCTGGAAGCTGTGGGGGAGAAGGCCGTAAAAGCTGGTGGTCCCCTGACTGCAGAATCCGTCAAGAAGATTTTCCAGGCCATCATGGAAGAGACTCGCAAGGTGGAGGACTAGATGAAGCGCATCACATTGGTGGGCTTTGGCCTCCTTGCCAGTTCCATTGCCGCTGCCGTCAAACAGGCTAAATTGCCTGCGGTCATTCGTGCAGTGAGTTCCGCGACGACTCTTGCGCGGGCTCGCGAACTTGGCCTGGCTGATGAATTTTTTGAGTACGAAGCCGCTGAGGAATGGTCCAAAGACAGCGACCTGATTCTCCTTTGCGGCCCCATCCTTCACATTTTGAAGTGCATTGACGCCCTAAGCAAGATTACACCGCAAAATCCGTGCTTGGTGAGCGACATCGGCAGCACCAAGGTGGAGATTTGCAAGGCCGGTGCAAAATTGTCGGCCCCCTTCCGCTTTGTAGGGAGCCACCCCATGGCGGGTTCTGAAAAACGGGGTTGCGAACATCACGACCCGGCTATTTTTGAAAATGCCTACTGGTTCATTTGTCCGCCGGAAGGAACCGAGGAATCTGTTTATTCGCCGCTTCTTGATTTGGTAAAGTTTGTCGGGGCGAACGCGGTGGTGTTCCCTCCGGAGCATCACGACAGGACGATGGCCTGGGTGAGCCACATGCCTCAGATGCTCAGTTCCACCTTGGCGGCGAACATTCCCGAACGCTTGCTCAGTCACAACTACCAGCATTACGCGGGCCGGGCATTTAGAGATATGACACGCATTGCCGCCAGTGGCTGGGGGATGTGGCACGACATTTCCGTCACCAATCGGGATGAGATGGTGCGGGCCCTTACCGAAGTCCGCGATGGCGTAGACAAGACCATTGAAGCCATGAAAAAACTCAATGTGGTGGAAAACGGAATGCCTGCTGGCGGTATTTTTGGTAACCCTGGCGCAGGGTCAACAGAGGCTGATAACAGTGCCGCGCTTGCGGACATTTTCAAGGCCGGTAATGATGGCCGTGCAAGCCTTTTTGCTCCAGGACGCAATGCCTCTGCCGCATTTTTTGAAGTGACGGTAATGCTGAAGGATGAGCCTGGCGCACTTTTGGCGGTAATGGAACCATTGGCGAAGGCCGGCATCAATATTCGGGATATTGAACTGATGAAGGTTCGGGAGAACATTGCGGGCACATTGCTTCTTGCCTTCAAGACGCAGACCGCGGCAGCTCGCGCAATTCAGATTCTCAGAGATCTCGGGCTCGAGGCAAAGGAACGGTAGATGGAATTTCTTTTGAATCCAGATCGGGAACGCATGAACCTCACACTCGTGATGGCATTGCTTGTCAATGGCCGTACGGTTCTGGAGGATTTTTCATGGCCAAGTGGTGCGGAGCGTTTTGCTAATGCCCTCAAGGAATTCGGATTGGAATATGCAACTCAGGGCCATCAGTTGGTGCTGACGGGGAAGGGCTTCCAGTATAGCCTGCCTTCGGTTCTGCCCTGTGATTTTGGGGAGCTGGAAAATGTGCTTCTCTGGACGCTAGCCAGCAAGGATTCCGAGCAGCTTTATACTTTTATTGCGCCAGAAACCGCGGGCGATGTTACTTCGGGCGATGTTACTTCGGGTGCGGACTCCGCTTCGCCGTTGGAATCCGCCAAGCAGCTTTTGCAGAAGTACTTCAAGATAAAGCCGCAAATCGATGAACCGGGAAAGTTCGTCTTCAGTTTCGAGCCTGCAGAGCCCAGTATCAGGAAGGATACCTCGGGCAGCATCCCGTACATCATGCGAAACCGCCTCCTCATTCGGGCCCTTGTTCGGAGCGAATACCTCACCTTTGAAGAGAAATCTCCGGTTCGGGATCAGCTCACGAGAATGTTCCAGTTCTTTGGCGTGGCGCTCAAGTACGAGGGCCGCGGCATGGAGCAGTTGAGCGAGTTCGAACGCCGCCTCATGATGGCGCAGGGCAAAAAAATTGAGCGCACGCAGACCACGGAACTTTCCGAGACCCGCGTGCTTACCGCCCACGACTACTTTGTTCCCGGAGATACCTCCGAGGCTGTGTCGATTGTCGTTTTGACGGCAGTGGGGAATGTCCCGAAGGAAAATGCGGTCAAGATTCTCAATGTGGATTTGAACACCAGCCGCTCGGGAGCGATTTCTTGCCTCAAGCGCATGGGTGTGAATGTGGACAACGCCACTCGTCGCGAAAAGTTTGGCGACGTGTTTGGCGATTTGGATGTGTTCCCCATGGCCGCAGGCAAACGCTTGCAGGGGCGCCGTTTTGGCGAAGACGCTGTGGCATCTAGTCTCAGCGAGTATGCGCTTCTGGCTGTTGCCGCCTGCTTTGCAGAGGGTGAAACTATCCTCCGCCTGCCCAAGGAAAACCGCACTGCAATGCGGCCCATGAATGAATTTCTGGCAGAAAACCTCCGGAAGACGGGCGTGGAAGTGGGCGTCTACGAAGATGGCATGGTCATCCGTGGTATGGAAACTATCCTCAAGGGGAGTGACTTTAGCGCAGGCGAATGGCCGGAAGTCGGCCTTGCATTGACGGTTCTCTCGCTTGCCCTTCAAAATGACGAACCTATCAAAGGTGCGGATTTGGTGGAAGCGACTTATCCGGGAATTCTCGCAAAGCTCGAGCAGGTGCTAGTTTCGGAGAAAACAGAGGAGGTTGAATCGTGATTTCCTTGAAGATTAATCCTCAGGCCTCCATGTTCAAGAAGATTGGAATTGTTGGTTTCAAAGACAAAAGCGCCGACTTGGCTTGCGCCTTGAATCAGATTTCCGTGTGGGCCTTGATTCACAAGGACGTGACCTTCTGCGCTCTTGAATCCCTCCGCGGGCTTGCCAACAAACCCATCCGCGTTGTCAAGGAATCTGCACTCCGCAAGTGCGATTTGCTTCTGGCCATTGGTGGCGATGGTACTGTTTTGACTGCGGCTCACATTGCCCTCGGCTATGGCATCCCTATTCTCGGCGTGAACGCGGGCCGTGTGGGATTTCTGGCGGAAACCCGCGTGGAAGATCTCAAGCGCACCTTGGACGACCTTGCCGCAGGCGATTTCTCCACCCGCGAGCGCATGATGATTGATGCTAGTGTCATGCGGGGCAAAAAGTGCATCTCCAAGCAGACGGTTTTGAATGAAGTACATGTCCGCGCTCATGCTCCTGAACGCATGGTGAACGTGAATGTGGAATATAACGGCACTGCCCTCACGGAATATTGGGCGGATTCCCTTCTGGTTTCTACGCCGACAGGTTCTACCGCCTATAATCTGGCGGCGGGCGGTCCTATTATCCATCCGGCGACGCCCGCAGTGGTGCTCACGCCTGTGGCTCCCAGTAGCCTCTCCATGCGCCCGCTGGTGCTTTCTCTTTCGCCCAAGACCCTGAAGATTTCTTCTACGGTGGAACGCCCCGTGGACATCGTTTTTGATGGCCGCATTACCACGGTTTTGAATCCCGGCGAGTCCGTTGTCCTCACCGAAAGCAAGGCGGTGACTACATTCATCCGCATGCGCCATACAGGATTTGTCGGTGCCCTCAAAGAGAAGTTGGGTTGGACGGGCAAGCCCCGTTTGGCCTAATCATTTATAAAATTTGCGTCATTATATCAGAAATTTTAAGGTAATTTCGGCTTTGCGTCATTTTTTATCAAATAATGCCGCAATTTATGCGTCATTATTGCTATATTTACGCTATCGAGGCGATTATGTATATTCACGAGAAACCGAATTGGACGCAATTTTACTGGAATGCGGCGGAGGTGGACCCTCTAGTGAGCAAGGTGTGCCATGCTCAGGGTGTGCTGTATGGTCGTCTTTTGGGCCTTGGTTTTGATAACCGCATCAAGAATCTGGCGGATAACTTGACCAAGGATGTGGTTCGCTCGTCGGAGATTGAGGGAATTGAACTCAATATGGATGAGGTCCGCTCTTCGGTGGCGAATCGGCTTGGCATCGAGAACGACACGAACATCGCCCCGTCCCATAGGATAGAGGCGGTGGTGGAGGTGATGGTCTCTGCCATGGAGCATTACGACCAGTTGCTGACCGACGAGAAATTGTGGGGCTGGCAGTCGGCGTTCTTTCAGGATGGTCATAGCCGCGGTTCCCGCCTAGAGGTGGGGAGGTACAGAACTTGCGAGGAGCAGGTGGTTTCTGGAATGTTCGGTAGGGAGCGCGTGCATTACGAGGCGCCCAAGCCCGAGCGGGTACCCTTTGAGATGCGCCGCTTTTTGGAGTGGTTCAACGGCTACGATAACAAGCCCTGGGTTATCCGTTCTGCAATAGCCCACTTCTGGTTTGTCTGCATTCACCCCTTTGAGGATGGCAACGGACGTTTGGCTCGAATTCTTGCGGATATGCAGCTTGCTCGGGGCGAGGAGCTGCGGATGCGTTTTTACAATGTGTCGGGCCAAATCAACAAGGACCGCAAAAACTACTACCGCATTCTGGAGGAGACTCAGAATGGTACGGGAGATATTACAAGGTGGCTGGTTTGGTTCATGCACACGCTCCTGTTTTCTTTGCAGGAGGCGGAGGAGTGCCTGGACCGGGTTCTTGTGAAGACGAACTTCTGGAATCATTTTGCGGAGGTGCCGCTGTCCGCCCGTCAGAAGAAAATCCTCAACCTGTACCTCAATGGTTATGAGGGAAAGATTTCTTCAAAGAATTGGGCTCACTTGGGGAAGTGTTCCTCGGATACGGCAAACCGCGACTTGCTGGACCTTTGCGAGAAGGGACTCATCACCTGCGATGACATGCTGGCCAAGCGCCGCACATATCATCTGGTGCAGGTTTAGAACGCGAAAAGTGTAAATTAAACCAAATCAGCGGCCCATTGTGGCAAATTTTCCACGTATTTTTTGAACATTTTCCCATCAACCATGCGGCACAGCAATCGTGGCAACTCGTTTTCTATGGAATTGTCGTAGACGTAGGCTCTGTCCACCAAAGAAAATGCCAAGGCTGCGTTGGCAAGAGATTTGTAATAGCGCGATATGATTTTAGAAATTGGAACTTCATGTCCTCCGTTAAGATATCGGTTTGTTATACGGAGAACGTTGATTGCCGGGTCGTTTGTGCAAACAAAAAACAAGCGGATGAAAAATTCGGCTTCTTTTGCCTTGCGGATAAATTCAATTTTTTCATCTGACGAAAAAACTGTTTCAAAGACGAAATTCTTTCTTTCGTCAAGACATTTGTATCGCATGTCCGTGGCAAGTTTCGCTGCTTTTAAA
Source organism: Fibrobacter sp. (assembly GCA_024398875.1). Classification (GTDB taxonomy): domain Bacteria; phylum Fibrobacterota; class Fibrobacteria; order Fibrobacterales; family Fibrobacteraceae; genus Fibrobacter. The sequence goes on from JAKSIJ010000003.1 coordinate 7,697, forward strand.
ACTGCATCGGGCGAATTCCAGTCGCCAAAGGTTTTTTGGGCGATGTCGTCGGGATTGATGTAGACACTATCTGCCGCCCATTCATTATTTAATAACTGAATGGTTGTGGTTGTCTTACCCGATCCATTGGGGCCGGCTACAATGCAGAGGGTTGGCTTCAGTTCGGGCATTATATTCCCCAATGCGCTTTTTTGTTAGCTATTTGAACCAAAACGTTCGCCTGCATACGTTGCTTGGCGGCCTCTGCTCTGAAGGTTGATTCCCGGGCTGCTGCACCAACACGTTCCATAAGAGCCTCCAATAATTCATCGGAAGGTTCTTCCATGGAACTTAGCCTGTATTTTTTCAACTCTTCGTCGGCCATACTGGTAATATACATTTTTCCACTAAAAGAGGAAGTCCAAAGGACTTCCTCTTTTAAGTTCACGAAAGGGGTAATCTAGAACAAACTGGGTTCGTCCTGCTCGGTGTCACCCTCTTCATCGGGGGCGCTGTCGTCGAAGGGGTCCGGCGGAGAGATGCGGCTCGTGCGCTTCACTTTCTGAGCGGTGAACTTGCTCCCTAGAGCCTTGTAGCCCTTTACATCGGCAACTTCCGTCAAATCCAGTTCTTCCTTCTGGACTTCGCGGCCTACCTGGTATTCCATGAGCTGGCGTGCATCATCTGTTGCGAAGAATTCCACCATTCGGGAATCCTTGTGCTCGCTGATGAGGCTGAATTCCGTAGTCATGGGGCAGCCTTCCAGATTGAAGCGCTTCACCATGTAGTTGAAGTTTCCTCCCTCAAAGTACAGGATGGTGAAGACCTGGCTCGGGTCGAATTTGTGGACGTACTTGACGCCAGTTCCCACCAGGATGGGGTCCGCCATGTCGTGAATGCGGGCGGTACCGTTCTCCTTCACGATGAGAATCTTGTCCTTCTCGCCATATTCACCAATCCGCTCGCCCTTCTTCTGGGTGCTGATGACGCCACTGAGGGCATCGAAGTACATGATGCGGGCGCCAAGGGTGCTCACGCCCTTGCGGATGCGCTTTACCGTTTTCACGGGATACTTGGTGACGATGTTGCCCATGGCTCCGCGGTTCTTCACCTCGATGGAGCTGAAATCTACCTCGAAGTTCAATTTGATGCGCGGGCGAGGCTTTAGAACCACTTCCACGACTTCCGCTTCACCGTTCAGGTTGCTGGACATGTACAGGAGGCGGCTACCGGGCTTGTTTTTGCCCATGTAATAATCCTTGTCGCGGGTCACGCCGCCCACGTTGAAGCGCTTGATGTAGGCCGTTCCATCCTTGCCATCCTGATGGATGACGTTGTAGATGTGGCGTTCGTCTTCCTTGTTGAATTTCTCCACCAGGACGATGTCCTTACCTACGAAGTCCTTGTCGCTGACGCGGACCACCTTGAAGCTGCCGTCGGCCTTGAAGACGATGAGATCGTCGTATTCGCTCACGTCAAAGAGGTATTCCTCCTTCTTCATGCCGGTGCCGAGGAAGCCTTCCTTCCGGTTCACGTAGAGTTTCTGGTTGGCGAGGGCCACATGGACGGCGTTCACCATGCCGAATTCGCCGATTTCCGTTTTGCGGTCCTTGCCTTCGCCATACTTCTTCAGGATGTTCTTGAAGTGGTTGACAGCGTAGTCGGTAATGTGTTCCAAATCGTAGTGGACCTGGGCGATTTTCTCGTCCAATTCCGCCATGAGTTCGTCGGCTTTTTTGCGGTCGAAGCGGCTGATGCGGCGGACTGGGATTTCAGCCAGCTTGAGAATCTCTTCACGGGTCACACCGCGGCGGAGGTAGCGCTTTACATATGGCTTTAAGCCTTCGTCGATGAGTTCCACCATCTCGTCGCGGTCTTTTGCCTTCTTGATGACCTCGTAGACTTCCTTTTCGATGAAGATTTTTTCCAGGCTGGTCATGTGCCAGCGGTCTTCCAGGTGCTTCAGCTGGTTTTCCAAATCCCACTTGAGGAGTTCCACTGTATGGTCTGTGGAAAGCTTCAAAATTTCCGTTGTGCTCAGGAATTTCGGCTTCTTATCTACGATGACGCAGGAGTTGGCCGCCAGGGAAATCTGGCAGTCCGTGAAGGTGTAGAGGGCGTCAATTGCCATCTGGGGGTCGGTTCCCGGCTGCAGATGGATGAGAATCTCCACATTTTCGGCAGTGTGGTCCACAATCTGCTTGACTTTGATTTTCCCTTTGTCGTTGGCGGCAATGATGGAATCAATCAGCGTCTCAGTGGTGGTGCTGTATGGGATTTCCTTGATGACGAGAGTCTTGTTGTCCAGCTTCTCGATGCGGGCGCGAACCTTCAGACGGCCGCCCCGTTCACCATCGTTGTATTCGCTAACATCGATGATTCCGCCGGTAAAGAAGTCCGGATACAGGGTGAACTTGCGGCCACGCAGGTAGTCAATGCTGGCCTGGCAGAGTTCCTTGAAGTTGTGGGGGAGGATTGTGGTGGCAAGACCTGTAGCGATACCATCTGCACCTTGGGCGAGCAAGAGCGGGAATCTGGCCGGAAGCATCACCGGTTCCTGCTCCGTGCTGTCGTAGTTCGGGATCCATTCCGTAGTTTCCGGATTGAATAGCACTTCCAGGGCGAATGGTGTCAAACGTCCTTCAATGTAACGGGGTGCTGCAGCCTCGTCGCCGGTAAGGGGGTTTCCCCAGTTGCCTTGGGTATCCACCAGCAAATTCTTCTGGCCAATGTTCACCAGGGCGGAATAGATGGAAGCATCACCATGGGGGTGGAAGTGCATGGTGTCGCCCACGATACCTGCCACCTTGTGGTACTTGCCGTCATTGGTCTTGAACATGGTGTGGAGAATGCGGCGTTGCACCGGCTTCAAACCATCTTCAAAATAGGGGACGGCACGGTCTAGGATGGTATAGCTAGCATAGTCCAAAAACCATCCGTTGTAGAGCTTTTCCAGATGGTTTGCGTTCGAAAGTCCGAGAGTATTCAGTTCTTCATCCATAATTTATAGCCTTTGGGTCGCGGCGCTTTCCATTTCCTCAAATTAAAGTTCTTCCACAGCTTCGGTTCTCAGGTTTTCCACGATGTAGTCTTGGCGGGCCTGAGTGTTCTTGCCCATGTAGTATTCCAGCATCTTGCCGAGGGAGGCGTCGGGAGGCATAGTCACGCTTTCCAGGCGCATGTCCTCGCCGATAAAGTTCTTGAACTCATCCGGGTTCACTTCGCCAAGGCCTTTGAATCGGGTGATTTCCACTTCGCCCTTGCCCTTGGAGAGTTCATCCTTCGCCATGTCGCGCTCGTTTTCGTCGTAGCAGAAGCGGGTCTCGTATTTGGCGCCCTGCTTCTGGCGCACGCGGAACAGCGGCGTCTGGAGAATGTACAGGTGCTTCTGCTCCACCAGTTCCGGGAAGAACTGCAGGAAGAAAGTCATCATGAGAAGGCGGATGTGCATGCCGTCCACATCGGCATCGGTAGCGATGATTACCTTGTCGTAGCGGAGGTCTTCGAGGCCGTTCTCGATGTTCAATGCCGCCTGGAGCAGGTTCATCTCCTCATTCTCGTACACCAGCTTCTTCGTGAGGCCAAAGCTGTTCTTGGGCTTACCGCGGAGGCTGAAGACCGCCTGGGTCTTGGGGTTCCTTGCCTTGGTGATGGAGCCGGATGCAGAATTACCCTCGGTAATGAAAATCATGGTCTCGTTGCGGAGGGGGTTCTTCGCGTCGCTCAAATGGACGCTGCAGTCGCGGAGCTTCTTGTTGTTGAGGTTTGCCTTCTTGGCGCGCTCGTTGGCCAGTTTCTTCACGCCAGCCAGTTCCTTGCGGAGCTTTTCGTTCTGGTTGATGCGGTCGAGAATGGCTTTTGCCACCGTTTCGTTCTTGTGGAGGTAGTTGTCCAGTTCCTTCGAAACGTTATCCACAATCCAGGAGCGGAGCGCGGGCCCGTTGGGAGCGGTGGTGGTGCTGCCCAGCTTTGTCTTGGTCTGGGATTCGAAAACCGGCTCCTGAATGCGCACGGAAACAGCGCCGATGATGCAGTTGCGCACATCGCTTGCGTCGAATTCCTTTTTGAAGTGGTCGCGGATGCCCTTGACCACGGCTTCGCGGAAGGCCGCCAGATGTGTACCACCCTGGGTGGTGTGCTGGCCGTTCACGAAACTAAAGTAGTGTTCCCCTTCCTGGTTGGAGTGGGTGAGGGCGAACTCCAGATCCTTCAACTTGCAGTGGATGATGTCGTAGCGGATGGAATCGTCCACGCGGGATTTGAGCAAATCCAGAAGGCCGTTGGGGCTCACGTAGGTCTTGTCGTTCATGACCATGGTGAGGCCCGTGTTCAGGTAGGCGTAGTTCCAGATTTTCTCCTCCATGTAGGCGGGGAGGAAGCGGTAATTCTTGAAAAGGCTCGCGTCGGGTTCGAAGTAGATTTCGGTGCCGTTCTTTTCGCTGGTGGCGCATTCACGATATTCCTTCACCAGAATGCCCTTGCTGAATTCGGCCCGCTTGCAGCGGCCGTCACGGAAACTCTGGACCACGAAGTTTGTGGAGAGGGCGTTCACTGCCTTTGTACCCACGCCGTTCATGCCCACGGACTTCTGGAAGGCCTCGGAATCGTACTTTCCGCCGGTGTTCATCTTGGAGACGCAGTCCACCACCTTGCCCAGAGGAATGCCGCGGCCAAAGTCCCGGACCCGGCAGGAGTGGTCGCTCATCTCGATGATAATCTTCTTGCCTGCGCCCATGGCGAATTCGTCGATGGAGTTGTCGATGACTTCCTTTGCCAAAACGTAGATGCCGTCGTCGGGGCTCTGTCCGTCCCCAAGCTTACCGATGTACATGCCCGGACGCATCCGGATATGCTCGTACCACTCCAAAGTCTTGATGTTTCTCTCGTCGTAATTACTTGCCATAGATTCGCCTTAAAACAGTCGTAAAAAGTGCAATTGCCGTTTTTGACCCAATTTTAACAATTTTTTGAACATTCGTGGTGGATACATTGTTCATAAACGGGTGTTTAAGAATATGCGCCGCCACATGACGAAATCAAATATAATAAAAATTTTTGACAAAGAGTGTCAATTTGTGCACTATTTGTTTTGACTCTGTCAAGCCAATCTGCACAGTAGACTAGAAAGCTGTGGGGCTTGTCCTTGACAAGCGAGCGTCATAGGACCGATTCAAAGCACAGCTTTGAACTAATCCTTGATACACCGAACAGAGAGCGCGCTGGACTTATTGTAGTTGCTCAGGTTGGCACTCTCGCCGTTGTCCAATCGCATGTGGTAGGCGGAGTACTCATCCAGTTCGCTAGACGACCAGAAGTAGGCGCTGGTGCCCAATTCGCGGAAATTGCCATTGAAGAGTCTGATGCCTGCAGGTACAGCGGAAAAGCCGTAGCTATCCCCTCTATTGCGTCCATTCCAACTGAAGAATTCCGTCAGGCTGGACTTCAGCTCTGTTCCCGCCGTATTTATTCCTCCAACGTTCGTGAACAAGGTATCCCATTCCGCCTTGCTGGGCAGGTGCCAGCCACTGGGGCAAACGCCCTTAACAACAGCCAGCCAACAGGGTTTACCATATCCGCAGGTCCGGGGATTTTTAGAATCATTTGCCAAGCCAACCGAGTCAATAGCTGCCGCCCAGGTGTATAGGCGACCACCTCGATCGAGGCAATTGACACTAAATTTGTCGTAGCAATAACTCAACGTGTCTTCGTAGTCCCTAAACGGGACTTCGTAGTTCAAATTCTGCGCCATCCAGGTCTGGGCTTTTGCACCCTCGCCGATGGTCACCACCTTGTACACCTGGCCGTCGCGGGTGTCCAGGATTTCGCCGTAGCCATTGGTGTCAAGCATATCCTGATTCAGATAACCCGTAGAAACGCATTTGTACGTTTTGCAATCATAGGTGTCGGAAGGCATCACCTCCGCCACGGCTTCGCTGGAACTGCTTTCTTCTTCGCTGGAGCTACTTTCTTCACTGCTGGAAGAATCTTCCTCGCTGCTACTAGATTGCTTCGCTCCCGAGGAGCTCGCAATGACGTTGGAAGAGGAACTTTCCTCTGCAATCGAGGAACTGCTCTCAGCCTCGCTGCTGGAACTGGTTGCTTCTTCGCTGGAACTACTTTCTTCACTGCTGGAAGAATCTTCTTCGCTGGAGCTGGATTGCTTCGCTCCCGAGGAGCTCGCAATGACGTTGGAAGAGGAACTTTCCTCTGCAATCGAGGAACTGCTCTCAGCCTCGCCGCTGGAGCTAGATTGCTTCGCAGACGAGCTGCTCGCAATGACGTTGGAAGAAGAACTCTCTTCTTCGCTGGAGCTGGACTTGCCCTCTTCTTCAACGGAGGAAGAGGATTCGTCCTCAACCTCGATGGAAGAACTAGACTCCTCTTCAGGACCACTGGAACTGTCGTCGCCGCAGGCGCTGAACAGGGCAAATGTAGCGAGAACCGCGGAGGAGAGAAGCAGCTTCTTCATACGTGAATCCTTCTGTGGAATTGAGCTTCAAATATAGATAATAACAATATCGGCTCTGTCAAGCCTGTTCGTTTTACTTCATGTTCAGAAAGATTTCCCATCTTTCATGAACGGCCCTATATTTGCATGCACAATACCGTTTCTTCGTTGAATCATGTCGTTTCTCGTCATGACATACTTTGGATAATTGTCTCTTATGGATTCCAGGGGCTTGAATTCCCGATTTTCCGTATCAACATTATTCATGATGGTCATCGCAACTTGGATATAACTGTATTCGGAATGTTTTCGTCGCATGATAAAATCGCATTCTAGCTTGCCGATGCGCCGTCCTCGATATTGGTATAGTCCAGCGTTTTGGGTAAGCCACCTTCGGCAATGAAATTGTCCAATTCCGCAGTGACTTTTGCTGCTGGCAACAATTCCATTATCTGCCAGGTGTTTTCCCCGGGTTCAAAAAGAGCAATGGATTGAAAAAAAGAAGAAATCTACTTTTTCAGCATTTCTAAAAAATCCCGTGGGGTAACGATAATGGGCGTTGATGGAAAATGCTTTATATTTCCTGTAACGAGATGCGTTTCGGTTGTCTTCCCATGGGCTAGGGCGACAGAATAAAAGACGACATCTTTTGGGTCGGGTATGTTTTCTACGATTTCTGCCAAATCCTTTTCAGCAACACCCAGAATTTCTATTTGATTCATGGTTGCTTCTAGCAACATCTTTGGAAAATGAAATTTCTCTCGGTTTAGTACAAGCCTATATTCGTTTAGAATATCCTCGTTATAAACGGGAATCACGTTGCCTTCAAAAACAGCCTGCAAAACTTTGCCTGGAACGGAATCCCATTTCAGTAAGGCTGAAACGATGACATTTGTGTCGATGACCGCACAGCGCACTAAATACCGTTCCTTGCGGCATCGATTTCGGCGTTGATTTCATCAAGACTCATGTTTGCAACTCCAGCCTCTTGCGCTTCTGCAGAAAGAGCCTGCATAATTCGAAGCATCTGGCTGGCGGAACGCTTGGGGGAGGCGTTGTAGCATCCGCGCACATCAGCCGCCATTAACGGAGCCGTTTTGTGAGATGAAACCTCAAAGGGAATACGTCCTTCGCGAACCACCGTGCGGGCGAAAATGTTAATGGCCGTAGCCATAGACATACCGAATTCTTCACAAAGAGAATCGAACTCCTGCTTCAGATTGCTATCCATTCTAACGCTAAAGGCTATTTGCGACATATTAGGCTCCTATTTCATATTAAATATACAAAAATGCAACCTAAATGGTATCGTAATGGTATGATTTTGTTGAAATTTGCACTTAATTCCTTGATCAGGGATTTGTGTCAAAGAATTGCCGAATCTTCAAGTTTTCCTCGGGTTCCAAAAGAGCCCCTATAAGATTAAATATAGACCCGCCCCCAAGGGACGAGTCAATAGGGAAAATAGGAAATTTTGAAAAGACGTGATTAGAACGGAATGTTGAAACCGATGTTGAATAGGCCGCGCTGGCCCCACCCGAGCAGTTGAAAGTGGACCCATCCAATCTCAAGTCCGAGAAGTGTTAGGTGACCCATCGGAACGACGCCTTTGCCGATAGCGGCCATTACGCCGGCATCCAGTTCCATGTAGGGGTTCACGAATCCGTTGTTGTTGAAATTGATTTTCGCCCTCGGCATGAAGGTAAGGAAAAAGAGGTCCTGGGTGGGCATGGCAAAATTGGCGACGAGACCCGTTTCGAACATGTCGTTGACCTTGTAGCCATAGTTAATGGAAAATGCACCGACGATTAGTGTGGGGTCTTCATCGTTTCCTAAAGAAAAGAGTGACGTCAGGGCCGTGCTTAAGGCACCGATAAAATCGCTTACTGTCAAAAATCCATATTCAATGCCTAGGGTGTGCCTGTTCTTGAGTTCCTGCTTATTGCTTTCATTGGCTGCTAGGCTTGAATCCTGAATCTGCGGTTCGACATATTGCGCCTCGTCATTTGCAGGCGGGATGGGCTGTACCGCGTTTTCCTGTGCGAAGGTTGCGCTGCACAGGCTGACGGTCATGGCTAGGGAGATTGCGAAAAAATGTTTCATACGAGTTCCTTGTAGAAAATGACGGCATCCACGAATCCGAGTTTGTTTTCCTCATGCTCAAAAAGAGCCCCTATAAGATTTGAAACTAAAACCTAAAACAGTGTTAATTACAGAAGCCATACCCTAAATATAGAGCATGGCTAAATAAAATAATAGATTTTTGAACCATCTTTTTTATAGATGTATGTTCTTAAAAAGAATATCCATATAATAACAGACTATAGACGGAACCAAATTAAAAACACCCATCAAAGCAATCGAATTCAGCGGCCCATACGAGTCATCCATAAACGAAGCCCAACAAATTGTCAAAATCAGCGAAACTCCAAAAGTTACGGCCATGGCACCTGAAGCATTTTTCTTGATCTCATCAGAAATACAGGCAACACTCATTATTGTAAAATCATACAAATAAAACGGAACCAAGGCGAACCACATATAAAGAGCCCTGTCAGTAAAGAACGGAACAGACATTCCGGCAAAAAACAAAAACAACGGAACGAAAAGACCCCATTTATCCTCTTTCGATTCAAATAAAGAAATATGAAAAGATTCAAATTCCTTCTTTGAACGTTCATTATATTCTTTGATTTCTTCTTGCGTCATATCAATAATATACATTATTCCACTGTCAAATTTTAACATCTAGTTTAACTTTTGGGGTTAATCTTGTTTTCCTCGGGTTCAAAAAGAGCCCCTATAAGATTTAAGGATAAAATGACAGAAAAATAAGGTATATTTCTATCGGAGGTAGTCAAATGCTGGTACTGACTAACATCGTCTTACTCACACTGATAGTTGAAAATTGGGTTCTTTCGTCAAAAATCAAGAAGATACAGAAGCAGATAGAGGACTTGAAGATGGAAAACACCATCCTTTACGAGCTTCAAAAGCGTAAATAAGAATTTACAAGTTTTCCCCGTGCTCAAAAAGAGCCCCTATAAGATATATCAATCCCTTATACAGCGAATAGATAATTGATGTTCGCCAGAGCTATTTATGTTACCAACAACGCCACCGATACCGATTTCATATGCCCCATACGCGTCTTTCATTGTTGACGACCAAAAATTTCCTCCATAATACATATAAGTTCCCTTCCCTGATTCGTACAGGTATCCACTTGGTATTACAGAAAAACCACAATCATCAGTACCCTTTTCTCGGCTTTCATCCCACAAAGATGATGTACTTTGTAACCTAAGAGCTGTTGGTTCATCTTGGTATCCACCAACTGTTCCAATCATTTGAGACCATTCTTCATTTGATGGCAAATGCCATCCAACAGGACATATTGTATCCACTTTATTCCAATCAAGAATATCTGAATCTCCTTCTTGCAACGCGTAAAAACGCCCCCAAAAGTCGCAATTTAATTTATCATTGTCATAGCAGGTACTATAATCAACATTGTAATTCAAGTTCTCTGCCATCCAAACCTAGTTGCCAATAGTCGTGTATTTATACACTTGTCCGTCACGTTCATCAATGAACGTTCCGCGACCGCTTTCTGGACAGACTTCGCTAGCGTTCCAACTATTGCTATCGTCAGAACACGATGCTAAGAACGCGGCAAGAGCGATTGACAAAAAAGCTTGTTTCTTATTCATTTTGATTACCTCTATTTTAAGTTTTCCCTGTGTTCAAAAAGAGCCCCTATAAGATTTAATCCAATCATCTATACCCTGTGTTTTATTCTGCACAGTATTATCGATATTATAAGGATCATTATTCAATGGGTTAGAAAGCCCTTGTTTTTTTTGCAAATTTTACGGAACCCAAAAACCGATATAACCAATATACGAACGGCATGCAATGCGTTCGTCAGGTTTCAATTTTGAAAAATCAAAATGCAGTTGACTTTCGCCTTTTGTCACAACAAACTTTCTTGGGTCATCCTTCCCATTAGGCAGAAAACCGTTTTTCTCCACTTCCTTATAAACTTTGCATGTTATCTGTTCTTCTAGCTTTGACCTTGCACGGATCAAGTTGCTATCAGGAGTCAACTCCACCCTTACAAAATCATCTCGTATCCATTTACTAATTTCCCTAGTTATGGTTTCCATCTTCAGGGACTGCGTAACTCCTCCCGGTCCCTGTGCAATCGCATACGCAAGTTTACCTTCATGCCTAAAGGACACATTTATTGATGCAAAAGGGATTCGATTGGGATTAACCATTAAAGTTTCCGATTCAAAACCTTTCAGGGATGTTACAATTCTTGTGTAAGTAGCTGTATCGTTTAAAGTGTCCTTCTTAATAGATTCCCATTCCATCAAAGAATCACTCATGTCTGCATCGTAATAAATGGTCCTCACAACAATCCACGAGGAATCCAAAGGAATCTTTTCAAAGGTTGCGTAATAATTCTCACGCTCTGTTTCAAACATTTGAAAAATTCCAATATAATCATTTCTGTTGCTAGCCGTATCTTGACTTGGCTCTACTTCTTGCATATAAACAACAAGTTTCTCTTTTTTAGGAGAACTCGTCGTGGGTCGACCAACGCACGCCTGCAAAAGAATGGCGCACAATATAAAGAAACAAAAACGCACTTTCATCGCTTTTTTCAATATAACAAAAAAGCCCCTACGGGGCTCTGTTTTGTTTTCCCCGTGCTCAAAAAGAGCCCCTATAAGATGAAAGAATGGGTTTAAGCCTTTAACTGTCGAGGATCTTAATGAAAGATTTGAAACAACATCTAAAATTGAAGATAGGGAGTATAGTTACTTAATCGACATAGAAAAAATAAAAGACTCCCCGAAATTTAGGGAGTTGATAGGATTCTTTAACACGCAATCAAAAAATTAAATCAAAAATGTTAATCATTGCTAAAGAATTTTACCCAATATGGATTCTCTTTGTCAAACAAAGCTTTTTCTTCTTTTGAAAAATTTTTAGGGTAGTCTCCAAAAATGAATAAAATTTTCTTTTTGTCAAAAGAAACAGCGTGAACTCCACATTGCCCGATATAACGAACATGCCAAATTTTATCTCCTTCATGCTTCTTGTAGAATTCGATTTTTTCCGTTTCTTTGTCAACCGTGATCATGCTTAACCTCTCCCTCTAATATACCTCTTTTCCCAAGGAAATGCAACCCCATGGCAGATATCATCAACGCAACCATAGACGACAAACAGTTCGAAGTGTATGTCAGGATGATGAAGGAGCGCTCCGAGAACCTGAAGCCGGTGTTTTCCTCGAGTTCAAAAAGAGCCCCTATAAGATCAGATTGCGCAGCCTCTTCCGGGGAAAAGGACATAGACCCCTGCGCGGGTCGTCCGCCACCCTGAATCCGTGGGTGGGCCTCGTTCTGCCCCACTCGGGGCATATTGGTTGGAGACGTACCAGATTCCAGTTGCGCGGAGGCTGTGGTGATGCCCCCGTTGTCGATGTTCTCCCCATCCTCGCGGGTAGGGGCGTCTCCTAATTCGTGGACGGGGAGGGTGTCGGTCCCCCTGGATAGTCGAGTTTTCCTCGGGTTCCAAAAGAGCCCCCTATAAGATGTCTTTTGCTAAAACACCTTATTTTATGCGGGTTGGCAATCGGTTTGCCGTTGAAAAAAATCAGAAAAATTCAATGAAATCCTTTATTTTAGGCTAGATTTTGTCGCCCTTGGGGGCGTTTTCCTTTTACACCACAGCCGAAGTCAAGAAGCTGCCAGCCAACAGGTATGGCCGTGCCAAACGTTAAGTGGTCCGATATTGCGTTGCAAAGAATCCACGAGGCTGCCGACCATATTGCGAAAGATGCCCCACATGCGGCAATCAAGTGGACCGAGGAACTGTTCAGGCAGGAAGCCGTAATACCAAAACTCCCGTTTGTAGGCAGAATGGTTCCTAAAATCAGGGACGAAAAATAGTATATTTCCCCTGGAACCCATGGTGAAACGCATCGTCATAACAAGCCCATTTGCATATATCCTTGGCGCATTGAGCTGCATCATTTGTTGCAGTTGCTCCACGCCAACGGTTCCTGATGACGATTCCAGCAATTCCATTGGAAATAAAATTCTCCCCAGCCAAAAGTCGGACCTCATTACCGACGATATATTGCGGTATTATGTATTCGACACCCTCCATTCCTACATAGTCTACCATTTCAATGGCATGTGTTACGCCAAGAACGGGAAACTGGTGTGGGACCCCAAAAGGGATGAATCCGACAAATATCGCGATTACCGTCTTTCTGGAGATACTCTTGCTTTCTCTTATTCAGAGTCCGTTGTGGAAACCTACCTGCGGGAGACAAATGACGGCAGCGCCCTGGGTGGCCGCTGGATTCGGCTGGAGGATGAGAGCGAAATCTTCACGCCCAAATATCTCATTGTCTCCGGTCTTACGGCAATATGGGAGTATTCCCTCAAGGATGACGCTCCTATCACGAGCACGGAAGCCTTTACCTTGATGATGCAGGATATTGTTGCCGAGCAGGATGGAACTTGGCATCCGCATCAAGTGGAGGAATACAATGACACCTACGTCTGGAATCCGGACTGGAATTTTATGTTCACCCATGAAGTCCATTTGACGGAAGAGGAATGGCTCGAATACTGTGCGCCCTGCGAGGATTTTGTGCGGACCAATACGTCCATTGCATTTACCCGGAAGGGGAAGCGGTTTGAACTTTCCGCAGAGAACCTGGTGCACAACGAGAAGAAAATGAGTTACCCCTTCAAAATCGTTGCCGATGGAGATTCCTGCCTTTTCCATCCGGAAATGATTGACGCCACGGAGGACGTGTGCCTATCAAAAGAATATGCGACGAACGACCAGTTTACGGGACATAATCTGATAGAGGGCCATGCCTACACGGCGCTGGGAAAGGACCCAGAGTACGACAAGTTCCGAAAATGCTTTAAGGGGCTGTTTGAATAGCCTGTCAACTGATTATCGCCGTCCGCGAACAGCCAGACGCACACCATCGGCAGCGCTGGTGACGATTCCGCCGGAATAGCCTGCGCCTTCGCCCAGCACAAAAAGGCCTTGTGTGTTGACACTTTCCAAGGTATTGTTGTTGCGGGTCATCCGCAGGGGGGAACTGGTCCTGGTTTCCGGTGCCACAATCATGCCTTCTTCAATGAACCCGGGAATCTTCCGCTCAAAATTCTGGAAGCCTTCCGCCAGGCTCTGACAGATTTTCTTGTCCATCCAGTCCCAGAGATTGCTTGCCACGAGTCCGCAGGGGTAGGTGGATTTGCGGAGAGATTTGTCTGTTTGCCCGGCGAGGAAAGCCTTGATGCTCTGGGCCGGCGCTGCATAACCTTTGCCGCCCACATCAAACGCATCCTTTTCAATTTTCCGCTGAAAATCAAGGCCGCCAAAAAGCGTTCCTGCGGTTTTGACATCAAAGCCCGCTGCACCAGCCTCAATAGGGACCGCGATGGCTCCGTTGGCAAAAGGGCCGTTACGGCGGCTGTAGCTCATGCCGTTTGTGGCGAGAGTCCCGGGCTCAGAGGCGCAGGGTACCAGAACGCCGCCGGGACACATGCAGAAACTGTAGGCGCTGCTGGTCTTGTTGAGGGTAGGGGTGGCAAGAAAATATTCGGCACTGCCTGTGAGGTGTGTGTCCACATCGCGGCCCAGTTGCCTCAGGTTGATGAGGGCTTGCGGGTGCTCCACCCGGACGCCCATGGCGAAAGCCTTACTCTCCAGCGCCACACCGCGGGCATGAAGCATCTCGTAAATCCCGCGGGCGGAATGGCCTACAGCAAGGACCAGCGCTTCACATGGCTGCCAATGGCCTGGCGCGGAAACTGTGCAATTTACTGCATTCGCACCGGTTACTGCGCCAGAGTTTGCACAATCCCGCAATTTGATGGCACAGATCCTTCCGTCTTTGATTTCAATATCCTCCAAAGCCGTATAGAAGTGAATCCTGCCACCCAACCGCACAATTTCTGCGCGGATTTTCCGGAGCATCAGAACCAATCTGTCCGTTCCAATATGGGGCTTTGCAAAAGTCACCACGCTTTCGTCCACGCCAAAATCCACCATGTCTTTCAGCACGGCTTCGGAGAATAAATTCCGGCTGCGGGTGTTCAACTTTCCATCGCTAAATGCGCCGGCACCACCTTCGCCAAACAGCACATTGCTGGTTGGGTTGAAAATCCGGTCCACGAAGAATTTCCGGATGTCGCGGAAGCGTTCCTCCACGGGCTTTCCCTGCTCATACAAATCTACGGAAAAGCCTTTCCGCAGAAGGTGCAGCGCCGCCCACAAACCCGATGGACCGGCGCCGACGATATCAATGTGGGAGGGTAGCGGGATGGAATCCTTAAGCGGGTCGTTATCCAGCGAATCTATCGCGCAGGTCGCCTGCGTAAGACCTCGGGCGGCATTTCCGCCAACCCGCAGATCCTTCTGCACGTCGAAAATGACGTTGTAGCTCCAGTGGGGCGAACCCTTCCGGCGGCTGTCCAGCGCAAAACGCTCCACCTGCAGGTTGAAAATCTCTTCCGGCTGCAGGTGCAGGGTTCTCGCGAGAACCTTCCGGAAATCCCCCTTCTTTTCCAGAGGGACTTCCAGTTCTCTATAGCGGTAAGTCTTCAACAGCGGCCTTAGAACACGTAGTTCACGTTGATGCCGCCGTAGACATCCTTGTATTCGCTGGAAAGGTTGTCCGGGCGGTAATAGATGGCGGCTCCGGTATACCATTCGCTGTAGAGGTGCTTGGTATGGTTCACGCGGAGGTTGATTTTCCCGAGGATGTCCATCTCGGATTCGTCAAAATCTTCACCACTTTCTTCCCAGTCCGTAATCATGTAGCGGAAATCGCCGGAGCCACTCAAGATGAGGAAGCGGTTCATGAAGGACTTTTCCAGTTCATCGGTGACGGAAATTTCCATTTCCTTCATTTCGTCGCGCTTGTAGCTCTTGTAGCGGGGAGTGACCACAAAGCGGTTCTGAATGGTGTTGAGAGTCGTTGTAACAGAAACGGGATAAACTTGCTCGAAGTAGTTGGATCCACCATAGTAGTAGCCCAGTTTTGCCCAAGTGTCGTTGGAGAAGTCCATATCTTCAATCAGCTCATCCTTGTAGAATTCGGAGCCATCCAGGCGCAGAGTCCACAGCCCGTTGACTTTGAATACGGATTTTGCGGCACGGAGGCTTACGCCCGCATTCCAGGAATGCTTGTAAAGTTTTTCGTGGAACTTGGAAGCAAGATAAGGTGCAGAGGAGAGGGCGTTGTATTCTGCCCAGCGTTCTGCATCCACGGCGGTCTTCTTTCCACCGAAATCAATGGTATCGATGGCGTGGTCCTTGCGAGGAGCAAACCAGGAATCGCCATAGATTTCGTCGTCCAGAATGTAGTCGCCATGAAGTTGGAGATTGCGGTATTGCTTCTTGAATTCGAAGTTGTAGCCCGCTTCCACCTCGATGCGGCTGCCGATTTTGAAGGTGTTGTCGATGCCTGCATTCTGCGTATAGCGGGTACGGTCGTTGTCCAGCTCGTGCTCGTCAAACCAGTTGCTTTCTTTGTTCGGGAAGAGCCCCCAGCGGGTTCCTTCTCCAAGGCCGAATACATTGGTCTTATTGCCATTGGCGGCATTTTCCACCAAAAGTGAGTATTCAACACCCAAATTCCAAATGTTTAGAATTCCCTGCTCAACCCGGACTCCAAATTCGCGCACATCGGATATCTGGTCGGGGGAGCCTGCACTGTAGAAATCTTCACCAACATATTTCAAGTGGCTTTCAACGCGGGTCTTATAGAAATTCCAGTTCAAAGAGGCTGCAAGGGCAACATCCTGAGTTCCCCATTCCAGACCAGCAAATTCCTCTTCGTCTTCATCATCTTCTTGTTTCTGGATTCTCTTCGCCTTGTTTAAGAGTGAAGCGAGCTTTTCTCTTTTTTGGTTGGTAGAAAGGGCCAAATTGTCACCAAGGATTTCGTCCAGTTCTTTGGAAGAAAGCTGGTTGACTTCTTCCGGGTGCTTCATTAGGCGGCGGAGTTTACCGTATGAAGCAATCTCCACGCCAGCATCGGAGAACACCTTGTTGAGAGCCCTCTGGCTTGCCGCATTGGCGGTGTCTGCATTACCCACGGCAATCTGCGCATTGAGTTCAAGATTTTCGCGGAAGAATCTCCCGTTACCTTCGGCATAGACGGTAAAGGCGTCAACCATGGGGTCAATGGTTGTTGTGGATGAACTTGCTCCATCGCGCAGGAGAGGGTCTTCCAATTCATCGCTAGCGTAAATTGCGCCAATCTTTGCATCAAAACGACGGAGGGGGGCCCATTTGAAGTAGCCGCCATAAGCCAAACGCTGTGCTTCGGCTTCGCCATCCTCGATGTAGTCGTTATACATGTAAGGGTGTCTTGCACCAGGAACCAGCGAACGTTTTGCCTCGCCGAAGAAGCCATTGAATTGAAGTAGTGGCTGGTCGGCATGATTACGCAACAGGGAAAGGGTATATCCGGCACCAAAGATGGGGAGTCCGGACATGTAAATGTCTCCGTCAATCATCTGGAAATCGCCGACAGTCGCTTCGCTGTATTTATCGTTATAGCGGATGGTCACCGGGTTGGGTGAGAAGTGGTTCCAAGAATCAGTGGTCAGGTCTGTAGTGAATTCGATGGTTCTTCCATCCGGGCCCTGCATCAAAAGATAGGCGCTTGCCTCACCGCCAAAACCGGGAACCTGATAGTAGTTCTTGAAACGCTTGCCATGCTTTACGGAGTCTTCGCCGAAGACTTCTGTTGCGCCGTGATTTGTTCGTGTACGCACATAGTGGTAGTTGCCGCCCAGCATCACATTTCCGATGATGCTCCAAGATGCTTGCGTAGTATCTGCGGGGGCGTCATTTGTGTCTGCCAGTGCAACAGCAGGTTCTGTTGCTGGAACGGAGGCTGTATCAGTCATTGCAGTGTCTGGTGCCGCTGTTGCAGTAGAGTCTGTGGTTTGCGTCGCGGAATCTGGAACCGCGGTTGTCGCGGAGTCTAGAGCGGTAATCGCAGAATCGGGTGCAGTAGCCGCAGAATCTGGGGCCGAAATCGCGGAATCGGGTGCAGTAGTCGCAGAATCTATCGGTGCAACAGTAGAATCTGCCGCAGGAGTGGAGACTGTATCGGTCGTCGCTGTGTCTGGAACGGCTGTTGCCGTAGTGTCTGCTGCCTGCGTCGTAGAATCTGGAGTTGCAACTGCCGAGGAATCAATGGCCTGCGCTGCAGAATCAGAGGCAGTAACCGTGGAATCTGGGGCTGTATTCACGGAATCAGAAACCGCGACTTGAGCGTCTGTTGGAGCAGCTGGTTCTGCAACAAGAGCGGATGCGGTATCTGTGGCTACAGCTGTAGAATCGGCGACAGGTGCTTCCTGGGCATAAACCGCAATGGAGCAAATCGTAATCAAAGAGGCAAGCGTGCTACGAATGAATCTCATTAGCGCACCTCATAGGTTTTTGTGCCTTTTAGCACCTGACCATTCTTCATCAAGACTTCCACACGGATATCGTTTCTTTTGCCATACTTCAGTTCAACTTGCACATCATAATGTAAGTCTGTTATCTGATTATCTACGAGACGAAGTACAACATTGTTCCCTTGTTTTACGACAACGCGTTTGATCATTTGTGGGTTCTGATTGAGTATATTCTCAATGGAGAATCGCATTGTTTTGTAGAAGGTGGCTTTGGTTCTATTGGGAGGTGGAGGTACACGCAAACGTTCATAACTTGCACCTAAATTAAGAGTGGACCGGTGCTTTAGATAACAGCCCAGGCTACGTTCCATACTCCCCTTATTCCCAGCTTGGTCTGTGGCAAGAACCTTGTACTTGTGTATGCCTGCAGCGAGCTTAATTTTGCTGGATCCATCTTTTTCAAAGGATACCTCTTTCAAAAGAGAACCGTCCATTTCGGAAGATACAACGACTTTGTCGTCCGTTGCACCTTTAACGTAATAGTTCGCAACGCAGTGCAGAGAATCATAGCCCTGGAACTCAACTAAGGGCTTACCCTTATTGACTGCGGAGCATGTCTTGTCAATATCCAAATCGATGGTTCTCGTTTCACGTCCATCTCGTCCCTGGTACTCCACTAGAGCTTGTTTGTGGTTCCAATTCCGTTCCGTGTCATTGATGCTGATGGTGTAAGAGAATTTTCCTTCAGCGCTGATGGGTATGAGATTCGAAGAGGCCTTGTTCCCAAGTTTGACGATGAGTGTGGCGGAGGTGTCGGTGGGGTCGAATGTTCCTTCTACAGTCAATGCGCCTGTTTCGCAAATTTTCACGGGAGATTGAGTGAATACCTGGAATGTCTGTTTTTTTACCGTATCAATGACCACTGGAGTAGGTTCTTCAATTTTCTTCACATATAGAGTCTTCAATGTGCCACAATCTACGGAGACTTTCCCCACATAGCAGGTGACGGGGAATTTCTTTTCACCGACGGCATCTGGAGCCCAGCTCTGATCAAACTGCAGTGTCTGGCCGTTGGATTCCTTGCGTTCGGAACTGATTTCTACCTGGATTCCGGCGGGGCAGGTTCCCTTGAGGCTAACTTTGGGCTCATAGATTGTATCGGGGAGGGCTTCAAAGTTGCATTTAAGGGAATCTCGCAGGGTTTGTTTTTGCTGGTTGTATACGGAATCCATCTCCATAATGGACTTTGTCAATTCCTCCGCGGTCTTGGTGGAATCTTCCGACATTTTGTCCAATTCCTTTAGAAATTCCAGGTTGCCGGAGGAAGCCAGTTGCAATACCACAAGTTCGTCGCCAGAGGGCACCGCAGTTTCACCGCCGTTAACAGTGAAGTTTTTGTTGCCATAATTGATTTCCAAACGACCGTTGGAGAGGGAGGCTATGGGTTTACCGCGGGAGGTCACACCGATAGTGCCTGAAGTTCCGCGAATGGCTGCCACTGCAGTTCCTGTTTTGAAATTGAGGTAACTCTTTGCGTCTGTCTGCTTCTGGGCGTCAAAGCGGACTTTCCCGGACCGGATGTCTGCCACAATGGTTTGGACACCATCTTCATTCAACAGTTTTGAAAATTCAACCAGAGAAAGTTCGTCTACAGAAAGTACACTACCATCGGGCATGGCGATGATGACTTGGGACTCCAGTTCGGTGCGAATCATGTCTTTCTCCTGAACCTTTGTCTCCAAGGTAATCATGTTCCAGTTACCCTTGGCTTTCTTGTCGATGAACGCGTCCCCAACGCGATACCGAACCTTGCCGCTTTTGCTCACGGCGGCCATAGAGATTGTTACTGCAATGAGTAACAGTGCTATGAATACCTTGAATCTGCTAGAATGACACATATCTTCCTTCTTAGTTGATAGAGTGCAGAGTTTACAATACGTTTATGGCACGAGCCATAGATTAACGGAATTCGTAGGATTTTGTGGCACGGATAATCTTTCCGCTTTGCATGGTCACCAGGACTTCTGCAACGGATTTCCCGCGTCCAATCTTCACCTTGGAACTGTAGCCGATTCCATCCTTGGCAGGAATGAACTTGGTGTCGAATTTCTGATCACCAATTTTGACAATGACGGATTTAATCTGGGCCGGATCGTTGTTCAAAACGTTCTTGATGACGAACTTGAGTTCCGGGTAGGTGAATGCGCCCTGAGAAACCTTCTTCACAATCTTTTCAGAAGAGCCGTTCAGAATGTCAATTGCAACCTCTGTTACGGGGAAGCACTTGAATTCCTTGGTCACTGGGGCGGAGCCATCTACAGAAAGGGTGTAGGAATGAGTTCCGGTATCAAACTTGATGGTGCCGGAAGAATCCTTGTCCAGAACGATTTCCTGGGCCAATTTACCATCGACCAGGAATTTTACAGCACCCTTGTTGTCTTCAAAACCGTGAGTGGTGTAGGCCACAGAGCATTCCTGCTGGTTCACGGCACCAAAGGCAGCGGATTGAACCTTCTGGTATTTCGTGGTAATCTTGCCACATTCAAAGGATTGCTTGCCTACCGTGCAGTTGATGATGAACTTCTTGTCGCCAAGGGCTCCTGCAGCCCATGTGGGGGTGAAGGTGATGGCATTCCCGTCAGATTCAATGGTTTCTGCACCTAAAGAGACTTTCATGCCTGCAGAGCATTTGCCTTCGATGGAGATGGTGTTCGTGTCCACAACTTCAGGAACAGCCTTGAATTCGCACTTGTACTTGCTTTTCAGGTCTTCCTTTTCCTTTTGTATCTGGGCATCCAAAGTCTTTGCGGTAGCGACAATGTCGGCGTCGGACTTGGTAGTGTCATCCACTGCGGCGCTCAACTGTTCCACAAAAGAGGGGTCGCCGGCATTCTGGGCTTCGCCAACCACGGGAGCCTTGCCTTTACGGAAGGCCACAAACTGCTTGGCCTGCACCTGGACTTTCTGTCCGTTTTCTTCCATGTCCATGGCGCCGTTGTTCAAAGCACCGATAGTGCCACCACCTTTGGTAACACCGATGGTTCCGTCTGTACCGCGGATAGCAGCGGTTGCGGTTCCCGTCTTGAACATAAATTTGCTCTGGGCGGTCTGCTGTTTCTGCACGTCAAAGCGAATCTTGCCACTCTTGATTTCGGTAAGAGCGGTCTGGACTCCGTTTTCGCTGACGAGTTCCGAAAATTCTACTTCAGAATTTTCTTCCACGGAGATGGTGCTGCCGTCAGGGAGAGCGATGGTAGCCAAGGATTCAACCAGAGTCTTGATTTTGTCTTTTCCCTGAACTTTGGCACCTACGCGGAGTGGTGTCCAGGAGTCATCATTGGATTTTTGACGGGTGACGTCGCCGATGACGGAACGAACTTTACCAGAAGATGTTTTTGCGGCAAAGGATGTCGTACCAAAGGCGACGAGCATTGCCAGGACGATTGTAGAGCTGCGAGAAATAGACATAGAGCCTCTCTTTTTGCACATTTAACATATTAAATATACCTTTATTCCTTGAATCCAATTTTAAAATTGTATCTTTTAGAGGGTAAAAACAACACAAAAACAATAAGGTGGCGAATTTTATGGAAGTTGAAGAACTGACCGTTGCTTTTAGCGACGAAGATACTGGTGAAGATGTAATCAAGGAATTGGACAAGGAAATCCTTTCTAAGGGTGCCTGGCCCACAGTGATGTTCTTTTATCAAGAAAAAGACCCTAAAACGGGCGATTTTGGGGAGCCCAAGGTTTCTCTTCGCCGTTATCGCAAGATGCAGGGCAATTTTAAGGCCCAAGGCAAGTTCAAGATTACGGGCAAGGCCCAGGCCGAAGCCATTATCGATGTTCTTAAAAAGTGGTACAAGATTTAATGCCAGACCCTGCTTGTTGTAAAAAGAATAAGAGCTCTCGCGCTACAAAGAAGGTTGCGCCCAAAAAGACCTCTCCCAAATACACGATTGATTTTCTCTGTGAAGGGAATATCAAGACATTCCCTTGGAAAGGCAAGTTTGAAGCCATGGGCCGGAAGCTCCTTCATGAAGAGGGAACGGAAAAGAACGTGAACATCGTGCTTTGTTCCGATGAATTTGTTCGTGAAATGAATCGGGATTACCGCGGGTTGGACAAAGTTACAGATGTCCTTTCCTACGAATGGCACGAGGAAGATTTCCTAGGGGAAATCTACATTGCCAGAGACCAGGTAAAGCGCCAGGCTCCAGAGTACGGGAACACCTTCTTTGCCGAACTCAAACGTGTGATTGTCCACGGCCTATTGCATCTTTCGGGCTACGACCACATCAAGGCTGCAGACCGCAAGGTGATGCGTGCCCGTGAATGCGAGTTCCTCGGCCTCGATCCCTACAAGGAGAAGTATTGATGGAAACCTCGGAAACTTACGCCATAGTTTTCTTGATTCTCTTTCTTCTCACTTCCGCTACATTTTCCATGGTGAAATCCGCCTTCAGCGCCATCTACGCGAAGCGGGACGCTCGAGATAGGGAAGGTCGTGAACTGAAGGTGGCCGCTTTGGTGGAAAAGAGCGGCTTCAATGAGACCATTTCCATCGGGCGCATCTTCTGCAATGTGGGCGCCGGCATTTTGGGCATGTATCTCTTTGAAAAATTGCCTTTCCCCTGGGTTCAGGATTACTGGTTCATCACATTTGTGTTGTTCCTAGTGGTATCCTGCTTTGGCATTTATACGGTGGCGGTTTTCTGTCCGAATCTGTTGGGCAGTTTAAAGCCTGATACCTTGGCCATCGTGCTTGTCCCGCTGTTTCGGGTGATGCGGCTCCCTTTTGCATTGCCAGCAAAAATCTGCCACCAGAGTTTCCTCAAGATTCTCAACTGGTGCGGCTACGATTCCAAACTCAGTTTTTTGCCGGAGGAGCGCCGCGATGCCGTTCAAGCCGACTTGTCAGATGTAAAGTCTGGCGAAACCGAAGGCCTTGAAAAAGAAGAACGGCAGATGATTCTCAACATCTTTGATTTTGTGGAAACGCCTGTTCGTGAAATCATGACGCCTCGGGTGGACATGTGCGCTGTGGACGTCAACACCACCATTGAAAATCTCGTGAAGATTCTCAATAACGAGCGACATTCCCGCTTGCCGGTGTTTAAGGAAAGCCTCGACAACATTGTGGGAATTCTCTCCAACCGCGATTTTCTGGAATGGTATACCGAGCATGGGGAAGAGCCATTCGATATTATGAAGCTCGTAATGCCGCCAGTCTTTGTGCCGTATCATCAGAAGATTGACGATTTGCTGACGGAACTTCGCAAGACCGGGAACCAGCTGGCTATTGTCATCGATGAATATGGCGGAACCGCGGGTCTTGTGACGCTGGAAGACATCCTGGAAGAAATCGTCGGCGAAATCAAGGATGAAGACGACGTAGACGATGAGGAAAACATCCAGAGAACGAAGGATGGTCGCTTCATCTTGGACCCGGTCATCACCTTGTCAGACATGGAATATAAGCTCGGCGTTGAGCTCCAAACGCCAGAAAATTCTCATGTGGAAACGCTCTCCGGCCTGATTCAAGCAACATTGGGCGTGATACCCACTGCAGGCATGGAAACTGAAATTCAGGGATTCAAGTTCAAGGTGCTAAAGATGGATGGCACCCGCATGGAAAAAGTCATGATGATTGTGCCTCCGGGAACCGTACTTGGCCCGCGGACGCAGGCCTTCAAAGCTTTATAGCGTATCCTGGAACTGGTGGAATTTTTCCAGAAGTTCGTCGTAGGTCCTGGTGCTTTCCAGTTGCGGGAATTGTGCCACAATGGAATCGGGGGCACAGAAGAAAACGCCTTTATCGGCCTGCTTCAGCATGCCAGTATCATTGAAGGAATCTCCGCTGGCGAAAACCTTAAAGTTCAAGGCCTGCAAATGCTTCACGACAGTGGTCTTCTGGTCATTTAACCGCAGGTGATAAGACTTGATCATGTCGTTTTCCACAATTAAGTTGTGGCAGAAAATGGTGGGCATCCCCAGGTTCTTCATGATGGGGTAGGCAAATTCCTGGAAGGTGTCGGAGAGGATGATGACCTGGGCTTCGTCGCGGAGTTTATCCATGAAGTCGCGGGCACCTTCCAGCAAGCCAAGATTTCCAATCACATTCTGGATAGTGCTGAGGGTGATGTGTTCTCTTTCCAGAATCTTGATGCGGCCCTTCATGAGCACATCGTAATCGGGAATGTCTCTTGTGGTGAGGCGGAGGTCGGGAATGCCCGTCTTTTCTGCAACCGCAA
The DNA here is from genome assembly GCA_024398875.1 of Fibrobacter sp. GTDB lineage: Bacteria > Fibrobacterota > Fibrobacteria > Fibrobacterales > Fibrobacteraceae > Fibrobacter. Next base: position 31,846 of record JAKSIJ010000003.1, read on the forward strand.
TCCAAATTTCGGGAGCGAGGACTCCTTCCAAATCAAGAGTGACGACACATTGCTTGGTAAACATGACTACTTCTTCCTATCCTTGATTAAATCGTCCAAATCCTGCGTGGTGATGGTATAATTCTTGCGGCAGAAATCGCAAACCACATCCAGATTCTTGCCATCTTTTCTCAAATCGTTGAGATCGGCGAGAGGAAGTGTCGCAAGAGTTGCAACCATGCGGTCCTTGCTGCAGGGGCAGTAGGCCTTAGGCTCAATTTCACGAATGATTTCAATATCGTAGGGCCCGCGAAGCTGGTCCAGAAGCTCGTCGGAATCAAAGCCTTCAGCTTTGTGTATGTCCTTGAATTTCGGGAGGTTGAGGACAATCTGTTCCAGAATGGCAATGTCCTTGTCTTCCAGACCGGGGAAAGCCTCAACATAGAAGCCAGCGGCATAGTCCAGCTTGCTGGGGTCTTCTTTATTGAAGTCGGCCTCAATCCCTACAGCGGAACGGATTTGTTCGGATTGCAAGAGGTATGTGGCCAGATTCTGCCCCATGGAGATGCTCGGGGCTTCGATAATGCTTTCGTGAACCCGCTTGCCGAATTCATTCAGTTTCAGGACTTCGATGTTCTGGGGTGCGATGGCGGGTTCGTTTGCGCCAACTGCCTGAAGCTCTGCCTGTGGAACCATAGCCCGCACAAGACCCATGGGGGTGGAGTCGGACTGGATGGAGGAGATTTCGCCACTGAATTTTGTGGTAAACTTCACGGTTCCCGGAAACTTGAGCCCGGAACTGAGGAAAATGCTTGCGATAGTATTTTCGGCCAAAAGTTTCAGCATATAGCCTTTGGCGTTGTGCTTACTGCCGATTTCATTCATGGTGGCAGTCAAATCTACGACAATCATGCGGAAGGGCGTTTTTTGCCCTGTGGCGCGAACAATGCGGTCCTTGAAATTCATGTAGGGAAATATAGCAAGAATTTTTATATCTTCTTTTTGTAGAATTAAACATGCGAGGCGATATGAACATTCTTTTTTTGATGGCCGATGGGTTTGAAGAGCTGGAATTTGTTGCTCCCTTTGACTACTTTCAGCGTGGTGGTCTGAATGTGACTCTGGCTTCCATTTCAGATAAATTGGAAGTGGTGGGTTCCCATGGATTACCCATCAAGGCAAATGTTTTGCTGAACGGTCTGGATTTATCCAAATTCGATGGAGTGCTTTTGCCGGGCGGCGGTCTTGGTGTTCAGAACCTCTTGAATTCCAAGTCTGTAGAAGATGCCATCTGTTACTTCAATGACGAGAACAAGTGGGTCTTTGCCATCTGTGCTGCACCTAAGGTGCTGAGCAAGGCAGGCATTCTGATGGACAGGAAGTTCACCTGCTATCCTAGCTGCGAGCAGGGGCTGATGTACCGAGAATTTTCGGAAGACCGAGTTGTGGTGGACGGAAACTTTGTCACGAGCCGTGGTGCAGGAACCGCCGAAGAATTTGCGCTCATTTGTCTCGCGCAAATGATGGGTGATGCCGTTAGTGAAAAAGTCCGTCAGCAGACGGTTGCCCGCTAGAGGCTATTTATCGATGATGGCGGAAGCGACAACGCCATCTTCATCATAAAGCACAAGAATCTGCCCCGGAGTGGACGCAAATTGAGGTTCATCAAACTGAACCTTGATTTCGTTATCGTCCATTTCTAAAATTTTGGCCGGAGAACCTTTATGCCCTAATCGAATTTGGGCGGAAAGTTGTTTTTGAAGGGTTGGAGAATCTTTGGAAACCATCAGATTCAGGCCAACCCCGTGAACCACATTGCTCTGAAGGACGCTTCTCGGGCCAAGAATCACTTGGTTTTTAGCGACATCGATGTTCACCACAAAAAGGGGCTCCGGCTGACCGCCAATATTCAAGCCCTTTCGCTGACCAATGGTGTAGTAGACGATGCCTTTATGCTTGCCAAGGACCTTCCCGTTGATATCTACAAAGTCTCCAGGAATGTTGTCGGATTCGTCAAAGAGAACGGAATAGTCGCCGCATTCCAGGAAATCCTGGCTTTCCTTTTTATCGGCGTAATCGCTCCAGCCAATTTCGCGGGCCAACGCCTTTACATCTTCCTTAAGCATCCCGCCTAGAGGGAATTTGACCATCGATAGCTGGTCGAAATTGAGGCGGGAAAGGAAGTAGGACTGGTCTTTCGTGTTGTCTGCGGAGCGGTAGAGGAAAGGCTTATCAGGCGTTGAGAAGTCTAGTTTCGCGTAGTGGCCTGTGGCGAAGTAATCGAAGGCGATGCCCATCTGGCGGGCGGTTTGCTGCAGCGCCCCGAACTTGATGGTCTGATTGCAGCGTACACAGGGGTTCGGGGTGCGGCCGGCCCGATATTCACTGCGGAAGTAGTCCAGCACCTGCTTGCTGTATTCGCCAGAAACGGGTACGGTGTAGTGGGGAATCCCGAGGCGTTCGGCGATTTTTTTTGCAGCTTCAATGCTTTCGCCCTCGTTAGGGCCAAAACAGCCGGAGCGACCCTCGATTTTGGGCAGGTTGGGGAGGGAATTGTCCCACATGGACATGGTAATGCCAACCACATTGAAACCTTGCTGTTTCAATTTCCATGCGGCCAAGGCGGAATCCACACCGCCAGAAAGTCCCACCGCAACTGTCTTTGCTTCTGCCATGCCTTAAAGATAAAAAAGTTTAGAGCGAAGCGCGCAAATTTCTATATTCCTAGCCGTTATGAAGAAGTTTGAATTGAATCGGAGTGAATGGTTGCTGGCACTTACCAGCTTCTATTGCGTCATTTCGGTGATGATGAATCTTCTTTGCATGAAGCCATTGAGTTTCGGGACCAGTTTCATCTGGATGGATGGCGGCCTCCTCATTAGCTGGATTTCCTTCCTCCTTTCCAATGTGATTACGGAAGTTTATGGAAAGCGGACAGCCATCGTCGCAGCCGGCATTGCTGCGGTGGTTTCCTTCATCGTAAGCCTCATCGGTCTTTTGGAAGTCTATTTGCCGACACTTCCAGAATATTCTGACCAGGCCACTCATTTTGCCCATGTTTTTAGCAATGGCCCGAGAACAATTATTTCCTCTTCAATCGCCTTTTTTATCGGCAATTTGATTAATGTGGAAATCATTCATGGCTTCCGTAAAAAAGCCGTGGCTCAGGGGAAAGACAATAACGCTAAATTCACGTTCCGAGCCATATTCTCTACGGTTATTGGCCAATTCGTGGATAACGGACTTTTCCAGACTTTGGCATTTGCACCTATTGGGTTTACACTATATGAAATGCGCTGGGTGGATATCGGTACGGCGGTAGTTTCCAGCACCATTATCGAAACATTGATGGAATCTTTCTTTGTGCTTCTGGTGACCATACCTTTGACCCGGTATTTGCAAAAGAAGGTTTGAGCTAGACTTCAAATAATATATCTTTAGAGCATGATTGAAAATCTTATTTCTGCTCTAAATTCCGTCCTCTTGGGAAAAGAGGATTCTGTTAAAATGCTGGTGATGGCGCTCCTGGCTGATGGGCATGTGCTGATAGAGGATGTGCCTGGCACGGGGAAGACGACGCTAGCGAAAGCCTTGGCGGCGGCCATTGGGGCGGATTTTGCACGCATACAGTTTACGCCAGACCTGCTCCCTGCCGATGTGACGGGTGGAGCAGTTTTTAAGGCGAACATTGGTGATTTTGAAATTCGAAAGGGTCCTGTTTTTACACAGGTGCTTTTGGCGGATGAAATCAATCGTGCGTCGCCAAGAACCCAGAGCGCATTGTTGGAGGCTATGGAAGAGCGCCAGGTGAGCCTTGAAGGAAATCGTCACAAACTGCCGGAACTTTTTATGGTTTTGGCAACGGAAAACCCGGTGGAATTCCATGGCGTTTTTCCGTTACCCGAAGCACAGATGGACCGCTTCATGATTCGCCTCAGTTTGGGCTATCCCAATGCGGAAACGGAACTCCAGGTGCTGCGCACGCATCGTGAAGGTAAACCCATTGATGCCGTGAAGGCGGTAACCTCGCCGGATGCAATTCTTGAGGCTCGGAAAGCAGTGCAGAAAATCCACGTGGACGAAGCCCTTGAAGGCTATGTGGTGTCCTTGGTGCAAGCGACGCGTGAGGATCCTTCTGTTCGTCTTGCGGCAAGCCCTCGTGCAGGCATCAATCTCATCAAGATGGCTCAGGCTTCCGCCTACGTGGATGGCCGCGATTACGTTATTCCAGACGATATTCAAAAGGTATTCTTCCCGGTGATGGAGCATCGTGTTTTTGCAAAGGAATCCGTTCCTGGAGCAAGTCGAAAAATTTTGGAAGGTATTTTGAAGCAGGTTAAGATACCGAAATAATGGGCCCAATATGTCCGTTGCTTCAACAATCGAGTGGATTTTGGATTCGATTCCCCGTGCGCCCAAGCGTGCGGGTGTTTTGATGAAAATCTACTATTGTTGGCAGGAGTGCTTTACTCCGGCTGGGCACGCTGCTGCGGCTTTATTTGCGTTTTCTCTTGCCTTGGGCATGATTCCCGGATTTTGGGCGGCCTGGATTTTCTGCGGTCTTGATTTTCTATTTTTTCTGGCGCTTATTCCCACATGGTATTTGACGACAAAGAACAAGGCGAAGACAAATCAAATTCGCGTTAATCCTGTTGTTGAAGGGGAAAATGCGGTTGCTGAAATTTCTTTTTCGGCCATAACGAACATCGACCAGGTTTCCGTGGGTGCGTTTCGCATGGACCCTCAACTAAAATGTTTGGAATCTAAACCGTTGTTAGGAGCGATGGCTGGTAATTCCTATCAGCTTCAGTGTAGAATTTCCACCCGAAATCGCGGAGCTTTCAAAATACCCAAGATGGCGCTACTTGTTCCGGAAATCAATGGAATGCTGCGCTTTGCCATGGACATGGGAAGTGCGGAACTTCTGGTTTATCCACGCATTATAAAAGTTTCATCATTTCCCTTTCTGACTTCGGGAACTAGCGGCCTCGTGTTTGCTCCGCTTCTCCTTCCAAGCCTCACAAGAGGAATGGATTTCGTAGGAGTTCGTGAATATCGGGAAGGAGATTCTCTTCGGGATTTGCATCATAAGGCTTTTGCCCGCTATGGCAAGCCATTTACTAAGGAATTTGAAACGGAACGTGGGGCTGGTGCGGTTCTTGTTTTGGATGTCGAAACCCGCTCCATTGCCGACCGGATGCGTTTAGAGCCCCTCATTCGGCTTACTGCCGGTGTAGGCCGTTTTCTACAGGAGCGCGGAGCTTTGGGACGGTTCTTCATTGGAGATGAGGAAATCCCTATTGTTTCCGCTGATGGCGGAAAGTCGCTGCTAGACGCATTGGCCCGCATTCCACAGAAGGGACTGTCAACTGCAAAACCTCATTCCTGGTCACCGGCTGCAAGGCCCATGGGCCCCGTGCTTCGACTCGGTTTGTTCCCTAAAAAAGAGGATTTGGTCCACAAGCAGATTGTGGTGGAATCTTCCGAAAGAACATCTGCTGCAGATGACACTCTGTTTGTGAATGTGAACAAATTAAATGCGGTGGAGGTGTCACTATGAGCCTTTTCCGCGAAATATCGAAAACCCTCTTTCTGACCATTGCCAGCTTTAATCTTGGAATTTCTTCCGGGCTTGAATGGCTTGGAATTCTATTCGCATTAGGATTCATCTATTTGGGAGTTCGGGATGTTCGTCATGGGAACGGATATGGGTTGGAAGGAAATGAAGTTGTTTCAAAAAATCCCCGCTATCGCAAAGCATGGGCTTATGGAGCTATCGTTCCTTGCGCCATTTGGTGGGTCCTGACACCGGGAGTAGAGTACGGAGTTTCTCCTTGGCTGGTATTCATTCCTGGATTCTATCTTTGTTTTTTGGCCTTAATCCAAAAGAGAAGTCTTGGAAACGGCGGCTACGAGGCTTTTGTCGCTTTTGATGGCTGTGCCGTTTTGCTTTGCAGTTTTTTCCAGGCAGGGCGACCAGGCGTGATTACGGGAATTGTTGCACTGTTTTTTGCACTTGTTACTTATAGTCGTCCAAAGACGGCCTTATGGAAGCATCTGCTCTTCATTCTCCTTTTTGTGGGTTTTGGATTTTCGGCTTATGGGGGATGGCAATATTGGAAAAATCATCGTAGTTATCATGGTTCCTGGGGTAGGGATTACTATGAAAAAAATAGAGTAATGGGATTTGATCCCGTAGTTTCTCTGGGTTCTTTTTCCAGTAATTATCATTCCCGCTACAATGGGCAAGTTGTCGTTCGCGTTTGGGATACTTTGGCTCCAGAATACTTGAAAGGTGCTGTTTATGAAAAATATGTGGCGGGCATTTGGAAACTTCCGCCCAAACCGGAAAAGAAGTTGTATCCAAGTAGATACAATGTGGACTATGCTGTTTTTGAGATAGGGGATTCTTTGGCTGTTCCAGAAAAATCCCGCGCAATCTGGGTTCAGACGGCGATGGACAACTTTGGCTTTATGTTTGCTGCACCCAATGCTGTAGGTGTTGCGGCCAAGAATGCGGATTCCTTAGATTATTATGACACAGGAATCTTTACGGGCGTAAACGGCAATCGCAGTGATTGGTATTACTTTGTACTGAATAACGAATTTGCTGGCGCGGAATCCGTAGGCTTTGGCCCCGCGATAATGGATATGGATTCAAACTTCCTTCATATAGCAAAACTTTATGAGGGATTGATTGATTCTATTGCTGTAGAAATGGGTCTGGTTTCGCAAAATCCGGACACTACGGCATTTGCCATAAGGCAGTATTTCAGGAATAACTTCAAGTATTCGCTAGTGGTTCCAGGGGAGCATCACCACTGGCATAGACATAAGGAAGGTTCTCCTAAAGAAGAGCCTCTGCGCCATTTCTGGACTGCAAAGGAAGGCTATTGCGAATATTATGCGACGCTTGCGGTGCTTCTCCTCCGGCACCAAGGCATCCCGGCCCGCTACGTGACGGGATTTGCTCGTCCGGAACGAGTAGCGGGCCTTCCCTATGTCCAGTACCGCAGGCATCATTCCCACGCCTGGGTAGAAGTCTATGCCCGCGGGGAGTGGCTTCCTTTTGACCCGACTCCGCCAATTCCTGCAGCAAGTTTCAAATCTCCATCATGGTTCCAGACGAAGTGGGAAGGTATTCAGGGACGATTCGCCTTCTTCTTCCATTTCCTGAAGGAAGGGGAGTGGCGTCGCACCGTAGATAGCTGGCAATCCGTAACACAACGAACACTGGAAAGCCCGTTCTTCTATATCGGGCTTTTCGCCCTTGTTCTCGGGACTATTTTATTAAAGATTCGTCAAAATCAAAAGAAGCGGGTTGCCCTTGCAGTCAAAATTTCAAATAATGCAAAGGAATGGATTCGCAAATTGGATCGGGCTGAAAAATATTTTGCAAAATACGGATTCGTCCGTGAGTCTGGGGAGACTGTTCTCCAATTTTATGAACGGGTGGAAGATAAATACAATCACGGCTTATTGGAAGAAAAGAACAAATATCCTACAAAATTTGCCGATGAATTGAAAGCATTAAAAGCCTATAATTCAAATCGGTGGAAATAAAAAATCCGTTGAACTCTTTGTCCAACGGATTAAATTCTAGAAATAATAAAAATTACTCTGTACGGGAGAAAATTTCCGTGTCATTACCAGCATTGATGCCATTGCTTGCATCTTGCTGGAAATACACTTCCTGCAGGTTCAGTATAACCTTGTCGCCGGCATCGTTCGATTCAACAGAAACCGTTGGAGAGAGAGTCCTGTTAGTGATGCAGTCGCCATTAGTAACCTTCATTTGCAACTGAGTGTCGTTCAGAAGAGCCCATTTGCCGGAATTAGTCATACCAGCACAACCGCCACTGGTAAGAGTGGAAAACTGATATGAGAATGTCCCATCGTTATTGAATGTCAGCACACTAGGAGCGGAAGCAAAATTTGTCAAAGGCGTAGAAGGATCTTCCTTTAGAGCGACATGATTCAAAGTCCACGTTCCCTCAAGACAATCTTCACTCAGAGTTTCGCACTTGTCGGCGAGGGATTCGGATTCGTCGTCACTGCAAGCAGTGAGGGCGAATATGCTGGAAACAGCTATAGCTGCCATAAATTGAATTTTCATAAGATTCCTCTTTGTTGTGTTTTCTCGTAATATAACTAAAACGATGCTGATAAGGCGATTTTTTAGGTGTTTTTTTCAAAATTTGCCGAATTTGGCTGAATTTTACGATTAGCCTACGCTGTGCTCGAGTTTAAGCGTCAAAAGTTGGCGTGCTTCTGTGGCGAATTCGCCCGGAAGTTCCTGGAAAACATCCTTGCAGAAGCCGCCGACCATTGCTTGTATTGCGTCTTCGCGCTTGATGCCACGGCTTTCGAAGTAGAATAGCTGGTCTTCGCTGATGCGGCTCGTGGTGGCCTCGTGTTCCGTTTTGGCAGTGGCGTTTGCGACCGTAATATATGGGAATGTGTGGGCGGCACTCTTTGTGCCCACGAGCATGCTGTCGCACTGCGTGTAGTTGCGGGCTCCCGCGGCTGATTTTCGGATAAAAACTTCGCCGCGGTAGGCGTTGCTGCTGCAGTCGGCGCTGATGCCCTTCGAAATAATCGTGCTCTTGGTGTTCTTGCCGATGTGGATCATCTTGGTGCCGGTGTCGGCCTGCATGTGTCCGTTCGTTAAAGCCACACTGTAGAATTCGCCTACGGAATTGTCGCCGAGCAGAACGCAACTTGGGTACTTCCACGTGATAGCGGAACCCGTTTCCACTTGCGTCCAGCTGATACGGCTGTTTTTGCCTGCGCACTTGCCGCGCTTGGTCACAAAGTTGTAGACTCCGCCTGCGCCGGTTTCGCGGTCGCCTGCGTACCAGTTCTGCACGGTGCTGTACTTGATTTTAGCATTGTTCTTCGCGACAAGTTCGACAATGGCGCTGTGCAACTGCTTGCTCGAAAATTCCGGGGCGGTACAACCTTCCAGGTAGCTCACGCTGGCGTCGTCATCGGCGATAATCAGCGTACGTTCAAACTGGCCCGCTTCCTTGTTGTTGATTCGGAAGTAAGTGCTCAAATCCATGGGGCACTTGACTCCAGGCGGAATGTACACAAAACTGCCGTCGCCGAATACGGCGCTGTTGAGGGCTGCAAAGTAGTTGTCGCCCGCGGGAACAACGCTCCCGAGGTACTCTTCGATGAGCTCGGGGTATTCCTTGATGGCGTCACTGATGCTGCAGAAGATGATGCCCATTTCCATGAGCTTCTTCTTGTGACTGGTGTAAATGCTGACGGAGTCAAAGACCGCGTCCACGGCCACGTTCGCCAGTCGCTTCTGTTCGTCAAGCGGAATGCCGAGTTTTTCAAAAGTCGCGAGCAACTCGGGGTCAACGTCCTCGATTTTCTCGTGACTCTTTTTGTTCTTGGGGGCGGAGTAGTAGACGATATCTTGCAAATCCACCGGATTGAAACTCAGCTCGCCCCAGTTGGGCTGTTCCATAGTCTGGAGCTTGGCGTAGGCCTTGAGGCGAAAATCGAGCATAAACTGCGGTTCACCGCGCAGTGCAGAAGCCCTGCGAATGATATCTTCGTTGAGGCCCTTTTCAAAAGCCTCGTTTTCGATATCCGTGACAAAACCGTATTTATAGTTTTCGCTCATTTTCTACCAATTTTGTGGCAAGTATAGAAATTTACGTCAATTCCTGCACAGCCTAATACAGTTCCTTCAAAAAATTTTCTTTCAGTTTGGTGAGGACCGTTGCCTTGTCTCGTTTGGCACCCAATTCTTTCCGATTTTTGAGGATTGGCATAATGGCGCTAGGCTTCCTGAGAATCAAGGGCAGAACTTTGCCGAATCCGAGACTTTTATAGAGGACAGGAATCAAATTTTTGGCGCAGCTAATATTTGATAGGCCTTTTACATTGGATTTTTTAGCGTTGCTGCGGTTGTTGTTCGCGAATGCGGTAATCTCATTTGCCACCAGATACGGCACATAGAACATCTTTCCGCCGGCATGGAGCATCCGGAGGCTGTAATCCAGCAGTTGGCTTTCCATGGGGAGGTTTTCGTCAAAGGCTCCAGTCCGCTGCACAATCCTGCGGGAAAAAGCGGCAAGCCTCGGGCTTGGACCCGCGGCATAGCGGATTTTACTGTCCTCAGGAATCGGCCTCACGCCCTGCTTTTTGTCCAGAATGAACCCGCTTTCCCAACGGACATTAGCCTCTCCTCTAGCCAACCCATTTTCTTGGGCAGGTTCCGCAGCGGTATCTGTTGCTTCAACGCCGGTTTTCTCGCACCGAATCCTCGGGGCAAAGGCGTCAACCATGGGGAAGGCGGAAATCGTCTCGGCCAGGTTGTTCAGAAAATCTCGGGTGATGTCGATGCTGCTATCCGCAAAGACAATCCATTCCGCATCGCTTTCGTTGAGCCGCTTGTTGAAGGAATCCGTGTAGAACCAGCCGAGGGCAGGGTCCGTGAAGGGAGGCTCAGGGGCGGCCGCGCAGTTTAAACCTGAATTTGTCGTGCGGTTTAATTCTGAATTTCCCGCGCGATTTAGAACAAATACATCGAACTGCCGCACTTAGAAGCCTACCCGGAGGCCAATGCGGTGCTCCATGCCCATTCCCTGCGCAAGGTAGGAGAAGGCATAATCGAGGGAAAAGAGGTTCGAGTTGTAGCCAAGGCCAGCGCTGAGCATCCGAGCCTCATTGGTTTCATCGGGGCGACTTTCGGAACTGGTCAGTTCAAAGAAATCGCGCTTTAAGTCTAACCAGGTACGGGTAAAGCCTGCACGCACAAAGAAGCTGCTGCCGAGGGCATATTCCAAGCCCAAGTTCAGGTCTGGTTCCGCATAACGGGGGAAGTCGTTCTCCATAAAGAGTGTCATGCGGCGCAGCACCTTAGGCCGTAAAAATCCGCCGATGGCAAATGTCTGGCCGAAGGGGTAGAACTCGTCTTCGCCATCGTCTACATAGTCCTGCAACAGGCAACCGAAGTCGCGAGCCATAAATGAAAATCCGAAAAGATGACTGCTTGCCTGCCAGGAAATGCCCCAGTCAAAGGCGGCACCATAAGCCATGCGGTCGCCTTCCTCTTCTGCCAGTTTGTCGCTTGCGAACTTGAGGCTGAAACCGAAATCGAAATGCTTCATGGGGAAGGCTGCGGTGGCGGTGACGAGCTGGCTGAATGGCTCGTAGGTTTTGCCTGTCTTGTCACCGTAAATATCGTAGCCGTCAATGGAGCCGTAATCCAGCCAGTTATAGGAGACCTGGTAGATAATGTTCCTGAATTGGCTGGTGTAGAAAATGGAGCCCTGGTTCTCGGCCATGTCTCCGGTTTGCCAGTGCATGCTGACAACGCGTTCCTTACCATCGGGCAGACGGATTGCTGCCGGGTTTAGCTGGCTAATGGTAGGGTCTGCGGAGGGGAGTGCGGATGCGGATTTTTCAAGGGCCGCGTTTCTCGGGCTATCAAAGGTGTTCATGAAAGAGAAGACTTCCTGCCCAGCATCGCCCTGTTCAAAGTAGGCGTTGGCGGCAGAAAATGCCACAGCGCACAAAACAAGGGAACAATGGATTTGTCTCTTCAAGAACATGCTTCAAATTTACAATTTCTGCGGTAAAAAGCCCAAATCCCTTTACAAATTAGGGGAACTTTCATATATTTGGCGTGCTCGGGCTACTAGCTCAGTTGGTAGAGCAACGCCCTTTTAAGGCGTGGGTCGAAGGTTCGAGCCCTTCGTAGCTCAGTGAAAAACCGGTTCCGATTTGTCGGGATCGGTTTTTCCTTTTTGTATCTTTGTGCCCATGGAATCCTTCCAAGAATTTCTACAAGATCGCGAGGCTCCCTCCATATCCCTTTTTGCGGATGCGGGGAAGGAAGCCATTCACGTCAATGGAGCCTCGATTCCTGTGGCCTCTATGATGGTTGCGCGTCGTTTCTTTTCGGCTCCAAGCCCCATTCTTGTTGTGGCCAAGGATTTCAAAAGCGCAGAAATCTGGATGGAAAATCTCCGGAGCTTGGTGGGTGAGGATTTCGTCCGGTTTTTCCCGTCCATTGGGCTGAAACCTTATGAGCATAAAGTGCCTTTCGAAGGGGTGCTGGAAGAACGCCTGCGGTTTTTCCGCGACGCAGGCAATAAGGACAAGCCCATTATCGCAATCTGCCCGTTGGATGCGCTCCTGATGAAACTTCCAGCTCCTGGTGGGTTGGAAAAAGAGGTTCGGACACTGAAGGTAGGGGATGTTTTTGAGCCTGCCACACTTCGTCCCTGGTTTCTGGATCACGGCTTTACGGAACAGCCCGTAGTGAGCGGTGTAGGGGAGTTCTCCATCCGCGGTTGCATTGTGGATGTGAACTGCTTTTTGTACCAACACCCCATCCGCATTGAATTTTTTGGCGATGAGATTGAATCCATCCGCAGTTTTGATATTTTTACCCAGCGCTCCGTGGAGGAGATGAAGCGAATCACCTTGTACCCCATGGGTGAATTTACGGTGTCTGAATTGGAAGCCTCCAAGTATAACGGAGATTTGGGTGCCCTCTGGTGGAAACGCGGTGATTACCAACCCCTTTCTTTCAGCCTTTTGGATTATCTGTCAGGATGCAGCCTTGTTTTTGAAGGGCTTTCTCATCTTTCAGAAACTGCCTCCAAGTTCTATCAGGCTTATGAGGATGCGTACGAGGAGGTTCGGACGGCCAATCCGGATTTCCCGACTCCGGAAAAAATGTGGTGGAAGTTTGGAGAACTTTCGGCATTATTCCCAGGCAAAGCTTCCTTGGATTTGACGGCTGTGGAAATGGAAGCGGTGAACTGGCACAAGCTGAATGTTCGCCCTCAGGATTTCTCCAGCGCAGGTACGGATGCAGTTGCAAAACAGATTGAGGATTTCTCTGCTGCCGGCGGTTCCGTCTATGTGGTAGCACCTACGTCGGGCGCTCTTGCTCGCCTCAAACATCTCTTTACGGACTTGCCCGTTGAAGATTATTTTGTTGGGGATTTGTCCGAAGGCTTTTGGTTGGAAGACGACAAGGTTGCTTTCCTCACAGAAACCCGCATTTTCAATCGCCACGCCACCAAGACCCGCAAACGCCAAATTTCTGGTTCTGTGGCAAATGCCTTGATGGTGGAATCCCTCAACCGCGGGGATTATGTAGCTCACGAAGATCACGGGGTAGGCCGCTATCTGGGCCTTGTCCGTGTGGAAGTGAACGGCGGCATGGTGGATTGCGCCCTTCTGGAATACGATGGCGGCGACCGACTCAAGTTCCCCGTCTCGGACCTCCAGAAAATTGAGCGTCTGGAGCAATCGGAAGAAAATCCTCTCAAGTTGGACCGCTTAGGGAGCAAGACTTGGGAGAATATCAAGAAGCGTGTCAAGCAGAAGGTCGTTCAGATTGCTCGGGATTTGGTGGAACTTTACGCCAAGCGTGAACTCATCGAGGGCTTTGGCTTCCCGCCCGATGGCAAAATGCAGCGGGAATTTGAGGATGCGTTCGAGTACGAGCCTACGCCCGATCAGGTGAAGGCAACGGAAGACATCAAGCGGGATATGGAAAGCCGCAAGCCCATGGACCGCCTTATTTGTGGCGATGTGGGTTTTGGAAAAACAGAAGTCGCCATGCGGGCTGCCTTCAAGTGCATTGTGGCTAAAAAGCAGGTGGCCATTCTCGTGCCTACTACAATTCTTGCGGCTCAGCATTACGAGAATTTCAAGGATCGCTTTGCGGCATTTCCGGTGAATATCGCCCTAGTGAACCGCTACAAGAGCGCCAAGGAAAAGAAGGAAATCTTCAAGCAGATTTCAGAAGGCAAGATTGACATTGTAGTTGGCACCCACGCCCTTCTCAGCGAAAAAAATCAATTCAAGGATTTGGGACTCCTCATCATCGATGAAGAGCAGAAATTCGGTGTAAAGCAGAAGGAAAAACTTCGGGAATTCCGCATGCAGGTGGATACCATCAGCATGAGTGCAACGCCGATTCCCAGGTCGCTGCACCTCAGTATGACGGGCGTTCGGGACATTTCCCTCATCAATACGCCACCCATGAACCGCCTCCCGGTGGAGACGAAACTTTTGAAGCGCGATGATTTGGTTTTGGCCGAGGCCGTCAAAGATGAACTTGCTCGGGGTGGCCAAGTGTTTATCGTCAACGATCGGGTCCAGACCATCTATAAGCTGGCGGAAGATGTGGAATCCTGGGTGCCGGAGGCTCGTGTTGCAGTAGCGCATGGTCAGATGAACGACCGCGATTTGGAACGGGTCATGGAAAGTTTCCTCTCCCGGGAATTTGATGTTCTGGTCAGCACTAGCATTATCGAGTCTGGCTTGGACGTCCCTAACGCCAACACCATCATCATCATGAATTCCCATCACTTCGGCATAAGCCAGCTTTATCAGATGCGTGGACGCGTGGGCCGCAGTGATGTTCTGGCGAAAGCTTTCCTGGTGATTCCTGCCAAGAGTGAAATTTCTCCGGAATCCATGCGCCGCCTTAAGGCACTGGAGCAGTTTACAGATTTGGGTAGCGGCTACCAGCTGGCCATGCGGGATTTGGAAATTCGCGGTGCAGGGAATCTTCTCGGCCAGGAACAGCACGGCTTTATTGCCGAGGTTGGTTTTGAAACTTACGTCCGCCTCGTGAAGGAAGCGGTGGAGATGCTTCGGGGTGGTGCGAGCGAGAAGCCCGTGCAGCCTCGGGTGGAAATTGGTGTGGATGCTTACCTTCCGGAGGATTACATTCAGGATGGCCTCACTCGCATCAGCCTCTATCAACGCATCGCCCGCATTGCTTCCACTGCAGAAATTGAAAGCATCGAGCAGGAACTTTTGGACCGTTTTGGACCTATTCCTGCAGCCGCAAAAATGCTTCTCGCCGTCACAGAAATTGGACTTCTGGCAGGTCGCCTCCGCATTCAGGGTCTGCAATATAAGAGAGGTCTTCTGGCAGCTACGTTTGTGGAATTTCCGCCTATCGAAACTCGCATTCTCGGCGAAATCGTGGGTAAGAGCCCGGTTCCCATGCGCTATCTGGGCACGTCTCCATTGCAGGCTGTTTTCGAAATAGGTGTGCTACCGCCTGAAAAAGTTGCTGAAAAAGTGCTGGACGTGTTCCGCCATTTTGCGGATATCAAGATTACAGCTACCGTTAAAGAGCCCGAAAATCCGCTATTCAAAGAAACTACTGTATTGAATTGATTTTCGCCTGATTTTCAAACAAAATTTTCTCTAAATATTCCGCCCATTGTTCTGACGAGGCTTTTTTTAACGTCGGCAAATTCACGAAAGATTCATCCGCATCTGTCTCAACCTTCAGACATTCCTTCGGGATGATTTTGATGGCTTCTGCGGTTGCTTTTTTCTTGAACGAGTCTGCGTGGAGAGAAAATAATGCTCCCAATTCCAGCGCTCTTTTTGCAATCCCGATGTCACCGCCAAATCGATGAAATAGGGGATGAGGCTTGGCCGCGCTGCCAGACACGATAGACCGTCCAGACCCGAAGTTCGCCAAAATCCGTCCATAGTCCCCAACACAATGAATCTGCAAATCCCGACCCAATTCTCTGGCCATTTTCGCTTGTTGAATAAAAAAGGATTCTTGAATTCCCCCCATCTCATACCCAGGAAAGCGCTTGTCGAGCCCAGTTTCGCCTACCTGTGCCGATGGATATTTCAGCAGAAAACGTTCTAGGTTGCGCCATTCATTGTCGCCTACCTGAGAGGCAATCATGGGGTGGACTCCGAAAGCCAAATTGCAGCCTTCGATCAACCCTTGCCGCCGAGATTCCTCCCAAATTTGATCAAGTTTCGTCCATTCCCAGGGCTCACAAGCGACTGCCGTCCAGCGAATATTTCGCGCATGCAAATGCTGCGCCAATGCCACAGGTTCCGGCAATCGGGCCAAATGAATGTGAGAATCGACCAACATGGCCTTAAATATACAAGGTTTTTTGCTTTTTTGGCCTTATTTTGGGTCGTTTGTTGTTTTTTCGGGGAAAAAAGCTTAATTTAGGATTATGGCGAAGAATTCATCAAAATTCGCCAGAAATTTGGTTTAAATCTCTTAAAGGAGTTCTCATGCGCGATTTGCTGGAAAAGGCATTGAACAAGGGTCTTAGCGTCAATTTTTCTAATGAAAATGGTTTTGCTGTTATTCGCATCAACAAGGGTGAAGAAGTTGTGGCAAGCTGTAGTTTGGGTGCTGCAAATTTCCGTTCCAGCGTAGAAGAAAGCCTTCAGTCTCTTTTGATGGAATTGGATCGTAAGGGAATTTGATTCGCCAGATATTTTTAGTTTATCTAAATTTATGCCATATTTGGTGCAGTTGTTTGTTGCATCAATTTTAAGAAGGATGAAATGATGAACATTTTACGCTATTTGGCGATATTCCTTTCTATCGCCAGCTTGTTGATGTTTGCCGCCTGTGGTAGCAAAAGCAATGGAATCTCCGCTGGTCCAAACCCTGACGATGGAATAAACGGAGAAGGGTATGTGCCCGGAGGGGATAACGGTTTGAATGGCATGAATCCGGATGACGGCTTTAACAACGGCAATAATGACGAAAATCCTCCCGAAGGCGTCTACGATATTACCCTCGACGAAAAGTACCAATTTAAAAACATGCCCATGGGCACACTCACTGATGATCGTGATGGTAGAATCTATAAGACAGTGACCATCAATGGTAAAACATGGATGGCAGAGAATCTGAAGTTTGTTTACAACGAGGGATCTGCTCAAAGTTTTTGCTATCAAAATGATCCTAATAATTGTGAGACGTTAGGCCGCCTTTATACCTGGGCTGCAGCCATGGATTCTGCCGCGGTATTTTCAAATGCTAGCGCCGGCTGTGGTTTTTCTCATAGCGAAGGCCAATGCGATGTTGACGGAACTCACACACCGGTTAGGGGAATCTGCCCTAGTGGCTGGCACATGCCTATGTACCAGGAATGGGAAGCCCTACTGAATTTTGTCGATAAGAGTGGTTACATTGAAGCGGGCACGATGCTAAAGAGTTCCGAAGGCTGGGAGTGGTACCCAAATCCAAACAATATGTTTGATCAATTAAACGGCAATGGTTTTGACAACTACAGTTTTACGGTTTTGCCTGCAGGTTCTTATCTTACTTTCACATTATATGATGAAGATTTCCGCGGCTTAGGGACAGAGGCCTATTTCTGGAGTTCCGCGCAGCATCTTCCTACAGAATGGGAACGAAATTGTGTAGATCAATATACCATGTACGATGGATCCATTTATACTCTTTGTGATGGTGGATATATGGGATTGTACGAATGGGTATATGGCGAAGGAGCTTTCGCTTTCTATTTTGCCAATGATAAAACAGGTGCTTCGTACGATTACGTAAACAAATTTGCAGGTCTATCTGTTCGCTGTATTATGGATTAAATTGACACGATTTCGCAGGAATACTGTAGCCGCTTAAAGTTTGCAGACAGATTTGGTGCAAAAAAAACTGCTAGGCGTATGTTTACGTCTAGCAGTTTTTTTAATAAAGCCGAAGTTTTAGGCTACTTCAAGAAACTCATGTACGGAAGCTTCTTCGCAAGTTCCTGCACCTTGTCTGCATTGGCGGTGAGGGCTGCGCGAGCGTTCCAGGAACCGTCGAGGAACTGGCCGCGCGGGCCTTCCGCAAGCGTGAGGGCGATGGTTTCGCCGCCCATCTTCAATGTACGGGCTTCGGTGCTTGTTTCGAGTTCGCCGTTCGGGTTAGCTTCGATCCATGCGAGAATCTTGTCGGCAGTAGCGTGATCCACCTTGTAGCAGGGAACGCCCAGGGCGACGCAGTTGCCGAAGAAGATTTCGGAATAGCTTTCGGCGATGATGGCCTTGATGCCCCAGCGCTTGAGAGCCTGCGGAGCGTGTTCACGGCTGGAACCGCAACCGAAGTTTTGGTTAGAAACGAGGATGGTGCCGCTCTTGTAAGCCGGGTTACGGAACGGATGAACCTTGCCCTGGGCTTCGAGGCCGGCGATATCGTCTGCGAAAGCGTTTGCGCCGAGACCTTCGAAAGTCACGCACTTGAGGAAGCGAGCCGGGATGATACGGTCGGTATCGATGTCGTTACCGCGAACAGGAACGCCGGAACCTTTAACGATGTCAATAGAATTCATTTTTAAATCTCCTTAGCGTTACTTGATGTACTTGCGGACGTCGGTGACCTTGCCTTCGATTGCAGCAGCTGCAACCATGGCGGGGCTCATCAAAATGGTACGGCCAGTGGGGGAGCCCTGACGGCCCTTGAAGTTACGGTTGCTGGAAGATGCACTTACCTGGCGGCCCTTCAGCTTATCCGGGTTCATGGCAAGGCAGAGAGAGCAGCCGGCTTCACGCCAT
Organism: Fibrobacter sp.; assembly: GCA_024398875.1. GTDB lineage: Bacteria > Fibrobacterota > Fibrobacteria > Fibrobacterales > Fibrobacteraceae > Fibrobacter. The sequence goes on from JAKSIJ010000003.1 coordinate 50,164, forward strand.
TCTGCACCAGCATCCTTGAAGATCTTGTCGAGACCGAGAGCTTCTGCTTCCACCTTGATCTTCATGGAACCAGGAACGACCCACATCTTGACGGTGTCGGCAACCTTGTGGCCCTTGATGATTTCTGCTGCGGCCTGGAGGTCGGACAAACGACCGTTGGTGCAGGAGCCTACGAAGGCGATGTCGATGGGGGTGCCGATCATCTTGCCACCTTCTTCCCAGCCCATGTATTCATAAGCTTCGGAGATGACCTTCTTTTCGGAGCCTTCGAATTCAGAAATCTTCGGCATGTTGTCGTTGAGCTGGATTGCCTGTGCCGGAGTGATACCCCAGGTCACCATGGGTTCCAGGTTGTCGCAGTTGATTTCGATTTCGTCGTCGAACTGTGCGTCGGCGTCGGTAGCCACGGACTTCCAGTAGGCAACAGCTTCATCCCACTTGTCTGCCTTGGGAGCGTAGGGCTTGCCCTTCAGGAATTCGAAAGTCTTTTCGTCGGGGTTGCAGTAGCCAACGCGTGCGCCGCCTTCGATAGCCATGTTACAGATGGTCATACGGCCTTCCATGCTCATAGCTTCGATAACCGGGCCTGCAAATTCGTAAGCGTAGCCAACGCCGCCGTTCACGCCAAGCTTTGCAATGTAGGCAAGTGCTACGTCCTTAGCGGTAACGCCAGCCTTCAAGGTGCCGGTGAAGTTGATGCGGCGGGTCTTGAGGGGGCTCATGGCCAAAGTCTGGGTAGCGAGAACGTCTGCCACCTGGCTAGTACCGATACCGAAGGCGATTGCGCCGAAGGCACCGTGGGTAGCGGTATGGGAGTCACCGCAAGCGACGGTCATACCCGGCTGGGTCACGCCTTCTTCCGGGCCAACGATGTGGATCACGCCCTGTTCGCCAGTCTTCGGGCCAAAGAACTTGATGCCGTTAGATTCGGTGTTCTTTTCGATATGGGAAAGCATTTCTTCGGAAATGGCGTCCTGGAAGGGGCGGTTGCGTTCCGGGAACGTGGTCGGAATGATGTGGTCGACCGTTGCGAAGGTGCGTTCCGGGAACAGCACCTTCGTGCCTTCTTCACGGAGCGAGGCGAATGCCTGCGGGCTCGTGACTTCGTGGCAGAGGTGGAGACCGATGAAAAGCTGGCACTGTCCGCTGGGGAGCTTTGCGACAGTGTGGCTTTCGAAAATCTTCTGATATAGTGATTTACCCATAATTTTCTCTTTTTTTGAATGGGGCAGGTAAGTTCCTTCGCCCATTTTTCGGGCTCAAATATAAAAATAAAAGGCTAGCCTCAAAGCCAACCTTCAACATTTTGCGGTGTCTGCGCTGCCTATACGCCTGCGCGAGCCACATATTTTATTTCGTTTCAAATTTATAGGCATCCCGATAGTAAGCTATCATATCGTTGATGCTCTCAAAAGTTCCATTGCGAAGCGACCGCCTTACTTCAACATCACTTTTCGCCAGTTTTCGGAGTTCTTTGTCAACATCCTTGAAGAAAAGGTCATTGGCGGCCATATCCACCTGCTTCTGGCTGTAATCAGAATGATAGCGGCGCTCCAGCATCTGGAACAGTTCCGTTTGGCATGAATTTTCTGGAGGTTCCCTCTTTGCCACAGGCATATAGCAGTTCTTGATGTAGTCCTGCTTCATTCTAATAATAGTTTGATCTACAGCTGGCAAATCGTGGTCATCATCGTGATCAACCATCTTCGCTTTCGGGGTCTTCACTCCGGAACAACCCACCATAAGCGTTGCGGCAATAAACAATGATGCAAACAATCCAAATTTCATTCCAAAGACTCCTTTTTGTCCACCGGCGATTCAAACCCAACCGCAACTAATAGGCTCAAATATAAATGATTTTTCAAAAAAAAGGAACAATTTGCAAGAATGGCCGTAAAATTGTGACAAAAAACAATTTACTGAGCATTGGGCTTGAAGGTATCGTACCACTTCATAGGGTCAATGACCCTGTATTTCACATTTCCAATGTGTTTAGAACCTTTCTTATCAATGATTCCCGTGACTATATGGGCATGAGGTCCAGTCGTATGTCCTGTGACTCCTACGGTGGCAATTGGGTCTCCTTGCATTACTTCCTGCCCATCCAAATAAAGAAGCTGGTCGCAGTGCATAAAGAGAATCACGTCTTTTTCTCGAACAAGGCCGATGATGATGCCGCCACGTTCGTCCTTGCTTGTCCACGCTTTAGCGGAGAAAGGGGCCAAAATGCGCGCCCCTTGGCGGCTAGCCAAATCAATGCCGTTGTGCTGTCGATTTTGAGAAGATGCTTTTTCGTGATAGTACTCTGTGAGGTAGTTAATGCTGTCCGAGACAATGGAACCCCAATACCGCCAGGCATTTCCTAGTGAATCGACGGCATTTTCCATGATGTTTTCTGAGCGTGAGAATTTGATAACAGTCCCTGCAGGGGGAATGTTCACATTGTTTTCTAGCCAGGCATTCTCTTCGTATCCATTTTCATTCAAAGTTTCTTCCACATATTGCCGAATCAGCTTTTCATTCGTAATAATCGCGTTGAACCGGCCAATTGCATAACGAGCTATCCGCTGCATGGGCTCCCTTCCGTCAAACGTGTATTCAAAAGAGGGTGCCTGCCGCAGGGCATTGCGTTCAGAAACGCGATCGCGAACGTTAGAAACGCCAAAGTCGATGTCTGTGGGAACAAGGAAGGGAATGGCGACGGCTATCAGTACAAAAAACAGAAACAGTCGTCTAAAAATTTTGAGGAATCCGTCCAAGGGATTTCGTTTGAGAATGTTCGCCTTGATTAGAAGCTTAAGACTTTCGGCGAATTTTTCGGGCTGATCTTCCCAGCATAATTTCTGGAATTCCTTGCAACTGGAGAAACTTTGCTTGATGGCCTTGCAACTACGCGGAAACTTCTTTTTGAGCGGCAGCTGTTTTGCCAAGTAAACAAGCGGTATCTTTCGCAAAGCTGCGCTATCTTCTAGGAAAGCTCCTGCGTCATCAATACCGCTCTCGTCACCTTTTGCATCCACAATTAAACACTTGGTGATGCTCCCGATTTTCTCGATGTTCTCCGGAGCCACATCACTTGAAATAATACCAATGATGTAGGGACGATACTTCTTGATTTCTTCAAGATTGTGGTAGAACTTGCGGAAGTTTTCGTCCGATTCAACAGGGAGGCTTCTACCGCCAAGCACCAGATTCCCGGCATCTTCCTGAACGAGTGTCTCTAATTCCTTATTGCGAAGAATATGTTCGAACAGATTGCTGGCAGGAATGGTTGTTCCGCGGCTTTCCAACTGACCAGAGAAATCCAAAACAACAAAAGGAGCGCCAGCGTTCAGCGCCAGCGCTACCTTTTCCAAAGCCTCAAGATTGATTTCTTTACCAAAAGCAGTATAGAGAATCAGTCCGCCTTGTCTAGACAGGTATTCCAGAACCTGCTTCTGCATCGCTTATTAAGCCTTGGCAGAGCCTCGGGGATAGGTAAAGCCTGCAGGAGGAGCGGAGATGAACTTGTCCAGCTGCAAGAATATTTCTTCCGGAGTAGCAGACGGATTGAAGAACACTTCCTGATTGCGATTCTGGCTGCGGCCCTTCAAGAATTCACCGCGACGCTGGCGACCCACAACAGCCATAGGGACTGTTTCCAACTGGGGGAGGAGGCCGAAATAGCGGAACACGCTGAAGTTCTTCTGCCAAGTGGAACGTTCCACGAGAATAGCGAAAGCACCATCAACGCCCTTGTTCTGCAACAGTTCGTCAGACGTCATCTTCACCAATTCGTGATTGGAAGGGAAGTTGTTGACGAAATTGGCATAATCGCCCTTCAAGTAGCAGGCATCGCACAGAAATACAAATTTCATATCTATTCCAGGTTGAATTGTTTTATTAGCTGGGCGAAAGATAACATTTTTAGGGAAAACCGTCATTAAATGGGTTAATGGATGGATTGGATTGTTAATCAGAATCGGGTAAGTGTATTTTTACCAAATTTTCCCGCATTGGGAGGGGTGCTTCTAACTCATTGAGTATCAATAAGTTACACGATGTTTTGGGTTGCAAGACTTTACAAAGTTGCGATTTTAAGCCAAAAACGCGGTTTTTGAGCATTTTTCTTCAATTTGAAAACTTTATATTTGGTGACGTATATCACAAAGAAAAAGGCTTTTTCTCACAAAAAAGAGGAAAGCTGAGTCTGGTATTTATGGGAGAACATAAATAATGAAACGTAAGAACTGGTCTATTACAGCGTTGCTTGCTACCGCAGGCATTTTGGCTTCCGTGGTTATTGCACAGGAAGCTGATGCTCCAGAAGCTGCCGCTGCTGTTGAAAATAACGCTCCATCCGTTAATGGCATTCCTGGGGAATCCATTCAGGAGGGTGGCAAATTTGCCCCCATCAAGTTGGACCAATATGTGTCCGACGATATGGATAAACCGGCCCAACTGAAGTGGGCTGTTTCTGGCAACAAGAGTCTGAAGGTAACGATTTCTGGTGACCGCACCGCAAAGATCGAGGTCCCGGACCAATATTGGAATGGCGCAGAAGATATCACCTTTGCCGCAACAGATACCAAGGGCGCTGTCGGTTCTGAAACAGTGACCTTTGAAGTTGAATCTGTGAACAATCCTCCGGTAGTCTCTCAAATTCCTGACCAGACCATTGACGAAGGCAAGCAGTTTACAAAAATCAAACTGGATGATTTTGTTACGGACCCTGACCATCCGAAAGATCAGATTCTTTGGGAAACTGACGTCCAACCGGCAGGCAAGGATCAAGCCGAAGGCGACCTCTCTGTGGAAATTGACCCCAAGAGCCGCATTGCTACGGTTGTCATTCCTGACACCAACTGGTATGGTGCCGCAAAAATCACATTCATTGCTACCGATGGTGAATATGCTAGCGACAAGAAGACCGCCACATTCACGGTGAAGCCTATCAATGACGCTCCCATCATGCAGAAGGTTCCCGACCAAACCATCGAAGAAAAGAACGAATTTGACCAGATTAGTCTTGCAGACTTGGTAAGCGATGTTGATGACGATATCGCTAAGATGAAGTGGAGTGCCACTGGCAATAAGGACTTGAAGGTGACTATCGACAAGTCTGGTAATGCCACGATTGCTACTCCGAATGAACTTTGGAATGGTGCTGAAACAATCACCTTCACGGTAACCGATGCTGCAGGCGCATCTGCAAGCTCCAAGGCGACCTTCACCGTGAAGTCTGTGAACGATGTTCCTGAATTTGTGAAGTCTGTTCCGGAACAGACCATCGATGAAAAACAGGAATTCAAACCCATCCAACTTGACCAGCTGGTTAAGGATCCGGACCATACTTTCGAACAACTTAAGTGGAACATTTCCGGCAACAAGGATTTGAAGGTTACGGTGAATGGCAAGAATGCCTCTATCGCCATCCCCAACAAGTTCTGGAATGGTGCCGAGACCATCAAGTTCCAGGCCTGTGACCCAGAAGGGGCTTGTGCTGAATCTGAAGCAAGCTTTACGGTGAACTCCATCAACGACAAACCTGAATTTGTTAAGAAGATTGAAGACCAGTCCATTGAAGAAAAGAAGCAATTTGTCAAAATCAAACTTGACGAATATGTAAAGGATGCCGACCACAAGAGCGCAGAACTCTCTTGGGAAGCCTCTGTCAAGCATCAGGGCAAGGAACCGGAATCTGGTACGCTCCAGGTCAATATCGATGAAAAGCATGTGGCTTCTGTCGAAATTCCTGATCAGTACTGGAACGGAACTGCAGTCGTTACCTTCACCTGCACTGACCCTGAAGGCGCTGCCATCAAGCAGGATGTCAAGTTCGATGTGAAGTCCATCAATGACATTCCGGTGTTTAAGAAGATTCCGGACCAGTCCGTTGAAGAAAAGACGGAACTTTCCTCCATTGTTCTGGATGAATTCGTTTCTGATGCTGACCATCCTCTGGAAAAGCTCAAATTTGAAGTTACTGGCAACAAGGATATCAAGGTCAATATCAATGCCAAGACTCGCGAAGTCTCTTTCAAGACTCCAAACGAACTCTGGAACGGTTCTGAAACTCTGACCTTCACCGTCACTGACCCTGAAGGTGGCAAGGCTTCCTCTACCATGAAGATTTCCGTGAAGTCCATCAACGATCCTCCGGTGATGAAGGATATTGCCGAACAGACCATCAAGGAAAAAGAAAAGTTCAAGACTGTTGAACTGGACAAGTTCGTGGAAGATTTGGATCACGCCAAGGACAAGCTGAAGTGGACCATTACCGGCAACCGCGAATTGAAGGTTACCGTTGATGGAAACCGCGTCATGACCGTCGCTGCTCCCAATCCGAACTGGAATGGCTCTGAAACTTTGAACATCAAGGTGACGGACCCGGAAGGAGCAACAGACGAACGTGCTGTGGCATTCACAATCGAATCCGTCAACGATGCTCCTGAGTTTGTAAAACAGATTGCTGCCCAGACTATCAAGGAGAAGGAACAGTTCCAGCCCATCAAGCTTGGCGAAATGGTGAAGGACGCAGACCATAAGCTCAATGAACTTACTTTCGCTTTCGATGTGAAGCCCGCTGCTGGTTCCAAGAAGAAGGAAGCAGGCCTCACTGTGGAAGTGGATGCCCAGATGGTTGCAAAGATTGTCATTCCGGACAAGATGTGGAATGGCTCTGACGAAATCACATTCACGGTGACTGACCCTGAGGGCGCAAAGGCTACCTCTAAGGCTGTGTTTACGGTGACTTCCGTGAACGACGTTCCGACACTTAAGAAGATTCCTGACCAGATGATTGATGAAAAGGGACAATTTACCGCCATCAATCTCGCTGAACTTGCCGCTGATGCAGATCATTCCTTTGATCAGTTGAAGTGGACCGTTGCTGGCAATAAGGCTTTGAAGGTGAATATTGACAAGGCTGGTGTCGCCACTATTACGACTCCGAACCCGCTGTGGAATGGTTCTGAAAAGATGACCTTTACTGTAACTGACCCTGAAGGTGCTTCTGCCAAGTCTGAAGCCGTATTTACCGTGAAGTCCATCAACGATCCTCCCGTAATGAAGGATATCGCTAGCCAGACCATCAAGGAAAAGCAGGAATTCAAGCCCATCGAACTGGACAAGTTTGTGGAAGATTTGGACCACGACAAGAGCAATCTGAAGTGGACCTTCTCTGGCAACAAGGACTTGAAGGTGGCCATTGATGGCAAGCGTGTTGCAACTATCACTGCTCCCAGCAAGTTCTGGAATGGATCCGAAACCATCAAGTTCACTGTAACTGACCCTGAAGGTGCTACGGACAATCGTTCTGTGACCTTCACTGCAGAATCTGTCAATGACGCTCCTACATTTACGAAGCCCATTAAGGATCAGTCTGTTCAGGAAAAGCGTGAATTCGCCATCATCAGTCTTGCTGATATCGTTAGTGATCCGGACCACAAGCCGGAACAGTTGACTTGGTCCTTCGATGTGAAGCCGGGCAAGGGCTCTCCCAAGGGTTATGCTCCCAAGCTCACCGTTTCTGTGGACGAAAAGCGCATGGCCAAGGTTGTCATTCCGGACAAGTTCTGGCATGGTGAAGAAACCATCACCTTCAATGTAGAAGACCCTGAAGGTGGTAAGGCTTCTTGCACCGCTACGTTTACTGTCACTTCTGTGAACGATGCTCCTGTCCTTGGCAAGATCAACGATCAGACCATTGATGAAAAGGCTGAATTTGCAACCTTCAATATGGCTGAATTGGTTAAGGATCCTGACCATCCGTTCGAAAAGTTGAAGATTGAAGTTTCCGGCAATAAGGATTTGAAGGTGAACGTGGCCAAGAGTGGGGAAGTGTCCATCAAGACTCCGAATCCGCTCTGGAATGGTTCTGAAAAGATTACCTTCACTGTCACTGACCCTGAAGGCGCTTCCGCTAAGGCTACCGCAACCTATACGGTCAAGTCCATCAACGACGTGCCGGTTCTCAAGGAAATTGCAAGCCAGACCATCAAGGAAAAGCAGGAATTCAAGGCTATCGAATTGGATAACTTCGTAGAGGATTTGGACCATCCGAAGAACAAGCTCAAATGGAAGATTGAAGGTGCCAAGGAACTGAAGGTTGCCATGGACGGCAGCCACAAGGTAACCGTCACTCAGCCAAACCAGTACTGGCATGGTTCTGAAACCGTAAAGTTCACCGTCACTGACCCTGAAGGTGCTTCCGCCTCTACTTCTGTAACATTCACTGTGGAATCCGTCAATGATGCACCTACCTTCGTGAAGGAACTGAAGGGCCAGTCCATTGATGAAAAGAAGCAGTTTGCTACTATCAAGTTGGATGACCTTGTAAAGGATCCGGACCACAAGAATAGCGAACTCACCTGGACCTTCGATGTAAGCCCTGTTTCCAAGAGTGCTCCTGCCAAGAAGGGCAAGAAGGGTGGTGACGAAAAGGCTTCTGCTAGCGAAGGTCTCACTGTGAAGGTGGACAACAACCATGTAGCAACCATTGCTATTCCGAACAAGTACTGGAATGGTGCTGCAAACATCACCTTTACGGTTACTGACCCCGAAGGTGCAAAGGCTTCCAAGACAGCTCTCTTTGAAGTGAAGTCCATCAATGATGCACCTGTGATTTCTGACAAGGCTCCTAAGGGCGAAACCATCCGCGAAGGTGGCAAGTTCAAGACCATCGAACTCAACTCTCTTGCTTCTGATGCTGACCACAAGACAACAGATCTCAAGTGGTCTACTTCTGGCAACAAGCAATTGAAGGTGGAACTCCGCAAGGATAACACTGCTGCCGTTTCTGTGCCGGATGCTCAGTGGTTCGGTCGCGAAACCATCGTGTTCACGGTGACGGACCCCGAGGGCGCAAGCGCCAACCACAAGATGGAATTTGAAGTTACTCGCGTCAACGACGCCCCGGTGCTCGTCAAGAAGATTGCCGACCAGAAGATTAAGGAGAAGGAATCCTTCGCCATGATCAAACTGGACGAATACGTGAAGGATCCGGACAATAAGCCGAGCGAACTCACATGGAAGATTACGGGCAATCAGAAGTTGAAGGCTGAAATTTCTTCTAGCCGTATTCTCACTGTCTCTGCTCCGGATAAGTACTTCTGGTGTGCTCCCGAAACCATGGTTCTCTCTGTGAAGGACCCGGATGGTTTGGAAGCCTCTCAGACCATTACCTTTGAAATTACCTCTGTCAATGACGCTCCTGAAGTGAAGGATATTCCTGCTCAAAAGATTAAGGAAAAGTCCGAATTCAAGGAAATCGATTTGACAAAGTACTTCCACGATCCGGACCACAAGTTCGAACAACTGAGCCTCACCGCCGTTGTCGAAAAGGTGGGCGGTGCCGAAAAGAAGGCTCCTGCAAAGAAGCCTGCCAAGGGCAAGAAGGATAAGAAGGGTAAGAAGGGCAAGAATGATAAGGCCGAGGCTGAACCTGAAGCCGCAGCTCCTGCACCTTCTCCAGATGATTTGCAGGTTGAAATTGATGCCAAGGGCATTGCCCGCGTTAAGATTCCGAACAAATACTGGAATGGCCAGCGCAATATCACCTTCACTGCAAAGGATCCTGAAGGTGCTAGTGCCTCTACAAAGGTGAACTTCACCGTGGAATCCGTCAATGACGCTCCGGTGATGAAGCCGATTCCGACCCAGTCCATCAAGGAGAAGGAATCCTTCAAGCCTATCGATTTGGCTCAGTTCGTATCTGATCCGGATCATCCGATTTCTGCTTTGAAGTTCGATATTGGTAATACCCGCTTCCTCAAGGCTTCTGTGAATGCCAAACATCAGCTGGTGGTGACCACTCCGGATAAGTTCTGGAACGGCAATGAAAAGATTACTCTCAATGTAGTTGACCCTGAAGGCGCAAAGGCATCTCAGCAGATTGCCTTCGAAGTGGCTCCTGTGAACGATGCCCCGAAGATCAGCAAGATTGCTGGCCAGAAGATAAAGGAAAAGGAAAAGTTCGCTCCTGTGGATCTTTCCAAGTCTGCCGAAGACCCGGACAACAAGCCTGCTGAACTCAAATGGTCTGTTTCTGGCAACAAGGATTTGAAGGTGGATGTGAAGGGTGCTCGCGCCCAAATCCTCACTCCGAACCCCAGCTGGAACGGCAAGGAAACACTCACCTTCACGGTGACGGATCCTCTTGGCGCAAAGGCATCCACTACAGCTACCTTCGAAGTGACTCCGGTCAACGATCCACCTTCCTTGAAGTCTGTGCAGCCCTTCGTTATTGATGAAAAGAAGAGTTTTGCTCCTGTTGACTTCGGTAAGTTGGTCAGCGATCCTGATAACAAACTGGAAGAACTGAAGTGGACTCTGGACGATGCAGAACCCGCTGCCGCTCCTGCCAAGGGCAAGAAGGGCAAGAAGGCCAAGGCTGGTAAGGCCAAGGGACCGAGCGTCACTCATGAACTCATCTATGATATCAGCGATAAGGGTGTCCTGACCGTTGAAATTCCGGATAAGTATTGGAACGGCTCTGAAACCGTTAAGGTCAATGTCTTTGACCCGTCTGGTGAAAAGGCATCTGTCGATGTTAAGTTCACTGTCAAGCCGGTAAATGACGCTCCTAGCGTTAAGGAAATTCCTGGCCAGGAAACTCTGGAAGGAAAATCCTTCAAGCCCATCAAGCTGGACCAGTATGTTTCTGACCCTGATAACAAGCCACACGAAATCAAGTGGAAGGTCGCTGGAGCAAAGAACCTGCAGGTGACTATCTCTGGCGGTCGTGAAGCCGTTGTCAAGCCCAAGAAGGACGACTGGTATGGTGAAGAAACGCTGGTCTTCACAGCAACGGATCCTGCCGGCGCATCCGACAAGGCTGTTGTCAAGTTCGTGGTGAAGCACGTAAACGCCGCTCCTATCATGAAGGATCTTCAGGATTACTCCATCAAGGAAGACGAAAACAAGGGCGTTATCGCCGTGATTAAGCTTGACCAAATTGCCCGCGACAAGGATCATCGCTTCGACGAACTCAAGTGGACCTTCACTGGCAACAAATACTTGGAAGTGAAGTATGACAAGTTCAAGAAGACCGTAACTGTGTCTCAGCCTCGTGAAGATTGGAACGGCAAGCCAGAAAAGATTACCTTTACGGTAACAGACCCAGAAGGTGCTAAGGCTTCCAAGACGGCTACATTCTCCGTCATTCCTGTGAACGATCCTCCTATCGCAAGTTCTCAGTCCTATACGACTCGTGAAGGCGAAACATTGAAGGTTTCCGCTAAGGAAGGCCTCATGTCTGGCGTGAAGGATGCCGATGGTGAAAAGCCTGCCAGCGTGCAGATGGTCCAGAAGCCTCGCAACGGTAAGGTCACTCTTAACGAGCGCGATGGTTCCTTCGAATACGTCCCGAACAAGGGCTTCTCCGGCCTCGATGAATTCACATTCAAGGTGAAGGACCCGGGTGGACTCTATTCCAAGGTTGAAACCGCTAGCATCAATGTCACCTTCAAGATGGGCGATCTCCGCGGAACCGCAGCACCTGAAGTAAAGAAGGACGAAACTAAGGAAGACGATTCCAAGTCCAAGAAAGACAATAAAAAAGACAAAAAGAAAGACAAGAAGAACAATAAGAAAGGAAAGAAGGGTAAAAAGAAATAATCCCTAAAATCTGAAAGAGTTTAAAGCCCCGCAATGCGGGGCTTTTTCTCTTGCATAAATACGGAAGAAATCTATACAAGAAAACCCTCTGACTTTTGCCAGAGGGTTTACGTTTACTTTATATGGAATGAGGACTACAGCAAATCAATAATGGCCGCGAATAACGTATCCGCCAGCACATTGGTTTCCAAGCCTTCAAAGACACTGAACTGGTTGAACATAATTTTTCCATTCCCGAAGGGGAGAAGCTGCAAGTCAACTCCAGTTTTCACGTCTTCATCGTGAATGCTGATGGAACGTGCAAAGACTTTTGCTCCCGGCAACTCATTGAGGCTAAGGCCCGGCATAACTGCCGCTGCATTCTGGTCCAAAACGGCTTGACCGCCGAAGACGGAAAGGAGCTTGGAATCCTTAGGCAGGTAGTGGAGAGACAGTCCGTTTGCACCGGTAGTCCAGTGAGATTCAATTGCGCAATCAAACTGATGGCTCTGATTCAGGAAGTCAATGTCTTCTTGAGTCATGTCAGAAAGAAGCAGTGTCTTTCCGCCATTCTTGGTCACATCCACAATCTTATTCAAGATTTCATCGGGCCAGGAACTGAGGTTTGCCGTAAAGATAATCTGCTCCGGTCCAGAAAGTGCAGCCAAGGCATCGCTGGATTCTTCGCTATTATCTAGGAAACAGACCTTCTTGATGGAATCTTTCACATTGACAGATTCCAGCACAATCAGTTCTTCGAAAGCGGAATGGATTTCCTTTCCATTGTTCTTCAAAGTTTGTTTGATTTGGAATTTTCCTGTGGTCTTGGGAGCAATTAAAGTACATACTCCAAGCTGAGTCAAGCTTGTCTTACCTGCAGGTTCATTTGGAGTAAGATTCTTTGTGCTGAGGACCTTTCCGTTTCCATCCATCAATGCAATTTCCACAGAAATGTTTTCCAGACGACTGTTGTTGAGGAGAGTCACCTGGAAAGAGACCTCGCTTTGAGGGGCGACCACATGTTCCAGTTCGCTAATGAGAACGCGACTAGGAGTGGTTATTTCTTTAGCAAATCCTTCAAAGCCCTTGCTCACGCGATTTTCATCACAGAATCCGCTAAAGTCTGTTCCAAAGTCAGCCCATTCCGAGAGGAAGAAGCCTGAAACCTGAGGATTGCTCTGGAATGCGGTAATCTGATCCAACTTACTCTTTATGCCAATGCGGCTTGCATCTGCAATGAACGCATCTAAATTGTTCCATACCGACTCAGGAGAAGCAATAAACGTATCCATCGCCTTATAAACATTCTTGATGGACTTTTGAATCTTGGCACTACGCGGTCCCTTGATGGTGGTTGCCTTCTTGGGGAGAAGCGAGTGATTCTTTAGGGTGACGAGAAGTTTGTTTTCCACTCCGTCTGCCACATTTTCATCTTCATCCTGGAAGCGGCTATCGCCGAGGCCAGCGTCGGGCACGGTAAATTCTTCTTCGTCCTTGTCAAACAAGTGGGCGAGGAAGTGGCTATAGCTTGCATTGGGGCAAAGCCGCGGATTCACACGCAATGAGGAATAGGTGGAAATCCTATCAACGGTCACCGGAAGAAGCTTGCCCGTATCCTTATGGAAATTGCCTTCATTATCCAGATAGATACTATCAAGATTGCTGATGACAGGGCGAGTCATATCCACGGGGCTGATGGTGTTCAGAAGTTTGTTTCCGTTTTGCAGCATGAAGGTGCCATTTTCGGAGCCAAGAACCCAAACGGCAATGCATGGATGATTGTGCTGTTCCTTGACGATATCGTTAATAAGCTTCTTTGCAATTTCCAAGCCCTGCGCAGTTGAACGCATGGTATGGATGGGGAATTCCTGAAATACCAGAAGACCAATTTCATCGCAAATATCAAGTGCTTCATTGCTCAAGGGAGCGCCGCAACTACGAATTGCGTTGAATCCTGCGGCTTTCACGGCTTGAAGGTCTTTCTTCAACTTCGGGTTATCCTGGGTCCAAAGTCCGCCTTCACTCCACTGCTGGTTGTAGCATACACCTTGAATTTTGAGAATAGCGTCATTCAGGTAGTAGTCGCCCTTGATACAGTCAAACTTCCGGAAGGAGAATGTCCGAACAACAGGAAAGGTGTACTCGGGAGCCTTGCCCTTGTTGCCCTTGATTTCAAGTTGGACTTCCACCGCGAACATATTGGGGCGGTCCAGGCTCCAAATGCACTTGTCGCGCTTCCAATCCTTAATGGAAAGAACGATGCGTGGAGTCGCGTTTTCCTTATCCAGCTTAATGTCTTTATAGAATTCGTACACATCACCGGCAGAATTTCGCATCAGAATGCGGATGCGGGCCTGGAAACCTCTGGGGTTATTGAGGGAAATGTCTAGAGCAACACGCTCCTGGTCCATATCGGGCTCAACATGCACGTCAGAAACGAAGGCCGTATTGCCCAAAATCAAATCTACATGCCCAAAAATACCGCCAAAGGGGTACTTCATCCAAGGAAGACCTACGGGAACCTCGCTGGGGTGAACAAAGCGGTCATCTGCGCCCTCTTCACTTTCACGGCCAAAGTCGATACGGCCATTTGCAGAGCCCATGTTGGCTACACGAACGCAAAGGACGTTTTCTTCGCCTAATTTAATGGCTTTTTGGGTTTCTACAATAAAGGGGGTATAGGCACCAAAATGGGTGGCCAAACGAATGCCATTGAGCCAAATGGTAGCATGGCTTGCTATGCGTTCAAAACGGAGGAATATGCGTTTTGCGACCTGTTTTTCATCCTCAATGGTGAAGCGTTTGAAATAGTAGGCGCAATCCTGGGACATGGTGACTTTTTCAAAAGAGCGTTCCCAAACATGAGGAACAGTTACCTTCTCCGTATCTTCAGGGTAGGTGGCATACCAACGATTGGACATACCAGAATCTTCGGTATCCCATTTCATCTGCCATTCGCCGTCAAGATGCATAATTGTGTTCATGAATCAAGGTCCTTTATAAATTTTCATGGCAAAAATAGCAATTTTTTGGCATAATCCCTTTACTTTTCTATAAATCCTTGCTAAATTTGGGTCTCCAATAGCAACCTAAAAAGGATTACAAAATGTATTCTATTGTTGAAACAGGTGGTTTCCAGTATAAAGTCGAACTCGGCAAGACCTACAAGGTTCCGACCATCGACGCAGCTGTTGGTTCCGAACTGGAGCTCAAGTCCGTTCTTCTTTTCGCAGGAAAAGAAGTGCAAATCGGCACCCCTGTCCTGAATGATGCTTCCGTCAAGGTTGAAGTTCTCGACCACGGCAAATACGATACCATTATCGTGTTCAAGAAGAAGCGTCGTACCCGTTACGAACGTCGTAACGGTCATCGTCAGGGCTATACCGAGGTGCTCGTAACGGAAATCCGCTCCGGCGCAGAATCCGCAACTGTTGAACCTCAAGTTATTACCCGCAACCGCGCTCGCGTGGCTGCCCTTGCTAAGCAGAAGGCTCAGAACAAGCCGCTCACTCGCAAGGAAAAGATCGCTCAGGGTATCGCTAAGCCTGCAAAGGTTAAGAAGAACTCTCTGCGTAAGGCTAAGGAGGCTTAATCCATGGCACATAAGAAAGGTCAAGGTTCCGTACGTAACGGCCGCGATAGTAACGCCAAATATCTTGGTGTGAAAAAGTATGCGGGCGAATCCGTCAAGGCTGGCAACATCATCGTTCGTCAGCGCGGCTCCCACTTCCACAATGGCACCAACGTTGGCATGGGCAGAGATTTCACTCTGTTCTCCCTGGTTGATGGCGTGGTGAAGTTCGAACGCCTCGATGCAAAGCGCCAGAAGGTCTCCGTTTATCCGGAAGAAGCCTAATCCGCTTTATTCGAATTTGAAAGCCGGACGTGAAAACGTCCGGTTTTCTTTTTGTATATAAAACTCTTGTTGTGCCCTAGCAACGAATTTGCTAAATTGTTTGCGATGCGTAAATCTCTATACATGTTATTATCAATACTCATCTTGGCAGCCTTTTCTGCCTGCTCTGATGATGATGACGATGTTGAATACCTGTTTGATAGAGAATCTACGGAATTGAAAGTCCTTCGCAGTTGTGCTGACGCAAAAGATACTTCTTCCTGCTATAGGCTCCAATACCATTATCCCATCCAAACAGAAGATCTTGCCTACATCCACATGTGGTTAGATACAACAGTTGTGGACGATACTTCCAAATCAGTTTCTTCTAAACAAATTGAGAATGCAACAAAATCCTACAAATACCCACAGGGAACTTCTGCCTTATATGATACCATTGATTTAACAGAAATGGTTGCCCCCTATTTGAAAACATACGATAGCCTGCAAGTTGCATTATTCTGCGAATATACAGATGACGATGATGAAGGGTCAGTACAACGTGTCTATCTGCATTTTGGAGATGATATTCCTCCAGCACGTGTTTCCATCTACGATTCCGTTTGGACCACAGGCGTGATGTTGGAATGGTTCCGGCCTACGGATCAGACGGATTTTTACTCGCCTTCAGAACTTTCTGGTCCCATCGTCGGATACAATTTGGAACTGTATTCGCCCAACAAGAATGAGGACTTGCGTAATGTCAAATTAATGCTAACAACTCCTGATGGTCTGGATTACGAAGGAAATGTATACTATAAACGTCATGCACGTATCTATTCCAATAATGATTCCATTTGGGTGGGTGAAGTGGCTCATGCCGACAATGCAAAGAACTACCTCCGTATCGCCGTTATAGATGGAAAGGGCTTCAATTTTGATGCAGATTCCATGAACCGTTACCGCATGGTGATAGAGGGCTTAAAGCCTGAATCGCAATACACGATTGGTATTTCTGCATGGGATTCCAGTGGAAATTCTTCTGGAACGGAGGGCACATCAACTGCAGAGAATAATCAACTCTTCATTACAACAGATTCCATTGCTCCTTTGATGCCCACAAAAATCTGGACATTGGCCGACACGCTATTCCCAGGTTACGCTAGACTAGATAGCAACAATCGTTTGCGTATTTTTTGGAGTCAAAGTGTAGATCCCAAATATTCAAACCATCCTATTACGGTGGATAGTGTGCTACATGTTCCAGATACCTGCTGGATAAAGGAATGCTACGATACAGTGGCAAGTTACATTGTGGAATGGTACAATTCCTTTGAAAAGAAGTGGGAAAAATATTCCTATGCCGGTGGGGAAGGGCGTTATTCAAAAATGTATGCCTTAAGTGGAGATACAATGAAAGTGTCCACTAAAGGGACTTTTGTGACAGATACCATTCGCTGGGTTTCTCCGGGAGATACCATTATCTTGCGTATTCGCTCCATTGATAAATCAGGTTTTTATTCAGTGGCTTTAATTGATACCATTGCTGTATCACCCGGAAAATACGCAAAAGATTTGGAATGTCCCGAAGGCTTTGCTGCTGTTTCCACAGGAGATACATCTTTCTTCTGTATGGAAAAATTAGAACATCAAGTAGACAGCCTCTTTGCAAACAATGTTCTTCATTCCGAAGCAAAGGCTGCCTGTGAGGCCATTTCTGCCAGCGGTTTCAGTGTATCGTTGTGTAAGGAGCGCGACTGGGAACTGGTTTGCCTTTCTGGAGGAACGCTCGCCTATGGCGTTATTGAAGAAGAGAATGTTGACGCAACGGAATATTTGTTTAGTTACTGCAATGTCGCAACAAATGATTCATTATCGGCGAAAAACATTTCCAAACGCGATAAGCGTTGTGTAAACCCCATGGGGATTCGTGATTTGCCGGGCCAATACCAAGAGTGGGTTCTGGGTCGTTCCGAAGACACCATTGCTGTCGTAAAGGGCTCGAGTTATAAAGTATTCAATGGGCTGGACCGAGAATCCATTGCTCTTTGCACAAACCATTCTACGCCTTATTATACCCGTTTGGAGTGGACCACGGACTCTGTCTATCTCTATCGTGAAGGCTCAAAGGTAGATACGGTTTTTGTTGCAGATACTTCAAGAACCTTATACAAGATTCTCACAAAAAAAGATTTCAAGGATTCTCTCCAATTCTTTACGGTAAAGGATTCTTCGGGTAATGTCATTGGTACAGACTACGCTCCTTATGCAGAATACAAGAAGGGCGGAGACGCATGGCTGAAAAAGCTGGCCAATGGATTGATATACGAACCCAGCAGTATTAAAGTTGTGTTCCTTACGGGTGAAAAAGTGCAGTATCGCGAGGCCGCAGCCTTCTATAAATCACCGACCATAGGGTTCCGCTGTTGCGCCTATCCAGAGTAGTTTCTTATGCAGGCACACTGTTCAAAATGCGGTAGAGAATTCGTTGAACGGGTTGGCATGGGCCCTCTTGAAAGCGTTATGGCTATCAAGTTACGGAATGCTTTGGGAAATTTCTGTCCAGAATGTCAAGCGGAACTCCGCACAACAAAAAAGGGCCGCTGGACCCTTAGATTTTTGACTTTAAAAGTTGTTCTAATTAGCGCCGGAATATTGCTGGTAATTTTTGCAATCTTTGCCGCACTAATTCTAGCATTAACTTTCGCTTTGTAATCTGCGAAAGTCAATTCACCACAATCTTCTTGTAGTTTTTAGCATTTCCAATCCAAAGCTTTACCAGCAACTCTTCAAGAGATGCGGTAGAAACATTCTCTGGATCTGCATCCTGAATCTCATCCGAAATCAGATTTGCCTGAGTCAGGTTCAGCATCCCGTAATACATGGCTTCCATAAGCTGCGACGCAAACTTTGGCGACACATTGGCTACCGTATCCATATCATTCAATGGAGGAAGCATATTGTTGTCGGGGCTGAACTGGTCCAGGTTATCCATAGTCCACATGTCGGCGGCTTTAGACATATCAGGGGAAGGAGCAACCTTCTTTAAAAGTTCCTGATACTCCTTCCATTCCTTGTCCGTAGTCTTACCTGCACGGCGAACATTGCGCAAGAAGGAGAGGACCGCATAGTAGAGGTCCTTTTCCTTTTGGTTCTGTTCCTTTGTGGTAATCTGAATCATTTATACCAAATTAATGACGGAAATGACGCATTCCAGTGAAGACCATTGCCACACCGAGCTTGTCGCATGCTTCAATGGACAGATTGTCCTTTTTGGAACCACCCGGTTGCACAATATACTGGACACCAGCGGCGGCGGCGGCTTCGACGTTATCTGGGAACGGGAAGAATGCATCGGAGCCCATCACAACTTCGCTGAAAATTTTCTTTTCCAGTGCCTTGAGGCCAGCCTTGTCGATGCACTTGCCCTTTTCGTTGAAGAACTTCTGGGCGGCCTTCATGCGAGCAACGTTGTCGCGAACGCGGGGCTGGCAGAGGCGGAGATTACTATCAATGCGGTTGGGCTGACCGGGGCCAAGACCTATAACCTGGAAGTATCCACGAGCGTATTCATAACCCATGACGATTGCGTTGCTCTTGGTGTGTTTAGTGACGATCCAGGTGAAGCGGGCGAGGGCTTCCTTGTTCTTTGCAAACTTCTTCTTGGTAACGCATTCAAACTTTTCGTAAACATCAACGTCACGGTCCTGAACCAGCATGCCGCCAATCACGTGTTTGTAAACCTTGCACTTTGTAGCCTTCTTGATTTCGCCAACTTCCAGAAGACGAATGTCCTTGGACTTGTTCTTGAGGAATTCAAGGGCGTCGGCGTCGAATGCAGGGGCAAGGAGGATTTCAACGAAACGACCTTTAAGGAGCAACGCTGTCTTCAGGTCCACCTTCTTGGTGACGGCAATAACGGAACCGAATGCGGACACCGGGTCACCTTCCCATGCGGCTTCAAAAGCCTTATCGAGAGTTTTGCCCGTAGCAAGGCCACATGGGTTCATGTGCTTCACGATGACAACAGCATTTTCGCCTGCGAATTCACGAGCCATTTCGAGGGCGGCATCGGCATCAACAATGTTGTTGTAGGAAAGTTCCTTACCATGGAGTTGCTTTGCCGTGGCGAGACTTGCTTCCGTGCAAGTGGGGTCACGGTAGAAAACAGCGGACTGATGAGAGTTTTCACCATAGCGCATAGATACGGGGTCAACAAACTTCAACTTCAAATCTTTAGACATATTTTTCCTTTGGTTGTTTTAACAATTTAATAATTCTTTTTGTTCCTGTTTTAGAAGAGGCTGGCTGGAGGATTGTTATCGTCCATACCAGGAAGATCTGGATTTGGAGGAAGGTTATCTAGAGGATCTTCAGGTTCCACCGTCAAGTTATAGTAGACGTTATTCTTCAGTTCATCTTCAATATAGAAGAGGGTTCCACCCATAGCACTTCCGCATCCGGCGCAGGCACCCTGATAGCGGATTTTTAGATGGTCATCGTCTGTCAACTCCAAAATTTCCAGGTCGCCGCCATCCCCCTGGAGTGTTCCGCGAACTGTCTGACGAAGCCACTCCTCAATTTTTTCGATTCTTTGAATCTTCGTCAATGCTCTCCATTCAGCATCGGCTTCTGCACGGCCTTCAGCGCTCTGGGTGCGATACTTGATGCGTTCCATCTTCTCGCGAACGAGAATCGCAGTTCCTTTCTTCTCGGGATAGACTTCCTTGATTTTTTTAATAAGGGTCTGAAGTTGCCCGATTTCTGCGGCATTTTCAGGAATTGCCCGCACATCGGCCGTATCACGAAGAGATTCCTCAATGCTTGTAGCAGTAATAGCGCAGGCTTCATCAATAGTCTTCTGCTGAATCATTTTGCAGAAAGTGTCTGCCAAAGCCGTAAATATGGGGCCGCCATAAGTAAAGAAACGAGTCTCCAGAATCTTGTCGCAGTCCGGGTCAATCATCAAATAAACTTTAAGGCTGGCTTCTTTTACATCAACGAGAGCAAGTCCTTTCTCATCAGCTTCAATCTGGAAGATAGCACCCCGATACTTCGGAGCTTTAGCCACTTCCTGCGCCTTTTGAGAGAGTTGCGTAATAATGTTTTCTTCTGACATATTTCTTAATTCTGCATTCCTAATTCATCATTCGGCTTTATCTTTGCTTTCTTCAGCTTGATTTGCTGCGGATTCATCAGAACCGGCTACGCTTTCAACCAGTTTCACAGGAGTAAAGGCCACTTTCACAATGAGGTTCATCACCGTTTTCCAAATGATTTTGCCGATGGAAAATTGAGGATCTTTCATGTTGCCTTTCACAGGCACATCGAAACGAATGTTGTCATCTTTATCCTTCAAAAGGTAGAGTCCTACTTTCATGGGCACAGAGTATTCCGGCTTGGAGTTAGGATCCTTGTCTGCCACATCGAGTTTTTGAATGTCGATAGTGTTTTTGCTGTCCAAATTAAAGTTGCGGATTTTGTTTTCGCTAATGAACGACATGGTTCCCGCACTTAAAGGATACCCTGTGTAATGATGGCTGTAATTGCTGAAATGCTTTAAAGCAAGATTCTTAATGTTGATATAGGCATCCATTGTCCCCAAATCACTGATAGCGCCATTAAACTTTACCGCAAGAGTCCCTCCACCAGGGAAGGCCGCAGAGACGCTCACTGCACAAGGGAAGTCAAAATTGATATTGCTGCCATTGACCGAAATACCACTGACGGTATAATGAAATGGGTTGGTAATGGTGTTATCATTGGCGGAAACCGTTGTGTTGTGAACAAGCAACTTATCAACGACAGCCTTAAGTTTTTTAGCAGGAGCAGGGGAGGTTTCCGTGCTATCTGTTTTTTCCTCATTCGCTGTAGCTATAGGCTCAGATGCATTAACTGCGGAGGAATCGGTTTCTGGAGCATCGTTTTTCTTGTTCATGGGAGCCAGAAGAACATCGATGTTTGTCTTTCCGCCCTTGTACAAGTCTAGATGTGCAAAAGCTCCATCTACAATGACAGAATCAATGTGGAAATCGTTTTCATTCAAGTTTGCCCGAGCGATTCCTACGCCCACGTGATTGACTCCGATGGTCTGTCCGCTAGTTTCTGTCAAAACGATGCTGTCAAGAGCTACAAGCCCTTTCACATCACTAGCCATCACATCATTTAGATTCCCGTTAACTTGGATGTGTGTATTCAAGAGACCAGAGAAATCACTAAAATCAATGAAATCCTTCATATAAGGCTTTCCGCAGGCGAGGGAAAACTGTTCCAAATCTACATGCACGTTGAAATCATTGGTGGCCATATTAGCGTTTACCTTGACTGCCAGGTTGCCGCCATCAGCAAACTTGAAGCTGACTCCCACATCTGTACTTTTATTGCTGAGATAAACTGCCGGAATGTTGAGGGAGAAATCCTCAAGATGGAACTTGGAACCGACCTTTTCATCCTCATAGATGATATTTCCGTTTTCGAAGACGATGTTTGAGACTGATATGGCAACAGGGAGTGTGTTGGCGATTTCAGTAGCGTTGATAACTGCTGCTGAATCGGTGGAGGCGGTATCTACAGCAACAGTATCTGCCGTGGAATTGGCGGCGAAATGTTCCAAGATATCTGTAAAATTGAATTGGTCTCCGTTCTGGACGGCACGGACATACAGGCCTTTCAAATAGATTTCACTAACGGCGGCAGTTCTCGTGACAATCTTTAGAGGGTCGATATTAATTCTGAATTTTTCAAAAGCCACAAAAGGAGTCTTTCCGTCCTTCTCATACAAAGCGAACTTATCCACATTTGCCACGAAGCTTAGGGGATTGAAAGAGATGCTTTCTATGGAGAGTTGTCGCCCGACTAGTTCTTCGGAATGGCTGACGATGTAATTCTTCGCGATGGAGGGACCAATTTTCAGCGCCACAAATACAAGAAGAATAAGGGCAGCCAAAACAATGAGAATAACTTTCAAAGCCTTTTTCATAATACTCAAAAAATAGAAAAGCCCTACAAAAGTGGCACACCTAAAGATGACATTCTAGGCGTTATAGTTTACATCATTCCGATGCTTTAGCACGCGATTTAGAGGAACATAGATAAAGGTGAACAAAATGTAGCCACACAGGAGGACTATCCAGTGGTTCAGCCCTAAAATGGTTTCCAGATAACGCATTTCGATGAACATGAAGGGGCCGGCAATGAGGAAAAGGGGGAGTTGGCGGCATTGGTCATCTAGAGAGAAACGGCTTTCATAGCTTACAATAGAATTCATCATGGGGAAACTGGTGCAAAAGCCTCCCATGAGCCGCTTGATGAACATAAGGCCCGTTACAACGCCAGCAATCGCCGGAGCTTTGATGTAGATGGGCAGGGGAGTCTTGTAGCGCACTCCGGAGCGGTATTTTTGCTTTTGAAAAAGGATGAGACCTACGGTAAAATCAAAGGCGCAGGCCCCGAGGAAAAAGGCTTCGCCATCGGGGACACGTGGCATGAGGAAGGTTCCCGTAACCACGAAGAAAACGAGTCCGAGGATGATGGAGGGAACAATTGGAATTTTTACTTTGTAATGAAGCAACCGGACGATGTTGGCAAACAGCATGCACATGAATCCAGAAATGGCGTTTGCCGCTCCAATGGGTAGACCGACGGCGATATAGGCAAATCCATAGGGGATGGGGATAGTGGCTGTGACTGCCTTCAATTGCGGGTCTTTCAGGTAAGCGCTGAGAGTGCCTAGGGCTGTTACCATGAAGACTAGCAGCCAATCATAAAAAGAGAAGTTGAAATTCAACGCCTCGACCATAGCGGCCCCAAAAATAGCAAAATAATGCTGTTTTTGCCCTCTTTTTGAACATATTCGTCCAATCCCATTTATTTATTAGTTCTATATTTGGCCTCAGTAGTTGCATTTTACCTTGGTCCTGTACCAGTTTCGCCAATTCCACTGGGTGCTAACAGGGAAACTCGGGTAGAACTTGTAATTAGTTTCACAAATCAAACAAAAGGAAATGGATAGTAATATGGCTACCATCACAAAAGAAAAAGCTGCAGAACTCACTGCCAAGTTTGGCGCAAACGAAAAGGATACCGGAAACGTCCGCGTCCAGATCGCCATTCTCACTGAAAAGATTGCAAACCTGACCGAACACATCAAGACTCACAAGAAGGACTTCCACTCCCTCCGCGGTTTGTCCATGATGGTTGCAAAGCGCAAGAACCTCATTCGCTACTACAGCGAATTGGATATTATCGCTGCTCGTGCTCTTGTTAAGGAACTCGGTCTCCGCGGTTAATTGCGGACTGGAGATAATCTATGTCTATTGATGCATATCAAGCCAAATACGGCAAGATGCTTGACCCCAAGGAAGTGTCCGTTACACTTCCCGATGGACGTGTCATTGCATTCGAGACTGGCCGTATTGCAAAGCAAGCCCGTGGTGCTGCTGTTGCAAAGATGGGGGATGCCTTCATCCTCTCTACCGTGTGCTATGGTGAAGAGAAGGACGGAGACTTCTTCCCTCTGACGGTAGAATACCGCGAAAAGTCTTATGCCGCTGGCCGCCTCCCGGGTGGTTACAGCAAGCGTGAACCCGGTCGCCCCAGCGATGAGGAAATCCTCTCCGCTCGTATTATCGACCGCCCCATCCGCCCCATGTTCCCTGAAAACTTCACTCGTGAAGTCCAGGTCATCGTGCAGGTTCTCTCTGCCGACAAGAAGTTCGCTCCCGACGTACTCGGCGTGAGCGCAGCTTCTCTTTCCATCGGTCTTTCTGAACTGCCCTTTGAACAGCAGGTTGCTGCAGTCCGCGTGGCTGTTGTGGATGGCAAGAACATCGTGATGCCTACATACGACGAATTGGCCGTTGCCGATCTTGACCTGGTGGTCGCCGGTACGGAAGATTCCGTTTGCATGGTGGAAGGCGGTGCCTATGAAGTTTCTGAAGACTGCATGATTGGCGCAATCCTTGCTGGTCACGAAGTCATTAAGGAAATGTGTAAGGCTCAGCAGCAGTTGGTTGACCGCTGTGCAAAGCCGAAGATGGAACTCAAACCCCAGCACGAAGGCGAAGCCCACGAAAAGCTGGTCGCTACCGTGAAGGAAGTGGTTTGGGAAGAACTCAACAAGGACGTTCACTCCAACATGGTGAAGACGGACTTCTATCCGGCTATGGCAGACCTCTGCGCCCGCATGCTGGTGGATCCGCGCATCATTGCCATCACTGGTGAAGGCGATGCTGCTGATGCTTCTCTCGTTGCTGATGCCAAGGCTATTTTCAGCGACCTGGAACGCACCGCTATGCGTGAAATGATCTTGAACGAACATGTGCGTCTTGATGGCCGTACCACTACCGAAGTTCGCCCCATTGAAATTGAGATGGGTGTGCTTCCTCGCGCCCACGGTTCCGCCATCTTCCAACGCGGTGAAACTCAAGGCCTCGTTATCTGCACACTCGGCACCAAGGCCGACGAGCAGCGTTACGAAAGCCTCCAGGGCGAAGGCTCCAAGAGCTACATGCTCCACTATAACTTCCCGCCGTACTCTGTCGGCGAATGCAAGAAGTTGGGTCTTTCCCGTCGTGAAATCGGTCACGGTCACTTGGCAGAACGCTCTCTCGCAGCCGTTCTTCCGCTGCCCGATGACTTCCCTTACACCATCCGCGTGTGCTCTGAGATTCAGGAATCCAACGGTTCCTCTTCCATGGCCTCTGTTTGCGGTGGTTGCTTGAGTTTGATGGACGCTGGCGTTCCTATCAAGGCTCCTGTGGCTGGTGTTGCTATGGGCCTCATCTCTGAGAAGGGTTCCGTTAAGGAAGGCGGCAAGATTGAAATCTTGACCGACATCACCGGTACGGAAGACCACCTCGGCGATATGGACTTTAAGGTAACAGGTACTGCTGAAGGTATCACTGCTTTCCAGATGGATATCAAGATTCGTGGTATCACTCCGGAACTCATGCGCAAGGCTTTGGAACAGGCCAAGCAGGGTCGTCTCCACATTTTGGAAAAGATGACAACTCTCGGTCTCCCTGCTCCTCGCCCCAAGGTGTCTGAAAAGGCTCCGACCATGCTCAAAATGCGTATTCCTACCACCAAGATCCGTGACGTGATCGGCTCTGGTGGATCTGTGATCAAGGGCATGCAGGCTCAGACAGGCTGCACCATCAACATCGACGACAACGGCAATATTGACATTGCTGCTCCGACCGGCAAGGCTGGCGAAGTCTGCCGTCGCATGATTGAAGAACTCACTGCTGAACCGGAACCAGGTCGCAAGTACAAGGGCAAGGTGAAGACGATTCAGCCGTTTGGCGCGTTCGTCGAAATCCTCCCGGGTCGTGACGGCCTCGTGCACATTTCTGAACTTGCCGACCATCGCGTCGAAAAGGTGGAAGATGTGGTTCACGTTGGTGACGAAGTGGAAGTCCTTTGCCTCGGCGTTGACCCGAAGGGCAAGGTGAAGCTCTCCATGAAGGCACTTCTGCCGCCGAAGCCAGCTGCAGAACCAGCTGCTGAAGCTCCTGCCGAAGCTGCTCCTGAAGCACCTGTGGAAGGCTAATACAAATAAATTAACTTACGTTGATTTAAAAGGAAGGTGTCTGAAAAGGCACCTTTCTTTTTTGTTAGAATAAATCCAGCGAACTGTCCAAATAGATTTCTTCGCGGACTTTGAGCTGGTATTCGGGCTTTGTCATGTAGTAGAGCAAAAATTCCAGGATGACGGCGCTGCCGAGGCTTCGGCCTTCGATTTTGAAGTGCGAAAAACCGGCGGGTGCGTACACGTTCTGGATGTCGTCGATTCCGATGAAGCCGGGGTTTTTCATGGCATCGGAGAAGCGGTAGCCGCGCTTAGCTGTGGGGGAGGCGCATACGTGATCTTCGCAGGGGTCGCCGAGGCTTTTGCGGCTCACGTTCTCGTAGCATTTTTTGCGTGCGCGGCAAGTGAATGAACAGCATTCGTTGCACAGAAATTCAACTTTCTGTTTTTGCGCAGGCGTGAGCGCATCCAGTTTTGCGAATTCCTTGTTCAAGCGAAAATCGGGAACCACGAAACGAAAATCTTCGCGGTCAAGTTCTGCTTTAAGCTGCTCGAAATCCGTCAGCACCTTCGTCGTGGTCGAGACGAAGTAGAATCCGGGATAATTCGCCTTGAGGTAATCCAGCAGCAAGTCGGAATGAACGATGATGCCGTTTTGGACCGCGACGCTTGTGTCGTTTTGCGCTGCATAATTTTGAACGTCGCGGATTTTCTCTGCGCCGCATTCAAACTGCCTGCACAGTGAATTGCATAATTTGTCCGAAAGATGTTCTTCTCGGAGCAGGGAATTGCTGAAAGTGAGTCGTGCCGAGATTCCGTATTCTCTTAAAAGTGCCGACACGTTTTCAGGAGGTTCCTCGCCAAAACCCACGCGGCCACCGCCCCAAATGCAGTCCATGGGCGCGCCGTAAATCGAGCCGATTTCGCACCAGTCGTAAAAGTATTCCCGATGCTCGCGAAAAAGCGCGAGGAACGCCTTGTACAAATCATAGAATTCGAATAAACCTGGCAGGTGGTAGAAAACTTTCATTTTTTGCTTTTTTCCCATTCATCGCGGGCGAGGTGCATGACTTTCACGGGCTTTTCGCTGCCGACATCCAATTTGGGGCAGAGCGTTTCTCGTCCAGTGTCCTTAAATCCGCATTTTTCCATCACCTTGCCCGAAGCCGGGTTGTCGGGGAAGTAGTCGCCCCACAGAGCGGAAAATCCTTTTTTGCGAAAGCAAAGTTCAATGACTGCGCGCATGGCTTCGGTGCAAATTCCCTTGCCCCAGTAGGGGCGGGCAATCC
Organism: Fibrobacter sp.; assembly: GCA_024398875.1. Taxonomy (GTDB): domain Bacteria; phylum Fibrobacterota; class Fibrobacteria; order Fibrobacterales; family Fibrobacteraceae; genus Fibrobacter. Next base: position 77,396 of record JAKSIJ010000003.1, read on the forward strand.
AGTAGCCCACTTCGCATTCGCCTTTTTCAAGCAGTAAGTTAGCGTTCGTGGCCGGCAAATAGCCTACGCAGCCGATGACTTCGCGGGTTCCTTTCAACTCCACGGCCCACATGCTTTCCATGCTGAAAACGGTCTTGATGATTTTGCGGCTTTCTTCGACATTCTTGTGTGGCGGCCAGCCCGCGCGCGTGCCCACCTCCGGGTCCGAAGCGTACTTGAACAACATCTCGGCATCGCTTTCTTTCCAGGCGCGGAGAATCAGCCTTTGTGTTTCCAGGTCGTGCATTCTTTGTGTTGTACTCTTATTTATTACGGATATTTATCGCAAGCAACGGAACAGTCAAAACGAGTACTGCCCATGCGCAGGGGTTGTGCGGCATACAGCAGGCGGCGAGGATGCCATCGACGGCAAGGAGTATGAGCGTAAACAGAAACGGCTTGCGCAAAAAGGAATATTCGCGAACTTTGCTTGCGAGTGAAAATGCCAAAAATCCACCAAGGATCAATAACGCTCCGCACATGAGACTCATGTACAAAAATGCGGTTTGAGCGCCACCGTCGAGCGAAGCTAATTTTCCAGCGATAACTGGTGTAAAAGTCGCTGCACAGTGAACGATTCCCATGGCAATGACGCCAATAGATAATCCCTTTGTGATTTTATTTTTCATATTGTCCTCGCTTATTAAACACCTGTAGAACGTTCAAATGTTACTTCGATTTTTTTCGGGACGGGCGTAATTTCAACAAGTCTGCGCACGACTTCGCACGCATGCGACTGGTGCTCCATCTCGAGGATGTAATGCTCCCTGGCGCCCTCGTATGGGAATCCGCATTCAGCCTCTTCCATCAAGTCTTCAATCTCGGGTAGCTTCTTGACAAACGTCATGTCGTCGCAGGCCAATACGACGGGCTTCTCGTCCACATAAATCATCCAGTCGCCAAACATCTTCCTTGCGCGAACGTCTCCCACATCGCGCAACGTCTCCTGGATAAAATTGATGAATTCAGTGCTACATGCCATAGATGCCAATATAATTAAATTGGATTTTTTCAAATGGAACAACAATAAAAAAATTTGCTAAAAAAATATTTTATCTTTCAAAAGAATATTAACCTTACCTAAAACGCCTATTTGTATGAATTCAAAATTTTTCACTCGTACATTTTCGTTCATCGCATCGATTGCCCTGGCCGCTTCTTTTGCCTGTGCGGGGGAGTCTCACGGCTATTTCGCAAAGTTCGCGCAACCAGCAAAGTCTGCGCAGTCCGCGAGCGTCAATAAAATCGCGCAATCCACACAGAAACCTGCGGGCCTCAACGAGTCCGTTCGTTTCCCGATGCACAGCGTGATGAAGTTCCCGCAGGCACTTTATGTGGCACACTTCCTCGATAGCGCCAAAATCGACATCAACGCCAAAGTCCAGGTCGTAAAAGCAACACTGATGCAAAATACCTGGTCGCCGATGCTCAAAGAACTGGGCGACACGGCCTTGGTTTCGTATGCTGAATTACTCCAATGGTCCTTGGTGCAGAGCGACAACAATGCAAGTGATCTTCTCTTCAAATTCTGCGGCACGCCCCAAAATATCACTCGCTACATCGAAAAGCTCGGCTTTAAGAACATTCAAATCGGAGCGACCGAAGCCGAAATGCACGCGGACCTCGCCAAGAGCGACTTGAACTGGTGCACGCCAAAGGAAATATCAAATCTCTTCGAGTGGTTCTACAAGAATAAAGACAAAAACGTGAACCTCAAGTTCATTTGGAAAACCATGTCCGAAGTGGAAACGGGGAAGGATCGCATCCCGGCCGCCGTCCCCGCGGGTGCGACAGTTGTTCATAAGACAGGTACAGGATTTCCGCCCAAGGACAAACTCCCGCCCATGAACGACGTAGGAATCGTCATTTTGCCGAACGGCCGGGTGATATTCATCGCAGTTTTTGTCCCGGAACCCACAGCACCGGATAAGCTCGCTGAAATTGCCCGTAAGGCTCTTTCTGGCCTGTAAACACGCAAGAATATCGTCGGTCGTCATTTTTTGCGAACAAACATTGCCCAAGTTGACATTTCGATTTTTTTTATTATCTTGAATTAAATGGCAATGAACAAAAACCTATTTACCGGTCAATGCGAATCCGTGGAAAAACTCCACGTCACGAACACTCCCTCGGCAAAGGCGAAGGCTATGCCGACACATGCAGGGAACGAGCCCGTTTCCCTGCTTTTAACACCGCGCAGGCGAAAACGAGCGCCGTCAAAAAAATAACTTGTCTTTAATCCGGCGTAATCACAAAGCGTAACAGAAAACCCCAGGCGCAAGGCTCGGGGTATTTTTGAACTTGCCGAAGCAGTTTTATTTGAATAGATTCTTCATCTTTTCTAAGAAGGATTCTTCCTGAGCCGTTTCCTTGTCCTTGCGGATTTCGGCGAGCTTTTGGTAGAGTTCCTTCTCTTCGCGGGAAAGGTCTTTCGGAATTTCGACGCCAATGTTCACATAGAGGCTACCGCGGTCACCCTGCTTTTTAAGAGGCCACAGGCCTTGTTCACGCAGGCGCAAAATACTGCCGGATTGGGTTCCTGCAGCAATCTTGATGGCAATTTCATCCCCGTCTAAGGTAGGAATGCGCTGGGTACCGCCCAAAATAAGCTTATGGACAGGAACCTTTATTTCACAGTGCAAATCATCACCATCGCGGGTATAGAAATCATCCTGCTTCTCGGCAATAACCGCCAGCAAATCGCCGCTGGCACCACCACGAGGGCCACAGTTGCCTTCGCCACGCAAATTCAGATATTGGCCTTCACTCACGCCCGCAGGAATCTTGACGGCAATTTCCTCATTCTCCTGAACACGGCCTTCTCCACGACAATGGCTGCAAGGATTTGCAATAACTTCACCCATGCCGCCACATGTGGGGCAGGCGCTTTCGCTAATCATCTGGAAGAATCCACCCGTAGAACGACGAACGCGACCAGTGCCATGACAGGTGCCGCAATCGCTTACGCCGGAACCGCCCTTGCCGTTACATTCCGTACAAGGTGCATAGCGCTTGAGGCGAACCTTCTTGGTACAGCCTTCAAAGATTTCCTTATAGCTAAGCGCAATCTTTATTTGCAAATCGTTTCCGCGAGGGGGCCCTGCTTTACGGCGACCACGACTACCACCGCCAAAACCAAATCCACCGCCGAAGATATCACCAAATTGGCTGAAAATGTCGTTGATGTCGAAGCCACCACCGAATCCTCCGAAGCCGCCACCACCAAAACCGCCACCTGGAGCGTTAAAACCGAACTGATCGTAGTTCTTACGTTTTTCGGGATTGGACAGCACATCGTATGCTTCTGCAGCTTCCTTGAACTTTTCTTCGGCTTCCTTGTCGCCCGGATTCTTATCGGGGTGATACTTGATGGCAAGTTTCTTATAAGCGTGCTTGATTTCATCAGCACTTGCGTCTTTACCGACGCCCAAAACTTCGTAATAATCTCTTTTTTCAGCCATAATTCGGCCCTCCGGGGCCAAATACTAATTATGAATTACGATTTATGAATTACAAAATTCCTTTTTGAACTCGCAAAACATTAGAAATTCAGCAAATTCCTTCAACTTCGTTGCTTCGCAGCTCCGCTCAGGATGACGCTCTATATGCCCTTCTATATGCAAAAAGGATTGCCCTTACGGGCGAATCCTAAATGTTAATCCATGGGGGAGGCGAAAGCCTCGCACCCACGGCCTTGAATTAGTCAACCACTTCCGCGTCGACAACTTCCGGACCGTCGCCCTTCTTTTCGGACTTCGGCTGTTCAGAAGCACCCGGCTGCGGGCCCGGCTGGGCCTGATTTGCACCGGCGGCCTGAGCCATGGAACTGATCATGCCCTGGAGCTTGTCCATAGCGGCCTTGATTTCATCCTTGGTGCCATTGTCCTTCTTGGCCTTGATATCGTCGATGGCGGCCTGGAGCTGGCTCTTGGTGTCGGCCGGGAGCTTATCGCCAAATTCCTTGAGCTGACCTTCGGCCTGGTAAGCCATCTGTTCGGCCTGGTTCTTGATGTCCACGAGTTCGCGCTGTTCCTTGTCCTTGGCAGCGTTTGCTTCGGCATCCTTCACCATCTTGTTGATTTCGTCTTCGGAGAGGCCGCTGGAACTGGTAATCTTGATGGACTGTTCCTTGCCGGTTTCCTTGTCCTTGGCGGAAACGTGCACGATACCGTTGGCATCGATGTCGAAAGTCACTTCGATCTGCGGAACGCCGCGCGGCTTCTTCGGGAGGTCGGTCAAGTCGAACTTGCCGAGAGTGCGGTTGTCGCGGGCAAATTCGCGTTCGCCCTGGAGAACATGGATTGTCACAGCCGGCTGGTTGTCTTCGGCAGTGGAGAACACCTGGCTCTTCTTGGTCGGAATCGTGGTGTTGCGGTCGATGAGCTTGGTCATCACGCCACCGAGGGTTTCGATACCGAGGGAAAGCGGGGTCACGTCGAGGAGGAGCACGTCCTTCACGGCAGAGTCGCCGCTAAGAACTGCACCCTGAACAGCAGCACCGATGGCAACGACTTCGTCCGGGTTCACGGTCTTGTTCGGGTCCTTGCCAAAGAACTTCTTCACTGCATCCTGGACGGCCGGGATACGGGTAGAACCACCCACGAGAATCACTTCGTCGATTTCGGACATGCTGAGGCCGGAATCCTTGATGGCCTTGCGGCACGGATCCATGGAGCGTTCCACGAGGTGAGCGGTCAGCTGGTCGAACTTGGCTCGGCTGAGGGTCAAATCCAAATGCTTCGGGCCAGTAGCGTCGGCAGTGATGAAGGGGAGGTTGATGTTCGTGGAAGTCGTAGCAGAGAGGTCGATCTTTGCCTTTTCTGCGGCGTCCTTCAAACGCTGGAGGGCCATCTTGTCCTTCTTCAGGTCGATGGACGGATTGTCCTTCTTGAATTCGTCGTTGATCCAGTCGATGATGACTTCGTCGAAGTTGTCACCGCCCAGCATGGTGTCGCCGTTGGTGGACTTCACAGAGAACATACCGTCGTCGATTTCCAGGATGGAGATATCGAAGGTACCACCACCGAGGTCATAAACGGCAACCTTTTCGCTCTTCTTGGAGTCAAGGCCGTAGGCGAGGGCGGCGGCCGTCGGTTCGTTCACGATACGGAGAACTTCGAGGCCAGCAATCTTGCCGGCATCCTTTGTAGCCTGACGCTGGGAGTCGTTAAAGTAAGCAGGAACCGTAATCACGGCCTGGGAAACGCTTTCGCCGAGGTAGTCTTCGGCAATCTTCTTCATGGTCTGGAGCACTGCTGCAGAAATTTCGGGAGGAGCGAACTGCTTGTCGTCAATCTGCACGCGAATAGGATCGGAACCCGAACCGACGAGCTTGTACGGCATGTTGGTTTCGACGCTGGAGCATTCGCCGGCGGTACGGCCCATGAAGCGCTTGATGGAGTAAATCGTCTTTTCGGGGTTGGTGATGGCCTGGCGCTTTGCAACGTGACCGACCAAGCGTTCGCCATTCTTACCAAAAGCGACGATGGACGGGGTAGTGCGGAAACCTTCCGCGTTAGCAATCACAACCGGCTTGCCGCCTTCCATCACGGAAACGCAGCTGTTTGTTGTACCGAGGTCAATACCAATAATCTTGCTCATAATGAGTCTCCTAGTTTAATTTCATCCATTTTTAGCAAAAGCCGTGCCAAATCCCGTTTTTGTTCATTTTTAGTCAAATTAAAGGAATTTGCGCACACTTGTTTCAAACTGAAACAATCATTTCCCAGAGGAAACAATCACTTTTGCAGTTTTAAGAATCTTGTTTTTGAGTTTATAGCCCTTCTGGAACACCGTCACAACATGACCTTCAGGGACTGTTTCCGAGGGTTGTTGCATCAAAGCTTCATGACAGTTCGGGTCAAATTCAGCGCCTGTGGGGTCAATCTGCTCAAGGCCAGCATCGGTCAAGACCTTCACAAACTGTGTCTGAATCATCTGCATGCCTTTTTCGAAGGAGGGGAGGTCGCCTTTGTTTTCAGCAGCAAAAGCGCGGTCAAAATTCTCCCAAACATCAGCAAACTTTTCGAGAAGTTTTCCGTTGGCAACTTCAATAAGATCAAGTTGCTCTTTGGCGCTACGGCGGCGGAAATTGTCGAATTCAGCCATCAAACGCATATAACGGTCGTTCGCAGCAGCGAGTTCGGCCTTTAAAACATTTTCAGCAGATTCAGTGGGCTGTTCAGTAGCCTGGTCTGCTTTGGAATCCTCTGTGGCATTCTCAGAGGACTTCGCTGCATCATCGACAGGCTTTTCTTCTGTAGAGGCAGCTTGGTCGCCATCTTTAGCATTAGCATCAGCAGAGGCTTCTTTTTCCATCTTCATGGCAGCCTCTGCAGCTTTTAAAACATCTTCTTCAAACTTAGCACGTTCTGGATCCAATTCTTCGGCCATTTCAAATCCTTTTTAGGGTAAAATGATTTACGGCCGAAATTAAGCGAAAATCGTGCCAAATAGAATATGTTTCAATTTGAAAATAATTTAGGCATTGCTCAGGGTTCCAAGCACAAGGGCAATGACCAAGGCAAACATAATCATGGTTTCTGTGTTATGCATAAGATTCTCCTTTTTGCTTTAAGGTAAAACAAGAGAAGGATGGGAGACAAGGGTTAAATGCTTTTACTTGAGGAACTCAGTTTCCAACGCTGTTGCAAACCCGTTTTCCACGAAATTTGGCAAAAAAAGCCGAATATTAAACAAATGGTGGCCAACAAGCGTTTAAAACGTCCGTTGCCAACACTGTGTCAAAATCAAGCGTTTAAAACCAGGTTGAAAACCGTTGCTTCATTTTGCCACATCGATGGCCAACCAGTTGTTCACACAGTTGCAAATTGCCGATTCTGTGCAAAAAACGGTAAACCACCTCGGTTGGGCAACCTTGGTGTGCAACGTCCCGAAGGGTTTGCAAATCTTGTTTGACTACTCGGTGGGAAACCAGATGGTTGGAAAATCGTTTCACACGGGGTGGAAAACGAAGTTTCAAACGGGTTAAATGCTGGCAGGAAACACTCTTTTATTCCACGTTTTAGTTTACATAACCCGCATTATCGGCAATAAAAAAAGACGAGGTAATAATATGGTCGGTTTACTCTATTTTTCGCTAAATTCACTTAAAATTGGCATCTTTGTCACCGCTTTTATATATTTGACTTGTATGAAGTTTACATCATCCCGTTTAAAGATTCTGGTACTTTTATTATCCGTTTTGTTCATCATATCCGTCTTTTCTGGATGTGCTGCCACGCGAAAACTGGATGCAGCCAGCATTCTTTCGAAAACGCACTTGGAATTTAATTCCATGACACTGGATTCCGTTTCTATAAATCCAGATTTGTTCGATAAACTGGCCTCTGTGAAGACCAGTCTTTTGCCAAACCCTCAGGTCGTCACAATTGTACAAAATCTTGCCCGTGGAATTATAGAATCAGAACTTGGTAAAGCCTATTTAAGCGCAGATTTGAACGCCATCAGCCAAAGCGAAGATTCATTGTGGGTCCGCTCCCTGAACGCCACCCTAGTTTTGGATTCTGTGATGGATTTGCCCCTTAATCTAAAAGATTCCGTAATTCTTGTGACCGGAACCAACAAAATCACAGTAACAACCTCATTCCCGGTTGACAAAAGGATTTTTAAGCTCGAAAGTATAAGGAAGATTACTGTAAAGGGCGTTCTGGAAGTTGCATTGGATGCAGAAGGGCCTTCTGTTCCATTGGATTTTGAAGTGGGAAAAGTGGTTACTCCAGAAGAGATTACCGCTTTGGAAGACAATGCACGCCAAACTCTTTTAAATGGACTAATAAATGATTGGGTCGGAGCCATTTTGCCGAAGGATTGATATATGAAAGCGAATCGCATTTTTGTGCCGGAAAATCTGAATCCGGATGATAAGAAAGTCGTCAGTGATTTGTACCAGCTGTTGCTTCGGGCCGAGATTTTGCCTGCCGCCACTCCCCTGCGGGATTGGATTTTGAAATGGAGCGAACTGAACTCCGTATTGAACGAGGTTTCTTCCCGGCGTTACGTTGCAATGACCTGCAATACTCAGGATGAAAAGGCAGCCAAGGCCTACGCAGATTTCATTGAAAATATCGACCCGATTATCAATGACTATGATGACAAGCTGAACAAGAAACTGATGGCTCACCCTGCCCTCCCCAGCTTGAAAAGCGAATTCGGCGAATGGTTTAAGGGCGTGCAGGTTTCTCTCGACTTGTTCGCCCCCGAAAATATTGCCTTGGAGACCGAAGAAAACAAGGAGATTCAAGCCTATCAGAAGATTACCGGCGGCATGAGTGTGGAATTTGATGGCGGTACAAAGACGATGCAGCAAATGGCCGCCTATCTGGAAAAGCCAGACCGCGACATTCGCGAAAAAGCCTGGCGAACCATGTGGAACCGCCGCTTGCAGGATAGGGACGCTCTGGATAACGCCTACGACAAGCTCTTTGACATTCGCAAGAAAATTGCCCGGAATGCCCACTGCAATGATTTTATCGACTACATCTTTCTTGCTAAACACCGCTTTGACTACACACCCAAAGATTGCAAGAATTTTCATGAGAGTATTGAAAAACTTGTACTCCCGCTGCAAAAAGAGATGTACAAAAAGCGCGCTCAGAAAATGGGTCTTTCCAGGCTGCGCCCCTGGGATTTGAGTGTGGATCCCCTCTCCCGCCCTCCCCTTACGCCTTACAATAGCGGCGATGAACTGATTGAAAAATGCGACCAGATTTTTGAAAGCATTCACCCCCAGGCCGGGAAGTGGGCCCGTGAGATGCAGGCGAACAAACTCATTGATCCCGATTCTCGCTTGGGCAAGGCTCCAGGCGGTTATCAGATTGGGTTTGACGAGAGTCGCGTGCCCTTCATCTTTATGAATTCCGCCAAGACGGACAGAGACATTTATACCCTGCTCCACGAATCCGGACATTCCTTCCATCAATATGCACTGGCAAACCAACCCATTATGGCCTATAGGGATGTTCCTGCCGAATTTGCAGAAGTGGCCAGCATGAGCATGGAGCTCATCGGCATGTCGAACTTGAAACCCTTCTACGGCGATGACAAAGATGCAATTGCCCGCAGCGAGGAGAATGAACTGGCCGATGTCATCTGGCTCTTCCCCTGGGTGGCTAGCATTGACAGTTTCCAGCATCTATTGTACGAACACCCCAACCACACGCCTGACGAGAGACGGGAAATCTGGCAGGGGATTATGGACCGGTACGATGCCGGGGTGGATTATAGTGGTTTGGAAGACGTACGCGCCAACCTCTGGCAGAAGCAGCTCCACCTCTTCGAGTGCCCGTTCTACTACATTGAGTACGGGATTGCCCAGATTGGAGCGCTCCAGGTGTGGGCAAACTTCAAAAAAGACCCGAAAAAGGCGATTGACGACCTGTTTAAGGCGGAAAGCCTTGGAAGTAGCCGCCCCATACCGGAACTTTTTGCCACGGCCAACATCAAGTTTGACTTCACACCCAAGACCTTGGAGCCCTTGATGCAGGTAGTTTGGGACGAAATTTCCAAATTTTAGAAGAAATTTTGCTAATTTCGCCAAAAATCACTTGCCAAATCAACCCAAATTAGGTATAATTGGCCTCACATCCTAAGGAGGGATGGCCGAGTGGTTGAAGGCGCACGCTTGGAAAGCGTGTTTATCTTACGGTAACGAGGGTTCGAATCCCTCTCCCTCTTCTAAAGTTTTTCGGAGGTACCCTATGTCCGATCAGAGAGTTTATCTTGACGATATCTACGCTAGTGAAGAATGTCAAGGTTCTGTGTTCCGCGCCGTTGTGATGATGGCTCACGAAGCACGCTTCCTGAACAACCAGGCCGGTCAGGGCTACATCCAGCTCAACAAGAAGCCCACCACCATCGCCATGTACAAGTTCAAGGAAGGCAAGCTCACCATGTCTGAGAAGACCTCCAACGACGTGACTGACGAAGCTGTGGCTGCCGCTGAAGAATCTACTGCAAGCGCAACACCAGACGCTGCTGCTGCAGATGCCGCCTTCGGTGTGTAATTTCACCTAAATAATCGTTTGGAAATCCGGCTCTTCGAGTCGGATTTTTTTATATTGTAACCCGTTAAATCTTTAACCGGCGACCCAGGTCGCCTTACAACTACAAGAGGTAAAACAATGGCAGTTTCTTACAAGGAACTCGGCTTGGTCAACACCAAGGAAATGTTCGCAAAGGCTGTTGCTGGTGGCTACGCCATCCCGGCTTTCAACTTCAACACCATGGAACAGATGCAGGCTATCGTGCAGGCTTCCGTTAAGCAGAAGTCTCCGGTGATTATGCAGGTCTCTAAGGGTGCTCGTAACTATGCTAACGGCACCATCCTCCGCTACATGGCCCAGGGTGCTGTTGAATACGCCAAGGAACTCGGCTGCGCCAATCCGCAGATCGTTCTCCACCTCGACCACGGTGACTCCTTCGAACTCTGCAAGGACTGCATCGACAACGGTTTCTCCTCTGTGATGATTGACGGTTCTGCTCTTCCGTACGAAGACAACATCGCCCTCACCAAGAAGGTTGTTGAATACGCTCATCAGTTCGACGTGACCGTCGAAGCTGAACTCGGCGTTCTCGCCGGTGTCGAAGACGAAGTTGCTTCTGAAGTTTCTCACTACACCAAGCCGGAAGAAGTGATCGACTTCGCTACCCGTACTGGTTGCGACTCCCTCGCTATCTCCATCGGTACTTCTCACGGTGCTTACAAGTTCAAGCCGGAACAGTGCACTCGCAACGCTGACGGCATCCTGGTTCCGCCTCCCCTGGCATTCGACGTTCTCGAAGCCATCGAAAAGGAACTCCCGGGCTTCCCCATCGTTCTCCACGGTTCTTCTTCCGTTCCTCAGGACGAAGTTAAGACCATCAACGAAAACGGCGGTAAGCTCCCCGATGCAGTTGGTATTCCGGAAGAACAGCTCCGCAAGGCTTCCAAGTCTGCTGTTTGCAAGATCAACATCGACTCCGACAGCCGTCTCGCTATGACTGCTGCAGTCCGTAAGTACTTCAACGAACACCCGGATCACTTCGACCCGCGTCAGTACCTGAAGCCGGCTCGCGAAAACATGCAGAAGATGTACGAACACAAGATCGTTGACGTTCTCGGTTCTAACGACAAGCTGTAATAGACTGTTTGCGCAAGACTGAACAAAACTTCGGTCTGCGCACACTCTCGCAATCGCCCTCGGCTAATACCCGAGGGCTTTTTGTTTACAGATAATTGCTAATTTATCCATACCAAGAGTGCTTTCATTTGACGAAACTCTCAGTAACGTCTCTCATAATTAATAACTCATAATTCATAATTACTCTATGTATTGTCCTCACTGCGGCGCCGAACTTAAACCAGGCGCAAAATTCTGCCCCCACTGCGGCAGCGACAAGAACACCGGCTGGAAAGACGGTGCTGAATTCGTCGACGAGGAACTCCCCGACTACGACGAAATCGTGGAGAATGAATTCGGTGTGGATGCAAGCGGCAAGAAGGTGCGCAAGCAAAGTCCTTTTGTCGTGATAGCGGCAATCATTGTGGCGCTAGCCTTTATCGCAGGCTTCGTTCTTTAAGCAATCGTCTTTTCCAACTGATTGACGGTTTCTTCGGCTTCCGTGAAGTCGTAATCGTCCACCTGGTCTTTGAGCTTGCGGATAAGGGCATCTTGTGCTTTCTCAAAGGCAATGCCTTCGATGGAATCCAGAATGCGCTTGCATTGCGTGGCAGAGCAGGAATCAATAGCAGTTTTGAGTTCCTCGATTGCGGTCGTGAGTTTTTCCTTGGCTTGAGGATCCTGCTTCTTGGGAGCCGCAGAGGTCTGGTCAGAGGCGATATTCCCGAGAGCATGTGACAATCCGTCCACAAGTTCCTGAAGAGCCTTCTCAAACGCATTGAATTCTTCTGCGTTGAACTCGCCCTTGGAAAGAGAGGTTTCCACCGCAAGACCGAGACTTTGAACATGGGTGGCACCAATCGTTCCACTAAGTCCCTTGACCGTATGCGCGACTCGTGTAGCTTCCTCGAATTTAGAAGCCTCCACAAGTTTACGCAGTTCCACAAATCGGGTGCCATAATCCCGAACAAAGCCTTGAAGAATCTTGAGATAGAGGGTACGATTACTATTGGCGTGATACAAGCCAGCAGCGGCGTCGAATTCCGGAATGCGTTCAAACCGCGCCACAAATTCACTGTCATTGCCGGCAAGTTGCGTCGATTCGCCGGCGACAACCGTTGTTGCTTGTGCCTGAGGAGCTTCGGCGGCAACGGGCAGGAATTTCGCCAGTTCTTCGTACAGAACCACTGGATCGATGGGCTTTACAATATGGGAATTCATGCCCGCTTCAAAGCATTCTTCCTTATCCTTCTGGAAGGCTCTTGCACTCATTGCGAGAATAGGAACTTTTCTGAAGTAAGGATCACTCTTATCGCGAATGGCCTTCGTTGCCGTGAGTCCATCCATAATAGGCATCTGGATATCCATCAAGACCAAATCAAATTCATCCTTCTTGAGAACATCCAAGGCTTCCTTACCATTGTTCGCCACCATGGTGGTGAGGCCCACGCTACTGAGGAGAGACACCGCCAATTCCTGGTTCATGGGATTATCTTCCACCAGGAGGATCTTTGCATCCTGGAAGTAGATTTTCCGTTTTTCTTTTTTGACGGCCTTTTGATAGGTGGACTCCATGCCCACGGCTTCTTGAATGGCACTGAGTAGCGAACTTATCTGCAAGGGTTTTGCAACACAGCTGTTGTAGCCCAACTTTTCTGCCTTCGTGCGCTGAGCGTCTTCAAAATGGAGCGGATGCATCAGAACTTTAGGAATCTTCTGCATGGATTTTGGCAGGCCCTTCACGAAGTCAAGTCCGTTAATCATGGGCATCTGATAATCCACCACAAATACATCGTAAGGCGCTTCCTTGGCGGCTTCATGGGCCTGAATCAAATCGAAGGCTTCGTCTGCGGAGGCGGCCTCTTCCACCACACATTGCAGCTTGTCAAAGATATGGCGAAGAACGGCACGAAGGTTTGCACAATCGTCCACCAGAAGGATGTTCTTCCCTCTAAACTGGGTTGCAGATTTCCACTTGGGCTCCCCTGCCTGAGGAGCAACAGGAAGCGTTAGCGTGAAGAAGAATCGAGAGCCGACGCCAGAGGTGCTTTCCACCTGAATCTGGCCACCCATGAGTTCCACAAGAGATTTTGAAATTACAAGTCCGAGGCCTGTTCCGCCATATTTGCGTGTGGTGCTGCCATCGGCTTGAGTAAAGGCATTGAACAAGCGGCCCAGCTGTTCTGGCGTCATGCCGATACCAGTATCCTTCACGCTGAAGGCCATGCGAACGCTGGTATCTGTCTTCTGTTCCAACTCTACACGAAGAGTAATGTCCCCTTTTTCTGTAAACTTGGTGGCGTTATTTACCAGATTAGTGAAAATTTGAGAAAGACGCAGGGGGTCGCCCATCAGCACTTCCGGTATATCAGGATCCACGTCCACAATAAGTTCAATGGGTCTACCCGCAATGCGAACTTCAGCCAGGGCGGCCACTTCGCTGATGGTATCCTGCAGGGAGAACTGGGTCACTTCTAGTTCCTGCTTCTTGGCCTCAATCTTGGAGAAGTCCAAAATATTGTTGATAATGCCGAGAAGAGATTTTGCCGCAGAACTGATGCGGTCCACAAAACCATGCTGCCGCTCATTCAAATCTGTTTCCGAAATCAAATGCGCCATGCCGATGATGGCGTTCATCGGCGTGCGAATTTCATGACTCATGTTGGCTAGAAATTCACTCTTCGCCTGGGTGGCCTGTTCCGCAATTTCTCGAGCCTCCATGACTTCAGAAATATCAATCATGGAAAGCATGTGTCCCACCACAGAATCCTGCACTTTCAAGGTGACGGCTTCTCCGCGGAACCAAATTTCATTCCGCCCATCCGGGGATTTTATCTGGAACGAGTCCTTCCAGGTTTCACGCTGGTTAAAGGCTTTATTCAAGGCATCAACCACTTCCTCTTTCATGCCACAGGTCTTCAAATCGTTGAGAGAAAGACCGATGAGGTTTCGCCATTCACGACCAAAGATATCCGCCAGCTGTTTTGACATGTACTTGATGCGACAATTACGGTCAAAAATGAGAAGGAGGGAGCGGTCAGCGGAGAGCATGATGGTATCTAGAATGGTATCCTTCTGAATGCCAGAAGTTACATCCGTAATCATAAAGAGGAAGCGCATGGAACCATCATCTTCCACCAAAATTTGGAAGGATATGTTCCACCAAGATTCTTCGCCCTTTGTGCTCTTTACCATTACCAGAGTATTGCGTTCACTGGGATGAAGTTCTCCGCCCATAGCAACCTTCATGGCAAATTTCTTGAACTGGTCTGAAGGAAGGTATTTCCAAAGGATATCCCCCTTCATATCTTCCCCATCGTTCAAAAATTCCATCACATTGGCGCTAGCATGAAGAATATCAAAGCCATCGGTCGTCAAGATGAGGGTAAAGTTCTGATTCGCAAGAAGAGTATCAAACAAAGTACTGGAACTTACACTTTCATTCAAATCCTTAAGAATGAGCCAGCGGAAAAGAACCTGACCGAGAACACCAGCAATAATCATCAAAAGAAGCACCGCGAAAGTAACAAGAAGCATAATCTTGGTCAAATCTTCTTTCAGCTTGGCCACCACCTTGTTCTGCTGAATCACATGCACCACATAGAAGGAGGCGTTCTTCATGGGAGTCGCCATAAAGATGAAATTTCGCCGATGTTGGTCTATCTTTTCAAAACGGAACACCTTCCCATACATCAAAGAGACTTTAGACAAATCTTCACTAATCATGGAAAGCATATCGGCTATGCTATCTTGCGTAATCTTGGAAAGATTTGTCTCGTAGGGATAGTAGGTGTAGATATTATCATTGGTTTTATCGATAAGGACAGAAACACCACCTTCTTCTCTGGCAACCCCTGCAAGAGTGGAGCGAACCTTCTGCAAATCCAAATCCTCAGCAATAACGCCCTTTATCTGATTACCCTTTCCATAGATGGGATAAGAGTATGTCATCACATTTTTTTTCAATGACGTCTTGATATATGGGCCCGTTACAGCAAAACCTTTATTGCGTGCTGCTTCTAGATACCAGCCCTTGGTTCGTACTTCCGAGACAGAGGCGTCTAATTTTTCACCTTGAGCACTGATATATTCGCCATCAGATGTTCCAAAATAAGCATCTACAATTTCCTCCCTACCCAGCATCTGTTTTGCAAGAATAGAACGAGCACCCTGTTTGGAAGCCTGCTGTACCCGTTTGGGAATGCGTAAGAACTCTTCCTCAGTTTGGCTAAGGAAGCCTTCGCATTCCGCCACCGTTTTTCGCAAGGCACTTTCAGTGCTGTTGTATGCTGTGGAAATAAGTGTGGATTTGATGTAGAAGAAGAAAATGAGGATAAGGGCCACCGCCGCCAAAAGAACGGGCACCGTATAAACAAGTGAAATTCGCCAGCTCAGCTGACGCCGCTTGCTATTTAACGAATTGTGGCTCAAGTGGAACTATCCTTAAATTTTTCGTAGGTTGCTGGAAGTGTATCGGCAATTTTCAAGAACGCATCCACCACATCGGGGTCGAACTGGGTCCCCTTCCCTTTCACGATTTCCTGCACGGCAACTTCATGAGGGAAAGGTTCCTTATACGGCCTGCGGGAGACAAGGGCATCGTAAACATCCGCCACAGACATAAGGCGTGCGCCCACGGGGATTTCATCGCCCTTCAATTTGTTGGGGTAACCCATGCCGTCAAAGCGCTCGTGATGCCCAAGAGCAATGTCTGCCGCAATCTGCACCATGGGGTTGTTGTCCAGTTCCTTTGTGGCTTCCAGAAGCACATCATGGCCCATCTTTGGGTGTACGCTCATGATTTCACGCTCCTCCGGAGTGAGGCGGCCCGGCTTGCGAAGAATTTCATCCTGAATGCCCACCTTGCCGATATCGTGAAGAGGTGCCGCCGTAGCATAATAATCCACATACTCGTTGGAGGGAATGAATTTTGCAAACCGCGGATGGTTCCGCAGTTGTTCAGCCAGCTGTTGGACGATAATCTGGGTCCGCTTGATGTGCTCCCCCGTTTCCGGGTCGCGGTATTCCGCAAGAGCGCCGAGGCTCGTAAGCATCACTTTCAAAGTCTTGCGCAAATCGGCAGTCTTTTCTTCCACTAGTTCGTGAAGATGGTCCCGCTGGCGCTTGTATTCCAGCTGGTTCTTGATGCGGAGGCGGACCAAATCCGGAGAGAAGGGCTTCCCGATGTAATCCACTGCACCCAGGTTGAGGCCAATCTGCTCACTCTGAGAATCCGACTTTGCCGTGAGGAAAATAACCGGAGTCCCTCCAAGGATGCCCTGGCTCTTCATTTCCCGAAGAGTTTCATACCCATCCATTTCGGGCATCATCACATCCAAAAGAATCAAATCCGGATGAACTTTCTGGGTCAAGGCAAGTGCCTTCTTCCCATTCAAAGCCACAAAAACATCATAATCATTAGAAAGGATGCCCTCCAAAACCTCGATATTGGTCTTGGTGTCATCCACTACAAGAATCTTGGCGCGATACTGGTCCATATATATGAATATAGTGAAAATCCCCATTTTTGGGGTGGAAATCGATGTTCCAAGTTGGAATAAGTGGGTTGGCAGCGGACGCCTAGAGTTTCGCGGCCCTGGAAAGCTTGATGAAGGCATTCACCGGGTCGGCGTAGTTCCAGATGCCACCCAGGAGGGAAATCCCTGAAAGGGGAAGCTTTTTTACCTCTGGCAGGTTGCTTTCGTCTACCCCACCCCAGCCAATCAGCGGAATTCTTGCAGAAATCGGAGCCAATTTGGCAGCTAGTTCTTCCAAAGTGGCGTCTTTGGTGAGATATTGGAATGGGTCTGCTGCAAATTCAGAGGGGAAAATGGGGCCGACGAGAGCTCCGCTGAGCCATTCCGGCAGGTTCTGCAGTTCGTCAAGCGTGCGACAGAAGGCCACCGTACTCACGCGCTTCCAAGATTCCGGCACCGCTCCCGTGAGAGTGCGGGCTTCGCAAATTGAGCCCCGGACATCAAACTGGTCTGCCAAATCCGGCGTGCCTCGGACCCAAACCTTGTCCTTGAATTCCTCCGGGAGCGAAAGAATCCAGCGCTCGTAGGTGAAGTCTGTAGCCTGGTGGTTCACACCCGGCCCGCGCTTGTAAAGAATCAAGCGGGAAAGACCCCGATGGAACATTTCCTCGATTTGGTCGTACTCTCCGGCAAAATCATCCGGGCATGTAGAAAGCCAGACTTTGAGCATGATGAAAATATAGGTTTTTCATGCGAACGACTAACAGCCACAAGATGTTTACTTTTGTTTACATTAAATGTCGAAAATGCCTAAAATGCAGTATTTTTTAGCAATTAGACTTATCATTCCAATCCATTTCTATTTAATTTTACCCATGGATTTTTGCACCGGTTTGTGGCAAAACACGGCCGTGTTGTATATGATCGAGTTTTATTAAATAACCTAAAAAATGGAGATGTCCATGGCAAAGAAGATGATTGCGTGTGACGGTAATGAGGCAACCGCTAACGTTGCGTTTGCAGTTAGCGAAGTTGCTGCTATTTACCCGATTACACCGTCTAGTCCTATGGCTGAGCACGCCGATAACTGGAGTGCGGCAGGTAAGAAGAATATTTGGGGTCAGATTCCCCGTGTGTTTGAAATGCAGTCCGAAGGTGGCGCTGCCGGTACCGTTCACGGTGCTTTGCAGGCCGGTGCTTTGACCACAACCTTCACCGCTTCCCAGGGTCTTCTCTTGATGATCCCGAACATGTACAAGATCGCTGGCGAACTTACCCCCACGGTCTTCCATGTGACCGCTCGTGCCCTCGCCAACCAGGGTCTTTCTATTTTCGGTGACCACTCCGACGTCATGGCTTGCCGCCAGACCGGTTTTGCAATGCTCGCTTCCTCCTCCGTTCAGGAATGCCAGGACATCGCTCTTGTGGCCCACGCTTCCACTCTCGAAAGCCGCGTGCCGTTTATGCACTTCTTCGATGGCTTCCGTACCAGCCACGAAGTGATGAAGATTGAAGCTCTCGAAGATGGCGTTATCCGTAGCGTCATCGACGACAAGTTCGTGAAGGCTTGCCGCGAACGCTGCCTCACTCCGGACCGCCCGACCATGCGCGGTACCGCTCAGAACCCGGACGTCTACTTCCAGGGCCGCGAAACCGTGAACCCCTTCTACAAGAAGGTTCCGGAAATCGTCCAGAAGTACATGGACAAGGTTGCATCCTTCACCGGTCGTCAGTACCACATCGTTGACTACGTTGGCGCACCCGATGCAGAACGCGTCATCATCTCCATGGGCTCTTCTACCTGCACCATCGGTGACACCGTTAAGTATCTCAACTCCAAGGGCGAAAAGGTCGGTCTCGTAAACGTTCGTCTGTACCGTCCGTTCCCCATGGAAGCAGTTGTTGCTGCTCTCCCCAAGACCGTCAAGAAGATCGCTGTTCTCGACCGCTGCAAGGAACCGGGTTCCGCAGGCGAACCGCTCTTCCAGGACGCTCTTACCGCTGTTTCTGAAGCCGTCATGGCAGGCCAGATGGCTATGCCCAAGATGATCGGTGGCCGCTACGGTCTTTCCTCCAAGGAATTCACCCCGGCTATGGTCAAGGCTATCTTCGACGAACTGAAGCTGGACGCTCCCCGCGCACGCTTCACCGTTGGTATCAACGACGACGTCTGCAACACCAGCCTCCCCATCGATCCCGACTTCAAGCTGGATTCCGACTTCTTCCAGGCCATGTTCTTCGGTCTGGGCTCCGACGGTACCGTTGGCGCAAACAAGAACTCCATCAAGATTATCGGTAACGAAACCGAAAACAACGCTCAGGGTTACTTCGTTTACGACTCCAAGAAGTCTGGTTCTATGACCACTTCTCACCTCCGCTTCGGTAAGAGCATCATCGACGCTCCGTACCTGATCGGTGAAAACGAAGCTGACTTCGTTGCTTGCCACCATACTCCGCATCTCGAATCCGTGGACATGCTGAAGTATGCAAAGCAGGGCGCAACCTTCCTGGTCAACACCCCGCACTCCGCAGAAACCGTCTGGGATACTTTCCCCCGTCCGGTTCAGGAAGTCATCATCAAGAAGCAGCTCAAGGTTTACGTCATCGACGCATACGCAGTGGCTGCAAAGACTGGCATGGGCCGTCGCATCAACACTGTGATGCAGACCTGCTTCTTCTCCAAGCTGGGTAACGTACTCGATTCCGATACCGCTATCAAGTACATCAAGAAGTATGCCGAAAAGACCTACGCCAAGAAGGGTATGGAAGTGGTCCAGAAGAACTGGGACGCTATCGATGCTTCTCTGGCAAACCTCTTCGAAGTCAAGGTTCCGGCCGCTGTTACCAGCACTAAGGAATTCCGCGCTCCGATCCACGGCAACGCTCCTGCATTCGTTAACGAAGTTACTGCAGAAATCATCAAGGGCAACGGCGAAAAGCTCCCCGTTTCCAAGATGCCTGTTGACGGTGTATTCCCCACCGGCACTACCAAGTACGAAAAGCGCGACCTCGCCCTGAACATCCCGTCCTGGAATCCGGACGCTTGCGTACAGTGCGGCAAGTGCGCTATGGTCTGCCCCCACGCTGCTATCCGCGTGAAGGTTGTGGACGAATCCGCTGTTGCTAACGCACCGGAAGGCTTCAAGTTCACCGCTGCCAAGGGCTTCAAGCTCGAAGGCTCCGAAAAGCCCGTATTCGCAATCTCCGTCTCCAGCTACGACTGTACTGGTTGCGGCGTCTGTACTCAGGCTTGTATCGGTAAGGACAAGAATGAAGAAGGCAAGAAGGCTATCAACATGGTGCCGCAGGAACCCATCAAGGTTCAGGAAGGCAAGTGCTGGGACTTCTTCGTTGACCTCCCCGAATTTGACCGCACCAAGGTTAACAAGAACCTTGTCAAGCAGGCTATGCTCCTCGAACCTCTGTTCGAATTCTCCGGCTCCTGCGCAGGCTGTGGCGAAACCGCTTACGTCCGTCTCGTTTCTCAGCTCTTCGGCGACCGCATGGTTGTAGCAAACGCAACTGGTTGCTCTTCCATCTACGGTGGTAACCTCCCCACTACTCCGTGGGCAAAGAACAAGGAAGGCCGCGGTCCGGCTTGGGCTAACAGCTTGTTCGAAGACAACGCTGAATTCGGTCTCGGTATGCGTCTTGCAATCACCAAGCATGCAAACCAGGCTGTAAGCCTCCTCGAAGCTGTGAACGTTCCTGCCGAACTCAAGGCTAAGCTCACTTCTCAGGATCAGTCCGACGAAGCCGGCATCCAGGCTCAGCGCGCTAACGTTGCTGAACTGAAGGCTGCTCTCGCTGGTGCAACCGACGAAGCTTCCGTAAGCCTCCGCGACGAATTCGCCGACTACCTGGTCAAGAAGTCCGTATGGATCTTCGGTGGTGACGGTTGGGCATACGACATCGGTTACGGTGGTCTCGACCACGTCATGGCAACCGGTGAAAATGTGAACATCTGCGTCCTTGACACTGAAGTTTACTCCAACACTGGTGGACAGGCTTCCAAGTCCACCAACCGTGGCGCCGTCGCCCTCTTCGCAGCCGCTGGTAAGCGCGCTGGCAAGAAGGACCTCGGTCTTATCGCCATGAGCTACAAGAATGTGTACGTTGGCCGTATCGCCATCGGCGCAAACGACGCTCAGGCTCTGAAGGTTCTTCAGGAAGCAGAAGCTCACAATGGTCCGTCTCTGATCATCTGCTACTGCCCCTGCATCAACCACGGTTTCGATCTCAACAGCCAGCTGGCACACCAGAAGATGGCTGTGGATTCCGGTTACTGGACTCTGCTCCACTACAATCCGGCTCTCGCCGCCGAAGGAAAGGCTCCGCTTGTTCTCGACTCCAAGAAGCCGACGATTCCGGTTGCAGAATACATCTACACCGAAAACCGTTACAAGCAGCTCACCCGTAACAATCCGGAAGTGGCTAAGAAGCTCGCCGACGACCTCCAGAAGGAAGTTGACGCTCGCTTCGCATTCTACGAAGCGATGTCCAAGGACACGGAAGGGCTGATTAGTCTTTAATCGCGTTGCGATTAAAGACAATTATGAAGTACGAAGTACGAATTATGAGATATCTCATAATTCATACATCATAACTTATAATTCAAAAAGAATCCCGGTACGAAAGTGCTGGGGTTCTTTTTGATTATGGACAATTATGAAGTACGAATGATGATTTATAAGATTTTTTCATAATTCATACATCATAACTCATAATTAAAAATGTCGCCCGTTCTAAAGAATAGTGTCGTTGTTCTTTTATAGAGCCTTATCAAATTGATTTTGAAAAATAAACTATCTTTGGAACATCTAAAGAGAGATAAATATGGTTATTTGCGAAAGTTGCGGAAAAGAGATGAGCACATGGAAACTTGATGAAAAAAATCAACTTTCCTTATGCAAGTTCTGTAAGCATGTTCAACGATCACTCAAGGAAGCACCAGCAGATTGCAGAGAGCATGCCTGGGGCGGAGTCGGCTTATTTGACCATATTAGAACTTGGTTTACGTGGCGTTCACAACAAAAATACCTAAAAAAGAAAAAACAGCCTTCCGACAATGTTTTGGAACTTGGTTTTGGAGCTGGTTTGATGCTGAAGCGCCATATTGCACTTGGACACAAATGCACTGGCGTTGAAGCGGATTTGTTGGAAATAGGTTTACCCGAATATCTAAAGGGAAAAATAAATTTTCATGCTTCAAGCGCCGAAAACATGAATTTACCCCCAAACAGTTTTAATCTTGTCTATGCGATTCATGTTGCAGAACATTTGCTTGAGCCTCAAAAAGTCTTTGGACTGATTTACAACACATTGGTTCCTGGAGGAGTTCTCCAATTTTTGACGCCAAACGGAAGTTCTGCGGGCCTATCTATATTCAGAAGTCACTGGTGGAACCTAGAAGATCCAACGCACATTCGCTTTTATTCTCCTGAATCCATAAAATACATGCTTGAAAAAGCGGGATTTACGGATGTAGAAGTTAGGTTCCCGCGCTGGGACAGTCTCACTTTAGAGGGAGCTTCTTTTGCACGTTGTTTTTTACATCATTCAGGAAAACATGGTGTAATGTCGAAAAAAACTGGTAAACTTCTCGCCCTTTTCAGTGCTCCTTTCTTCGCTTTTGTCAGGTTATTCTGGGGAAGACTTAACCCCTCCATGGAAATTTACGCCCGTAAACCAACGGCGTAGAATAAATTCGGATTTACGAATATACCAGACAAGATCACAAGAATCTAACTTATTCAACGCAAAACATTTGTTTGATAAACTATATTTCACCCCGTAAAATTTTATTTCAAGGACGCTTAAAATGAAACGTACACATAATTGTGGCCAACTTCGCAAAGAGGACGTTGGTCAGGTTGTTACCCTTGCTGGTTGGGTGGATCGCCGCCGCGACCACGGTGGTGTGATTTTTGTAGACCTCCGCGACAAGTACGGAAAGACCCAGATTGTGTTCAACCCGGATTACAATGCCGAGGCTGTTAAAATTGCTGAACAGCTCCGCAATGAATTCGTGATTTACGTGACCGGTAAGGTTTTTGCCCGCGAAGAAGGCAACGCCAACGAGAAACTGGCTACCGGCGATATCGAAGTGAAGATTGACAAGATTGAAATCTTGAACGCAGCCCTCACCTCTCCCTTGGCTATTAACGACCCCAACGAAGAGTGCAAGGAAAACGACGACCTCCGCCTCCAGTACCGCTATCTGGACCTGCGTCGTCCCTGGATTCAGAAGAAACTCCTCCTCAAGAGCAAGTTCCTCCGTGCTGTGTACGACTTCTTCTACGACAACGGCTTCGAGAACATCGAGACTCCGGTGCTCTGCAAGTCCACTCCGGAAGGTGCCCGCGACTACCTGGTGCCGTCCCGCGTAAACCCGGGCAAGTTCTACGCCCTGCCGCAGAGCCCGCAGCAGTACAAGCAGCTTTTGATGATTGCCGGCATGGACCGCTACTTCCAGGTGGCCAAGTGCTTCCGTGACGAAGACCTCCGCGCCGACCGCCAGCCGGAATTCACGCAGATTGACGTGGAAATGTCCTTCGTGAATCAGGACGAAGTGATGGAGATGTTCGACAAGTTCGTGACCGACGTTCTCGGCAAGGTTTGGAACTTCGAACCGCCGCACCACATCCGCCGCATGAAGTGGGCCGAAGCCATGCTGAAGTACGGTAGCGATAAACCGGACCTCCGCTTTGACCTCGAAATTCATGATGTTTCTGAAATCGGCGCAAAGAGTGACTTTGGCGTGTTCAAGAACTGCGTTGCCGGTGGTGGCAAGATTCGCGGTATTGCAGCCAAGGGTTGCGTAGACTTTACCCGCAAGCAGATTGACGACCTCACCACCTTCGTGGGCAAGTATGGTTCCAAGGGCCTCGTGTGGATGCGCGTCAAGGAAAATGACGTTGTTGAAACTCAGGTCGGCAAATTCTTTACCACGGAACAACTGAACGAACTGCGCGATGCCGTTGGCGCAAAGTGCGGCGACATGATGTTCTTCATCGCTGGCCCTGAAAAGGTGGCTGCAACCGCTATGGGTCAACTCCGCTTAGAAGTGGCTCGCATCAAGGGCCTCCGCGACCCGAAGAAGCGTGAATTTGTGTGGATTACTGAATTCCCGATGTTCGAATACAGCGACACCGAAGGCCGCTACATGGCCATGCACCATCCGTTCACCAACCCGCTTCCGGAACATCTCCAGATGATGCTGGACGGGAACCTGAAGGATTGCAACGCCGAAGCCTACGACCTGGTGTTGAACGGTGTTGAAGTTGGTGGCGGTTCCATCCGTATTCACAACCCGGAAGTGCAGGAGAAGGTGTTCCGCCTCCTGGGTCTCTCCGAAGAACAGGTGAAGGAAAAGTTCGGCTTCTTCGTCGACGCCTTCAAGTACGGCGCTCCTCCTCATGGTGGTCTCGCCTTCGGCCTCGACCGCGTTGTGGCTACTATGGAAGGTGAAGAATCCATCCGCGACTTCATCGCATTCCCGAAGAACACCAGCGCCTCTAGCCCCATGGACCAGAGCCCGAGCGAAGTGGACCTCCAGCAGTTGCAGGACATCCACATCTCCGTGCAAATGCCCAAGTCTGCCGCGAAGTAAAACGAACTGCTAGCAAGATCCCCGATCAGGTCGGGGATGACAGCTAGAGTTATTGCTGAAAAAATTTAAGCGAGGTTTGATGCCTCGCTTTTTTTTGACTCGTTTTTTTATACCCTAGGTCAGCCAAACATGCCAACCCATTTTAGGGGAAATTTAACCGCCAGATAGCTTGACGGTGTAGCCTTTCTTCTCTAGTTCCGCTTTGATAACGTTTCGCTTGTCGCCCTGGATTTCGATATTGAAATCCTTGACAGAGCCCCCTACCCCGCACTTCTGCTTTAAGCTGCGGGCAAGGTCCTTCAAGTCGTCTTCATCCAGCGGGAGCCCTGTGACAACACTCGCCATTTTACCACCGCCAAGACGCTTGAGTTGGATACGCACAACGCCATCACCCTGAGGACGTTCTGCCTTGGGCTTTTCTTCTTTGATGCGGCCAATGCCCGATACAAATACCAGTGTGGAGCGCTCTTCCATACAAACTCACTTTTTTGCGGCATTAGGATCCATCGCGTTCAACGTATCTTCCGGTTTTACAGACAAATTATCATTTGTCTTAGGCGCATTCTTGCGATTGAAAACGGCGGCGATAATCAGAGCGCAGCCAATGTAAAGAAGAACTGCGGCAACAAGGCCCAAAACTTCCGAACCCGTCCAGCTGGACACGCGCAGAAAGAGCCACATGGAAAGAGGCACGCAGAGGATGAAGAAAATTCCTGCGAAACTTTTCATAGCCGTTTACTTCTTGATGCAGCGGACAGAGTAGGCGAATGTCTTGAGGTTGTTGTAATCGCCCAAGAAATTCTGGTTTGCGTAGTACATGTTCCAGTAGGGCGCATGCGTAGGTTCAGTGCTTTCTTCGGCGACCCAGAAGTCAGCGTCTTCATGAACGAAAGCGAACTGTCCCTGAGGATTGCGGTAGCCCGCAGCCTTGGCGCCAAAGCCATAGCGGTCCGTGCCCACAATTTCTTCGTCGTTCTCTTCCCAGCCCGATGTTTTCTTCAAACTGGTGCCAACCTCTTCCGAGGCGAACCCATTGTCTGCATTTGCCTTCAGCACATATTCCACCAGTTTCCGCATATCGGCATGAGATGGAAGGAACCAGCCTTCGGGACATACGCCGCTGTGCTTGGCCTGAACAAGTGCGCCTGCGGATTTTGTCGCATATTCAGCGGGTAAATCCAGAGCCGCAGTCCAGAGATAAAGACGACCATAGGCAGAGCAATTTTCCAGTTTGCCCTTATAGCACCAGCTGTTTTCGGATGCATAGTTTAGGTTCTCTGCCATCCACACCTGAGAGCCGATACGAGCCATCCGATAGATATGTCCATCGCGCATGTCGCACAATGTTCCTGCAGGGACTTCGGTGCAATAAGACGTATCCTGAACCGTCGTATCAGCCGCAGCGGTATCAACAGCAGCGGTATCGACAGCGATCGTGTCTGCGCGAGCGGTGTCTGCAACAACCGTATCTTTCTTGACTGTATCCGGAGGCAAGGTGTCCTTAGGGGCCACAGCAATCGTATCCTGAACGGACGAACTGGAGACGGCATCCACAGAAGAAGAAACGGGGGCCGAAGAGGAGGAAACCTCAATCGTATCCACCGCCGTCGTATCCTTAACAGAATCCACAACCGCCACAGGAGCCGCAGGCTTTTCCACAACCGGAGTCTGCTTTTCCTCTGAATTACAGGCAACAAGCAAAAACGCCATTAAAGAGCATTTAAGGGAAATTCCGCAAAAACGGCTGAATTTTGGCAATTTTTTCATCATTCAAGACAAATATAGGCATTTTAAGCCAATTTCAGGAGAATAACCTTTGCAAAAAAACTTTTTTCGTTCTCTTGCAGGAGAATACTGGTTGTCAACATTTATGCGTTTTTTTAGATTTATGCATAGATAACAAAAATAAAGGACGCCAAATGGCACATTATCTTTTTACATCCGAATCCGTTTCCAAGGGCCATCCAGACAAGGTGGCCGACCAGATTTCCGACTCCATTTTGGACGCTTGCCTCGCCCAGGACCCCAACAGCCGTGTGGCTTGCGAGACACTCGTCAGCACAGGTCTCGTGGTGATTTCTGGCGAGATTACCACCAAGGCGATGATCGACTACCAGCAGATTGCCCGCAAGACCATCAAGTCCATCGGTTACGTGAATCCGGAACTGGCTTTTGACTACAAGGGTTGCTCTGTGTTGGTGGCCATGGACAAGCAGTCTCCGGATATCGCCCAGGGCGTGGATGCCCGCGCTGCAGAAGGAAAGGAAGGCAAGGAACAAGGTGCCGGCGACCAGGGCATGATGTTTGGCTATGCTTGCGACGACACCAAGGAATTGATGCCTCTCCCCATTAGCCTCGCCCACAAGCTCATGGAGAAAATCCAGAACCTCCGCGAGACCGGTAAAATCAAGTGGCTCCGCCCTGATGCCAAGAGCCAGGTGACGGTGGAATACGACGAAAAGGATCGCCCTGTCCGCGTGCAGAATGTGGTTATTTCTACCCAGCATGACGAATTTGTGAACGGAAAGGAACTGAAGCCGGAACAAATCAAGAAGGTGATTTTCGACCAGCTCATCAAGAAAGTGATTCCCGCAAAACTTTTGGACAAGAATACCGAGATTTTGGTGAACCCCACCGGCAAGTTTGTGGTGGGCGGACCTCACGGAGACTGCGGCCTTACCGGGCGTAAGATCATCGTGGACACTTATGGTGGCATGGGTCGTCACGGTGGTGGCGCATTCAGCGGTAAGGACCCTTCCAAGGTGGACCGCAGTGGCGCATACGCTGCCCGCTATGTGGCAAAGAACATCGTGGCTGCAGGCCTTGCCCGCCGTTGCGAAGTGCAGGTGGCTTATGCCATCGGTTACCCGAGACCAGTCTCTGTGCTGGTGAACACCTTCGGTACAGGAAAGATTAGCGACCGCGAAATCGAGAAACTCATCCCGAAGTTCTTTGACCTCTCCCCTGCCGGCATTGTGAAGATGCTGGATTTGAAGAAGCCAGGCTATGTTGCAACGGCAGCTCTCGGTCACTTTGGCCGCACTGGCGCACGCTTTACCTGGGAAAAGACGGACAAGGCTAACGCTCTCAAGAAGGCCGCGAAGATCTAATTTGCAATTCAAAATTCACAATTAAGAATTCATAATGAAAGCTTGATGGGAAAAACTGTCAGGCTTTTTTTCATGAAATTTTCTACTATTAGAAGCATACTATGGAAGATCAGCGCATTATTTCTCCGGCCAAAAGCCCCATTGATGAAAATGACATGGAGCGGAATCTCCGCCCTCCTACCCTAGCGGAATTCACGGGCCAGGAAGACATCAAGGAAAGCCTTTCTATTGCTATTGAAGCCGCGAAGCACCGCGGTGATGCGCTGGACCATTGCTTGTTTGCTGGGCCTCCGGGCCTTGGCAAAACAACACTTGCTGGCATTATCGCGAAAGAGATGGGCGTGAACATCCATATCACCAGCGGGCCTGTGCTGGAGAAGGCTAGCGACCTTGCCGGCCTCCTCACGAGTTTGCAGGAAAATGACGTTTTGTTCATCGATGAAATCCATCGGTTGAATCGCGTGGTGGAAGAATACCTCTACCCCGCCATGGAAGATTTCCGCCTGGACATCATGCTGGATTCTGGCCCGGCAGCCCGCAGTGTGAACCTGCCATTGAAGCACTTTACCCTAGTGGGTGCAACGACCCGCAGTGGTCTCTTGACGGGACCGCTCCGTGACCGCTTTGGGCTGCAATACCGCCTGGAACTCTACAACGCAAAGGAAATCGTGAAGATTCTCATGCGGAGTGCGAAAATTCTGGGCGTGGAACTGACCAGCGATGCGGCCGAGATTTTGGGCAGCCGTTGCCGTGGAACCCCTCGCGTGGCTAACCGCGTGCTCCGCCGCTGTAGAGATGTGGCGCAGGTTCGTGGCAACGGCGTCATCGATGCAAATTCTGCGCTAAAGACATTAGAGATGCTGGGCATCGATAGCGAAGGCTTGGACCCGACGGATAGAAAGATTCTCGCCCTGATGATTGACAAGTTTGATGGTGGCCCCGTGGGACTCAATACCATCGGTGCAGCCATGGGCGAAGAGCCCGACACCATCGAGGAAGTGTACGAGCCCTACCTGATTCAGAAGGGACTACTGAGCCGCACACCTCGCGGTCGTGTAGTCACCATGAACGCCTACCGAATGTTCCATAAGGAACCGCCCCGGGGATTCGTCTCCGAACAGATGGAATTACCGCTGTAAATCCGCCATCATATCCGCTGTTGGATAAAATGGTTGATCAAGGATGGAAAATTAAAGCGACTTGCTCAACGGCACTTTTATGCAAAAATTTACAAGGCTTGCACCTGGGCTTCAGTGAGTTTCTGGATGCGACAAACAGTCTCTTTGGATAAGCCCTCGGCAAGCATTTCGCGGGCGGCTTCCAGTCTTTCATTCAGATGCTTCTGCTCCGCTTCTTGTAGTTTTTTCTCCGCTTCCTGAAGTCCATCTTCCTTCCCCTGCAGGTAGGAGCCCTGCTTTTCGTAGAGCATGTCAGTCATTCCGTCAACCTCCAGAAGAAGAACCTCGTCCGTGTACGCCCCCAAAGATACATCTTTCGCAAATCCGCTGTCAAGGAGACCCGCAAGTTTTTCAACAGGAATCTCCTTGTCCTCCAGAACATCACGGAAGAGCCTGAGCATGTCCGCACGCTTCGACTGCTCGCGCTTTGCCGTGGGCGTGCGGTCTTCGATGGCGAAGAACTTCTCCAGTTCCACGAAGTAGACGTCCAGTTTTTCATACGGAAAATGCCGGTTGCGCACGACCTGCGTGTGGTGGAAATAGCGGTCTTTCTCCAGCACGAACTGGTCCTCGGTGAGAATGGACAGCACGTAGATGTGGGGCAGGTCGTAGGACTGGGACTTCTTCACCGTCCGCGAGACCACCCGCGATGTATAGTAGATGAGCCTGTCCACAAAGAGTTTGTTGTAGTTCTGCTGCACCTCGATGAGAATGGGGGTACCTGCCTGCGTCGTGCCGTAGATGTCGAAGATGGCGGTCTTGTCGTTCAATACTCCGGGATTTTCCTGCACGCCGAGAGTAAAGGACTTGATTTCATCAGGGCCGGAAAGCCCGAGCATCGCGTTCAGGAACATGATGGTCCGTTCGGGCTTCGCCTCGTTCGCCATCAGCAGTTTGAAAACCCCATCGCTGAAGGGGTAGACATTCACAAAGGTCTTGCGGTAGTCCTGCAGTCTGGCTGGATTCTCCTTCACATCCTTGACCATGGACATGAATTGTGTGCGGTTCATAAAAGCATCCTTTTACCGGGAATCGCCCGGTCGGCGGTAGACCCGAAATGGAGTCCACAACCTTATAGACGCTTTTTTAGGGCAAAATCCACACAGAAAAATGATTTTTTTTCTCACGTTTTCTTTCCTTCGTCATTCTCGCGAAGGCGAGAATCCAGAATTGCTAGATCCCCGATCGGGTCGGGGATGACAAGAGCGCGGGACAAATGTCAGGGATGATGCGCGGGTGTGGCGATCCATGAAAACCGAGCGTCTTTCCCTGGGCAGGTTTAGTCTTGAACACAACGTACCGAGAACGCGAAGTACTTAATGCTGTTGTCCAGGTTGGCATCCTCGCCGTCGTAGCCCAAGTACATGCTGTAGGCGTATTTGCTATCGTACTCGCTAGACGACCAGAAGTTGGCGTAGAGGCCGGCCTTGTAGAAATCGCCATAGTAGTCTCTGTAGCCTGCAGGGAGAGCGGAAAAACCGTAGGAGTCAATACCCTCCGTTGACTCGGAGTAATCGTTCCATCCTTCCTCCGACTTCAACATTCTACCAGCAACATCTTCTCCTCCAACGTTCGTGAATAGGGTATCCCATTCCGCCTTGTTCGGCAAATGCCAGCCCTCGGGGCAGACGCCTTGGATGGTTCCGCCGGCGCTATAGACCGTGCCGTAACCGCACCCCTTGCAGTCATTACTAAAGACTCCGGCGGAGTCCATGGCTGCTGACCAGGTATACAGGCGGCCATACTTGTCACAGTTGGCATCATCATCACTATAGCAGTGGCTCTCGGCTATTCCTTCATTGTAGTCGTAATTCAAGTTCTGCGCCATCCAGGTCTGGGCTTTTGTACCTTCACCGATGATGACAGTTTTGTAAACCTTCTTGTCGCGAGTGTCCACAAACTCGCCATAGCCATTAGTGTCAAGCATATCCTGGTTCAGATATTTCGTTGTAACGCATGTGTATTCAGCACCATATTCTCCATAGCAAACCTCATCTGCAATCGAGGAACTGGACCCATTCGCAGATGAACTGCTTGCAATGACGGCGGAGGAACTGCTTGCGACGTCACGTAGAGAACTGGAAGTGTTAGCAACAATCGAAGAAGAACTTGTTTCTTCACTGGACGAGGAATCCTCTTCAGCCTCAACGGAGGAACTTGATTCCATCTCAGGGCCAGAAGAACTATCATCACCGCAGGCGGCGAGAAATGCAAATGTTGCAACAAAAGCTGAAGAGAGAAGGAACTTTTTCATGACACAATCCCTTTTGTATAATTTCTGTAAGATATGTAGTAAAACTGCCAGGTCGGGATGTAGCATTTGTTGGCGCAATTGAACAAAACTTGCACCTTTGGTGCTTAGTTGCAGCCATCCCCTTTAGGGGAAGCGTCTACAAAGACTTGTCCACCCTGTGGATAACTACCCACTATGGAACTAACGTTCCAAGTGTCGTATAGCCTATCGGCTCAAGATGACACGAGGGGACGGCACTCTAATTTATGCGGGGAATTTATTTCTTTTCGCGGATGCGCTTGTAGAAGGACTCGGCCTTTTCTGTGTCGCCAGCGTTGGAGTAGATGTGGCCTACATTTTCGGCACCGATGCGGCCCTGAGAATTACCCGCAAGCCAAGCCTTCATATAGCATTCAAAGGCTTCTTCATAGCGTTTCTGGTTGTAGTAAATTTGTCCTAAATCCAGGTTCAAATCCGCCTTGCCCTTCTTATGGCGAAGACCTTCCTCCAGAGTAAAAATCGCCATCCAGGGAGAATTCTCCTTCACATACGTCTGCGCCAGATAACGCCTTGCCGAAACATTTTCCGGATCCATCAAGAGACCATTTTCCATCTCGTTCAAGGAAAGCCTTGTGGAATCCATACTGCGATAATAATAAGCTAGTGTGAAGTGGACATCCGCCCCGGCAGTAGCCGTCATTTGGAGAGCATTTTGCAGCGTCTTGATGGCGTATTCGTAATCGCCCAATTTCTCGTAGACTTCCGCCAAGCCATACCAGGCATCCATTCGGTCCGGATTCAGTTGCAAGGCCTTCTCAAAATGCTTTTGGGCAAGCGTCCAATCACGACCTTTCAGATAACATTCCGCCAACGCAAAATGAATGTGGTCCGTTTCGCCACCCAGTTCAATAGCGCGATTGTAAGCAGCGATGGCCTCCCCTATATCTTCAGAAAGAAAGTAGAGGTCTCCCATCAAGGCCCAGGCTTTTGTGAATGTGGGGAGAAGTTCCACGGTGCGTTTGTAAGCGACCAAAGCCACCTGCTTGCGGTCCAATTGGACCATGGCGTTCCCCAGATTGAACCAGGCAAATGGTTCGTAGCGGCCTTCGTCAATGGCTGCGCGGTAAAGTTGCACCGCTTCCTTGAATTTTCCCTGGTCGTAAAGTTCATTCGCCTGGAAGAAATAATCCTCCGCCGCATGGACAGGAACTGCAAGGAATAAACACAAAACGACCGCAATAAACTTGCTAGATTCCCGGTCAAGCCGGGAATGACAAGCAAGGCGAATGCAACAATGGGACCTACTCAGGCATAGAACCGTGGCGGCCATGGTAAACAACCTACTTAACAAAGCGGAACTCCTTTGTGGCTTTCTGAGCCACAGGATATCCGCCCAAATGTGCGGGAGAGAACTTCCATTGCCGAACCGCATTCAAGGCTTCCGTTTCAAAGCCATATCCTGGAGGGTCCACGTTCATGACGCTCGCCTGAGCCACATCGCCATAGACATCAATGACTATCATGACCTTCACATAGCCCGAAATACCCAGCTTCTTTGCGCGCTCCGGGAAGTTAGGCTGTGTTTCCTTGAGAACTTCTGCCTGCTCGTCCACATCGCCGGCCTCGTAGACCACATTCTCCATGACGCCTGCATCCACAGCGGCTCCATCGCCAGCGGCACCCCGGGCAAGAGAAAGGTCCATCTGGAAATTCTGACTGCGGTTGAGACCCGCATGGCTCGAAATTTTGAAGGGATTAGGATTCACCACCGTGCGGATGACTTTCTGCTTGACTTCCGGCTTCTTTTCGCTAACCAAAACCTCAACTTCCGTGACGGCGTCCAGTTCCTTCTCGGATTTGACACCTTTATCAAAAAACAGCACATTCAATACGGGAATAGCCAGGAAAAAGATTGCGCTCACCACAAAAGAAGCAACTAGTGCCACGGGGACGCGGAACCATTTTGCTAGAAAATCTGTGGGTGAAAAATGACGCAACTATTCCTCTTTATTTGCGGAGATGGAAACTTTACGCACCTTTGCCAAATTGCATTCATCCAAAATATCCACCACAACGCCATTGGGGGCGTCACGGTCGCTGACGATAATCACCGGGCGGTCGGGAGCCTCCGCCATCATCTGGCGAAGAACGGTCTGAAGGGTGGACAGGTTCACCTGAGTTTCATTGATGTGAATGGTTCCCTGACGGGTAACGCCAATCAAAATGCTTTCCTTGGCGAGTTCCTTGGCAGAACTGGCCTTGGGCTTCGTCACATCCACACCGGTCTCACGAGTAAAAGTAGAGGTGACGATGAAGAAGATGAGCAGAATGAACACCATGTCCAGCATTGGAGAAACATCGATTCCTCCAGTACCGCGGACTCTTTTACGAATAAAACTCATTTTTCCTCCCGACCAAAGCAGAGAGCCTCGTATTTGAGAGCCTCGCTCCAAACTTTGTCGTTAATGGTTTCTATGCGGCCTTCCATGTGGTTGAACACCAGCATTAAAGGGAACGCCACCAAAAGCCCCGCCTGCGTTGTGAGAAGGGCTTCTGAAATTCCATCGGCCAAGAGAACTGGGTTCCCAAAACCGAACATCTGGATAGTTTCAAAAGTGTGGACCATGCCGCTCACGGTGCCAAGCAAACCCAGCAAAGGAGCAACGGATGCGCAGGTAACGATGGTGCGCTGAGACGTGGCGAGTTTTGTACTGATACGGTGACGTGTGGCATCCATGGCGTTACGAACGGCCACGGGGCCCTCATCCCGGTGTTTACGAATGTCTTCGGCTAAGGCAAGGAAATAACCATACCGGCGTTTGCGGATTTTCGCAAAGGCGGCCTCTTCCCCATTCTTCTCCAATTCCTTGAAAAACGGAGATGCTCCAGCACCTTTAAGCATCAGGAAATAGCCCAATTTTTCAAACATCAGGAACCAGCCCACCCATCCCAGCAGGAACAGGGGCGCTAGAACCCAGCCACCGCGCAGCAGCAGGTTCAAGGTCGCTTCAATGACGGAATATTCATCCATTGATCTATCCTTGAAATCTACCGATTATGCGTCGCTTTTCTCTTTAATCCAAAGTGCATTTAGAACGGCAAGGCCCGTCTTTTCCATACGAGAACGGAGAGCGTCTGCCCGGTTCACAAGGAAGGTATGGAGAAGTTGAAGGGGAATTGCCACAATGAGGCCCGCTTCCGTGGTCACGAGAGCGATGGAAATACCGCCCGCCAAAAGCTTCGGGTCGCTGGTGCCGTGCATGGTAATCACGTCAAAGAGTTCAATCATGCCCATCACCGTACCGAGAAGTCCAAGGAGCGGCGCCGTGGAGGCAAACACGGAAACCCAGTTCAGGCCTTTTTCCAGCTTGGGAACGTCCGAAGCAAAGAGAACCTCCAAAGCCTTTTCGGCACTGGCACGGTTGGGATACTCTTTTGCGAAAACGGTCTTCAGCACCTTCCCCACTTCACCGCGGGCTTTTGCAGATTCTTCCTTCGCCTTGGCCACATCGCCTGCATCAAGAGCCTTGAGGGCAGCACGAGCGGCTTTTCCGCCGAAGCCAACAATGGTAATCCAGATGTAGCGAATGAGGAAAATCAGAATGCCAAGAATGAACAAAACCGTGATGGGATACATGAGGATACCGCCATCCTTGAAGAACTGCTTCAAATCATCCTTCCAGGTGGTCTCGGTATGATTGGCAAGTTCGCTGGAAAGTTCCGTACTCAAGAGCACATCCACAGGAACCATGATGTAGGCGGAATCCTTCGTGGCGGCAAATGCCTTAGAAACATCCGCCTTGGTTTCCGGCGTCAAGTTCTCTTGCCAGCCATAAGTCCGCTTTTTCTCTCCCGCAATAGGAAGCATGAGGGCGGTTGCTTTGTTGCCAGCCTCATCGGCGGCCACGTCTGCCATTTCCATCGCGTAGAGGCCGCCGAGCCGAAGGCGTGAGCCTTGAGCCACAGACGTCCCGAAAATGAGTTCCGCTTTCTCGAGGGAAATCTCACGGGTGAAGTCCATCTCACTTCTAGCGGCATCCAAGAGGGATTTTGCGATACGGAGCGGGTCGTCCCGATAGAGGCCCATTTCCTTCTTCACCTTGTTCTGGACTTCGACGCGCTCCGAAACCTTGAAGGGAACGCCCTGCTCCTGAAACTTGGAGAGGGTTTCCAGGCGTTCAGGGCCAGCGGCGAGGCTGAGGAATTCGGCACGAGCCTTTTCGGCCTGAAGTTTCACTTGTGCCAAATCTTCACGAGCCACCCGGACATCTTCGAAAAGGCGAGCGCGCTCCGACATGAGGGCATCCACCTTCTCCTTGCTTTCCTGATATTTTTCGTTAAAGAGTTCACGTTCCTGATTAGCGGTTTCGCGGTCCTTCCAGCGTTCGGCAACGGCCATGTCCCGCTTTTTACGGGCCTCTTCAAGACTCGCCTTTGCGCTGTTCAGTTCCGCACGCTTTTTGACGGCATCTACATCTGAAACCGCCTGCTGCGCCATAACAGGAGCCATTCCCAATGTGAGAACAAGAGCAATAGAAAGGAGGTGTTTCATTATTCAGCCTCCTTTGCAATGGCCACAGGAATGGTGACCAGCTTGGGTGCAGTCTTCCCCTCAGCCACTTTCATCACATCTTTCAGAAGTGTTCTCATGGCGAGATCCCCGGACACATTTTTCCAGCTGTAGTCCGCGGCACCCTCTTTCGAAAGCCACAACACGTCATTCCCATCATTACTCACAAAAATAGAGGCCACCGCCCCATAGCGGAGGAAAGTTCCCGGCACGTTTCGGGCATCCACCATCAAAAATCCCTTGTAGACTTCCGTGGTGTAACCCAGGCGAATCCGCTCGTAGAAGACTTCCAGTGTGCGATTCAAGGCGTCATCGGCTTCTATCACACCCTTGTGGAGCTGGTCGGCAATTTCTTTAACACTATTCACCGTCTCTTCGTTGCGGTACGGGAAATCCGATTCAAAAACGGGAACCAGGGAATCGATAACCTTTGCAAAGGACTCGTTGTACTTGGTTTTGCGACTCTCATACCACTTGATGGTGCCTGCAGTTTTTTGGCGGGCATTGGAGAGGTTCGCAAGTTCGGCTTTCAGGGAGTCTATTTCTGCCTTCAGGGACTTGTTCTGGCTTGCGAGGGCCTGGACTTTTTGGCGGCCTACATTCACAAATTCCGCATGGCGCTTTTTTTCTGCATCGTGCATGGATTTTTCACGGGCAGTTTCCGCCTCCACGGCCTTAATCTGACGTTGGATACTTTCCACAGTTTCCTGTGCGGCCGCAATAGTCGTCACGAGAAAGAGACTGAGGAGGAGTTTTGAGAGATTATGAAATTTCATAGGCGAAAAAATACAAAAAACAATGAGCCGAAGACCATAGTCCATGAATGCTTGCATTCTAATGGCTATGGTTGAGGCGAAGAGTTTTCTAGAAAACCTATGGCGTAAAAACCATAGGTTTCGGGTCTATTTAGGATTAGTTTGTCAAAAGAGGCGGGTTTTAGAGCTTGACCTGCACCTTTTCGCGCATAGCCATCACAGTAGCCTTAGCCTCATCCACAGATTCGCGGCGGGCCAAAAGTACGCCCATGCGGCGATGTCCCTTCAATTCGGGCTTGCCGAACAGGCGAAGAGCGGTATCGGGCTCGGCGAGAACTTCCTGGAGGCCGCCGAACTGCACATGGTCGGATTCGCCCTCAACAACGATGGCCTTGCTGGCGCTGGGGCCATGGAAAGCGATGTTGGGAATGGGAAGCCCGAGAATGGCGCGGGCATGGAGAGCAAATTCGGAAAGGTCCTGAGAAATAAGGGTCACCATGCCTGTATCGTGGGGGCGCGGAGAGACTTCACTAAAGAGAACCTCGTCCTTGCAAACGAAAAGTTCCACACCGAAAATGCCGCGACCGCCGAGGGCGTCTGTAATCTTCTTAGCGATTTCCTTAGCTTGTTCCAAAAGTTCCGGCTTCATGGGCTGAGGCTGCCAGGATTCCTGGTAGTCGCCGTTCACCTGATGGTGGCCTACGGGCTGGAGGAAGCTGGTGCCGCCAACATGACGGACCGTCAAGAGGGTGATTTCGTAATCGAAGGGAACAAAGCCTTCCACAATGACGCGGCTGGCCTTGCCAGTACGGCCTTCATTCTGAGAAATATCCCAAGACTTCTGGACATCGGCTTCCGTCTTGATGACGCTCTGGCCATGGCCGGAGGAACTCATGACGGGCTTCACCACGCAGGGAATGCCGATTTCCTTGACCGCAGCCTTGAAATCCTCGAAAGAATCCGCAAACTTGTACGGGCTGGTCTTGAGGCCCAGTTCTTCAGCGGCCAGGCGGCGAATGCCTTCGCGGTTCATAGTGAGCTTTGTGGCCTTTGCCGTAGGAATCACATTGAAGCCTTCCTTTTCAAGCTCCACAAGCGTATCGGTAGCGATGGCTTCCACCTCAGGAACGATGTAGTCCGGACGTTCCTTCTCGATGACTTCGCGGAGGGCCTTGCCATCCAGCATATTGATGACGTAAGAACGATGAGCCACCTGCATACCAGGAGCGTTGGCATAGCGGTCCACAGCCACAACTTCCACACCAAGACGCATCATTTCGATAATGACTTCTTTACCGAGTTCGCCTGCACCACAGAAAAGGACCTTGGTGGCAGAAGAACTGAGAGGGGTACCAATTTCGAACATATAAAACTCCTTAACGCCCTATAATGTAATCATTTTAAGAGCCCCAAATTCGCACAATTCTATAAAAAAACGCTGTTTTGTGGTCAAAAATTGTGTATATTGACTGTTGTAATAATTACAAAAACACAACCCATGGAGATTGGAAAATGGCTAACAAATATGCTGGCACACAAACTGAAAAGAATCTGGAAGCAGCCTTCGCTGGCGAATCCCAGGCACGCAACAAGTACACCTACTTTGCATCCAAGGCAAAGAAGGAAGGCTTTGAACAGATTGCAGAACTTTTCCAGAAGACTGCCGACAACGAAAAGGAACACGCAAAACTCTGGTTCAAGGAACTGAACGGCATTGGTGAAACCGCCGACAATCTGAAGGCTGCCGCCGACGGTGAAAACTACGAATGGACCGACATGTACGAAGGTTTTGCAAAGACCGCCGAAGCAGAAGGCTTTACCGCCCTCGCCAAGAAGTTCCGCATGGTTGCCGCCATCGAAAAGCGCCATGAAGAACGCTACCGCGCCCTCCTGAAGAACGTGGAAACTGCTGCCGTGTTCGAAAAGAGCGAAGTGAAAGTTTGGGAATGCCGTAACTGCGGCCACATCGTGGTTGGCACCAAGGCTCCGGAAGTCTGCCCGGTTTGCGCACACCCGAAGGCCTTCTTCGAAGTGCACATGGACAACTTCTAATCTGCACGGACTTGGCGAGCAAACTTCGCGCAATAAACAGCACGATTGTTGCTTGCGATAAACTGCGCCGGGCTCTAACGGGCCTACAAATTGCCCTCTGCAAAGAGGGCTTTTTCATTTCCCCAAATTTTGCTAAATTTGCAGTGAAAAGAAGTGCATTCTGATTAGGAATGCTTCAAAGAGGAAATATGTCTAGAGCTTTGATTATTGGTTGTGGCGCTGTAGCCACCGTTGCCATCAAAAAATGCTGCACCGCCAGCGATGTTTTCAGTGAAATCTGCATCGCCAGCCGCCACCGCGAAAACTGCGAGAAGTTGGCCGAAGAACTCCGCCCGAATACAAAGACCGTCATCGCTACGGCCGCAGTAGATGCAGACAAGGCCGAGAACGTGGCAAAGCTCATCAAGGAATACAAGCCGGATTTGGTGATGAACATCGCCCTCCCCTATCAGGATTTGGCCATCATGGATGCTTGCCTCGAATGTGGCGTGAACTATATGGACACCGCCAACTACGAGCCCGAAAACATCGATGACCCAGAATGGCGCAAGGTTTACGACAAGCGCTGTAAGGAAAAAGGCTTCAGCGCCTACTTCGATTACAGCTGGCAGTGGGCCTACAAAGAAAAGTTTGAAAAGGCGGGCCTTACCGCTCTCTTGGGTTCTGGATTCGACCCGGGTGTTTCCCAGGCTTACTGCGCCTTCGCCCTGAAGCATCAGTTTGACACCATCGAAGAAATTGACATTCTGGACTGCAATGGCGGCGATCACGGCTATCCCTTCGCCACAAACTTCAACCCGGAAATCAACCTCCGCGAAGTGAGCGCCCCCGGTAGCTACTGGGATACGGACGAAAACGGCAAGGGTCACTGGGTAGAAATCCCTGCCATGAGCATCAAGCGTGAATACAACTTCGACGGCGTTGGCGAAAAGGACATGTACCTTCTCCATCACGAAGAAATTGAAAGTCTCGCCCAGAATATTCCGGGCATCAAGCGCATCCGCTTCTTCATGACTTTTGGCCAGAGTTACCTCACCCACATGAAGTGCCTGGAAAACGTAGGCATGCTCCGCACGGACCCCGTAAAATTCAATGGTCAGGAAATCGTCCCCATCCAGTTCCTTCGCGCACTTCTGCCGGACCCAGCAAGTCTTGGACCCCGCACCAAGGGCAAGACCAACATCGGTTGCATTTTCAAAGGCACAAAAGACGGAAAGCCCAAAACCTACTACATCTACAACATCTGCGACCACCAGGAATGCTACAAGGAATTGGGCAGCCAGGCCATCGCCTACACCACAGGCGTCCCTGCCATGTGTGGCGCAATGATGATGCTCACCGGGAAGTGGATCAAGCCGGGAGTGCATACCGTAGAGGAATTCGACCCGGATCCCTTTATGGAAGCCCTCACCAAGTTCGGCCTCCCCTGGAAGGAAAACTTCAATCCCGTTCTGGTGGATTAAATTAGACTCGAATCGTCAGATTATCAATAGTCCTTGACGCAGCGGACATAATATCCGTCTTTTTTACCGGCTCCATCATAATCATACAATCCATCGAAAGGGACACCATCGTAAGTGCCGCGGAACGTGAATTGTATCGCCTCGTCGTCCCACCCTGTCGATGTCCAGAAAGAGGTAAAGTTTCCAGATTTTACGGAATACGCCCCTCCCGGAGCAATCGAAAAGCCGTATTCATCGTCACCATTTCCGCCCTCATCCCAACCTGTTTGGGATTTCAGTTTTTTACCAGCCACAGATGTCCCACCTATAAACAAGGATTCCCATTCACTGTTACTGGGCAGGTGCCAACCCTCTGGACAAACACCCCTAACGGGAACTCCATCAGAACATATGTCATTGACACAGTTTTCATCGTCCATGGCAACAGCCCATGAGTACAAGCGACCATATTTGGCACAACTATCGGCCTCATCTATATAACAACCGCTCCATCCCCAACTTGCGTCCGTCGGAGTGTAGTCCAAATTCTGGGCCATCCAGGTCAAAAATCCGACGTTAACCACTTTGTAAACCTTGTTGTCACGAGTGTCGAGAAACTCTCCATACTTTTTCGATTTATTCAGGAATTCCGTGTCGACGCATTCGTGAGTTGTGCAATCATAGGTGCCAGAGGGTTCGACGCCCTTGGGGAAATTTGAACTACTGGGAGTATTTTTGAGGCACCGGACAGGTAGAGCCGCTCCAGTAAATCGTCCAAAGGAGGCAGAGTCTTTGTCGCTATACAACATCAAATAATAGGTCGAAGAACTATCAATAAGATCTACAGAAGAAGTCCAGTAATAGGACTCATTTTCCACGGATTCAAATTTTCCAGTTTCGGTATCATAGTAGCCGCTAGGGTCCGCATTAAAGCCACTGTCATAGGACCCATTCCAGAGGCCAACAGACTTCAGGAACCGCCCGGCAATTGAAGAAGACGCTTTTCCATAATTTATATTACTTATATTCGGATGCCCTGGATGATAAGACGAATCTACATGGTGAATCAAAATTTCGTAATCTACTATGCTTGGCAAATGCCAGCCATCCGGGCACGCCTCTATGGCATCATTCCACAGATAGTAGCGACTGCTATAAAGACAGCCTCCATCAGAGTATTCCATACCCTTCAGACATAAACTATTTTTCGTGGCATATTCCAAATCGTTCACCATCCATATTTGTGAACCAATGATTATCGCTCCATAAATAGCACTATCACGAGTGTCCATGAATTCACCATATTCTTCACCAGCAGGCTTGTCTCCGTTAAAGAGAATGCTACTTCTCATGGCGCCCCAGCTACATTCGTCACAATCATAGGTGCCAGCGGGCTTGATCCCCTCCGGCAAAACATACGAAGAACTATGATATGATGGTGCACTAGAACTTGATGATTTATTACCGATACAGTCTGGGTCAGAGTATGTCCAAAATTCACCATCGCAATATGTATAGGCCCTTAATCCAGTAATAAGACGATAATCGCATTTTTCATAACCCTTACAAGAAATATTTGTCCGCATTCCTATGGAACTGGAGGATTCCCCGTCATAATCGGGGTCCTCGTCCTCTTCAAAGAATGAAGATGAAGATTCCTCGTCTTCCCCATCTGTGGAGTGTTCAGAAAGAGTGCAACCATAAAAGCAGCATGAAAGCGCTGCTACACTGGCAAGATACTTAAGAAACCCTCTCATAAACAAATCCCTTCTGAAGGATGAAAAATCGACCAATACAAATGTTTTTTAAAGATAATTATTTCTTCTTAATCGCGAGAAGTGAAACGGCGACAAGAATGAGGATTATTCCCAAGGCGAGGCGGAGCGTCATGGCTTCGCCGAAGACGAAAACGCCGATACACACAGCCGTCAAGGGTTCCAGAGCTCCGGTAATTGCTGTTGGCGTAGAGCCCACGAGTTTGACAGCCTTCGCCATAAACACGAGAGATAGAACCGTCGGAACAAAACCCAGCATCAAGCCCCAGCCCCACTGCACGGAATTTGCGGGGATTGAAGGCAGACCCGAGCCGAATGTGGCGCAGTACAGCAACAGAAATAGAAAGCAGAAAACCACCGCATAAAAGGTGAG
This sequence comes from Fibrobacter sp., assembly GCA_024398875.1. Taxonomy (GTDB): domain Bacteria; phylum Fibrobacterota; class Fibrobacteria; order Fibrobacterales; family Fibrobacteraceae; genus Fibrobacter. The sequence continues at coordinate 119,132 of JAKSIJ010000003.1, forward strand.
TTTGACGGAATCCATTTGCAGATGGGAACGATTCACGATGACGATGTAGACGGAATAGGTCAGCGATGATACCATCACGAGAATAAAGCCAATTGTGCTTAGAGCGACGCCACCATCCCCGCCCCGATACAAAAGACCGATTCCAGCAAGAGAAATGACGATGGAAAAGGCGGTGATAAGCGTGAGGCGCTCCTTGAAGAAAAGCCGCATAATGATGGAGACTTCGAGAGGATACATGAAGAGTAGCGTAGAGGCGAGCCCTGCATCCATGTAGTTGAAAGAGGCAAAAAGCGTCAAGGCGCAGGCAGCAAAGAGAAGTCCCAAAGTGGCGAGTACCGGGATATCGCGAAAAGAAATTGCGAATTTATCGCGCAGGGAGGCCGCACCGGAACCACTGTCGCTCTGAGAAACCGCGCCAGAACCACTATCGCGATAATTGTCGCGGCGAAACAGCATAAAAACGCCGAGAAGCAATATGGCCCAAGCAAAGCGGTAACAGAGCACCACTTCTGGGGAAAGTTCTTCCTTGTAGAGATTCAGCGCCCCTAGAGGATTCGTGCCATAACAGATGGCAGCAAGGCAACCGTAAAAAATGCCCTTACAACGCGAACTTGGTTGCATCGGCGAGCTGCACAGAGGCAATGCGAGAGATGCCCTTAATCTCTTGAGTGACGCCATAAAGCATATCGGCTTCGGCCATGGTACGCTTGTTGTGGGTCACCACGATAAAGAGGGTCTGCTTGCTGAATTCACGCAGGAGCGCCATGAAGCGGCCCACGTTGGCATCGTCCAGAGGGCCGTCCACTTCGTCCAGCACGCAGTACGGCGAGGGCTTTTCCATATAGATGGCGAAAAGCAGTGCAGTTGCAGTAAGCGCGTGTTCACCGCCAGAGAGCGCCTTGATGCCACGCATTTTTTTGCCCGTGGGGCGCACATTGATTTCGATGTCTGCGTCCAGAATATCCATGGGCTTGCCATTTTCGTCCAGCTTTTCCACCAGACTCATCTTGGTTTCGCCATTGAGGAAGAGCTTGCTGAACACAAACTGGAAGTTCTTCTGAATGCGGTCGAAAGTCTCCAAATAGCGGGTGCGAGCAATGTCGTCCAACTTGGTGATGGTGCGGTCCAGAGAAGCGCGGGCGCGGTCCAGGTCATCGAATTCCCGTTCCACCTCTTCCAAGTGCTTCTTTTCGTCCTCGTAGTTCTCCATGACATTCACGTCGATGGGGCCCAGTTCCTTAATCTTTCCGCGGAGTTCACGAATCTCGCGGTCGGCTTCAGGCTGGCTGTATTCCACCTTCTCCATTTCTTCCGGAGATTCCAAATCCACATTCCAATCCGTCAAAATGCGCTCTTTCAAGCGGTCCAGATTGGCCTGCAAAGCTTCTTGACGACGACCGATTTCGTTCAGGTCATGCATCTTTTCAATCATGTCGTCACGGATGCGGTCGCGTTCATCCTGCCAGGCGTCGATATCGCCCTTCACCACATCGTAACGCTCGCGAGCCACATCGCGGCGGCCTTCCAAATCGCGGAGGGCGGCATCCTTTTCCTGAATCTGGTCCGCAAAGGCCTGGCCCTCGGATTCGTTCTTGGAAATCTGCACCTGGTTCGTTTCAATGTCTGCACGGCGAGACTGAATCACGTTCTGGAGGAACGCCACCTGGTCTGCAATGGCGCGGAGGCGGTTTTCGTTCTGGAGGAGTTTTGCGTTCTTGTCTTGAGCGCTGCGTTCCAGCTCGCGAACGTCCTCTTCCTTGTCACGGAGCATGGTCTCATTTTCCGTGAGCTGATCCATGGAGGTTTGATAATCCCGTTCTGCCTGCTCGTTAGCCGTTTCTGCAGCCTGCAAATCGGCATCACTTTCCTTGGACTGGTTGGCAGAATCAATCCGGCTGGCGGCATCGGCACAACTCTTTTCCACATCAGAAATGCGAGCCGCAAACTGGTTCAAAAGGTTTTTCTGGATGGCAATGCCTGCGTCACCGCCGCGGAGGGCGTTTTCCTTTTCGCGAAGGTCTTCCATGATGGAAGAAAGCATCTGGGCATCTTCATCCACAGCGCTCTGGAGGTTCGCGACCTCGTCGGACTTTACCGCCAATTCCTTCTGGATGTTCTCCATCTGGCTGGAGGCCTCGGCAAGTTCATTCTTGCGGCTGAGGGTCCCTGCCGAGGGCGTTCCGCAGACCACGAGGCCCGCAGTGCGGACGATAGCCTCGGGCGCCACAAAGCACAAGTCCTCATTCCCATACTTCTGAGAAAGTTCGAGGGCACTATCCAGCGAATCCACCAGGAAGTAGCGGGAAAGAATTCCTTCCAGCCATGGCTTCAGGCCAGCATCGCAATTCACGAACTGCATGAGGGAGCCTTGAAGGCCAGCACCTTCCAGATTGCCCACGAAAGCCGGACGGACGGCGCCAGGCATGGCAAGCATAGCCTGCCCCACATTTTCGCTCTGGAGGGCCTGAACAATTTCTTTTGCGGAAGCGGTGTCATTTGCCACCACAGCTTCCAGCATGTCGCCCAAGGCAAGTTCCACCTGCGCGGCGTGCTCGGGAGCGGCATCCACATTGTCGCTGACCAGGCCCTTAATCAAATTCGCCTTATTTTCCTTAATCCAGCGAGAAGCATCAGTGCCGTCGCTTGCCACGCTGTTCAAAACTTCAATCTTAGATTGTAAGCGAGCCTCTTCATTGCGCAAATTCTGGATGGCTACATTGAGAGCCTGAAGATTCTGCTTGCCCGCTTCAACACGTTCCTCACGAGTGGACTTCTGTTCCGCCAGATTGTCCATTTCGCGCTGGGTATCGTCCATGCCCTTTTCTATATCGGCGATGGCGGTTTCAGCATCAGCCTTCTGGCGACGGAGGTTTTCCAACTCCTGATTCCACTTGTCCACATTGGACTTGAGCATGGCGGATTCCGCATCCATGCGCTCAAAGCGCCCGCGGAGGGCGTTCACACGGTTTGCAGCTTCCAAACGCTTATTCGACAGTTCGCGAGAGGCACTGCGGAGGTCATCCACCCTATCCCGCAAAACCTGCAACTGTTCCCGCTCCTTCTCCAGAAGGGCGTTCAGTTCTTCCATGCCGCTGTCGGAGCGGAGCATTTCATTTTCTTCTTCCAGGCGCACCCGCTCGGAATCCAATTCCTGAACCTTGGTGCTGCTCGCCTCGATTTCACCCTGAGCCTTCTCGTTTGCGGCTTCCAAGGCGGTAATGCCGTCCTTCAAGCGCACGATATTGTTGTTCAAATCGTTGAGGGCGATGGTGGCATCCTGAACCTGCCGTTCCAAATCCCGGAAGTTGTTCTCCTCTTCGCTGATGGAGAGTTTCTTCTCGTCAATCTTGGTCTGCAAAATGGTTGCCTGAGACTTGGCGTGCTCCACCTCGTTATTCATGCGGTTGGCAGAGGTGTTGAGCGTATCGAGGCCTTCCTTGAAATCCTCGAACTTGTCCACACTGACGGAGAGGTCCAGTTCCCGAAGGCGCTTGTTCAAACGCTTGAATTCGCTGACTTTTTCCGCCTGAGTTTCATACTGGCGCACAGCACGGCGGACCGCCTTCAGGTTATCCTCCACGCGGAGCATGTCCATCTGGACGCGCTCCATCTGGCGCACAGCCTCCTTGCGCTGCTGGCGGTATTTGCTCACGCCGGCGGCTTCTTCAAAAAGCACACGACGGTCATCAGCCTTGTCGCTCAACACGGACTTGATCATGTCCGCATTCATCTGGGAGTAGGTGCTGGAGCCAAGGCCCGAGTCAAAAAGGAGTGCGTGCACGTCGCGGAGGCGGCATTCCTGATTGTTGATGAGGTATTCGCCAGAACCGTCACGATGGACGCGGCGTGTCACTATCACTTCGGAATATTCGCTAGCCAGACTGCCATCACTGTTATCGATGACGATGGAAACTTCTGCCAGGCTCATGGCCGCACGTTCTTCCGTTCCACTAAAGATCACATCCTGCATCTTGGTCATGCGGAGGAGGGCAGCCTTCTGCTCCCCAAGCACCCAGCGGATGGCGTCCGTGATGTTGGACTTGCCACAGCCGTTTGGGCCCACCACAGCCGTAAGACCCTTGGTGGGGAAATTGATTTCAGTCTTCTGAGCAAAGGACTTGAAACCGAAAATCTTTAGTTTTGTTATCTGCACGCTAGTTCAAAGATAAATTTTTAGGTTCAACCGTCTTTTATTTTTAGTGAAATTTGGGGATTTTGGAGCGATTTAGCGGAATTTGTAGGTCAGAGAATCCGACTTCACACCCACCACCAAATAAAGGCTTCCTCCATCCAAATCAAACTCATGAATGTCTTCCAGTGTATCGCCTGTTGCGTCGGCGGACTTGGTATACCTGAAGCGGACCGTAAAATCGCCAACCCAGTCCCCTTCCATAACGCGGCTACGTTCCCCAGGGAGAATGGCCTCGTCAATCCAGGTCTTGGACATGGACGAATCCTTGCTCACCACCGACACGGAGATGATGGAATAATCCTCGGTGGCGTTCTCCACCTGAAGGCGGCTTTCCGTCTCCACAAACCAGTGGGTCAGGCAACCCGTAAGAGAAAGGGATACGATGCACAGGAATGCAAAAGAGATAATAAACTTAAAATGGCGAACAGGCATTATTTACCTCCTTCGCTGTGGGTTGAACCCACCACTTCGTGACGGACGCCCTTGGCGGTCAAAGGCTCGCTGGACTTTTCACTGCCCGGAAGCTGAATCATGTTGCCGCCTTCCTTGGGGAATTCACGAGTTTTGCGGTCCAGCCTCACGCTTTCCATTGGTGCGGACTGCGTTGCCCCGCGGCTGAAGAGGAAGCCGTCCACGGTTCCCAGGTTGAACTGGAACTCCACAAGCCAGGTTCCCTTCGCGCCAAAGTAATGCTCGTATTCGTAAGAGGAATTGTAGGCGACGCGGATGAAGGGGAACTCCACCGCCCCACCCCACAGCAAATCGCGCTTGCCGGAGCGGACATTGCGGCGCAGGCACGTGGCCTCAAAAGCCACCATGCGTGACGGGTCCGGATAATACTTCAATGCCGCGGAATGGAACTCCTTGTCCGGGAAGTTGAACGCCACTTCGCCGTAAAGGCGCTGCTGGAAAAGATTCTGCTCCCAGAACACCAGGAGGGAATCGTCCTCGTCGCCGCCGTTGAAGAGAGTGACGTCAAAATTCGGGAGGTAAGTAAGCGGGCCGGAACTTCTGCCGCCATAGATAGCGCGAGATTCCAGGTCCAGAGAAATCCGCATTTCGCGCCATTCCTTGCGATGGAAACTGCCCTGCACGCTGGCGTGACCATAGCGGAACTCCGCCCAGCTGTAGAGGAGGGAATCATTTTCATCCGGATAGACATCGCCCACGTGCTCCACATTCACGTGCTGCATACCGCCGGCGATTGTCATGTCCAGGCGCTGCTGCGTGAAGGTAAGGCCCCAGGTGGTCACCGACCGCATGAGAGAGAAATCGTTGTACTTGGGGAAGAGGAAGAAGTCTTCGCCGTCCCAGCCCTGGCGTTCAAACCAGAGGAGCGCACCCAAGTGGTTCCCCTTCCCTATCTCGCCGCTGCCAAAGCCTGCAATATGCTGCTTGGTGGCAAAGCCCTCGTGTTCACCATATGGGCTTTCCAAAGGCATCTGCGTTGTGAGGGGCGTGTAGTAGAAACCGAGGTCGATGTAACCTCCGCGACCGCCACGAAGCACGTCACGGATTTCACGAAGCTGCAAATCCCGAAGGTCGTTCCCGCCGTTGGAAATTGCCGCCGGTGTGATGGCGTCTGCCAGAGCCACGCCCACCATAACGGACGTTACCAGAACCAGACGCTTAAAAAGGTGCGAAAAAGTCATATTCCCAAGATAGATTTATTTTGCGGAGGCAAGGGACGGAAGAGGTCGGAAATGGGCTGCAACGGCGGTTAATCGAGAAAATGGCGGAAAAGAGTACCTGCGGGTAAGTATATCTGCACTTTTCGTCATTTCTTTGAAATTTATACTTGCATTTTTCGTCACAAATTTCACTTAAAAGGAAAAAATCCGCCCCATTGAAGTCAAGTCTGGCAGCTACAAGCAACACGTTTCCCTAGACAAGTTCTGGAGTAAATTTCACAGGAAACTGACACAACCCTACATCCTGTACACCAAGGATCTGGAAGTCCGAAAAACGGACTACGGAGAGATTTTGCATTTACCCTTGTATATGGCAGGAATGATTTAGAACGTGGAAAATACGCCAAAATCGTGATATTCACCGTCGCCTACATGGCCATGTGCCTATAGGACACAGCTGTCAAACCTTGCCAAGCCCTCTTCCAGTTCCTTGATAGTGGGCAAACTGCTCTTGAAGTCCTTGGGGTAAATCTTGGCCAACTCAAACTCCGAAATGGCAATGGGATTTACCGAACCTTCCAGGGAATATTGCGCGAGAATCTCGTCCTTGTCCTTGCAAACCAAAATTCCAAGAGTGGGCTTGTCTTCCGGAGTTTTCAGCAGGTGGTTCACAGCCACTACGTAAGTGCCAAGTTGCCCAATAAACGCTGGCTCAAACTTTCCTGTTTTCACCTCGATTACCACATAGCAATGCAACTTTGTGTTGTAAAAGAGCATATCCAAGAATTGCTCCGTTTCGCCAACCATCAATCGGTATTCCCGCCCCATGTAGGCATAGCCGCGACCAAGTTCCATCATGAACATTTCAATATTCTTGAGCAGAGCATCTTTCAATTCCCGCTCTTCAAAATTACTACGGACTTCCACAAAGTCGAAACAATAGGGATCCCGAGTCAATTCACGAGCCAAGTCCCCCTGCTCCTTAGGCAGAGTCACATTGAAATTAGTGACCGCGCGCCCCTCACGCTCATACAAGTCCGTATCAAGGAATGTGAGCAGCACAGAGCGAGACCAGTTGTTTTCAATAGTCTTTTTTACAAAGAAAAGAGCCTTTTTAGGGGAATTTTTGCACTTATCAATAATCACCATGTGATGCGCCCAAGGAATCCTCCTTAAATCGTCAGCAAGTTGCTGACGAGTTCGGCCGTTCAAATCGTCAACAAGTTGTTGACGAATTTGCCCTTCTACAAAATCTTTGTATAGGTCATAGAAATACACGGCGTATTTCAGGGTTGTCGGCGACAATCCCTTGGCATTAGGGATTTCCCGACGCAAATCATCGCTCAGTTTTTTATAGAATCCGCTGCCATAGGTATTCTGGAATTGTTTCTGCTGAATATCTCGCCCCAGGCTGTAGTAAAAACCTATCAACTCGCCGTTGACAGCAATGGACGCCTTGATTTGCGACTGTGCGTAGCGCTTCTTGAGTTCAGAAACCCACGTGGCATAATTTTGAGGCAGATTATTGGGATTTTTTCTGGGCATAGTATCTCCTTTTTTTGAAAAACAAAAACACTCGTTTATCACGAGTGCTCAAAAGGGGATTTACCCACCGCTGACAATTGTACCTATATATTGAAAAACTGTCAAGGGGCGTTTTGTAATTTATATGTAAAAATTAATCCTTGAGACAACGCAGACTGTGACCGTAGTACTCGTCGAGGTAGCTCTGATATGAGTTGACTTTTTCGAAGCTGAAGCGTTGGCTCCACGCGTAGTAACTAGCCACATCAGAGGTAGTCCACAAAAGGGCGAACCTGCCCTCATTGCTAAAAAAGCCACTATAGTCCCTTTCACCGGCGGGGTGCACCGAGAATCCGTACTTGTCGGTACCGTTACCGTCATCTTCCCAACCGCTGGTGGATTTTAGCAACGAACCAGCGGTATTGGAACCTCCGATGTATTTATAAAGGCTGCTGTACTCCTCATTCGTAGGCACGTGCCAGCCCTCGGGGCAAATGCCACGGTGGGGGCTATTGGGGGTACAGACCTTGCCATAGCCGCACTTGGTCCCTGCATTTACGCTGAATTGTGCAGTACTATCCATCACGGCACTCCAGTCGCTACAGGCTTGAAAAGCGACGGTTATTCACTTCACAATTTCTAAAAGTTGTTCCTTTGTGATTGCACTCAGTACAGAAAATGCGGTTAGCTTGTTGCCTAAATCGCGGATGCTTGCTCCTACATGGTAAATAGTGCTATCTACAATGATAAACCTATCATGGACATCACGCATGTTGCGAAGTTCAACCGTCGAGAATTGCCGATTCAGCCTAGCCGCTTCTTCGTTCATAGTTTTGTTGATGCGAGCAGAATACACGATGGCTTTAACGTCTTCAGCCTTCTTCGCGATTAACGAAAGAGTAACATCATCGGCATACGGATCGATAATGACGATTTCTCCTTTTGCGGAACGCACCAACTGCGCCGCAAATTCATACCCGCTCCACCAGGATTTTGCGTTTAAGATGCCCTCGTTCGGTGGCAACTTCGCCTTGACAAAAAAATCCACATTCTTTTCAAGAGTCTGCATTCGTGCATCAAGATTTTCAAGTTTATTTTCGTGAGAAATTAACCGCTGGTTTACAGAACCGCCTTTAAGCAAATGTTCCTTGAGAACCTGGTTTGCCCAGCGACGGAATTCTATTCCTTTTAAAGTATTTACCCTAAAGCCTACGGAAATAATCATGTCAAGATTGTATAAGGCAACTTTTCTGAGGACATTTCTATTGCCCTCCTTCTGAACTAGTTCCAAAATGGAACTAGTTGACTTTTCCTCTAGTTCATGACTCTCAAAAATATTCTTGATATGTTTCGTAATCGCTTGACGCTGAACATCAAATAATTCAGCCATCTGAGCCTGCGTAAGCCAAACGGTTTCATTCTCTACACGAACTTCAATGTGAAATTCGCCGTCCCCGTCCCGAGGATCATGACCACGTAAGTACTTCCCCAAAGAGGATAACTCAACTAAGCCACTAAAGTGACAAGTTTCGTATAAAAGTACTAAGTGGTCATTGTCCTTCCGGCTGATATACAATGATTTCATTCTTTTCGCCATTATTAGCTGAAACTGCTTTATCCATTTTTCCTCCGGTCGCTACAGGCTTGAAAAAGCGACGGTTATTCATTTCACAATTTCTAAAAGTTGTTCCCTTGAGATTGCGCTCAGCACAGAAAATGCGGTTAGCTTGTTCCCTAAATCGCGGATGCTTGCGCCGACATGGTAAATTGTATTATCGACAATGATGAACCTGTCGTGGACATCACGCATATTGCGTAGTTCAACAGTCGGGAACTGCCGATTCAGCCTGGCCACTTCTTCATTCATGGTTCTGTTAATGCGAGCCGAATACACGAATGCACGGACCCCTTCGGCCTTCTTTGCGATTAACGAAAGCACTGTGTCATCGGCATACGGATCGATAATGACGATTTCTCCTTTTGCGGAACGCACCAACTGCGCCGCAAATTCATACCCGCTCCACCAGGATTTTGCATTTAAGATTCCCTCGCTCGGCGGCAAGTTCGCCTTGACAAAGAAATCGACATTCTTTTCAAGAGTCTGCATTCGAGCATCAAGATTTTCAATTTTATTTTCGTGTGAAATCAACCTCTGGTTTACGGAGCCGCCCTTAAGCAAATGCTCCTTGAGCACCTGATTTGCCCAGCGACGGAATTGAGTTGCCCTTTTGCTGTTGACTCGATAACCGACTGATAAGATTGCATCAAGATTATAAAAATTTGTTAGGTATCTTTTGCCGTCAGCGGCAGTTAGTTCCATTTTGGAACAAACTGACTTTTCCTCAAGTTCTTCATCTTGAAAAATATGTATAAGATGTTTTGTTATTGCTTGACGCCTTGTTCCAAACAACTCGGCAATTTGAACCTGGGTAAGCCAGATGGTATCTTCAAGAACTGTCGCTTCAATGTGAAATTCGCCGCCTTCCGGCTGATATACGATGATTTCATTCTTTTCGCCATTATTGGCTGAAACTGCTTTATCCATTTTTCCTCCAGTCGCTACAGGCTAAAAAAGCGACGGCTTGATTAGTGTTCGTTTGTTCACTACTAAATTTATACAAAAATTTGGGCGGTGTCAAGGCGGGGCGCGAAAAAATTTCACTTTGCAAACTATAGGCGACAGGGGGCGATGTTTTGGGCGTTCCCCGGCACGGGCCGGGGCGGGCTGTCGCGTTATCGCACGGCAATTTTTATGGCAAGAATAAGGCAGCCGTGCGTCCGTTCAGCCTCGCTTCGCGAGTCCGAATGGCTTCGCCACTTCCATCCCTAACGCGAAGTCGATGTGTAATGTGCGGTGTGGAATTGACAATCCGTCGGCGGGTTAGTTTGAGTCCTTCACACAGCGGACGGGGTAAGCGCTCTTTTTTACGTCACATGTATAAGTAGTTGCAGACTCCACGTTGTATGAAATATTTGCAAGACACGCTTTTTGTCCAGTATCACCTGGGTACCCCAACCGAGCCTTGACCTGGTCTGTTGTCCAGAAGAGAGCCTTGTATCCCACTTCTTCAGAAACAGTAGTGAAAGACCTGAAGCCTGCGGGAATTGCGGAGAAGCCATAAGCATCCGAACCTGTAGGCACACCCTTATACAATCTCCACCCAGATTCCGCTTTGAGTGATGTCCCCGCGACAAGTCCCCCTCCTACAGCATTGAACAAAGTATTCCATTCTTCAACACTAGGCAAATGCCAACCTTGAGGACAAACTCCCCGAACGGCATCGCCAAGAGTGCATTCTATGCCATAACCACACCCCGCACCATCGGCGGAGAAAACCTGGGAAGAATCCAAAGCGGCACTCCATAGATAAAGTCTTCCATATTTGGAACAAGAATCGGCTACGTTGTTGTAGCAAAAACTGGAAGAGTCTTGCGTTTGCGTAGATTCGTTGTATGTGTAGTTCAAGTTTTGAGCCATCCACTCCTGGGATCCTATTTTTACAGTTCTGTAAGTTTGCCCATCACGTTCATCAGTCAGCACCCCTTTTACAACAGTGGATGGATCTACATAAAGAGGATTCGAAGAAGGTATGACGCTTGAAGATGAAGATAGTTCTTCTGTAAATTCCAAGTCCTTCACGCAGCGAATGGAAAGTGCATAACTCTTTGCACTAAGCCCTTCAGTTTCATTTAGGGAGGTTCCTTTGAAAATGTGGGTGACTGCGCGACCGTAGTCGTAATGTTCTTCGCTAGATGTCCAAAAAATGGCAATATCGCCATTCTGTTCGTCTTTGTCACGGCCTTCACCTCTGTACACATACCCGGCAGGAAGCACAGAAAAACCGTATGCGTCATCGCCACCATAAGCATTGTTCCAGCCATTGACAGACCGCAAAGCCTGTCCCACACCGTTGTTATAGCCAACGGCACCAAACAAGATGTGCCATTCATCATTATCTGGCATATGCCAGCCAGCGGGGCAAACTCCCCGAACTTTCAAGCCGGTAACACACATGGGACCATCACCACATCCAGCACCATCGGAGGAGAAAACCTGGGAAGAATCCATGGCTGCGCTCCATAGATAAAGTCTTCCATACTTGGCACAGGAATCCAGTTCGTTAAGGAAGCAGAAACTGGAAGAATCTCGCGTTTTTGTAGGTTCGTTGTATGCATAGTTAAGATTCTCGGCCATCCAGGTCTGGGTACCGATGGTTACTGTTTTATAAACCCGACCATCGCGGGAATCGGTAACAGACCCCTTTACAACCGTTGAAGGGGCGACTATTCCTGTGCTGCTAGAAGAAAAACTCGGAATGACAGAAGAAGAGGATTTATCTTTACTGCCCTCGTCGTCGTTAGAACCGTCAGCCCTCATGCTGCTCGATGACTTTGTAGAAGTCGAACTCGGCTTTGTCTGGTCGTAAGACTTGAACCACTTTTCGCCGTCGCATTCGTAGTTCTCTTCGAGTTCGGTCACGTAGACCTTCTCGCCGATGTCATCCATGCTGCACTCGTATGTCTCGAGTTCTTCCATGTCGGCCACTTCGGCGGGGAGCCCCGTCCCTTTCGGCGAAGACGACCCGTCGTCCCCGCAACCGATAAACGCAGCACCAAGCACCCCAGCAAGGGCACAGACCGTAAACATTTTCGCGAATGTATTTTTCATAGGGAAACCTCTTGAGATTTAGTCCGAGTCCTTGATGCAGCGGACGGAGAAGGCTGCGCCTTTTTGGCAGTAGCTCAGGGACGCGGTGCCCCAGTCATAACGCAGGGTCATAAAGTTGGGGTAATCGACTTTGTATTGCGACGCACTCCAAAAATAGGTCACACTGCCGACATCGTAGAAGCCGCCTCCAATGCCCCCGTCACCTGCTGGCAGCGCGGCAAAACCGACGGCATCAACATTGGTGATGCCGTCTTTTGCTTTCCAAAGCGTTGTAGCCTTGAGCTTAACACCCGTAGTTGACGAGTTGGACCCGCCCACTGCGATGATTAGGACTCCCCATTCATCGTTGGTCGGAATGTGCCAACCGTCGGGGCAAATGCCCTGCACATTGCCCCTGAGCAAGCTGCAATAACTTCCATAGACGCACTCGTCCTCGGACATGCCCACGGCTGTGGACCAAATGTAGAGACGCCCATATGTGGCGCAATTTTCCGTCTTGGGGTCACTTTTGGTCTCTCCGTAGCAGTAACTGCCGCTTGCCGCCTCATAGTTCAAGTTCTCCGCCATCCACCACTGGTCACCGATTTTCACCGTCTTGTATGTCTGGCCATCGCGTTCATCCACCAACTCGCCATACTCGCAGTTGTCTTCGGTTTCAGTCTTGCAAGGTGTAGCCAACGCCACGGAACTAGATGATAAAATCGATACTTTTACTGAACTTGAACTCTTGGAGTCAGAAGATGTCTTGGTTTCTTTTGCCGAACTACTGGACCTATTCGACTCCACTTTACCGTTGCTGGAGATTGCTTCATCCTTATCGTTGGAGCGAGAATCACTGGATTCTTCGCGGCTATCGCCACTCAGAATGACGTCATCGCCACCCGCCGACGACGAATCATCGCAGGCGGTCAGGGCGAAACCGAGCACCCCCGCAAGGGCACAGACCATAAACTTTTTCGCGAATGTATTTTTCATAGCAAAACCTTTTGGAAATTACTCAGAGTCCTTGAGACAACGGACAGAGAACCCGTGGTTCTTGCTGAAGTCGCTCAGGTACGCGTCGCCGCGTCCGTAGAGCAAGCGCATGTGGTACGCGTCGTAGCTACTGTACTCTGTAGAACTCCAGAAGCACGCGCTGTGGCCCTCGAGGTTGCTGTAACCCCCGCAGCCGTCCTCGTAGCCGGCAGGGAGCGCCGAGAAGCCGAAGGCGTCCTCGTTGGTGATGCCACTAAACGCAAGCCAGCCTGATGCCGCCTTGAGCTTCTGACCCGCAGTTGATTGGCCGCCAATCGCCGTGAATAGGGCATTCCACTCCGTTTGATTCGGCAGGTGCCAGCCTTCGGGGCATACGCCACGCACCGGATAAGTCGGCGAGCATTTTTTTTCATAGCCGCAGCCCTTGCCGTTTGTACTCCACGTGCCAACGCTATCCATGGCAGCACCCCACGTGTAAAGGCGGCCGTACTTGTAAAGGCGGCCGTACTTGGTGCAGTTGTCTTTGTAGCAGTAGCTATTCCCCGTCTCGTAATTCAGGTTCTCGGCCATCCACGTCTGAGTGCCGATTTTCACCGTCTTGTAAGTCAGACCGTCACGCAGGTCCGTCAGGGTATTGCTGCTGCTATCGTAAACGCTGGCGTCGCTGCTGCCGCCGGGAACGCTTGCGGAAGAGCCTTCCACGCCTTCGGAGCCGCTGGAGTCCGGCTCTTCGGAAGCGCTGGACTTGGTCGATGTTCCTGCCGAAGAAGGATTGTCCTTGCTGTCGCTGGAGTCGTCGGTCACTCCGGCGGGATCGTTGGACTTGCTATCGCTCGACTTGTCACTCGATGAAGAGAAATCGCAGTCCATCTTCTCGATGAGGGTCCCGATGACCCAGCCGTTGTTACCATCGCACACAGCCATGTCATGGTATTCCGTCAGGTAGGTGGCAACGCACTTCTGACTCTTGCCGCAGTCGTAGTCCGACAGTTCCATGAATGTCTCGACGGTGTCGGGAATACCCCCACGGTTGCTACCATCGCTAGACCCGCTAGTGGAGCTATCATCGCCGCAGGCGTTAAAGGCGAGCAGCGCAAAAGCGACGGCACCCACCAATCCAATTTTCTTTATCGTATTCATTTTAAAACTCTGTTAAAAGTGGTTATGCGCAGGGATTCTGAAAATGGGAGCATTTTCGTGCAGGATTCGTCTTGCTAATCCTTGAGGCAACGCAAACTTCGACTGATGCCCTTGTTGTTGCTGCCTTGGTATGCATAGTCGTGATCGAAATAGAAGTACTGGATCCACGCGGAGATGCTATCATCCTCAGAGGCCGTCCACAAGACGGCGTCGTAGTGCTCATTCTTCATACCGCCACCGATGCCCTTGAAACCGGCGGGGACCACAGAGAATCCATACCTGTCGATACCGTTACCGCTCTTGTCACCATTATCTTCCCAACCGCTAGTGGATTTTAGCAACGAACCAGCGGTATTGGAACCTCCGATGTTTTTGTAAAGGCTGCTGTACTCCTCATTCGTAGGCACGTGCCAGCCCTCGGGGCAAATGCCGCGGTGCGGGCTGTTAGGGGTACAAGTCTTGCCATAGCCGCACTTGGTCTCTGCGTTTACGCTGAACCGGGCTGCACTATCCATCACTGCACTCCAGGTATAAAGGCGACCATACTTATCGCAGTTGGCGCTGTTTCCGTAGCACCAGCTAGTGGAGTCGGAAGTGTAACCACTATAGCTGTACTTCACACCCACGTAGCGATAGTTCAAATTCTGCGCCATCCAGGTTTGACAATTTTCGTTGTTGCTGTCACAGATTTCAGTGGTCTTGTAAACCTGGCCGTCACGGGTGTCTAGCATTTCGCCATATTTGCCAATGGCAAGCATCTCCTGATTCAAGTATTCGAGTGATGACGTTGCGTCCTTGCAGTCGAGACCCGCAGGGCAATTCGTCTTATAATATCCAGTAGGCATCACCTTCGCCGCATTGCCACTAGATCCGCTAGATTGCTTCGCTCCTGCGGAGCTCGCAATGACGCAAGAAGAACTTGACGAATGGCCTTTTTTGCTGTCGGAAGAATAATTGTCTTCATCACTATCGGAAGAGTAATCATCTTCGCTGTCAGAGGAATAATCCTCATCTTCGCTGTCGGAAGAGTAATCCTCGTCATCGTGGGAGTCGCTGGATTCCGCAAAGTCGCAGTCCATCTTCTCGATGAGAGTCCCGAACACCCAGCCGTCCTCGCCGTCGCACACGGCCTTGTCGTTGAATTCCACCAGATAGGTGGCGATGCACTTCTGGCTCTCGCCGCAAGGCACATCCGACAGCAGTTCTTCCATCGTCTGCACCGTATCGGGAACGCCCGCGCGGCCTCCCCCGTTATCGCCGGGTCCACTGCTGGAACCCGAATCATCGCCGCAGGCGTTAAAGGTGAACAGCGCAAAAGCGACCGCGCTGGTGAGTGTGATTTTTTTGAATGTGTTCATGTTAAAACTCTGTTAAAAGTGTCTATGCAAATCTTGCGGTGTTGAAGGATGCCGATTTTGCAGTCATCACGAGCAAATTTTCCTTGCTGATTTTTTTAGACATATCGACCTCAATAATATAACGCAAAGCAGTCTTTAATTAGGCTTTGATTTTACTATTCATTACGCAACGGACGGAGAAGGCGTAGTACTTGTAGTTGTGGTACATGTCGCCTTTTTCGAGGTCCCAGACCAAGCCCAGATAGTAGGCTTCGTAACTATCATACTCGCTAGCAGACCAGAATCTAGCATGGACGCCATCGTGGTAGAAAAAGATGTCTCCCCTAAAGCCAGCGGGGAGCGCAGAGAAGCCATAGGCATCTGTACCATTACGCTTATACCACCCGCTACCGGACTTGAGTATGTCGCCTGCGATACTGGAACCCCCCACAGTTTCTACTAGGGTGTTGAATTCAGCTTTGGTAGGCAGGTGCCAGTCAGAGGGGCAAATGCCCTGGATTGGGGTCGCCGGTTTCAAGGTGGCGTCACATTCTTTACCGTAATCGCAGTCGGCATTATTCCTGGCCACAACCCAAGTGTAAAGGCGACCGGTCACGCCACAGTTCTTGTCAACATTGTTGTAGCAGCCACTCCATGCATAGCTCGTATTAAACACATTACCCGGATCGTAATTTAGGTTTTCAGCCATCCATACCTGATCTCCGATCTTTACGGTCTTGTAGGTTTTTCCATCGCGTTTGTCCGTCATGGTGCCGTAGGTAATCTCAGGATTCAAACGGTCTTCCTTGGGAACATCGAAAGACCAAAATGAGACACTAGACGAAGAACTTTTTTCACTGCTAGAGGAAGAATACTCTGCATCAACATCAGATGAGGAAGACCTGTCCACATCATCGAGAGAACTCGAAGAGTTCGCGATAATCGAAGAAAAACTGCTAGATTCCGGGTCGATGCCCGAAATGACAGAAGAGGATGATTCGTTTTCGCCAGATGCGCTGGTGGAGTTGGAGTCGTCGCCGCAGGCGTTAAAGGCGAACAGCGCAAAAGCGACGACACTCACCAAACCAATTTTCTTAAACATTTTCATATCAAATCTACCTCAAGTCTAACATTTCAAATCTAAAAAAAGGAACTTGAAATTCAATACTTTTAAAATGACGAGTGAAATTTTTTCTCAACTCTTTGGAGCGAAATTTCTCCATATGTCTCAATGTGTGGCATATAAAAATTTTTGCAGAAAAAACAGAAAAAAAAATCGTCAAAATAGAACAAAATATGTCTTGATACTTTTTGAAGCAAGACCTAGATTTCTTTCAGTTTTATACCAAGGAGTAAATATGAAAAAAATCGCACTCATCTCTGTTGTCGCCGCTGCCGCAATGTTCGCCGCATGTAGCGATGATTCCTCTTCTTCCGGCGCAAGCTCCAAGGCATGCGTGTACAAGCACGAAGGCAAGGTGACCAACTGCACCGCCGATGCCGAAATGATTGAAACCATGTGCGAAGGCGACAATGCCGAACTGGTTGAATCCTGCCCCGAAGGCTACACTGCTGAATGCCCGACCGGAGATAAGATGTTCGGCACCGAATACTACTATGGCGAAGGCGCTGAATGCCCATCCTTCCTCGCACAGTAATTTTCACCCTTTAGGAAAAGGAAGCCTCGCCCTTAAGCGGGGCTTTTCTTTTGAAAAGAAACCTCCCATCCTTCTCTATATGTTACACTGTGTGACATACAGAGAAATGCCGATTATTTCAAGTTGAAATAATTTCTTCTTTCCCTTTTTATCGGTGTGAAAAAATTGCAAATTCACGCTTAAAAACATAAATTTGAAATCGCCCCATGAAACCAATTTCTGACTACAGCGATTATCGCCATTACATCAAGGATTTCTATGAAGAACGCAAACTGATGACGGGCTTGTCTTGGCGCGGCTTCAACAAAATGGCGGGATACGCCTCCCCAAAATTCCTGAAACTGGTGTGCGAAGGCAAGTCGAAACTGAGCAGTGTCGGCGCAACCCGTTTGGCAAAGGTCATGGGGCTATCCAAAGTCCAAACCACCTATTTTTTGGCGCTGGTCACCTATTGCAACACTCCTGTGGAACGTAAAAAGCGCGCCGCTTTCGAACTCATGCAGGATATCATCAAAAACGATAAAGTCCGAGTTGTCGGGGACGACGCCTACGAGTATTTCAAGAACTGGTGGAACCCCGTATTGAGGGAGTTGGCTCCCAGGGTCTCCATCGCCATACCGTCAAAAATGGCGGGCATGCTCCACGAATACGTATCCTACGAGGATGTGAAAAAATCTCTGGAATTCATGGTCCAAGCGGGATTCCTAAAAAAACAGGGGAAGAATTACGTACAAACCGACAAGGCCATTCTGGGGTCGTCCGAAAAGATTCCGAAGGCCATCCGCAACATGCATAAGCAAATGGCTTGGTTTGCAGAGAAGGCCATTGAAAATTTCCCGGTGAGTGACCGAAATTTTTCGGGAATGACCATTGCCGTGAATCGGGCGAATTACGAACAGATTGTGGAGGAACTCAACATCTGCCGCAAGAAAATTGCCGAAATCGTCTCGGCGGCAGAGGATTGCGATAGGATTTACCGGCTGAACCTGCAGTTGTTCCCGTTGACGAAAGAGATTGAAAAATGAAGCACCATCTCGAAATCCTGACCATTCTATGCTTGTCTTCCCTGCTCTACGTCGCCTGTAGCGATTCGGGAGAAAAACTTGCCAACGGATACACCGAAGAACAGAATGCCACGAACCTGGATAGCGCCGCATACGCGAGGTTGATGACATGGGAGCCCAAGGTGGCTTTGAAGATAGTGAAGGTGGACGATGCGGAATTTGGCATGCCGTGGTATGACGTCCAGTTCACGACTACAGGCGAGAATTCCTACGAAAATGCGGGCAAAACGGTGGACGAGGCTTGCTCCGTGACTTTGTATGCCGAACAGAACGGCGCTCGCATGAAATTGACACGCATTTACAAGAAGGACGTGTACACGGAATTCCTGGACCGTGATTCCTTGGATGCCGTGGTGGAAGACCATCTGGACAATTCCTACATGGGCGAAAACGCCATGGCGAACTGCCAGGCGGATTCCTCTGCCTTTGTGGATTACTGCTCCGAAAACGAGGGAACCATAGCCGACCTGTTCAACTTGGGCACGTGCAGCGTTCTTCACCTGACATGCGTCCAGAAATTCAGGCCGGAAGTTACTGCCGGCGAATACCTGCAGGCCACCGCCAAGAAAATGAAGGACCGCTGCATCGCCGAATTCTACGCTCCCGAGGAATCTTCTTCCAGCGGTAATCCCGGCAGCAGTTCCAGCGACATTTCCGCCAGCAGTTCTAGCGACATTTCCGCCAGCAGTTCTAGCAGCTCCTTCAAGCCTTACGAGGGCGAAAAGAATGGCTGGCAGTACTTAAATTCTGATATCGAATACGGGACATTTACAGATGAACGCGACGGCCAGGAATACAAGACCGTGAAAGTCGGCGATCAAGTCTGGATGGCGGAAAATCTGAACATCGAATATATGCCCGGTGAACAAAGCTGGTGCGGAGGCGGTAGCGAAGAAACGGAAGGCGATTGTTCCGTCTATGGTCGCCTATACACTTGGGAAGCGGCTACTACGGAAGCCTGCCCCGAAGGATGGCATCTCCCCAGCAATACCGAATGGAGTTCTTTCCTTAACAGTGAAGATGTTGGCGGAACCAGTACTGCAGGAAAGAATCTAAGAGCAAACGCACCTCTGTGGGATCCTTACGAAAGCGCTATAAATGCTGATGTAGTGGGATTCTCGGCTTTGCCTGCAGGAGCCGTGACTACTGGCTACTTAGGAACTTCAAGTGGAAAATATGAAAGTGTAGGAATTACGGCTAATTTTTGGTCGTCTACCGTTGCCGACGAAAACAGAGCCTATTACTATTACATGAATTTCTACACGGATGCTTCATTTCAGGATTTCGCGTACAAAACCTTTGGCCATTCTGTCCGCTGCGTAGAGGATTAGTTAGAAGAAAAACTTACGGGGTGTAGTTCTCCCGTTTTTCGCGAAGGGCCTGGATTTGAGCCTGGACACGCATTGCGGATTCGTGTATATCCGCAAGATATTCCCCAATGGGACGATTTTTATATTCCTCATAGTGGGCTTCGCGAATCTTATGGATGTCTTCAACAGTGAAGTCCTTTGATATTTCTACTTTCTCCATAATTACGATTCTCCCTCTTCCAAATTCTTCAATAGAATTGATGGGCTCAGAATTGCTATGGGATTATATCCTTCAATCTGCGCTATTTTCTGCATTCCACAAATAGTTCTGACATTCACCATATGTTTGAAATTCCACGACGCAATGCAATCGCAGTCACTCAACAATGCTGAAGCAATATGAAAGCAGTCATCCATACTTTTAGCTGTTAAAATGCCCATTTCAATAATCTTTAACGCTAATCTAGCACTTTCTTCGTATGAAGGCAACATTTCATGGTGAATTTCAGACAAACTTTTCAACATAAACGACTTTTTGGGTTCATAACACTTTTCAACTTCGTTAATTGTGAGTTCAGAAAGAACAACGTTGCATCTACCCCTCTTGAACATTTGCCACAAAGCCTGCGTGTCACGCATGCGTTCGGGAGAATCTTCTTGATGCAGATAACTGATTACAGAAGTATCAAGATAAACCTTCAACTTCTTTTGAACTGAGGCAGGGACCTGATTTTCACAGTGCATATTATCTCCTTGATAAAAAAAACAACTGATTTTTCAGTTGCTTTAGGAGATCATTTCCAACCTCGGGATGTAATATAGAATTTTCCCATGGACTGGCAAGGGATTTATCATCAGAAGAAAATCCAGACGGCAATCCAGTAGACCATGAGGGCGAATTCCATGCCGCGGCTGATGCGAGAGAGGAAGCAACTGCCGAGTGCCCCGACGGAAATGGCAAAGATGCGGAGCCAGGGCATTTCGAATCCGCGGTAGAAGAGGGAAATTCCGCCAAAAAGTTCCACCCAGAGCCAGAGAAGTTGCGCGAGCACCAGATACCGCTTGCGGTTTTGGGTAAGCGATGTGGTGGAGCAGCAGATTGCCAGAGCGAACATGCGGAAGGGATAGCTTTCCAACTGACAGTCCAGAGTGTCCAGCGTGAAGAAGGAGAACACGCCGAAGATGAGCAGCATGGCGAGAAGTTTCCCCACTTCGGTAAAGAGTTTCAGCGGGGCGCGCCACAGGAACACGGCACTGCCGAGGGCCAAAATGCAGGCGAGAGAATTCATGAGGGCTATCATAGAGAATCCTCCCCTGCGGGCGATTTTTCGCCGGCAAGTGAATCTGCGCCGGTGAGTGAATTTGCGCCGGCAATTGAATCCTCGCCGGCGAGGGCGCGCATGTGACGCACAAGGCCTACGGCTTCCTCACGAGAAATGCGGCCGCCGTAAGGATTCATGTTGATGCGACCATTCAGAATGACATTCACCAGAGAATCCTCCCCCAGTGAATCCAGGCGGCCGGAGGAAAGTTTCTGCGGCAGCGGATAGAACTCCCGAACAAACTTCTCGTTGAAACTGCCGTCAACACCGTGACATGCGGCACAGCGCGCGTTCCAGAGGGCCTCGGGCGTGGCGTTGGAGAGCGCCAGACCCGAAGTACTGAGCGCCGGGTCAGATGTGTTGGGTTTCGGGCCAGAGATTTCGCCGACGGGCTCTGCCGAGGAACCCCCCGCGAAATATGCGCCAGCGGCAAAGCCAATCATGCCAACCCCTATCACAAAAAAGAGTTTTAATTTTCGAGGGGCAATTTTCCACAAATTTCGGGCGCAAAGGGCGATGCCAGCCACCAGGGCGATAAGCGGGTAAACGATGGGAATCAGGCTCACCACAGGCAAATCAAATGTGTCAAAAAATGACCGTGATGTAGCCCAGACGATGTAGAGGATGGTGACGAGAATTCCGAGAAGCAGCGGGAAGCGGAGTATGGAGGAGTTTGTTTCGTCGGGCGCGGCATTTGCGGGGGCGCTGGCGGATTCGGACTCTAAGGCAACTTCCACCTCTCCGATTAAAATGTCGTCGCCGTCGAAATGCTTGCGGAGGCGAATGCGGCTGAAGGCCACCAGCGAAAGGAACAGGCCGAGACCGAAAAGGAGGAGCCCGAAATCAATCCAGCCGAAATTGCTAACGGTTTCTGCGACTTCCGAGGGAGCCACCAGGAAAAAGCGTTCCAGCCACATTCCGAGAATGGCGGAAAATGCGATGGCGATGCGCCCGATGGTATTTTCGCGGATGGAGGAAACCCACCAGAGTTGTGGCAGCAGGGCGCCGAAAATGAAGGCGGAAACGCTCCAGTCGCCTTTCAGGGCGAAATTCCAGACCCAGAAAAGGAACATGAGCCAGCTGAAGGCCATCATGATTTTTTCAAGGAGGCGGATGCGGCGACCCTCGGCGGCGAGAAGCGCGATGACCATGGCGAGGCCGGAATAAATGGCGCCGGCGATGAAGTAGAGCGGGAAAAACGCCCCACGCCACTCGGGCACGAAAGTGACTGCGAAATCCAAGCTCACAATGGTATGGACCCAAAGCACCAGCGGGAAAAGCAGCCAGGCCATGGGCTTGCGGAGCGTTTTAAGTTGTTCGAATTTGTGGCTACCGAGGTGTATTACGAAGAAAAGCGCAGACAGGATTCCGTAAATGGCGATGCAGCAGAAGTCCCAGACCAGGGGCGAGCGCAGGTTGGCGAAGTTTTCGCGGACATCCAGGAAGGGAATCACCATGTAGAAATTTTCCAAAACGCCGAGATGCATCAGCGGGAAAATGGCGGCCACAACGAGAGCGCACAAGGTGGTGAGTTCCGCAAGCATGGAGGTGCGGCGGTCCAGATGGATGTCCAGCGCGAGGAAGATGGCGGAAATCAGGGTGCCTGCGTGAGCGATTCCTATCCAGAAGACAAAGAGGCTGATGGGAGTTCCCCAGAAAGTGCGCACGTCTGTAGACCAGGCCGCGGGACCTTCCCAGAGGGAATATCCCAAGGCGGCACATCCTGGAAGCAGGAGCCCAAGGCCGATGTACAGAAGAATGCGGAAAATCAACGGCGGCCTCGCATATAAACGACGGAGGGATCCAATTTGGCGATTCCTTCCGGAGCGTAGAGGTTGCGGACTTTCGCCTCCTTCACCAGGTCGGAGGATTCATCCAGCCAGTTTCCGAAAATGATGGCGTGCTTGGGGCATGCCATAGCGCAGGCGGTTTGGAGGCCCTTGCCACGCCATGAATTTTTACCGACCATTGTACCGCCCATGGTACCGCCCGCGGGACCGGACTTCGCGCCGACAACGCCCGCGAGACCTGCGTTCGCCTTGAAATTCATGCGGTCATTTTGCAATCGCTGGATGCAGAGGGAGCATTTCTCCATGACACCCTTGTCGCGCAACGGAACCTGAGGATTGAACTGCTTCGCGTGCCCAAGACTGCGGGCATCCTCATAATTAAACTTCCTCGCCTGCACCGAGCAGTTTGCGCCACAAAAACGGCTTCCGGCACAGCGCTTGTACATCATGGCGCTGAGGCCATCGGGCGTGTGGTTTGCGGCTCCCGTGGGGCATACTTTTTCGCATGGAGCGTCACTGCAGTGGAAGCACATGGTGGGAATACCATCCCGCAATTCAATCCAGTGCATAAAGCGACCCTGCTTGGCAAGGGATTCGCTGACCAGAGGGACGTTGTTTTCTTGATTGCAGGCCAGAATACATTTTCCGCAGCCATCGCAGGCATCTAAATCGATGGCCATGCCAAAGCGATTTTCGCGGTCTGCAGGCGAGAATTTCATTTCCCCAGGCATGGGAACTTTCACCAGCCGGAACCCAGGCTTCATCTGCGCCATGGCCCTGCGGACTTCATCCTCAAAATCCTTGAGAGCAGGGCCTGAAAGTTTATCCGTCAAGCCTCCCGAACGGCAGCCGAAAAGGGTAAATCCCGCAGCCATGGTCATGCAAAGTTTCAGAAATTCTCGTCTATCCATAATGGACCTCTTTGCTACCGATGGCAAGCCCCGCAATAAGTGGCTGCTGGTTTGAATTTTCCTTGAGGATTTACGCCGCGGTGGCAGTCCAGGCAATCCTGCATGCGGAAGGATTCACCGCCATAAACATCCTGCTCCACGCCAGGCCGCGCGGTATGGCAGTCATAGCAATCTACACCTGCAGCCGCGTGCACTCCGTGATGAAAAACTACATGAGGAGGAAGCACATTCTTGTGGACCCAAGGTTCCTCGGGAGCCGTCTTCATTGCAGAATCCAAAGCCTCAATTCCCGGCTTTTCCGTCAGCGGCAGGCGATGGCAATCCATGCAGTCGGCCTTCGTGGGCATAAAAGCGCGGGCTTCCGTTTTCGCGCCGCTGTGGCAATTCACGCAAGTGAGCCCGATGGAATCCCCGTGAAGGGAGTGGACAAAGGCAACCAGCGGTACGACGCTGTTCTTTGCCAGCGGCGCGGACCCGAGTTCCATGCCAGCACGCGTCGCGACCCGAGGCTCCCCCAACAAAAAATCCGCCAGGAGAAACCCGAACAAAAGCACGATGACACCACTCCAGAAATACTTCAAATCAGCACCTCATCTCGCCAACCCATCACTTAGGGCGACCTGGATCCTCAGGATTTTCCAGAATGTACAACAGCCACGCCGTAAGCATCTTGGCCTGGGTCTCGTTCAGGGGCGAAATCTCCATGGGGGGCCAATCGTCGGGGTGTTTCGGAGTCGGTTTCATCAGATATTCCACCATGGCCTTCGGGTTTTCCGCATACTGTGCCACATTGTCGTGCATGGGCGGCGCCGCAAACTTCCTGGCCCAGCGATGGCAGGCCTTGCATTCGCTATTGTAGTAGGCCGCGGCCTCGGTTTTCAGCGAATCCGTCACCTGGGGAAGCACAAAAACATCTGCGGCAAAAAGCGCACAAACCACCACAAACACCCAAATGAGAATTCTTGAATATCTCATGGTCATAAATATAAATGTTTTCCAATCCGACGAGAAAAAATGGTATTATTTAAGCATGATAGAAAGAATTAAAGGCATTCTCGTGGAAAAAAGCCCCACTTTCGTCGTGGTGGACTGCGCTGGCGTCGGATACGGCATCAACATCACCGCCAATACGGCAAGCCAATTGCCCGATGTGGAGCAGAACGTCACCCTGCACACGCACCTGGTGGTCCGCGAAGATGCCATGACCCTCTTCGGTTTTGCGGACAAGTTTGAGAAAGAAGTATTCCTCATGCTTTTGGATGTAAACGGGGTTGGCCCGAAAATGGCCCAGCGGATTTTGTGCGGAGGCTCTCCCAAGGATTTGCTCGCCATGATTGCAGGCGACAACAAGGCCGCTTTGAACAAGATCAAAGGCCTCGGCAAAAAGACCACGGAACAGATGGTGCTCACCTTGAAGGATAAGGCCGCCGTGCTGCTCCAGTCCACCGGTTTAGACGCAGCCCTCACCCTCGCCTCTCCCTCCGGACTTACGGGCGCCCGTATGGAAGCCGTCCTCGCCCTCCACACCCTCGGCGTGAAGGACCCAGCCGCAGAAAAGGCCGTCGTGAAGGCTGCCGAAATTCTCGGTGACGAAGCGGATGCCGCCACCCTCATCCCCGAAGCCCTGAAATACCTGTAAGGCGCAGCAAATTACTTTGTTCAAAATTTGTGGACGTGGTAAAGATGGTCAACAATATAGTGGCGCGGTAAAAAATTGGATAAAAATGGGTTGGCATGATTGGCAATTTGCGGGAAAGGAAAGTTTGAAATGGCAAGAATGACTGAAGCTGAAGCTCTGGATTTGTTCCTCAACGCCCCTCTGGACGAACTTTGCAAGAGGGCAAATGCGGTAAAGGAAGAACGCCACGGAAAGAAAGTTTTCTGGGTGAATAACAGACAAATTAACTACACCAATGTCTGCGTGCTCCACTGCAAATTCTGTGCCTTCAGCCGCATCAAGAAAGACAGCCCCACCGCCTACGACTGGGATTACGAAACCATCCGGGAAAAAGCCGCTTTTGCCATCGAGAATGGCGCTCGGGAACTCCACATCGTTGGGGGCCTCCATCCGGACCATCCCTTCGACTACTACATCGAAATGCTCCGGAAACTGCGGGCGGAATTCCCCCAGGCCAATCTGAAGGCCTTTACCGCGGTGGAAATCTGCCATTTCGCAAAACTTTCGGGCCAGACTCCGGAACAGATTATGCAAACCCTCAAGGATGCGGGCCTCGATGCCCTTCCCGGCGGTGGCGCAGAAATCCTCGTGCAGAGCGTTCGAGACCAGATTTGTCCCGGGAAGGAAACGGGAGAAGAATGGCTCGCGGTACATCGGGCAGCCCACAGGCTCGGCATCCCGACCAACGCCACCATGCTCTTCGGGCACATTGAAAAGCCGGAGCACCGCATCGCTCACATGAAAATGCTGCGGGATTTGCAGGACGAAGCCCCAGGCTTTTTCGCCTTCATCCCTCTGGTGTACCATCCGGAGCACAACGCTCTCCATAACATCGTGCCCAACATCACCTCGGAAGAAGACATCCTCCGCACGGTGGCGGTAGCACGCCTATTTTTGGACAACTTCCCTCACATCAAGGCCTACTGGATTCAGATGGGTATTGAAACCGCCATGAAGGCGCTGCACGCGGGCGCTTCCGACTTGGACGGCACCATCGTAGAGGAAAAAATTACGCATGCCGCCGGCGCAAAAGTTCCCGTGGGCATGACTCCGGAAAAAATGAAGAACCTCATCGTGAACGAGGGCCTCATCCCCGTGGAACGCGACGCCAAATACGAAACGTACTAGGCAATTCACAATTCAAAATTCACAATTCAAAATTAGTTTTCTAGCGCAGTCCTCGCCTCGATAAAATTCATCATTCAGCATTCATCATTCATCTCAGTGACGCCCGTCTCATTGTTGTGTAACATTCATCACACACAAAGTCTATTTTTTTTAGAATCTCGTCATAGAAATTGCATTTTTGTATTTTTCACGCGTAATTCACAATAAACCATAAAAATGGAGATATCATGAAACTTTCTACTCGTGCAATTGCTGAAGCAATCGGTACATTCTGGCTGGTGTTCGGTGGCTGCGGTGCGGCTGTCCTCGCCTGCGGCGTTCCCACTACCGGAATCGGCTACGTTGGCGTTTCTCTCGCCTTCGGTCTTACCGTTCTCACCATGGCATATGCCATCGGTCACATTTCCGGTTGCCATCTGAACCCGGCTGTGACTCTCGGCCAGGTTGCTGGCGGTCGCTTCCCTGCTAAGGAAGCTCCGGCCTACATCATTGCACAGTGCATCGGCGGCATCATCGCTGCTGGCGTCCTCTTCGCAATTGCCTGCCCGGACCTCACCAACGCTGGCATCGGCGCTTTCGCCACCAACGGCTGGTCTGATGAACTCACCAACGGCGTCAACGCTTTCGGCGGCAAGGCTACCGGCATGCTTCCGGCCTTCCTCATCGAAGTGGTTCTCACCGCTGTGTTCCTGTTCGTGATCATGGGTGCTACCGACGGTCGCGCTCCCGCTGGCTTTGCTCCTATCGCCATCGGTCTCTGCCTCACCCTCATCCACCTCATCAGCATTCCCGTGACCAACACCTCTGTGAACCCGGCCCGTTCTACTGCTGTTGCCGTGTTCGTTGGCGGTGCTGCCTTGAAGCAGCTCTGGCTCTTCTGGGTTGCTCCGATTCTCGGCGGTGTCATCGGCGGTTTCGCTTACAAGATGATTTGTGAAAAGAAATAAGGCGAGTGATACACAGGTCTCCCCCTGATTTTGAAGAGGCTTCCAACTCGATGTTGGAGGCCTTTTTTATACCCGAAACAGCCTATTTATTCCAACCCATATCTTGCCACAACCTTATTTTATTCATAGTTTTGGTGCGAACCATTGGGCAAAACTTGCCACATACGGAAACATTTGACCGGAGCGTCATTATACGATTTATTGAGTTTTCTTAGCCCTTTGCTAGAACTCATCTCATTCCCCTTTCAAGGCCTATTTCAGAAATCCATTCCAAAGGAATGCGTTTTCGTTGCGTGGCGCACTCATCATGAAAAAAATAATTGTTGTCAATAACCCCAAAAATTGGAAATTTCACATCCCGGAAGCAGAAATCATCTCTGCCAAAGATTACCTCACCCAGCACGATTTCACAAAGGAGAAGTCTCTCCGCGTGTTCAACCTGTGCCGGGATTACAGCTACCAGAGCAAGGGATATTACGTTTCCCTCCTAGCGGAAGCCCGGGGCCACAAGGTCATCCCCAATGTGAAAAACATCCGGGATTTCAAGGCTCCGGCGGTGGTGAAAATCGTGAGCGACGACATCGACGAACTCATCCAGAAAAGCCTGAAGCACTTGACCGGAACGGAATTCGTCCTCTCCATCTATTTCGGGCAGAACGTGAGCCCGCAATACCTGGAACTGTCCCAGGAACTCTACCGCATTTTCCAAGCACCGCTACTGCGCGCAAAGTTCATCTTCAAGCAGAAGTGGTTCATCCAGAGCATCCGGCCCATCTGCGTAGATGAAATTCCCGAAACCCACAAGGAGATGGTGGACAAATTTGCGCGGGAATATTTCGAGAAGACGCGGTTTGTGTCGGCAAAGAGCGAGGAATATCTCTACGACTTGGGCATTCTCATCAATCCCGACGAAAAGGAACCCCCAAGCAACAAGCAGGCCATCCACAACTTCATCGAGGCGGCCCAGGAAACAGGATTCCGAGTGGAACTCATCACCAAGAAGGATTACCACCGGGTTGGCGAATTTGACGCCATTTTCATCCGTGAAACCACTAACGTGAATCATCACACCTACGCCTTTGCCCGCCGCGCCCAGAGTGAAGGCATCGCAGTCATTGACGACCCGGATTCCATCCTCCGCTGCTCCAACAAAGTTTATCTGCAGGAACTGATGGATGTAGGCAAGATTCCAGCACCAAAAACCATCATCGCCCACAGCGAAAACCGCCACACTCTGGCGAAGGAACTTGGGTTCCCCATGGTCATCAAGGCTCCGGATTCCAGTTTCTCCCTCGGCGTGAAGAAGGTGGCCGACAAGGCGGAGATGGAGAAGGTGCTGGACGAGATGTTCGAGAAAAGCGACCTGCTCATCGCGCAGGAATATACGCCTACGAAATTCGACTGGCGCGTGGGCATTCTGGATGGCCGGCCCATCTACGCCTGCAAATACTACATGGCCAAAGACCACTGGCAAATCTACAACTGGAATTCTGCGGACAAGGACGAAATCTGCGGCATGTTCGACACGGTTCCTATCGAGATGGTACCTCACGGCATCGTGAAAACGGCGCTCCGCGTGGCCTCCATGATTGGGAACGGCCTCTACGGCGTAGATTTGAAGGAAGTGAACGGGAAGCCCATGGTCATCGAAGTCAACGATAATCCGAGCATTGACGCTGGAATCGAAGACCAGGTGGCGAAAAAGAAGCTGTACCTTTCCATCATGCGCTCACTGCGGCACCGCATTGAAGACCGCCTGAATGCAGCCCAGCAGAAGATTCTGCAGCACGAGAGAGAGGTGTATTTTTAATGCAGAATGCAGAATGATGAATGCTGAATGCGGAATGCTGAATTATGAAGTATGAATTATGAAGTATGAGATATTTCAGAGAAACGTCATCGCGAGCCCCTTAGGGCGTGGCGAGCCAAGAATGATGAATGATGAATGCGGAATGCAGAATGCGGAATGCAGAATGATGAATTATGAAGTATGAGATATTTCAAAGGAAGAACTCTCTCGAAATAATTTTGCATTATGAATTTTGTCGAGGCGAGCGAAACGACCGAGCTTGCTCGGGCACTTCCGAGCCGAAGTCAAAATGAGTGCAAAGCATTAATTATTGATTATGAATTTTAAATTGTAAATTGTGAATTATGAATTACTACAAGATTTGGGAACGCTTTGGCGTAGAAATGGAATATATGATTGTGGATAGGGACACCCTTCAGGTTCTCCCCCGGGCAGATGTTCCCCTTGGAAAAGACCACGAAGGCAACCAGCTTTCCGACATAGAATATGACGACATCGGCTTATCCAATGAACTGGTGAGCCACGTGCTGGAATTCAAATGCGCCCACCCGAAATCAAAATTTGACGGGCTTGGAAAGCGGTTCCATCACGAAATCCGCCGCGCCAACAAAAAGTTGGAAAAGATTAACGCCATGCTTTTGCCCAGCGCCGCCCACCCCTTTATGGACCCTGCAGATAAAGTGTTGTGGCCCTACGAATGCAAGGAAATCTACGACTGCTACGACCGGATTTTCAACTGCAGCGGGCACGGCTGGAGCAACCTGCAATCCACACACCTGAATCTATCCTTCGATGGAGACGACGAGTTTGGCGATTTGCATGCAGCTATTCGCGTACTGTTACCGTTACTTCCCGCCATTGCCGCCAGCAGCCCCTATCTGGACGGAAAATTCAGCGGTTTTCTGGATGCCCGCATCGAAACCTACAGGCACAACCAGGACAAGATTCCGAGCATTGCGGGGAAAGTCATTCCTGAACCCGCCTATACCTACGACGACTACAACAAAGTCATTTTCGAGAAGGTGAAAGCGGACATCGCGCCACACGATCCAGAGCACCTGCTGAACCACTTCTTCCTCAATAGCCGCGGCGCCATCGCCCGATTTGACCGCGGTGCCATCGAAATCCGCCTGGTGGACATTCAGGAATGCCCCAGCGCCGATATCGCCATCGCGGAACTGGAGGTAGCCGCCCTGAAAGCCATCAGTTGCGGAAAACTTTCGGATGCTACCTCTATGAAGGAATACCGGGGGAAATTGCGCGCAATGGACACCGACAAGCTGGCGGACCTTCTGGTTCGCACCGCCAAAGATGCGGAAAACACCGTCATCGACTGGCCCGAATTTACAGCGATGTTCGGGCTGAGCGAGGAAACTGTCGCGATGAAAACTACCCGCGCAGCCTCGGCCAGCAAGAAGATTACCGCCGGCGATATATGGAAGCACATCTACAGCGTTGTCAAGAACGACATCACCGAGGTATCGCAGACATTTCTCGAAAAGATGCTCGCCCGCGGAACGCTGGCCAGTGCCCTCTACAAAAATCTCGGCGACTCCCCCTCCCGCGAAGCCTTTATCTGCCAATACAAAAAACTGGCGGATTGCCTCAGTCATAATCGACTGTACGAAGGTTAGCGCCCTTTTTCTTTACTATATTACCCTTTGGTAATTTTTTAACCCGAGCCCATTCGTGGGCACAACAAATAAGGAAGAAACAATGGCTGACAATCTGTCCGCACTCGGCAAGGCTCGCAAGGCCTACCAGCCGAAACTCCCCGTCGCTCTCCGCGGCGGTGCTCTCAAGGTAACGCTCAACAAGGGCAAGGCTACTGAATCCGTCCGCGACCAGGCCAAGATCAAGGCTCTGTTCCCGAACACCTACGGCGCTCCGTACATTTCCCTCAAGAAGGCCAGCAAGGCTCTCAAGGGCAAGGCTCTCAATGTGGGCGTGGTGCTCTCCGGCGGTCAGGCTCCTGGTGGACATAACGTCATTGCAGGTCTTTTTGATGGCATCAAGAGCATTGACAAGAAGAGCAAGCTCCTCGGCTTCCTCGGCGGTCCTTCCGGTCTCGAAAACGGCAAGTTCATCGTGATCAACGAAAAGATCATGGACTCCTACCGCAACACTGGTGGTTTCGACATCATCCAGTCCGGCCGTACCAAACTGGAAACTGAAGAACAGTTCAAGAAGTGCATGGCTGTTGCCAAGGCTCAGAAGCTGGACGCTATCGTCATCATCGGCGGTGACGACTCCAACACCAACGCAGCTGTTCTCGGTGAATACTTCCAGGCTAACGGAGCTTCCTGCGTTGTTTGCGGCTGCCCCAAGACCATCGACGGCGACTTGAAGAACGAATACATCGAAACCTCCTTCGGTTTCGACACCGCTGTGAAGACCTACTCCGAACTTATCGGCAACATCATGCGCGACGCTAACTCCGCCCGCAAGTACTGGCACTTCATCAAGCTCATGGGCCGTAGCGCTTCCCACATCGCTTTGGAAGCCGCTCTCCAGACCCACCCGAACATCTGCCTCATTTCTGAAGAAGTGAAGGGCAAGAAGATGAAACTGAAGCAGGTCATCAAGTATGTGGCCGACATCGTTGCCGACCGTGCCGCTCAGGGCAAGAACTTCGGTGTGGCCCTCATTCCGGAAGGCCTCCTGGAATTCATCCCGGATGTTGGCGTTCTTATTTCTGAACTTTCTGAAGCTCTCGCCCACCACGAAAAGGAAGTGGAAGGCCTCGACACTGCTGCCAAGGTTGAAAAGCTCTGCAAGTGGGTCAGCAAGGCTTCCGCCGAAGTGCTCAAGAGCCTCCCGGCATTCGTTCAGGCACAGCTCATGCTCGAACGCGACAGCCATGGCAACGTCCAGGTTTCCCTCATCGAAACCGAAAAGCTCATCATCGAGATGGTGAAGAAGGACCTCAAGAGCCGCAAGAACTTCAAGGGCAAGTTCAGCGCCCTGAACCACTTCTTCGGTTACGAAGGCCGTTGCGCCGCTCCGTCCAACTTCGACGCCGACTACTGCTACAGCCTGGGCTTCACCGCCTCTGTGCTCGCCTTCAACAAGATGAACGGCTACATGAGCTCTGTTCGTGACCTCACCAAGGGCATTGAAAAGTGGGTTGCCGGAGGCATTCCTATAACCATGATGATGAACATCGAACGTCGTCACGGTGCAGACAAGCCGGTGATTCAGAAGGCTCTCGTGGAACTGAACGGCAATCCGTTCAAGTTCTTCGCCAAGAACCGCGATGTTTGGGCCAAGACTGAATCCTACTCCTACCCGGGTCCGATCCAGTACTGGGGTCCCAGCGAAGTTTGTGACATCACAAACTTTACCATCAAGCTGGAACGCGGCGCCAAGGTTTAATGTTTCTCGAAGGCGTCTGTTGCGTTGCATCGCCCCTCACGTAGATTTAACTACGCTACGGGGCTCTGCGTCTGGCATCCATCCTTCGATAAACGATTAAACAATTTTTGTTTCTCGAAGAAGTGTGCCACCTGGCATCCATCCTTCGATAAACTAATGAACTAAAAATCCCTTCTGTGAAAACGGAAGGGATTTTTTTGCTGAAAACAGAGTGAAAATTTAATCCCCGTTGATGCAACGGACGGAATAGGCGTTGTTCTTCCCGTGGCTAGGCACCAGCTGGCGAACCAACTGGTCGCTCATGCGGCCCATGGCCCAAAGCCAAATGGTTTCGTTACGGCCATTCTGACTGCTCCAGAATCCCGTATATTCGCCCATATCCTCATAGCGAACGGTCTTCGTTCCAATGACTTTGCGATAACCCGAGGAATACACGCTGAAACCATATTCGTCCGTGCCACCGCCGCCTTGCCAACCTGTGGTAGCCTTTAATTTGTTCGCAAACGCACCACATTTTTCCACACCATCGTAGCACTGGGTAAGACCGGTGAGCATATCGGACCACTCGCGGTCACGGGGCAAATGCCAACCCTTGGGGCACGCCTTTCTCGCCCCTTCCAAATCATAGAGACGACCGCTGCGGATGCAATAGGAATCCTTGTCCTCGTAGCACCAGGAATGACCTTCCACATTATAGTTCGCATTCTGGGCAAACCATTCGCGGCCTTCCACCTTGATGGTGCGGTACATCTGGCCATCGCGAGGGTCCTTGAAGAAGGAAGAATTTTCGCGAATGGTGGCGCGATGCTCCTGCTCTTCCTGACGAAGTTTTGCCACCTGTTCCCGCTTATACTTTTCGTACCCTTCCAGATTGTTGACCCAGTATTTCTGCGCCTCCGCATTATCAAACTTGATTCTCAAATCATAAACTGCATAAAGATCGTCACCGCAGGCCAAGTCCACGCCGGCGATATTCACAATGAGGGTTACCGGATTCTTCTTCCCGAATTCCATGGGCTTGTCGAAGTAAGAAATCCAGGCTTCCTTGGTATCCTTGCACTCTTTGTAGAAGGTTCCGCTCTCAAATTTATCCAGCGGCAGCGTTATCTTGCCAGAGACAGAGAAGGCGAACTTGTCATCCTCAATCTTGAAGGAAACGGGCTGCACATTCTTGTAATGAGTGTACTTGCCAAAGGAGTACTTCCCTACAACCTTCGCCGAGGTGTATTCTCCCTGACCTTCCGCATGGTAGATGGCGTCCCAGCTCTTTGGAGCGGCTGCCCAGGACAAAACCGACAATAACCCAATCCACACTACCCAACGCACGACACAATTGCAAGTCACAAGAGAATCCTCATTTAAAGACAAAAGAAAGCTAGCTTTTTTAAAAACAATGCTCCCCCCATTGATTGGCAAAATATGCTACATTTAGGGCATGTCCATGACTCGTTACATTTTGCAGATTCACTGCCCTGACCAAAAGGGGCTCATTGCCGGCACGACCCAGGTTCTCGCCAAGGCCGGAGCCAACATCATCGATTTACAGCAACACACCGCAAAAGATATTGAAACCTTCTTCCTGAGGGCGGTTTTCGAAATCGAGCCCGCCGATGTGGAAGAAGTCCGCAAGCACTTGGAAACGCTTGGCCCCCACCTCCAACTGGACTGGAAACTCTACGACACCAGCAAAACAGAGCGTGTGGCCATTTTCGTCTCCAAGACGGACCACTGCCTCTACGATTTGCTCTTGAAGCGCCGCGACGGCGACCTCCCCTGTGAATTCAGCTGCATTGTAGGAAACCATCCAGACCTGGGCCCCATCGGCGGTACCTTTGGCGTACCCTTCTACTACGTGCCCTCCAATCCAGATAAGAGCATTCCCGAGAACCGCTTCCGCGAAATTATTGCGGAAACCAAGACCGACACTATCGTCCTCGCCCGCTACATGCAGATTCTCTCCTCCGAATTTACCGAGGAGTTCAAGTACCGCGTCATCAACATCCACCACGGATTCTTGCCGGCTTTCAAGGGAGCAAAGCCCTACCACCAGGCCTGGCACAAGGGCGTGAAGATTATCGGTGCTACCGCCCACTTTGCCACAGAAGATCTGGACCAGGGGCCCATCATCTGTCAGGATATCCAGCGCGTGCCCGAAACCGCCAGCATTGACGAACTGGTAGAACTGGGTAAGGATATTGAAAAAAGAACTTTGTCTGCCGCACTCAAACTCTGGCTTGAACACCGGGTGTTTGTCTATGCGGGTCGAACCTTCATTCTCTAAGGAGATACTATGGCCGAAGAACAGAAAGACATCGAAGTAAAGCCCGCAGAAGCTGCCAGCACTGCTCCCGCAGCCGAACAGCCTGCCGAGGCCACAACTGAAACTGTTCCCACTAGCGGTGCAGCAACTGAAACCGTTCCCGCAACGGAAGCCTCGCCCGCTGCTGAAGAAAAATCTGAGCCCGAAGTCATCATCCAGACAGAACGGGGTTTCGCCCACTATGTTGGCTTTGCCCTGCTTTGCGTGCTCTGCGTCTGCTTCTTCTTTATGCCAGGGATTGCCCTCACCTTCGGCGTGAGTCAGCTGGTTTCCTTAAACGGTGCCGCTGCCTGGATCTTCAGCGCCATCCTCAGCGTCATCATCTGGCTCATTTTCAAGTTGAAAATCAAGGGTTTCAAAAAATCCTTCTACTGGTATGTGGCCTTCTGCGTGGTGGTTCTCGCCATCCTCATCGGCATTGAGGTCGCCACCGAAAAATTCAATGTATTTGCAAGCATTTTCGCCCTTCTCACTGGCGCAAATGCATAAGCCTATTTAATCGAGAGTTGTTATGACACAGAAAGATTCCTTCGTTCATTTTCTTGTTGAATCCGGCGCTCTAAAGTTTGGCGACTTTGTCACCAAGAGCGGCCGCAATACGCCCTACTTTATCAATACCGGAGAGTTCCGCACTGGAGCATCCCTTTCCAAGCTTGCCGAATTCTACGCCGCCGCATTCATGAAGCATTTTGACGGAAAGGCCCAGAACCTCTACGGACCGGCCTACAAGGGCATTCCCCTCTGTGCCGCTACTGCAATGAAGCTCTCCGACGTGTACGCCAAGAACCTCACCTTCACTTACAACCGCAAAGAAGTGAAGGACCACGGCGAAGGTGGCTCTCTGGTAGGTTACAAGTATGCCGAAAAGACTAACGTGGTCATCATCGAAGACGTGATTACCGCAGGAACTTCCGTGAACGAGACAATGCAGGCCCTCTCTCAAATCGAGAACGCCAATGTCATCGGGCTTCTCATCTCTGTGGACCGCAAGGAAAAGCTGGACAATGGCAAATCCGCCCTCCAGACCGTTCAGGACGAATACGGCATTGAAGCCCACAGCATCGTGGACATCAACGACATCATTGCATTCCTGGAAAGCGAAGAAAACCGCAAGGCCATCAACGCTCCGGAAGGCATTTTGGACAAGGTCTACGCCTACCGCGAAAAATGGGGCGCGAAGTAAAGTAGCCGCCCCTTTGGGAGTATAATGGTCCGCCGGTTTCTCGGAATATGGTGCTTATTGTTCTGCCTCCTCATGGGGTGCGGAACGAGTTACCAATGGTCTAAAAGCCATCCGGCATACCACCAGGCTCCTGCAGGCACACTTGCCGTCATCGGTAGCGAGAACGCATTCCTTCTGACCCGTTCCAGCTGGTTTGCAAAGAAGCTGGAGATTGGCGCAGACAGCGTCCAAGTGACCATGCGCATTTTTTGCGAGAAAAAATTCTTGCAGGAATTGACACAGTTCTATCCCACCCTCACAAAAATTCCAGACAAGGATTTGCAGGTTTTCCCAGAAGAAAGCCAGCGCCTGGATGAGCGCGTCTTTATGAAGGGCCGCCTGCCGGAACAGGGAATTTCTTTGAAAGATAGCGCCGGGAATATACCTCCCCTCCTCCTCATTCTCCATGAAGTCATTATCGGTACGGACTTGAAGCGGGAAGATTACTTCGACTACGCTTTAATGCAGAACGAAAGTCCTGAGAAAAAGACTTCCAACAATCTCAGTGCCATCGCCTCCTACACTTTGTGGGACAACGTGAAGCAGCGCCCCTTGTTCAGCGCCGTGGATGAAATACAGATTCCCATTCAGAAGCCAAATCTGGGAAATTTCGAACAAATGACTGCAGGGATTGTCCAGAAAATTAAAGAAAATCTAGACAAGGGAGTGGTGCGATGAATAAAATTCACTTGCTCCTTATTCTCGCGCTACTTCTTGCAGCACCGCTGTTTGCAGGCGACGTCTACTCCAATAGCCATCCTACCATCTGGAAGGACGGAGAAATTCTCATCTGGACTTTGGACACCTACCCCGTTGTGGATCCCAAGGAATTCTGCCTATCCCTCAAGCGTAACAACACTGGCATTGGCGACCCGAAATGCCGCCTCCTGGGCGAATGGGAGCGAGATTCCATCGCCGTCCGTTACGCCACCTGGCTCAAGGCAAATATGGAGCCCGGGCTCAAAGCAGAATACCTGCGGGCACGGCATCCCGCTATGGTGGCGAAAATACAGTCCATTGAAGACAAGACAGTTCTCTTCATGGCAAAAGATGGAGACAACGTACTGGTGGCCTTCTTTGACGAGACGGCCTCAGAGCCTAAAATTGCGGGTAAAGTCCGCTATCAGGACGATAAAATCGCCCTCGGAGATGAAATTGCAAGCCTCTTTTTCTCTGGCCCTGCCAAGCGAAGGCTCTCCAAAGAAGAACGGCAAAAGCTAGCCACCGAGCCAGACGAATACTATCAGGAAGTTCCCAATTTCAAGGGCTGGGTGGGCGTTGGCGGCGGTTACGCACAAGCTAAAATTCCATTGACCCCCGATGATTGGTATGATAGTCATATCAAGAGTACCGTCCGTAATTATCGCATTACAAAGGATTCCGCAAGCCTCTGGAATTTCATCGACGATTCAGAGCCCTATCTCACCCTCTATGCGGGCGGAACCTGGTATGGATTCATCGGTGCAGAAATCGTGTATCGCTACTCCAAACATTCCGTCAAAATTGACAAAAAAGATACCATCTACAAGGAGTTAGACTACTGGGATTTTTCACAGCATTCCATTGGTCTCAATGTCATTCTTTCCCGCTCCTTTGATGCCACAAAATGGATGAACATCACACCCTTCGCCTTTCTCGGATTCCAGTACTGCTTCTTTGTGGAAGATATTGGTTTGAAAAGTGGCGTAGATGAGCCCTCCCGATACTACAAGACACGCATTGAATTCGAAGATGCCTACAAAGGTGCCGTGGTTGGCATTGGTTCCCAATTCATTTTCGCCAAGCATTACGGCGTAAGCTTTAGAACAGGAATTTCCAGCCGCGGGTTCAACATGTATTCCGACCCGTCCCCTGATGCTGCGGCAGAGCCCACTACAATCGGAGCTTCCACCATTGATTGGTTCATTGGCGGAGGATTGGAATACCACTGGATGTTATAATTTTACTAGATTTGCGCTCACTATGAGTGAAGTAAATCCTTTTTTGACGCCGGTCAAAATTATTGAGCCTGAACACAAGCTCCCCGACTATACCTTTGAAATGCTCCCCGAAGAACAGAAGGCTGTTCTTCAAGAACACGGCTGGAACCAGCTGATGCCTGTCCAGCGGAAAACCATCCCCTACATGCTTGCCGCCCGCGATATGCTGGTGCAGTCCAAAACCGGTTCCGGAAAGACGGGTGCCTACGTGCTGCCCCTCCTCCAGGTGATTGAACGCGGACACTTGTTCCCCCAGGCATTGATTTTGGTGCCTACCCGTGAATTGGCGATGCAAGTCCAGGATGAAATCGAAAAACTTTCCAAAGGGACTGGCATCAAGTCCGTCGCTATCTTTGGCGGTGTTTCTTATGAGCCCCAGTTGAAGGCGCTCCGCGAAGGCGTGCACATCATCGTGGCAACTCCGGGCCGCCTGATGGACCATGTGAGCCGCGGCAATGTGGATTTTCTCTCGGTCCGCGATTTGATTCTGGATGAAGCGGATGAAATGCTCTCCATGGGCTTCTATCCCGACATGCAGAAGATCCGCCGATATTTGCCCAAGGCCCTCGCCTGCACCATGTTCAGCGCCACCATTCCCCAGACGGTGAAGAGTCTCGCCCGGGAATTCCAGCGCCCCAGTGCAGAATTCCTTTCCCTCAGCTACGATCAGGTGATTGCCAACAACCTGGAGCACTATGTTTACTGCTGCGATGTGATGGAAAAAGATTCCATGACCATCAAGGTGCTGGAATACTACAACCCCGAAAGCTGCATGATTTTCTGCAACAAGAAGAGCGATGTCAGTTATCTGGAACAGGTTCTCACGGGCTATGGTTTTAAGGTGGGAGCACTTTCGGGCGATGTGGCGCAACCCATGCGCGAAAAGACCCTCAACGCCTTCCGCAAGCAAGAAATCAAGATTCTCATCTGCACGGACGTGGCCGCCCGCGGTATTGACGTGGACCACGTGACCCATGTGATTGTGTACGACCATCCCGCAGACCACGAAGTCTACGTGCACCGCAGTGGACGTACAGCTCGCGCCGGGAAGAGCGGTCTCTGCATTTCCCTCATTACGCCTGTGGAAGAAATTGAAATCAAGCAGACTGCAGCAGATTTCGGCATCAACTTCCAAAAACAGGAACCCCTGACAGATGAAGCCATCGCAAAGAAGGTCAGCGACCGCCTCCGCGCCCGTTTGGAGCAAGAACGGAATCATTTTGGCGGCCAAAAAGCTACTGAACGCATCAGCCGCTACCTCCCCTTGGTGAAGGAACTCTCTAGCGTCCCGGAAGACGCCATGCTCCTCGCTTATTTGTTAGATAAATACGCTTGGAAAAAGTAATTATTAATTATGAAGTATGAAGTACGAAGTATGAAGTATGAATTATGAAGTATGAATTACGAAGTACGAAGTATGAAGTATGAGGTATGAATTACGAAGTATGAAGTATGAAAACGTCATTGCGAGGCCGAAGGCCGTGGCAATCTAAGAAAGAGTTGAATGAAGTAGTATGGCTAAGATAAAGATTAAATCCGCAAAAGAAATTGAACTCATCCGCGATGCGGGTGCACTTGCCGCAGAAACCCTCATTCGCGCTGGCGAAATGTGCAAGCCCGGCGTCTCTACGCTGGAAATTGATGAATTCATCGGGGACTACACCCGAGACCACAAGGGAATTTCCGCATGCAAAGGCTATCACGGCTACCCCCGCTACGCCTGCATCAGCATCAACGAAGTGGTTTGCCACGGCATTCCTCGCGCAGACACCATCCTCAAGGATGGCGATATCGTCAACATCGACATCACCACAATCCTTCAGGGGTATCACGGTGATACCAGCGCCATGTTCTGCGTTGGCAAGGTGAGCAACATCGCCCAGGAACTGGTAGACACTGCAAAATTCTGCATGGAAGAAGGCATCCGCGCCGCTGGCGAACAAGGTGCCCGCTTCTGCGATATTGGTTGCGCCATTCAGGACATCGCTGACGAACACGGTTTTGGCGTGGTGGAAGACTACTGCGGGCATGGCATTGGCCGCGGCTTCCATGAGGAACCCACCGTCTATCACTTCCGCAATAACGAACTTCGTCAATTTGTGGAAATCGGAAACGTCTTTACCGTGGAACCCATGATTAACGTTGGCCGCCCCGGCACAAAAGTGCTTTCCGACGGCTGGACCGCAGTGACCCGCGATGGCTCTCTAAGCGCCCAGTGGGAACATACCGTTGTCCGCACTAAGAACGGCATGGAAATTCTCACCCTCCCGAGGTAAGTTTTATGAGCCTCCTCGGTAATCTCCGCGACAAAGCAGTAGAAGCCCTCGTCCGCAATAACGAGCTGGTGAAGCGCTTTGGCGAGGTGCAGTCCATTTCCATCGATTCCGAGAAGGGAACCGCCGATGTTTCCGTCTTGCTTCATGGAGAAATTGCCCCGCTTCAATTTCGCGGTTATTACTTCTTTGATACTGCAGATGGCGGAAAAACAGATGTAGTCGTCCGGAAAATCACCTGCGAACGCATCTGGATTAACGAGGCTCTCGATTTCTGGCTCGGTAAAACAACCCTCCGTTACACCCTTCCGGGAATAACGGGCGGCATCGCTAAAATACTTTTCTAAAGCCCCATAGCAAGGCCACCAATTTGGCGGGCCAAGTATGTGGCGTAATTATCAGTCATGCCGCTGACAAAGTCCAGCACCTGGTGGTAAGCTTCCGCAGTAGTGACGCTCTGGCCAATTTTAGCCTGTCCAATCAACCGCACAATTCTATCGGCACGGTAAGAATTGCGACCATTCTGGCGGTAATCGTGAACGCCATTGACGAAGGCATCCAAGACCGTACTTAAGGTGGTATAGCTTCCCACTTCAAGCTCTGTTTTACGACGGTCCGGATAAATGCGCTCTATGCCCAGGCGTTTTGCAATACGGATTCCGTTCATCACATCTGAGCGGGAAAGGTCCGTCAAATGCTTCTCCAAAGTTCCATTCATGATTTCGTCGTAGTGATTCACGAAGGTGACCGCCACATCATCAATGAGATTCTGGATGGCACGACCGCGAACACTGCTGAGGAAATCCCGGAGGTTCATTCCGTTCTCCTGGTATTCCTTGTCAATGTCCACCTCAGGGC
Organism: Fibrobacter sp.; assembly: GCA_024398875.1. Taxonomy (GTDB): domain Bacteria; phylum Fibrobacterota; class Fibrobacteria; order Fibrobacterales; family Fibrobacteraceae; genus Fibrobacter. Next base: position 160,245 of record JAKSIJ010000003.1, read on the forward strand.
CACAAAGGTAGCTGAACATATCCCGCACATCTGCAAAATAAAGAATGCCAAGTTCAATGGCGTCTTCCACATCCAAAATGGAATAGCAGATATCATCAGCGGCTTCCATCAAATACACCAGCGGATGACGCATCCATTTGCCGGGGGCGATTTCAGGAATTCCCAGAACCTCCGCCGTATTGCGGTACAAATCCGCTTCCGTAGAGAAGAGGCTTGTGGGGCTACCGTATTTTGCCAGCTGTGGGTACTTCACCATGGAACCGATGGTAGCGTACGTCAGCCGCATTCCACCATCCAGAAAGTGATATTCCAGCTTGCTCAAAATGCGGTGACCTTGGGCATTGCCATCAAAATTCTCAAAGTCCGCAATCTCCTTGTCGGAAAGGTCCTTCAATGGTGCGCTATTGCGATTCTTGCGGAACCACTCACGAATGGCCGCCTCACCAGCATGGCCAAAGGGAGGATTTCCAATGTCATGAGCCAGACAAGCCGACTGCACAATCATGCCAAAATGGAATTCATTGAAATACTGCGGCAGATATTTTTTAATGAGGTGATAAACCGTAATGGCTAGGCTGCGTCCCACACTAGAAACTTCGATGCTGTGGGTCAAGCGGCTATGCACATGGTCGTTCACCGAGAAAGGATGCACTTGAGTCTTGCGGCCAAGACGACGAAACGCCGTAGAAAAAACAATGCGGTCGTAGTCACGATGAAAATCAGAGCGGTTGGGGTCCCTATCAGCAGGATGCCCGTAACGTGTAGCCGAGAGAAGTGTTTCCCAATTGAGCATTTTTACCCCGCCGTCCTAGAAAACCACCAAATCGTTTTTGTGAACCAATTCATCCGGGACATCCGGGCCCAAAATGGAATGGACTTGCGCCGTCTTTTTTCGGAGCACCAATTTCAAGGTTTCGCTGTCAAAGCCAGCAACACCGCGGGCGATAGCGTTCCCTGCCTCATCCAAGATTTCAATCAAGTCACCCTTATCAAAATGCTTCCGCACAGCTGTAACGCCCACGGGAAGAAGGCTAGAATGCTTTTCTTGAAGGGCTTTTGCACCGCCTTCATCTACCACCACACTTCCACGAGGTGTGGTAATAAAGCTGAGCCAGCGCTGACGGCTATTGAGTTTCGTCTTCGCACCCGCAAAAAGTGTTCCTTTCGCGTTTTCAAAAATCACTTGATGAGGCAGCACCTTCATGCCATTAGCAAGGAAGGCACTCACGCCACTCTTCGTCACATTGCGAATGGCTTCCAGCTTGCTGCGCATACCGCCGGTACTGACCGCAGAGCCCGCTTCGCCAGGCTTGCCTGCCAACGCCAAAATTGCAGGCGTAATTTCCGGCACAAACCGTAAAAGTCTCGCGTTCGGATTCTTCTTCGGGTTATCGTCAAACAGGCCATCTTCATCCGTGAAGACCACCAGCAAATCTGCATCCAAAAAGAGGGCCACGTCACTAGAAAGCTTGTCGTTATCGCCCACCTTGATTTCAGCCACCGCAAGAGAGTCGTTCTCGTTGATGATGGGGACGATTCTCTTTCCGAGCATCACCTTCACCGTGTTCTGCAAATTCTTGTAGCGAGTGCGGTCCCGGAAGTCATCCGCAGAAAGAAGAATCTGGCCTACGGAAAGATCCACCCAGCGGAACATTTCACGATAGGCGTACATGAGGTCAATCTGCCCCACTGCAGCGCAGGCCTGCTTTTCAGCCATGACCGTAGGCTTTTCCTTGTAGCCCAATTCCGCCATGCCGGTACCCACAGCACCGCTAGTGACAATGACCACTTCCTTCCCCGCTTCCATAAGCTTTGCCACAGAATCGGCGAGCTTTTGGATGTAACGGGTGCGAACGCCGCCTTTTTCGGAGTCCACCAGAATGCGGGAACCGATTTTCACCACAACGCGGCGAGCTTCATCTAAAATGTTCTTTCGTAATTCACTCATAATTCAATTCAAAATTTAAAATTCAAAATTCATAATTATTTCAAAATATACATTCGCTTGGAAAACAATTTTTCATTGCCAATTATGAATTGTTAATTGTTCTGCATAATATCTGCTTTGACACTCGTCATTCTGCATTACCTACAAACTAGCAAACGGATTGCATCCAGGCGGAGCTGGGGACTTGCCACAATCTTCTTTCGTTCTGCAGCATTCTTGCGAAGCTGCTGCAGTTCCGCATTGCCATCGGCCGTTCCGCGAATGGAAAGAAGATGGTTCATGCGCTGGTATTCCTGTTCGGAACGGAGAGCCACGGCTTCGGCAGCCTGTTCCGCATATTCCTTCGCGATGGCGTTAACAGCAGCCTTCGCCGCAGCCAAGCCCTCTTTACCGAAGAACTTAAGAATGCCATCCACTGCTTTGTTTCCCTGAGGAACATTCACATCCCGCAGGTCCGCTTTCGCAAGTTCCGCCAAATGGCTGGACTGGTCTGCACCCGTAGCATCAATCAATGTGGTAAGGTAACGGGGCCCCACAATGTCGTTCATGCCCCATTCCGCAGGCACGGGAAGTTCCACCGCAAAGTTGAACTGCATCATCAGGCCCTTCAAGCCCGAATTGTTCCAAATGCAGCAGGCCACAGTGCCGTGGTTCACTCCAGTTTCAAAATCAATCATGCCTTGGGCCAGCGGATGTTCCAGACTCACGAAATCCACTTCGTCGTGAATCATGGCCACATCGCGGTCAAAGGTAATGGTAAGAGAAATGCTATCGGAACCCTGCTCCTCTTCTTCATTCTGGGCAGCCACCATGCCTTGGGTAGGCATTCCAGGAATGGAGCCCGCCTCAATCTGCGGGCCCTGAGTCAGCACAGAGCAGCCGGAAATGATGCTCTTGTCAAAATCAAGACCGCGATTTTGCAGGGACTCAATAAGCAAGGACTGGAGTTCCTTTTCTGCATCGATGCGTGTAATCTCGTCGGTGATTTCCTTCGCCTTCTCGGGATTGCGAGAGTTGAATTCCAGCAGGCGGTCGCGGCCTTTCTCGATGCTCTTCCGCATCTGCTCACAATCCTTCTTCACCTTGGGAATCACGTTCTTCACGAACTTCGCAAGAGCATGGCTGGGGTCCGCCAGAGCCTCAATCAAGTCATCCGTATACTTGAGGAAGAGTTCGCCACCGCTCATGAGAGGAGCACCAAAGGCGTTCAAGCCCTCATGATACCAGCGGAACATAACTTCCTGGCCAGAACCCTTCACGTAAGGCACATGAACGATGATGTCTTCCGTCTGGCCGATACGGTCCAAACGCCCGATGCGCTGTTCCACAAGTGCGGCATCCAGCGGCAAATCAAAGAGAATGAGATGATGGGAGAACTGGAAGTTGCGGCCCTCAGAACCAATTTCTGAAGCGATGAGGAGGTTTGCGCCGTTGGGCTTACTGAAGTTGGCGGCAGCCTTGTCCCGAGCCATGATGGTCATGTTCTCGTGGAACATAGAGAATGCACCCTCGCCCAAATATTCCGTCAAAAGAACTTCCAGAGCCTGCACCACCTGAATGGTTTCGCAAATGAGAAGAATCTTATCCTTCTGGTGCTTCTTCAAGAATCCCTTCAGCCATACAAAGCGTTCGTCCATCTTCCAGGCGTCGGAATAGTTAGTGCAGAGAAGTCCATTCTCCTGAATGTCGGTGGAATTGTCCAAATCCTTCTCGGCGGCGATGTCCACCATCTGGCGATAGTCGGGATTGGGCTCCAGAGGAATCTCATCCAATACGCGCTTGGGGAAACCGCCCACACCTTTACGGGTATTGCGGAACACCACGGAACCTGTTCCCATGCCATCCACAATGCGGCGCATCCATTCGCCAGCCGTCATAGACTTGGAATTTTCCTGTTCCAGCCAGCCACGAATCTTGGAATTCTTGGGAACAGCCTCATACAAGTCATCCCAACTCATCTGATGGCTGGGGTCCGTCGGAAGTTTGTTCAAATCGTTCACCAACTTGCGGTAGGCATCCTGATCCTTGAGGAATTCATTGAAATCCGCAAAGCGGACCGGGTCCAGCATCTTCAAGCGGTTGAACTGGGATTCCGGATGAAACTGGAGCGGCGTTCCCGTCAAAAGCAACACGCCTGCAGACCTAGCCAAAACCGCATTCGCCAACAGATATTCACGGCTAGTGAATCCATCTTCACAAACCAGGTGGTGAGCTTCATCGATGATGGTCAAATCCCAGCGGGTCTTCAGCAAGTCTTCAATCAAGGCCGGCTGATCCATCAAGAAATCGATGGAGACAATGATGTCGTTACTCTGCAAGAACGGATTGGGCTTCTCGTCATCCTTTTCCACACTGACAAAAAGTCCGCGAATATAGCCTTCATCCACCAGCGTAAAAAGCTGATTGAAGCGCCGTTTCATCTCAATCATCCACTGGTGCTTCAATGTCTCCGGAACGATAATCAGGGTGCGGGTAACGCGACCGCGGGCCTTCAAGGCATGCCATATCATGCCCGCCTCAATCGTCTTCCCTAGGCCCACCTCATCCGAAAGCATCAACCTCGGAAGTTTTGTGGAGGTACATGCCCTATGGCAGAGGTAGTACTGGTGCGGAATCATGCTCACCCGAGGGCCAATCATGCCCCGCACAGGGGAAGCCTGCCACTTGCAGGAAAGTTCCATGGCGCGACGACGGCGGTCAAAAGCCTTCGCAGAAACATCTGCACCTGGAGTATCAGGCTCTGCCCCGTTCTTTCCAATCATGGTGAGGGCCTTGAACAAATCGGCAGGCCGAGCAGCCTGTTTTGCCACCAGGTCCGATTCCTTCATCTCGCGTCCACCGCGACCAACGTAAATCACCAAATCATTTGCTTCACGGAGGGATTCAACCACAAAAGAAGTTCCCTTCTCATTCTTGGCCGTTTCTCCAGGCTGAAGCATAAAGCGTTCCACCGGAGCATAATCTGCACGGTACAAACGCACCTGACCCACCAGGGGGAATAAAAACTTGACACTCCGACCCGAGACCTCGGCAACAATACCAAGGCCCAATTCGGGTTCAGACTGACTTACAAAACGTTGGCCAGGCTTATATGTTCTCATAGCGCCCCAATTTAGCATTTTTTGTCGTTTTCGGCATTTTATTTTTCTACCTTTACCCCGGTATGAAGTGGTATTTCATTGATGAAAGCATTGTAGATGGCGAACGCCGACAAGGCCCTTATTCTATCGATGAAATTCAGGACTTTGTCAATAGCGGAAAAATCACCGACGAAACCCTGGTGTGGCATAGTGGCGAGGAATCCTGGAAACCCTGGAAGGAGACTTTCGAAGCTCAAAATGGAACCTCCCGAGACGAACTCCTGCAAGAAACCATCAACATGCTCCTGAAAGAGCAGCAGCGCACGAAAATCTATGGTGGTTTCTTCGTCCGACTGGTGGCCTTCCTCATCGACAATGTCATCTTGTCCCTCGCTGGCGGAATCGTTCTCGGCATTCTTTCCTTTGCAGGTGTCATAGACCTCGCTCCCGTTATTGAAGGACTGCGCGAATACATCAACGCCCCCGGCACAGCCGAAGCGATAGAAAAGCTCATGAGTGTACCCGGCATGTCCACCGCCATCTACATCGGGACATTCATTCAAACCCTTTATTTTGTCATCTTTGGCGCGAAAATTTCTTCCACGCCAGGCAAGCGACTTTTCAAATTGCGGATTGAAACCAAAAACGGGCAACCCTTGAATTGGGGTTCCTCCATTCTCCGCTATATGGCCAGCATTTTTACCCAAATCACCCTGATGTTCTACGCCATTGGATACTTGATTGTATGCTTAGACCCCAAACGGCGGGCTCTTCACGATTGGATTGCCCGGACATACGTGGTGTACCAGGAAAAAGATTCTAATTCGGCAAATTCTGCTTCCGCAAGCAGCAAAAATGATGCCGAGGAGAAATAGGTTTTATGTATCGTTTTGAAGTTCCTCAAGTGACCAAGCCTCTGGAAGGTGAAGTAGAAATTTCTGGCGCAAAGAACGCCGTGCTGGCCGTGATGGCGGCAGCCCTCTTGGCAGACGGTGTATCTGAAATCACAAACGTGCCTCACCTGAAAGACATGAAGACCATGAGCGATGTACTTCGTGTGATTGGTTGCCGCATTAGCGGCGAGGCTCACAATCTGAAAATTGATACCCGTGGTGCAGACCATCTGGAAGCACCTTACGAATTGGTGCGCACCATGCGTGCAAGCTTCTATGTTTTGGGCCCGCTGGTAGCTCGCTTTGGACGATGCCGCGTCTCTCTCCCCGGCGGATGCGCCTGGGGACCGCGCCCTGTTGATTTGCACTTGAAAGGCTTGGAAGCTCTGGGCGCAAAAATCACTCTTACCCGAGGCTATGTGGAAGCCACCTGCGAAGGCCGCCTCCCCGGTGGAAACTTCAACTTCCCCATTTCTAGCGTGGGTGCAACCGTCAACGTGCTGATGGCAGCCACTCTTGCAAAAGGCGTAAGCGTCCTGCAGAATGCCGCCTTGGAGCCGGAAATTGACAACCTGGTAGATTACCTGGTTTCCATGGGCGCAAAGATTCAAGGTCGCGGAACCAGAACCCTTACGGTTCAAGGCGTAGAGAGCCTCCGTCCCGGCAAGGGCTACACCATTCCTGACCGCATTGAGGCGGGCACCTTCCTCTGTGGTGCCGCTATTACCCGCGGTTGCGTGAAGGTGAAAAAGATTATTCCAGAACACATCGCAAGCACTTTAGATGCCTTCCGCGAAATGGGCTGTAAAGTGGAAGTTGGGAACGACTGGGCCCAAGTGGATGCCCGCGGTCTCACGCTGAACCCCATCAGCATCAAGACTCTCCCCTTCCCGGGCTTCCCCACCGACATGCAGGCTCCTTTGATGGCCACACTGGTTTCTGTTCCCGGCAACAGCATCATTCAGGATACCGTCTATAACGACCGCTTCAAGCATGTGGCAGAATTGCAACGTCTTGGCGCAAACATCGAGGTCAGCGGCAATACCGCCACCATCAAGGGCGGCACTCCTCTGGAAGGAACCGATGTAATGGGCTCCGATCTTCGTGCAACTGCAGGCCTAGTCCTTGCCACCCTTATTTCTAAAGGCTCATCCATGATTAGCCGCGTCTATCATTTGGACCGCGGTTACGAAGACTTTGAAAACAAGATGGCAAAATTAGGCGCTACCGTCATCCGCCACAGCGACGACGAAGAAGACGACATTTAAGCAATTTAAAATTCAAAATTCACAATTCATAATTAAGAATGCAGAACCAACGTAGGATATAAATTTATATCCCGCCGGTTTCGAAAGGCATCAATTTTGCATTTTAAATTTTCAATTATGAATTGTTTATTCGTTCCACAGCCAGGTGCTGAGGTAGCGCTCGCCCGTATCCGGCAGTAGCGCCACAATGCGCTTCCCTGCATTTTCAGGGCGAGCAGCGATAGTGAGGGCAGCCTCCATAGCAGCGCCGGAAGAAATTCCCACGAAAATGCCTTCTTCGCGAGCGAGAGCCCGAGCTGCAGAACCCGCCTTCACTTCATTAGTGAAGTAGATTTCGTCGATCACCTTCGGGTTATAGATTTTAGGCACGAAATTCGCGCCAATGCCTTGAATCTTATGAGGACCAGGCTCACCACCCGAAAGGACTTTATTAGTATCGGGCTCGATAGCCACAACCTTGATGTCCGGGTTCTTACTCTTCAGGAATTCTGCGGTACCGGAAATGGTGCCGCCTGTGCCCACAGTAGCAACAAAGATGTCAATCTTTCCATCCATATCGCGCCAGATTTCAGGTCCCGTGGTCTTGAAGTGTGCACGAGGGTTGGCCTCATTTTCAAACTGTTGCGGAATAAAAGAGCCCGGATTCGCAGCCGCAATCTCGTTCGCTTTCTCGATGCAACCCGCCATTCCCTTGGCCCCTTCCGTCAGCACCACCTCGGCACCCAAAGCCTTCAGGAGCATCCGGCGTTCAACGCTCATGGAATCCGGCATGGTGAGAATCACCTTGTAGCCCTTCACAGCGCCAACGTAGGCCAGGCCAACGCCCGTATTCCCGCTGGTAGGTTCGATAATCAAAGCACCTGGCTTCAGTTTGCCTTCTTTCTCTGCACTTTCAATCATCTCCAGAGCCACGCGGTCCTTGGCACTTCCCAGAGGGTTGAAGCATTCCAACTTCACGAAAATTTCCGCAGAAGTCTTGTTCATGCGATTGATACGCACAAGAGGCGTATTGCCGATAGCGTCCGTAATCTTTTCAAAGAGTGCCATAAAAGCTCCTTACTACAGGGAACAATGTAGCAAAAAAGGAGGAGGACAAATCATTCACACTACGAATTGAACTATCCACAAAAAATGGCAAATTTTACCAAATTTGAAACATTTTTTCCATCTTTTATGTATTTTTCAAATGAAATTAATTTAGAGTTCAGCCCCAGGTGGGCGGACAAATGAGGTTTATTTTGAACGGCAAGACCGAGACACTTTGCATTCTTGGGAATCCTGTGGGTCATAGCAAGTCCCCGCTGATGCAGAATGCACTACTCCACTTTTTGGGAATCAATGCCGCCTATATTCCATTCGCTCCCGAACCAGGTGGGTTTGAGGAGGCCGTCACAGGGCTTCGGCAATTAAAGTTCCGTGGCGGAAACGTGACCATTCCCTATAAAACCCGTTTCATGGACGAATCTGGAGCCCCTCGCCTGGTTGACGAACTGAGTGACATCAGCAAGTTCACTGGTAGTGTGAACACTTTGTTTTGGAAAGATGGGCTCGTCGGCGGCACATTGTGTGGAACAACCACAGACCCTTACGGCTGCATTCGCAATCTGGAAGAACAAGGCGTCATCGCCGCAAATAAAAAGATTGCACTCCTCGGAAATGGCGGTGCCGCAAAAGCCATCGCCTATACCCTGGTAGAACAGAAAAATGACCTCACCATCGTGTGCCGCAGCAGGGAAAAAGGCGCAGCACTTGCCGATGGTTTGAACGCACACTTTGGGCGCTCAAATTCGTGTTCCGCGAATAACCTCCGTGAACCAGTCCAGGTCACAACCTTCGACGAATTTTCTGCGATTTCTGCACAATTTGAAATCATCATCAACGCAACATCCGTTGGAATGACGCCTAACGAAAACGAGAGCCCCCTCACAGAGGAAAGCCTCCACGCAGGGCAAGTTATCGCAGACATCGTCTACGCACCGCTTCACACAAAGCTTTTGCAGATGGCAGAAGCAAAGGGTTGCAAAACTGTCACTGGCGAGGGAATGTTGGTCCATCAGGGCTTGGAAAGTTTCCGAAAGTGGTTCCCGAAAGAGACAGCCGAATACAGCAACGAGGAACTCGCAACTGTCATGCGCAAAGGTCTGGAGGCATAAATGAAGCAGCACATCTTCTTTACAGGATTCATGGCCAGCGGCAAGAGCCGCACGGGCCGCGCACTGGCAGAACGCCTCCAGAGACAGTTTATAGATACCGATGCACTCATTGTGGAGCGGGCAGGCAAATCCATTTCCGACATCTTCGCGCAGGATGGAGAAGCCACCTTCCGACAGATGGAGCATGACATCATTGCAGAAATCTGCCAGAGTGTAGAGCCTAAAGTAGTTTCACTCGGCGGTGGAGCACTCACCAAGCCCGAAAATCTCCAGCTAATTAAAGCTTCCGGCACCATCATCCGCCTGTGGGCAAAGCCAGAGATTCTCTCCGAACGCATTGGCCGCAAAAACACGAGGCCGCTCCTCGCAAACATGACAAATGAAGACCGCCTCGCAAAAATCAAAGTCATGCTGAAGGAACGTGAGCCCAACTATGCGGAAGCGGATTTCAGCGTAGAAAGCACCAACGAAGCTGCAGAAACTCATATCATCGAGAGGATTCTTCGTCAGTTGTGCTTCTGGAAGAATCACGCTCTGGATGTTCGCCCCAGCAGTGGCGGCCGCTACCCCATCTTTATCGGGAAGCACATCATTTCTGATTCAATCGCCATGCTGGAAGGTTTGCGGTTAGCACCTGCCAATGATTTCCTGGTTTGCACCGATACGACCATCGCCAAGGCACAGTTTGAAACGCTTTGCGCACTACGTGGCCAGGCAGGACATTGCCCCGTCTTCAAATTCCAGGCCGGAGAGCGGAACAAGACTCTTCACAACCTGAATCAGCTCTACAGTTTCATGCTGCACCGCGGTTTCACCCGCAAGACATGTCTTTTGCAGTTGAGCGGAGGCGTCGTCGGCGATATGGCAGGCTTTGGCGCAGCTACTTACCAGCGAGGCATTCCCTTCGTGCAGTTTCCCACCACACTCCTCAGCATGGTGGACAGTTCCGTAGGCGGAAAGGTGGCGGTAAACCATCCTGAAGGGAAGAACATGATTGGCGCATTCTACCAGCCCAGTGCAGTAGTCTGCGATTTGGCGGTTCTCTCTACCCTGCCCGAAGAAGAATATCTGGCGGGGCTTGCCGAAATCGTGAAGTATGGAGTCATCTACGACGAGGATTTCTTCAAGTACATGGAAGACCATGTAGATGCCATCAAGGCTCACGATGACGAAGTATTACGGCACCTCATTTTCCGCAGTTGCGAAATCAAGGCAGAAGTAGTTGGCATTGATGAAAAAGAGTCTGGACTCCGGGCCATTCTCAATTACGGCCATACCTTTGGCCACGCCATCGAAAAACTGACCAACTACAACAAGTTCAGTCATGGCATTGCTGTTTCACTAGGCATGCGCGTTGCTGCACGAGTTGCACGCCTCATCGGGAAGATTTCAGAAGATGTGGAAATCCGTCAGAACGCCCTTCTGGATGCTCTCGGATTTGTGAAGTCCTTTGATGTGGACCCGGAAGCCGCATGGAAAGCAATGGGTGTAGACAAGAAGGCCGAAAAGGGAACTCGCGTCTATATTCTCCCCACCAGGATCGGTGCCGTTGAAAAAATTTGTAATGTTGAAAAAGAAGTGATTGATCAGGCCTGGAAGGCAATCCAGACCACGGAGGCCAAATGAGTATTCTCGTCACTGGCGGAACAGGTGCATTAGGATTTCACATTCTCTCTAACTTGAGTGGAACAAACCACGACCTTTTTAGTTTTAGTAATGAACAGCCTCAACCTTGGCAAAAGGTGGAAGGCGTAGAGTATTTGACCGGAGACCTTCTCAACTACAAAGAAGTTTATGAAGTTGTCCAAAAAGTACAACCTACCCATGTCTATCACCTAGCAAGCCAATCTTCCGTAGGGCTCAGCTACAAAAAGCCCTACGAAACGTTGAACATCAACCTGCTGGGAACGCAAACCCTTCTGGAAGCCGTACAGCAGGTTACGCCGAAGGCCAAAGTGATGCTCCTCAGCAGTAGTGAAATCTACGGTCGAGACGACCGCCAGTTAACTTATCTGCATAAAGAGGAAGACCGCCCCAATCCTCTCACGCCGTACGCCACATCCAAAGCCTGCATGGAACTTCTGGGAAACCAATTTCACAACGCTCACGGGCTCCATGTGGTTGCCGTGCGCCCCTTCCATTTTACGGGTCCCCATCACAGCCGTCGTTTCGCAATTCCTTCCATCACCTACCAGCTCGTGAAAATCAAGTATTACGGAGCAGAACCCGTTATTTATTCTGGTAGTTTGGATGTGAGCCGCGATGTGGTGGATGTTCGTGACGTAGCCCGTGGAATGATTCAGGTTTTGAATACCGCAGAATCTGGCGAAATCTACAACATCTGTAGCGGAAAATCCTACACCCTCCGTGAGCTGGTGGATATGCTGGTAGACATTGCCGGCATCAGCGTAGATTTCAGATTTGATCCGGGTTACGAAAGAAGTAACGACATTCCGCTCCTCATCGGAGACCCCACCAAAATCAACAATCTGGGTTGGAAACCCATGGTGAGCATTGAAGATAGTCTCACCGACTTGTTCAATGAGATGGTGGTCCGCCGCCGCACCGAGCTGAAAATGGGCATGGGTCAAGACCTTCGCCTCTAAAATCCGCAACGAGAAAATTTCATTTTTCTATCTTTAAGGGTATGGATTTTACCCTCAAGAAAATGCACATTATTGCTGGCCTCTGCCTTGTTCTCGGCATATGCAGCACCGCATTTGCCGTGGATGTAAAATCACCCGAAAGTACTCCCCGCTCGCCCACTGTTTCCGACTTCATGCCCCACGACAAGGGCGTCAAAGGCTTTAACGAAACGTGGAGCTACCAGTTCATTTTTGACAATGGCACCAGAGCCTTCGTCAACTATTCCACCTTGTACATTCCAGCCTCGGGCAAGAAAGTCGCCTGCGATATCAGTTTCTGGAATTTTAAGGGCAAAACCTACACCGTGGGCCGCCAATATCCGCCAGAACGCCTTGTAGCCGACAAAAGTAAGGCTACCATTGACATCAAAGGCGAGTACAAGATGGAAAACATGCCCGGCAAGGGCCATCATGTGCTCTTCACCGCCGACAAAAACGGCAAGTTCCTGCTGGATGTATCTTTCGAAAGTGCCGTCGCAGGGAAGATTCCCGGCAATGGTGTCTGGACCATCGGTAAGGAACAATTCGGCGAATACGTTCTCATTCCATACGGTCGCGTTTCTGGGAAAATCGCCTACAACGAAGATACCCTCACCGTGAAGGGCTACGCCTACATGGATCAGACGTGGCAGACAACGCAAGCGACAGACATGGCTTCCCGTTCCATCAACTTCAGCACCCATACAAGCGCCCCCATGTACGCCGGGCGTATTTCCCTCACGGAAGACGGCAAGCCCTTCGGTTACGCCATCTATAACAGCGCCGAGGGATTGAAGATTGCCATGCCCGAAAGCATCCAGGATGACGGTGCCGGATACACCGGAAAGAAATTCCCGAAAAAGAATCTCGCCATCACTTGGAAAAACGGCATTCCAGAACTGCAGTTCAATGTAGAGAAAAAATTGCAGAAAGCTTCCCTTCTGGATAAAGTGGATGGCTGGGTTGCAAAGCAGGCCTTCAAAATGGCCGCCGGCGGAGAGATTCTCTTCTACCGCGGTCGTAGCGATGGAAGCCACGGCAAAAAGGTGGATTGGGCTATTACAGGAGTCAAGGACTGATGACCAAATTTCGCCCTTGCATAGATTTGCACGATGGAAAAGTGAAGCAGATTGTGGGTAGTTCCCTCAGTGATTCTGGCGTTGGCCTGAAAACCAATTTCGAGACGGAAAAGAGCGCTGCCTGGTTTGCCGAGCTCTACAAGCGGGACGGCATTACCGGCGGTCACGTCATCATGCTGGGCAAGGGAAACGAGGCAAGCGCGAAAGCGGCACTGGCGGCTTATCCCGGCGGCCTGCAAGTCGGTGGCGGCATCAATGGAGAGAACGCCAAGGAATACATCGATGCCGGCGCCAGTCATGTGATTGTCACCAGCTGGATATTCCCCGATGGCAAACTCTCCCGAGAACGTCTTGATTCACTGGTCCAATCCATTGGAAAAGAACGCCTGGTTCTGGATTTAAGCTGCAAACGCACCGCAACAGGCAGCGCCGCGACGACATCCGCAAAACCGCAATGGAACATCGCCATCAACCGCTGGCAAACCTTAATCAACATTCAAATCAACGCAGAAAATCTTGCGGATTTGTCAAAATACTGTGATGAATTTTTAGTCCATGCTGCCGACGTAGAAGGCAAACAACAAGGAATGGACGACGAACTGATTCAATTTCTGGCACAAAACAGCCCCATTCCCGTCACATACGCGGGCGGGGCAAAGAGCCTTGCAGATTTGGAACACTGCAAACAAATTTCGGGTGGGAAAATCGACCTCACCATCGGAAGCGCTTTAGACCTTTTCGGTGGTAAAGGAGTGAAATATGACGACTGCGTCAAATTCAACAAAGCTTAAGGCAACGGACAAACTGGACTCCCGCCCCACCATCTTCGGGCGCACCGTCACCAGCACCTTCCGCAAATGCTTTGGTATCAAGCACAAGCCACCTGGAAACGTGCGCACCTGCTGGATTCCACCCATTGTTTTCCTGACAGTTTTCCGCAATCTGCCCACGCTTCTCAAACTCCGCTCTTACCTAAAACAGGAGCGCAAGAAACGCCCGGCAGACGATGTCCGCATTCTCTTCTATTCCGACAACCTGGATGAAACCAACGGCATCGCCAACAATTTGCGAAACGTGATTCCCTATATGCGCGCCCACGGAATGAAGGCTTTCCTGGCCGGTAACGCCTTCAATTCCAGACCTTGTGGCGTTGTGGAAAATGGCTATTGCATGCTCCTCCCTAGAATGTTCAGCATGGAACAACTGGGGTATGCCAACAGCGAACTAGCCATTCCCCGCGTGAGCCCCGTACTCCGCCTTATCAAGCGCTACCCCATCGACATGATTGAGCTTGAAACCCCGAGCCCAGGCGCTTGGCTCATCTGCTTCTGCGCACTTGTGGCAGGCATCAAGGTCTTCAGCCATTACCGCACCGACGTTCCCACCTACACAAAGACCCTCGTAAAAGCGAAATGGATGCACGTCTACGTGCTCTGGCTCATGCGAATCTTCTACTGGATGGCGCGCCCGGTCATCAGCCCCTGCGACGACTACGCCAACATTCTCACCCGCGATTTGAAAGTGCCTGCCAGCCAGGTGAAAATCCTCCCCCGCGGGCTCCCCCTGGAAAAATTCTCTCCCGACATGCGCGGAAAGGGCACCTGGGAAAAGTTCGGCGACACCCGTGAAAAACGCCCCGTGCGCTTCTCCTTCATCGGACGAATTTCCAAAGAAAAGAATCTCGCCTTCCTCAACGAAGTCTGGAAGAAATTCTCTGCCATGCACGACGACGTGGAACTCATGTACGTGGGCTACGGCTGGTATCTGGAAGAAATCAAGAAGGAATTTGAAGGAAACAATAGCGTTCACTTCGCCGGCGAGCAAGGCGGCGAGACCCTGGCCGGACTCTACGCCGATTCCGACTTTTTCCTCTTCCCCAGCACCACAGACACCTTCGGAAACGTGGTGGTGGAAGCCATGTCCACCGGGACCCCCGCCATCGTTAGCAACTACGGCGGCCCGCGAAACATTGTGCAGGATGAAAAATGCGGTAAGATTCTACCCATAGAAATGGACCAATGGATTAGCGCCCTGGAAGAGTGCCGCTCCTTCAAACTGGAACAAGCCAGCGCCTACGAAGAAATGCGCAAGCATTGCCATGAGCGAAGCCAGATTTACACTCTGGAAAGTTCCACCAAGGTGCAGTTTGAATACTTCCGCCAGTTGAAGAAAGAATACTACAAACTTTAATTCATAATTAACAATGCAAAATTCACAATTAGATTCACAAAAATTTAATGAAATAATTTTGCATTTTGAATTTTAAATTATTAATTGGCCTTGAATTCTGAATCGCTAAAAAAACTTCGTACTTGGTTCTTAAGGAATGCGGCAAGCCTTCCGTGGCGGCCTAGTGATTTGAATGCACTTCGGGACCCCTACGCCGTATGGATTAGCGAAACCATGCTGCAGCAGACACAAGTCGCTACCGTCAAGAATTATTTCATTCGATGGATGACGCGTTTTCCTTCAGTCAAAATCCTCGCGAAGGCAGATGAGGCGGAGGTTTTCAATTTCTGGCAAGGCCTCGGCTATTACAGCAGAGCCCGAAACATCCTGAAGACCGCAAAAATAATCTGCGATCGCTATGGGGGCCAATTTCCGCAGACCCGCGCAGAACAGGAAGCACTGCCCGGTATCGGGGCGTATACCGCGGGCGCCATCCTCAGCCTCGGCTTTCACCAGCGGGAAGCCATTCTGGACGGAAACCTCGTGCGGATTTTCTCCCGCATGAACCTGCTCAATTTTCTCCCCACGGACAAGGATTTTTTAGAAATCTACTGGAACTACGCGCGGGAAGTTGCCGACAGCCCCAAAGCCCACCTCCATAACGAAGCCCTCATGGAACTGGGACGTACCATCTGCAAAGCAAAGAATCCTCTCTGCGAAAATTGCCCTCTGGCTAACGCATGCCTCGCCCGACAGAAAAATCAAACCAGCCAATTCCCTCCTAAAAAATCGCACATTCAAAAAGAATGGCACGGGACCGTCCTCGTCATCGAATCCAAGGACGGGAAAATTCTGGCGCTAGAGAACAAGTCCGACGAAAAAAGCCCGAAAAAAGCCAAACACGCCAACCCCTTTTTCAAAAATCAGAAGACCCTTCCCCATTTTGAATCCCCCAAAAACGCTCCGGCAGGGCTCCCCATGGAGGCGGAATATTTTGTTAACGCAGATCAAATCGAGGAAGCAAAAGCCTGCGGAAGTTTCCGCCACAACATCACCATCCACAAGATGGAGTGCGAAGTGTTGCATATTCGCTTGAAAAAAACGGCGAAATCCTGTAAAATTCCGCAAAATACGCTCTGGATTCCCAAAAACGAGGCAAAAAAGCATCTTGTAAGCAATTTTTGCCATAAATCCTTGAACATCATAGAGTTACAATAGATTTTTTACTAAATTTGGGTCCTGACTTAATACTTAGAGGACCTAATGGAATCTTTAACCGCTTTTTTGGATACTGTCGACGGTTATGTGTGGGGCATTCCCCTCATTGTAATTATTCTCTTCGTCGGTCTTTTACTCACCTCTCGTCTAGGCGTTCTGCAGGTTACCAACCTGAAAAACGCTCTTCGCTATGCCATCAATAGTGAATCTGAAGGCCATGGTGAAGTTTCCAGTTTTGCAGCACTCTGCACCGCTCTTGCCGCTACCGTTGGTACTGGCAACATCGTGGGCGTGGCTACCGCTATCGGCACCGGTGGACCCGGAGCTCTTTTCTGGATGGAGGTCGCCGCATTCCTCGGCATGGCTACCAAATATTCCGAAGGCCTGTTGGCCGTCAAATACCGCAAAGTGGACAAAGATGGAAAAATCCTCGGCGGCCCCTTCTACTACATTGAAACTGGCATCAAAGAACGTTTCGGCTTAAATTTCAAGTGGCTCGCCATTCTCTTTGCCATTTTTGGCGTACTGGCAGGTCTCCTGGGCATCGGAACCATTACGCAGGTCAATGGCATCACCTCTGCTGTTGCAACCGTCTGCCCCACAGGCGAATTCATCAACATCGCCGGGAACTCCGTTTCTTACTCCACAGCAATTGCTGGCTTGGTGGTAACCCTTTGTGCTGCTGGCGTCATCATTGGCGGTTTGAAGCGCATTGCCTCAGTTGCCACATTTATCGTCCCCTTCATGGCCATTTTCTACATCATTTTCTGCCTGTTGATTATCGGTCTCAACCTCTCCCAGGTTTCTAACGCCATTGAAACTATTTTCCGCGCAGCCTTCAATCCCAGTGCCGTCACAGGCGGTGCCGTTGGCACGATTTTCATCGCCATGCAGAAGGGTATTGCACGTGGTATCTTCAGTAACGAAGCGGGCCTCGGTTCTGCACCTATTGCTGCCGCTGCCGCAAAAACGAAGGAACCAGTCCGTCAGGGTCTTGTTTGCATGACAGGAACCTTTATCGACACCATCATCATCTGCTCCATGACGGGCATTGTCATCGTGGTTACCGGCGCTTGGGACCCGACCCTTGGATTCCAGGGCGTGAACATCACCATGGAAGCCTTCTCTCGTGGTCTTTCCATTCTCCCCTTTGGCACCACCTTTGCTCCATTTGTGTTGACTGCCTCACTCGTGTTCTTCGCTTTCACCACTATTCTCGGTTGGGCCTATTATTCGGAACGCTGCCTGGAATACCTGGTGGGTCGTGGAAAGAAGGGCGCAATCCTCGCCTATCGCTGGGTTTACATTGCTGCCGTATTCATCGGCCCCTACCTCACCGTGAGTGCCGTGTGGACATGCGCCGATATCTTTAACGGACTGATGGCCTTCCCGAACTTGGTGGCCCTCATTCTCTTGAGCGGCATTGTAGCTCGCGAAACAAGGAATTTCTTCTCAAAGATGTAATTCAGAAGTTGGCATTTCAAGCGCCAACTTCTGCATGCATTAAAATTCCGGCGAAAGCCCGAGCATCCCGCAAATTTCAGTTCCGATGACACCATTTTGAATGGTGGTCATCAGGAGCTTTTCTTCTAGCTCCGCAGGCGGTTCTTTCAATCCCTCAAAGCGGGAATCACGCACAAGACATTCCCCCAAGGCCGCATGCAGCGCCATAGAAGTTTCAATATACTTGAGATGGGTAGGCTCTTCCAGAATGAAATTCAGCGGAGCTTTCCCATTCAGAACTTTATCCGCCGGGACATCTTCGCCGTATTCGTCCTCCACGCCCATGTTGGATAGTTTTGCCTTTGTGGTAAGCAGAGCCTGAGTTAGAATTGGACTCACAAGGGCGTCCTTCACGCCTGTAGCCGTTACGATGTAATCCGCCGACTGTATTGCGGCAACCGTGGCGGTAAAATCTCTACAATCCAGAATATCGATATCATTCTGTTCCAGTGTAGCACAGAAATCTGTCGATGTACCCTTTTTCGTGGTATCCGTCACGACAGTCACACTACAGCCTTTCGAAAGGCCCTGCAAAGCGATTCCGGAGCCCACCTTTCCACTTCCAAAAACCAGAAGTTTCTTGGATTCAAAATCACTATACCCTAGCTGGGCCAAGGCTCGGAAATATCCATCCCCAGTCCCTAAGGAGGTTTCAATACGTTTCACAATGCCACTATCCGCCACATAGACGGGGTGCTTCACATTCTCATAAAAATGAACACCACTGCGGGTCAGCTCCACAAAGCCAATCTTCGGGTGACAAGTCGCAAATTGCCCAGCGCAATCCAGAATCAAATCAAAATACTTTCCATCCGATTCCTCGCGAAGCACTTCCTTAACGGAATAGAACTTCATTCCATTTTCAACAAGGTAAGCGAGAATCTTCTTATCGCAGGGCATGGATGCCACATCTTTTTCATCTTCATCCGGATGCGTCGCACGACCAATTGCCAAATCGGCACCGCCAGCCATTAGGGCACGGTATTCCACCATCGTGTTTCTGAAAATAGGCGTCGCCACAAGGACGCGTAGCCCCTCAAAAGGCCTAGTTTCAGACCATTCGCCACACAATGCGTCCAAAGCAGGATATTCGTTTGGACAATAAGTTTCGTCAAGGAGTTCATCAAAAAACATACTTGTCCAAATAAATAGAAAATTACCCCGTTTTCGGTTTTACCCACAATTGTCCTTATTGCAAAATAATGGGAACGAATATATCTTTATTAAGAGTTCGGGTTTCCAATGAAGAATCTTCTGATAAAACTTTCATCCGCCACACTTCTGGTATGTTCTATGAGTGCTGCACAAGAAATTGCCACATGGGCAGGTTTCCGCCAGGGAGCTACGGTTTTCACCTTCGATGATGGTGCTCCCAGCCACATTAGCCTCGTTGCTCCAGAATTTGACAAGTTCGGCTATAAGGCCAGTTTCTACGTTGTCACCAACTGGATTGGAAACCAATATCACAAGGTGTTGGATTGGAGCGGATGGCAAACCTTGGCCGACAATGGTCACGAAATCGGAAGCCATTCGGACTCGCACCCCAATGGAGTCATGCCCGATAGCGAAATTGCCAGTTCCAAAAATACCATCAACAGCAATGTGAAAGGTCAGGATTGCAATACCATCACCTACCCGAATTGCCAGGAGCCTGATGAAGCCACTTTGAAGCAGAACTACATTGGTGGACGCATCTGCGATGGAAAAATCATCAGCAAGTCTCCCTCCAACTATTACCGTCTAAGTTCCATTGGCACAGGCTCCGCCGACAACAGAGTCACCACGACGCAGAACTTCACAGACCTGATGAACCAGGCGGCCAATCAAGGCGGTTGGGTGGTATTCTTGACCCATGGACTTGCAGAGAGCGATGCCGTGAATGGATTTGCCTCCTACTCTCCCACCAATCTTAGCGCCATTTCTGGAGCCCTTGCCTGGGCAAAGCAGAATGATGCAAAAGTCTGGGTAACCACATTCCGCAATGCCATCATGTACGCCCAGGAAAGAGATGCGTCTACATTAGCATTGAAGTCCAGCGACGCTCAAAGCGTAACGTACACCCTCACCCATTCATTAAGCACAAACATCGCCCCCTTTGATTATCCTCTCAGCATTCGCGTTCAAAACACAAACAACTGGTCTAGCGTTTCTGCAAGCCAGGCTGGGGCAAAAATTGACGCCATCATCAAGGACGGATTCATCTACCTTGATGCCGTTCCCAATGGCGGAGACATCGTAATCGCAGATGGCAATGCCATTCCATCATCTTCCTCCAGTGAAGAAGAAGCCATTAAACCCATCAAAGGGAATCTCCCCCTAGCTGTCTTTATTGAAAATGGAGCCATCACGGTAACAGGAGCCCAAGGCATTGACATCGCTGTGTTCAATAGCCTAGGCCAAAAGATTCGCGAAACCCGCGGTCTCGGTTGCGAACAGAAGGTCTACGCCGGAGCCAAGGGAATGTATATCGTCAAGGTCGGGAACAAAACTTTCCCTGTATCCCTCTAGGATTCCGGAGCCTCTTCCACGCTGGTAATTTTGGAGTCACCAGAAAGGGGCTTATAGATGGTGACAATTACTTTAGATGTAGCATTGCCATCCTTCATGCTGCAAAGGAACCTGTAGTTGATGCCAGCCACCACCTGCGTGGAAACCAGTTCGGGATCGAAGAGTTCCTTTTCATAACCCTTCACCACTTCTTCAAAGAAGCTTTTTTCATCTTCTGAAAGTTCCCTGTATCCACTGTAGGAACCCACAATTGCATTGGTTGCGGAAGAACTAACGAGTTCACTAGAAGAGGACTCTACAACACCGGATTCAGAAGACGAATCTGAACCGCACCCGCTAAGGTTCACGGTAAGCACAAACGCCAACAGCATTACAGCAATAAAGCGCATATTCCCGCCAAAATCCAATTAGTATGTAAGCCTAATGTGTGCGTGGGCTTCCACCACATTAATCACATAGTCGCCCAACTTTTCGCAGTCATTCACAATATCCATATAGTGAATACCCATCTGGTAACCATACTTCTGGTTTTCAATGTCATCTACATTCTTCTCACGCAGCAACTTGCGATAATCGTTAATCTCATTTTCAATATTCAATGAATTATTCACATCTATCTGTGGCAAATCCTGCAACACGTCCAACATCTGGACCATAGACTTATCACAAAGTTCCATGATATACTTGAGGTGTTCGTATTGCTCCGGAATAAAATCTTCCTTGCTGCGGAACTTGTGGTTAATGGCACGAGCCATATTATAGCAAGCATCTCCAATACTTTCAATCTCGGAGATTTCTTTCAGCATTGCCTGAACACTAGACTTACTTTCCGGACTAAGGCGACCTTCACTCACCTTGTTCAAATAACTCGCGATTTCAATTTCCATATTGTCGCTGATATTTTCGTACTTCTCAATACGTGCAAAAAGTTTCATGAAGTCATTTTCATCCTTCATTTCCAACAAGTCAGGAATGAAACGAAACATCTTTTTTGTTCTTTCAGCAAAAAGCGTTATTTCCTTTCGAGCTTCAAGGAGAGAAAGTTCCGGGGTTTCCAGCAAACCGGAACTGATGAAATGCAAACGGGAGTCTTCCTCTTCCTCAGATGTCTTGGACTTGAATACCCAGCACACAAACTTTTCAATGAACGGAATAAACCAAATCTGAATCAAGGTATTCGATACATTAAAGGCAGAATGGAATGTCGCAAGCACAACAGAAATCTTCGCCAAATTTGCAGCATAGCACTGATCTCCCGGACGGCATTCCAAATCAAAGCCAACTACTTTGCAAATTGTGCCAAGGAAAATCGGAAGCACGCAAATCACCCAACACACACCAATGACGTTAATGGACAAGTGCGCAAAGGCGGCACGACGAGCCTGGATGTTAGCAGAAAGAGCAACAAGGTTTGCAGTAATGGTGGTACCAATATTTTCACCAAGCACAAGCATAATACCCTGGTCAATATGCAGAACCCCAGTGGAGCAGAGAATCATGGTGATTGCCATAATAGCGGCTGACGATTGTACGCACAGGGTAAGAATCGTCCCCATCAAGAGGAAGAACGCAGAATTGAAGAAATTTGGTTCACTGAAATGAGCGAAGAAATTACTGATGGAAGCACTAGCGGCAGGGTCATTCACCAACGTAAAGCCGGTCTCTTTAAGAGAAGTAAGGCCAAGGAAAAGAAAGCCCACACCAAAAAGAAATTCACCACCCACGCGATGTTTCTTAAGGTAAATAAGAACGATTCCAATAAAGAATGCAGGATAGACAAAGTTTGCGATGTTGAACGAGAAGCCGAGGCTCATGATCCACGCCGTGACCGTCGTTCCAATGTGGGCACCCATAATCACAGAAATGGCTTGTGCCAATGTAAGCAAGCCTGCATTAACAAAGGAAACCGTCATAAGGGTGGTAGCCGTCGAACTCTGCACAGAGGCGGTGACAAACATACCTGTAAATGCACCCGTAAAACGATTCGTGGTCATCGTTCCTAGCACATGGCGCAATTGAGGCCCTGCCATTTTTTGCAGAGCATCACTCATAGACTTCATGCCAAACATCAAGAGAGCCAGGCAACCAAGAACTTTAAAAATCATCCATGTCATTTTCGGACATTCCTATAAAATTTCAAATTTTCAACAGCACAAAAATAGAAAATGTCACGAAAGAGCTCCTTCGTGACACTTGAAAAGCCAGTAAAAATGTTTAACTAATAGGTCAATCGAATATGGGCGTGAGCTTCAACCACATTGATGATGTAGTCCCCCAGTTTTTCACAATTATTAACAACATCCATATAATGAACGCCCATCTTGTAACCATACTTCTGATCCTTAATGTCGTCCAGATTCTTATCCCGCAAATGTTTGCGGTAATCATTGATTTCATTCTCGTTGGCGAGAGCTTGATTCACATCCACCGATTCATCTTCAATTACACGCATCATAAATTCCATAGCCTTATCACAAAGGGCCATAATATGCCGAATATGGGCATACTGGTCATCTGTAAAATCCTCTTTGCTCTTGAACTTGCGGTTGATGGCTCGGGACATATTGTAACACGCATCGCCAATGCTCTCTATTTCCGAAATCTCTCGCATCATATTCTGGATTTTTGCCTTACTTTCATCACTAAGGTGGCCGGTAAGGACCTTATTCAGATAATCTGCAATTTCCAATTCCATATTGTCACTAATACCCTCGTATTTCTCTATTCGCGCAAAGAGTTTACTAAACTCCTCCTCATTATGAATTTCAAGAAGCGTGGGGACAAAGCGGAACATCTTCAGGGTGCGGGCCGCAAAATTGTGAATCTCCTTTTGTGCCTCGAATAAGGAAAGTTCCGAAGTAGACAGAAGGCCCGAACTGATAAATTGCAGGCGAAACTCTTCTTCCTCCTCTTTCTTCCCTTTGATGACACGGCATATCACCTTCTCCATTGGCTTGATGAACCAGATGAGCAGGGCCACGTTACAGAGGTTAAAAGCTGTATGGAATCCTGAAAGCGCATACGTGACACGGATGCTTGCTTTTGAAATTTCCTCTTCCGTCTGTGGGACGAAATTAGGGTCAAAACCAACAATGCTGCAGACCATGTTTACAAACGGATGGAAAACGATGAGGACCCAAATCACACCAAATACGTTGAAAAGCATGTGAGCAAGAGCTGCCCGACGAGCCTGAGTGCTAGCACTCAATGCAGCCAAGTTCGAAGTTACCGTCGTTCCGATGTTTTCACCCATCACGAGCGCGATGCCCTGATAAATCGGCAGCACACCGCTACTACACAAAATCAAAGTAATTGCCATGATTGCGGCAGAAGACTGCACACACATGGTAAGCACACTTCCGAGCACTAGGAACAATAGCGTGGTCCAGATTCCCCAACCACCACAATTTGCGAAGAAGTTGATGACGGTTTCATTATGAGAGAGGTCCATAGCCACTGCATTTTCACGAAGGGTGCATAGACCGAGGAACATGAATGAGAATCCGAAAATGAATTCGCCAAAACTTTTAGAGGTAGGCTTCTTTGTGTAACTGAGGATAATGCCCAAGGCAAAGAATGGCCACACAAAACTACTCATATTGAACTGGAACCCGAATATGGACATGACCCAGGCCGTCGCCGTGGTTCCGATGTTCGCTCCCATAATTACAGGAATGGCCTGACTCAATGTGAGCAGGCCAGCATTAACGAACGAAACTGTCATGACGGTTGTTGCAGTGGAAGACTGCACTGCGGCGGTAACAAATGTACCAGTGAGTAGTCCTCCAACTCTGTGTTTTGTCATGGTACTGAGGACTGCGCGAAGATGCCCGCCGGTGAGTTTTTGTAAGCCTTCGCTCATGGTTTTCATACCAAACATGAGGAGCGCAAGGCATCCGATCATTTTTAAGATCATCAAAATCATAGGACCTTCCTATTATGTACACCGTTATCGGATCATCATCACTGCTTTTCAGCTAGTCCGGGCTCACAGCGTTTGTTTTTTTTGTTCAACGTTGTCCCTAATATAGAAAACTTTTATTTACTTTCACACCCCCTTCGCTCACGTTTTTTCAGTCCCTCATTTAATCCGCTTTTTCGCCCCCTCTTTCTAACGAAAATACGCCTTTTTTCTATCTTTTAGGGCATTATGAGCATCCAAATTCCTCAGTTGCCCAAGGGCACTCGTGATTTTTATCCGGAAGCAGAACGCATCCAGAACTACATTTTCGACACATGGCGCAAAGTCGCCGAAAGTTTCGCCTACGAAGAATACGAAGGCCCCATGTTTGAGCATCTGGAGCTCTATACCGGAAAATCCGGCGATGAAATCGTAAGTCAGCTGTATAATTTTGTGGACAAGGGCGACCGCGCCATCGCGCTCCGGCCCGAAATGACGCCGACTCTCGCCCGCCTCGTGATTCAGAAGGCCCGCGAACTGAAGAAGCCCTTCAAGTGGTTCAGCATGCCGCGCCTGTTCCGCTACGAAAAGGCCCAGAAGGGCCGCCTCCGCGAATTCTTCCAGCTGAACATGGACATCATCGGCACCGAAAGCATCTACGCCGAAGCGGATTTGATGGCAGCCATCGCTACCATGCTCCGCAAATTCGGCCTCAAAGACGGCGAATTCGCGATTGGCGTTTCCAGCCGCAAGCTCCTCGCCACCTACCTTGAAGAAATAGGAGCCCCGAACCCGGCCCTCGTTTACCCGGTTCTGGACCGCCGCCTGAAAATCGGGCCGGAAGCCTTTGCAAAGGCCCTCACCGACGCAGGCCTCAGCGACGAACAGATCCAGAAGTTGGATGCCTTCATGAGCTGCAAGAGCATTGAAGAGGTCAAGGCTGCAGTGAAGAGCGAAAATGCAAGCGCCGCCCTAGATGAAATCGTGGAACTTTTCGCCACCCTCCAGAGTGCAGGTTTTGGCGAATGCGTGAACCTGGACCTCTCCATCGTCCGTGGTCTCGCCTACTACACAGGCATCGTTTTTGAAGTGTTCGACAAGGGCAAATCCATGCGTGCCATCGCAGGTGGTGGACGTTACGACAGCCTCACCGAAAAACTGGGTGGCGACCGCATCCCGGGCGTTGGCTTTGGCATGGGCGACGTGGTTCTCGCAGACCTCCTCCGCGAACACAACCTGCTCCCAAGCCCCAAGCAGAGCGTAGACTTCTACATCGCAAGTTTCACAAACGACATGAAGAAGGTTTTTGAAACAGCCCAGATGTTCCGCGCAAGTTCCTCTACAGCGGAAAATGGCTCAAACTTCACCGTGTCTCACCCCCTCGCCCCTATGAAGATGGGCAAGCAATTGGACCAGGCCAACTACCAGGGTGCAAAAATCGTCGTCTATGTGGATGGCAACAAGGCTCAGGCAGGCGAATTCGAGTTCAAGGATCTCCGCGATGGCACCATGCACGTGGGTAATGCAGACGCAATCATAAAGCAACTCATAATCAATTCACAATTCACAATTCAAAATTCAAAATTAATATCTCATACTTCATAACTCATAATTCATAATTCAGCATTCTGCATTCATAATTTATAATGATGTCTCCTCTCAAAGCCCTTCTCAGCATTCTCAGTCTTTTCGTGGTTCTCGCCGTCGTTGCGGTGGTTTACCCCGAGGGCGGCATCCAGATTGGCGATAAGACGCTCCGCTACCCGAAGCTGACGGACATTTTCGTGAAAGCGAACTCCGACAGTACAGCAGATAGTGCCGCCGTAGATCCCGAGGAAGCCATCCGGCAGATGATGGAGGCCACCAAGCGGAAGGAATTTGCCGCCTACACGGATTCTCTAAAGTATTACGAAGATTTCTTCAAGAATGCTAGAACCCGCATCGACGTTCCCAACGATGACCCTACCTGGTTTGACAGGTTCTTCCTTCATCTGCAACTGGCAGAACTGGATTCCAGCATGGTGCACATCGTCCACTATGGCGATTCCCAGCTGGAAGAAGACCGCATTTCCGCCACCATTCGTGAGGATTTGCAAACAGAATTTGGCGGAGCAGGTCCTGGCATGATGCCCCCAATCATGACCGTTCCCTCCCAAACCACAAGCCATTACAACGAGGGCGCTCTCCAGCGCTACATCCTCTTTGGCCCCAAGGAGGAAGAAGCCAGCCATAACCGTTATGGTCCGCTGGCACAGTTTGCAGACCTGAACGGCTCCGCCGTCATCAGCATCAAGAAAAGAGATGACCGCAAGAATGCCTTCCCCCATGTGGGCGGTTACAACACGGTCAAGGTTTTGGCTGGCAAACGCGGCAACCTGAAACTGCGGCTAGTTTATGCAAGAACCTTCGTGGAAGATATTCCAGAAGATGCGGACTCCGCCGCAGCCGCAAAACCGCCCAAGCGAACCATCAAGAATGTGGAAGCTGAGCCCCCTACCGTCGAGACCTTCAACAAGCTGAAAGTCTACACCTGGAAACTCCCCGACACCACATCTAGCGCCAAAATTTATCTCAGCGGCAATACCGAAATCTATGCCGTCTCTGCTGATGGCGCTTACGGTGTCGCCGTGGATAACGTCGCCATGCGCGGAAGCAGCGGTACCATATTCCACCGCATCGATACTGAACTTCTCTCAGAAGCCTATAAGGCCATGAACGTCCGTCTTATCATCATGGAATACGGCGGAAATCTGGTTCCCGGCACCAACAAGAGCAACGTGGAATGGACGCGTAAACTCATAACGCGGCAAATTCAGGCTATTCAGAAGGCAAATCCCGATGCAGACATCATCTTCTTCGGCCCCGCAGACATGGCCAAACAGGTGGATGGAAGCTGGAAGACATACCCCGGACTTGCCCTCACCATCAAGACGCTGCGTGAAGTTGCTTTGGACAACGGTGTCGCCTTCTGGGACATGCATCGCGTGATGGGCGGAAACGGTTCCATGATCAAATGGGTCCAGAAGGAACCTGCCCTCGGTTTTACAGACCACATCCACTTTACACGCCGCGGAGCCGCCTACATGGCCGACTTGTTCAGTTCCACACTCCGCATGTACTACGACTACTTCCAGTTTAGAGACCGGCATAAGATTGACGACAACAAGTTGAACGAAATTCGTGATTATGCAGATTCTCTGAAGAATGCCGACACATTGAAGCTGGATTCTGCAAAGACGGATTCCACGGCCACAACGGCAAAGCCGTCAAATTTCGTTCAGCAGGCTCCGGAGGGAAATCCGTGACTTTCCCCGCCGTAGACATCGCCAAAATTTTGCGGAGTACCGCCTTCGTTATCTTGTGCGCTCTTGTTGTCGCGGCTTTTGCAGCTAGCCCCAAAACGACGACAAAGCCCGCTACAAAGCCAGCTCCCGGCACCTACAATCTGGATTTTTCAAAATACGATTTCATCGACACCACACTGAACATCATCCAGTTCCCTCGGGGAAACGCCACTTTCGAAGCCTTCTTCCAGAAGATGGACACTCTGGTCTTCGAAAATAAAGGTCAGGTTCGCATTCTCCACATCGGAGGCTCCCACCTGCAGGCCGATGTGATTTCAGGCCGTATCCGCGAGCACCTCATCAAGGAATATCCTGGTGCAAGCGCAGGCCGCGGATTCATCTTCCCCTACTCTGCCGCCCGCACCAACACGCCGGCCACGTACGCCAGCTATTATCAAGGCATCTGGGACAAGAATAAGAACGTCCAGAAAGAAATCACAAAGCCTCTCGGCCTTCTGGGAATTGCCGTCAGCACTCGCGACCCGCGTGCAGAAATAACGCTTCTCTTGGACAAATACAACTCCGAGCCCATGTGGGGAGAAACAAAATTCCGTCTGTTTGGATTCAGCGACAATAATGATGTGGTGCCCGTGCTCCGCGTTGATTCTACCGACATTCAAGGCGTACATGACACGGTGAGCCAGAGCTATGTATTCACTAGCCCGAGGCCCATTGATAGTATCCACATTCAGTTTCGCTGGATTGACACGTTGCAACAAGCGACAGTGGCCAAATTCATCACGGATTCCCTCATCCAGGATTCCATTATGCGGGCAACCCTGGATTCCCTCCAAAAAGATTCATCTCTGAAAAATGCAAATGCAGACTCAGCCAATGCCGTGAAAAAAGATGTACCACAAAATGTGGCGCTTCCCCTGGATTCCATGTTCCAAGGGGAATGCGACGTGCTGGATACCGCCTGCCTCACCAAAGATGAATTGGCTTCCAAGGACACGACGGCCAAAGACTCCGCTCTCGCGCAAATTCCGGATTCCACGCTAAAGAATGCTAGACCACACTTCACCCTCACAGGCATTATTGCAGAAACAGACAATCCGGGCATTACCTACACCAACGTAGGCATCAACGGAGCCAAGGTCCACGACTACTTTGAGGAAGTCTGCCCGCTCTTTGAAAAGGAAATGGAGTACTACAAACCGGATTTGGTCATCTTCGCCATCGGCATCAATGACGCAAACGTGGAGCATTTCGACGACAAGCAGTTCCGGGATGACTACGACAAACTCATTGCCCGCATCAAGAAGGTAAGCCCCAACACCGCTTTCATTTTCGAAACTAACAACGACAGCTTCCGCAAAGTCCGCAAAAAACGTTTTGTCCAGCACCCCAACGGCGAAATTGCCCGAAAGAGCTTCTTCATGCTGGCTGAAAAACACAGCGCTGGCGTGTGGGACAAATTCAGCATTATGGGCGGCCTCGGCTCCATGGCCAAATGGGAAAAGGCGGACCTTGCCAAAAACGACAAAGTGCATTTTAAGATGGCCGGATATCAACTGCTGGGCGACATGTTCTACAAAGCTTTGATTCAAGCCTACCAGGAACACATCGCCAACCTCCCTGCCGTTGAACCCAAGAACGCGGAACCAGTATCGAAGTAATAGACATGCTTGACTATATCATTCCATACTTGACACGAACCTTTGCATTCGACCCCAACAGTCCCTTGCTCTTCACCCAGTTCTACTTCTGGGGATTCTTTGCTGTCGTGTTCGCTGTGTTCTCCCTGGTTCACAGGCGACTTCTCCTGCGCAATGCATTCCTTTTTGCCACAAGCCTTTTCTTTTACTATAAAACCAGCGGCAGTTATGTCTGCATCCTCGCCTTCTGCGTTGTAGCAAACTTCTTCATCGGGAAATGGATTGAAAAAGCCGAAGTCAAATGGAAGAAGAAATTCTGGATGATTCTCGTCGTCATCATCGACCTCCTGGTGCTTTGCTACTACAAGTATTCCTACTTCTTCCTGGACGCCCTCTACGATTTCACGGGCATCGAGCTTCACGTATACAACTTCTTTGCCGCCGCCAGCAACAAGATGTTCGGCACGCACTCCCTCGTCGATCAAATCATTCTACCGGTGGGTATTTCCTTCTTTACCTTCCAGGCCATGAGTTACTGCATCGACATCTATCGCGGTAAAATCAAGGCCGTCAAAAACATTCTGGATTTCGGTTTCTACCTCTCCTTCTTTCCGCAGTTAGTCGCCGGCCCCATCGTGCGCGCCGACAAGTTCGTGCCACAACTCTACAAGAAATACTTCCTCCCCCGCCGCGCCTTCGGCATCGCCGTGTTCTGGATTTTGAATGGGTTGGCGAAAAAGATCATTTTGAGCGATTACCTCGCCACAAACTTTGTGGACCGCGTTTTCGATACGCCGCTTCTCTTCACAGGCCTTGAAAACCTCATCGCCCTCTTTGCATACTCCCTGCAGGTTTATGCAGACTTCTCCGGCTATACGGACATCGCCATCGGTGTCGCCCTCCTCATGGGATTCCGCCTGCCCCAGAACTTCAACAGCCCCTACAAGGCGTTAAGCCCCACAGAATTCTGGCGGCGCTGGCACATCAGCCTTTCCAGTTGGTGGCGCGACTATCTCTATATTCCCCTGGGCGGTAACCGCAACGCATCCGTCGGCACTTACTTCTGGATGGGCTTCTTGAGCCTGGTAGCCATTCTCCTCTCCGGAAGTGTCTGGGTGGGAATCGCCCTGGGTGTGTTCTTCCTCTACATCGCCATCTACGCCTACTTCAAGCCCGGTTCACGGAAATTCATCACCACCAACATGAACGCAATGGCCACCCAAATCGTGGGCGGCTGGTGGCACGGAGCCAGCTGGAACTTCATCATCTGGGGCGGCCTCAACGGCTTTGGCCAGGTATTCAATAAAATCTGGGTCAAGCGTAGCGCCACCTTCCGCGCATCCGCCGCACTCATCCTCTCTGCCGTAAGCGCCATCATCTTTAAGCACTATGGAACACCAATTTGCGCCATAACCGCCGTGTGGTTTGGAGTCATCTTCATCGGAGTTTGGAGCGTCATGATTTTCCGTCTCTTCTCTCAAAAGACATACAAATG
This sequence comes from Fibrobacter sp., assembly GCA_024398875.1. GTDB lineage: Bacteria > Fibrobacterota > Fibrobacteria > Fibrobacterales > Fibrobacteraceae > Fibrobacter. The sequence continues at coordinate 191,026 of JAKSIJ010000003.1, forward strand.
GCTCTATACCGCCTGGAATGTGACCCTCACCTTCGTGTTCATCACCTTCACGCGCCTTTTCTTCCGCGCAGGCAGTAACCTTGACCCAGCCGAAGCCAACGAAGTGGCCTGGAATACCGCCAAGAACATGGTGAACCAGATGGGAACCGCCTGGAAGTGGGACACCATCCTCCCCATCGCCTGGGAACACATCAACATCATACTGGTGTTCATCGCCGGCATGCTCATCCACTGGATTCCAAAGCGCGTCAAGAGTCGTTACCGCATCGCATTTGCGAGCCAGCCCATCCCCCTCATGGTGCTTTCAACGGCATTCATCATCTTCGTGATTTACCAGTTCATGAGCGCCGACAGCTGCCCCTTCATCTACTTCCAGTTCTAACCCGCTAAGTTTCGGGCTTCACAGGACTTCGCGGTTAAAATCTATCGGGGACCGCCGGCAAAATTCTTACGGCAGTTGTTTTGTAACTCAGAAAAAATTTTATTTCTGCTTTTTGAATTCCAGCGCCAGCATGGTGATGTCATCAAACTGGGGTGCGCCAGTAGCAAAATTCTTGACATTATCCTTGAGGCCAAGTACGAAATCCTTGGGTTCCATTCCGAAGTTCTTTTTGGCAAAATCCAGCAGTCTATAATCACCATACAGTTCATCGGAAGGAGTCACTGCTTCCGTCACGCCATCAGTGTACAGGAGAAGCTTATCCCCTTCGGAAAGTTGTACGCTTTCGTGGGCGTATTTGATGTTCGGGAGTCCCGCCAGCGGGAAGTGATGTTTCCCTTTCAAAAAGCGAGCCTCGCCATTCAGCACCACCACGGGAGCATTGTGCCCCGCATTCACATAATCCAGAGTTCCCGTTTTCAGGTCGAGAATGCCGAGCCATGCCGTCACGAAGAGGTTGTCGTCATTGCCTTCGCAAAGGAGCCAGTTGGTGTGATTGAAGACATTCTCCAAGGAGATGTTCTGCATGGACTGGTCGCGGATGATGGTCTTCGCCACCACCATAAACAAGGCCGCAGGAACACCCTTACCAGAAACATCGCCGATGGCGATTCCCAGACGGTCTTCGCCAATCTCAAAGAAGTCGTAGAAATCCCCGCCCACTTCCTTTGCCGGGTGCATGTAGGCCCACAGGCGGTAATTCTCTGTATCCGGGAAGTTCTTCGGAAGCATGTTGGACTGAATCTTCGTCGCAACGGAGAGTTCCGCGCCAAGGCGTTCCTTTTCACGCAAGGATTCCACCATCTTGTTGATGCTGTCCGTCACCTGCCCCAGTTCATCCCGGCTGGTAATGCGAAGAGGCTGTTCCGGCAAATGTCCGTCGGCAACCTCGGCAAGACGCATGCGAATGCGGTTCACGCTCCGGAGCCAAAGCCCTAAGAAAACAATGAGGATTACGCAAGCAAGGAGCACGGAGAGAATGATGAACTTCAGGAATTTGCTACCCACAATCTCCGCATTCTCCCGAAGTTCCGATACATTCCGCCCCACCACAATAATGCCAACACTATTTCCGGCTTCATCCTTCAAAAGCTTGTAGAGACAGAAAACATAGTTACCCTCCACATTGGCTTCACCAGAATATTCGCCCGTAGAGTCGAGAATGTCCGAGACCTTCTTATCGATGTAAGTGCCCACAATAGAAGTTCCATCTGGACGGCGGGTACTCCCCGCAGCACGGATATAATGGCCTTCCTGATAGCCCATACCGTTTTCTTTTTCCACATATTTTAAGCCCTCATCCCCCGTGCGGACAAATGTATAAGAGAATGTGCGGGTCTTCTTTTCGTGGTCCCTGAACGGAGCGAGAAAAGCATGCTCTTCCGTGCCATCGCCAATGAGTTTATCACCCAGATAGAGTCCACCATCCTTGAGGTTCCACTCCCCCGGCCCAATCAAATCGCGAATGTAATTGATGTCCGAAACCAGACGATCCTTGATGAATTCTTCTTCCGTTTTATCAAAGCCCTTCGCCATGGATTCTGCCAAGAAGAATACAAGAGCCGTACCAATCAGCAGGCACGCCAAGACCATCTTGGATGCAATGCTATGGAAAGTTATAAAACGCATGAAGAAACTGCGTTCTAGCCATTTTTTCATAATAACCACGTGTCAAAAGTTTTCATCCAAATTAGTATATTTAAATCGTGACTAGCGATACGAACCCTTTAGAAAAGCGCATCAAGCGACAAATTCACGGGAAAAGCCACCGTTTTGTGGCCATTGCTCCCCTGGGCTTCGAAGAAACTCTCGTCCAGGAATTGGAAAATTTCAAAATTGAAGGGGCTGTATTCAAGGTCATCGCCGACGGAAAGGTTGAATTCAACACAAAACTCGCGGAAGCCTGGAAAGCAGTGGCCTATAGCCGCATCGCAAACCGCGTACTCATGGAAATAGGCGCATTCAACGCCACCAATTTCGGACAACTGGAAAAGAAAATCGCAGAGATCCCCTGGGAACTGTACCTGTTCAATGCAGAATGCAGAATGCGGAATGCAGAATTGATTTCAGACACAAACAGCGTTGACAACGCATGTTCTTTCAACATCCATGTGAGTTGCAAGCATTCCAGGCTCTACCACAGCGATGCCATTGCGGAACGTGTTCTGCTGTTAATTTGTTCAAGATTACAAGATTTTGGGATAGAGGATGGGTTAGATGATAACGGCACCGCGGACCCACAGAACCTCTACATTGATTTCGTCGATGACCGCTGCACCCTCTGGCTGGACCTCGCCGGCGAAGAGCTCTACAAGCGGGGCCATGAACGTTTTGTGGCAGAAGCGCCACTCAAGGAAACCATCGCCGCCGCCATGATTTTCGAAGCAATCCAAATTGTAAAATCAGCCGCAAAGCCCTCTAATGAATCGCGCGGCATCACAACCATTGTCGATCCTATGGCTGGCAGCGGCACCTTCAGCCTAGAAGCCGCCTATATGGCAAACGGTCTCATTCCCGGAATGAGCCGTGATTTTGCGCTGAAGCATCAGCCCGGCTTCAAAGAAGCAACGTGGAAGCATATTTGCTCACAATTCACAATTCAAGATTCAAAATGCAAAATGGAAAATGAGGGAAATCATTTTCAAACAAAGTGCTGTAAATCAAGCAACGTCATTGCGAGCCCTTCAGGGCGCGGCAATCTTTTAAAAATTCTCACATCGGATATTTCTGAACGGGCGATAAACATCATCCGCCACAACGTGGAGCATTGTCCGCTGGCAGAAATTGCACCTGAAGCCATACAGCCGCAACTGAAGGATTTCTTCTGCTATAATTTTGAGGAAATTGCCTCAAGCAATTCTGGTCCCGTCCTCATTCTCCTGAATCCGCCTTACGGAAAACGATTGAATTTTGATGCACCGGCGCTGTACTCTAAAATCGGGAAATTCCTGAATGATGCTCTGCGCAAGAATGGCTACAGTCAAGCCAAAGGCATTCATGTGGCTATACTTGCGCCTAAGGGCGAATGCCGCGAAAATCTTCTCCAGGAATGTGCACTTTTAAATCCTGCGAAAAATGATGCCGCCAAAGAAATAAAAACCAGTCACGGCGGCATCAGCCTCTCCGCACTGTTCTGCTAAGTTCGCTCGCATAAAGCGCAAAAACTTCAAATTCGCACTTCGTGTGAACTAGCTACAGTTTCTTTGCAACAATGACGGCAAATTTGCCTTTTGAATAGACGCATTCTGCTAAAGAAAAACCAACTTCCTTAAGCCAACACATCTCTTCCCTAACAGAGCATTCCCTATCCAACTTTTTCCGCTCTAACCAGCGGTTGTATTCCACATCGGAAATTCCGGAGTCCTTGATTTCTTCAACCCAGAATTCCTCGATAGAGCGGTTCAGCATTTCATCCTCGACGCAGAACTGGTCATAGTTTACAAAGGAACCTCCTGCAGGGAGTTTTTCATAAATGGCCTTGAAGAGGCATTTCTTTTGCTCATGCTCCAGATGATGTATAGAGAGGGCTGACATCACCAAATCCACATTCTGTTTCGGGAGCGTCTTGGTATAGTCCAAAACCTCGTAGCAAACATTGGCGCAATTTTCAAAACGTTTCTTCGCTACAGAAAGCATGCCTTCTGCCACATCGCAGAGGATGTATTCACTCTCCGGAAAATGTTTATACCAGAAGGATGGGAGAAGTCCAGTTCCGCTTCCTAAATCAAGGATGACATGTGGATTTATGAATGAAGCCAGAAAATCCGTTGTCTTTCCGTAGTAATCATCAAAACAGTTGATGAACTTACGACGGTTCTCGTCGTATTCTTTTGCAATCAGATTAAACTGGCTTTCTATTCTGGCGATATCCATGATTCGCCTCCCATGTCAAATATATAATTATGGGAAAGCTCTTCTCGGCTCCGAAACCAAATCAATTGCTAGTTACAGGCAAGAATTCAACGCACGCTACTCCGAAAATATGTAAAATTCTTCTTTTTTTTGGAGTTTCTATTGCCTACATCCGCCAATCTATGTATATTTATTACGGAATAACGACATAAATAACAAAATTTCGGAATAGACAATGAGAATTGAACGGGAACTGTATCTGGACCGGCTAGTAGACCGGATGCACAACGGTATGGTGAAGGTCATCACGGGCATCAGGCGTTGCGGCAAATCATTTCTGCTCTTTCAGCTATTCAAGGATTACCTTAGTAGCCAAGGCGTGGACAACGAGCACATCATAAGGGTTTCACTGGATTCCGAGGAATCGGAGGACCTGCTGGACCGCAAGAAATTGGGGGCCCATGTCCGCAACCGAATCCTGGACGACTCGCAGTATTACCTTTTTATCGACGAAATCCAGATGGTAGACGGTTTCGAAAAGGTCCTGAACAGCCTGCTGAAAATCACAAACCTGGACATCTACGTCACGGGAAGCAATTCCAGATTCCTGTCTACCGATATTCTGACGGAGTTCCGTGGACGCGGTGACGAAGTTCGGGTTTTCCCACTGTCCTTCTCCGAGTTCTGTTCCGCCTTTGATGGCTCGACGGAAGACGCGTGGAAGGAATACAGCCTGTACGGCGGCCTGCCCCAAATTCTTCTGCAAAAGAGGGAGGAGCAGAAAGCCGCGTTCCTCAAGAACATTTTCAAGAAAGTCTATATCGATGACATTGTGGGCAGGAACCACCTGAAGGGGGACGAGGCCATTGATGCTCTCTGTAGTGTAATCGCCTCGGCGGTGGGGTCGCTCACCAGCCCGAGCAAACTTTCGAAGACCTTTGCAAGCCGCGGAGTCAAAGGCGTAACCGACAAGACCGTAAATGCCTATATCAGCTACATGGAAGAATCCTTTTTAGTGTCAAAAGCGATGCGTTACGATGTGAAGGGGCGCAAGTACATTGGTTCGCCCTGTAAGTTCTACTACTGCGATGCCGGCCTCAGGAACGCCGGACTCAACTTTCGGCAATACGAAGAGACCCACCTGATGGAGAACATCATTTACAACGAACTTCTTGTTCGAGGATTTTCGGTTGATGTGGGGATAGTACAGTATATGGCCAAGAATGCTGATGGCAAGGTAGTCCGGGTGACGAACGAGGTGGACTTTGTCGCGAATCTGGGCAGCAAACGGTATTATATCCAGTCGGCGTTCGCCATTCCAGACAAAGAGAAGATGCAGCAGGAGCAGGATTCGCTTTTGCATATTTCCGATAGTTTCAAGAAAATCATCGTCACCCTGAAGGACTCTCCCCCATGGCATAACGAAAAGGGAGTGCTCATCATGAATGTATTTGACTTTTTGCTGAAGAGGAACAGCCTAGAAATGTAAAGGTGTTCGCGCAGCATCAATCATCCATACAACGTAAAAGTGTGCGCTCTAGTCAAGGACGAATCCATTTAGCTTACGCAAAAAGCCATGGGGGAATTACTCGGGTTCGAGAATCACCTCAGAGCGGGAAAAGGGTTTGTTGCCTTGCAGTCTCCGCTACGCGGCTGCAAGCCAACCCTACGGGCTTGACGCTCGCAGACTCGCATCAAGCGCAAAACTGTTCAAATTCGCACTTCGTGCATTTTGAAAGTTTTGCAAACCCTCTTCTCGGGTTCGAGACCTGTCCGGTTATAAAAAATAGAGGACCCAGGCTTTGCCTAGGTCCTCTAATTTTAGAGCGGGAAAAGGGTCTCGAACCCTCGACATCGACCTTGGGAAGGTCGCGCTCTACCAACTGAGCTACTCCCGCGATTTGTGCCAAATTTAATAAAAATGCCTCTTTTGTAAAGGGATTCTACCCGACCTCGACATATATTAGCTACCATTACACCATGATTTTCCCCATTTCCCATAGAATTTCCTTTGCTGTGTTAGCCCTTCTGCTGGCAGCCCCGTTGATGCTCCATGCCGAAGAACAATCCACCTGGGATAAATTCGTGAACTGGTTCAAGCCAAGCCCCTCCATCGAAGGCGAAGGCCCTCTCTACGATGAACTGAAGGCCCTGGAAGAAAAAATTGACCAGACGGAGGCAAGATATTCCAGAGAACGGCGCCCAGGGAACAAGGCTCGCTTCAAGAAAGAAATGGAAAATCTGCGCAAGCAGCGGGATGAACTTGTGAAGAAAATCGAGGCCGAGGAAAAAGCGAAAAAGGACGCCGATAAAAAGGCAACGAACAGCCCAGTCTCCAGTTCGTCTGCAATTATCGAATCCAGTTCCGCCGCAACCCTTGCCTCAAGTGCTTCAACAAAAGCGGATTCGGCCGCGTCTGTACCAGCCTGCAAGCCAGACACCGTCTTCGTCCGAGATACGGTTCTCGTTCATGACACGCTTTATGTGATTGTGGCCGACAAACCAAAAGCCGATGCTCCCAGCACCGACTCCGCAAAGGCCGGCGCAACTGCCACTGACAGCACTAAAGTAAATCCAGACTAGGTTGGAAACTAGGTTTCGTCAAACCAGCGCTGAAGAATGATGGCAGCGGCGGCGCAATCAATCACCGCCTTGTTTTTCTGCTTCTTCTTTTTGCTCCAGTGGCTGGTATCCTGCTGCGCCTGAACGCTGGAGTAGGATTCATCCTGCGTATGGATTTTCATACCCGGGAAACGCAGCGCCAAATCCTTGACGAAGGCCTCCACCACCACATTCTTGCCGTCCTTGCGGCCATCGGGGTGATACGGCATTCCTACCACAAACTCATCAATCTTGTTGATTTTCACCAGCTGGTCCAAGCGCTCGAAGAGATTCGTGGTCTTCTGGTCAATGGTCTCCCGAGGGAAAGCCATGCGAATCTCGGAGTCCCCAAAGGCGACTCCTACCCGATGCTCTCCATAGTCCAGTGCCAGATAGTTCATAACGTCATCTGCCAACCCATTATAGGCCGCTTTCGATGAATTCCTTCCTGAAGGTTCCGTTGCCAAGCAGGATGTCGATGGGCAACTTGTGGAACTCGTATTCGTAGGGGGGCTGTTTCCAGGCGAAGTCCTTCGGGTACTTGTGGAAGATGTACTGCAACAGTTTTACTGCCATGTCGAAACTGCGGAAGGCGTTCCGGTCCGTCACGTGAATCTGTGCGCCGCCGCAGATCTGCCCCGCGCCCTTGTGGAATGTGGGCTGGAAGTAGTTTTCGCGGAAATACACTCCCGGAAGTTTCAAGCCGTTCATGTATTTGCAAAGGTCAACAGCGTCAATGAAGGGAGCGCCAAAGATTTCGAACGGGCGCGTCGTACCGCGGCCTTCGCTCACATTGGTGGCTTCAAAAAGGCACATGCCCGGATAGACAATTGCGGTGTCGAGGGTCGGCATGTTGGGGCTTGGCAAAATCCACGGGAGGCCCGTTTCGTCGTACCACATTTCACGCTTGTAACCATCCATGTGCATCACGTAGAGTTCGCTCTTGGGGAAGCATTCCGCCTTGAACTGTTCGGCCAGTTCACCAATGGTTTTAGCATGGCGCGTGCGGATGCTGTGTAGTCCCACAAAGCTGGTGTAGTTCAAGTCCAGCACCGGGCCTTCCTCGTCCACGCAGTTGATGGGGTTCGGGCGGTCCACAACCACCACGGGAATGCCGAGTTTTTCGCAGGCCTTCATCACCAAGTACAGAGTCCAGATGAAGGTGTAATAGCGGGCACCCACGTCCTGCAAATCAACCAGCATCACATCCACGTGGCTGAGCATTTCCGCCGTAGGTTCGCGGTGCTCTCCATACAAACTATAAACCGGAATATGAAGTTCGGGGTCCTCGTAGCCTTCCCACTCAATCATGTTATCCTGGGTGTGGCCCTTGATGCCGTGCTGTGGGCCAAAGAGAGCGCTAAGCTTAAAAAGTTTACCGTCGTACTCCTTCAACAAATCCAGGGTATAGCGGAGGTCGGCGCAAACCGATGCCGGGTGGAGAACGGCGCCGAGGCGCTTACCGCGCAAATTAGCGGGGAAAGACTTTTCAAAATGGGATAGAGCGAGTGTGACCATAGTGCCCTAAAGATAGTTTAAGATAGACGAAATGGCTCAAAAAATGCCCCTAAAACCCAATTTTCCAAAAATTGACACAAAAGTGACATTTTTCTTTTTTATTTTTGCCAACGTGAAATAAAAAACAAAAAAGGATAAGATTATGGCTTATTTGAACAAAGTGATGCTCATTGGCAATATTGGTAAGGACCCTGAAGTACGCATGAGCCAGACCGGTGGTCGCAAGCGTATTTCCTTCTCTCTCGCCACATCCCGCCGCTACAAGGACAACAACGGCGAACAGAAAGAACAGACCGACTGGCACAACATCGTCGGCTGGGGCAAGATTGCCGACATCATCGAACAGCTTGGCGTCCGCAAGGGCATGTGCCTCTATGTGGAAGGCACCCTCACCAACCGCAGCTGGACAGACCAATCCGGTCAGAAGCGCTACGCTACCGAAGTGAACATGGACACCTTCCAGCTTCTCACTCCCCGTGGCGGCCAGGGTGGTTCTCCCTCCTATGGTCAGGGCGGCAACTCTTACGGTCAGAACAGCTACAGCCAGAACCAGAACTCCGCTCCCGCCTACGATGCACCCATGCCCGAAGGCGACGACGACCTCCCGTTCTAATGAACTGTTCTAACGAACGGTCCTAATAAACAGATCCCGTGAATTCGGAAATAGCTCAAATTGCGTTGATGTTCGTGCTCCCCTTGGGAGTCACGTTCATCCTCATACTCCAATCCGCAGCCGCAGAAACTCGTGGCCAGAAGCTGACGGGAGCCCTACTCTCTCTGATTGTGGTTGGGTTGGACGCGGTGTTCTATTTCCTGAAGAATACTGTTATCGCCTACAATAATGACGGAGGCCTGCTCCTCACTTTTGCAAGCCTCTTCTTCCTCGCAATCCTCTATGCAGTCCGCAGCGATGATGGTGCCGGGAAGTTCGCCAACATCCTGTTTGCCATTCTCATGGTTGCTGCCATTGCTGGCATCTCCTACTGGGAGCGCCCAACCCTCGTCATCAAGACGGGCTACACTCCCGAAGAGATTGCAGAACAGAACGCCAAATATCAGGACTACATCACCTCCTTCCAGAATGGTGAAGGCGGCAAATGGGTCCCAGCTCCCGGTTCAGAAAAATCAAATCTGAATGTGGGCTCTGACGCTGCCACCAAATCTTCCGGCACGATGTCAGCTACCGCCCAAGGCCGTCTGGAACGCTACATCGAGGAATCCGGCAAGGTCATCGAGAAGATGATTTCCGTTACGGAATCCATCCAGAGTTTCGAACCTCTCGCCCAAGGCATCGACGAAGCCGGCCGCGAAGCTAGAAGCAGCCAGGCTCTCGCCATTAGCAATAGTGCAGCCTCCCTCAACAAGCGAGCCCTCGGGCTGTTCCACCCCCATGAATCTTCTGAAGCCCACAAGGTCTTGATTCAAGCCTCCGAAAGCCTGCGGCTGGCGGCTTATTCCCTCTATAACTACACTCTGCAAGAAGGCGCAGACGAGCAGGAGGCTCAAATGAAGCTATCCCGCAGTCAAATCAGCCAGATGCAAGTCAACATCCAGATTTTCCGGAAGAACATCGAAAGTCTCCAAAACAATTATCAACAACCCTCAACTGAAAACGAACAATAAAGGTTAAATCTATGATTCGTAATGTCGCAATCATGGGCGCCACTGGCGCAGTCGGTCAAGAACTTCTTACTATCCTCGAACAGCGGAATTTCCCTCTGCAGAACCTGAAGCTTCTCGCTTCGGAACGCAGCGTGGGACGCGAATACAAATTCAAGGGCGAAACCCTCAAGGTGGAACTCACTTGCCCCGAAGCCTTTAAGGGCGTTGACCTCGTTCTTTCTTCTGCAGGCGCCAGCGTCTCTAAGGAATTCGCTCCTATCGCCGTTGATGCAGGCGCAGTTGTCGTGGACAACACCAGCTTCTTCCGCATGGACCCTAACGTTCCTCTTGTAGTTCCCGAAGTGAACCCGGAAGACATCAAGCTCCACAAGGGCATCATCGCAAACCCCAACTGCACGACCATCATGATGGTTGTTGCCCTGAAGCCTCTTAACGACATTTCCAAAATCAAGCGCATCCATGTGGCTACCTACCAGAGCGCAAGCGGCGCCGGTGCTACAGGCATGGCAGAACTCAAGCAGCAGTACCAGGAAATCGTGGAAGGCAAGCCCGTGACCGTGAAGAAGTTCGCCCACCAGCTGGCCTACAACCTCATTCCGCACATTGATGTATTCACCGACAACGACTACACCAAGGAAGAAATGAAGATGTACAACGAAACCCGCAAGATAATGCACTCCGACGTGAGCTGCTCCGCTACTTGCGTGCGCGTTTCCGCTCTTCGCTGCCACTCCGAGGCTCTCTGGATTGAAACCGAGAAGCCCATCAGCGTGGAAGAAGCCCGTGCCGCCATCAAGGCTGGCGAAGGCCTCCAGCTGTTTGACGATCCGGCCAACAACGGCTACCCCATGCCTCTTGACCTAATGGGCAAGGATGATGTATATGTAGGCCGTATCCGCAAGGATTTGGCCAACGAAAACGGTCTCAACTTCTGGCTCGTCGGCGACCAAATCCGCAAGGGTGCCGCCCTCAATGCCGTGCAGATTGCCGAGCGTTTATAAGTCGGGCATCGCGGCCAAACATCGCTGCCCAAGTGCCGCGGCAACGACAGTTATCCGTGCAGCCTAGACATCAAAATTCTCAACAGAAAAGCCCGCCGATAACCGGCGGGCTTTTTCGCATATTCAAACAGGTTATTCACCCAGCTTATCGGGATTCAGCCCCTTCAGTTCGTCAACCACAAAGATTCCATCCTTGCGGATGAGCTTGTCGTCAAACCAGATTTCACCGCCACCGTATTCCGGACGCATGATGAGCACCATGTCCCAGTGAATGGCGCTGGCATTTCCGTTAGGCGCATCTTCATAGCAGCGACCCGGCGTAAAGTGTATGCTTCCCTTGATTTTTTCGTCAAAGAGAATGTCGCACATGGGGCTATCCACAAAGGGATTGAAGCCTATGGCAAACTCCCCTACATAACGGGCGCCTTCGTCCGTATCGAAGATGGCGTTAAGTTTCTCGTTATCGCCGGATTCGCAGGTGGCATTCACAATCTTGCCGTTCTTGAATTCCAGGCGCACGTTGCTGAAGTGTTTGCCCTCATAAAGCGTGGGCGTGTTGTACTGAATGACGCCATTGATGCTATCGCGGACTGGCGCAGAGTAGACTTCGCCATCGGGAATGTTCATGTTACCGCAGCAGGGCACAGCACCCACGCCCTTGATGCTGAAGCTGATGTCTGTTCCCTTGGCAACCAGACGCACCTTGTCCGTCTTGTTCATCAATTCCACAAGGGGCTTGGCAGCGGCCGCCATTTTGGGGTAATCGGCCAAGCAAGCCTTGAAGTAAAAGTCCTCGAAAGCCTCCGTGCTCATCTTGGCGCCTTGAGCCATGGAGGGGTTCGGCCAGCGGAGAACGCACCAGCGGGTCTTATTCACGCGGTAGTTCAGCACTTCTTCCGTCATGGTGCGGTACATGAGCATCTTTTCGTCATCGATGTCGCAGTTTTCCATGGCGTTGTCTGCGCCGCGGATGGCGATGTAAGCCTGCATCCGCTTCATTTCCGCCAAATCCAGTTCCGCACGGAGGGCAATCTGCTCCTTGGTGGCGGACTTGATCAACTCTCGACGGACACGGCTGCAGGAATTATGCACGAAGGCGTTTCCGCCCACTTTCGCTACAGCTTTGATGAGTTCCGTAGAGACTTCGTCCGGCGTATCGGTGGTTTCGATGAGGATGTTTTCGCCGGCCTTGAGGCCAATGGCGTTGTTGATGAGATTTTCTGCAAGTTGAGTTACACGAGGATCAGTCATAATGAGTAATTGAGGGTTAGAATGTACGAAGTAAAGTTATAAATTATGAATTATGAAGTATGAGATAATTAGTAATTAGTGGTCGGGGATTAATATAAAACAATTTAAAATTCAAAATTCAAAATTAATAATTGCAATTTCAAACAAAAACAATTCAAAATTATGGACCGTGCGAAGAATTCAAAAAAAATTCATTTTGGGGTGTGGAAAATACATCAAAAAAGCGTCTATAAGAATTAGGACCATCACAAACCATAGGAGGTATCAATGCGTCCTTTCTTTAGACAAACCAAACCGGCACTCGTCCGGTCCAAAATCGCAGCCCTTTCCCTTATCAGCACCCTCTGTCTTTGCGCATGCGGAAATGACGACAAATCTACACCCAGCGGGGAATTCGAGGCATCGGGCACCATTGCCGAACTTCATCTGGAGTACGGAGATATCCCTCTCTTGGATAGCATCGTTCTAGATGCATACGGCATAGACACCCTCCACATCGTGCAGAATTCCGCCGAAACAGACTTCTCTCTGGACCTGTTCCCCTACGACCGCTGGAAATTTGAGGCAAAACTCTACGCCAACGGCTTCCTGATGCAAACAGGAGAACTCACTGCAAGGATTGATGCCGGCGAAATCGAGAATCTCTCCATCCAAATGCATCCACTTCTTGGCTTTGTATATATGGAAATACCCCTCGGCCTCGGAAACCCTGTAGGCATCAAGGAAGGCGCCCTAGAACTCTCCGACGGGAAAAAGAGCTACAACTATGCAGGCCATATCCAAGACGACCGCATCACTTTTGCAAGCGAGGCTCTCCCCCTCAATCAAAATTATCAGCTAAAACTCGTTCTCAAAAATAAAACCGGTGAAGTTCTCTACCATGTGGAAGACTCCGTCTCGCTCAATGAAGAGGAGCCTGTCCCGAACCTCAACCTGATGGCACTCCGCGGGAAAGCAAATCTTTTCATCCAAATCGCCGAAGAAACCAGTTTCAATTTCTTAGTTCACCTTCCCTCCACCCACCGTACTCCAAAAGTTGGAGATATGCTCATTACCGAATTCTTCAGCGCACCGTTGAAAAGCGATTCCACACAGTACGAGTTCATCGAAATCTACAACGGGAGCCTGGACACCCTCAATCTCGCCGGGTGCACCATCGGTACGACCGCAAACGAGGCCAAGGGCTGGAAAATCACCCGCGAATTCATCGCCCCCAGCGAAATTCTGGTCCTGGGCGATTCCTCTGCAAAAACGCCGGAGCCCTTCCGCAATACGGAAACCTGGGGCGACCTCACCAACACCCAAAGCAACATCGTCCTTGCCTGCGATGGAATTGCCATGGACTCCCTCTATTACAACAGCAAGCCCGACAGCCTAAGCGAGGGGACCCTCCCCAACTACAGTAACCCCAGTTCCAACCCCCTCAGCACGGCGCTTGACATGGCAAAGTGGGAAACCAAGGACAAGGCGACCTCCTGGTGCATGGGCACTCCAACGCCGGGTTCTATTCAACCATGCCCATAACCTAAAAAAAATGCTATATTCCAAGAACAAGGTAAGGTATCATGGTTTTATTCTGGATCCTATTTCTCGTTCTCGTAGGCATCATCCTTGCCTTGGATCTTGGCGTATTCAACAAAAAGGACCATGTCATCAGTGTAGGCGAAGCCCTCCGCTGGACAGGAGTCTGGATTCTCGTTTCCCTCGCCTTTGACGTGGCCATCTTTTTCCTGTATGGGAATGGAATCATTGAAGGACCGAAAGGCCCCATTGCTGGTTCCGAGGCCGCACTGGAATACCTCACCGGCTATGTCATCGAAAAATCCCTTTCCCTCGACAACATCTTTGTGATGGCAGCCATTTTCGCCTACTTCAAGATTCCTCAAATCTACCAGCATCGCGTGTTGTTCTGGGGTATTCTGGGCGCCATCATTCTCCGCGGCATTTTCATTTTTGGCGGTACCGCCCTCATCCTCCATTTCGGCTGGATCATGTACATCTTTGGCGTCATTCTCATCTTCACCGCCCTCAAAATGTTGTTCGGGAAAGACGATGAGGAACAGGACTTGGAGAAGAACGCCGTAGTCCGATTCTGCAGGGCGTTCCTCCCTGTCACAACAAAGATGGAAGGCCACGCCTTCATCATTAAGGAAAACGGAAAGCGGTTCATCACTCCGCTCCTCGTGACGCTATTCGTCATCGAGACTTCCGACGTACTCTTTGCCGTGGACTCCATTCCCGCAATCTTTGCAGTGACTTTGGACCCCTTCATCGTGTTCACGTCCAACATCATGGCCATTCTCGGGCTACGCTCCCTCTATTTCGCCCTAGCCGCAATGCTCGCCAAGTTCGCCAAGCTGAAATACGCCATCGTCTTCATCCTGGCGTTTATCGGCGTGAAAATGCTGATTGTGGAACTCTACGAGATTCCTACAGCCATTAGCCTTGCCTTGATTGTAGTGGCCCTCGTTGCAGGGACGCTGGCTAGTCTTGTAAAAAAAATTAGCACGATGCGCTAATCATGAATTACGAGAAGCTTCTGACGATGAACTCGCCAGAAACAATTATGAATTATGAGTTATGAAGTATGAGAAGCATCTGATGGTGAATTCTCATAAGATAATTTTGAATTGTGAATTTTGAATTGTGAATTGATAACTAAGGCGAGTGAAACGACCGAGCTTGCTCGGGCACTTCCGAGCCGAAGTCAAAATGAGTGCGAAGCACTAATTATTAATTATGGATTATGAAGTACGAGAGGCATCTGACGATGAACTCGCCAGAAATAATTATGAATTATGAAGTATGAGAGACTTCTGACGACGATTTCTCTCGAGATAATTATGAATTTTGAATTTTAAATTTTGAATTGTGAATTGCGTTTACCCGTGAATCTGGGCAGCGGGCCGTTCCATGTCGAACAGACGGCGGAGCAGTTCCGTGCGAGACGGATCGCGTTCATCAGGCAAAGTCAGCGGACCCATGGAGATGGCCACCAGAATGGAACCCGGATAGTTATTGGCGCGCTTGATGAAATCGCTGGCTGAAACGCCCTCAGTATAGAAATCCACCACGAAGGTATCCCAGTCGTCATTCTCGATTTCGGCAATGGCTTCTTCCTCGGTCTTAACAGCCTTAAAGGTTGCACCCACCAGAAGGTCGGAAAGGACTTCCAGGCAGGCATTGCGATTGGTGTCATTCTCTTCCCAAATCAGGATGCGGCGCGTGGTGTAATCGCGAACAATGGGAGCCAGGTTTTCAGCAGATTCTTCACCAAGAAAATCCTTCTCGGATTCCTCGTCCAATTCGTCATCAAAATTATCGAGTTCTTTTGCCATAGTGGTTTGAAATATAGCAAAAGAGTTGAAAAAACGCCACTTTTTTTCTATCTTTGGGCCCAAAAATGAACCTTAGAGGTCAAGATATCTATGGATCAGTCAAAGATTAGAAACGTTGCCATCATCGCCCACGTAGACCATGGTAAAACAACTCTGGTGAACCAGCTGTTGAAGCAATGCGGAACCTTCCACGAAGGTGAAGAAGTCGTGGACCGCGTGATGGACTCCGACAACCTGGAACGCGAGCGCGGCATTACCATTCTCTCCAAGAACACAAGCGTCATGTACAAGGGCTACCGCGTGAACATCGTGGATACCCCGGGGCACGCCGACTTCGGTGGCCAGGTGGAACGCGTTCTCGGAACCGTGGATGGAGTGCTTCTGGTGGTGGACGCCTTCGAAGGCCCCATGGCCCAGACCCGCTTTGTGACCCAGAAGGCACTGGAACTGGGACTCATTCCTATCGTGGTGGTGAACAAGATTGACCGCGATGGCTGTAACCCGCTCCTCGCCCTCGACAAGGTTTTCGACTTGTTCTGCGAACTGGATGCCAACGAACAGCAGTTGGATTTCGACAAGGTGTTCGGTAGTGGCCGTACTGGCATTTGCCGCGCCGAAATGGAAGACCCGGATGGGAACTTCAGCATCCTGATGGACAAGATTATCGAACGCATTCCAGCTCCCAAGGGCGACCCCGCAGCAGAACCTCTTCTGCAGATTGCCTCCCTGGAATACTCCACCTTCCTTGGCCGCTTGGCCGTAGGCCGCGTACAGCAGGGAACATTCAAGGCAAACCAGACTTACGCTCAGGCATTTACCGATGGCTCTGTGAAGACCATTCGCCCTCAGAAGATTCTGCGCTATGAAGGCCTCACGCCAAAGCCGGTGGACGAAGCTGGTCCAGGTGACATCATCCTTCTCGCTGGTCTCGATACTTTCGATATCGGTGATACCATCAGTGCAACAAACAATCCGGTACACCTTCCCCGCATTCACATCGACCCGCCCACCATCTCCATGAACTTCACGGTGAACACCTCGCCCCTGGCCGGCAAGTACGGAGGAAAGTTCATGACGGGTAACCAATTGCAGGAACGTCTGGAACGCGCCCACATGGCTGACCCCGCCCTCCTGGTGGAAAAGATTGACGGTGCATCTACATTCAAGGTTTCTGGCCGTGGCATTCTCCACCTTACCATTCTGGTGGAAAACATGCGCCGCGAACTTTACGAATTCACCATCGGCAGTCCTCAGGTGATTTTCCACAACGATGAAAGCGGAAAGCTCCTGGAACCTGTGGAAGATTTCAAGGTGGAAGTGCCCAGCGAATTCAGCGGAGCCTGCATCCAGGAAATCCAGCAGCGCAAGGGCGAAATGGTAAACATGATGACCGACGACAACGACCGCGTAACGCTCGAGTTCGTGGTTCCCAGCCGTGGCCTCATCGGTATTCGTCCGAAGCTGCTTTCCCTCTCCAAGGGTTACGCAGTTTCCCAGTCCATCTTCAAGGAATACCAGCCCTACAAGGGCGATATTCCCACCCGCATCAACGGTGTGCTCATTGCAAAGGAACCTGGCGAATCTGCAAGCTACGCTCTTTCCAACTTGGAAGAACGTGGCTACCTCATCATCGGCCCGGGTGCAGAAGTCTATCCGGGTATGATTGTGGGCGAACACAACCGCGACGTAGATATCGTGGTGAACGTCACCAAGGGTAAACACCTTACCAACATGCGTTCCAAGGCCGCTGATGACATGATTCAGCTGACACCTTACCGCCGCCTCACTTTGGAAGAATGCGTTACCTTCATCAACGATGACGAATGCATCGAAGTGACTCCGGAAGTTCTCCGCCTCCGCAAGAATACGCTGGATCACCTGAAGCGCAAGCAGGAATCCAAGAAGCCCGCAGAGGACGAAGATTAAGGCGAACGATACGCGGGTGAATTTATTCATCCGCATATCCGAGTCGCAACCCGGAACGCCGAAAAGGCATACTATTTTCGTTCTTTTTGCGAAAAAGTATGCCTTTTTTATTTTGTACGAAATAAAAAACGAGTTTCAAGCATCCATGAATACGTACTATCTACACAAAACAATGCGAATAGTACGTACGGGAGCATACAACTTTGAATCCAAGGGCATACTATTTTGCCTTTAACCGCACAATAGTATGCCTTTTAAGGAATTTCTAGAATATTTCTAGGATTTTTCTGCTTCGCTGGTGCTTAGCAGGTATGCGTTAATGAAAGGTTTGATTTTCCCATCCAGCACGCCTGCGGTGTCAGAGGTTTCCACATTGGTGCGGAGATCCTTCACCAGCTGGTACGGTTGCAGCACGTAGCTGCGAATCTGGCTTCCCCACTCCACCTTCTTCTTCTCTGCCATACGGGCGTCGCGCTTCGCTTCTTCTTCCAGGCGGTAGTGTTCCTGCACCATGACCTTGAGCATCTTGTAGCAAGTCTCGCGGTTCTGAATCTGAGAACGTTCCGTCTGGCAACTGGCCATAATGCCCGTGGGCAAGTGGGTCATGCGCACAGCGGAATCCGTCTTGTTGATGTACTGGCCACCGGCGCCACTACTGCGGTAGGTATCCACACGCACATCCGCCATATCCAAATCGAACTCCACGTCGTCATGTTCCGGATAGAGGTACAGCGCACAGAAGCTTGTATGCCGCCGGGCATTTGCATCAAAGGGACTGATGCGCACCAGGCGGTGCACGCCGATTTCCGAGCGAAGCAAGCCGTAGGCATTTTCGCAAGTCACTTCGATAGTGGCGCTCTTCAGACCGGCGTCTTCCGCCTCCTGAAAATCCACCACCTTGAAGTCCATCTTTTCGCGTTCAAAGAAGTGGGTATACATGCGGAAGAGCATCAGCGCCCAGTCCTGGGCTTCCGTGCCACCCGCACCCGGATGAAGCGTCAAAAGGCAATTGCAAGCATCGTCCGGCCCGTTCAGCATCTTCTTGAATTCCATCTCCTCAATACGGGCCTTCAATGCCGCCACATCAGATTCAATGGAAGCCGTAAGCTCCGCCGAATCCTCATCCTTGCTCATTTCATAGAGTTCGGCCAAATCATTGCATGTCTGGGAAACTTCATTCCAGGAATTCAGCAAATCACGAATATTCCCAATCTTCTTCATCATAGATTGGGCTTTTTCCTGATTATTCCAAAGGTCTGGATCGCTGGAGTCCTTCTCCAGCACATAGAGTTCTTCTTGCTTAGCCTCTAAGTCAAAGATACCCCCAGAGCTTATCCACGCGGGCGCGTAAATCGATAAGCCCGGTATGCGTCGTCTGGAATGCCATTACTTGGCCGCCCCGATTGCCTCAGGAGGCGTATACTTCTTATCCAGGTACTGAACCTTATAGGTCTTTCCAAGGCCATCCAGATAGGCCTTCAACTGCTGCTGACGGTCTTGTTCCGCCTGAACGCGGAGGATGTATTCAATCTGGAACTTATAGCTTTCATACTTGCCATCGTTCTTCTCGGTAAGCATGAAGATGCTGATGCCGTCCTTCTCGGTGATGATGTCGGAAATTTCTCCCACATTCATCTTGGCGATAGCCTTCACATAGCCGTCGCCCTTGGACTTGGCAATGAACTTGTTCATGATGCCGCCAGTTTTCTTGGCATCCTTATCGTCGCTGTAAACAGCAGCCAGCTGTGCAAACGTAGCCTTCTTGCTGCGAACCTGAGCGGCAAGGCCCTTCAGCATGTCCTTGGCATCGCTAATTTCCTGAGCAGACTTGCCCTTGGTGCTAATGAAGATGCGAGCTCCGCTAACAGTGTCGCTAACCACAACCTTGCCCTTGTTCAATTCCCAGAAAGCCTGCATCTGCTTTTCAGTGGGATTGCCAGGATACGGCACCTTCTTCTCCAGAATGATTTCGCTCTGAAGCTGTTCCTCAATCTTCTTTTCGAACTGGGCCATAGTAGTGTTGGACTTCTTCAGTTCCTTCTGGAACACCTCTTCACTGCCAAACTGAGCCTTGAAGAGTTTCACGGTGCTGTCCACCTTGGACTTCGCCACCTTGATCCCCTGCTTCTGAGCTTCAAGCTTCACCAATTCCTGACCCACCAAATTGTCAATCACCGCATAGCGGACCTGGGTCATCTGTTCGTCATTCAGCTTCTTGCCCGGGAACTGCTGAGCGGCAAGCATCTGGGTAAGACTATCAATCTTACCGGCAGAAATGCCAGCCTTTTCCACACGAATCACATCCATGCTCTTGCTGTTCAAAAGCTGAGCAGATGCAAGCCCTGCAGCCAAGGCAACCGTCAAAATTCCGCGAGAAACCATTTTAAGAGAACGCATTTTCATTCCTTGTTAAAATTTACGGACTAAATATAAAAAAAGCGCCCGATGGAGACCATCGCAGGCGCTTTTTATTTTGGCAGATTGAGCAGGAATTATTCCAAACGGGCTGTTGGATCAATTTCACGGACAGTCACATACTTGTACTCAGCCTGAACAACATTGTTGGCATTTCCATCAGTACGCATAAGAACTGCTCCGTGGCCCTCTAAAATTGCGGATTTTGCGTCCACCAAGCCATTATAACTCTCACAGCCGCTAATAGTTGCTGCACCGTATGCTGCCCCGGACCAATCGGCTCCGGCATCATCTGCCTCACCAACTTTTTCCCATTTAGCTAAGCTGGGTTCACCTCCAGATATGGAGTCAATATAGAGTTCTAAATGAACCGAAGTCTCAGTAGAATTATATACGATATACTTCATGCCAATCCAACGATTAGCAGGAAGTTTTTCTCCACCCCAAAGCGGCGTCTGCTGGCCAATCACGCCCATGCTCTGGTAATAGCTGTCAGGGTGTTTCCATTCCTTCTCAAAATCCCATTTTCCATCATGGCGGAACCGGGCATAATAAGTACTGGCGTCACAATTATTGCCTCCACTGGAGGCATGCCCTAAATTGCCACTGCGGACACCCACAACCATGCCACCCCAATCAGGGCCACCTACGGAAGCCTCGCCGCGACGATAGTAGCCAGTCCATTCCACATTCTTGAAAAATTGTTTTTGAGTGGAGTTGTTGTCGTTGGCATTGATATGGAATCGAGGGCCGGAACTCATCATCTGCATCACACCCTGTCCATCAATTTTGAAGAAAGGGTTTGCATCTCCGTCACTGCGGTTATCCGTCCAACCCGTCGGGTCATCCGGATCTCCGTCCCAGCTCACACCACGGGCATTCCCGTTGCCCCAATGAGCCGACGTCCATTCAATCGTTCCCGCTTTTGTAGCATAGAATTCCTTAGAGCCGAATACATCCGTCACTGCACCGCTAGCAGAAGAGCCCGCAGCATTTTCACTAGAAAAGCCTTGAGGGCTTTCACTAGAACTGGGTTCTGCGCCACTTGACAAATCCAGTTCACTACTGGAGGAGTTCTCATCGGAAACATTAGACCCACTGTCATCACCACAGGCAATAAACAAGGCGGCGGCAATAAGACCAAAGCATAAATTCAGAGATTTCATTTTCTTTCCCTTTTTAACGAACAACAATGCGTTGCAATTGATTATTCACACGAACAAAATACATTCCAGCAGACGGAGCCTGCAATACAGATTTTTTTTGCAGAGATATCTTTTGCAAAACTCTCCCCTGCATATCCATAAGCACAGCATCTCTTTGCGGCACATCTGCTAAGATACGAACGTTTCGTCCATCCACCGCAACAGTAAACGTCGGGAGCGCAGTTCCTTGAGCAACACGCATCCCGCCTCCAGAACTTGAAGACTCCTCCTCTGTGGAACTAGATAAATTTATTTCCGATGAAGAAGACGACACATCAAATTCAGGGTATGACGAACTCGAAAACTTCTCAGAACTTGACGAAGCATCCTCTTCAAATGACGAAGATGAATCAAAATCATCTACTGAACTTGATGATTCCGCATTCTTGATAGAGCTCGAAGACACTTCCAGCGCAATTGAACTGGAAGACTCCGCTTTCTCTGAAGAACTTGAAGGAGCCATGGGAATATCCGAAGGGTCAATTTCACGAAGGGTCACATACTTGTAGTAGGGATTGTCGTTATCCGAACGCATCAAAGCCGTTCCACCTCCCTGAAGAATGGCGGTATAGGCGCTTGTAAGGCCGAATGCTTCACACCCTTCAATTGTAGAGGCATTGTTACTTGCCCCAGACCAAGACTTTCCATTGTCTTCCGCCATGCCTACCAGCTCCCACTTTCCCGGAGGTGTAGCGCTACTGGTGGAATCGATGTACAATTCCAAACGCACGGTACTTTCGTCCTTATTGTAGACGATGTACTTCATGCCAATCCATTTGCCTACGGGGAGTTTTTCTCCACCCCATAGCGGGTCCTGCTTACCGATGCCAGAACCACTGCGAACGAAGCTGCCAGGATGCTTCAGTTCCTTTTCAAAATCCCACTTTCCTGAATTCATAAAACGGGCATAATAGGTATTCGCTTGACAATCATCGCCCTCGCTAGACCCATGATTATCTGGCCCACTACGAAGGCCCACCACAAGGCCACCATGATCCTTGCCGCCTTCTGCATTGCGCATAAAATAGCCTGTCCATTCCATATCACGGAAGAACTGTTTTTGAGTCTCCGTCAGTTCCTTGTCTAGAGAATTGATGTGGAAGCGAGGAATGTTGCTAATCATCTGCATGCGGCCATCTCCAAAAACACGGAAATGATCCACACTGCTGCCATCGCCGCTCTGGTCATCGGCCCAACCCGTAGGGTCAAGTGAATCACGGGGCCAGTAGTTAATCGTGTAGTTCTTTCCATTGCCCCAATAGGCAGAAGTCCAAGTCTTGTAGCCATCCTTTGTCGGATATTTCATGGAAAAGCCAAAGTCGTCTTCGCCAACTCCTGTGAATGTAGAACCAGGCTTAGAACTGCTACCTGAAGAAGATGAAGTTACAGAACTGGAGGAATAGTCAATGTCGCCATATTCTTCCTCTGTAAATTTTGCAGTCGGGTCAATTTCGCGAATGGTAACATACTTGTAATAAGGTTGGTCATCATCCGTGCGCATCAATATAATTCCGCCGCCATTAAGAATTGCCGTGTAGGCATTAGAATATTTACAACCCGAAATTGTAGCAGCTCCACCACTGGCTCCAGACCAATCATTACCGGCATCATCAGCCTCGCCTACTTTTTTCCACACCGCTTTTGAAGGATTTCCTCCCGAAATGGAATCAATATAGAGCTCAAGGTGTACAGACTCTTCACTTGAATTGTACACAATATACTTCATGCCAATCCAACGACCTACCGGAAGAGAAGTCCCCCCCCAAAGAGGGTCTTGATGGCCTATGCCGGAACCACTACGATAGTAGCTTCCTGGATGTTGCAATTCCTTTTCAAAATCCCACTTACCGTCATTGCGAAAGCGGGCATAATAGGTATTGGCATCACAGTTGTTGCCACCCGAGGAGCCATGTCCGAGAGCGCCACTTCGAACGCCCACAACCATTCCGCCATAATCCTTTCCACCAAGGGCTTTTCTCTTAAAATAACCAGTCCATTCCACATTCTTGTAAAACTGCTTTGTACTTGCCCAACTTTGCTGACTATTGATATGGAATCGAGGACCCGAGCCCAGCAATTGCATCTGACCATTGCCATCAATAACAAAACCGTCTCCTTCATTGGAGCTCCGATTATCAGACCAGTCATAAGGATCATAACTATCGGCAGACCAGTTGGTACATTCTCTATAAATTCCATTACCCCAATGTTCCGAAGTCCATTCTATCGTCCCTGAGACAGTCTTGAAGAACTTCTTACTGCCAAAGACATCTACTGCAGATTCTGCAGCCAAACTTACCGAAGCGCAAACCACCGCCGCGCATGACAATACTTTCAAAACACTCCAATTCATATTATACCCCTAATCATTTATAGCCAATATAGTAACAAAAAATCCCGGCATTTTTGCTGCACGGGATTTAAACGAAACTTTCAAATGATTTGAGTAATAAAACCGCTAATGGATTGCGATGCGCAGAGATTTACTCATGCCCTTATTATGGGCATACACCACATACATTCCTTGGGGCAACTGTAGAGGAATCTGTTCATTCATCACACTGGTAAATTTTTTGAAAACACATTTTCCTTGAAGGTTATAGACTTCCACCTCTGTAGCATTATGAACATTCAACATATTCGAGCGAAAATCCACATGAATA
The DNA here is from genome assembly GCA_024398875.1 of Fibrobacter sp. Classification (GTDB taxonomy): domain Bacteria; phylum Fibrobacterota; class Fibrobacteria; order Fibrobacterales; family Fibrobacteraceae; genus Fibrobacter. The sequence continues at coordinate 214,858 of JAKSIJ010000003.1, forward strand.
AGATTTGGATTTAGCGCACTCTGTTCAACCAATCCATCATCGTCCTCAACCACCTCGATTTTATCCGAAAGAACAAACTTTCCTAGATAATTAGAACCTGTAGCCTTGTCAAAGTAGTTGGTATCATTGGCAAATTGAATTACATGGAAGTTTTTATCTGTTTTGTAGTCGCCATATTGGGAAATGCGCATATAGACTTTCCATTCGCCCTGAGGCATATCTTCTGGCAATCGAATCTTTGGAGCCAATTCGTTCACGCCATCAAATTCAGGTTCATCCTCCATCAAATCGCTGAAGTTATAACCCAACCACGCTTTTAAAGGGTCCTTCGTTTTCATTTTCAATTTCTTAGAATATATCTTTGTAGGGTCAATACCCATAGGCAATTCTATGATTGTCGTATCCGTTGCAGTTTCCTGTTTTAGGATGACGGTCGCCTTTTTCACCATTAGGTTATTGCCAAAGCCCACATTCTGGAGCTTAACATCCATCTTCAGTTTTCCGCCAATACCAACGGAATCTATGATTTTGGAATCACGCACCACAAAGCGGTAACCAAAATGGTCACGTGCATATTCCTTTTCCTTTGTTTTACCACTATATTCCAAATCCGGTCCCACAAACGTCACCGTGTCCATAAAATTGTAGCATTTGCCTGCCATTGAGCCTCCAATGTAGGAGGTGTGGGTACGGAATCCCTCATAAGCAAGGAAAGCTCCTGTATTGATAGGACGGACCCCTTCTGGATTATAATTACAGACAAAGTCACCACCATAGGGAACTTCAACACCGTATTTTTCCATCCAGGAAATCACCTTTTCTCTGGAAATGGGGTAAGGATCTCCACTACCAAAGGTTCCCAAATCATTATCACTGCCAAGGTAGCCATCATTGTAGAGGCCAACTCGGTTCATGTAGGGTGCATAATTCGGAGATTTCGCGGTATCCTGAAATCTTGCAGAATCGGCGTGAAAATCGGGATAGACATACCAAGTGGAATAAGGGTCCTTGAGCCCCATCCATAAAGCAACCACTTGAGGACTGCGGACACCCACTTTAATCCCTGAACTAGAATTTTCAAGAAATGTTTGCAAGGCCTTCGCGTGATTATCCTGACCGCCAGTTGTCATTTCGCCACAGGTTCCAAACATACCTAGCTCTACAAAGTGAATTACATCTTCATAATCACTATACAATTCCGCCAGCTGTTTCGTGTGAATTAAAGTAGTTTCTATGTCCGGATCCTGACTTCCGCGGCAGTCGTCATCATAAGAGGCGCGGATAGTGCAGGAGCCACCGCGCCGACGAAGGGAATCCAAAGCGGCACGGATATTATTCAGAGAGACTTCGTCCAAGGGGCCCGAAACTCCACGAGGCACTTTTATACGACTCTCTCCTTCACCTTCATAGGTCCAGGCATTACTGGAAAAGCCTCCTAAATCTATCAAGAAACGCATAAAATCTGCGTAGACGGTACCATTAGATTTTAAATTCAATTCCTTACCGGGACTGAGATAGAAGCCCTTATGACTTGTTACGCCTCGGCCTGGGTTCTTTTTGATTTCAATCAAATGGTCAGTATAATCCAAATTCTGGTCAACCATGGAGGCTGCAGAAATGAATGAAAACAAGCCCAAAACAACAAGCGAAAAACAGATTTTTACTTTCAAAACAATCCTCCTTTACGAAGCGTAACTTACTTCACCGTGACGAGTTCTATACTATTCCCCAGACGGACAAGATATTTGCCTGGCTGAGAAACAATTAACTCACAACTTGACTTCGTAGACTGTTTGCGTAACAATGTTCTTCCCTGCAAATCCATCAACGTCACAGATGTATTCGGAGCCATTCCCGTAATTTGAATGCTACGATGAGAAATCGTGAGATGAATGTTGTTGAAGTTGAACCCATCACGGAGTCCTTCTTCTCCTGTACTGGAACTGGATTCTTCCGCGGAAGAACTACTTTCGCCATTTTCACTTGAACTGCTTTCAAATTCCTCACTGGAGCTGGATTCTTCCGCGGAAGAACTGCTCTCGACATAGCCCCCTCGTGCAATTACTATGGAATCCCTGATTCCCTTCCAAGAACCACAATCAAATTCTCGCCAATAGAAGGAATTGTTGGCCTTCTTAGGAATTGCCGTTGTTTCAAGGTCTCTTCCTGGATTTAAGGTGTAGCACTTGCCTATAGTCATGCTGTCAAGGCCATCATTGTAGCAGTTATCGCCGTATCCTCCGGCACCCTTCACAAAGGTAACGCAGGTATCCAGCAAATCAAGCGCCAGTGAACTAGAAGAGAACCATTCGTCTGAAATTTTTGAACTTGAGGATGAAGACCACTGAATCTCTGAACTAGAACTTGGGGGGAATTCACCGGGGTCGACATAGGTACTATTGGAGAGAATGAACTTTCCTAGGTAATTGGAACCCGTAACCTTGTCAAAATAATTGGTGTCATTCGCAAACTGGATGACATGGTAATTGTTATCCGTCTTATAATCTCCATAATGAGAGATTCGCATATATACTTCCCACTCCCCTTCCTGCATATCCTCAGGCAATTTGATAACAGGATTGAGTTCATTCACCCCATCAAATTCGGGAGTATCCTCAATGATATCGGAATAGTTACTGCCAGTCCACATCTTGGTGGGATTGTCATCTACACCCGTTTTCATCTTGAGTTTCTTGGAATAAATTTTGGTGGGGTCAACATTCATCGGAAGTTCCAGCGTCGTCGAGCCATTTTTCAAAATAACGGTTGCCTTCTTTGAAACAAGATTGTTCGCAAAGCCCACATTCTGAATTTTGAGATTCATCTTTAAAAGGCCGCCAATGCCCACAGACTCGATAATTTTTGAGTCACGGAGCACAAAGCGATAACCGAAATGATCCCGGGCGTATTCCTTCTCCTTGGTTTTTCCACTATACTCTGGATCCGGGCCTACAAATGTTACAGTGTCCATGAAGTTATAGCATTTGTCAGACATGGAGCCGCCAATATAGGACGTGTGAGTACGGAAACCCTCGTAAGCCAGATATTTACCCGTATTCAACGGCGGGCGTTTATCTCCATTATAGTTGCAGACGAAATCACCGCCATAGGGAACAACCTTGCCATATTCCTCCATCCATTCAATAATATGTTCGCGAGTGATTGGGCCCTGAGCTCCACCAGTTTCCAAATACGTGCCCAAATCATCGTCACTTCCCAAGTAGCCATCGTTATACAGGCCCACACGCGTCATCAACTCTCCACGAGCCTGGGCACTATCCTGAAAACGCTTTGAATCAATACGCCAATCCGGATAGATGTACCAGCCACCCTTTTCATAATAATCCTTTAAGCCAAGCCAAAGGCCAACTGTTTGCGGGCTACGCATACCATACTTGATGCCGGAACTGGAATTGTCCAAGAAAACCTGCAAGGTCTTTACCATGTGTTCACCACTACCCGATGTTTGCTCGCCACAGGTACCAAACATTCCTACTTCCACATAGTGAATCACATCTTCGTAGTCGCTATAAATTTCGGCCAATTGTTTTGCGTGAGTCAGTGTTGTAGTCAGGCCCGGGTCCTGATCGCCGCGGCAATCAATGTCATAGGATGTTCGAATGGTGCATGTTCCACCACGACGGCGGATAGAATCCAGTACAGCGCGAACATTATTCAAAGAAACCTCGTCCAAGGGTTGGGAGACACCACGAGGCACCCTGTTCTTTTGTTCGTCGTATGTCCATGCATTACTGGAAAAGCCTCCCAGGTCTATCAACAACCGCATAAAGTCGGCATAGATGAGATTCCCCGTCAATTCCTGTGTTTTCCCCGGCTTCAGGTAAATACCCCGATGACTAGTTACACCACGAGCTGGATTGTTGTTCAGATTCACCAAATGGTCGGAATAGTCCAGATACTGCTCCACCATGTCTACAGCACTGATGGAGGAAACTGCGCACAAGAAGAAAAATGCAAAAAAAGCAACACCCTTTTTCATATCCAATCCTTATTGTTATCCCATTTTGAATATAGATAAAATAATTGGATTGGCAACTAGGGGCTGAATTTGGGCAACGAAAAAGGACGCTTTTTCAAGCGTCCTTTTTATCAAAATTTGATTAGTACCGAGCGAGAGCGGAAACTCCACTTTCTATAATTTGCAGGAGAACCAAGTAAGACTAGGTGCGAGTCCCCGTAGCGTACAAATCGTACGTGAGGGGACGAACTATACGACACTTGGGGTTTACCCCTTAGTGGAGTTATCCTCTTTGGGGAAACGACGTATTACGCAGGTTATCGCGCAAATGCTACCACTACGTGGTAGATTGTTCTTCGGTTCAGTCATACCCAAGCAAGCTTGGGTGCGACATTCGCCTTACGAACAATTATCCCAATGTGACTTCGACCTTGTGCACACCCTTCGTAAAGATCGGGGCAATGTTGGAGTCGATAGCCTTGCCATCAACAACCATCTGAGCCACGCCCTTGCACACGTGCTTCGGGTTCTTCACGGAGATTTCGTATGTTGCACCGCGGAACTTACGGGTAGCCGTGAAGCCATCCCACTTGCTCGGAATGCAAGGATCCACAACGAGGCCCTTGTAGTTGGCACGGATACCGATGATGAACTGCGTAGCAGCCTGATACGTCCAGGTGGAAGTACCGGAGAGCCACGCGTTACGACCCATACCGAACTGCTTGTGTTCGTCACCGAGGATGTTCTGCGGATAGCAGTACGGTTCGGATTCGAACACGTCGAGGATGCCGTTCTTGGAAGCCGGATTAATCTGGTTGTAGTACTGGAAGGCCTTGTCGCCGCGGCCAAGGATGGTTTCGGCAATCATCACCCACGGGTTCGTGTGGAGGAAGATACCGCCGTTTTCCTTTGCTCCTGGAGGATAGGTGGAGATGCCACCCACTGCAGGTTCAAAGCCGCGATAGCCCGGAGTAGAGCTCTTCACGCCATACTTGGTGTTGAGAAGTTTGTTCAGGCTGTCCATGCCCTGCTTAGCGCGGTCGCCGAAAGCAATGCCAGCGATTACCGGCCAGGACTGACCGTTACAATAAATCTTGCCGTACTTGGCCTTGGAAACGCCGTAGCCGTTGCCGTCCTTGTCGAACCAACGAGTCCACCACTTGCCATCCCAGGCGCTGTCATTGAAGGCCTTCTTCACGTCTTCGTACCAGCCCTTATACATGGCAACAGCCTTCTTATCGCCCAGCTGTTCTTCGATGTCCATCATTTCAAGAAGTGCCTTGGCATACAAAGCAGTATTGAAGGTGGATTCAGCACCGAGCGGGAGGTTCATGCAGTCATTCCAGTCAGCAAAGCCGAGGAGCGGGAGCTTGTGCTTGCCCAAGTGTTCGCGAGAGAACTTCACAGAGCGCTGCAAGTGTTCGAGCACAGTGCCCTTGGGGCGGGCTGCGCGCTTCTTGCCGGCCACATAGAACGGAATTTCTTCCTTCAGGAGGCTCATCTTGCCCGTTTCCTTCAGGTAGCTAGCCACCGTGAGGACAATCCAAAGATGGTCATCGCCGTACCAGTCGGCATACATCGGGTTGCCCTTGGCATCCTTCACGCCAGCCTTTTCACGAGAGTCACCGGCGTTAGCTTCGCTGCCAGTATCTTCGGCGAGAGCGAGAGGAGCGTACTGGTGCATGGCGTTACCTTCCGGACGCTGCACAGAAATCAAGTTCTTGGTGAGAACCAGTGCTTCTTCCGGCATGTGGCTCATGACGCCCATCAAATCCTGCGTGGAGTCACGATAACCGATACCACGGCTGGTGCCGTAGCCCAACTGATAGAGGGACAGATAGCGGCTCCAGTTCTTGGTGGTGTGGCACTGGCGCGGGTTGTGCACGTTCACCATGGTATTGAAGGAAGCATCCGGAGTGTTCACCTGGATGGTAGAGAGATAGTTCTTCCAGAAGTCGGCAAGTTCCGCAAAAGCCTTGTCCACATTCTTCAAGTCGCGGTACTTGGCGATGGCCTTGGCAGCAACCTTGAGGCTCTGTTCCTGACCGAGCTGTGTGCAGGTGCGGAAGGTCTTCTTGGCTGCAATCTTGCCACCGTGAATCATGAGGGCAGCGATGTTGTCGCCACGGTCGCATTCACTGTTGGAGAGTTCCTTGTTGCCGAGGCTGAGGGGGCATGCCCAGGAGCCCATTTCGTTAGCTCCGAGGAACACGCGGCGGTCGCCATCGAAGGAACCGACCTTGCAGTTAGCGGTCACATAGTTCACAGCGTAGTCGCGCTTCATGTAGGCATACTGTTCCAAAACAACATGCTTATCCTTTTCCCAATGAGCCTTGAGGGTCATGGTCTGAGGAACCCAGTCAGCGTTGGTGAGCTGCTTTTCAGCTTCAAAGTGGCTGAATTCATAAACTGGAATCACATCGATTTCCTTGGCGCTACCACCGAGGTTCGTTACCTGGATGTCCTGGAGGAGCGTGTTGGAGCCCGTCGGCACAAAAATCGTCACCTGAGTGCGGACGCCGAGGCATTCGGCAATCCAGCGCATGTAGGAAAGACCCACATGGCATTCCCACTTGTCCATTTTGGTGAGGGTGGGAACCACGAACGGAGAGAACACCTTGAAGCCGTTGCCATCCTTGATGCGGATGTACACGGTGCTGGCCTTGAAGTCAGAGCAAGGCATCTGGGCGATGTACTTGGTAATACGGTTCAAAGCGGGGTCGCCCTTGCAAACCAGCGTACCACCAGTAGTATCCACGATACCACCGAAGTTCAGAGTACCAACATAGTTGCACCACTTGATCGGGGTTGCCGGTGTGGTAAGAACGTATTCCTTAGCGGCGTCGTCAAAATAACCGTACTGAGCGGCAGCCTTGGGGGCAACCTTCTTAGCAGCAGTCTTCTTGGCGCTTTTCTTTGCTTTTGTTGTAGCCATTTTATCTCCGTTAGAGAGGGGTTAAGTTAAAAATTACAAGTTATAAGTTATGAATTATAAATTAGTCTCGAGATTGGTCTTCAATTCAAAATTAAGAATTATTTCTCGCAAATCTCAATTCATCATTCTGCATTCTGCATTCATAATTATTTCTGCTCGCCTTCCAAGTCGTGGTCCTTCACGAACTGGCGGTTACCGAAGTTGATGTAGAAGTATCCGTCCAGTTTCTTGTTGCGGACAGGGTCCCTGAGGATACTGATGGCGGCGCGGACGTACTTGAGCTCCACCAGGATGTGGTCGCGGCTCATGCAGTTGAGGAACGGGCCTTCCGGATAAAGCGTGGGCTTCGGCTCTTCCGCAATCATCTTCTCCAGATTCTCAATCTCCTGAACTAGGCGGCGCTCATGAACCTCCAGCGTGCGGATGAGTTCCTTGTTGTCGGCGCCAAAGAGGAAGGCAAAGCCCAAGGTGCGGGGGTCGTCGTTGAAGCCGGTCAGATGCTTCAGCACTTCCTTGCGAAGCACCTCCCTGCCCTTTTCCGTAATATTGAAAACCACGCGCTCTGGACGATTTCCGTCCCGTTCCGTGCGGCCCACGATGCACTCGTTCTTCTCGAGAGTGGTCAAACGGTTATAAACGGTGGAAGTACTCAAGTTTGCCCAGCGGTCCAACTCCCGGTCACGAATTTCCGTAATGATGTCATAGCCACTGCGTTCGTGCTCCAGAATCAAGCCAAGCAATACAAGATCATACCGATTCATCAAATACCTTCATCATTTTGCGGCAGTCTAACCACCGATTATTCCAAGTTGGAATATTTTACCCTTTGAATATACCTAAAAAATGGCCAAGTGGTTCATTCTTTCGAGAAAAAATTGAAAAATATGGGGGGATGGGCAAAGACGGGTCAATATCGGGCAAAGAATCCTTCGTATCGGCTCCAAACAAGCCTATATCGGGTTGTCGATATCCACGAAATTCGCAGGAATTGACAGTTCCTTCTGGATTTTTTCCGCCAAAGCCCTCACACCGAAGACCTCGGTACGGTGATGACCCGCCGCAATCAGATTGAAGCATGCCTCCTCCACCGCTATAGGAACCGCTTCCTTGATTTCGCCGGTAATGAATGCATCGCAGCCCAAGTCAAGCGCTTCCTCAATACCGCTCGCCCCGCTGCCGCTGCAGATGGCCACCTTCTTGATGGAATCCGCACCGTAGAAGAGTTCCGTCTGGACCCCATGTGGGAAGATCTTTCGGGCCAGGTTCAGGAACTGCTGCCAGTTGAGTGCCATCGGGAATTCTCCGGTCCAGCCAACGGGCCGCTCCCCCTCCCGCATAAATCCCTCCCGATTGGTGAGGTCAAAAGCCGCAGCAATGAGGGCGTTGTTCCCGATTTCAGGGTGACCGTCCAGCGGGAGGTGGTAGCCATAGAGGGAGATGCCATGCTTCATGAGGCGCTTCATGCGCTCCCCGAACTTCCCCGTCAGAACGCGGTTGTCTCCGTTCCAGAAGCCGTTGGGATGATGGACGATGATGCAGTCCGCTTCCTGCTCGATGGCAGCATCGATAAGACGGTCCCGAAAACTCACACCCGTCACAATTTTCGTCACCTGATCGCCAGCTTCTACGCAAAGGCCATCCACGCAATAATCCTTGAAAGCCCAAGGTTCCAAGAGATTATCAAGCCAGAAGGAGAATTCGGAAAGTTTCATAAGCACCTCGTAAAATATTTTCCGCCTAACACATGTATGAAATTTCGCTTAAAGAACCTCTGCGAAAATCAGACCAAACTTTTGAACACCTTCTTCGCGGCATCCACTGTCTTTTGGATGTCGTCATCGGTGTGGGCGGAGCTCACGAAAATCGCTTCGAACTGGCTCGGGGCCAAGTAGATGCCTTCGTCGAGCATCCCAAGGAAGTACCTGCGGAACAGTTCCAAGTCTGACTTTTGCACGTCGGCGAAGCACTGCACGGGGCCTTCGGTAAAGAAGATGCAACCCATGGAGCCCACCTGGTTCGCGGTGAGCGGAATCCCTGCAGAAGCGGCCGCGTCCTTGAGGCCATTGAGCAAGTTCGTCGTGGAGCGTTCGGCGCGCACGTAATGTTCAGGATTGCCGCTGAGTTCGCGCATCGTGGCAAGGCCCGCCGCCATGGCGACCGGATTCCCGGACAAAGTTCCCGCCTGGTAAATGCCGCCCAAGGGAGCAATCTGCTGCATCACATCCAGGCGACCGCCATAAGCGCCCACCGGCATGCCGCCGCCAATGATTTTCCCGAACGTGGTGAGGTCCGGCTTGATGCCGTACAAACCTTGTGCGCAATGGATGCCCACGCGGAAGCCCGTCATTACTTCGTCCACAATCAAAAGGGCGCCGTGCTTCTTGGTTTCTTCGGAAAGGGCCTGTAAAAATTCGGGCTTCGCAGGAACAACACCCATGTTGCCCGCGACAGGTTCCACAATCACGCCCGCGATTTCGTCGCCAATCTTGTCGAAAGTCTCGCGGACGCCCGCCACATCGTTGTACTGGAGCGTGAGCGTGTACTTCGCGAGGTCGGCCGGGACACCCTTGCTGCTGGGTTTGCCCGTGGTGAGCATGCCAGAGCCCGCCTTGATGAGAAGGCTATCGCTGTGGCCGTGATAGCAGCCCTCGAACTTGATAATCTTGTCGCGGCCGGTAAAGCCACGAGCCGCACGGATGGCGCTCATGGTCGCCTCTGTGCCGCTGTTCACCATGCGAATCATTTCAACACTCGGCACAAAGCTCATCACGAGTTTCGCCAGTTCCGATTCTAGGCCGCACGGAGCGCCGAAACTCAAACCGTTTTCAGCTGTCGACGCCACCGCCTTGATGACCGCGTCATGGGCGTGGCCGAGCATCATCGGGCCCCAACTGCCCACGTAATCCACATATTCGTTGCCGTCCACATCGAAGATGTGACTGCCCTTCGCGCGGGCGATGAACGGAGGAACTGCGCCCACGTTGCTGTAGGCACGGACCGGGCTGTTCACGCCGCCCGGCATCAAAGTCTTGGCTTCTGCAAAAAGTTTTTCGCTAATGGAATGGTTCATCCTAATTTCCTTACCCCACCAATCCCTTTTCCAAAGCTTCCTTGGCGTGGTAGGTAATGATGATGTCGGCACCAGCCCGTTTAAAAGCAATAAGTGTTTCGCGGATGATGGCGTTCTCGTCGATCCAGCCGTTCTGTGCGGCGGCTTTGACCATGGCATATTCGCCGCTCACGTTGTACACAGCCACAGGCACATTGCTGATTTCAGCCGTCTGGCGAAGCACATCCAAAAAGGCAAGGCCCGGCTTCACCATGACGATATCCGCCCCTTCCTCAATATCCAACTCCACCTCGTGCAATGCCTCACGAGAGTTCCGCACATCCATCTGGTAGGTTTTGCGGTTGCCAAAATGCGGTGCAGAATCAGCTGCATCGCGGAAGGGACCGTAGAAGGCGCTGGCATACTTGGCGCTGTAAGCCATAATGGGAGTGTTTGTAAATCCGGCCTCATCCAACTTTTCGCGAATGGCGGCCACGCGGCCATCCATCATATCGGAAGGAGCCACCATATCCGCACCAGCCACCGCATGAGAAAGCGCCGTCTTTGTCAAGAGTTCAAGTGTCGGGTCGTTATCCACGTCATTATCCTTGATAATGCCGCAGTGCCCGTGGCTCATGTATTCGCAAAGACACACATCCGTAATCACGTACAAGTCTGGATAATTCGCCTTCAGAGCCCGTACCGCACGTTGCACAACACCATCGTCATCATAAGCGGCAGACGCCATTTCATCCTTATGATCCGGAATGCCAAACAAGAGAACACTTTTCAGCCCAATAGCAGCAAAAGTTGCAGCTTCTTTCAGGAGTTCATCAATAGAAAAACGGAACTGGCCAGGCATGGACGGAATTTCTTCCTTGATGCCTTCACCTTCCACCACAAACATGGGGTAAACCAGCGAGGCGGCATTCACAGCGGTTTCCGCAATCATATTGCGGATGGTTTCATTCTGACGCAAGCGACGAGGACGGATAATCATAGGACCTCCAAATAATTTCTTCTATAAAATACATTATAACTTTTGAAATTGCGCATAATTTAGACTGCGCAGGCATTTAACCCTACAACGAGCCTTTGAACTCTTTTTCTGCTTGAGCGAGACCTTCCCCCCACTCTTTCTGGATTTTCTGCTTGAGTTTTTTGGCAAGCGCGGGAGTGCGGCCCTGGGTAGAAACAGTCACCGCGATATTTTCACCGAAATCCATGCGGGCAGGGACGATGAAATCGCCATCCAGATAATCGCAGGCGTTGTTCACCAGAATGCGGCGGGCCCGAGCGTCATTGCTGACCAGGGCATTCACAGCGGGCTTGTCCGTGCAGATAAAAGCGAGAAAAACGCCCATCAAATCCGCAGGCTCGTAGGGATGTTGAACCAGCGTACAATTTGGGGAAGCAATTTCAGCAAATTCTGGAGCAAACTGCGGGGACACCACCTTGATGCGGGCGCCTGTAGGGAGAAGGGTTTTCACCTTGCGGAGAGCGATGGAACCTCCACCCACCACAAGCACGTTGCGGCCCTCCAGATTCATCTCCATCGCAAAGAGGTTAGGTGCGGGCGGAACTGCACCCGAATTTTGCGCAGGAACTGCGCCCGAATTTTCAATTTCCAATTTTGAATTTTGAATTGTGAATTGTGCATTAACCACACTCTCCACCACCATATCCGTGAAGTTGCTCCAGTCCCCGAGGCAAGGCAACAGCGTAATGGGAATGTTGGGGAATTCCGCCTGCAGCTTAGACATGACCATCGGCACATCATTCCGAGCGTGCTGTCCATTCAAAAGCAGGTACGGGAAAAGCGCCACAGACTCCACATCTTCGCGCAGAAGCGTCCGCAAATCCTTCTCCAAATCCAGAAGACTCGTGCTAGCCACACGCGTGCCAGGCAGTTCGTGATGCAAGCGGTCCATCACCTCTTCAAAGCCCTTGAAGGCTCCGGGGATGATGGAATGGTGTGCGATGATGAGTAGTGCCTTCATGGCAATAACTTCCAAGGATTAACCCTGAGAAGTCTCCGCGAAGGTGAGGTTTTCATAATTCTTCATAGCCAGATTCAAGCGGTACTCGTTGGGGAACAGGCAAACCAGATTCCGCTCCTTGTCCATCATGCAATCCATGGCGTATTCGTCTGCAAACTTTCCGACGTCCGCTTCTGGCCCCTTAACCCAGCGGATTCCATGAGCAGGGACGCGGTCCAACTGCACATCGGCGCCATATTCACTCTGCAGGCGGAACTTGAGCACGTCAAACTGCAATTCGCCAACCACGCCAACCACAGGAATGGCAGACTTCAAGGGTTCGTAAAGCTGAGTGGCACCTTCTTCCGAAAGTTCCGCCAAGCCCTTGGTCAACTGCTTGGACTTGAGAGGATTCAAAAGGGTCACGCGGGCAAAGTGTTCCGGAGCAAAATCCGGAATTCCCGTAAAGCTCATCTTCTCCCCATCCGTCAAGGTATCTCCAATGCGGAAGAGACCGGGGTCGTTGATACCCACAATATCTCCAGCCCAGGCGTGGTCAATGACTTCCTTATCTTTAGCGAGGAATGCCGTAGGAGCCGCCAAGCGGATTTCACGGCCTGTGCGCACGTGGAAAACTTTTTCGCCACGAGTAAAGCTGCCGGAGCAAATGCGGAGGAAGGCCGTACGGTCGCGATGCTTCGGGTCCATGTTCGCCTGAATCTTAAACACAAACGCGCTAAAGGCGTCTTCATCGGGCTTCACATCGCGCTTGTCCGTGTTGCGGACCATGGGCGGCGGGGCCAGTTTTGCAAAAGCGTTCAACAGTTGGCGCACACCAAAGTTGTTCACCGCACTGCCAAAGAACACCGGGCACATCTCCCCCTTCAGGAACCGTTCATGGTCAAAGGGGTCCATACCGCCCGTCACCATCTCATATTCTTCCTTGAACTGGTTCACCCAATTCTCGCCGCACATCTCCACCAGCCGCGGGTCATCGGGGCCCGTCATCTGGATAATTTCCTGCTTACCATCATCCGGGTTAAAAGTATGGAAGGTATTCTCCGCAATAGAATAGACACCCTTGAAAAGTTTTCCAACGCCAATGGGTAGCGTAAAAGGAGCCGTCTTGATGTGGAGCACATTTTCAATCTGGTCCAGAAGATCCAGCACATGGCGGCCATCCAAGTCCATCTTGTTTATGAAGGTGATGATTGGTGTATGACGCATGCGGCAAACGTTCATCAAACGAATGGTCTGCTTTTCCACGCCGTTCACGCTATCAATAAGCACCAGAGCAGCATCCACAGCAGTAAGCGCACGGTAAGTGTCTTCGCAGAAGTCCTGATGCCCCGGCGTATCCACCAGGTTGAACATGCAACCTTCAAAGGGGAAGTTCAACACGGAACTGGAAACGGAAATTCCACGCTGTTGCTCGATTTTCATCCAGTCACTAACCGTGTAGCTCTTGTTGGCCTTGGCACGAACATGGCCCGCCTCACGAATCACATTTCCATACCACAAGAATTTTTCCGTAATGGTTGTCTTACCAGCATCAGGGTGGCTTACAATAGCAAAAGTACGGCGTTTTTCAATTTCTGGATTCATCTTCAAAATCTTGCGTTTAAAATTTATAGGCTAGCACAGCCCTCTTTCGCGGCGAAATGTAGAAATATATAGTCCTCCACAGAAGAATTTCTACAAGAAAGAACTATCTTTATGCCAATGCACAGACAATTCCACATACTAATCCTCGCCATTTGCGCCCTACCTTTGGCGTTGTTTGCAAATGAAGTGGAATTGACGGAAAATGCGGAATCTCTCGTCGAAGAAAGTCCCTCACAAGAATTAAGTGAAGGCATCGCAGAGGAAGTCCAGCAGGAATTCAAGGAAGAAAGCATTGAAAACGCACAAAGTGACATAGTCGAGGAAGAAACTGTTACTGAAAGCGAATTTACCGGAGACAAAACCATCGATGAAGCCGATGTAGGTAATGTTCCCGATTCCACTGAGCCTGAAATGTCCCAAGAGGAAGCAGATGCGGAGTTGGCCGCAGCTACAGATTCCCTCTCCACCGATTCTACCGCCAGCGACAGCATTCTCAAAAATCTTGAACTGGACATGACCACAGCGGTCATCCCCACGGAAAGTCGCCGCATAGCAAGCCCTTACGGAATCCGCACCTATCGCATGCACCGCGGTGTGGATCTCGGTCTGTGTCATGGTGAAGACCGCACCATCGTTGCTGCCTTCGCGGGCACCGTAAAACTGGTACGTAATCAGGGGCGTCGTCGCGGCTATGGCAAATACGTCATTTTAGATCACGGGAACGGCCTCACCACTCTGTACGCACACCTTGCCAGTTGGCAAGTAAAAGTCGGCGACGAATTACAAGCTGGCGATACCATCGGCGTCGGCGGAAACACGGGCCGTTCCTTCGGGGCGCACCTCCATTTCGAAATGCGCTACCACGGGCTCTATATCGACCCGACTACGGTCTTCAACTTCGAGGAAGGGACATTCCTCAGTACAGTTGCCTCCATTGACCCGGTGGCCCTACAGACAACCGAAGACGAGTTCCAGAAAGAACTCAGCAAACACCGCTATTACAAGGTCCGCCGTGGCGATTGCCTCGGAAAAATCGCTCGAAAATACGGCATCTCTGTCCGGCGGCTAAAACAACTCAATCACCTGAAGGGCAACATGATTCGCCCCGGTCAGGTGCTCAAGTGCTCCTAACCTAAGGCTATCAATTAAACATTCTTGTTGACAATCAAGGTCTTTGCCTTGAAGGTCTTCCGGTCAATCCACTTGACCATGAGAGAAACCTTGTTGTCCTTATTAAGTGCAGCCCAATACTTCTTCAAGGTTTCATCGGCACTGTCAAAAATCGGCATCAATTTCGGGAAGCCGTTGAAGCTGGGGATGGGGTTTCCATCCGTTTCATAAGTGCTAATGAAGTGGCCGAGGCCAGCTAAAGCCTTTTCAAACTCGAATGTATAGCGTTCGCAGCCAGCGCATTCGCAGTTGTTACGGCTCTTCAAAATGGAAAGTTTATACACAGCCGGTTCTGCATTCTTGTAATGAATGCCGCTAATGCGAGGCGTGAAGTTGGGAGCATCATCCTCATACTGGCGCGTACGGAGAGCACTTTCAAAAGTACCGCCCAACTTCAAAGCCTCATAGATGGTATCAGTCTGGTCACCGTTGGTAATAATCTGGGCATCAGCAGTATGGCGAGCCGGATAGTAGATGATGAGGTGCGGGTCCGTCAGCTTGGATTCGTCAAAAGCCTTAGTCTTCATAAAGCCCGTCTTCGCTTCCATCTCAAAAATGCGGTTCCGGCTATTCACGCTGCGGCCCATAATCCAGTACACCTGGACAAAGGACTTTCCATCGGGACTGGTACCGAGAACAATTCCACGACCGGGATACGGATTCTTGGAAAGAGCCTTGAAATTCAACTTCGCTTCATCAGTATATTTCATATTCTACCTCATATAATTTAAAAGTTTCCATACCCGAAATAATTCTTAATTCTGCATTCATCATTCTGCATTATTTTCACCGCTTCGGGTTGTAGTTGTTCATTAAAACCATTGCCAGCGCCACGCAAAACATGATGACGCTTCCCACAATAACCTGTTGCTTGTGGTCGTAATCGCGCTTCACATAGCTGGGATTTTCCTCGTTCAATTCCTGCAAAGTGGGGCCCGTCGAAATCTTGGAAGAATCCACTCCGTAGGTTTCCGCAATTTCTGCATCCGTCATGTTGAGTGTGCTCACATAGGCGGAATCGTATTTGTCCAATTTGTCCGCTGCAAGCAAGCTACAGGGAATCATCAGGCAAAACAAAAGCACCAATGCCAAACGAGGAAGCACGAAATCTCCCGACTATTCAGCGGCAATCTTATCCAAAAGTTGGTTCACAATGCCCGGATTGGCCTTGCCACCAGACTTCCGCATGGTCATGCCCACCAGGAAGCCCTTCAGAGCCACCTTCCCCGCCTTGAATTCAGCGAACTGGGCGGCATTGGCAGCACAGACTTCACGAACAATGGCTTCAATCGCAGCAGTGTCCGTCACCTGCACCAGACCCTTGTCCTTCACAATCTTTGCAGGATCATCGCCCGTCTCAAACATCTCGGCAAAAACAGTCTTCGCAATCTTTCCGTTGATGGTCTTGTCTTCAATCATGTTCACCAAAGCGCAGAGCTGTTCCGGCTTGATTTTAAGAGCGGAAAGGCCACCTTCAATATCCTTCACCTTGGCGAGAAGTTCCGTAATGACCCAGTTGGCGAGAACCTTGCCGTTCTTGCAATCCTTGGCAGCAGTATCGTACCATTCGCTCACATCACGGTCATCCGTCAGCACCTGGGCATCGTATTCCGAAACGCCAAAGTCCTTCATGAAGCGTTCACGACGAGCATCCGGCAGTTCAGGAAGGGTCTTCCGGATTTCCTCCACGAAGGCAGGGTCCGTCACAAGGCGCACCATGTCCGGTTCCGGGAAGTACTTGTAATCATGAGCGTCTTCCTTACTGCGAATCACATACGTCTTGTCCGCATTGGGGTCATAGCGTTTGGTGCACTGTTCCACTTCCTTGCCCGCATCCAGCGTCACACTCTGGAGGCTTATTTCTGCATAGAGGGCCTTTTCCAGATTGGTAAAGCTGTTCAAGTTCTTGATTTCTGCACGGGTGCCAAAGGGTGCGTCTTCCGACGGGCGGAGACTGATGTTTCCATCGCAACGCATGTTGCCGTTTTCCATGTTGGCGTTACTCACCCGCGTGTATTCCAAAGTCTGCTTGATTTTCTTCAGAACCAACACCGCTTCTTCCGGCGTACGGATGTCCGGTTCAGTCACAATTTCGCAAAGCGGCGTTCCGCAGCGGTTGGCATCAAAGTGGCTATCCGTGGGGTTCATATCGTGAATGAGCTTACCAGCATCCTCTTCCATGTGGATACGGGTAATGCCCACGCGCTTCTTGGTGCCATCAGCCTTCACGATTTCCAACCAGCCATTCTTGCAAATGGGATGATCATACACCGGAAGTCCGCCAGTCTGGGTAATTTGATAGCCCTTGGGCAAGTCCGGATAGAAGTAATTCTTACGGGTCCACATGGCGTTCAAATCAATTTCGCAATTCAACGCAAGGCCCAAGCGAATGGCGTATTCCACAGCCTTCTTATTGGGGACGGGCATGGCACCCGGCATACCCAGGCAAACCGGGCAAACATGCTTATTGGGGGTTGTGTTCACTTCAATTTCGCAACCACAAAACATCTTTGTCTTGGTAGCAAGCTGACAATGGATTTCAAGACCAATAACAGGACAATAGTTAGGCATAAAAACTCCGTTTCAATTTTCACGGAAAAGATAGCAAACTATGAATATGGGTTAGCGGCGGTCGTCTTGAATTACAGGTCGTCCAGCGTAAATACGGCCACGTCAGTCATATCTTTCCATGCAGCATTATCCGTAAGAATGGCATCGGCGCCACATGTGTAGGCTGTCGCGAGCCTTATGGCCTCTTCCGTTCCCAATTTGTACTTGGCAGAGAGTTCTGCAGCCCTCACAGAAACTTCCCCACTAACGGAAACCATATTCACATTGGCGGAATTCTCAAAGAATTCACGATACTGTCGCGGAAGCACGGAATCTCCAGCTGCAAAAGCCTTCTGGGAGATTTCAAACAAAGTAACAGACGACACCATCACCTGGATATTCTTCTCATACACCCGGTCCAAAACGCCAGACACTACAGGATAATAGTCTGGATGCATCTGCAACAGCCGGATCAAAGGTTCCGTATCCAAGAACAAAATTCGAGATTTTTCAATAGAGTCTATCATTCGTATATTTCCATGTAGGCCCGGTCTTCTGGAAGACCAGCACGAACCATTTTCAACCGTTCCGCCTTAGGGTAAAAATACCAAATCATCCATTCGCCAGAAATATCTGTGCGTTTGGTTTTGATGGCGATAGGTTTCTCCCCTTTGTAGAATGTTTTCTTGTTTGGAATCACATGCTCAAAGGGTCTGTAGGTGTGAACCTCGTCCCCTGCCTTGCGTTCGATAAAGCCCTTGTTATCCTTGCTCCAGGTGATGTAGACCTTTCCATTGTCATCCTTCACCTTTTCACATGTTCCCGTTCCCCCGGGGCACCACATGTACTTTCCAAACTTGAAGATTTCTTCGGGCATGTTGAAAATTTCCACCTTGTTGGTATTGCCCTTGTAAGTCTTATAATCCCCTTCCAATTTGTATTTCCCAGAATTATACTCGCTACAGCCACGCTGCACAACCGTCACCTGACGATTATTTACGCCAATATCTACGGAACAACCGTCTTCCGTATAAGTCAAACGAGCGTGGCCGTTGGACTCTTGAGCAACCACATCACCCATTTCAATTTCTGCCCGATCCCCTACAGGGCCATTCTGAATAATGATATTGAATTTTTTGGGATTGTTTGGAGATTTTTTAAGGAAAATACTACCTGTAGCCGAAGCATACTCTCCACTCAAATCCAAGGAAGCCTGCTTAAAGCGGGCCAAATCCGCACGACGGACAAAAACTTGGCCAAATTTGCAATCTATGGGCACATATTCTGGCGGAGTTGCGGGGTCCTGCATCACCCACTTCACCTGTTTTTTCTTCTTTTTCTTATTCTTTTTGTCTTTCACATAGTAAACTTTCTTCACCTTTTCCTTGGGAATCGGAAGTTCCTTAATCCAATCCGATTTGGCGAGTTCCCCTACAGGATTTTCCACGGCAATTTTCTTTTTTACCTTCTTGTACACGGGGAGCGTTTCCTGACCAAAGGAAAAAGCAACAAAAAAACACAGCAGGAACAACAAAAAATGCTTCAAAATAAACCTCTTTCACCAATAACATAGGTTTTTACGCCGAAAAAAGGGAAAATCACCCCCAATAAATGTTTTTTTTTCTACAATTCTTCCAAATAAGTTACGAAAGGAGTCCAAAATATGAAGAAGATGTTCCTTGCAACGTGCCTTTTGGCTGCAGCCGTGTTCGCTGCTCCTGAGGCCACTGCACCGGCAGCACCCGCTGCTGAACCAGCACAACCAGCAGCTGCACCCGCTGAACAAGCCGCTGCTCCTGCCGCTCCTGCTGCCGAAGCCACTCCTGCGGAACAGGCTGCCGCCCCTGCTGCTCCTGCTGCCGAAGCCGCCCCCGCTGAACAGGCCGCTGCTCCTGCCGCCCCTGCCGCCGAAGCCGCTCCCGCTGAACAGACCGCAGCTCCTGCTGCCCCTGCCGCCGAAGCCGCTCCCGCCGAACAGGCTGCCGCTGCTGAGGCTCCTGCCGCCGAGGCCGCACCCGCTGAACAGGCTGCCGCTGAGGCTCCTGCCGCTGAAGCCGCTCCCGCTGAACAGACCGCAGCTCCTGCTGCCCCTGCCGCTGAAGCCGCTCCCGCTGAAGAAGTTGCTGCTGCAGAACCTGCAAAGGAAGAAGTAGTCGCAAAGAAGGCTCCTGAAAAGAAACCCGCTAAGAAGAAGCGCAAAAAGAAAAAATTGGTTAATGAAGAAGACGCCGTCATCAAGACCCAGAAGCTCGCTTTTGATATCAACGCAGACTTCGAATTGGAAGCTGGCAAGGTGTTCTGGACTAGCGAAGATGACGAAAATGGCGACAACCTGGAAACCTGGAATGGCGAAGCAAACTTTGCCATCCTCGCTGAAGGCGATGATTTCAAGGGTAAGATTGGCGTAGCCTTCTATCCTGGCGATTTGGCAAGCGAACCTGCCGGCTACAACACCAAGCGCGAAAAGCGTAAAATGATTCGCGAAGACAAGGTGGAATCCGTAGACGACTACTTCTCTCTCGACGAAGCATGGGCTATGCAGGAAACGGATCTCTTCAGCTTCAAGGTCGGTCGTTGGGACAATACCGACAAGAACGGCGACTACTTCGGTGGTTACATCGATGGTTATTTGGCCGGATTCATGTCCACCCAGAATTCCGAAAACCAGTTGCAATTTGGTTTCACACCTTCTGACAATGTGGATTTCTTCGTGTCCTTCATCAGCGGATCTTCTCACCTGAACAAGGGTGACCTCCGTGCCGCTTTCAACTTCCATGGTCTTCAGGGAATTAGCGATTTGAACATCCAGCTCGCCTACCGCAGCAACCTCTTTGACGTGGTTTACGATAGCGATGCCGAAGTGAAGCACAACGCATCCCTTAAGGCTAACCTCCCTGTAGTGCAGAACTACTTCAACATCTTTGCTGAAGCAGCTCTTATGAACATCGACCCCGATGAAGACATGATTATCCCCGTTACCGGAGGTGTCGCCGTATTCACTCCCGTTGTGGACCGCATCATTCTTGAAGCTGAATACATTGCAAGCCGCGATGAACATCCGGAATACCAGGGTTTCAAGGCCAAGCACGTGAAAGATGTTCTCGGTGCCATCTACCTGGAAAAGTCCTTCACCGATCGCTTCAGCCTGTCTGCTGGTTTCCACAGCTACGGCAGCACCAAGGACTACATGCTCTCTGGCAACCTGATTGGTCGCATCAACTAAGAAAAATTGCATTCCAGCAAGAAATCCTCCCCACCTGCGGGAGGATTTTTTTGTATACAGGCCAAAATTTCTATCTTTGACGCACTATGAATAATTCTACAAATGATTTATGGGTTGGTGTAGACGTAGGTTCTACCACTGTAAAGATCGCTGTAGTCGATCCCGAAACATCCAAACTTTTGCATTATACATATCAGCGCCACAACGCCATGCAGGCCCAGAAGGTTTATGAGGTTCTGCGTGAAGCCCATGGCCTGTTCCCCGAAAAGAACTTCCGCGTCGCATTCTGCGGTAGCGGTGGTCAGCCCTTTGCCGACGCCACCAAGGCCTTCTTCGTTCAAGAAGTGGTGGCCAACGCCCTCGCCGTCCGAAACACTTACCCCGATGCCCGCGTCGCTATCGAGTTGGGCGGTCAGGACGCCAAAGTCGTATTTTTTGAAAAAGACCGCACCACAGGGAAGCTCATAGCCAGCGATATGCGCATGAACGGCGTGTGCGCCGGTGGTACTGGAGCCTTCATCGACCAAGTGGCGGAACTGCTCCGCATCAAGACGGAAGCCTTTGAAGGTTTTGCCAAGCGCGGCCAGAAGGTCTACGAAATTTCCGGACGTTGCGGCGTTTTTGCCAAAACGGACATTCAACCCATGCTGAACAACGGCGTTGCCAAGGAAGACATCGCCCTTTCCAGCTTCCATGCCATTGCCAAGCAGACCATCGGTGGCCTCGCCCAAGGTATGGAAATCAAGCCCCCTGTTATTTTTGAGGGTGGCCCCCTTACATTCAACCCCACCCTGGTTCGCGCCTTCAAGGAACGCCTGGGAATTAACGACGAGCAAGCCATTGTCCCGGAGCACTCCGAAGTTCTGGTCGCAATGGGTGCAGCCCTTTCTCTGGGCTCCATGTTCGGAAATCAGGAGTGCATGTACCGGAGAGAAGGCTCTCTGGACGCCCTGATTCACTTTAACGAAGTCCGCCAAGCCGAGAATAAGGCCAAAGCCAGCGCTGATTTGTTCTTCAAGAACGACGAGGAATACAAGCAGTTCCTGGAAGACCATAAGATGGCCGGAAATCATTATCCGCAGCCACCTTCCGGCAGCACCCTCAACGTTTACCTGGGTATCGACGCCGGTTCCACCACCACAAAATTCGTACTTTTGGATGAAACCAACCAGGTGGTGGACGGATTCTACGCCAGCAACGATGGCGAACCACTGGCCGTTTTGAAGCGCGCCCTCAATGATTTGGCAGACCGCTACGAAGAATACGGCTGTAAGCTGAACATTCTGGGTGTCGGTACTACGGGTTACGGCGAGCAACTCTTTGCAAAAGCCGTCCATGCAGACTACCATACAGTGGAAACGGTGGCCCACGCCAATGCCGCCCAAATGATTTGCCCCGACGTGTCCTTCATTCTGGATATCGGTGGTCAGGACATGAAGGCAATCTCCGTCCAGGACGGCGTGGTCACAGGAATCATCCTGAACGAAGCCTGCTCCTCCGGTTGCGGTTCCTTCATCGAGACCTACGCCCGCTCTCTCGGGATTCCCATGGAGAAAATCGCAGAACTGGCCTTCAACGCCAAAAGCCCAAGCCAGCTAGGCTCCCGCTGTACCGTGTTCATGAACAGTTCCATCATTACAGAGCAGCGTGACGGAAAGCAACCCGAAGACATTATCGCCGGCATTTGCCGCTCCATCATCAACAACGTGTTCACCAAGGTGATCCGCATCCGCAACCTCAACACCTTGGGTAAAAAGGTGGTGGTTCAGGGCGGAACCTTCAAGAACAACGCCGTTCTCCGCGCCTTTGAACAGTACACCGGCCTCAAGCCAATCCGTCCGGAACGCCCGGGCGAAATGGGAGCTATCGGCATTGCCCTCCTCACGAAGAAGTTCATGGAAGAGAAGCGCATGTCCGACCCCACCATTCAGACCAAGTTCATCGGTCTTGAAGCCATGCGCAACTTCAGCTGGCACAACCAACCGGGCCAACTCTGCCAGTACTGCACCAACCACTGCTCCCGCACCATCGTCACCTTCAGTGACGGCCAGAGTTTCGTCACCGGAAACCGCTGCGAACGCGGTGAAGTTACCGCCGACCCCAACGATCCGGCCACCAAGAAGCTCATTGCGGAAATCAACAAGAAGATGCAGGCCGTGCCCGACATGATCAAGCGCACCAACCAGCTCTTGGTGAAGGACTACGCCCCGCAGATTCTCGTGCCCCAGAACGGCAAGACCATCGGTATTCCGCGCGTGCTGGAATTCTGGGCCAGCCTCCCCTTCTGGAAGGCCTTCTTCACCAGCCTCGGCTATACTGTGGTGGTGAGCCGCCAGAGTGACTACAAACTGTTTGAATCGGGACTCCACAGCGTGCCTAGCGATACGGTATGCTTCCCGGCAAAACTGGTTCACGGCCACGTGCTCTCCCTCATCGACAAGAAGGTGGACCGCATCTTCTTCCCCATGATGGTGGCACTCCCCAGCGACCATACCAAGTTTACCGCCACCTCCGTTTGCCCGGTGGTGCAAGGCTACCCCAACATTTGTAAGAACACCGATGCTCCCGAAAAGAACTACGGCATTCCCATGGACCAGCCCATTTTCCACTGGTTCAACGCAAAACTCCGCAAGAGTCAGACTGTAGAATGGTTCCATGAGCATTGGGACTTGGACAAGAAACTCCTTTCGAAGGCAGTGGCCGAAGGCGAAAAGGCTTTGAACGCCTACCGCACCACCCTCCTGGAAGAAGGTCAAAAAATTTTGGACGATGTGCGCGCCCGAAACAGTTTCGCCGTGGTCATTGCGGGCCGTCCCTACCATGCGGACACCCTCATCAACCACAACATCGCAAGCCACTTCACCGCCATGGGAATCCCGGTACTCACTACGGAATCTCTCCCTGGCGTTTACGACCAGGATGTTCCCAAGGCCACCCGCGTGGAAATCAAAAATACCTTCCACCTGCGCATGCTTGGTGCTACCATGATTGCGGCCAAGGACCCCAATGTGGAACTGGCACAGATTGTGAGCTTCGGTTGCGGTCATGATTCCATCTTGACTGACGAAATGATGCGTATGCTGCACCGGGATTCCAACAAGGAAATGCTGATGCTGAAGCTGGATGAAGGCGACGCTCGCGGCCCTGTGGGAATCCGCGTGAAGAGTTTCATCGAGACCGTGAAGGCTCGCCGTGCAGCAGAACTTCCGGACAAGCCGGAATCTCACGAGCCACTCTACCACACACCATTTACTGCAGAAGACAAGGCCAAGCGCAAGATCCTGGTGCCAAACCTGTCCCCTGCTTTTGGCGTCCTTGCTGCAGAATACATCAAGGCTCAAGGCTACATCGCCGAAAGCTTACCTCTGGCCGACAGAGAAGCCATCGAACTTGGCAAGAAGTACGTTCATAACGACATCTGCTTCCCCTGCCAGGTGAACATCGGCGAAAACCTGAAATGGCTCAAGGACCACCCCGAAGTCAAGCAGACCGAAGTATCTGTGGGCCTTGCCAAAAACTGTGAAAACTGCCGCGCCGTGCAGTACGCCGTTCTCGCCCGTAAAGCTTTGGACGAAGCCGGATTCCACGATGTTTCCATCATTACCACCGGCACCGACAACAAGGGCATGCATCCTGGTTTCCAATTGGGGCTCCACTTCCGCCTCCACATGCTGTGGGGCATCGCCACCATGGATTGCCTCGAGACCATGTACCGCGCTTGCCGCCCCTATGAAGTGGTGAAAGGCAGTACCCAGAAGGTTTACGACCACTGGATGCCGCTCCTGATGCGGATGATTGCCATCCTGAAGCCCACAGAACTGGCCTACCCCAAAAACGTCATTGAAATGTTGGAAGCCTGCATTGAGGCATTCAACGGCATTGAAGTGGACCGCAGTGTCCGTAAGCCCCGCGTGGCAGTGCTTGGCGAAATTCTTATGAACTACCACCCCAGTGCCAACGGCTATGTGGAAGAATACCTGATGAACAACGGCATGGAAGTCTACCTGCCCGGCATGATGGACTTCTTCCGCGTGGACGAGGTAGTGCGTGGCATCAAACTAAAACGCGGTTTCTCTGCCAACCCCATCAATGATAAGATTGTGGGCGGCATTACGGCTAAAGTCTATACCCACGCCGTGGAAACCGTCCATAAGGTGATGCACAAGTTCAAACTCTACGAGCATCACGCCGACTGCTATGAGTTGGTGGACTTGGTTGGCGATATCATCGACCCGAGCTACAATACCGGCGAAGGCTGGCTCATCCCGGGTGAGATTCTGTACAATGCCAAGAGAGGCATCAACAGTTTCATCATCCTGCAACCCTTTGCCTGCCTAGCCAACCACATCAGTGGACGCGGACTTACCAAGGCTGTGAAGGAACGTTGCCCCAACATTCAGGTGTTGAGTCTGGACTACGATCCGGACACCAGCTTTGCAAACATCGAAAACCGCTTGCAGATGCTCATCATCAACGCCCGAGAGCTGGAAAAGGCGAACAAAGGTAAATCCGAAAATTAATGTTCATTTCATGAAAGACCCCGGCGCAGCCGGGGTCTTTTCATATCAAGGACCGGCGACGGTCCCATTTTTCCACATTGCAAGATACTATCGTTTGCGGCGCATAGCGCGAATATTTTTAGGTAGCACTTCATTGTGCCACTTGATCCATTCGTCGTAAAAGATGTAGCGCCGCTCTCGCTGCCGAAATTGACGACCATGAACCACACGGCGCCCATTACGTTCCTCCACGGGAATCACGATATGGAGGCACTCATGGTATACCACGCCAGCAACCGCATACTTGGGGCAATTGGGCATGTCGTAGCCGCGGCTAATGCTGATGAGATGAAACTCCTCGCCCGTTTTCGGGTCTTTCCGGAGGGAATGGAAACTGAGACCTCCAACCCGATTGCTCCAGGTAATTCTGCAGGTCAACGCTCCATCAAAATAGGTTTCATTCACCGCAGCTAAGATATCGTCCAGATTGTGGCAGTTTCCTTTGGGCCGAATAGGCGGTAGCCTACCGCGACTTTCCGTAGGAGCCTCTCCCTTATCCACCAGAATCTGATCCACCAAAGTCCAAAGCCTGGAAACCAAATCCTTGATGATTGCCTTATTCTTCTGAGTCTTCCGGCGTAAAGCGTGTTCCGCCCACTCTGCCGCAAGTTCACGGGCATCCACAAACTCAGGCGCCTTCATATAGCCCGGCAGAATCACCTCCGGGTGACCAAAAAGCCCACCGCCACTGCAGCGGATGCTTTTTTTCATCAAGGGATTGTAACGGAAATGGACGAGTCCATTCTGCGATAGCTCTGGCGAAACAATTTCGGCTGCAGGAACAACCTTCTTCTCGGGAAAATTCCCGAAAAGATCCAACTGCCCAGACTGATTATCGCTATACTCAAAAGCCATCAGGAGAGAATTCCTTCGTACTGGTTCAAAGATAGCAAACCGCCAAAATAACTTTCCGGAAGGTTCAGCGCCTCATAATGTTCCGATATGCCATAGATGGCTTCCTCTATATTATCGGGCATATAAACCACATAACTATCATTTTTGTCCGTCAGGAGCGCCTCGGGTGTACAATACTTCGGGTCTGTCTCGCTAAAATACATCCGACAAGAAACGGGCCGAAGCGGGTATATTCCGCAATCTCCCGCTGCATCAGAAAAGGGGCAAGGCTTCCACACACCAAAGTAATCGTGAAGGGCCTTGTCCTCCGCCTCATCTTCCGAGCCCAGTTCCGCAAAGCGCTTCTCATATAGACCCTCAAACAAGGAGGAGCGAATCTGACAAGCCTCCATTACAGAAATAAAATCTTCCCGCTCCCGTAAGTTTGAATACAGATAAATTAATTCAAAAGGTTCCACCGACATGGGATAGTGATGGCAGCAGTTTCCGCAGGAAGCCCTGCACTGTATTGGTCGCGGTTGCTGCGGAATCACCGCCATCAAGTATTCCGCGTATGCCTCATGATATTTTTTGCAAAAATCAACAATCCGCGGAAGTTCCTGCCGCAAGTTATCTTGACCAATGGCAGATTTTCGACCAAGCGAATTGGCTAAAACGTCCAAGCGGTCCCGTTCCACCCGTAACAGATTCGAAAGCTTCATCACTGAAACTTTGTATGCCTTAGTCGGGAAATAGTCACGGTACGTTTCCATCGGTTTCAAATATATTAAAACACGCTAATTTAGGCAAAATCGCCCAAAATAGAGCCCATATCTCCAATCCCCTCATAAAAACAAAAAGAATAAGTTTTATATTTCTTATAAACACAGGATAATTTCAGATGCAGTCCAAAAAACTCGTTTTGTCCTTCATTGCGGCAATCACTCTGTTCGTGGGTGGTTGTAATCTTTTCAACCCCACCGAAAGCATCAACGTTGATTCTGACGATGCCGAAGCCCTTACATACGAGGGCTACGTCCAATTTCAGAAGAACGACTATAACGAGGCCGCGAAATATTTCAAGAAGGCCATCAAGGCCGACAAGACACACTCCGAAGCATGGTATGGGCTTGCCAAGGCCATCATGAATCAGCAGGACATCAATCCCTTTGAATTTCTCAAATACGCCAATGTCGGAAGTAATGTGGCCATCCCCTTCTACGACATGGATGACAAGACTGCTCAAAAATACGAAAGTAGCCTAGATACAGTCCGTAATTTTTTGCAAGAATTCATAGTCATGGACACAACGGGAAAGCTAGACAATGTCATCACCTTTGGAACATTCGCTAACAGCTATATGGTACTGGAATCCGTGCATTCTATGCTGGGCTTGCGTTCCGTAGCCCAGGGTTTAGAGGTTTGCAACAAGAATAATCCCAATGTGAACAACGAATGTAATCTCGGTGTCGTACTCAACTCCCTCAAAGGAAGGGTTGGGTCTACATTAGACGGATTTCATGAAGTATTCACCACATGCAAATACTATCCGGGAGCCATGCGCACTGCAGGAGACCAGTTCCTACAAGGCTTTGATTTAATCAAAGATGAAGCAAAAGATCAAGCCTTTGAAACAGCCTGTGGCGCTCTCGCGCAAACCACCGAAAGAGGTGAAGACGACAGAACCCTTGATAAAAATCTGAACATTGTCATCGCACAATTCGGTTACAGCGATACATCTGATGATGATGGCGATGGATGCGTTGACGAGGAACTCTACGATGGCGTCGATAACGACGGGGACGGCGAAATCGATGAAGATATCCGCGACAGAACCAACCCCATTGAATACGACATTGCTCTTGGAATAAAGAACAAAATGGCAGGAAAAACCAAAATCAAGGATTTGATGATTGTCAAAACAGCCAAGCCAAACGACAAATACGAAAAAGTTGACGTTGATATGAACGGCGTTCCTGGCAAGAAAGACGATGCAGAATGGGATTTCGTGTATTCTAGCTACAACAAACGCGTGGAAAAGAACGACCACCGCTTCGCCTTTGCCAAGAAATTGGTATTCAACCCCAAAAACATGGACATCGAGGAATACACAGACCTGAAGTACAAGGTCGCCAAAGACAAAGATCCAAGCAACCTTCAATACGACTTGAAGTTCCGTCAGGAAAACATTGGCGGGTGTTGGGTGAACTACGACCAACAGAAGTTTGAACAGTGGCTCCAGGGAGGGATTTAACTATGAAAAGATTTTTTGTAGCGATTTCCGTACTCCTCCTTGCAGTAAGCGTCTTTGCAGCCAAAGCGCCGACTCACCATTCCCTACGCGCAGAATCCATGGGTAATGCCCATATCGCTCTTGTGGATGACAAAGAAGCCATTTACTACAACTACGCAGGTTTGAGCCAGATTAACCGTTTAGGGAATTACGACAAGCGCCCCGAGCAAGGTTACTACCCCCGCAACTTCATTGGCGACATGCGCTTGAATTTGGGCGGAGCAGGCCCTTTTGAGACCTACTTTTCCACATACAATGTTGCAAAGGACATGCAAAAGATGTACAACAAAGTCCACAGCGTCGCAAAGCTCCTTGGACTTAGCGAATCCAAACTTTTAATGGATACGCTTTCTGCACATCCTGAACTCATTGATAAAATCAATAGCTACGACCATAAGAACTTGACCATGAAAATCAAGATGGATGCCGAAATGGCCTTCCATAATTTTGGAGCGGCACTCTGGGTTGACGGTAACGTGGCTCCCTATCTGGATAATGGAATCATCCTCCCCTTCATGGCGGTAGACACATTCTACGTGGATGGAGTCGCACAGGCAGGCTTTGCCTACGGCTTTACAGACAACTTCTCTATTGGTATCGGCGGTAAGATTGCAAAGCGCCATAAGGTGGATATGATTACGCTGGACATCTTGAACTACAAAACCATTCAGGACACCTTGGAAGATCGTTATCACGATGCCGCCGACGAACTACTGGAATTTGAATCTATTTCTGCAGGTATGGATGTTGGCGTCTTATACCAACTCACCCGAGAACTACGAGTAGGCGCCTCTGTCCGCGACATCTACTTCAAGGAACTCGCAGGCGATAAAATCACTCCTAATGTTGGATTAGGCTTCAACTACAGTCCCCGGTTTTTCAACAAGAACACAGGATTTGGCCGCAAGTTCAACTTTGCCTGCGACTATGCCGACATGTTCAACGACGAAAACAACTACAAGCCCCTCTCCCATGTGAACTTTGGTGTGGAAGTAGAACAGACTCTTCTAGCTTGGCCCGGTTACAACAATGAACTGCGCGCCCTGGCCATGCGATTGGCAGGTGGTTTCAAAGGAGGCTACCCTTCCGCTGGCGTAAGTCTAGAAGTGCTCCGCTTCGTCACATTTGAATTCGCCACATGGGCTGAAGAACTTGGCTACTACACTGGCCAAGACGAAGAACGCGTGTACATGGGAGAAGTCAGTTTCGGCTTCTAGACGTTTGCCGCCTGGCTTGCAAGCAGGTACAAATACCCTACATAAACGGCGACAAAAAAGATTCCCTCGAATCTGTTGACGCGACCAACACCGCCCTTTAATTTTCGAAAAGGGATTCCGAAAATAAAGAGCAAAGCGGTTAGTCCCAACATTAAAGGCAAGTCGCGAGTAAAGACGCTTTTGTCCACGGAATCCATGGGGGCGATTACACCCGCAATGCCAACCACAGCCATGGTATTGAAAAGGTTGGAACCGAGAATGTTACCCACCGCAAGGTCATCCTCCCCCTTTCTTGCTGCCATAATAGAACTGGCAAGTTCTGGCAGGGATGTACCCACGGCAACAATGGTGAGGCCAATGAGCAAATCGCTAACCCCGAGAGAACGGGCGATCTCTACCGCACCCCAGACCAGCATTCTGGAACTTGCCACCAATAAAACCAAGCCCAAAACCAGCCAGAGAACGGATTTTGAAAGCGATGATTTTTTTGCTGAATCGGGCTGCGCGGCATCAACAGGATTTTCTGCAGCCGCCTTCTTTGCAATGGTCCGCTCGCTAAGGATGTTGAAAAGCATTATCCCTACAAATACTGCCAAAAGCACTACGGCATCCATGCGAGAGATAGCCCCATCGTGCAACTGATAAAAGGCTAGAACCGAAACCGCAAGCAAAATCGGAAGGTCCCGCCGGAGGGCAATCTTTTTCACCACCACCGGAATGATGATTGCCGTTACGCCCAAGATGAGGGCGATGTTTGCAATGTTACTGCCGTAGGCATTACCCAAAGCCAGTTCCGGATTCCCCTGCAAAGCGGAAAGTGCAGAGACAACCATCTCTGGAGCACTGGTGCCAAAGCCCACCACCACCATCCCGATAAGGAGTGAACTCATGCCGCAGAATTTCGCAACACCTACGGCACCATCCACAAACTTGTCCGCACTCCATACCAGGAGCGCAAGGCCAGCAATAACGGCAACAATCGATAAAGCCATCAACTAGAACAGGTAGAAGGACATGCCCAGGAGGAATGCAGAAGACGTCAGGTCGTCCACCCTCCAATCCTCCATGGTATCATAAAGGTCAGAGAAGCCCAAGTCAAAGCGCAAGTCAAAGGCCACGAAGCGGTTCGCCTTGATGGAAAGTCCAAAGATGAGGTTCCAATCGATGGAATTACGGATTTCCTTGTCAATCATGTCATACTTGAAACGTTCATCATCATAAGTGACCTTGAACTCATCCTGAACAGGGACTGCAGCCTGAACGCCCAAATCAAACATGACACTAGAACGGGCTCCCTTGAATGTGAAGAGCACAGGGATATCCACCTTGCGCTGCTTGAACGTGGCCTTCAAATGCGTGTAGGATTCCGTAGCAGGATTATACACGCGGTCAAAGGAAGCGGAAGCCTCGCTTTGTTCAAAGAGAACGCCCACCTTCATGCCAATGGTGTATTCATTCAGCGGGAACAGGGCAAATGCACCTGCACGCCAAGAAATTCCACCATAATCATCGTCGTCATCCCAATCATCCCCTGTCAATTGGTAAGAACCGATAAAGCCCTGAATGCCAAAGCTAAGTTTCATGGGCACAAAACCGCGAAGCTCCTCAAAAGACATGGTGTCTTTAGCGGGCGTTTGGGCAACATAGACCACATGAACAGGATTTTCCTGACGGACGGCAGTGGGTACCGGTGTGTAAACAGGGCGATAAACTTCTTGCTCAGCAGGTGCGGGAGCAGCAACGGTCGCAGGTTCAGCGACAGGGGCAGTAGCTTCGGGAGCCACGGGTTCCGTAGCAGGCACTGCGCCATCGCGGACTACCATGGGAGAACTATCTTCCGCAGCCTCGGTCGCTGGAGTTGTTGCCGCTGGCGTCGCCGCTACCGGAGCAGCCACCTCAGCCGGAGCTTCAGAAACGGGCGCAGGAGTTGCTTCAGGAGCAGCTGCAGCTGGAGCCGCAGGTTCCGTAGGTGTGGCGGCCGGAATCACAGGTTCCGCGGCAAAAACAGCAGAAGAGAGGGCCACAAAGGCCAGTACGGACAAAAGCTTCTTATTCATGAAACCTCCTGAACAATTTTATTTAAAAATACAAAATTTAGGCGAATTTAGCCAGATTTCCTTGACAGAGAGGCTTATTTTTATATATTTGGACCACGCAAATGTTGCGACAAGCTAGAAGGTATCAAATGGATAAAAAAAATATCATCTTGATTGCTCTTGGAGTCTTGTTGCTGGTGATTGGCTTTTTCTGCCTGGCCCAAGGCCCTGCCGACAATCCCGTATCACTGACAGTTGCACCTCTGATTCTTGTCCTCGCCTATGTGGTGGTGATTCCCCTCGGAATCCTCTTCAGCGGCAAAAAGAAGCAGAAATAGCAACGGCATTTGCTGCACAACCCTTTCGGGCGATTAGCTCAGTTGGTTCAGAGCGTCTGCCTTACAAGCAGAATGTCAGCGGTTCGAATCCGTTATCGCCCACTACCGAAAAATCGGAAACGATTTGGGGTGGTAGCTCAATTTTGGTTAGAGCACCGGCCTGTCACGCCGGAGGTTGCGAGTTCAAGCCTCGTCTATCCCGCGAAAAAGACCTTCCATACGGAAGGTCTTTTTCTTATTTCAGCTTAACGCAAAAGAATGCTGCCTACTTCAAAAAACCGAGGCGCCCTTCCCCACTGACTAGGAACTTGTCCATGTAATCCTTGGCAGCTTGGCACGCTTCTGGCAGAGATTTGCCCAGCGCCACATTGGCAAGAATTGCCGAAGAGAGGTTGCAGCCCGTACCATGCTTTCCGCTGCCCGGAATGCGAGGAGACGCAAACTTGTACTGTTTATTCCCGTACCAGAGCGTATCCACGGAATCCTTGCCCGCGGCATGGCCGCCCTTTAAAAGCAGCGCGAAATCCTGACCCAGCTCCACTTCGCCGCGGCAAGCGGAAAGCCCGAGGCCAAGGAATGCAAACTCGTCCTGATTTGGAGTCACCAGATCAATCTTCTTCATGACCGGCATAAAGGCATCCTTTTCCACATCGCGCAGGAAGTTGAAGCCCGCCGTAGCGCTAGCCACCGGGTCCCACACGATAAAGGCATCCGGAGCCTTTGCCCGAATGTAGTCCACAATCTTCCCCAGCACCTTGGCACTCTTCACGAGGCCAATCTTTATAAACTTGAAGCTGTATTCGCGATAGAGAGTTTCCAGTTGGGCTTCAATGCGGTCCCAGATGACCCAGCCCGGCTTCAAGAACTCCGTAGAATTCTGCTCCGTAAGTGCGGTACAAACCGCCTCGCCATAGACCCCAAAATAGGCCATAGCCTTAATATCCGCCAGGACTCCTGCCCCGGCACTACCATCAAAACCTGCGATGGTCAAAGCCCTAATCATTTTCTCTTCCATAATACCCAATGTAGATTTATTTGGCCGCCAAAACCATACCAATCCGATAAATGGCATTCTTTGTTGGAATAAGCGTATTTTTCCAGCACTAAAATGCTAGATTTCCCGTGTAATTTCAAAAGGATTTTATTATGGCTCGTTTACGCGTTCTCGTTCTCATGGGCGGCCCTTCTACCGAACACGATGTCTCTGTGGTGAGTGGTACTGGTGTGGTCCGCGCCATGGATCCGGAAAAATACAACATCCATCCGGTTCTTATCGACAAAGACGGGACATGGCACTGGTCTTCCCGAGAACTCTCCCCTTACCAGAAGGACAACTTCTCCGTAAACTACTTCCGCGCTCTGGAAGGAACTGCCGCCAATACCAAGAAGTCCCCTGCGCTTTCGGAACTGCCGGACGCAGACATTGCTTTCCTCGCCCTCCACGGCAAATGGGGCGAAGACGGACACATCCAGGCCATGCTTGAAAACTGGCACATTCCCTACACGGGCTGCGGCCTTCTCGCAAGCGCCCTCGCCATGGATAAAATCAAGACCAAGGAAATCTATAAAGCGAATGGCATTCCCACTCCGGAATACGAAGTCATCTGGAAGCACGATTTCACGGGCGACACATTAGTAAAGGTTTCCGACAAACTAGGCTTCCCTCTGGTCATCAAGGACCCTCTGGGCGGCTCCAGCATCGGCATTGGCATTGCGAAAAACATTGACGAAGCCGGCACCATCGCTCAGGATTTGTTCAAGGATTCCAACCGCCTTCTCTGCGAAAAGTTCATCGCCGGCGGCGAAGCCAGCTGTGGCTACATCGAAGGCGAAAAGGCTCTGCCCCCCACAGAAATGCGCATGACTACCCGCGAGTACTTCGATTTCGAAGCCAAGTACAACGGCGAATGCCAGGAAGTCACGCCTGCAGAATTTGCTCCGGAACTCACTGCACGCATTCAGGACCTTGCCAAGAAGGCTCACTACGGACTGGGTGGCGCAGGCTACAGCCGCACCGACGTCCGCATTGCTAAGGATGGTTCCATCTATGCCATCGAGACCAATACCCTCCCCGGCATGACGCCCACATCCATTCTCCCGGCACAGGCCGCCTGCAATGGCATCACCTATTCCCAGCTCATCGATATGATTATCGACAAGAGCCTCTCCATCAAGCGCTAAGCCTTTATGAGTCTGGACCTGTTCGTCGACACCTCCCGAAAGGGAATATCCATCGCTCTCGCAGGGAACGATTCTTCGCTCTACGAAGAAATCATCAACCCTGAGGCAAAGGGAGAAACCTTGAGCAAGGCCCTCGACGACATTCTCGCAAAAGCAGGCGCCAAACTGGACGATATTTCCAGAGTCATGGTTACCGTAGGGCCAGGTTCCTTCAGCGGTCTTCGCACAGGCGTCGCCTTCTGCCAGGGCATCTGCTTCTCTGGGGCCCGAAAGCTCTATGGAGTTTCTACCCTGCAGGCTCTCGGCTGCTTCGCCAAGGAGGCAGACAATTCCAAGGTCGCGGTCCTCATCCGGGCCCGCAATGGCTACTGGTACCTCCGCCACAACGATTCGGAAAAATTCATCGAAACGGAAGACGCATTGGCGGAATTGCGGCAAGCAGGCATCCGAGAAATCGTGATGGATGACGCCGCCATGAAGGATGAAACTGTCCAGAAATTTGCTTCTGAAAATTCTATCGCTTGCACTTTAGATGTAGGCAAGCCCCTCACCGCGTGGGCCACCCTCTTTGATTCTGTTGCACCCTCCCTCATCCAAGAAGCCAACTATATCCAGCCCTCCTATTTCGAGAAGTTGCAGAAGTAAGCGTTAGAGGCAAGCCATGCCTATCCGGAAGATGCTTGAATCAGACATTCCCCAGGTACTCGCCATCCAAGAGGAACTCCAATTCCAGGCGTGGAATGAAAAGCAGTTTCTGGCAGAGATAAACGCAAACTATTCCCACTGCATTGTCTATGAAGACGACGTTGATGCCGCCAAGATTTTAGGCTACGCCATCTTCCACATCATGGGACCAGACTCCGAACTGTTGAGCATCGCCGTCTGCGAAAATCAGGGACGAAAAGGCTATGGAAAGCAACTCCTTCTTTCAGGCCTTTCAAAACTCGATTTTGAAGCTGGCGACATCTGCTTCCTCGAAGTTCGAGAACACAACGCCAAAGCTCGGGCATTTTACGAAAAGAACGGCTGGGTGGAGTTTGCCTCACGCGCCCACTACTATGCCGATGGAGAAAACGCCATCTTGTACAAGGTAAGCCATGTCTAGAATTTTGATGAACGAAAAAAAGAAATTCAGGATTTCCAAGAAACTTATTGGAGCTTTGACAATTTTCTGTATTTTTGTCGTGGCACTCACATACATCACCATTACCAAAAGCGGTTATTGGCTCATCTCCGGCGATGAATTCAACCATGTTAAGTGGGTCGTCATTCTTGATGGACAAACCGGTGATATGGAACGCAATGATTATGTAGCCTCGCTTCTAAAAGAAGGCAAAGTAGATTCTGTATTGGTTCTTGGCAGACGCGTCTATAGAGATAGAAGCAATGCCGATTTCTTCGCGGAAGACCTTGTGAAAATCACAGACTACGACAAAAACAAAATATATGTCGTTCATCATGACGACCCATCCACAATTGCAGAAGCAAAAACCATCATTCCTTGGTTCAAGGCAAGAAATGCGGACACAGTCCTCCTTGTTACATCACCTCCAGCAACGAGACGTGCCGCCAAACTTTTCAAATACCTCTCCGGAAACAAGCCTGTTTTCTTAACCGCCGATACAAAGTTTTACCAATACGACCCGGATTCCTGGATTTTCAATCGAGAATCGCGAAAGCTATGGCTCCATGAAATGGCGGCCTATCTAAATTCTTTTATGGATTTATGGTATGAACACGAGCTCACCGCCGCTGATTCCGCCTACTACAGACCCATACGTTCTGTTGCTGAAGAAGAAGCGGAATCCATGGTGGATTTGCAAACTTTGATTCCGCAAGTGGATCAACGCATCGATTCGCTAAAGAGAGCGTCTCAAGCCGACTCAACCGCAGCCGATTCTGCAGGAACAAGTTCTTCGACAGGTTCCTCCAAATAGTGCTCCTGCAAATAGGCTAGAGCATCTTCCGGCGTCAAGGGCTTGCTGAAATAGAAGCCCTGGATTTGATGGCAGCCTTCATTCCGTAAGAATTCCAGCTGCTCCCTATTCTCAACGCCCTCGGCGATAATATCCAGGTGCAAGGATTTGGCGATACCAATCACCATCTTAGCAAACGCAGCATCTTCTTCATCTTCTGCCACATGGTCCACAAAAGACTTGTCCATCTTGAGGGTATGTACGGGATAATGCTTCAAGTAAGATAGCGAACTATAGCCAGTGCCAAAATCGTCAATGGAAATCTGTAGTCCCATGCTGGAAAGGGCACGCATAATCTCCACCGTCTTTTCCACCTCGCACATGGCCGTATATTCCGTAATTTCCAGTTTGAGGTTTTTCGGATTCAACTGGGTTTCGGTAAGCACTCGCTTTACCTCGTCCACCATGTTATCCAACGCAAACTGTTTTGCAGAGAAGTTTACGGCCACGCGGATATTCTTGTAGCCCATATCCACCCACTTCTTGGCCTGCTCGCAAGCCATGCGCAAAATAAGGCCACCCATGGGGACAATAAGCCCAGTCTCTTCTGCAATGGGGATAAACTCTGCCGGAGGAACGATTCCCTGCTCCGTATTGTTCCAGCGCACAAGCGCTTCAAAGCCCACAACAGAATTGCCCGCATCGATATCCACAATGGGCTGATACATCAGCAAGAATTCCTGTGCCTGGATGGCGCGGCGAATGTCATATTCCAGCTTATAAAGCTTCATGGCCTTTTCACGGATGCCACCTGCAAAGAACTGCACACCGCCGTGGTTACCACTCTTCTTCAAGTCCCGTAAAACGGCGTTCGCATTTGCCATAATGTCTTCAACGCAATCTACATCGCGGTTCACCACCACCGCCATGGAAACACTCATGTAGAGTTCACGGCCATCCACCTCAATCGGGGACTTTACTTTGTTGTGAAGCCTGCGAACAATGCTGAGCAAATCATTATCCGCATTGAAGCCCTGAATGTTGTGGAGGATTACCGCAAATACGTCTGGCCCGATGCGCGCCACGCAATCCTCTTCGCGGCAGGATGTCTTGATGCGGTCCGAAATAATCCGAAGTACGTTATCGCCGAAATTGATGGAGTAGGAATCGTTGATGGCTCCGAAGCTATCTATATCCATCAATGCCACAGCGAACGTATAATCCGGCCGTTCTGCAGCCATGTCCACATCCACTTTCAATTTTTCCAGGAAGAACTTGCGGTTGTATACTCCCGTGAGGGCATCCTGATATACATAGAAGTAGTTCTGCTTCTCAAGAGCTGCCCTATCCACCACGCTACTGACCGAGCCTATGACGCGAATGGGGCGCCCTTCCTCATTGCACTGTGGCCTGCCAGAAATGGAAATCTGAACATTCTCGCCGTCCACTTTCTTTATCAGGCGAAGCACCAGCGTGAAGGAGACCTTTTCATTAAGAGACCGGGCAAATTCCTTGCGGAAGATATTCCAGTCGCTTTCCATAACCTGAGACTTGATGGCCGCAAAAGAATCCCCCATCTCCACCAGGCTCAAATCCAGCAGTTTCGCCACCCGGTTGGACCAGTACACCTTCCCCGTAGGCACATCGAAGGTCCAAAATCCATCGGAAGAAACATCCACCATCAACTGGAAAAGTTCATCCTTTTCCAACAAATCCTTTTGGTAATCCCTGGCCAAGTGATCCGTGCTTATTTTATCTGGAATCTGGACATCATTCCGCATCTTCTTCAAATTACCCACGGAAGGGAACTTGTAAAAGATGGAGACATACGCTAAAAAGACGATGGCTGCAAAATAAGGGATGAAATTCAGATAGTTATCGGTGAACCCCACAATCTCGGGAATGAATGCGGCAAAAAGGAAGCACGCAAACAAGAGTGCAAACCGCAGAATCACATGTTCATCAAATAAACGCATGTGAGTTAAAACTATATCTTTTATGCGTGTTTTTCATCACACAACGCATCCTCTAGGTATTTTGGAACCTTTGCGTTAGTCCAAACAAAACTATTCCAACTTGGAGTATGCGCTAAATTTCCGTTTTTCCCTCTTTTTTCTCCCTATCAAAAGGACTTTATGCTATCTTGAAAATATAACGAGGAAAATCAATGGAGCCACTCCAGTTCACATCTCTCCCATCCATGTACTTCTCCAACCTGACCCGGCGGGATTTTAAGGGGTGGTACCAGCGGAAAGGGGACGACTGGGTCCATTTTTCTAGAGAAGAGCTCCTGATTCAGACCAAGGCCCTCTGCGTGGCGCTTCGGCATCAAGGTTTAAACCCCGGCGAAAGCCTCGGCATCATCGCCCCAAGTTCCCCGGCCTGGATTATGGCGGATATCGCCACCCAAATCAACTGCGGCCAGGTGGTTCCCCTCTTCCCCAACATTTCCTCCGAGAATTTCAGTTACCAGTGTGACGACGCCAAAGTCCAGTTTTTGCTGGTGGAGCGCGTTGATGACTTGAGCGCCCCCCTGAGAGAAGTTCTCCCCCGATTCAAGGCGGTGATTTGCATTGATTCGGAATCGGAACTGCCGCCCCAAGGTGTTTATTGGAAAGACCTGGTGCAAGAGGGCATCGAGTTTTTGAAGAATCCCGAGGAAGGGGATTGGATTGAGAATCAATTGCTGAGTATCCGGTCCGACGACTTATTCAGCATCATCTATACCAGCGGTTCCACAGGCAGGCCCAAGGGCGTAGAACTCACCCACCGGAACATGCTTTCCCAAATCCAGAACATCCTCCCCTTCTACCCCTTGTTCCGGAAAAAGGATTCCGTACTCACCATCCTCCCGGTAGCCCACGTGTTCGAGAGAATGGCGGTTTACTATTACATTCTGAACGGCGCCACCATCTATTTTGCCGACAGTCCAAAACATGCCGCGGCACTCATGCGGGAAATCCGCCCCACGGTGATGATTGTGGTGCCCCGCATTCTGGAGCGCGTATACGAAAGCATTACGGGAGCGGCAGAAAAGACCCGTGGCGTAAAGCGATGGTTTGTGAAAGGCGCCATCAAGGTCGCAAAAATTGAAGACCCCCTCAAACACAAAAGTCTGTTCCAGCGGATTTACGACAGAACCGTCTACCGCAAAATGCGGGAGGCCATCGGCGGGAACTTCCGCATCATCGTCTCTGGCAGTTCCGCCCTGAACAAAACCATCTGCCGATTTCTATTGAACATCGGGCTACCCGTGTATGAGGGCTATGGCCTCACAGAATGCTCCCCCGTGGTGAGCACCAACACCAAGACGGATTTGAAGCCCGGTTCCGTAGGGAAACCCCTGAACCACCTCTCTGTAAAAATCGGCGAGAATAGCGAAATCCTCGTGAAAGGGGACAGCGTTTTCCGCGGGTACCACAACCATCCGGAACTGAACAAGGACATCTTTACCGAAGACGGATATTTCCGCACCGGAGACCAGGGCACTCTGGATGAGGATGGCTTCCTTTCCATTACGGGCCGCATCAAGGAACTTTTGAAAACCAGCACCGGAAAATACGTGTGCCCCGCCCCCATTGAGTTGGAGATTGGGCGCCACCCCGTCATTGAACAGGCCCTGGTTATCGCCAATGACCGAAAGTTCGCCTCTGCTCTGGTATTCCTGAACCCGGAGGGTGCGCGGCGCATGCTGAAGTTTGAGAAGGCCGAATTCTCCGTGGAACGGGCCATGCAATCCGAACGCATTCAGGAAGCCATCAACCGCCACATCACCCGCATCAACAAGAAACTCAGCCACTGGGAACAAATCCGCAAGTGGACTTTGATTGGCGATGAACTGACCATTGAATCGGGACTTTTGACACCGACCCTCAAAATCCGACGGAAAACCACAGAAGCGCGCTATAAAGATGAAATCGAGAAAATGTATCAGTAACGCGAAAAACGGATTTACGCCAGTCCCATATTTTATATCTTATACCACGGAATTTTAACCTCAACACAGAAAACATTATGGATATCAATTCTCTTGCTCAGCCACACATTTTGAAACAGCCGGTTTATGTGACCGGAAAGCCCATCGCCTACACCGCCCGTGAATTCGGCCTCGACCCGGAATCCATTGACAAACTGGCCAGCAACGAGAACCCGTTCGGCCCAAGCCCCAAGGGAGTAGCCGCTGCACAAGATTACCTGAAGACCGTGAACCTCTACCCCGATGGCGGCGCCTACGACCTCATCGGAAAAATTGCGGAATTCCGCGGCATGAAGCGCGAACAGATTGCCGTCGGTAACGGCAGCAACGAAATCCTCACCATGCTCGGCAAGGTTTTCCTCGGCCCGGACTGCAACGCTGTCATGAGCCAGCACTCCTTCGCCGTGTACAAGCTCACGACCATGGCTGCTAACTCCACAGTCGTGGAAGTCCCGATGTCCGCCCCGGCGTTCAAGTGCGACCTCAAGGCCATGCGCGCCGCCGTGACCGACAAGACCCGCCTCGTGTTCCTCGCGAACCCGAACAACCCGACCGGAAGCGACCTCACCGCCAAGGAAATTCTCGACTTCGCAGACAGCCTCCCAGAAACCTGCATCCTCGTGATGGACGAAGCCTACACCGAATTCATCGAAGACCAGGCCCCGGATTTCCGCAGCCGCATCAACGAAGGCAAGAACATTATCTGCTGCCGCACCTTCAGTAAGATTTACGGCCTCGCCGGCCTCCGCGTGGGCTACTGCATCGCTCGCCCCGAAATCATCGGTCTCATCAACCGCGTCCGCGACCCGTTCAACGTGAACAGCATCGCCCAGGCCGCAGCCTGCGCCGCCATCGACGACCAGGAATACGTGAACTTCGTCCGCGAAAAGAACAAGGAAGGACTCAAGCAACTCATGGAAGGCTTCGAAAAGATGGGACTTCCCTATGTGAAGAGCCAGGCGAACTTCATCTCCGTCGGCGGCTTCAAGGATCCGATGGACGCCTTCCAGGCCTTGCAGCGTATGGGCACCATCGTCCGTCCGCAACCGCAGATGGGCGACATCCTCCGCATCACCGTGGGCACCAAGGAACAGAACGAAAGACTCTTGAAGAACATCAAGGCCTATTTGGGAAAGTAAGCTAACGCTTCCGCGCCAAGTTACTTTGTTCAAAATTCATTGAAAGAAGCCAGCGAAAGCTGGCTTTTTTTGGGAGGTTCGGAGAGAAAAAGAATCTTAAAGCGCCTTGATTTCCTCGGGAGTGAGGCCCGTCCGCTTGGAAATAATTTCAAGAGAAACGCCATCGTCTCGAAGGCCCTTGGCAATTTCCTTATTGGCCTCTGCACGACCCTCGGCACGGCCTTTCTTGAACTTTATGTTGAGTTCTTGTTCCAGAGTCATGTAAGCCTTCCTTGTGATTGGGTCTTTGCGGTACTTGTCCACGATTGCCTGGATCCGCTTCATCTTCTCGGATTCGCACTTTTGCGTGGCGAAGTATTGCATGTACTCGCGGGTAGATTCATCCTCAACCTCGCTGTACTTCTTAAATATATAGATAAATTTCGCAAGGCGAGAGAAGCGACAAAATTTATTTTGTCATTTCCGAGCCGCAGCAAATTTGGATCAAAGATCAATTTTTGTACGTGAGGTCGCCCATCAGGATATTCGGGTCGCTTTCCTCGCGGTTTTCGAAGCGGTAAATCGCCTTGCCAGCCTTGAAAATATCCGTCGGACAAAGGAACAGAATGTACTGTTCGCGGAGTTCGTCATATGTAGCCCCCTTGCCGAGAGCATCTTTTCGACGATGAAAAGCCGCGTAGTTTATCCGGAATACTTCGTGAGCATCGAGGACGCGGAACGTTTCGTCATTGAATTCGTGGACTGGTACAACAACGAGCATTTGCATTCCGGGCTGGACTTGCTGCCGCCCTGCGCAGTCCATTTTGGCTACCACCAGGAGATTCTTGATCGCAGGAATGCGCTGCTTGAAAAGGCCCGCGAACTTCATCCCGAGCGTTTTGGAGGAAAGAGAAAAATCTTTAAAATCGATGAATTTGTATGTCTAAAGCACCGGGTGCACTTGCAAAAAGCCGGATGATGAACTAAGTTTGAACTAAACAACCCGAGCGGACATATTGCCTGAAAATTGCCGGCCTTCTTGATGGTTGCGTTGCCGTTCAGCGGCAATCCATGAGTACAATGTAGCTTTTGGCAGGCCCATTTCTTCGGCGATAGTCTTGACCGAAGGGCATCCCGGCTTCTTTATGCGTTCAAGGAAGGAATCCCTGAGAGTCGTGTCTGTTGTTTTTCTGGACATAAAAGTCCCCTTTCCGCCCCGGTTTTAGGAATTGAAAGCGGACATTTTGACCTGAGGAAGGGGGTTCCATCCGCAGAAACAGAGGCGTTCTTGCGAACTTTCATCCAGCCGGAGCCACGGAACTCGTAATCCAGCGAAAGTTTGCTGCCAGCAAGCTGCACAAATTGCGAACCCACTCGCTTTACTTTTGCGACAACTTCACCACCTTTCGCGAAATGGAACAGGAGGTTTTTGCCATCCACATCAGTCTTAAATTCGGAATTTTTCGATTTCTTCCGCACTGAGATCCATAATCTTTTTCCCAACGCTATCCGCATAACGAGAAAGATTGGGCAAATCCAGATGCATAGAAGGAGCATCCTTATAGGGGTCGGGGGCTGCCGAATACGAAGCCGAGGGTTCTGCAACAACCATCTTTTTTTCACCCATTCCATTCATAAGTGTAGACCTCCAGGAGCTTTTTAGCAGCAGATTCCTTCAGATAGAACTGATACTCGTGCAACATGGGCAAATGTTCAGCACCCATAACAGCAATATAGTGATTTAATAGTTCAATGTTAAGGGCGAACCCGAAAACAAAGCCGTTATACCCCCACTGCATAGACTTTTCTACCGCAATTGCAAAAAGATGTCCGCCCACTCCACTGTATTTTTGCGTTCCAAACCGATGCTTGTTATTATGGGGAGCGGTACACGCCCAGTGGATATAGGCCGCCCTTGAATCGGGATCGTTCTTGACCCCAACAAGCCCCTGAATTTCTTCATTTTCCTTAAGGGTCAACTTAAACACATTCACATTTTGCGGTATTTCGCTCCAGTTGATTTCCCAACCATTGTCCTCGCGGAAATTTTTCAAAACCGAGCGACTCATGATTTCATAGACGCAGGTAGCCTTAATTTCTCCAGTTTCATTATCCTTGAGACAAGGGACAATTTCATCCAGCCAGATATCAACGCTACCAATTTCAAGCAAATTATTTTCCATATTTTCCTCAACAAACTAAAGCCTAGCAGACGAACATTTCATCTACAACAAATCAAAGACGCACTTTACGCCTAGATACTTTTATTGTTTGGGATGCTCTAGTTTTTGCTGTTGGCGGGGGCATTCCCCGGCGTTACCTAGCGCGGATTTGCCGTTCGGCTTGGCCGCGCGCTCGAGCAGGTTGTGTTCCTGCCAGCTATCCAACAACATCAACAAGAAGTTGATGCGCCCCGCCGCGAATGCATGTACGGACCTTTGCAGGTCTATGTCGACTGTCGCAGGGATTGTCGTAATACGGAATCAAATATACAAAATTCATTTTGACAGTTTGTGACAAAACAGAAAAATTTTGTTTTTCCATTTCGCTCCAATCATAAACCCAGTTCTTTCTACAGTCCCTTCAGTTCCTTTTTGTCCTTGTTTTTCCAAAACTTGAGTCCGTTCCTTTGGCCACCGGCGACGAGGGCAGCAGCCATGGAGGGGGAATCGCATTCAATATCCCTGCGGAGCGGTCCATCGGCGGAAACAGAGGCGTTCTTGCGAACTTTCGTCCAGCCGGAGCCGCGGAACTCGTAATCCAGCGAAAGTTTGCTACCGGCAAGAAGGATGAACTGCGAGCCAACACGCTTCACCGTTGCGATAATCGCCCCGCCTTTCGCGAAGTGATACAACATATCGTTATCGCCATTTTCAGGATACGTCACCGCCGATGTCTTGCGAGATTTCTTTTTATGCTTTTGGCGTCTCGACGGTTGTTCAGCATCGTCACTCTTTTTAAGCAGGGCGTTCCACTTTTCTTCGAGGAACTTTCCGTCGGCGGTTTTCCAGGTGACCCAGCCGTTCGTCGTTGTGCGCGACGGGCTGATTT
Organism: Fibrobacter sp.; assembly: GCA_024398875.1. Taxonomy (GTDB): domain Bacteria; phylum Fibrobacterota; class Fibrobacteria; order Fibrobacterales; family Fibrobacteraceae; genus Fibrobacter. Next base: position 258,867 of record JAKSIJ010000003.1, read on the forward strand.
GCTGGATGCAACGCAAGGCAGAGACGCTGGCCGAAGAAACGATTCCGTCCACCTCGATTCCATCGGAACAGATTTTCCCTTCAAAATGCGTCTTGGGTTTGCCCTTCGGGCCGTAATCGAAATGCACGACATCGCCCACGTTCAAAAGCCCCGCCTTCACAATCTCGTACAAAGCGTTGCTCTTGTCCGTCGTCTTCAAGGATTCCTTTTCCTGCGTCAATTCCAAATCCGGGAAGTCGTAAAGAACCTCGCCCTTGCCGTTCATATATTTTTCGATATGCTGAATCTGCACATCGACCTTCTGCATCGACGCCCATTCCTCAAGGTCGCTCGGGGAATAGTCTATCGGCAAAGAGACAATCGGGTCCTTTTCCAGAATCTTCTGGACAAAACCGTGCACATGGATTTGCTGGATTTTCAGGTCGAATTCAAGAAGCTTTGAGAACTCCTTCTGTTTTCCGATTTCTGCAATGCAAAGCTCCGTAATCTTGTTCTTCGTCTCGCGATTCATCACTGCGACAAGCTGCTTGCTGATTTGCGGAGCGATGTGCCCCCACGTTTCGTGGTCGCCGCGTTCCACCTCTAGGATGAACCATCGGCTTCCCTTGAAATCCACGATGATGCCGTCAGGAACAGTCCCCTTGCCGCCGGAAGTCCGAATCAAACTTTTCGGCAGCAAGATGGAATAGTCGCCAAAGAGAAGCTTGAAGTTGTCAACGACAACCTTCTCGACCTCTTCTTCGGTCTTGAATTGGACTTTGGAATAGAATGTGCCAGTGGGAGTGAAGAGCATGAAATACCTAAAGAAATAATTCTGTTTTATTTATGAATTTTTGATTCTTTTCTTGTAATAATCATCTAGTTGTTTAATAATATCGTGCTTAAATTTTCTTAACGGATACTCAGCATCGCCAGCGCCTAAAGGCAAGCCTAAAATCTGATTTCTAAAAGTTTTTGAATACGCAATCATAAAATCTTTTGAGAAATCAAACTGCCTCCAACTATAAGGGAACGATAAACCCATCTTCCTAAAAATATTGATAATATCCTTTACTTTAGGCAATGCATAATTTCGATAACGTTTTAACAAATCTTTCAATGCTATTTGATGATGATTATACAATTTTATCAAATGAAATGCTTCCACGTTATTATTGACTTTTATATATTCAATTGAATTAATTGGATTATTATTAGAGATTTCTATTTGGACTTTCTCATATTTATATGGTATTTTTCCTTGATCATCCAAACATATTTGGAAAGAGGCTTTTTCCTTGCCTAAACCATTATCATCGTCAAAACACTCTTTATAAGGATATGAAATCAACGCCCTGCTATTATTTCCTATAGAAAACAAAACCTTGCGGTGAGTTTTTCTGAAATTTCTTGAAACTAAATGGGAATTATACCAATCTCTTTTTTGATTATTACATTGATGGCATGAAGGAATAAAATTAAAGAGAGTACAAGATAAATATGGATAATGAGCTTTAGGATAAAAATGATCTAACTCTGGCTTTCCGTATTTATGCTTTACATCACCAATTGTAAATGTGTATTGACAATTGCAATAAGGACACACATCTACTTTTAGTTTCTCAAAAAAAATATATGCATTCCAATCACTTTTATTTTCATTCTGAAAATCATCATATCCAAAAGCATACTGGATCATTTTTTTTGTTTCTTCATCTATTTTTTTATTATCCTCATGCGATAATTTAATCACTACCTTTTTTGTTTTTTGGGGATGCTTTTTTATATACTCAACTTTTTTATTTTTTTTAAATACCTTTTCAATTTCTTGACGTAAATTCTTTTTTTTACTTATAAACGCAATATAATTAGCCCCATTGGGATCAGCCATTTTTTCAATTTCATCGGGCATCGCTGTCACAAAGGATCTGATGTCCTTTTTTGTATAAGAAAGATATTTGTATAAGATATCTGCTACACTATACTTTTTTCCTTTTAATTCATATGAATCTTTATTTTTAATTCTATTTTCAAACCATCTCCAATGAGCCTCAATCATTGATATCTTTCCGCTATTGGATTTTGAATCAGGCAGAATAGGGACTGTCAATTTACGAGGCGATATACCCATCATTTTTTCATCCCCCAGCCCTCTATCAAACTTCCTATAATAGGATCACCTATTCGCGTTAACGTAAAATCCATAACTTCATTTTTTTCATTTGGATGATTTCTCTCATACTCTACTGCATCCTGAATTTTTCTTTCCGAAAAAGAACCAATAGTATTTTTTATGAAAAAAGCCCCTTCGTCTTCATTCAATAAATCATATATATTCGCACCAAATGGAGAAAGATCATGATTATTAACAACTTCCGTAGATCCATTCTTTCTTACATTTGAAAGAAGAACAATGTTTTCTTTAAACAGATCTGTTATAATAAACGGAGAATGCGTCGATAAATAGACTTGGATTTTGGGCGAATTTGGATACACTTTCTTTAATATAATTTCCATTATATTAACAAATGTAGAAATCCATTGCCGTTGCCACTCTGGATGCATATACAAATCAACTTCATCTAGAAACAAATGTATTCCGTATTTTCCATAGCAATCTGAATTCATCAAAGCTTCATAGAAACGAGAATAAAATTTGATAAAATTTTCTTCCCCCGAACTTTGCGGCCTCCATTGCATGGTCAGGAAAGGGGTTGCTTTTACAACTTTTTGATATGTTTCAACAAATTTTTTTAAAATTTGCTGATGGTTGCTCTTGTTAAGATCAAAATAAAATCCATCAACTTTTTTTAAAGTAAAGCGAATTGTTTTAAATTTTTCATAAAGAGCCACTTCATCGGATTCTATTTCTTTTAGAATTTTAATTAAAGACTCAACTTTCGCCTGATCTCGTTCCTCTGTCGGCCAGTTTTTCTTTGCACATTTCAAATAAGATTTTATCGTCTGCATTGGCAAATCAGATAATTCTACAAATAATTTTTTTGCACGTTTCTTTGAATAGGAATTTGTGCAAAGACCTCTCAATCTATTTACTAACGCAGAATACCGAAATTTATCATAAAAATCATCTTTTTTCTCTATTTTTTTTAAAACTTTCTTTAAACATAATCGCAAAGGTTTATAGACAGAAGCAACATCATCCAAAGCAAAGGCATTGTCATAATATCCTGTTGCCAAAATTATAATATTCGGAATTCGAAAAGACATTTCCTTATTGCAAACAAAGTCATCATAAAAAACTGTCGCAAAGGAAATTTTCCGTATCATCTCCATTATAACGTACGATGTATAGTTATCACATATTTTTCTATTTTGAGACCCATTAGACAAACGAACTTTATCGCCATATAATAAAGCATTCGTTGATATATCAAAACAAGAATCATCATAAGTCTGTCTCAAAAAAACATCATTCACCGTCCCCGTATAATATATTGTACAATCCGATTTACTATTTTTTAGTTCCCTATAAGAACAACCACATTCTTCACCCAGTAAATCAACATTGAATATCGGCTTTAAAGGAAGTTTCCCACTTAACGTGTAATAAAGGAGCCCTTTTTCACGATATATCAAAATATAATTACAAGGATTATCAAGAATATCTCCCCATCCTTTTGATATTATCTGATAAAAAAGCTTCATGAAGGTTGTTTTTCCAGATCCATTTTGGCCAACGAAAGCCTTCATATCAAGAATTGAATCTGAAAAATAATCTCGTGGAATAGTCGCTTCTAATTCTTTTATTTCAAATGAAATTGTTTTTCTTTTTAGCGAATGCTTAACAGTGTATTTTGTAGATAGAGAAAAACCTTGATTTTCAAACAGAAAACCATCTTTTCCATCCATATCATTTAATGGTTTACACTTATCAACCCACAAATAAATATATTCTTTCATTTTCATCACCTTTTAATTTTTTGTTGACATATCGATTTCTTTTTTAGGAACAGGATTAATAAATCCTCTATCACGCCACCTGTTTCCATGCACAAGCGATTCAAACGAAACCCCATTCGACAATGTCAAATTATCAGCGTGATCTGTTACAATGATTTGTGGGCTATAAGTATATTTCGTTTCTAGTTCATTACAATAAATTGAAAGCTGACTAAATAAATTTTCAACTGATTTCATATCATCATCAACAGAAGTTTTCTCTGAAAAATCTTTTCTTGATTGAATTTCCTTTTCTTTTTGTTCAGCAAAAGATTTTGAATTATCGCGATTAAAATCGGGAAAATATACTTGTGTCGGCTGATCAAAGAATACAATTGTCGGAATTGAACATTTATCACCTAATTCTGTAAACAACCGATGTAAAGCAAGGAAAAGTGTTATATGAGAATAAAGCCAGTTTGCCCCACTTCCCATAGATCTTAAATACACTTTTTCACCTTTTTCATTTAAATGATAAAGATCAAATGTCTCAAACGAAAATTTCAAATTTATCGGTTTATAACTTTGTTCAAAATCAAAGTTCTTACCTATTTCAGCCATATATGAATTAACTTTTTCAGTCAGTTCTTTCATCCTAGCATTTACATTATATTCATTCAACAATTTTTCTTTTTCATCTATTTGCGTTTTCAACCTTTCCCGTTTTTCGTCCAATTCAACATCATCAACGGTATTTAATGTTTCAACTAAAGCTCTTAAACGAGCTTTCTGGTTCAAAATTATTTCTATTAAACTTTGGTTATCTTTTATCTTTTGGTTATCGGCTTCAATTTGAGAAATCTGTTTTGTAAGTTTATTTATATTTTCTGTGATTTTTTCTATTTCCTTATTTATATCAAAAAGCTTTGTCTCATACATTGACTTAACTGGATTTGCAAAAGCTAATTTATTGTTCAAAAACTCAATATGCTTCTTTAGAGACTCCGCTCTTTGAGGCAACAACTTATTTTCCGAGTGGCAAAAAGGACATATTGATGATGAAATAGACGCCGAAGTCACTTGATTGTGAGAAGTTATTTTTTCTGCGAATTTTTTTGTATCATCAATATTTTTATTGATAGATAAAGCTTGTCTTTGCAAATTTCTCAAAGTGGCAAGTTCATCATTTCTCTGTTTTATTAATAGGCTATGCAATTCTTCATTTTTTGATGAAGTATAATTGATTGCATCTGAATTGAGCGCAGAATCCAAGGACGCCATGGCCTCATTCGGATTTGTCAAAAAAACGTCTAACGGAACAATGGCATTTTCAATTCCCGCCATACTATAAAGTTGGCGTAGCATTGGTTCTATTTTATTTTTGTTATCATCAGCAACATTTTTATTAAATTTTATCTCCCGTTCTATTTTTCTCAATTCGGCTTCCAAAAGTTCTTTTGCCTGAGATAAAATAAAATATTTTTGATCTACGACACCTAGAAAAATTTTAGTATGTTCAACAAGCTGATCTCTTTTTTCTTTTTCATCAAAACGATAAAATAAAGCATGCTTATTTGCTATCAAATTCTGATGCTGCAACATAAAAGACGCGAAACTTCGAACAGATGGCGTTGGAGCTTTTTGTTCTCTCAAGGTTCTTACTTCTAAGGATTCATCAACATCGTTTATATCTAAAAAATAGCTTCGTAATACCTTTTTAAATTTATCCATTGGGATAAAAAGTTGTTTTTCAAAAAAATCTACTTGAATTTTTTCAATTTCATTCTGTTCTATACGTTTCACAAAGCCTCGTTGTTCAATAGAGGGCTTTCGCGCTAAAACAAGACATTGCCCATTAACCAAAAGAACAACAAAATACAGTTCAGCATAGTCTGTTATAACTCCCTTAGGAATGGTATTTTCAGATGCAGCAAAACAATAATCAAAAATTTCAATTACGGCACTTTTTCCTGTTGATGATTTTCCCGTTATAACATTCAATCCCTTCTGAAAATGAATGGAATGTTTATGATTCTGGTTGTCAAATAAACCTAATTCAACTATTCTCGTATTCATTATAAATGTACCTCAAAAAAAGTATATACGTCTTCCAAACTCATTCCTTTTAACAACTTGCTAAGATTTTTTGCAACCTTATTATTATTGGGAATACCTTGAACATCCTTTTTTATGATTACAGATAGTAATTCTGTATCAATAGAAAGCCAATCATTCGATATACAGTACAAAACACATTCTTCTGTTAGCCCCCTAAAGTCCACTATTCTTTCCTGTAAATCAGAAAATAAAGTACGATCTTCAAATACGCTCCAAATGGAACTTCTTCTTTTTTCTCCAAAAAGAGCATTTTCTACGGAATTTCTGACACTAGCATAGGAGTATAACGGGATAATCAATGGAGCTAATAAAAAATTTTTATCAACATTTTCTAATGAAGAATAAAATGAAACAAATACTTCTCCAAAAATGAAAGGATTGTATTTTACTTCATATAGCGATTCTATCATGGAACTCATTATTCAACTCTCCACTTCGTTTTATTTTCGTCATCATCCATAATGTCATGCATCATTCCATTTTTATAAACAGAGCCAGGATTAATCTGATCCAAAAGGAAAGGAGGATCATTCATTACATTATTATAAAGTCTTTTTGACCTCTTTATCACAGAATCGTTATCAAGCAATGCATTATCATATTGATTCTTGAATCTACGCAATAATAATTTTTGATACTCTTTAGTTTTAGAAATAAACGTTGGATGCTCATCTAGTTCTAAATTTAGAGAATTAATGTATTCAATCCAGTCTCCAACAGCCTCTGGAATTTTATCATCATATTCAATATCCTTTATTTTTTTTACGAACAACTTACCATCATATTGTATTATTTCTTCTTCAGAAGCTTCTCTTACTCTAAGTTGGGGAAATGTGAAGGGTTGTTTGTGATATAAAGCAGTTAGTTCCTCTAACTTATCATTAAAATTCTTTTTTGAAATGCTCCATGATTTTGAATTTATATTTGCATAAACGAATCCAATCAAGCCTTCCATATAAGCATGTCGGTTAGCATCTGGAATTCCTGTAAACTTTGAGAATAATTTCTGTTTTATTTCATCAGAATTATCAGATTCAACATTCAGAATCACTTTTTTTAAAATTTCTTTTAGCTTTTCCTCATTTGCAGAAGACATAACTTCAATTTGAAGCATCAAGGATTTCGGTTTCTTTTCTTCTTGTATTCCTTCTGAAGTTCTTTTTGAAAAAATTTTTCTCAAAATATCATATTTTTCTTCAGCATTTTTCTCATTCCAGCCTTTTAGCAATGACTGAGATCCAAATGATTGAGTTGTATGAAGAATTAGTCGACCATAAATGGAGTGATTAAAATCTGGCTCCAACCAATTTTTCAATGTATTCCATAAGTTTTCGTGATTATCCGTCAGAGGAGCGCTATAATCTTTTACTTCTGTTTGTTTTGACTCATCAACATTTTGACTCAAAACACTCACATCTCCATCCTGTTCAATCCAAACAGAATCATAATTATCACTAAAGCACTCATATAACGCAACCAACACCTGATAATGAAACGCCGTTATAGTTGGAAGTGCTGAATTACTAGTATGTTTAATTTCCATACATTACCTCTTCTCCACAGCCTCTATCTCTTCTGCATCCGTGATGCCGTAGAGTTGATAGACGAGGGTGTTGACTTGGGTTTCGAGGTCGGCGATTTGCTTTTGGGTTGCTTCGCCATCTACTTCACTGGATCCTTCGACTTCCCCTATCGCCTTCGGCTCCAAGGTCCGCTCAGGATGACACGAAGCCTGCTTTTTAGCGATAATGATTTCATCGGCGAGGGTGGCGAGTTGCGAAAGGATTTCGGTGTTTTCCAGGGGGATGCGCAGGTTTTCGAAGTAGGCTTTGCGGATTTCGCGGGTGCCGCCCATGAGTTCGGGGCAGTTGTACCATATCCAGAGTTTGACGAGGTTGGAATTGAATATGGCGAGGAGGGCTTTTAGTAAGTGGGCCCTATCGCCTTCGGCTCCAGGGTGACATTCCGCAT
>JAKSIJ010000030.1 GCA_024398875.1 Fibrobacter sp.
ATTCTCTCGCGGCACTCAGTTTCTAGTCATCCTTGAGGCAACGAACAGAGAACGCACCGTACTTGTAGCCGTCGGTCTGTTCCACGTTCGCTGCATGGACGTAGAAAACTTCAATGTAGACGAAGCTTTTATCATGCTCAGTAGACGACCAGAAGTTGGCGTAGTCGCTAGCCATGGTGAATCTGCCGGTGCTGGTCCTGGAGCCTGTAGGGATCGCAGAGAAGCCATAGGTGTTTTCTCCGTTACAACCATCTTTCCAACCGCTACCAGATTTCAACTTTGAGCCTTCAAGATCATTTCTTCCAACGTTGTCGAACAAGGTCTGCCACTCAGCACTACTCGGCAGGTGCCAGCCGGCAGGGCACACACCACGGACTGTTCCGCTAACAGAACATGTTGTACCATCGCCGCAGCCTTTACCACTTGAAGAGAATACCTTTGCGGAATCCATGGCCGCACTCCACAAGTAGAGGCGACCGTACGTCTTGCAGTTGATTGGGTTGTTATCGTAGCAATAACTCTTCGCAGTTTTCTCATCATAATTGTAGTTCAGGTTCTGCGCCATCCAAGTCTGACAAGAAGACTTGTCGTCGTTGCAAATTTTTACGGTTTTATAAACCTGGTAGTCGCGGGTGTCTAGGATTTCGCCGTAGGTTATCCCACTCTTCAGGTATGTGGACGGGGCAGCATCCGTGCAGGTATGGCCCGAAGGGCAGTTATCCTTATAGTAACCCGCCGACATCACCCCTTCAGGGAATACAACCGAAGAACTGCTTTCTTCCTCGCTGGAGCTACTTTCTTCACTACTGGAGGATTCCTCGGAGCTGCTGGATTCCTCGCTGGAGCTACTTTCTTCACTGCTGGAAGAGACGTCCTCGCTAGAGCTGGAGGCTTGAATAAGTTCATCCAAATCAATAGTTACCACAGAATTGACGCAGGTAATGGTCAGCACATTTCCTTCTCTTGAGACTTCACAGTTTTTTCCGTCATCACCATCGGTACCGGGTTCGCCCGGTTCGCCAGGTTTTCCGTTTACGCCGTCTTTGCCATTCCAAATTGTGTCAATGACTGTTTTGCCGCAGGTCACTTCAATGCCTTTGAGGCCAGCAGAGTTTTCCACGGACTTTGCCGTGCAACTCGTGCCATCTTTACCGATACCGTCGGCGCCGGGCTCACCCGGTTCACCCTTTTCTCCAGTTTCACCCTGGGGGCCTTGCGGGCCGGTTTTGCCAGGTTCGCCGTTATTACCATCATTGCCGTTCCAAATCGTACCGACAACTGTTTCGCCGCAGGTCACCTCAAGCCCTTCGAGGCCTGCGGAGTCCTTCACAGGCTCTGCCGAGCAACTTGAGCCGTCTTTACCGATACCGTCGGCACCCTTGAGCGTCTGCCAGGTTTTTCCGTTGCAGACAAAAACCTCGCTGGAATCTGTCACGAAGAGCATGTCACCCACATTCGTCGTGTCGCATTTTTGCTTCGAGAGTTCCAGGCCGGCATCAAGCACTGCCATACCGTCTTGATGGACTTCGTTGACTTCCGTCACCTCAGTAACGTCGTCGCCACAGGCGCTGAACAGGGCAGTTGTCGCTAGAATCGCCGTCGCAAAAGCAAACTGAGAGAATGTTTTCATAATGATTACCCGTTATTTGTTATAAATAATAAAAAAATAGGGAGCACCTGAATAAAGCCCCATTTTCATTTTTCCAATGTAACTATATTCATTGTGGAGGTTCTCATGAATTTCAAAATTTTGGCCATCGCCACCCTCATTTTTCCATTACTCGCCTTTGCCGCCGACACCATCAAGTTCGACGCTCCCCCCGCAAAACTGGATAAAGACGTAATGCAAGCTTTCAACGCCCGCAAATCTGCCCAAGGTTTCACGGAGAAAGTGGTCCCTATGAAAGAAGTGGGCAACATTCTTTGGGCCGCAAACGGCATCAACCGTCCGGAAACCGGCGACCGCACGGCACCATCCGCCCTGAACAAACAGGATGTGGAGCTCTACGTTTTTGACAAGCAAAATGTCTACCACTATGACCACAAGGCTCACGCCATGAACCTGGTGGTAAAAGGAGATCACCGCGACTTGTTCACCGAGCGAATGAAGACGCCCGTGATTATCCTTTTGGTGAGCGACGTTTCCAAATTCACTTACGGTTCTGCGGAAGACCAGAAAGTAACCGGAGCGCTTGATGCAGGAATTGTGTCCGAAAACATCAGCCTCTACTGCGCAGGGGCGGGAATCGACACCCGGGTCCGAGCCTCCATGGATAAATCAGGACTTCAGAAGTTATTGAAATTGAACGACAAGCAGATTCCCATGCTGAATCATGCCATTGGGTACGAGAAGTAGTTATTCCCAGTGGTCCAGCAGGTTCCCGTTGTAATTGCGGGCGGCGTCCACATCCATGCCAATCTGGCGCACCAAATCTTCGATGGAGGGGAATTTCTGCTCACTGCGTAAAAAGGCGAACAAGTCCAAAGCCAGCGGCGAGCCGTAAATGTCCTCGTCAAAATCCAGCAAGTAGGCCTCAATGGCCAACTGATGATTTCCACCGGTAGAAGGCTGGGTACCGATATTCACGATGGAGCGGAAAATGCGTTCTCCGCCTTTGCCGTCGGGCAAGCGGGCACTAGCCACATACACACCCATCCGCGGCAAAAACTTGAATTCTTCCACCTGCAAATTGGCCGTCGGAAACCCGAAGGTATGGCCCATGCGCTTCCCCACCACCACTTTTCCAGACAAACGATAGGGGCGGCCGAGATACGTCTGTGCGCGGGCAACGTCCCCATTCAAGAGGGCATTGCGCACGGCTGAGGAACTGACACGCTCCCCCTTGTGAAGCACGATGGAAAGCATCTGTGTGCTGAGTTCCGGGAATGCCGCCGTAATGGTTTCGTAATTGCCCTTGCCGCCGGCGCCAAAGCAGTGGTCATGGCCAAAAAACATGGAGCACACATTCCGCTTTTCAATCAACTCCTGACGGACAAAGACATCGAAGGGAAGCTTCGCCACCTCAGGCGTAAAGGGCATCACCAGAAATTCGAGGCCAAGGCTTTCGATAAATTCTTTTTTTTCGGCAGTGGTCGTGAGGAGAAGCGGATCTCCTGGCCCGCGGAGAACATAGTTGGAATGAGGTTCGAAGCTGATAACCGTAGGAACGAGGCCGTTCACTTCCGCCACGGCCTTCATGGTGCGGAAAAGAGCCTGATGGCCCAAATGACAGCCATCAAAATTGCCCATGGTCACTGCGCGTTTTACCATAGCCGTCATTCCTGATCCTCCGCCAAGAACACCTTGGGCCAAATACGGCCAGGCTCATAGCGACAAAAACTTAAAACTTCGCCATCTTTATTGGATGCGAAAATCAGCGGTTCATCGCCCAGCCCCTCTATTGGCGTGCGCCAGGGAATCCAATTCCCGTTGCGAATGGCAGCCATCTGCTCGTCATTCAGCTGCACTACCGGAAATTCCAGAACTTCGTTGACCGGCACCAAATTTGCGGTGGTGAGGGCGGCAGCAGTTACGGAGCGTTCCAAAGTGACATGACCAATGCGGTGGCGGCGAATTTTGGAAACACAACCGAAAGTTCCCAAAGCGCGGGCAATGTCACGGCCTAGTGCTCGAATGTAAGTACCCTTACTGCATTCACATTCCAAATCAAAGGTGGCAAAAGCATTGCCGGAGCAACCTTCCGTCACTCCACCTTCGCCAACAATTTTCAGGCTGGCAATATGAATCGGACGAGCCGCAAGTTCCACTTCTTTACCGCGTTCCGCCCAGTCACTGGCACGGTGTCCATCCACTTTTACGGCGCAATATTTTGGCGGGACTTGATTGATGTTGCCTATGAATTGAGAAAGGACGGATTCTAGGGCTGCGCGTAGATTGCCGCGTCGTGCTTCGCACTCCTCGCAATGACGTTTTTCTTGTGCTTCGCACTCCTCGCAATGACATTCTTTTTGAGCATCACCGGAGCCAGCCGCGCCATCGGCAGCCACCACATCGCCATCCCACTCCAAGGTATCCGTTTCATACCCCAGATGCAAGCGGAACGTGTAGCACTTGTCCTTCGCCTCCACATAAGGCAAAAGCCGCGTTGCACGGCCAGTCGCGGCAATGATGAGGCCCGAGGCCCGCAAATCCAGCGTGCCCGCATGCCCCACCCGCTTGGTGGAAAAAACTTTCTTTAGAGGAAACAGGGCCTTGAAAGAGGTTTCTCCCGGGGCTTTATCCAACAGAACAAAACCCGAGACCGCCAATTACAATTCCCCTTTCTGCTTCAACTCTGCAAGGATGTCCTCGATGTGCATGGCATGTTCCAGATTTTCATCCAGCACAAAGTTCATCTCCGGAATCTTGCGAATCTTGAGAGCCTTGCCCAGCACACCGCGGATAAAGCCTGCGGAATTGTTGAGGCCAATGAGAGAGTCCCGCTTCTCCTTATCGCTACCCATGACGGACACCATGACCTTTGCATAGCTCAGGTCATCGGTGATGTCCACGCGGGTAATGCTGGAAAGCGTGCTCACACGGGGGTCCTTCAAACCCTTCTGAATGAGCTTGGAAATTTCTTCCCTGAACTGTTCACCCAGTCTGTCCGTGCGACGACTCATTACTTCTCCTCAGCCTTTTTCTTCTTTTCTTCGGCTTCTTCGCGAGCCACGTCTTCCAAGGTACGGGCAACCTTCACTTCCTTGAAGAAGATGAGGCTGTCGCCTTCCTTGATATCGTCGTAACCCTTGAGGCCAATACCGCACTCGAAGCCGCGAGCAACGCTCTTCACGTCGTCCTTCATGCGCTTCAGAGACTGAACCTCGGTAGAGCCAAGTTCCACGCCATTGCGGTATACGCGCACATGGCTCGTGCGGTCCACTTCGCCGTCGGTAACCATACAGCCGGCGATGAGGCCAACCTTCGGCACCTTGAACACCTGGCGGATTTCAGCTTCACCAGTGAGTTCCTCGCGCATGATAGGCTTGAGAAGGCCTTCCACAACGTTCTTGATGTCTTCAATGCAGTCGTAAATCACGCGGTAGTTGCGGATTTCAATGCCTTCCTTCTCGGCCATTTCACGGACAGAGAGAGAGGGCATCAAGTGGAAGGAGACGATAATGGCCTGAGCCGTTGTCGCAAACAGGATATCGGAATCCGTAATGGCACCCACGCCCTTGCGGATGATGTTGACCTTGACTTCCTTGTTGCTGAGTTTTTCGAGAGAGGCGGCCAAAGCTTCTGCGGAACCACCCACGTCTGCCTTGACAATGAGGTTGAGTTCAGAGAGTTTGCCTTCCTTGCCTTCGTTGAACGCATTTTCCAAGGAAACGGTCTTACGAGCGCGGAGGTCGCGTTCACGGGCGGCCATACGACGCTTACTTGCAATTTCACGTGCGGACTTTTCATCTTCCACCACAACCAAGTCGTCACCGGCCTGAGGCGTACCATCAAAGCCAAGCACCTGACAAGGAGCAGAAGGAGGAGCCACCTTAATCTGTTCACCACGTTCATTGAACATGGCACGAACACGGCCCGCGTAGATACCGCAAACAAATGGGTCACCTACGTGGAGAGTACCATTCTGCACGAGAATCGTCGCCATGGAACCCTTACCCACGTCAAGCTTGGATTCCACCACGGCACCGCGAGCGCGTGCGTCCGGATTGGCCTTGAGTTCCAGCACTTCAGCTTCCAAAGCCAAAATTTCAAGGAGTTCATCCATACCCTGACCTGTGCGAGCAGAAACTTCCACGCAACTGGTCTGACCACCCCACTGTTCCACTTCCACACCGCGTTCAGCAAGCTGGGCACGAATCTTGTCGGGGTTGGCAGTAGGCAAGTCAATCTTCGTAATGGCAACCACCATGGGCACGTTTTCACGCTTGGCGAGGTCGATGGATTCCACCGTCTGAGGCATCACCATGGAGTCGGCAGCCACCACCAGAACGATAACGTCTGTAACCTGAGAACCGCGAGCACGCATTGCAGAGAAGGCCTCATGACCCGGAGTATCCAGGAAGGTCACCTTGCCCTGCTTGGTCGTGACTTCGTAAGCACCGATGTGCTGGGTAATACCACCCGATTCACCGGACACCACGTGAGTTTTGCGAATCCAGTCGAGGAGTGATGTCTTACCATGGTCCACATGGCCCATCACGGTCACCACCGGATGACGCGGCTGAAGGTTTTCTGTACTTTCCTCAGCTACGCCCAAAACCTGCTCTTCGTATTCTTCCATCAACTGAGCTTCGTAGCCGAATTCATCAGCCAGAATCTGGATGGTCTCGAAATCCAGGCGAGCATTGATGGTCACCATCATGCCCATTTCCATGCACTTCGCGATAACGCGTGCGGGCATGGTATCCATAAGGCCAGCGAGTTCGCCAACGGTAATGAAGTCGGAGGTCTTGAGAATCTTCTTGTCTTCACCGCTACCGTTGTCGGAGTGGTCCTTATGATAAACTTTCTTCACCGGCTTCTTGGAGAGGTCAGCCATGACACGGGAAACATTCTGACGAACCATTTCCTGCTGCTGTTCACGCTGCTGCTCCATACGGTCGCGGTTACTGGTGTTACTGTGACGGTTCTTGTCGTTGCCATGACGGCCGTTCTGGCCCTTGGCATTCTGACCGCCCTTACCACCTTGATTAAAGCCCATGCCGCCTTGGCTGGCATTGAAGGCTTCCTGCATGGACCCGCTAGAGAATCCACCGTTGCGATTGCCGGAATAGCCACCGCGATTTCCGCCAGGGCCACCTTGACCCGGACGATGATTTCCGCGATTGTCCCCAGAGCCACCGTTGCGGGGGCCAAAGGTTCCCGTATAACCCTGAGCATTGCTTGGGCCACGGCCAGGACCACCAGGACGGCGGTTACCCATACCCGGGCGACCACCCTGCTGTTGCTGTTGAGACTTGGCAATACGAGCGAGAATTGCGGCATCGGGCTTGAAGACTTGTGCCTTCATAGCCGGCTGCTTCAATTCCGTAGAGGACGACATCATGGTGGGAGCGGCGGGCTTTGCCGGAGCGGCTGCAACAGGCTTTTCTGCAGGAGCACTCGGTTTTTCCGCAACAGGCTTCACAATGGGCTTCGGGTCCGTAGCAGGCTTTGCAGCAGGTGCTGCCGGCTTCGGAGCGGGCGCGGCAGGCGCAACTGGCGCAGAAGTTGCAGGTGCGGCTGTCGCAGTAGCCGTCGCGGGCGCAGTTGCCGCAGGCGTCTCCACCTTCGGAGCCACAGGATCCTTCTTCACTTCAGCCGCAGGCTTCGGGGCCGCGGGCTTAGCAGCGGGTTTCGCAGCAGCCTTGGGCTTTGCTTCGCCATCCTTCTTCGCAGGAGCCTTCTTCAAG
>JAKSIJ010000031.1 GCA_024398875.1 Fibrobacter sp.
AATAAAGAAAAGGTCACAGAGACTATTCCCTGTGACCAATTCATATTTGGCTGTCGGCTGTCAGTCATCCTTTAAGCCAAAGAAATCGTATCCGCGCGGTGCATTCACACTGCCCTTCGGTGCGCGGGGTTGCTTCGGCTCGTCCTTCGGTTTGTTCTCAATGAGGGTGCGAGCGCCAGCTTTGTCATAGGGACTGCCAATGCGCATCTCAAAGTCGGCATCAGAAGGCACTGTCCCTTTCTTCGGTTTCACAACAATTTCAAAGTCCAACTCATCCATGGCTTTCAGCCACCAGTCAATCGACAGCGAACTGCTGCTGTTCAGTTTATTCCCTACATTCGACTGTGTGGTGTGAAGCATCTGCGCAAGCTTTCCCTGTGACACATTTCGTATTCTCATAGCATATCTGATCGCTTCTTTCGGCTCCATTTTCTATCCTCCTCGGGCCTACCGCCCTTCCTCTTTTTACTTTTTCTCCGATTTTCATCGGTTTTCTATCAGTTCGTGATAATTATATCACATTCTCCTCCCGAAGTCAACACCTTTGCCTTTTTATGTCTATATTTTTTTACGATTCTTAAAAGATTTTTTCGTTTTCGTAACCAATTTTGAACATTTTGTCGCATTTTCTTTCGGTTATTTCGCCGTCAGCGGCGGTCAATCCAGCCGTTTCAAGGGGTCACCTTTTTGTTTGCGCGGTTATAAAATGGGATTACCCCGCCCCGCCCCGGCTGCCCCATATCCCCCGCCCCCGTCCGCCGATCCGCCCGCCGATCCTCCGAAAATGAATATAAAAATTTCTTATTCAGTTTCAGAAGCGAAAAAGGGCGATTATCCGCGGTTATTTGTTCGCCAAATACCTATTTTGCGCAATGTTTCCCGGTTGGAATGAATAAAGGCTGAATTTATGCACAAATTATGAATAAATTACACAAATAAGTGATATTTTATCGCAAATAAGTGTTGACATAGATATTAATATGTGATATAATATAGGAAAATCAATAAAACCGTTGATTTTGAACGGCTACACCGGGCGCCGCGTTGCCTCCAGCCGTCCCCACACAAAACGCGCCGAAAGGAGAAAAGAAGACCGCGCCGCGAGGCGCTGGCGGTCGAGGCACAAAGACCGCCGAACGGATCATTGACAAGCGGAAACGCGACACAGCGCAAGGCAGCCGAGCGCAAAAGCGGAGCGGAGAGGCCACAAGCGGACGCGAGAAGAAGCGCCGACAGCCGCCAACGGAAGAACCGCCGCGAGGCTCTGGAGAGGCTCACAGAGGCGCAGAGAGGCGCACGGAGGCGAGGAGATGAACGAACGGTTAAAGGGTTTACCAACATCGGCAGAGAGGCCGCGAGAGGCCGAAAAGTCGACCAATATATTTTTTAAAGCCGAAAGGCAAAAGGAGAAAAAACCATGAACCACAACGAAAACCGCGCTTATCTTGAGAACATCCGCGAAGAGCTCGAAGCCATCTACAACGGAACCGCCGAAGCCAACGAAGACGGCGAGCCGATGAGCTTTTACGATTGGATCAACGCCGAAGTGCTCGATTATGAATACACTGTCAGCGCCTCCGGCGATATCCTCGGCTACCGCTTCTTTGTGACGCTTGGCGGGCCTAACGTCTGGATTGATACGAGAAACAACGAAATAGCGTTAGCTTGGGGGACTGAAAGAGATTCCCTGTGGCTTCCTGGCGAAATTGCCGAAGAAATCAATGCTTGTATGGAGGATATCAGAGCATGACAAGAACAGAATTTGAAGAACTCGTAGGAGCTCGCGAGAGGATACCGCAGTATTTTTACGAGCAAGAAATCGAACCTCTTTACTACAACAGCAACGAAGACAAGCGCGCATTCTGTGCGCGAGTTTATCAAACCAAGCGAAACAGCCTTTTTCAGATTATCGTAAAAACCGCAGCCGAGGCGCAGAGAGAGAACCGCGCCGCGCTCGCGGGATGTAATATCGATCCGCTGGAGCTCGACCGCATGGATGGGCTGATTCTCGACCATATGCTGACCACCGCGAAAATTCAATATTAACCGCGCTGACGATGGCCGAACGGCAAAACGGCCGAAACGGCTTTCCATGCTGGAAGCCGTCCGCGGATGCCAAGCGCAGCCGATCCGCTCTGATGGGCTGTTCCAAGTGTTGGGGTAGTCTATGCCAAAATGGCACACTTGCCGGGGATCTCTGCACCAATTGGAAAACGGTTTTTGCCGTTCTGCGCCTTTCTGCGCCGTTTTGGCGGCTTTCTGCGCCGGGGCAGTCTATTCTTCGGCTTTCTGCGCTTGTCCGCGGCTTTCTGCGGCTTTCTGCGCTCGCACTGTTTGTATTTTCGGCTTTCCGCTGGCCACATAAAAAGCGGATCGGCTTTCTGCGCCGAAAAAGGGGAAAAATGAAATATTCCGAAAACGAAAAAAAGGCTTTCTGCGCCATTTTCGAAAATCTGAACAACGGCGAGTATTACGGCCAAAAAACCACTTGCGGACAGCACATTGACAAACGCGGATTTTATTATTCCGACGTTCTGAGCTGTTACAACAATTATTTTCGCTGGACTCATTTCGGCTCGAGCTGTGAGAAAAACACAGCGGAAAATCTCCGTTGGATTTTAACACACATTTTCAAAATGTCCGCCGTTGAATTCTCCGAAAAGTACACACTGCTTAACGGCAGCGAATGGTAAAGGAGGCCGGGAAAATGTCTTTTGAAATCGCTTTCGCTCTCTGTCTGCTCATTTCTTTTGTTGCTGTTCTGCTGGTCGGTCTTGTCTTTTCGGCTTTGCTGGAGATGTTCAAAAGCCCAGCTCGCCGGATGCAAGAACTTAATGACAGAATTAAAAACCGCACTTCGCGCCGATGAGAGCTGGACGATAACCAGCCGAAACAGCCGTTGATCCCTTTCGGCGGCTGTCCGCGAAAATCAAAATTAAACGCTGTCCTATCGGCTTAACGGGGAGGAGAAAAAAATGAAAAAAGTATACCGCCTTGCGACAACAGAGCGCATAGAGGCCACAAGCAAAGAACAGGCACTTGACAAACTGTGCGATTATGCCAAAGATGTTTCCTTTTTCGGCTCCCTTGAAGAAGCGGAAAGCGCTTTCAATGCTCTGCCGACGCCGGAAAAATCCGATGCTGGTTATCGGTTTGACAATCACGGAAAAATCCGCAATCTGTATTTCTACTATGATACCGCGATTCTTGAACTGGCCGAGGCTGCCGATGATTATGACGATCCCGAGGAGCTTTTCGAAAACGCGTCATGGTGGGGGACCGTGGCGGAGTCTGTTGCCGATTAACCGTACTGACGAGAGGTGGACGGTAACCGCCCGAAACCGCTGGAGGTTTGAGGCTTTCGGCGGTATACGGAAACCAAAAAAATCACTTTCGGCTCATAGGAGGAGCAATTATGAAAAAGTTAACCACAGAACAACTTGAACAGGCTGCCGCCACAGTTAAAGAGGCTCTTGAGCAGTCTATGTATCGTAACAAGCATTACTTCTACGTCTGCATTGACGAGAACGGCGATTCACAGCTTATCGAAACCGAAAAACAGACAGACGGTTTCAACGGCACAATGATTTTCTGCGCGGAGGCCAACAATTTCGATCCCGTTTGGGATAGCGATTTTGATACAATCAATGAACTGCTTGACAGAACGCCGGAGTATCTGCACGATATCGTTTATGACCTTGCCGACAAGGATGCGCCGCGGGAGGATTTCGAAAACACTTTCCCCGATGTATATGTGGAGATGTTCTCCGATGCTGTTCTGTCGATTATGTGCGATATCACTGTCCGCGTTTACCAAGATGAAACCGACCTGAACGATTTTCTGGTTGATGTCGATTACTGATGGAGGATAAACCGATGTTCGAAAAACTGATTCAATTCCTTTTCGGCTCCGCGGAGGAGCAGCCGAGGCACTTCGATAATCTGACATATTACATTCAGTTTAAGAATTTGGCCGATGATGCCGCGCACGTTCTTGTTGCTGGCGCTACAGGCTCCGGCAAGTCCGTATTCATCAACGATTTCATTTACTCCCTTTCGGCTTTCGGCAATGCCGATTACATTCTGCTTGATCCGAAACGCGTTGAACTTGTCCGCTGGCGCAACACGCTTGACTGTGTCGGCTATGCCTGTGAAAACGATGACATGATAGGCTATCTGAACGGCGCCATTTCCGAGATGGACAGACGATATCGACAGATGGCGAAAAAGGGAATTGTCAAATGGGATGGGGATGACCGCTGGATTATCATTGACGAGCTCGCTGACTTGATGGTAACCGACAAGAAACGCGTTATGCCTCTTCTGCAGCGGATTGCCCAGTTAGGCCGAGCCGCCGGGATTCACCTTCTGTGCGCTACACAGTCCCCGAGCCGCAAGACGATCCCCGCCGAACTGACACTGAATTTCACACACAAGATTGCGCTCCGCTGTGATTCGGCTATAGAGTCAAGACAGATTATCGGCACAGACGGCGCCGAGGATTTACCGAAATATGGCAAAGGCCTCCTCCACAGACCGGGCGGCCTTGCATGGTTTCCGATTCCGCTGACAGAGGAAGACAAACTGAAAGAGAGAATAGCACTTCTGCAAAAATGAGAGAGAAAACAAAAAGAGGCCGTAGGCGGAGAACCTACGGCTTTTTTATTTTGCGCAAAGTTAGAACCAAAAAACGATACAAGGCTTGCCTTCAATGGTTATCGTGTTCGGCTTTGCGACATTTGGCCTACCCACGTCTTCAGAATTAGAACACAGAATCTCTACCCCGTTTGGAAGTTCCCGCATTGCCTCTATTGATATCGTGTTTTCGGCTCCGCTGTGGCGCAATTGCACGATGGCCGTGTTGTCCGGCATAATGGTTATCGATACCACAAACATTTCCAGAGTGGAGGCAAAGAAAAACGGATCGGAGATATCGCCGTCACGGAAGCTGTGGAACCAGTCTATTACTTCGGCTCTTGTAAACTGCCGCCCTTCTTCGAGAACGGCTTTGCTGTGAATGGCAATCAACTCTTCCTTTTCGGCTTCCAATTCTCTCAAGCGGCCTATGAGGCTCTGTGGGGCGTTTCCGAGCGATATGGCATTAACTATATTCCTTATCTGTCGGTCGGCTTCTACGAGCCTTGTAGCCGCCTTGTCGCTTGTTTTGGGCTGTGCGGCTTGCCATTGGAGATAGCTATCGGCATATTGGTCTATGATTTCATCGGTAAATATAATCTTATTAAGTGCTGCCGCCGTCACATCTTCGAGAAACTGCTTCTTATACTTCGGGCAATTACACTGCTTTCTGACGGCATTCCCACAAGCATAATATTTATGTGTTGTGCCATCTCTTGAGGTTCCCGAGTAACTCCGCATGGGCGCTCCACACCATCCGCAACGGAGAATCCCGGTCAACATATAACCGCCATCTTCCTTGAGTGCCGCTGGCGCTTCCCTGTGGCTTCGGCATACCTTCTGCGCCGCTTCCCACAGTTCGTCCGAAACGATTGGATCAATGCATTTGTCACACACATCTTGATATTTGTATATGCCTTTGTACTTCTCATTCTTTATGATCCGAACCACAAACTCTCTTCCGAGAGGGCGGCCTTGCATGGACTTATATCCTCTTGCCGTAAGATCCGCCGTTATGCTTTTGGCGCTTTCTCCGGCTACATAGCGATTGAAAATTTCTTCTACAATTGGCGCAGTTTCGGGATTTTTCTCAAAGGTTCCGTCAGCCGCTTCTCGCAGTCCGAATACGCGCTGGCCGAGCACCTGATGCTTAAGGGCGGAGCCGTGAATCCCTCTCCGCACGTTCTCCGAAAGGGAAGCCGAGTAGTACTCACTTATGCCTTCAAGGAGGCTTTCGAGGATTATTCCTTCGGCTCCATCGGGGATCGCTTCCATTGCGCTTTCTATCGTCACTCCATTCTTTTTCAGCTTGTGACGATAAGATGCCGAGTCATAACGATTCCGACCAAATCGATCCAACTTCCAAACGATGACCACATCGAAAAGTCCGCTGGCGGAATCCGCTATCATCCGTTGAAAGTCGGGTCTTCTGTCATTTGTCCCGGTCATCGCCTTGTCATAGTATTCCTCTACAACAACATAATTCTTTCGGCTTGCATACCCCTTGCAATCCCGGATTTGGTCTTCTATCGAGGCTTCCCTCTGACCAGCCGAGGAGTAGCGAGCATATATTACGGCTTTCTTACTTTCTTTCTGCATCATCGAGTTCATAGGCTTTTGCCAATAGTGCTATGCGAGAACGGCGGGAGAGCTTTCTGAATATCAGCAAAAGTTCATCCTCTTCTTCGGATATAAGGGGGATATCATACCCCATCAGCCATGCTTCGGTACAACCGAAAACACGCGCCATCTTGCTGATAACATCGGCTCTTGCTTCGCATTTTCCGTGGAGATAGTGTGTTATCATTGCTCGGTTTACACCGATTCTTTCCGCCAGCTCCGCTTGTGATAATTGTGATTTGTCAAGTTCTTCTTTGAGTCTTTCTGCAAAGGTTGCCATCTGCGCAGCCCTCCCCGGTTGAATTTTACTACATTTATTATAAATATTATAAAGGAATTTTTACAAAATGTCAAGGATTTTTTGCATTAAAAAAATAATTTCAACTTTTTTGACAAAAACTGTTGACAAAAATTAAACTTTGGAGTATAATATGTTCAACGAAAATTCAACAGAGAAAGGAGGCGCTCGAATGAAATACGATTCAAATAAGCTCCGTGGCAGAATTGTGGAGATGTACGGAACCCTCGCAAAATTCGCTGATGCGATGGAGGTTTCTCGCCCCACCATCACAAGAAGACTTGCGAAAGGGGATTGGAGACAGCCTGAAATCGTGGCGGCATCAAACCTTCTCGGCATTAAACCAGCCGAACTGTACCTTTATTTTTTTAACTTCGGTGTTGAAAGAAATTAAACAGGTAGCAAAATGAATTCAATTCAAACCGAAAAAACGATTAACATTTCGGCTCAAATGCCGATTCTACACAAAGCCTTGTTACGGCATTACGGAAAGGAGAACCAATGTCCAGTTGCTGTTACCAATGTCCAAACCGAACAGTCAAGTGCCACGATGAGTGCGAGTCATACCGCAAGTTCCGAGAAGAGAACGAGAAGCGGAAAAGAGATGAGTTCATCAACC
>JAKSIJ010000032.1 GCA_024398875.1 Fibrobacter sp.
GCTACGAATATACCACAGATATTGAAGGCGAAGTGTATCGCTGCTCGCTGAAGATACAGCTGGGAGAAGGGTAGGAGAATCTGTAATTTTTGGAATTGAATTCCAAAAATTCAGTGAAAATTTGGAATTATACTCCAAATTTTACATAAAAACCTAAAATTCTTTTGTAAATAGTTTATTTTAATTCTTGACAATCGGAAAGAGAGTGCAAATATGCAGGATTTGAAAATTTTTTGGTTTGGTTTTATCGCTAGTGTGGCTTTGGCGGTTCTGGGTATTCCATACATAGTGTATAGTTTCCTTAGTGACTCGTCTGCTACATTTGCAGTTGACTGTCTCTATTCAGGAGTCGAAATCCTTGTTGGCGTGGCAACCATATTTCTTATTCGTCGATTTTTTGAGAAGGATGACCTGGTATTGATGCAGCTCATAATGATTGGATTATCTCTGCTTACGGCTGGTTTGAGCGTGGCACGGTATATTGATCCCGGTTCTGAAGATTTTCTCGTCGGTGCAGGTCTTGTAGTTGCAATCGCCTATGCCATAGTCTTGATGATATTTTCAATTAGGGCGATGACCTTAAAGTCGGTTCTACAGCCATATTGGAAGATATATTGCGTAATCAATATCGTTACGGCATGTTTTTGTTTTTCAATCATCTTTATCTTTTTGGCTGTCCCAGCTATTATGGTTGCAAGCATATTCCTAGCACTGAGTTTCAATAATGCTATAAAGGCGATTGAGTAGCTGTCTAATATGTAAAATTTACTTGCACCCCTTGCCAATACCCTCCCATTTGCTATCATTGTCTGCGGTGGGAGAACCTCCAAGAAGCACTCAAAAATGAGTGTTTTTCTGTTTTTTGGAGGTAATATGCTTACAGAAAAATCCGATGCGCAAGTCGGCCCTCGTCGACAACACCGCAAGAACATCCCAATGAACTTTTTTGCTGGTGCGAAATCTGCCGCGCGACATTTGCTGCGCTGCTATTTTGGGCTATTTGCCGCGGGCAGCTAGTTCTTCGGGAGTGCGGGCGAGAATGTCCCAGTCGCCGCGCTTGATAATCTTGTACGCATAGCCCTGCTCGGTGAGGAACAGCTGGCGGTTCATGGCGAACTCCTGCTCCTTGGAATCCTGCGTGACGATGCTGTAGAAGTGGGCGGTGCCGCCGTCCTGCTTGGGGCGGAGCACGCGGCCTAGGCGCTGCGCTTCTTCCTGGCGGCTGCCGAAGGTGCCGGAAATTTGAATCAGCACGTTTGCGTCGGGGAGGTCGATGGCGAAGTTCCCCACCTTGGAGACCATGAGGTTCTTGAGGCTTCCGTCGCGGAAGGCGGCGTAGAGTTTTTCGCGGTCTTTGTTGGCGGTTTTTCCCGTAATGAGGGGAATGTCCAGCTCTTTGGAAAGCCCTTCCAGTTGCTCAATGTATTGGCCGATGATGAGAATGCGGTCGTCGGGTTTGTTGAAGTAGTTCAGCAGTCGATGGACGATGTCGTTCTTTTCGGGATTGGTGCTGGCGAGAGTGATTTTCTCGCGCACGGGAGCGAGGGCGTACTTCATTTTGAGCTCCGCTTCCATGGGGATGCGGATTTCGTTACAGTCGGCGGAGGCAATCCAGCCTTGGGCTTCCAGAACGCGCCAGGGAATGTCGTACTTCTTGGGACCAATCAAACTGAAGACTTCCGTCTCTTTGTGGTCTTCGCGGACGAGCGTTGCCGTGAGGCCCAGACGGCGTGTGGCCTGCATTTCGGTGCTCAGACGGAACACGGGTGCTGGTAGCAAGTGGACTTCGTCGTAAATCATGAGGCCCCACTTCTGCTGGCTGAACAGCGGGAAGTTGGCCAGTTCCTTCTTCACTTCCTCGTCGCTCATCTCCAGATTTTCGGTGTTGCTTTCTTCGCCGGGCTTCTTTATGCGCTTCCGCTGGGTGAGAATCTGGTAGGTGGCCACGGTGACGGGGCCGATTTCCTTCACTTCGCCGGAGTATTCCTTCACCTGGTCGATGGTGAGGTTCGTCTTGTCGCAAATCTCTCGAATCCACTGCCGGCTGGCAGAGATGTTGGGCGTGAGAATGAGGGTCTTGGTCTGGATGAGGGCCATGGCGGCAAGTCCGATGACCGTCTTGCCGGAACCGCAGGGCAGCACGATGACGCCGGAGCCGCCTTTTTCGCTACCACTGGCGAAGAACACCTGGGCGGCTTCCTTCTGATAGTCGCGGAGTTCGAATTTCTTGCCCGCGAGCGTGGTGTCACGGAGTGTTATCTCCAGCGGTTCACCGACGGTGTAGCCGGCCAAATCCTCCACTGGGAATCCGGCATTGGTGAGGGCCATCTTCAAGTGGCCGCGGCGCTCCGGGTCCACGATGGCGTGAGTGTCGTCGATAAATTCCAGGATGAATTCCGCCACTTCTTTCAGCTGGCAGATTTCTGTGAACATGAACTTGTCGTCAGACTCGATAATGAGGCGTTCGCCGTCTTTTTTAAGGCGGAGCAGGCCGTACCGGGCCATGTAATCCTCAATCTCCGTCACCACGGACTGGGGAATGGGGTAGCGGCTCTGGCTTTCCAGGCGCTCCAGCACCTCGGGTGCCCGAAGTCCGGTGGCGGCGGCATTCCAGAGGGAAAGATGGCTGATGCGGTAGGTGTGGAGGTGCTCGGGACTCTTCACCAGCTCTGTAAAGGGAGCGATGGCGTCGCGGGCGGCCTCATAATTAGGATTGTCCACCTCGACCATGATTTCGAGGTTGCTCTGGACGATGATGGCGCCGTTACTGTTCATAAGTTGGGCAAATTTAAAAAAAGGCTCAATCCATGGCAAGATGGCGCCTAAAATGCGCCAAAAACAGAAAAACCGGCCCCGAAGGACCGGTTGTTCGAGCCACCCAGCAGATTTGAACTGCCGACCTGCTGATTACGAATCAGCTGCTCTACCAGCTGAGCTAGAGTGGCGTTGCGGGGTCAAAATTAGCAACCGGGGCGTGTTTTGTCAAGTTTCGGCTGACAGAGGGTGTTTTTTTTGCTATGATTGGGGCACAAAATTTAAAATGGATTAAGGACATGGCTAACGAAAATAACAGTCATTCTGAATTTAAGGAATTTTTTGTTTCCCACGGCAAGAAGGCTCTCGTGGGTCTTGTGGTGATTTTGGTGATTGTGGCTGGCATTGTCCAGTACACGGAATCCCGCAAGGCTGCCGCCACTGAACAGGCAAACCTCCTGGGTGCGGGCATGACCTACCTCTATGCTGGCGCCAAGGACAGCGCTCTGGTGGAATTTGAAGCCCAGATTAACGCTGGCAAGCTCTCTGGTCTCGCCCTTGCGAAGGCCTCCCTCTTTGCAGGTAACATCAAGTTTGAATCCCAGGACCTGGATGGCGCTAACGCCCTCTTCCAGAAGGCTCTGGACAATGCTGGTTCTTCCGCCCTCATCCGCTCTGCCGCTATGCACGGTCAGGCTGCCGTGAGCATGGAAAAGAAGGACTTCGCTGGCGCTGCAAGCCTCTTGGAAAAGTACATCGGCGAATTCGGCAAGCGCACGGGCGATTTGGAAGACCGCTACCAGAAGGACGAACCTGTGGATGAGGCTCCCATGGTGGCCGACGCCATGTGGAAGCTCACTCTTGTCTATCAAGAACTGGGCAATGCAGACAAGGCCAAGGCTACAGCCGAACGCCTGCTGAAGATCTACGGCGACAACCAGAACTACGCCGACAAGGCCAAGAAGTTCCTGGCCGCCTTCTAATCGCCTTTTAGCGGATTTTGAAAACCGGGCTCCCAAGGCTCGGTTTTTTGTTTTATATTGATATAAGAAGTATTTTCTTGAAATGCAACTTATTTGACAAGGAATAACAATGAAAGCTTTGTTTATTGGCGGCACGGGAACCATTAGCATGGCCATTACTCGTTTGGCTGCTGAAAAGGGGTGGGAGTTGTACCTGCTGAATCGCGGGAACAGGCCCGCGGTAGACATCCCGAAAGGCGTGAAGTGCATTACCGCCGACATCTACGACGAAGCCGATGTGGCGAAGAAGATTGAGGGCCTGAGTTTTGACGTGGTCTGCGACTTCATTGTCTTTGACCCGAAAAGTCTGGAGCGGGATTACCGCCTGTTCAAAGGCAAAACGAAGCAGTTCATGTACATCAGTTCCGCTTCTGCATACCAGAAGCCTCTGAGTAGTTACCGCATTACCGAGGGGACGCCCCTCTCCAACCCCTATTGGGAATACTCGCGCAACAAAATCAAGGGCGAGGAATTCCTCATGAAGATGTATCGGGAGGAAGGGTTCCCCATCACCATCATCCGGCCAAGCCACACCTACGACGAGCGGAAGGTGCCGCTGGGTGTTCACGGGAAGAAGGGCAGCTGGCAGGTGGTAAAGCGCATGCTGGAAGGGAAGCCCGTCATCATTCACGGCGACGGCACCAGTCTCTGGACCATGACTTTCAATACGGATTTTGCACGCGCCTTCGTGGGGCTCATGGGGAATGCCCATGCTATTGGCGAAGCATTCCAGATTACAGGCGACGAGACCCTGACCTGGAATCAGATTTACGCGTCCATCGCAAAGGCTTTGGGCGTAGAGTTGAAGCCTTACTACGTGCCTAGCGATTTCCTTGCCGCAACCAGCGACTTTGATTTGCTGGGGAGCCTCATTGGCGATAAGGCCAATTCCGTGGTTTTTGACAACACCAAGTTGAAGCAGGCGGTTCCTGGGTTCCATAGCGAAGTGCGTTTTGACGAGGGCATCCGGAAAACCATCGAGAATGTGCTTGCGCATCCGGAATTGCAGGAGGATGACCCGGAATTTGATGCCTATTGCGACCGGGTGATTGCAGCGCTGGAAAAAGCGAAAAAGGAAATCTAAATCTGAACTTTTACTACCTTTCCAAACGGAATATTTAATATAGAGGTCCTATTATGGAATTCAAGTACGAAGCAACCGTGCAACACGGTGAAGACAAAACTGAATATGTGAACTTGGGCAAGGAAGGCATTTCTGTTGCCGAGTTCGAAGGCAAGAAGATTTTGAAGGTGGCGCCTGAGGCATTGACCAAGATTGCGCAGGCTGCTTTTGAGGAAGTGAGTTTCCGCCTCCGCCCTGCTCACACCGCCAAGGTGGCGAAGATTCTTCAGGACCCTGAAGCCAGCGATAACGACAAGTTTGTGGCCCTTACCCTCTTGAAGAACGCGACAGTTGCTGCGAAGGGAATCCTGCCGTTCTGCCAGGACACGGGAACGGCCATCTGCATTTGCCATAAGGGTCAGCAGGTTTGGACTGGCGCAGACGATGCCAAGGCTATTTCTGAAGGTATTTTCAACGCCTACACCACCAAGAATCTCCGCTACAGCCAAATTGCTCCTCTCACCATGTACGAAGAGAAGAACACGGCTTGCAACTTGCCGGCACAGATTGATATCCACGCCGAGGAAGGTGCTGATTTGAAGTTCCTCTTTGTGGCAAAGGGCGGTGGTTCTGCCAACAAGACTTATTACTGGCCCATGACCAAGGCTCTTCTCAATCCGAAGAATCTGGAAAAGTTCATCAGCGACAAGGTGAAGACTTTGGGCACGGCTGCTTGCCCTCCGTATCACTTGGCGATTGTGATTGGCGGTACTAGCGCCGAGATGAACACCCATACGGTGAAACTCGCCAGCTGTGGCTATCTGGATGACCTTCCGACTACAGGTTCTGAAGGCGGCCGTATGTTCCGCGATGTGGAGATGGAAGAGAAGGTGCTTCACATTTGCCAGAAGACGGGCATTGGTGCCCAGTTTGGCGGTAAGTACTTTGTGCATGATGTGCGCGTGATTCGTTGCCCGCGCCATGCGGCAAGCTGCCCGGTTTCCATCGGTGTGAGCTGCTCTGCCGACCGTAACATCAAGGCTAAGATTGATGAAAACGGTCTTTGGCTTGAAAAGATGGAGCACAATCCGGAGAAGTACCTCCAGGGTGCCTCTGTGAACATGGCTCCTGTTGTAGAAATAGATTTGGACCGCCCCATGAAGGAAGTGCTGGCTGACCTCACCAAGTATCCGGTGAAGACACGCCTCAGCTTGAAGGGCACCATGATTGTGGCCCGCGATATGGCTCACGCAAAGATTGCTGAAATCTTCGACAAGCAGGAAGCGGGCCAGGAACTCACCGACGTCGAGAAGAAGGTTCTGGAGGTGGTGAGCAATCATCCGATTTACTACGCTGGCCCTGCCAAGACTCCGGAAGGAATGCCCACGGGAAGCTTTGGCCCCACAACGGCTGGCCGTATGGACCCCTACGTGATGCGCTTCCAGTCTAAGGGTGCTTCCATGATCATGGTGGCTAAGGGCAACCGCAGCCAGGATGTGACGGATGCCTGCCAGAAGTTTGGCGGATTCTACCTCGGCTCCATCGGCGGCCCGGCCGCAATTCTTGCAGAACAGAACATTCTCAGTAATGACATCGTGGCCTTCCCGGAACTGGGTATGGAAGCCATCCGCAAGATTACGATTAAGGACTTCCCCGCCTTCATCTTGGTCGACGATAAGGGTAATGATTTCTTTAAGGAACTCTTGTAGTCTTTAATAAGTCAAGTAATCCTAACAATTAGGTTCTGATATTGCTGGTTTCCCTTGAAACCAGCAATTTTATATATATTTCTGTTGGACATAGTTTAGAGTTCGCTCTTATTCGGACAGCTGGAAAACGACCAAACTTTCATCGTCTAGGAATAAGGCCGATTGCTCACACCCCATGGTGTGGGTCGTTTGCGCTTATTAGACGATGCGGTTACTTGGTCGTTACCCCAGCTGTTAGGTGCTTGCGATTCCACACTTTTTTGTGAATGGCGAATGCCTATGGGTTGGGCGGATTCCGGAGTCTTTGTAACATCAAAACAAACGGAGTCGATATGAAAACGAAACTCATCCTCAATAGTCTTGTAATGGTTTGTTCCATTGCAAGTATCATTGTCCTCTCGTCATGTGGAGACGATAGTAGTTCTTCGCCAACGAATTACACAAGCGAAGATGCAAGTAGTTCCAGCGCAAAAAAGACCTCGGTCAATACGATTTATGAATTGGGAACTTGTTCATATTCAAATGAGGATGA
>JAKSIJ010000033.1 GCA_024398875.1 Fibrobacter sp.
GCCGGCGCCATTCACCGCATCCACAGCCACCTTAAACTTCTTCGCCCGAATGGCACCCACATCCACAAACGGAATCTTCAGCGTGCCATCGATATGCACGCCATCAGCATCAGGCACCACCTCATACTTGCCCATGGTGCGGTAGTCAGGATAACTGAACTGGTTTGCATCCGCCAGCTCGAAAAGTTTCTTCACGTCATCGGGTCCGAGGAAGAGCCCTTTGTTGTTGAGGAACTTGAGGGCGTTCCATTCCAAGGGATTATGGCTTGCGGTAATGATGATGCCGGCATCCGCCTTCATCTCAGTCGTGAGGATTTCCACCGAGGGCGTCGTGGAGAGGCCTACATCCACCACATCCACGCCAGCGAGGCGGCAAACGCCAGCCACAAACTGCACAATGGCTTCACCTGTAGGGCGACTATCGCGACCAATAACGATACGCTTAGCCTTCGTAATCTCAATAAAGGCCCGCACATGACTCTGCAAAACTTGTGGCGTGAGGGTGTCCCCCACAATGCCGCGAATACCCGAAATAGAACGCATCAATTTAGACATAAAAACTCCTTGATTTACCTTTGGAAAACTAGCAAAACCTTGTTGAAAAACACCAGCCGATTTATCTATATTAGTCCTAAATGCGAAATCTCCCGAAATTTCTCTTTCTTCTGCTGGTTTGCCTAACGTGGGGCCACGCCCAAAGTGGTAGCGACCTGCAGAGCGACGCTACCAAGCCGGGCAATGGCGGTGCGCAAAGTGAGACCGACGACGATTTCCAGAGATTTACAGCGCTTCCCATCCTAGGCTATTCTGAGGAAACGGAACTCCAGTACGGAGCCATGACCATCCTCTTTTTCAAGCCCAGTTTTAAAGGGGGGCAAACCAGCGAAATTGATTTGGCTGCCTATGGCTCCACCCGTAAACAGTTTCAATTTCTGGCTGTGCCCTACTTCTACCTCTTCCACGACCAAGTCAGCGGCTGGCTAGATTTTCGCTACCAGGATTGGTTCGGCCATTATTACGGGCTGGGGAACGACCCCGATTTTGATGATTACCGCTCCTTCAACCGCAAAACCTACGCCTTTACCACCCTCATCGAATCCAATTTCGGCCTCCCCGTCAATTTCAAACAAATTAAATACGGACTGACCACCGACTTCACGCATACCGATGTCCACTGGCGGAGTTACGACGGCAGTTTGCCCACACCCGACGACGAACCCGGACTTCCCGATTCCCAGAACGGCTGGCGCTCCGGCATTGGCTACCACCTGACCTTCGACTCTCGCGACAACACCAACTGGTCCAGACATGGCTACCTGGCCCAATGGGACCACCGCTTCTACAGCGATGCCTTGGGCGACTACAGTTTCACCTATCAGGAACTGGACCTGCGGGGCTTCAGCGAATTCATCTGGAACACCTCCATGGCGGTAGGAATCCTGTGGCAAAGAGTCGACGGGAACGTTCCCTTTGACATGCTGGCTGGGCCCGATGGCATCCAGCGGTTCCGGGGAGTGGAAAGCAACCTCTTTCAAGGCAACCAGGCCCTAATCCTCCAAACGGAGTTCCGAAAGGAGCTATTCTGGCGGCTGGCCGGTGACATCTTCTTCGAGGGCGGCAAAGCGGGCAAGTACTTCAGCGACCTCCTGAGGGAGGACTGGCACAGGGCCGTAGGCTTCGGGGGGCAGCTCGCCCTAAACCTGAAAGAGAAACTCTACGCCCGGGGCGAACTTTCCTGGGTAGATTTCAAGGAAATCGGCATTTCCGTCTATATCCGGGAAGCCTTCTAAAAGTAAATGCGGACCAAAGGCCCGCATTTACCATTT
Source organism: Fibrobacter sp. (assembly GCA_024398875.1). Taxonomy (GTDB): domain Bacteria; phylum Fibrobacterota; class Fibrobacteria; order Fibrobacterales; family Fibrobacteraceae; genus Fibrobacter. Next base: position 1,827 of record JAKSIJ010000033.1, read on the forward strand.
TTGAGATAGAATGGCTTAAAGAACTAGTCCTTGAGGCTGGTCCAGTCCAAAACGCCTTTTTTGTAAAGGTAGAGGTATCCCGCTTCCAGAATGAACAGGAAGCCGAGAAGCACGAACAAAAGTTCCCAACCACCAGCCAAGAACTGCACCGTCCAGGGGTAGAGGAACGCCACTTCCAGGTCGAACACCAGGAACAGCATGGCCACCATGTAATATTTCACCGGATAGCGTTCATTGGCGGTACCGGAAACGTGGGCCAAACCACACTCGTAGGATGAGCCCTTAATCAAAACGTTCTTGATTTTGCCCGGATGGAGCACCCAGTTGGCAATCAAAAGGACCGTCGGCACACAAAGAGCCAAAATGACCAGGATAGTCATTGCGAAGGTCGTATCGAAAATTTCAACGTTACTCATAGTGACGCAAAAGATAGTATATGACAGTTAAGCCGAACAGCGTAAAAAACTTTTTTGGTACAATACCCCCCAGAAAAGTATATATTAAGGGCATGAAGTTCATTATCCATATACTGAGCTTTTTTGCTCTTTTGTGCAGCCTAGTGGCTTGTTCCAACGGTCATGGCACGGCAACAGGCGCAGACCCCTTTGCCGAAGATGACCTTTCTTCCACCAGTGGCGAAAAAGGCGATTCCATTATTGTAAAAAAAGACACCTCCTTCTCCGAGGGAGAGGTTCCCTATTACAGTAGTGCGGAAGTTTTCTGTTGGACAGATGGATGTGAAAAAGATTTCGTCTCTTCATCCTCCAAAACGGGTTCATCGGCATCAAAAGGTTCCTCTAGCAGTGGAACCGCAAAATCTTCCTCCTCCAGTGCCAAATCATCCTCTTCTGCCAAGTCTTCATCGTCCGGTGTAAAGCCCACCGTGGATGAAAACGCCATGGTTATGACAGACAACCGTACGAAAATCAAATACAATCTCAAGAATATCGACGGACTCCTTTGGACCACAACCAACCTGATTTATGGAACCAAAAGTGGGAACGGCGTGTACTGCACAACCAACAATAACGGCGAAAATGTCTGCAGCAAGTACGGAACCTTCTTCGATTATGAAACAGCGCAAGAGGCTTGCCCCAGTGGCTGGAGATTACCCACTAAGGCAGAAGCGGAAGCCGCTCTAGAAATTGAAACCGATAAATCCTGGGAATGGGTTCTCACAGGCCGTTTCGTCATCGAAAACGGCAAAGCCACCTATAGTAAAGAAGGCGAGGAAGGCCGAGTTTGGGTGGACGACTATTCCGAAAACACAATTCAATTAGGTAAAACCTTTAAACAATTGATGAATGCAACCGATCGCGGTCAGAATGTGCGTTGCGTGGCAAAGGCAACAAAGACTCCTACTACCGAATCATCATCCTCCGCAAAGTCCTCTTCTTCGAGCGCAAAGTCTTCCTCTTCTGAAGTCGAGCCTACAGTCGACGACAAGGAAGAAAATTTGACGGACAATCGTACAGGTAAAACCTATACGTTGAGAAAAGTAGACAACGGTCCTGGTACGACAAAGATTCTTTGGATGACCACTAACCTCATCACAGAAACAGAAGATGGGAATGGCATCTACTGTGACAATAATGGAGAAAATGTTTGCTCCACACACGGAACTTTCTTTGATAAGGATGCAGCCCAAAATGCTTGCCCCTCCGGTTGGAGGCTTCCCACTGCAGATGAAGCTACAATAGCAACAACAAAAATCAAGAGTGATGCAAAAAATCCTTGGGAATGGCCTCTGGATGGCCGCTTCGAAATCTCCCAGGCAGGTGCTAGCTACGGACAGAGCGGCGATCAAGGAAGACTATGGTTGGATGGAGGTTCCGCTTTGCAAATTACGAACTACGGGACCATTGCATTCGACACCCTAGATGCAGATAAAACAGACAATCGAGCCTTCAACATCCGCTGCGTCAAGGAATCCTCCGCAGCTGCGGGTGGTCCTGGCGGGAAATAAAACTGCCAATTCCTAAAAACTATTTCGCGCAATATTCCGCGACTTGTTCTCTTAAACGAGAACCGCGGACTTTGCCCAGCAAATCCTGAATATCTTCCAGCGGAGCTTCCATAAAGGACTCCGCGCTTTTGTATTTGGAGAGAATCTTCACCCGGGTCTCATGACCCACGCCAGGAATCTTCAGCCATTCCACTTCTAAATCCTTTTTGCGCTTGCTGCGCTGGTAGGTAATGGCGAAACGGTGGGCCTCATCACGGGCATTCTGCAGCAGTTTCAGGGCCGGGCTGGTGCGGTGAAGCACAATGCTCTTGCGGTCATCCGGGAAAACGATTTCTTCCAAACGTTTGGCCAGGCCAATCAAGGGCAAATCCTGATCATGGCCTAGTTCCTTCAGGATCTGCATGGTGGCATCCACCTGGCCTTTACCGCCATCGCAGACCCACAAATCCGGCATTGGCGTTCCTTCCTCTTCCAGCCGGCGAATGCGGCGGGTCATCACCTCCCGCATGCTGGCAAAGTCATCTACGCCCGAAACCGTCTTGATGATGAATTTGCGGTAGTTGCTCTTGTCCGGACGACCATTCTTGAAGGCCACCAGGCTAGCCACCGTATTGGTTCCTGAAAGGTGTGAAATATCCACGCACTCGATGCGGAAGGGCGTATTCTTGAGACCCAGAACTTTCTGCAGTTCAAAAACGCTCTGGTCGATTTCGCTATACTTTTGCACCTCGGAGCGCATCTCCACCAGAATCATGTCGGCGTTGGCGCTGGCCAGTTTCAAGAAGCCCAACTTTTCGCCCCGTTGTGGGTTCGTGAAGTTCACTTTATGGTGGGCGCGTTCCGCCAGCGTCTGCATCAGCATTTCCGATTCCTCAGGCAGAGCCACATCTGTCGCAATCTCCCCAGGAATAAAGTCCACATCCATATACCACTGGACTATCATCTGCCGGAAGATTTCCGTCTCGTCTTCCTCCAGCTTGCATTCCAGGCGGTAATGCCGGCGCCCGCAGAGGACGCCATTGCGATATTCAAAAATGACCGCAGCCGAAAGCGTCCCGTTACGACGAAGCGACAGCACGTCCACACAGACGTTGGGGTCCGTCACGTCCGTCTTCTGATGGATGCCCGTGGCTTGCAATGCCTGGATGGCATCCCGCTTTTTCTTCGCCGTCTCAAAATCCAGAGCCTCGCTGGCGGCAAGCATCTCCTGCTCCCAGGTGGCAATGAGGTCGTCCCGCTTGCCGTTCAGAAGCATCTGCGTCTGCTGTACCGCACGGCGGTAATCCTCCTCCGAAATCAAGCCCGCGCAAGGAGCGCTGCACCGCCCAATGTGATAGTTGAGGCAGGGGCGCGCGGGCTTTGCAAGCGGTAGCTTCATGGAGCATTCCCGAATCTGGAACAGCCTGGAGGCAATATCCTGCAACTGCCCAATCATCCGGGAATTCATGTAAGGCCCAAAATACTGGCAGCCATCCTTTCGCACCGAGCGGCTGAGAAACAACCGCGGGAATGGCTCATGAACCGAAAACGCCAAATACGGGAAATGCTTGTCATCTTTCAAGAGAACATTGTACTTGGGCGTATGCTTTCGAATCAGGTTCGCTTCCAGAATCAGGGCCTCAGATTCACTTTCCGTAATAATCCATTCAATGTCCCGGATAAAAGGAAGCATCAACGTGGCCGCTCTGTGGCCATTATGCTCGCTGCCATCAAAATAGCTGCGAACCCGATTCTTCAAAACCTTGGCTTTGCCGATGTAGATGATTTTCCCCTGGGCATTTTTCATGATGTAGACTCCCGGCAAAGCCGGAAGTTCCGCAAGGCGACGCTCAATATGTTCGTTAACAGCAATCATCTTCAAAGGTTCCTTCCCTAAATTTAGCACAAACCCATCAGAACAATCCAGAAATGAAGGTATATTTATCCAACCAACCCTTTTATCGACAATGTCCACAGTAATTCTATTCAACAAGCCATTCGGAGTGCTAAGCCAGTTCACCCCTGAAGCAGGGCACCGCGCGCTGGATGAGTTCGGTTTCCCGCCAGGGGTTTATGCCGCTGGCCGCCTGGATCACGATAGCGAAGGAGCGCTTCTCCTCACCGACGATGGAAAGCTGATTAAGAAATTGCTGGACCCGAAATTCGAGCACCCGCGCACTTACCTGGCCCAAGTGGAGGGGCAGATTACAGAAGAGGCGATAAAACGTCTCGCCGCCGGCGTGGACATCAAAGGCTATCACACAAAGCCCTGTCGCGCCCGCACCGTAGAGGCGCCAAACTGGATTTGGGACCGCAATCCGCCGGTCCGTTTCCGCGCCAACATTCCTACCAGTTGGGTGGAGCTCACCCTCATCGAAGGCAAAAATCGTCAAGTGCGGCACATGACCGCCGCCGTGGGCTTCCCTACCCTCAGGTTGATCCGCGTACAAATAGGAAAAATTCCCCTGGGCGATTTGCAGCCAGGGGAATGGAAAATGATTACAGATAAAGTAATTTAATTGTAAAAGATTGTTTTTTATTTATAACTAATAGTCGTCGTCCATTCCAATTGATAATCGGTCGCATAGCCGTCATTTTGCATAATCGGTGTATTGACTTTATCACCAGCATCTTGAATAACATAGCAGTAACCCAAAGAATGAGTAACATTTGATTCAACAGCGTTTCTTTCAATAACTTTTGGGCAAATATCAATTTCATTCACTCCGCCAGAGAATACCAACATAAAATACTGGTGACCCGTCCACTTTCCAACATCTTCATCAAGCTTGAATGTATCCGTCTTCACAGAATCCACCAATTCATCATCGGAATATGTCTTAACGATAAACGATATGGAAGGGTCTCCATCACTATAATTGCCCTTATGTGATTTATACTCCTCCCAATTGTCAGAAAGCTGTTTAAACAAGGTTAAATCTATCTCCAAACTAAAAGCCTTATATAAGAATGCTGAAGATTCATTATCATATTTAGATTCAGGATTATCTGGAGTTCCAATCGTTTGATTTATAGCAGAACTACTTGATTCTTGTCTCGGGACATCTTTCTCCCAGTTATATGTTCCGCCCTCATACGTACAGATGTAATACTCCATCTCACCCGAAACATATATTCTCTCATCCTCATTTGAATATGAACAAGTTCCCAATTCATAAATCGTATTGACCGAGG
>JAKSIJ010000034.1 GCA_024398875.1 Fibrobacter sp.
GTGAAGAGTAGATGTAGTCCTTGTCAAAATAAATATCCGTTTCATCCTGGAAGGCACGAGCATTTTGCGTGGCATAAAAGCGGAGGTTTATCACTTCTAAAACTTTCAGGTGGTTCTTTTCCAAATTGAACGCATGAAGTTTCTGAAAATTTGTGGTATTGATGGTTCCACCTACCCATTGGAATTCCTTGGGGCCAAGTTTATGGCGTAAATAGATTTTTCCAGGTTGCAGTGGGAGAAAAGGTTTTTGAGCGACAAGAGTAATTCCATCTGTAACCAGAGCCATTCCTGGAACAGGAGCCACAGTCTCACCCACCTTAAACTGGTCGGGGTTCACCTTGAAATTGCGATCGGCATCAGCCATTGCCAAAATCGGCAACAGAATCAGTAGCGGCAACAATCGTAAAAAGGACATAAGACCTCCTGTCAGGGGACTTATAAAAGATATATAATTCTTGAGTTTTAATTTTTAGAGTTGGCCATTGGGGCCCATGTTCAGCAGATATCCACCCTTTGCGCCCCCCACAGGGCCAAGTTCCACCTTCCAATCAGCAAGGCGAATGATATCCGGATGATGTTCGATAACGATGACAGTATCGCCACGAGCGGAAAGACGGCGAAGAAGGTTCCAAAGGGTCTGAATGTCTTTCAAGTGAAGACCCGTAGTAGGTTCATCCAGCAGGAAGACGTTGTTGAACGATTTGTCCTTATTGGGGCGTTTCGCCAGCTCCGCCGCCAGTTTGAGACGCTGATTTTCGCCACCGCTCATGGTAGTGACGGACTGGCCGAGCTTCACATAGGAAAGCCCCACATCCCGCAGGATTTCCAATTTGGGAAGAATCTTCGGCTGATCCTTGAAGAACTCGCAGGCTTCGGAGATGCGCATGTCCAGCACCTCGGCGATGTTCTTCCCCTTGAATTTGACGGTAAGGGTTTCCTGATTGTAGCGGCTGCCACCGCAAGCGTCACAGACTTCCCACACATCGCTGAGGAAGTGCATCTCCACAGAGATGGCGCCACGGCCCTCGCAAACAGGACAGCGGCCTCGAGCCAAATTGTAGCTGAACCGCCCGTAGTCAAAGCCCTTGACCTTGGACTGTTCCAGTTTGCTAAAGAGTTTGCGGATGTCGTCAAAGACGCCAGTATAACTTGCTGGCGTACTGCGGGGAGTGCCCGAAATAGGACTCTGGTCCACTAGTTGCACTTGGCCTGACTGCTTTTTGCGACCACGGGCCTGGAACTTGCGGGTAAGCGCCGGGAAGATTTCATCCATCACCAGAGAACTCTTGCCGGAACCCGAAACGCCACAGACTACGCTGATGGCGCCCTTGGGGAATTTTACAGACAAATTCTTTAAGTTGTTCTTATTCAGATTTTTGAATTCGTAAAATTCCGTTGCATTGGGGCCTTCTTCGCGAATGGGGATTGCAGCAATCTCGTTTGCCATGGGAATGGACTGGGTCAGATACTTGACGGTAACGCTATCTGGGAAACGCTGCATTGCGTAAGGTTTGGATAGTTCCTTGGGTGAACCCTCCGCAACAACCTCGCCACCAAATTCGCCAGCGGCAGGCCCCATATCGATGATGTGGTCTGCGGCTCGCATCATGTTCATATCGTGCTCCACCACCACGAGGGTATTGCCCAAGTCACGCAGGCGGTAGAGGGAATCCAGAAGTTTGGCGGTATCACTTTCATGAAGACCAACGGTGGGTTCGTCCAGAACATAAAGGACGCCTTCCAAACCGCTCCCGATTTGGGAAGCCAGGCGAATACGCTGGGCTTCCCCACCGCTCAAGGTATCGCCCGCACGATCGAGCCCGATATAGCCGAGACCCACACTGCTGAGAAAATCTAAACGCCCGATGATTTCCTTGAGAAGAGGGGCAGCAACTTTCGCCTTACCTTTCCCATTCTTTTCGCCCGCAAAGTCCAGATGTGCAAACCAGTCCCGAGCTTCGTCGATACTCATGTGGTTCACGTCCATGATGTTCTTGCCATTGATGCGGACCGCCAGATATTCCGGCTTCAAGCGTTCCCCATGACAATCGGGGCATTCCGTGCCATCTTTGAAGTGGCCAAGCCCGAGACAGGTTTCGCAGGCGCCCCAGTGAGTATTGAAACTGAACAGTTTTGGATTGAGAACGCTGTCCATGTACCAGCCGCACTTGGCACAACCCGGCTTTTGAGAACAGGCCAAACGTTCCCCATTTTCCTGCTGGATATGGAGGATACCGTTACCATCCCGATAGGCGCGTTCGAAGGCTTCCACCAGGCGGGCGCGGTTTTCTTCCTTCACGATGACTTGATCCACGATGGCGAGCACTTGTTTTTCCCGCGTGGGAATTTTCGGTAGCGGAAGTTCCACCAGTTTGGCCCCGAAATAGGCTTTGCGGTAACCTTTCTCCGTCAGGATTTTTGAAAGCGTCACGACGTCCTTTATTTCGAAGGGAGCGAGAATGGTGAGCATCTTTTTTGCAGAAGTGTCAAAGGCGTACTGCATGAGTTCGCCCACGGCATAGCTATTGACTGGCTTTCCGCAATGGAGGCAGTGTGCGGTACCTACGCGAGCCCAGAGGATGCGGAAGTAGTCGTAGATTTCTGTAAGAGTGGCGACAGTACTGCGGGGACTCTTACTGGCACTGCCCTGATCGATGGCAATGGCCGGAGCGAGACCCGAGATGGAGTCAATGCTCCCGCGGTCCGGACGCCCAAGAAAACGCCTGGCGTAGGTGCTGAGGGTTTCCACAAAACGGCGCTGGCCCTCACTGAAGAGGGTATGGAATGCAAGGCTGGATTTTCCGGAGCCGGAAACGCCTGTAATCACCGTCAGTTTATGGCGCGGGATGGTGACATCAATGTTTTTGAGATTGTGCTTTCGGGCCCCATGGACTTCAATATCCAAAGAATAATCCTTACCCGGCACCAAACTGCGGTCAAAATGTTTATTCTCACCGTGTTTCTTCGCAAGAATCGGTGCGAGATAACGTCCTGTTTCGCTCTTTTTGCATTTGGCGATAACCTCCGGCGCACCGCAAGCTATAATCTGCCCGCCCTTCTCGCCAGCATCGGGCCCTAAATCAATAATCCAGTCCGCACACTTGATGACATCCAGATTATGCTCGATGACCACCACGCTGTTGCCTAGGCTACGCAGGCGGTTCAGGCACTCCAGCAACTTGCGGATATCTTCGAAATGGAGACCCGTAGTTGGTTCGTCCAGCAGGTATAAGGTTTTGCCTGTACCCGGGCGGCGAAGTTCCGCCGCAATCTTTACACGCTGTGCTTCGCCGCCCGACAGCGTGGTGGACGGCTGACCAAGACGCAAGTATCCAAGCCCCACCTCTTTCAAGAGAGAAAGAGGTCCCGCAATCTTCGGAATGTTCTTGAAGAATTCGCAGGCTTCGTCAATGCTCATCTCCAGAACATCGTGAATGTTCTTTCCGTTATAATAAACTTCACAAGTGGCATCATTAAACCGCTTGCCATCGCAAACTTCGCAGGTCACCTGGACGCTGGGCAAAATGTGCATATCCACAATCTTCACACCCGCCCCTTCACAAGCATCGCAGCGGCCGCCCTTTACATTGAAGCTGTAGCGGCTCTTGGTATAACCGCGGACTTTGCTTTCGGGGAGGCTCGCAAACAAATCGCGGATATCATCCCAAATCTTCGTGTAGGTTGCAGGATTGCTCCTCGGCGTGCGACCAATAGGCGTCTGGTCGATTTCGATGACCTTGTCCAGATTTTCCAGACCTTCCAGATGGTCAAACTTCCCTGGAACTTCTTCTGCATTGAAGAAATAGCGGGCCAATTCGCGGCGCAGAATCTGATTCACTAGCGTGCTTTTTCCGGAACCCGAAACGCCCGTCACAACGGTGAATGCACCATCCAGCGGAATCGCCACATCAATGTTTTTCAGGTTGTTTTCCGCAGCGCCAAAAATCTTCAGCCAATGGGAATCCTTCCCAATCTTTTTGCGTTCCTTGGGAATTGCGATGGACTTTCGACCGCTGAGGTAGGCGCCCGTCAATGAAGATTTGTTCTTCTCCAATTCCTCCACAGGGCCCGCGGCGATAACGCGACCACCTTCTACACCAGCACCCGGCCCCACATCCACCACATAATCCGCATGGCGCATAGTGTCTTCGTCATGCTCCACGATGATAAGGCTGTTGCCCTGTGCGCGCAACTTCTCCAGCATTTCCAGGAGTTTATCATTATCTCGCGGATGAAGGCCGATGCTGGGTTCGTCCATCACATACAGCACACCCTGAAGGCCAGCACCTACGGCACTTGCCAGGCGAATGCGTTGCGCCTCGCCGCCACTGAGTGTAGCCGCCTTGCGACTGATATTCAGATAGCCGAGACCCACCGCCTGCAAAAATCCCAGACGACCGCGAATCTCACGGAAAATTTCACGACCAATCCGCTGTTCTCTATCGCTCAACTGTAGCTTGTTGAAAAAATCCACCGATTTTTCAATGGACCAGTCCGTCACTTCGCAAATGTTGTGACCATGGAATTCCACAGCAGCCGCAATACGGTTGATGCGGGTTCCCTTGCACTCCGGGCAATCCCCAATTTGCATGAATCTGCGGAAGTGATAGATATGCCACATATCCCACAGCTCCTGCATCACCGTGATGGCACCCTTCTCGGAACCGCTGGGAGTGCCATACAAAATGGCGTGCTGCTGAGCAGGTTTTAGTTTGTACCAAGGCGTATCCAGAGTGAAATGCATTTCATTCGCGATAGTGCGCAAATTACGCCAACCAAAATCACTGAACAGCACGTCACCCGTATCCTTCTTCTGGCAGGCAAGTGCGCCCTGCTTCAAGGAAAGACTCTTATCCGGGACCACCAGGTTTTCATCAAAAACACAATTCTCGCCCAGCCCCTTACAGGCAGGGCAGCGGCCCTTGGGGTCGTTAAAACTGAAAAAGCGGGGTTCCAGTTCAGGAATGGAAATACCGCATTTAGGACAAGCTAACAGCGTGCCTTGCAAACGATAATCGTTCTCGCCCAAAATGAAGGAAACCAACTTCCCTTCCGTGAGTTTCAAGGCGCCTTCGATGGCCTCCCGGACGCGGGACATGTTCCGCCGCTCCAGACTGGTACGGTCAATCACCGCCTCGATGGTATGCTTTTCGTAGCGGACCAGCTGAGGGACTTCTTCAATGCGATAAATCGTCCCATCCACGCGGGCACGAGCGAAGCCATTCTCCTTCAGTTCCGCAAGTTCCTTGCGGTATTCGCCCTTGCGCTCCTGCACGATGGGCGCCATAATGATGATAGGCTTGTTCTCTTCGCTAGCGTAAAGGTTATCTACAATCTGGTCTACAGACTGGGCCTTGATAATTCGGCCACAATTGGGGCAGTGCGGCACACCCAAGCGAGCAAAAAGCAAACGGTAATGGTCCAGAATCTCCACCACCGTCCCCACCGTACTGCGCGGGTTCCGGTTCACCGTCTTCTGGTCAATGGAGATGGTTGGAGAAATACCGCGGACGCTCTCCACATCAGGGCGCTTCATGCGGCCGATGAACTGGCGTGCATAAGCGGAAAGAGACTCCACAAACCGGCGCTGCCCTTCCTGAAAAACCGTATCGAAGGCAAGGCTAGATTTGCCAGACCCAGACACACCCGTCACCACCACCAGGGAATCACGGGGAATGGTCAAATCCACATGGTTCAGGTTGTGCTCGTGTGCATCGCGGATGATGAGAGACTTTGTCATGGACTGCACAAATGTATAAACATTTGCAGGGTTCTGTCAAGCCAATCTGCACAGTAGACTAGAACGCTATGGGGCTAGTCCTTGAGGCAACGAACAGAGTTCGCGTGGTTCTTACGGCCGTAGTACAGGTCAGCATTCTCGTAGTGGTAGTACAAATACATGGTGTAGGCGACGTCGCTACCGTCCTCGCTAGACGACCAGAAGTCGGCGCCGTCGCCGGCATTGAAGAAAAAGCCATCGAAGCTTCTGCTGCCTGCAGGGAGAGCGGATAAGCCGTAGTAGTCGATACCCTCGGTTGACTCGGGGTAATAGTTCCATCCTTCCTCCGACTTCAACATTCTACCAGCAACATTTTCTCCTCCAACGTTCGTGATCAAGGTGTCCCATTCTGCGTATGTCGGCAGGTGCCAGCCTTCAGGGCAAATACCCTGCACAACGGTCGGCAGAGTACAGGTCTCACCATAACCACAAGTCTGGGAGTCGTCAGCATCGTTTGCCAAGGCAACGGAGTCAATAGCTGCCGCCCAGGTGTACAGGCGGCCGTACTTGGAGCAGTTAGAAGCCGCGTCATCATAGCAGCCGCTCCAGGCATATTCGCCCATACTTGACACATTACCTGGGTCATAGTTCAGGTTCTGTGCCATCCAAGTCTGACAAGAAGACTTGTCGTCGTTGCAAATTTTTACGGTTTTATAAACCTGGTAGTCGCGGGTGTCTAGGATTTCGCCGTAGGTTATCCCACTCTTCAGGTATGTGGACGGGGCAGCATCCGTGCAGGTATGGCCCGAAGGGCAGTTATCCTTATAGTAACCCGCCGACATCACCCCTTCAGGGAATACAACCGAAGAACTGCTTTCTTCCTCGCTGGAGCTACTTTCCTCTTCACTGCTGGAGGAAACCTCGAAACTGCTACTAGATTGCTTCGCAGACGAGCTGCTCGCAATGACGCTGGAAGAAGAACTTTCCTCTTCACTACTGGAAGAAACTTCTTCGCTGCTACTGGATTCTTCCGCAGATGAACTGCTCGCAATGACGCTGGAGGAAGAACTTTCCTCTTCACTGGAACTACTCCCTTCAGCAGAAGATGAACCAATCTCAGCACTGCTGCT
>JAKSIJ010000035.1 GCA_024398875.1 Fibrobacter sp.
CGCTTTTGTCGCTCAGATGGATACCGTCTATAACCATGAAGCAAACGCCCCCTTCATCCAGACCTTCAAATTTGTAAACGCAGGTCTCCTCTTCGCCCTTTATCAGGAAACAAAAACCGCTCTTTCCATGAAACAGGGCATTGACCTGTTGGAAACTATTCTGGGCATGGATGTTTTTCGTAAATACGTTCATGTCCTTCTGACCGACAGAGGCAGTGAGTTCTCTGCTGCTGACGCCATGGAGGTCAGTACCGATGGGACAAGACGAACAAGAGTCTTCTACTGTGATCCAATGCAGTCCGGACAAAAAGGTCCTTTGGAAAACAATCACATCGAGCTGCGCTATATCCTTCCAAAAGGAACGGAAATCTGGGGCTGACAGATCAGAATGCCTTAAATCTTGCCCTCAGTCATGTGAATTCTGCTCCCGTTGAGAAACTCGGCGGGAAAAGCCCTCTGGACCTGACTGAATTTATGTATCCTGATCTCTTTAAAAGGCTGACCGAATTCGGCCTTCAGAAGATAGAGAAAGATAGGGTCATTCTCAAACCCTACCTTCTCAAAAAATAATAGAAGTACAGGCGGCTGTCAGGATATCCCATACTCCCGGATAGAAGTAGAAATTAGTCCTGCACCTTAAAAAGCTCGACTAAAGTCTGCTTTGTTTGCTATACCCAAAAATGAGTTTCATCTCCTGCCAGACGACTGTATTGAGAAAAAGTGTACCAGTAATTTCAACTATTGTAAAGTACAGTTTACAAGGGACTACACAGGGTAGGTATCTGACGGGAGGGGTGCCGCCAGTCAGATTTTCCATGTGATGTTCAAGCTGTCGCTTGTGGCGGCTATGGTGGTGATCATCAAATCCACCACACGCCGCTTGTCATCAAAAGATACATTCTCCCAGGTATCGAGGTAGCCGGAAATCTGGCTGACCTGTTCCGGGCTGATGGCCTCCACAGTCAACTCCGCTATCCTTGCCAGAAGTTCCTGCTTGCGCCCGTCCAGTTCCGCTATCTTCACATTCACATAGGAGAACAGGACATTGTTTGCCCCCGTCAGACTGTCCACCAGCTTTTCAATCTCGCTGTCTACATGGGCAAGTTCCACTTGCAGGGCGGTGATTTTCGGGTTTGCCTTTGCCGCTTTCTTTTTTCCTGTCAGCGTCTTGTAGCTTGCCAGCTTCTTTACCATCTGCTGATAAACAACCGCTTCCAGTTCCGAAGTGATGATTTTCCCACAGCCAGGACAGCTTTTATTGTCCAGCCGTTTCGTGCAGCGGAGATACTGTTTGCCGGAGGGATTGTAGATACTCATAAGAGCATACCCGCAATTCCCGCACTTGATTTTTCCTGCCAGCCATGTGTGGGTGGCTTTCCGGGCAGACTGGATTTTCATGTTGTTCATCAGCTTCTTGCGGCAGGTCAGCCAGGTGTCGGAGGGGACGATACCCTCATGGGGAGCCAGTACCAGCATTTGGTCTTTTAAGTCGTTTTTCTTGCTGGCCTTTACATCTCGCCCTTGATACAGATAGCAGCCGTTCATGCCCGTAAAATCGGCAACGTCATTGACAATGACTGTACCTTGACTTTTGAAAAATTCGTACACATCAAGGTCTGCCTGCACATAGACAGGATTGCGTAACATCTGCGCCAGCGTGGGGCGTATCAGCTCTTTGCCATGGAACAAAATCCCCTGTTCGGCAAAGTACCGGGTAATGTCCCCGTAGGAAGTTGTGGGCTGGGCGTACATCTCAAACATCAGCCGGATATTGGCCGCTTCCTCCGGGTTTACCACCAGCTTCTTTGTGTTGATACCGTCCATCTTGATAGGCTCCGTATGGAAGCCGTAAGGGGCTTTCCCGCCCATCTTAAAGCCCCGCTGACTGCGGGAGTAGTAAGCGTCCGTTACCCGCTTCTGTATCGTTTCCCGTTCAAGCTGGGCGAACACGATACAGATATTCAGCATGGCCCGTCCCATCGGCGTGGAGGTATCAAACTTTTCCGTAGAGGACACAAACTCCACATTGTACTGCTGGAACAGCTCCATCATGTTGGCAAAGTCCAGAATGGAACGGCTGATACGGTCGAGCTTGTAAACCACGACCTTTGCAATCAAGCCCCGCTTGATGTCCCGCACCAGTTCTTGAAACTTCGGACGGTCTGTGTTCTTGCCGCTGTACCCTTTGTCTGTGTATTCCTTGCAGTTACCGCCTTTCAACTCGTATTTGCAAAATTCAATCTGGCTTTCAATGGAAATGCTGTCCTTTTTGTCTACCGATTGTCTTGCATAGATTGCGTCTATCCGATTGTTCATATTGTCGCTCCTTTTCTTAAAAAAGAAACGGAGCTGCTGACAGTTCTATTATACCGCCAGCAGCCCCGCAAATCAATGATGGGTTTGGAAAACCTTATGTCCCGGCTTCCTCACTCTCCCGCTTGTCGGCGTACTTGCGGAACACCTCATAAAGCTGCTGTTCCAGTTCCCGGCGTTTGGCTGCTTCCTGTTCCGGCGTGAACACCGGGGAGAGATTTTCCAGTGTGATTTCCTTTCCCTGAAAAGTCACGATTTCGATTTCCTTTTTGTATCTGATATTACTTATAAGATCACCTTTCCTTTCCATGCTGCCGCTGTTGCCGTTTCAGTTCCGCTAAAATCTCCGGCGGGATACGGTCAACCAGCCGCCGCATATCGTCCAGTTCGCTTTTTAACTTCGCCCGTTCCATCGTGTCATTCATCTTGCCTTTTTCGCTGGCCTTTGCCCTGACTTCCAGCTTTTCATTTTCCGCTAACAAGTCATTGATTGTGACCTTGTATTTTTTCAGTTGCCCGGAGAAGTTCTCCATCTGCGGAAACCACTTTTTCAGCATGGAGAGGGCTTCCTCTTTCTTCTTTCCGGCGTTCAGCGGGGTAATGCCGGAGAGAACCGCTTCAATGGCCCTCGCCTGTTTGGAGAGGTTGACCGCCTGTTTGAACAGCCGGGTGGGGATATGCTTCCGGCCCGTCTTGCTGGCGCTTTCCCCACGCTCCAGGTCGGGGTACTGCTCCACCATACAGGCGTGAAAATCGTCCTGCCACTTCGTCAGATTGGCCCGGTTGCCGATAATTTCTTTGGCGCACAGGCGGTTGTCCTTTGTCAGCGGCACAAAGACCAAGTGCAGATGGGGCGTTTTTTCATCCATGTGTACCATAGCCGAAACGATGTTCTCCCGGCCCACCCGGTCAATGAGGAAGTCCGCCGCCCTCTGGAAGTAGGCCGCTATCTCCTTTGGGGACTTGCCCTTGAAAAACTCCGGGCTGGCGGTAATCAGCGTGTCCACAAACCGAGTGCTGTCCTTGCGGGTGCGGCATCTGGCCTGCTCGATGCGGCTCTGAATGAAATGGTAGTAGCGGCCATCCGGCTTGACGATGTGGAAATTGTACTTGCTCCGGCTGGTGTCAATGTCCGGGTTGCTGGCGTACTGCTCCTTTTTCCGTTCATGGTGGGCTTCCAGCGGCCCCGCCGGGTGGCCCTTGTGCTTCTCAAATCGCAAAATTGCGTGTTGTGCCATTGAACTCCTTTCCCCATTCCATTCCTTTCCGGCGGGTTTTCCCGCCGAAAATATCTCTGATAGGATTGGAATGGAATGAATGTAAATAGATGGTTTTAATCTCTGTATTTCTATATACCGTCAGATTTCCGTACTTCAAGAGGATTGATTTTCGTACTCGCCAAGTACGGTTTTCAGCCCTCCGGCGTACCATAACCGGATTTCTTGAAGTCGGTGTTTGGAACCGCTTCATAGGATTTCGGGTAAATGCGGTTGGGTTTTCCACAGCCCTGTTTCTGGATTTCCACCAGCCCCGCATACTGCAACTCCCGCAGGGTGTTGACCGCTTTCTGCCGCCCGCAGCGGAGCAAAGCGACCACCTCGCAGATGGGGTAGTACAGGTAGACCCGCCCGTACTCGTCCGCCCAGCCGTTCTTCCGGGACAACTCCGCCCGGCGCAGGACAAAGGCATACAGCACCTTCGCTTCGTTGCTCAAGGGCTGGAATGTGGGTGCTTCAAAAAGGAAATTGGGGAGCCGGGTGAAACTGAACGCCTTTTCCGGCTGGTGAATATAAATCGTGTTTGTCATAGCGTGTTTTGTGGACGGTTAGAGGCCCGTTTTCCGGGGCGAATGATAAATGATACCAGCCGCCCCGGTTGAGGGCTTGCGGAGCCTTGCAAATCAAGGCTTTTCCCGCTCTTAACTGTCCACAGCAGACCTCCTTTTCCGTTCACTTTCTGTTTTCTGCCGCCTGTGAACTCTGGCGGCGCAGTCCGGGCAGTATTTGCCCCGGTTGGACTTCGGGACGAACACACCGCCGCACTCCGCACAGCGTTTCAAGTCCCTGTCCCGGTAAATCTCCGCTTCCAGCGTCCTGTCCAGCGGCAAGACCGCCCAGCGGAACCACTTGCAGCAGACGGAGAACGAAATCATCTGCGGACAGGCGCAGGTGTCGCCATCGTCCAGCGCAAGGCAGTTTCCGTCCTCGCAGTTGCAGCACTCCCGGCGTATCAGGCCGCTGGCTCGTCTCTTCTGGGGCGGGGTTATGCGGTAGGGGGAGCCGTCCGGCCTGTGTTCCAGCGGCGGCAGGTGTTGATAGGGTCTTTTGCTCATGCGTCCCTCCGTTTTCTTTGGCGTGTTCTGTTTCCAAGGTGCTTGTCCATCGATGAACTATCCCAAGTCTACACCTTTTTGACCGCCTGTGCCGTATATCCAAGAGGTAGGAAATCAGCCTGAAAAACTCCCTATTTCCACGCTCTCGGATTTGTGATATAATCAAAAAAAGATAAAAGACAAATTCAGGTTTCTGGTCTTCTTGCACAAAATAAAGGAGGAGCTATTATGCAAATTGTTTATATTCCAAGCGAATCAATGTCTGTTCAAGGTAAAAAAGATGAAATCTATAAAAGATATGGGAAAGACTGGAATATTAGAGAACAGGGAGGAGGTAACGGAAATTGGTTGTTGACCAGAAAAAGTGATGTGCTTGTAGATGGAAAAAGTTATCGTACTTTTGTACTTGAACACTACGGTAAATCCAAGCTGACAGCGAAGCTTGTTGATAAATTTCGTGAAGATGTAGCAAATGGTAAAATAAAACTGTAAATGCCTATGCCGTTATGCTATGAGCATAGTACATAGCATAACGGCTTCTCTTTCGTTGAGCTAGCAAGGAGGGTGAATATGTCTTTATCCATACAAGAGCGATTAAAAGACCTACGTGTGGAGCGTGGCTTGACGCTGGGGCAGCTTGCGGAGCAGACCGGGCTTTCCAAGTCTGCGCTGGGCAGTTACGAAACGGAAGACTTCAAGGACATCAGCCACTATGCCCTTATCCGGCTGGCGAAGTTTTACGGTGTGACCGCTGATTATCTGCTGGGGCTGTCTGAAATGAAAAATCACCCAAACGCCGATCTTGCAGACCTGCGTTTGAGTGATGAAATGATTGACCTGCTGAAAAGCGGGAGGATAGACAATACCCTGCTGTGTGAGCTGGCGGCGCACCCGGATTTCCCCCGGCTGATGGCTGACCTTGAAATCTATGTGAACGGAACGGCACTGAAACAGGCGCAGGGTGCAAACGCCATAGTGGACACGATGAGCGCAACTGTTATAAAAAAGCATAATCCTGGCATGAGTGATACGCAGTTAAGACAGCTTATCACCGCCCATATTGATGAGGACGAGTTTTGCCGCTATGTGATACAACGGGACATAAACGGGATTGCCCTTGCTCTGCGGGAAACACACAAGGACGATTTTTTCAGCGTCCCAGAGGATAACCCGCTAAAAGAAATGCTGGAAACTGCTGGTGAAATCGTCAGCCAGGACAGCGACACGGAACAAGCGTACTTGGC
>JAKSIJ010000036.1 GCA_024398875.1 Fibrobacter sp.
TGTCATATAATCAAAAAGTACCTGTTTTTCAGGTACCTTTTTGTCATATAAGCCCAAAACGCAAAAATTTAACTCGCTCGTGGTGACGGGCGAGTTTTTTGCATCCCCACAATTTTTTTGCAAAACTAATTCTTCCAGTCGTTGTACTTCTCTGTTTCGAGAATGCGGTTGGCATTTTCTACCCGAGCTGCGTCTGGAGATTGCGTATCTTTCAAAGAATAATCTATGCCCAACTCCGCGTACTTCCCGAGAGCAAAAGCGTGATACGGCAATACTTCCACCCGCTGCACATTGCCAAGGGTGCGAATAAAGTCCCGTGTGCGAAGGAGCGCAGCGTCATCGTCGCTAATGCCCGGCACAAGCACATGCCTTATCCAGATGGGCTTGCGAATTTCATCCAGATAGCGATAGAAGTCCATAATGTTTTCGTTCCCGTGTCCCGTCAGTTCTTTATGAGCTGCATCATCAATATGCTTGATGTCCACCAGAAGCAAATCCGTCACCGCCATCAGTTTTTCAAATTTTGCGAAAACTGCAGGCTCCCGCGAGAAGGTGACGCCACTGGTATCGATACAAGTATGCACTCCAGCCTCTTTCGCCTTCTCAAAAAACTCAATCAGAAAATCCAACTGGGCCAAAGGCTCCCCACCGCTAACGGTGATGCCTCCGTCTCGCCCCCAATAAGTCTTGTAGCGCAGGGCCTTATCAAGAAGCTCATCGGCCGTCATTGCCATCGCTCCCAAAGTCGCGGCAGTTTCGCCATTTGCAAACTTCCAGGTTTCCGGATTATGGCAAAACTTGCAGCGCATCGGACAACCCTGCAGAAACACCACAAAGCGAATTCCAGGACCATCTACAGACCCGAAAGATTCCAGTTTATTGATATATCCAACAGCCATAATACGCCCAACCTATTCCTTGATGCACCGGACATAACCCATATAATTGACCTTGCCTTCTATGGAGCCATCTAAAATAGATTCCCAATATATGTCCGGGATTTCCCTTTCTTTATAAAAATCTTGAACATTAGCCATACCCACATCACGTCGCGTTTGGGACCACAGGCTTGTCATTTCTCCCTTACCATAAAAATATCCTCCCGCCTCATAAATACCGCGGTAACTGTATTCTCCTGCCAACTTCAAGTTGAATCCGCACAAGTCGCTACCGCCGTCTTCCTTAGCAATCAGGGAATTGCCATCCGCCTGAACCTGCTCCCGCAAATGTTCAAAATCCCTCAACTTCGGCACACGCCAACCCTTGGGGCATAAAGTATATACGCTATCCCAAATAAAATCAAATTCCGAAACGCGGCCTAAAAGGTTGTACGTCATGTGCTGAAAAACGTAAAGCCTTCCATACTTATCGCAATTTTCCGCAATACTATCATGGCAAATGCTGTATTTGAGATTGTATTTCAAATTCTCAGCCATCCATTTCTGGTCACCAATTGTCGTGTAGGCATATTCATTGCTATCCCGAGCATCAACAAAAGTCCCGCGAGCCGATTCAGGGCACAGTTCCGCAAAGTCAACAGGATCTGGCGACGAAGACTCATCACCGCAACCAACAAGAGCTAGCGAACACACAAGCAAAAAGGGTATTCGAAGTTCATTACACATAAACTAATCCTTAATGCAGCGAATACGATCCACTAAATAATAAGTCTCTCCCACCCTTGCTACCGTATCACTCCTGGAATAAAACATATGGGTATAGAAGATATCATGATAATACCGATTCCCATCACGGTCCTCACTATAACTGGATGAATCTGGAATATGAGTGTTACTCATAAAAGAACCATAATAATCCTTTTCTATTCCCGAAAAATCATATTCCGAAAAAACCGTCCAATCCGGTTTCAGATTGAATCCGCATCCATCTGTCCCGTTGGATTCCTCATCCGGATTCACATTTCCCCAGCCTGACTTACTCTTCAGAATATGGCCTGCAATTTCATACCCGCCCACGTTCTCCATGAGTTCATCAATTTCATCGTTGCTGGGGATATGCCAACCCTCCGGGCAGAGAGAATCCTCAAACGCTATGCTCGGGTATCTATCCTTAAACGGAGTAATGAAACAACGACAACTCACACTATCGCAGAGGTCCGTTAACTCGCTTCCATCTTCATTGTAATACTTCTTCTCATACGCCAAGTCTTCCGCCATCCACACCTGGTTCCCAATGGTGGTGTAATGGTATTCATGACCATCCCGTTTATCTATAAATGTTCCGCGGCCAGATTCCGGACACAAAGCCGCCACCTCGTCTTCATCCAAAGTCGAAGGGCCCGAAGAGCTGTCTCCACACGCCCAAAGTATAAACGTAGCCACCATTAACCATAGCCAATTTTTCATAACTACAAATTTATTTTTTTTTCGCCCACCGTCAAACCAGAATTGCAGCTTTGCCGCGGCACTCACCTTTTACTAAATAGCGGACACGTCCGCATTTAGTTGCGGTTCGGCCATGCCAAAAATTTCATTTTTGTCATAGTACGCATCTGCCACTAAATTTGCGAACAAGTCCACATTTAGTTGCGACACGTACTATGCCAAATAAATTTGTCACGGCGCTCACCTTTTACTAAATTGTCCCCCTGTGATTCAAATCCAGAACATTTCCAAATCCTTCGGCGAGCAAGTCCTTCTAGATGGGGCGAGCTTCCTCGTGAGCGATCATGAACGCGTGGGGCTCGTAGGCCGTAACGGCTGTGGCAAATCCACTCTCTTCAAAATGATTCTGGGCCAAGAATGCATCGATGGCGGCTCCATCGACATTCCCAAAAACTACACCATCGGCTATTTGCAGCAGCACATCAACTTCACCCACGCCACCGTCCACGAAGAAGCCTGCAGCGTCCTCAAACCCAACGAAGACGGCTGGATTGAAGAGCACAAGGTGGAAGCCATTTTGTTCGGTCTCGGCTTCGATGAAGAAAGTATGGCAAAAAGCCCCATGCTCCTTTCCGGCGGTTTCCAGATTCGCCTGAACTTGGCGAAAGTTTTGGCCAGCGAACCCGACATGCTTTTGCTGGACGAACCAACCAACTATCTGGACATTGTGTCCATGCGTTGGCTCAGTCGATTTTTAAGGGGTTGGAAAGGAGAAGTCCTTCTCATAACCCATGACCATCATTTTATGGACGAAGTCTGCACCCACACCGTGGGCATCCACCGCCATAAAACGCGCAAGGTAAAAGGCACCGTCGAAAAACTTAGGGAAACCATCGCCGAGGAAGAAGAAGTCGCCCAGCGCACACAGGAGAATGAGGCCCGTAAAAAAGAGCAGCTGGAACGGGTCATCGAGCGCTTCCGCTACAAGGCCGCAAAAGCCGCCATGGTGCAATCCAAAATCAAGGCGGCAGCAAAACTCGCAAACGGCGAGCGACTTACTCACGAGCGTAATCTGGATTTCTCCTTCACGGAAGCAGAATTTCCCGGCAAGCGCATGGCGCAAATCAAAGGCATCCGCTTTGCCTATGAGAATGGACCGGAACTCATTACGGATTTGGAATTCGAGGTCTTCAAAGGAGACCGCATTGCCATCATCGGGCCCAATGGCCGCGGCAAAACCACGCTCCTGAACCTCATCGCAAAAGAATTGACCCCTACTGCAGGCGAAATCTGCCACAATCCGAATTTGCAAATCAACTACTTCGGGCAAACCAATATCAACCGCCTCAATCTGGATAATACCGTAGAAGAAGAAATCGCTACCGCCATCGAGGAGGTCTCGCAAAAGAGCCGCGCCCGCGGCCTCGCTGGCCTTATGATGTTCAGTGGCGATGCCGCACTTAAGAAGGTTAAAGTCCTCAGCGGTGGCGAACGAAGCCGCGTACTTCTCGGGAAGATTTTGGCAACGCCCTGCAATATGCTCCTGCTGGACGAACCCACCAACCATCTGGACATGGAATCCATCGAAAGCCTCATCGATGCTCTAGAGGATTACGAAGGCACCGCCATGGTAGTCACGCATGATGAAGAATTGCTTCATGCTTTCGCAAACCGCCTGGTTGTCTTTGATGGCGGAACCTGCCGCATTTTTGAAGGCTCCTACACCGACTTCTTGGAGAAGGTGGGCTGGGCCAGCGAAAAGAAGCCTGGCGGAACAGAATCTGCAAACATCAAAGTTTCCAACATCGATGTCACTAGCGATAACGCATCGCAGAATGCTGCCCCTCGCACAAAGGAAGACCGCAAGGCTCGTGCCGACTACATCGCAGAACGCTCCAAAGTCATCAAGCCTCTAGAAAAGGCCATCGCCAAAATCGAAGAGGATATCTCTAAAGCTGAAGCACAGTCTGCTACATTAGAGGAAAAACTGGTGGCCGCATCAGAAGCCGCTGACGGTGCCGCCATCACCGCTATCGCCAAAGACATGGATGATATCAAAAAACAGATTGATGAACTCTACAGCCAGTACGAAATCAAAAGTACCGAGCTGGATGCCGCCAAGGACAAGTATCCGCTGGATTAATCAGCACGCAGCTTATCGCACACACTACAAAGCGCGACTCTCAATCCATTGATCTAAAAACTTCATCTGCTCCGGAGTGTGGAACCAATGCTCTCCGCCATCCATTACCGTAAGGCTTGCAGATGTTTTATCTGCAAAATCACGCACCACTTCATAGGGCGTCAAGCTATCCTTTGAACCGTAGAGAATCTCCGATGGGATATTCCATCTCACAGGATGCTCGCGAACATAACTCAAGTACTTCCACGAAAGCGTCTCGCCAAAGTCCGTGGGAATTTCGCCGCTTTCGCGCAGCTCATCTTCAGTAACATTCGCCCACCGCATCATATCGCAAATAAGCTTCTCCATATCAACGACAGGAGAAATAAAAAGTGCCCGCTCAATTTTCACAGAGCTAGAAATGTCGCCACCCAAAACCATCATGGCAAAGTACGCACCGATGCTATTCGTGATCAACAGCACAGAATCGTAATCTTCTAGGCTCGCAAAAAACGCGCGAAACTCGGTGACAGCTTCCCAGGGAGTTTCAGCCTTATAATCAAAGCCAACAACTTCATAGTCATTCAACAAAGACTTGTAATGATCCGCCTCGGCAACATTACCGCCCTTCCCGTGAATGTAGACTGCAATTTTCTTCATAAAATTTTTAATCCCGTCCGTGCCGCAGCACCGTTTTCCCGCGCGTTCGCGGGCACAAAAAAAAGCCCCCCTCGAGGGATGACCTCAAGGGGGGCGTGAATCCAGCGGCGAC
>JAKSIJ010000037.1 GCA_024398875.1 Fibrobacter sp.
ATTTGTCCGCAGGTGCCACGGTGACTGGCGACCTGACGCTGAAAGCGGTGTTTACGTCCGTCACCCGCACTTACTCAGTGACCTTTGCCAGCGAAGTCGGTGTGACGGGACTCCCAGCTGCCGCGACGGTCGAATATGGCGTAGCGGTTTCGACCTTGCTGCCTTCCACGAATCCCGGCAAGCCGCAGACGGATGAATTCACCTACACGTTCAACAAGTGGGTAGTGGTGAACGGAACTTCCGAGACGGATTTGTCCGCAGGTGCCACGGTGACTGGCGACCTGACGCTGAAAGCGGTGTTTACTGCAACCGTGCGCCGTTACGAAGTGGTGTTCCTGGATTACGATAACCGCCCGCTCACGGATCAGACATCCTATGCCTACGGTACGCCTGCGACCGATATCACTCCTGAGGCCCCCACCAGGGACCCTGACGACGAGTTCAGTTACGCCTTCGCGGGCTGGAGTCCCGCCGTTACGATGGTGACGGGTGAGGCTACTTACACGGCAACCTATACGTCCACGGCACTGCCGGCAAGCTCCAGTTCAGAGGAACCTGAATCTAGCAGCAGCGTGAAACCTGTGGAATCTTCCAGCAGTGATACACCGGTTGTATCTAGCTCTAGCGAAAAGCCTGTTGCCTCCAGCAGCAGCGAGACTCCCGTTGTGTCAAGCAGCTCCAAGACGGAAAAACTATCTAGCAGTTCTGCTGACAAGCCGAAGTCTAGCTCCAGCAAGGACGACAAATCCAGCAGCAGTGGCAAGGCCGACGGATTCTATCCGACGGTGGTAGGCGTGAACATGTTCTTTGCCCACAACGAGCTGACGGTTACCGTACCGCAAGCGTCGGAAGTGAAGGTCCTGGTGTTCGACATGCAGGGGCTCCTGCAGGAACATTACGTGGGCTACTCCGCCGGAGACCACGTGGTGTCCCTCGGACACCTGAACAGGGGCGTCTACATTGTCCGGGTGGCAGGCGGAAACGTCGTGAAGACCCAACGGATAATGATAAAGTAGGGTTTGGTTTTCTACACCTTCAAACAAAGTCCCAGTCGCAAGGCTGGGACTTTTCCGTAAGGGGTTGTTTAGTGTTTTGATCAAAAATAGCCCCGTGGAACACGGGGCTGCAATCAGGGGGAGACTTCCCCCTTTACACCCCAAGGGCTTCGATGGCGGCCTTGTACTTTTTAAGGCGGAACTGGGTCTTCAGTTCGCGGCGTTCCTGACGGCGGACGTATTTGTCTTCCAAAAGCATGTTCAAAATGGCGCTCTTGGCCTTTGCTGCCATGGGATTGTCCTTCAAGGTCTCCACGAAGCGGACGAATTCCTTTTCACGGGCTTCGTAGGTGGCTTCTTCGGCGCTAACACCCTGAGCCATGAGCTTGCAACTGTATTCGTCAATCCAGCCCTGGTCTTTGTGGTAGGTCATTTTCTGGATGAGTTCCACCATATCGGCGGGTACACCCATAGCGATGACTTCTTCGGGCGTCTTCTTGGTGGAGGAGGTAATCAAATCCTGCAGAATGGCGAGGGTCTGAACCTCTTCGGGTTCGCCCTTGTTCTTCAAGAAATCGGCAACGTTCTGGAGAAAATCAATGTAGGGGCCGCCGGCCTTGTCCACCTGGTTTTTGTGGACTTCGGCGGCAATTTTATAAGCGTCAGCGTAAGAGAGCATGTGCAAATCCTTTTTCAGAAAAAATTTGGACCCTAAGGGCCTATACAATTCCAATATATATAATGGAATTCAAAAAAAACACAAAAAAAAGTGGAAAAAAGGATTCCACTTTGGATTATTTACGAGAAAAAGGGATTCTTAGTCTTTTCTAGTGATTTGGAGGGCGCAATCGTCACCCTGCTGGCCCATGATGAGGTCGCTGCGGAAATGTACGCGGCTGTTGTTGTAAACGCGGTATTCCTTGTCGGACCAGATGTTCTTTTTGGTGCACTTGGTTGCATAATTCACCACGTCATCAATAGCCATGGAAATGTTGTAGGGCTCTGCGTTGCTGTTGTTGAGGAGCATTCCCGTGTGGAGCGTTTCGATTCTGCGGAGGAACTTGAGTTCGGAGCTGATGTCACCGTGGGGGATGGAGGAGGCGTTTTCGCCGTTAGCACCCAGGGACTTGGCGATGGATTCCATGGCGGTGGTCTGGCGTTCCATGAGGGCGAGGAGTTTGTCGAATTGATCGTCTGTCATGAGTTTCCTGTTGAAAAAAAAGTTGGTTGCCGGAAGGGTTCGCGGCGAGTGTTTCTGCGATTAGCGCCGGTTGTTGACTTCCAGCGGGTCGCGGGTAGAAATACGGGAACGGCGCCCGAAAATGTAGTTGTCGAAGCGTTTGGCGGATTTGCGTTCGTCCACATACTTCTGGATGCAGGCGACGGCATCGCTTAGAGAACTGCAACTTTGTCCGCCATCGAAATCCGCTTCCGCCAGGTTCAGAGCGGCATCAAATTCTGCAGAGCGCTCCATACCAGCGACAGAGGACTGGATGGCGTCCAGTTTCAAGTTGAACTTCTTCATCTCTTGAAGAATCCCATTGAGGGCTTCTACAATTGCCTGGGTGTTCTCGTCGGCCATAAAAATCCTTTGTTAGAACCTTTCTATGCAATATATACTAAAATTTTGGGGCGGAGTGGGGAAATTTTTGCTTAAAAGGCATACTATTTGATGAAAAATGGTTGTTTAGTATGTCTTTTTTAGTACAAATTAATTTGCTTTTGCTGCTTGTTTGGAGCTGGTGCCGTCTTTGGCCATACTATTTGTTTAAAATCCAGTGATTAGTACGTATCATGGCACAAAATACACTAGATTTTATTACAAATAAAGTAATAATATACGTACTATTTGAAGCAAAACTCCAAAATAGTATGCCTTTTTGGTGCGTTGTCTAGTTTCTTGTTATATTTTGCGCTATGGCGGACGCGAAAACCAATAAGATGGAACTGAAACAGAAAATCCGGCTTTTCACGGATTTGTGGTCGAACCCCAATTGCCAGGACGAAAAGCAGGACACCCAGAAGTTTTGGATGTCTCTTTTGCGTGATGTGCTGAGCGTGGAGCGGCCCGACGAAATCATTGATTTTGAACGCCCTGTAAAACTGGGCCATACGAGTTTTATCGATGCCTACATCAACCCGACGAAGGTTCTGATTGAACAGAAGTCCGGCAACAAGAGCCTGCTGGAAGCTGCCGCCCAGAGTGATGGAACCCAGCTGACACCTTTTGGCCAGGCGAAACGCTATGCGGATGAATTGCCGTTCAGCCAGAAGCCCCGCTATATCGTGACCTGCAACTTCCATACCTTCCTCATTTACGATATGGAAAATCCCAAGGAAGAGCCGCAGGAACTTCTTTTGAAGGATTTGCCCAAGGAATATACCCGATTGCAGTTCCTAGTGGAAAACGATGCCACGGTGAAGAACAAGGAACTGGAAGTTTCTATCAAGGCGGGAGAACTCGTTGGAAAAATTTATGACGCGTTCAAGGCGGAGTTTGCGAAGGTTCGAAATGGCGAGCCTACCGCAGAGGATTTGCACAGTCTAAATGTACTTTGCGTGCGTCTGGTATTCTGCCTTTACGCCGAAGATGCTGGCATTTTCAACAAGGACCAGTTTTACCATTTTATGCGCAGTTTCCGAGCTGAAAATCTGCGCGAAGGTTTAAAGGCGTTATTTGCCGTTCTCGATACGAAGGAAGTCGATCGTGATCCGTTTATGGATGAAAAGTACAGGGCGTTTCCTTATGTGAACGGAAATTTGTTCAAGGAACAGCCCGGCGAAGTCATTCCTAGAATTTCTGAAGAAACGGCCAACATCCTCCTGGATCAGGCGAGCCTGGGCTTTGACTGGTCCGAGATTAGCCCCACGATTTTCGGAGCTGTTTTTGAAAGCACCTTGAATCCCGATACACGTCGCAAGGGCGGCATGCACTACACCAGCATCGAGAACATCCACAAGGTGATCGACCCGCTTTTCCTGGATGCTCGCAAGGCGGAACTCTCCGAAATCAAGAACGTAAAAAATACCAAGGAACGCAACACAAAGCTTCAGGAATTCCGCAAAAGTTTGGGCGAAGAAACTTTCTTTGACCCCGCCTGTGGCAGCGGCAACTTCTTGACCGAAACCTACATCAGCCTGCGAAATCTCGAAAACGAGGCACTGGCCGAACAGCACAATGGCGAGGCTGTCCTCGACGTGATGGGCGACGAAATCTTCGTGAACATCCACCAGTTCTATGGCATCGAAATCAACGACTTTGCGGCCACCGTTGCAAAGACCGCCCTGTGGATCGCCGAATGCCAGATGATGCAGATGACCGCAGAAATCCTTCACCGCAACCTGGAATTCTTGCCGCTCAAGAGCTACGGCAACATAACCGTCGGAAACGCGTTGCAAATAGACTGGTCTTCGTTATGCGGGGGAGGAATCCCCCTCGCTCCAGCCGGCGAGCCGTCTTCCGCTACCCCCACTGCGGGGCCTCAGACGCCGGCCCCGCAACGCCCCGCTTTCGATTACATCATCGGAAATCCGCCATTTGTGGGCGCGAGGTTGATGGGCGCAGAACAAAAACAGGACATGGTTGATGTTTTCGGAAGCAAGTGGAAAAACATTGGCAACATGGACTATGTTTGCGGTTGGTATAAAAAGTGCGCTGATTTAATAACAGGCACAAAAACCAAGTGCGCCTTAGTTTCTACAAATTCCGTTTCGCAAGGAGAACAGGTCGCAAACCTTTGGGAACCTTTATTCAATCAGGGAATCCAAATCGATTTTGCATACAGAACCTTCCGATGGGATAGCGAATCAAACAGCAAGGCTCACGTCCATTGCGTTATCATCGGATTTTCATCCGTACATTATCAAGAATCGTCTTCGCAAAACGTCATTCCCGGCTCCGATCAACACGTCATTCCCGGCTCCGACCACCACGTCAT
>JAKSIJ010000038.1 GCA_024398875.1 Fibrobacter sp.
TTCATCGTCCCGGCTCAATCTCATATAAAGCGCCGTGTTGTAAATCGTAGTATTGTAAGGTTGTTTCACCGTAAAAATCCTCCTTCTAAAGAAACAACCCACGCTTACAATACTTTTGCTCTATGGCAATTATATCATAAGCGTGGGCGTGTTATCAATGATGGGCTATCAGGTTGAAGCGGCTTTTTCTGCGGTATGCCGCACCACATCTACAATCAGATCACCGAGGGGCTTCCCGCCTGCGGCGAAGTGTTCGGAGATTTTTATACGGTTGTTCCCACATACAAAATACTGCGTGCCGTTCTCTGCTTGTATGACCTGCCCTGTCCGGGGTGTGAAAATATCGCTTTCGCTTTTTGCCATCCAGTGTCCTCCATATTCAGTTTTCAAGGTACAATGCCGCACAGAGGCGGCGAAAATTTCTGCTTATATCTATCACCTTTCCTTTACCGTGTGCCGCTGCTGACGTTTCAGTTCCGCCAGTATATCCGGCGGGATACGGTCAACCAGCCGCTGTAAATTGTCCAGTTCGCTTTTCAGCTTTGCCCGTTCCATCGTATCTTTCATCTTTCCTTTTTCGCTGGCCTTTGCCCTTGCTTCCAACTTCTCATTCTCCGCCAGCAGGTCATTGATTGTGACCTTGTACTTTTTCAACTGCCCGGAGAAATTCTCCATCTGCGGGAACCACTTTTTCAGCATGGAGAGGGCTTCCTCTTTTTTCTTTCCGGCGTTCAGCGGGTTAATGCCGTCCAGTGTGGCTTCAATGGCTCTTGCCTGCCGGGAGAGGGAAACCGCCTGTTTGAAAAGCCGGGTGGGGATATGCTTCCGGCCTGTCCTGCTGGCGCTCTCCCCACGCTCCAAGTCAGGATATTTCTCCACCATATAGGCGTGAAAATCGTCCTGCCACTTCGTCAGGTTTGCCCGGTTGCCGATAATCTCCTTTGCACACAGGCGGTTGTCCTTTGTCAGCGGAACAAAGGTCAAATGCAGGTGGGGCGTTTTCTCGTCCATGTGTACCACCGCCGACACGATATTTTCCCGTCCTACCCGGCCAATGAGGAAGTCCGCCGCCCTCTGGAAAAACGCCTGTATCTCCTTTGGGGATTTCCCCTTGAAAAACTCCGGGCTGGCAGTTACCAGCGTATCGACAAACCGTGTGCTGTCCTTGCGGGTTCGGCACCCGGCCTGTTCAATGCGGTTTTGAATGAAATGATAGTACCTGCCCTCTGGCTTGACGATATGAAAGTTGTACTTGCTCCGGCTTGTGTCAATGTCGGGGTTGCTGGCGTATTGTTCTTTCTGTCTTTCGTGATGGGCTTCCAGCGGCCTTGCCGGGTTGCCCTTGTGCTTCTCAAACCGCAAAATTGCGTGTTGTGCCATTCTGCTCCTTTCCCCATTCCTTTCCTATCCGGGGTTTTCCACAGGGAAAATCCCGCAGAAATTAGCTCGGATAGGATTGGAATGGATAGAATATAAATAAATCTTTTTAATCTTTGTATTTCTATATACCGTCCGGTTTTCGTACTTCCGGGGAGTGATTTCCTCACTTCATAAGTACGGTTTTCAGCCCTCCGGCGTACCAGAACCGGATTTCTTGAAGTCGGTGTTTGGAACCGCTTCATAGGATTTTGGGAAAATGCGGTTGGGTTTTCCACAGCCCTGCTTCTGGATCTCCACCAGCCCGGCGTATTGCAGTTCCCGCAGGGTGTTTACCGCTTTCTGCCGCCCACAGTGGAGCAGGTCAACCACCTCGCAGATGGGATAGTACAGATAAATCCGTCCGCAATCATCCGCCCACCCATTCTTGCGGGATAACTCTGTCCGGCGCAGGATAAAGGCGTACAGAACCTTTGCCTCGTTGGACAAGGGCTTGAATGTGGGGGCTTCAAAGAGGAAATTCGGGAGCCGGGTGAAGCTGAACGCCTTTTCCGGCTGATGGATATAGATGGTATTTGTCATAGTGCGTTTTGTGGACGGTTAGAAGCCCGTTTTCCGGGGCGGGCGATACTTTATACCACCAGCCCCGGTTTGGGGCTTGCGAAGCCTGATAAATCAAGGCTTTTTTCGCTCCTAACTGTCCACAGCAGACCTCCTTTTCCGTTCACTTTCTGTTTTCTGCCGCCTGTGAACTCTGGCGGCACAGCCGGGGCAGTATTTTGCCCGGTTGGATTTGGGGACGAACACACCGCCGCAGACCTCACAGCGTTTCAAGTCCTTATCCCGGAAAATCTCCGCTTCCAGCGTCCCGTCCAGCGGCAAGACCGCCCAGCGGAACCACTTACAGCAGACCGAGAAAGAAATCGTCTGCGGACAGGTGCAGGTGTCCCCATCGTCAAGGACAATGCAGTTGCCGTCCTCACAGCAACAGCACTCCCGGCGTATCAGGCTGGCCGCCTGTTTTCTCTGCGCCGGGGTCATGCGGTAAAGGGAACCGTCCGGCCTGCGTTCCAGCGGCGGCAAGTCTTTATAGGGGTTATCTCTCATGCGTTCCCTCCATTTTGCTTTCCGTTGCCGTTCTCCCCGAAAAGGTTTCCTGCCCCATTCCTGCGGCGTGTTCCGGCGTTGGCACGCTCCTCGCAACTTCGGGACATTTTGTCCCGAAGTCCGACTCCTTGCGGTGCTTCCCCAGCCGGGGTATTCCTTTTCGGACGGTCATTCTGTTTTCAAGGTGCCGTCCATCGATGAACTACCCTAAGTCTACACGAAAAAAATGCAATTCCCGGAATATTGCGAGAATTGCATTTTGATGAAGTTTACACTTTGGAAATTGCATTTTTGCAATCATTCTGTATAATGGAAGTATGCGGAGGAGGTGCGTATCTATGGCTTTACCCGGAACGCCCGGACAGCGGATTTCCGATTTATGCAACGGGAACCACATCACACAAAAGGAACTTGCGGAGAAGATAGGCGTTTCCGCTTCCCAGTTGAGCCGCATTGTCAGCGGCGAAACAAGAACGGTCAGCAGTGATATTCTCATAGGTGTGGCAAAGGAATTTAAGGTATCGACAGACTACATACTGGGCTTGTCTACCGTGAGCGTTCGTAAAAGCTACGATATTTCTGAATTAGGCTTGTCCGAGGGAGCCGTGAGGGGGCTTGTGACGGGTGCTGTTGATGTGCAAATCCTCAACCGCCTGTTGGAACACAGGAATTTTCCTAAGCTGATAGATTTGATACGGATTTATTTTCAGGAT
Source organism: Fibrobacter sp. (assembly GCA_024398875.1). GTDB lineage: Bacteria > Fibrobacterota > Fibrobacteria > Fibrobacterales > Fibrobacteraceae > Fibrobacter. The sequence continues at coordinate 3,198 of JAKSIJ010000038.1, forward strand.
ACGGCGGCAAAGGGCATAACAGCAAGAAACCAGCTTATCGAGATGGCAACGGCTTCCCTGTCCGACCTGATGAAAGAACACCCGGAACACCGGGCAGAAGCGAAGCAGGATTTACAGCTTTTGAACGCCCAAAAGATAGGGGAACATGAAGCGGAGATTGAAAAAATCAAAAATGTGTTCCTGGCTATCCTGCGGGACATTAAGAAAGACATTGACAACGGGGAACAGCCGGGAGAAGCTGTGACCGCCGCTATGTTCCAAGCCATGCGGGACGCACTGGCGGAACAGAAACAAAAACCACTTTCCATTGACGATGTAACGGCGATGATAGCTGGACAGATCGGACAGCTTACACCGATGGATAAAGAAACTGTTGAAATGTTCCAGCAGTTTGCGAAGAAGATGATTGAGCAGGCAGGAACAAAGTGATAAATTTGAATTGTGAGGGAAAATACAGATGAATCAAGGAAGAATTATTGTGATTACAGGCTCACCGGGGACAGGAAAAACAACAACTGCGTCAATTGTCGCAAAGGAATCAGATATGGATAAATCAGTGCATATGCACACCGATGACTTTTTTCATTACTTAAGCAAAGGCGCAATACCACCACATTTGCCAGAATCCAACGAGCAAAATCTGGTTGTCATTGAAGCCTTTTTAGAAGCTGCAAAGCGATATGCTCGTGGCGGATATGATGTAATTGTAGATGGGATTGTCGGGCCATGGTTTTTGGAGCCATGGAAAGCTCTTGCCCAAGAAGATTACGAGGTACACTATATTGTATTAAGAGCGAGTAAAAAAGAAACTATGAAGCGAGCTGTGGAACGCTCAAAATTAGATAGAAAAACAAATATTGAATTAGTGGAAACAATGTGGGAGCAATTTTCCGGTTTGGGAGTATATGAATCAAATGTCATAGACACAACTACATTCACAATTAAAGATACGGTTTCCGCAATAAAAGAAAGAGTTGCATGTGGGACGTCTTTACTATCTTAGACATTCCCATTTGTCAGGAAGATAGCAAAGCCAGCCGAGCCAGTCAACGGTCAAGATGAACGGCGCATTTCATGCGCCGCCGTTGACAGTCCCGCCCGTCTTT
>JAKSIJ010000039.1 GCA_024398875.1 Fibrobacter sp.
ATTTTTATTCCTGCTGAACATCAGGAGTTTATCGATTTGTCGAAAAAATATTTCGGCATCAACAAAAGGGCGAACGACTGCATTACGGAGTTCCATCACCCCATGTCGAACCATACTTTCGTCACCGAAGAATTGCGTAAAATCCTGATTGACGATTTCTGGTTCTATACAAGAGATGACATAAAGACTGACGCATTGCTGATTCCTATTGAAATGATGCACAGCCTTTTAAAACCAGATGTTGAGAAAAAGTTGCGGCTGAATGTAATCAATACCTTGTTGGAATTTACGGATGTCGTCATTGCAAAGTCGCCGAAACATGCTGAGTTGGTCTCATCTGTTTTCCGCATTTTGAACGAAGTTTTCGATGACAACAAGGATTGCCTCATTTTGGCTTCGAAATATATAATCCGTTATTTGGAAAGAGCATTTGAAACATCTGATTTTCATCAGGATGCATTTGATTTTGCACGCCGTGTCATGCAGGAAAACTATCGTTTTTGGCAGGAAACATCGGCAGTTGAAGATTGGATTGCCGACAAGGATTTTCTGAAAGAAGACGAAACCGTCAACTTGAAAAATGAAATCGGCAAGCCTTATTTTGACGGACTGAATGTTGCTTTGGCGAAGGCTGAAACTTGGAAGGATTTGGAGGATTTGCCGACTTTCGACCAGATTGCATCGCGTTTCACGGATTCGGAAAGCGTTCTGCCTCATTTCATTACGAAGTTCCAGTTTGTGTTTTATCTGTTGCATTTGCCTGGCATGGCCAATTCGCGCGAGCGCTTGATTTGGAACATGGACAGAATGTTGCGCGATGCCGTTGATGAACTTTCGGAAGACGAATTGATGCCTTTCATCGACACGATTTTTGACCTTGCCGATGAGCTGCGCAAGGAATATATGTCGGCGGTGCTCGATTTCCAGTTGACTTTGGGCAAGAAAATCATCGATGTCGACAAGACCGAGCAAAAGGAACTCGTCAATTATTTTGAGAAAAAACTGATTGCCTTTGGCTTTGTCAGTCCGGGAAAGGTGTTTGTCGGCGAAGACTGGCAACTCTCTGTGGATGAGAACCATATCAAGAATATCCGCGTCTGGTTGGAATTGATTGAGTATTCGCAGTCGCTGATGGAAAAACTGCTTTCCGCCTTGATTGTCAACCTGAAATTGGGCGGCATTTTCCTGAGTGACACCGATTTGTTCCAACGTGAAATCACGAAAATACTGAATTCCAACATTCGCCCTTATTATAAAAAGGTGAAGCAGCTTTCGCGTATTTTCCCGGTTTATTTCAATGAAATCGGTGCCGAGGGCGAAATCCGCAATGTCACCACGAACATGGACGAAATCAGCGGACGACAGGACAAGCTGGTGCATTTTTTGCGCAAACAGGTTCATACCGAAAGTAACAATACGCTTATTGGCTTGACTTTCAATGTGTTCAATTTCTGGAATGATGGCAATTTGGAAACCTTGAAACCGATTTTGCCGAAAAATGTCTTTGAAAGCATCGATAAGAGCAGCACTTGGTTCACCTACGTTCATTTGCTGGTGCAGACCATGGGCGAAATTTCGTGCATGAACACCGAAAGTTTGCTTTTGCTTTCGCGTGACGATTTCGAGCATCTTATCAATTCAGCCGCGCAAAGACTTGATTTAGAGACTGATATAACCGATCGTGAACGCACTCGCCTGATGAACATCCGCGACCTTTATGCCCGTCTGCGCGAGAAATATTCCTTCGAGTCGGTTAACATTTTCAATTCCATGCGCACTTATTCCTTTATCCCTGATAATGAGGTGGATGAGTTGGAAAAATCGTTTGCCGAAAAGGATTTGGATAAGACCGTGAAACTGCTTTACGCTTTCATGGACAAACTGAAAGCCATCATTTTCAATCCGGAGGAAAGCGAAGGTTGGGAAAACATTTACCATAAGCGCCACATTGCCATTGGCATTCCGTCGATGTATGGCACCTACCGTGAAAACAAATTCGAGGCTATGGGCTTGACATTCAGATTGGAACGCGTGGCAACTCAATTGATGGAGCGTGTCGTTTCGAGCATCAATCTGGAGTATATCTCCGAACGGACTTTGCAACAGATTTGCAAGATTTTGGAATATTTCCGCGATGGCTTGGAGTTGGATGGCATCACGAACCAGAGTTTCAACTCAAAGTTGGAAATGCTTCGTTACAGCTTGACTTCCAGGAGTTTCTCTTTCGACCAATATATCAACATTTTCCAATTCATTGCCGAAGATGTGCAGCGCATCATCATCAAGCATTTCCTGAAATCGTATGAATATCCGCTGAAGATAGTCATTCCGCAAGTGTTTGATTCTGAGGGAAAACTGAATGAAAAGGAAACGCAGACCTTGATTTCGCGCAAGTCGGAGGAATTCCACCGCGATTTGCTCTCGGATGCCTTCCTGATGCAGCCTTTGGATAACTTTATCGCACGCATTCTCAAGTCGTTGCGTGGCATGAAGGCTGCTCTTGACCCAAAACTGATCAATGACATTATGACCTATAATTCCGAAATGCTGATTAGTCCGTTCTGGGAGGAGAAACCCAAGATGGACAGCCAGGTCTTCATGGGCAGTAAGGCTTATCATTTGAAGAATCTTTATCTTGCCGGTTTGCCTGTGCCGCCTGGTTTTGTCATTACCACCGAGGTCTTCCGCCGTAACGAAACCATCAATACGATTTCGGAATTGCGCACGGAAATTCATGCCATGATTCGTTCTTATCTGACTGAATTGGAGAATATTACAGGAACGCAATATGGCAATGCGGAACATCCGTTGTTGCTTTCGGTGCGCTCGGGAACGGCTATTTCCATGCCGGGTGCAATGGATACGATTTTGAATGTCGGTCTGAACGATGAATTGGTTGAAGCCATTGCGCAGGACGAAACGCGCGCTTGGTCGATTTGGGATTCATATCGTCGTCTCTTGCAAAGCTGGGGCATGGCCAAAGGCATCGAGCGTGATGTTTTTGATGAGGAAATCAATAAGTTCAAGCAGAAATATAATGTCAAGCAAAAGGTTGATTTTGAGGCTGCTGTGATGCGTGAACTGGCTTATTCCTACAAGCGGATTTTGGAAGAACACGGCGTTATCATGGAGCAGGATTTGTACAAACAACTTATTGCTTGCATCAATCGCGTTTTCGATTCGTGGAATTCGAGCCGAGCCTTGGCTTATCGCAGTCACATGAGCATTGCTGAAGATTGGGGTACTGCCGTCATCGTTCAGCAGATGATTTTCGGTAATTTGAGCGATACTTCAGGAACGGGTGTCGTATTCACGCAAAATCCTCACCGTGAGCGCCCTGGCGTGCATTTGTATGGCGATTTCACTTTAAGAAGTCAAGGCGAAGATATTGTCGGCGGTCTTGTCAAGCCTTTGCCAATAGGCGAGACGCAGCGCAAGGCTGACAACCGCGAAGGCTATTCCATGCAGACGCTTTTGCCGGAAATCTACAAGAAGATTTACGATATTGCCAAGCAACTGACTGAAAACATGGGCTATAGCGCTCAGGAAATGGAGTTTACCTTTGAGTCGGAAAAGCCGGAAGATTTCCGTATCCTTCAAATCCGTGACCAGGATTTGCGCCTTGAGGATGAAATGGAGGCTTTTGTTGAAAGTCCGGAAACGATGCAAAAAATCGGTGAAGGCATCGGCATTGGCGGCGGCGCTTTGAATGGTTTGGTGGCTTTCAATGAAGAAGATATTGCTTCGTTGCACGCAAATCATCCTGATGAAAAGGTGATTTTGGTTCGCCCTGATACAGTTCCTGACGACATCGGCATGGTCTTCGACTGCGACGGCCTGCTGACGGCTCGTGGTGGTGCCACATCACATGCGGCTGTCACGGCGGTGCGTTTGGGCAAGATTTGTGTAGTGAGTTGTGCCGCCTTGAATGTCGATGACGATCATCATTGCGCCGAACTGAACGGCGTGGCCTTGAAAGCTGGCGATGCCATTGCTTTGGACGGTAATTTAGGCGTGGTATATCTCGGTCATCACGCTACGGAAAAGATGGTGGTGAAGAAAGGTTATAACTATT
>JAKSIJ010000004.1 GCA_024398875.1 Fibrobacter sp.
AGAAGAAGGCTGCTGAAAAGAAGGCCCTTGAAGAAAAGAAAGCTGCTGAACTTGCTGCCAAGGAAGAAGCGAAGCGCTTAGCCGAAGAGAAGAAGGCTGCCGAAAAGAAGGCCCTTGAAGAAAAGAAAGCTGCTGAACTTGCCGCTAAGGAAGAAGAAAAGCGCCTTGCGGAAGAACAGAAGCGTATTGACAAGGCGCTTAAGGAAGGTGGCAATGTGTCTGCTCTGATTCCTGGAATCAAGGAGATGACGGTGCTCATCGGTTCTGGCATGGAACAGTTCCGCTTGGTAACGGAAGCTCCGGTGGATATCAAGAATGTCATTGGTCCTGATAAGGCTTCCGCTATTACTGTTGGACTTCCCGGCCCGGCAAAGTCTCCCGTATTTAATGTGAGCGCAGGCTCTCTCGTTAAGTCTGTGACGTGGGCGGCCAATGGCCTTAAGATTCAACTTCAGGCTGGTGCGACTCCGACGATGCTTGTGCAGGAGGGCGTGTTGGTCCTCCAGGTTACGGAATCAGCAATCAAGAAAGATGGCTTTGTTTTCTGGTCTGCTGTTCCCACAGGTATTTTCACTCGCAATTGGGTGAAGGCAGCCTCTGAAGAGAAAGTGACTTTCGATTCCTTCGTGAGCAAGTACGATGAGGATAGCAAGAAGATTGTTACTGGAGCTCAGACATTCCACCTTCGCCCGGTTCCTAAGGAACTCATTGTGGTTGCCGATGAGATTGAACTTTTTGCATCCCCCAGCGATAGTTCCCAGGTGTTGAAGCGCCTTGTGTTTGGCGATCGTCTTGTCAGCATGGATTTGACGGGCCTCTATTGCAAGGTACGTATTCCTGATGGCCGCGTAGGCTACGTGAACAAACGCTCTGTGGGCTACATGGATGAACTCTCTGCGGTTCAGGCGGAACGCTTAAAGCAAGTGGATAAGGAAAGAGGTGAAAACCTTACCGAAACGGCTAATGCAACAGGCAGCCAGCTGGATGGTCTTTATCAAGATCGCGTGACCTACAGTTCCTTTGGCCGTCGTGATCCTTTTGTAGACATTAAGGGCCTTGTAGAAGAAGGCATCAATATCGACCAGGTGGAACTGGTGGGTATCATCTTTGAATCTGATGTGCCTATGGCAATCCTGGTGGATTCCAAGAATCCGTCCATCTCTTACACCATCAAGGAAGGTGATAAGATTTTGAACGGCAAGGTATTAAAAATTACACAAACTGATGTGCTGTTCCTCATTCAGGAATTTGGGGTAAGCCGTCGCTACTCTATGGGTCTTCCCGATAAATTTGGGGGTCAAAAGTAATGAAAAAGCTGATCAACACTCTACTGGTTCTGCTGTTTGCAGCAGGTATCGTCTCCACAGCATGGGCTGCCCCTGCCGAAGGTTCCGTAGAACCCAACACGAAGTTGTATAACTTCTCCTTCGTGGACACGGATTTTGAGGCCGTCTTCCGCTCCATCTCTGTAGTGGCTGGCATTGACGTGCTTCTCGCTCCGGATGTGAAGGGAAAGACGAGCATCAAGGTGACCAAGAAGACTTGGCAAGAAACCATGGACATTGTCTGCGGCCTCAACGACTTGACTTGGGTCATCGAAGACAAGTATATCACCATTCAGCGCCTCTCTACTTACCAAGCTAAGCAGAAGAAGATTGCCGATGAAGAGAAGGCTGCTGAAGAAGCCGCTCCTCTGGTTCGTAAGAACTTCCAGGTGCAGCATGCCAAGGCTGACGAACTGGTCAAGGTGCTTGAAAGCATGAAGAGTGGCCGTGGCCGCATCACCGTGGTGGAACGCACCAACTCCATCATCGTCTACGATACTGATGCTCGCATAGCCCAGATGGAAAATGCCTTGACGGAATTGGATGTGGAAACCCTCCAGATTATGATTACGGCTAAACTCGTTGTGGTGAACAGCGAACTTGCTCGTGAACTTGGTGTGGACTGGACTGCAACGATGGGTAACACCGCTCTTACGCCGGGTGTGGCTGGTGCCGCTAACGGAAGTGCTGCTGGTGCAACTCGTACAAGCGCCGTTATTCAATCCTTCCCCAACAATGGTCGTTCTGCTGCAGTGGAAAATGCTTCTACCGCAATTACCACAAGCGTGCTTGATAACCACATGCAGCTTGCAATCACCAACTTGATGGGCGACGCTTCTACGGAAGTGTTGGCCAGCCCTCAGGTTTCTACTTTGGATAACACTGAAGCCGAAGTCTTTATGGGTGACAAGGTTTCTATCCGTGTGATTGACGATGCTGGCGAATCTTCTACCCAGTTGGTTGAAACCGGTATTAAACTGACGGTTACGCCCCATGTGGCTGGCGACAACCGCATTTTGCTGGACCTCCATCCGGAAAACAACTCTTACGATTACGACACCAAGGGTGAAATCGTGATTAGTACTCAGGAAGCCAAGACCAAGGTGGTTGTGGCTGACGGCGAAACGGTTGTGATTGGTGGCCTCACCCGCAACGAGACTCAGGAATCTGAAAGTGGTATTCCTTTCCTCAAGGATATTCCGCTCCTCGGCAACCTCTTCAAGTATCAGAAGAAGGCTGTCATCAAGAAGGACCTCGTGATTTTTGTGACACCTCGCGTGATTCGCAACTACATGGGTAATGTGGCTATCTCTGAACCTACTGCTGAAAAGGCTGGTCAGGAAGCTAAGGCTGAAGAGAAGAAGGAAACTCCGAAGGCCGAGAAGAAGGAAGCCCCCAAGGCTGAAAAGAAGGAATCCCCGAAGGCTGAAAAGAAGGCTGAAGCCGCTAAGGCTCCTGCTGAAAAGCCGGCCCCGGCTGCCCCGGCTCCTGAAGCTGACGACGACAGCGATTGGGAATAATCCTTTAGCAAATAGCATTTGTGAAAACTCCTGCAGAAATGCGGGAGTTTTTTTTGTATGGTTTAAATTTCTTCTCTTTTTTTGGGGCGTTGCGGGGTACCCCCGCAGAGGGGGTGACGGAAGACGACGAATCGTTAACTTGTTGATTGTCAATGCGTTAGGTTCGGCGGCTGCAGGCAGGGGGAGGCTTCCCCCTTTCTTAGTTCATTCGTCTCGTGGCCTTCGCTAGTTTCCTCGTCGATTTGTTCCTCGGAATGACACGCGGGACAAGCCTCGCAATGACGTCGTGAAAGCGTTGCATTTTCGATGTTCTTAATTGTGAATTTTTAATTGTGAATTGTGAATTGAAAACCTCGTTTTTCTATCTTTCAAGCCGCATTTTATGAGGTATCGTCTATGACTAATGAGGCAGAAAAGCCGAATATCATAACGTCGTCCCTGGACTTCATCGTCAACTGGGGGCGTACTAATTCACTGTGGCCGTTCCCTTATGGTACGGCATGTTGCGCTATCGAATTTATGAGTACTGAAGTGGGCCGCTACGACCTTTCCCGTATTGGTTCCGAATACGTCCGCTTCACGCCTCGCCAGTCCGATGTGCTGTTGGTTTCGGGAACCATCACCTACAAGCAGGCTCCGATTCTCAAACGCATCTACGAGCAGATGGCTGAACCCCGCTGGGTCATCGCCATGGGCGCCTGCGCCTGCTCTGGCGGCTTCTACGATTGTTATTGCACGGTACCGGGCATCGACCACATTATTCCTGTGGACGTGTACATGGGTGGTTGCCCCAGCCGTCCGGAGGCTTTCTTCGATGCCATGTTTGATTTGCAGAAGAAGATCAAGGACGAGTCCTTCATGAAGCAGCGTGCGGAACGCGTGAAGGAACAGCTGGAAATGATTAAGGCGAAGACTGAAGAAGCGAAGAAGGAAGCTCGCGAGCTTGCTCACGAGAAGATTGCGGACTTCAAGGACTTCGTGGTGGAAAAAGAACAACAGATGGCCAAGAAGGCTCAGTTCTGGAAGGATTAGAAGATGGATTTAGCTGAAAATATCTTTCCCATCCTGGAAGAGCGGTTCGCTGCCAAGCGCGAACTGAAGGACAAGTGGGGACTGACGGTGGTGGTCTCCAAGACTTATCTGCACCCGGTGGTCGAGTTCCTGAAGAACGAAGCTCCGGTGAAGATGGAAATGCTGGTGGATATCGCTGGCGTGGACTTCCTGGGCTACAAGGATTACGAAGGTCCTCGTTTTGCGGTGAAGTATGTGTTCAAGAGCATCTCCCAGCCGGGCGCTCGTATGCAGCTGAAGGTGTTCGTCTCGGAAGACGACCTCACTGTGCCTACCATTAGCGACCTCTACGGCATTGCCAACTGGCAGGAACGCGAAGTCTATGACCAGTTCGGTGTGGTGTTCAAGGGCCATCCGGACCTCCGCCGCATTCTGAACCATGTGGAGTTTGTGGGCCATCCGCTACGCAAGGATTACCCTGCCCAGAAGCGCCAGTGGCTTTCTACAAACGATTTTATGCTGCCGGAATTGGAAAAGCGCCTGGAAACCTTGGGCTACAAGGTGATTCAGCGTTCCAAGGAAGTTGGTACAAATGATAATGAATTCTTGGAAGGGAGTATCAAAGGATGATCGTACTAGATCCGAATGGCGAAAAGCTTAATTTGATGCCCTTGAACGTAGGGCCTTCTCACCCGGCCACTCACGGATGTCTCCGCTTCTTGGCGGCTATGGATGGCGAAACCATCGTTGCGAGCGTTGAAGAAATCGGCTACCTCCATCGTGGTTTTGAAAAGATGGTGGAACGGGGCACCTGGCAGCAGGTGGTCCCGTACACGGACCGTTTGAACTACTGCTCTGCCATTATGAACAACATTGCCTACTGCCGCGCAGTGGAGCAGATGTTCGGGGTGGAGATTCCGGAACGCACCAAGGTGCTCCGCGTGATTGTGAACGAACTCAGCCGCATTAACGACCACTTTGTGTGCGTGGCTGCAGCCTTCCAGGACTTGGGCGGTACAACTCCTTTCATGTACGCCTTCAACCCTCGTGAAGAAATCATGTGCATTTGGGAAAAGCTTACGGGCGCCCGCCTTACCAATAGCTTCTCCCGCATTGGCGGCCTCTATCGCGATAGCTACAACGGCTTCGAAGAGGATGTGCTGAATGCCTGCAAGTCTACGGAAAAGGCCTTGAGCGATTTGCACGCTTGCCTCGACCGTAACCGCATCTTCCTGGACCGTACAGTCGGTATCGGAAAAATCAGCAAGGAAAAGGCCATCAGCTACGGCTGGACTGGCCCCTGCCTCCGCGCCACGGGCGTTGCTAGCGACCTCCGCAAGGATGAGCCCTACTACGACTACGAAACCTACGATTGGGAAGTGGTGGTTGGAACCCAGGGCGACTGCAACGACCGCTTGCAGGTTCGCTTGGCTGAAATTGAGGAATCGGTGAAGATTGTGCGCCAGGCTCTGAAGCGCCTTGCTCCAGGCCCGGTGGATATTGTGGACCCCCGCATTCGCGTGCCCGCCCACAAGATGGCCTACCAGGATATGGAAGGCTTGATTGGCCGATTCAAGAGTGTTTATGAAGGTATTCGTGTGCCGGAAGGCGAACACTACTGCGGTAGTGAATGCGCCAACGGTGAACTGGGATTCTCCATCTTCTCTGATGGTTCTGGACATCCCTGGCGTATCAAGGTTCGTCCGCCTTGCTTTACCCAGTTCGCCGCATTCCATGAATTGGTGGAAGGAGCTCAGCTGGCTGACTCCATGGCCGTTCTTTCTGGCCTCAACATCATTGCAGGAGAACTTGACCGATGAGAGAACATATTCAAGGTGCAGTTCAGTTTGTTGCTAACAACCGCTTAAAGTTCGACCGTCCGGAACAGCCCATTGACGCCCTTCCGGATCCGGGCCAGACTTTTGGTTATGTGAATAAGCCCGTTCCTCAGCCAAGCACTAAGGAACTGTTGGAAAAGTTGGATACTCCTGAAATCAAGGCCCGCTGTGCAGACCTCCTGAGCCGCTATCCTGTTGGACAGGCAGCCCTGCTTGAGGTGCTGTGGCTGGTGCAGGGCGTGTTCGGCTGGGTTCCTCGCGAGGGTATCCGCTGGGCTGCCAACGTTTGCGGTTGCGCTCCTGCTCACGCATTTGGCGTCGCTACTTTCTATACCATGTATAATCACGCTCCCAAGGGCAAGTTCCTGCTCCAGTTCTGCCGGAACATCAGCTGCACCATCAAGGGAGCCCAGAGCATTATCGCTTATGCGGAACAGTGCCTGAACATCAAGACCGGCGAAACAACTCCCGATGGCCTCTTCACCCTTTTGCAGGTGGAATGCCTGGGCAGCTGCGGTAACGGCCCCATGATGCTGGTGAATGATGATTTTGCTACGGATGCGGAAGGTGATGAACTCACCATGAAGCCGGGCACGACGCTCACCAAGGAAAGCTTTGACCGCATTCTCAAGTGGTGCTATGCTCACGAAGACAATATGCCGAAGCATGATGTGCTGGGCGGTATGGTGAAGGGTCACGGAGGCCATCCGGGTGCTCCTGGCGCAACAGCCAAGCCTCAGGTCGCTGACTACGCTCCTCCTTCTCCAGTTCTTTGCGTGAAGGCCGAAGCTGATGAAACGGGCGCTACCCTCACTTGGAAGGGTGCTCCGGAATTCACCAAGCTGGTGGTGGAGAAGAAGGATGGTTCTAACTGGGTGGCCGTTGGCGAACCCGGTGTGAAGGACAAGGCCTTCGTGGACGCTGCTGGCAAGGTTAACGATGAATACCGTATGATTGCAACCTCCGGCGAACGGGTGGCTAAGCCTTCCGCTGTTGCCGTCACCACTCAAAAGCCGGCTCCTGCCGAAGAGAAGAAGGTGTAATTATGGCTGAATGTGTAAAAGTTTGTACGCAAAACTTCGGTAAGGGCGCTCAAGATATTGAAGTGTACAAGAAGCTTGGCGGTTACGCCAACATTTCTGAACGCTTGTTCAATATGAGCCAGTTTGAACTCATCGACTACGTGCAGCGCAGTAACTTGCGCGGTCGTGGTGGTGCTGGTTTCCCTACCGGCATGAAGTGGAGCTTTGTTCCTCGTGGCACGGGCAAGCCTGTGTACATCGTGGTGAACGCTGATGAAGGCGAAGGTGGTACGTTCAAGGATCACTTCCTCATGATGGAAGATCCGCACCGCCTTATTGAAGGCCTCATCATTGCTGCTTGGGCTCTTGGAACTCGCGCCGCCTACATCTACTGCCGTGGCGAATTCCTCCCTTGCATTGAAAGCCTCAACAAGGCTTTGAACCAGGCTTATGCCGCTGGCTACCTCGGCGAAAACATTTGCGGAACCAAGTTCTGCTTTGATATCTTCGTCCATCGCGGTGCTGGCGCCTACATTTGCGGTGAAGAAACCGCTCTCATCAACTCCCTCGAAGGCCAGAAGGGCCAGCCCCGCTTGAAGCCTCCTTTCCCAGCGGTGAGCGGTGCTTGGAAGTCTCCTACCTGCGTGAACAACGTGGAGACCATCATGAGCCTCCCGTGGATTTTAAGCCATGACCCCAGCGAATACGCCAAGATGGGAACGCCTCGTGCCGGTGGTACTAAGGTGTTCTGCATTTCCGGCGACGTGAAGAATCCGGGCGTGTACGAAGCTCCTCTCGGAACGCCCATGATGACCATGATCAACGATTACGCCGGTGGCGTTGTGGGCGGTAACCTGAAGGCTGTGCTTCCGGGTGGTTCCTCTTGCGCTCCGCTCACAGCAGAAGAAGCTGCTGTTGCGACCATGGATTATGAATGCCTCGCCTCCATGAAGACCATGTTTGGTTCTGGCGCTATGATTGTCATTAACGATACCCACAATATGGTGGACTTGCTGAATTGCCTCGGCAACTTCTACAGCCACGAATCTTGTGGTCAGTGCACTCCTTGCCGCGAAGGTACGGGCCTCTTGCATCGCATTCTGAATCAGATTGTGGCTGGCCAAGGTCACGATGGGGATGTGGAACTGATGCAGAGCTTGTGCGGTGGTTTTGGCGGCGTGACGATTTGCCCGCTTTCCATTTCCTTGGGCGGTCCTGTGGGCAGCTACTCCGCAAAGTTCCGTGCAGACTTTGACGAATACATTGCAAAGAATCCGGATCACGCCAAGCCGCGTATCCAAGAAACTTATCGTCCTGGAATTTTCTGGTAATAATATGAGCAACTTCTACAACATGCCGAAACTCCCGACCGAGAATAGCCCGAAGGTGGAAATCTTCGTGGACGACAAGGCCGTGATGGTTCCCGGCGATACGAATCTCCTCGAAGCCCTTAAGGCTGTCGGGATTGAAACTCCTCACGTTTGTTATCATCCGTACCTGCCGGTGAGCGGTAACTGCCGCCAGTGCCTGGTGGAGCAGGAAGGCCCCCGCGGTCGTATGCTGGTCATTGCCTGCTATACGCCGGTCACTCCGGGCATGAAAATCTTTACGCCCGCTTCTAGCGCCCGCGTGAAGAACGCCCGCAAGGCTACACAGGAATTCATGCTGGTGAACCATCCGCTGGATTGCCCCATCTGCGACAAGGCCGGCGAATGCACCTTGCAAGAAAACTACATGGAAGCAGGCCAGAACGAATCTCGCATGCGTCCTGAATATGGCAAGAACTACCACGGAAATCCGGACCATCAGTTCATTGACGCCAAGGGTCAGGTTCGCGGTGGTAAGCATGTGGATTTAGGTCCCCGCGTTCTCTTGGATGAAGAACGCTGCGTGCAGTGCGACCGTTGCGTGCGCTTTATGCGTAGCATCGCCAAGTCTGAACAGCTTCAGCTGGCTGGCCGTGCCGACCACACCTACATCACAACGTTCCCTGGGGAAAAGCTGGATCATGAATATGACCTCTGCGTCACGGATGTGTGCCCGGTAGGCGCAATGACCGCCAAGTATTTCCGCTTCCAGAAGCGCGTATGGCTCCTCAGCCACACGCCCACCATCTCTATGGATGATTCTCTGGGCGCAAACATCTGGCTCGACCATGCTGATGGCCGCATCTATCGCGTGATGCCGCGCTGCAACCCCGAAGTGAACCGCAGCTGGCTTTCGAACACGAGCCGTCTCGCATTCCAGGGTTTCAACAAGAATCGTCTTCCGGCTATGGGCTTCAACGTTATCAAGAGCGCCATGGGCGAGGGCAAGGTTGCCGTAGTCATGGGTGGCGCCTGCACCATCGAAGATATGGCCGCAGCTCGCATGCTTAAGGATTCCATGGGCGATAAGGTGGAACTCTTCGGTGGAAGCCTCTTGAAGGTTTCTGAACCCGATGGCATTGCCAAGAGTGGTGACCCCTGCGCCAACCGCGCTGGTCTCAAGCTCATGGGCTTTGCCGATGTTTCTGAACTGCTGAAGCGCGCTGGCGAATTCAAGGTGCTCCTCACGGTGAATGCAGACCTCTTTGGTGAAGATGCTGCTGCCGCCAAGGCTCTGGAGGCAATTCCTAGCCGCATCGCTTTCTCTGCCTTCAACGACGAAACCGCCAAGAAGGCAACCCTTGCCTTCGGTATCAAACACTGGAGTGAAGTCCAGGGCACCATGGTGAACAACCTCAACATTCTCCAGAAGTTGAATGCTTGCCCGGTTTGCCCCGATGCGGAACTTCGTGCTGCCTACGATGTGATTTCGGAACTGGCAGGGAAGAAGTTCGAAAGCGCTTCTGCGGCATTCAAGAAAGCAGGTGAATATGCAAGTGTTCTTGCGGGTCTCTCTTACGATACCATCAAGAGCACTGGGAAACTCCTTGAAGGAGGTGAAGCATAATGGATATTATTGAATCCAAAACCTGGATAGAATGGGTCATCACGATTGCGAAGTTCGCCTTCTGCTTCGTGCCGGTCCTGTATATCCTTCTCCTCATTCCTATGGAACGCCGCGGCGCTGGCTTTATGCAAGACCGTCAGGGCCCGAACCGTTCCTATATCAAGATTCCTTACTTCGGTAAAATCCGCTTGTTTGGTTATGTGCAGAACATGTGCGATGGTACCAAGTTGTTCTTCAAGGAAATGTTCGCTCCGGCAGGGGTGAATAAGGTGCTCTACTATGTGGCTCCTGCAATTCCCTTTGCCATCGTGTTCCTCTCTCCTTGTGTGATTCCTTGGTTTGGCCCCATGGTGTTTGATTGGGGTGACAAGGCCGTTCGCATTCCGGGTTCCATCATCGATTCCGACGTGGGCGTGCTCCTCCTCATGGGATTCTCCTCCCTCTCCGCTTTCGGTGCCATTCTCGCTGGTTGGGCTTCCAAGTCCAAGTACACCTTCCTGGGTGCGCTCCGTACCAGCTCCATGACCATCAGTTACGAAGTCTGCTTGGGCCTTTCCCTCATGGGCATTCTCCTTCTCGCCGGTTCCTTCAACCTCACGGATATTGTGAGTTGGCAAGAGAATCATGTGTGGGGTATTGTGGCTCAGCCTGTGGCCTTCTTCTGCTTCCTCATTGCAAGCATCGCCGAAACGGGCCGTGCTCCCTTTGACGTGGCTGAAGGTGAACCTGAACTGGTCGCCGGTTACCATACGGAATATGGTGCCATGCAGTTTGGTCTCTTCTACATGGGCGAATATTCCCACATTTGCATCAACAGCTTCCTCATTGCAACGCTCTTCCTGGGTGGCTATGCGGTGCCGTTCGTGACGACTGAAACAATGCAAGCCCACATGGGTGGCTCTCTCGCCATTCTCTGTGGAATTCTCGCATTCCTCGCTCTTGCATTCCTACACATGCTTCATCGCTACTCCAAGAAGTTGGCTGCCACACAACAGACCCACCGCTTTGAAGTGCTTCAGGAATACAAACTCTATAAGATTTGTGGCTGGGCTGCCGTAGTCGTGTTTGTTGTGCTGGGTGCCTGCGCCTGGTTCCTCTTCAATCCTGCCAATATGGCCATCAACGGCTTCGCTATCGGCAGTTTTGCTACCGCTCTTGGAACCGCCCTTATTCACCTCTTGGTGCTTGTAGTGAAGAGCGTCATGTTCTGCTGGGTGTGGATTTGGGTCCGCTGGACGCTGCCGCGCTTCCGCTATGACCACGTGATGCACCTGGGCTGGAAGATTATCCTTAACATCGCCCTTATCAACCTCGTAGTGACTGCAGTCATTGCAAAACTCGTAGGGGGTAACTAATGGCTCGTGTAATTAAACAAAGACCCATGAACTGGATTGAACGCCTCTACATCTTCGAATGCTTGAGAGGCTTGTTCACCACGCTGAAGCATGCCGCCCGCGGTCTCTTCCGCTATGAGACCCTCCCGACGATTTCTTATCCGGAAGGTCAGCCGGAGATTCGCCACACTTATCGCGCCAAGCACCGCTTGATGCTCCGCCCCGATGGCACGCCCCGCTGCGTTGCCTGCGGTATGTGCGCTGCAGCTTGCCCTGCCCACTGCATTTTCATCGAGGCCACCCAGAGTGATGACCCTCGTATTGAAAAGCGGGTGATGCGTTTTGACATTGACCATTTGACTTGCGTGTTCTGCGGCCTTTGTGCAGAAGCCTGCCCGGTGGATGCCCTCCGCATGGATACCAAGAAGATTGTGTTTGAGCACAGGACTCGTGAAGAGTTTGTGGCTCACATGAGTGATTTGATGGACTGGGATCCGAAGGATTATCCGGAAGATGCTCAGAGTCAGATGGCCCCTGGTGGAACCAAGAACAAACAGGCTCTTGAAACCTGGGGAATGGAGGTTAAATAATGCTTGCTCTTATTTACTTCATTGTTTTGGCGGTGGTTGCCTTGGGTAGCGCTCTTTGCGTTCTCCTGGCCCGTCATCCGCTTTATGCAGGCCTTTCCCTGGTGACTTCCATGGTCTCCTTGGCTGGCATCTACGGCCTTATCGGCAGCCCTTTCATGGGCGTTGTTCAAATCATGGTCTACGCCGGCGCCATCATGATGCTCGTGACTTTCGTGATCATGGTGCTGAACGGTGCCCGCGATTCCAAGACCCCGATGTTTGACAAGGTTTCCTTGTTCGTCATCCCGGCGGTTCTTGTGCTTGCAGGCCTTGTGGGCTTTGCCCTGGTTCGCTCTCCCTTGGCTTTTGATGCCACAACCCTCCGCGGTTCTGTGGAACTCACTTCCAAGACTCTCTTTGACATGGCTCAGACGGGTCCCGGTTACTTCCTTCTGTTCGAAGTTCTCGGTCTCCTGCTTCTCTCTGCCATGGTTGCTGCAGTGCTTCTTGCCAAGAAGCGCCTCGGCTCTATTGAAACTGAAAATACGGAGGTTAAGCACTAATGGAACTCCAGCCGATTTTCATTCAGATTTTGGCCCTCGCCATATTCTCCATCGGGATTATGGTGGCCATTTCCCGCAGGAACATCTTCTTCCTTTTGATGGGAGTGGAGCTTGCACTCAATGCAGTGAACCTCTCCTTCGTGGGCTTTGCTAAGACCCTTCCGGCAGACATGTCTGTTGCGGGTCAGATTGTTCCTCTGTTTGCCATTGCTATCGCCGCCGCAGAAGCTTGCGTCGGGTTCGCTATGGTCATTATGATCTTCCGCAATCGGGAAAGCATTGATTCCGATTCGTATTCTAGCATGAAGGGGTAGAAAATGACACATCTTCCTTTATGGCTTATTCCTTTATTCCCTCTAATTGGCACAATCCTCCTCGGGACTGTGGCGGTCATCTCTTCTCCAAGTAAGAAGGGCGCTCCGGAAGGAATCGTGGGGGCACTTGCCGTGCTCTTCCCGGCATTCTCTTTTGCGGTGGTTGCCATTCTCGCTTGCTCTATGCCGGAGGCGGGGCTCCGCGAAACCCTCTGCAACTGGATTGATATTCCGCTGTTCCGCGCAGATATCGGATTCCTGTTCGATGGTCTCTCTCGCATTATGCTCCTGTTCGTCACGGGCATTGGCACGCTGATTGCGCTTTATTCCATCGGTTACATGCACGGCGACCGCGGCTTCGCCCGCTTCTTCGCCTACATCAACCTCTTCCTCTTCAGCATGATTGTCCTCGTGCTCTCCGACAGTCTTCTTCTCACGTTCCTGGGTTGGGAAGGTGTGGGCCTCTGCTCCTACCTCCTCATCGGCTTCTGGAACAGCGACTTGAACAACTGCAAGGCTGCAAACAAGGCTTTCATTGTGAACAGGGTTGGCGATATTGGATTCATCTTGGGCATGCTTTGCCTCGTAACCTTGGGCGGCTCCAGCCTCCTGAATTACGATTCCCTGGCTGCCTTCATCCAGATGATTATTTCGGGCAACCACCTGGTGGATGTGATTATCCCGCTTTCTCTGGCGGGTGTCCTCTTCTTCATCGGTTGTACCGGTAAGTCCGCTCAGATTCCGCTCCTCACATGGCTTCCGGATGCTATGGCAGGCCCGACGCCGGTCTCCGCCCTCATCCATGCGGCAACCATGGTGACTAGCGGTGTGTATCTGTTGGCTCGCTTGGGAAGCATGTTCGCGGTTCTCCCGCAGGTTTTGACCATCATTGTGGTGGTGGGAATGCTGACCGCTTTCTGGGCTGCCGTTTCTGGCCTCTTCCAGAACGACATCAAGAAGGTACTTGCCTATTCTACCATCAGCCAGTTGGGCTACATGTTCATGGCTGCTGGCGTTTGCGCCTTTGATGCTTCCATCTTCCACGTGTTCACTCACGCCTTCTTCAAGGCCGCCCTCTTCTTGGGTGCTGGCGCTGTGATCCACGCGCTTGCAGGTGAGCAGGATATGCGCAAGATGGGCGGCATGCTCCGCAAAACTCCGGTAACGGCTTGCGTCATGATTTTCGCTTTCTTCGCCATTATTGGTTTCCCCGGCTTTGCTGGTTTCTGGTCCAAGGACTTGATTCTGGAACGCCTCTACACCAGTGGCCCCATGGGTCCCTTCTTCTACTTCATCGGTCTTGCTACCGCTGTGATTACGGCTATCTACATGGGTCGCCTCATCATCATGACCTTCTTCGGCAAGTATCGTGGTTCTAAGGAAAGTGAGGAACACATTCACGAGGCTCCTGCCGCAATGCTTATCCCGATGGTGGTTCTTACCTTCGGTTCTGTGTTTGCCGGTTATCTCTGGGCCGATATGATTGGTCTTACCTTCTTCAGAGATTCCCTTGCCTCTGTGGTGGGTACCGCTCAGGCTATTTATGCGGGCTCTCATGTGGCTGCTCATGTTTCTCCGGTGCTCTTTGCCGCTCTCGGGACCATTGCCGCTTTGCTCGGCATGTTCATCGCTTGGAAGGTTTGGGGCAACGCTCGCATTCCAGAAGCCAAGGGCAGCAGCGCTCCCGAGGGTTTCAAGGCCGATTGGACCTTCTTCTGGGATAAGATTCATGCCTTCTTCATTATGATTGTGAACGTGCTCGCTTGGATTTGCGATGTGGTGGTGGACAAGATTCTCCAGGCCGCTCAGTGGACTCTTGGGGCGATTGCCACAATCCTTGGCGATGGCGCCACCGTGTTCCAGGTACGTAAGGCTCGGTTGCAGGCGGCTCTTAGTGTGGCAGGCCTCGCTGTACTTGTTCTTGTTGTTCTTCTGACTGGAGGGTTGGTCTAATGCTATTACATCTCCTCGTCTTCGCTCCCTTTGTTGCCGCCATGCTTATGGTGGTGAATTCCAAGGAAGATTTCAAATCCTCTTCCCGTATGGCGCTCCTCTTCGGCATTGCTTTTGTGGCTATGTCCGTAGTGCTCATTGCTCTCGGTAATCAGGCCACGACTCCCATGGAGTGGTTCCGCATTCCGGGTTGCAAGGGTCCTGTGTTCTACTACTTGTATGCACATGGTCTGGGCGCCTGGATGGTGTTCCTTTCTTGCGGCCTTTCTCTGGTGGCCTTGATTTCTGCCCGTGCCTCCATGGGGAAGGAATACCGCAACTTTGCCATCGGCATCTTCGCTTTGATGGGCGCTATGAACGGCACCTTCCTTGCGGCTGATGCCGTGCTCTTCTTCTTCTTCTTCGAAGCCATGGTGATTCCGGCGGCAATTCTCATTGCGGCATTCGGTGGCGAAAAGCGGAAAGAAGCGGCGATGACTTTCGCTATCTATACCTTGGTGGGTTCTGCTCCTATGGCGGTGGCCCTTTGGTATTTACTCACGATGGCTGACAATTCCCTCCTCCTCTCTCTTGCCCTTGTGCTCCAGAGCTTGCCGGAAGGAACGCAGATGATGGTGTTGGTGAGTTTCCTCTTAGCCTTCTTGGTGAAGACTCCTATCTTCCCCTTCCACGGCTGGCAGGCAATCACCTATTCTGAAGCTCCGGCTCCGCTCTCTGCCATTTTGACAGGTGCCATGAGTAAAGCTGGTGTCTTTGGTTTTATCGCTTGGATTCTCCCCATATTCCCGCTGACCATGGGCGTTGTTCGCACTATGATGTGGCTTGGTCTTGCAACGGCTGTATATGGCGCTTTGATGGCTCTTCGTGCTAATGACGGCAAAAAACTTTTGGCCTTCAGCTCCATGAGCCATTTGGGTATTGCGGTGGCTGGCGTGTTCAGCCTCTCGGAAGCCATGCTCCCGGCTGTGCTGGTGCTTTTGGTGGCACACGGAATTTCCGCTGGCGTGCAGTACTTCCTCATGGGTGTGGGTGAACGGATGACGGGCACTCGCAACATCAACGAAATGGGTGGCCTTGCACATCAGAATCCGGTGTTCAGCTTCCTCTTCGGTGCTGCAGGCGTCATGGCTCTCGCAGTTCCTGGTACCGCAGGCTTCATCGGAGAATTTACCGTACTTCTCTCCCTGTGGGATATGGGCCCGTTCCAGGCTCTCATCATGGGCTTCACCATGATTCTCTCTGCAGGCTATGTGCTCCGCTTCATCCAGAAGGTTATCTTCGGGAAGAAGGCTCGCGAGTATGAAGAAGGCGCTCGCACTACGGCTCTTGAAGGCTCTGCCTTCGGCGTCATGCTGGTGCTTCTCTTGGTTTTCGGTTTCCACCCGGCTTGCATCACCAATAGCCTCCAACTGTTTGATGAAGCTGCTGTGGAAAGCATGGCTGCCACTACTGATGGCGCTAATGGCCAGACGGCTAGCGATGCTGAAGCTGCTACTGCGGGTGAGGATTCTGCCGAAGCCGCTGTTGAGGCTGCTCCCATGACTGCAGAAGAAATCGCTCAGCTGGATTCCACTTTGGCGGCTGCGGGCTTTAGCGAAGCAGACCGCAAGGATATTATCAACCAGATGATTGCGGAAGAAGGTGCCGCTGCGGAAACACCTGCTGCTGAAACTGCGCCCGAGGCTGCTGCCGCACCCGCGACGGAGGCGGCTCCCGCAACTGTAGAAACCTCTAAGACGGAGGGCTCTAACAATGACTAATTACATCGATTTCATGCCGGTTATTTTGGTGGCTCTCGGAGCCCTCTTCACCCTCGCTGCAGAGCCCTTCCTCCGCGACGAAAACAAGCACAAGGTCCTTCCCTGGATTGCGTCCGTTTTTGTGGCGCTTGGCATTGGAGCCTTTGCTTTCGTTGGTACCGACACCACGTTCAACCTTTACGCGATGGATCCTATTCGCCGCGTTCTTGGCGTGACCATTTTCCTCTGCACTCTTCTGGGAGTTGCTGGCTTGCAGTGGACCCTCGGAACAGGGAAGTATAAGGGTGGTGAATCCTACAGCTTGATGCTTCTGGCATGCTGTGGTGCAACGCTCATGACCCAGGCCATTGATTTCGTGGCTCTCTTCATCGCAATGGAACTCACCAGCTTCCCCGTGTATGCTTTGGTGGGTATTCACCGCAAGGATCTTTTTGCTGGTGAAGCAGTGTTCAAGTACTTCGTTTCTGGCGCCATCTTCAGCACCATTTTCCTCTATGGTGTGGCTCTGGTTTATGGCGCTACAGGCTCCACGCACTTCTGTGCCGCCATCTTGGATGGCCGCGGTCCTATCTTCGCGATGGGTATGCTTCTCATCATCTTGGGCCTTCTCTTCAAGGCTGGCGCCGCTCCCGTTCACTTCTGGGTGGCAGATGTCTATACAGGGGCTCCAGTGGCAGTGACCGGCTTTATGGCCGCTGTCGTGAAGGTTGGCGCTTTGGCTGCTCTTGGTTCTGTATGGCTTGGCATTTTGGTGGCTCGCAACGGTTCCGCTCCTGCCTGGAACTTGGCCGAAAAGATTACGGTGGGTACGCAGTCTAAATCACTCTTCTATGTGGTTGTGATTGTCGCCATTCTTTCCATGGTCATTGGCGCTTTGAGCGGTCTTGCCCAAAAGTCTGTCCGTCGCATTCTGGCATTCTCTGCTGTGATGAACGCAGGCTTCATGGTGATTGGCCTCTTGCTTCCGAACTATCTGGAATCAGGTTCCGTGCAACTTGGCGCCATGTACTACTTCCTGGTGACGTATGCCATCGGCAGTGCAGGGGCTTTGGCTGGAGTCGCTTATTTGGCGGGTCGTGATGATCGCAAGGAAACTCTGGATGATCTTCAGGGTGCCGGTCGCAAGCGTCCCTTTGTCGCTCTCGGGGTGGCGGTTTGTTTGGCAAGCCTTGCTGGCCTTCCGCCTGCCGCTGGATTCCTCGCCAAGTTCTCCCTCTTTGCAGGTGCGTTCTCTGCAGGCTTGGGTTGGCTCGCTGCTGTTGGCTTTGGCCTTTCCCTTATCGCCGCAGTTTACTACCTCCGCATTGCTTACGTGCTGTTTGCGCCTCGCAAGTGCGAATGCAATTGTGGTTGCTGCTGTGAAAATAGAGCGAAGTTTAGCTATCTCTTGAAGTTTGCGGTTGCTGTGGCAGCCCTTGCTCTCATCGCGGTAGGTGTGTTTCCCGGCTTTGCTCTGATTGGATAAGTTGATGGATAAGATTTATCGTACTGGCATTGGTTTTGATGTCCACAAGCTGGTGGAAGGCCGCAAGTGCATCATTGGTGGCGTAGATATTCCTTATGAAAAGGGACTTCTGGGCCACAGCGATGCGGATGTGCTCCTTCACGCCATTAGCGATGCTCTTTTGGGTGCCGCTGGCCTTGGGGATATCGGAACCTACTTCCCAGATACGGACCCTGCCTTCAAGGGCGCCGACAGTCTGGAGCTTCTCCGCAAGGTTGGGGAAGAGGTGAAGAAGGCTGGGTACGAAATCATCAACATCGATAGCATCGTCATGTGCGAGCGCCCCAAGGTGAATCCGCACAAGGATGCTATGAAGGCAAACATCGCTCGGGTTCTCGGCCTCGATGTAAGGCAGGTGGGAATCAAGGGCACCACAACGGAAAAGCTGGGCTTTACCGGACGTGGGGAAGGTATCGCTAGTCAGGCAGTGGCCTGCGTGCGGTCCCTCTAGAATTTGCTCACAGACATTAAAAAAAGACCCGGTTTTCACCGGGTCTTCTTTTCTGCGGTCGGACAGACTTGAACTGTCATGAGATCGCTCCCACTAGCACCTCAAGCTAGCGTGTCTACCAATTCCACCACGACCGCATGGTCCTTGTTGGAATGGCTCAAAGATAGATTAAAGGGGGGTGGTTGTAAAGGGGTTTTTACCAAAAATTTTGGGAAATTTTGGCTAAAATCTGGGTGTCGCGGCGCTAAAATCAGGGTCTCGGGGCTTCCGTTTAGCGCCCCAGGGTCTCGCGGTAGCTGTGGACCGCTTCCTTATAGCGTGCAACAGCCTTTGAAACTCGCTCGGCCAAATCCTGCTGGCCTTTGGCGGTCATCATGTATTCCTCGTCTTCGGGGTTGCTGATGAACCCGAGCTCGATGAGTACTGCAGGCATCATGGCGCCCACCAGTACCATAAATCCGGCACCACCGACGCCTCCACTCAACTTACGGATATGGCCGCCGTTGAAGCTGTTCAAAAGTTGCTCGGTAATCATGTAGCTGTTCTGCTTGTATTTTTCCAGGCGGGCTTCCAGCTTGAACCATTCGATAGGAGTGAGCTCCTCTTTGGCGTTCTTTTCGCCATAGAGGGCGGCCACCTTGTTTTCTCGGCGGGCGATGGCGCGGTCTTCTTCGCTTTCTGGCGCACGAAGCACGTAGAAGTGGTAGCCCTGAACCTGCTTTTTGCGTTCCGGAGTTGCGTCAATTGCATTGCAGTGGAGGCTCAGGAACAAGTCTCCGTCCCACTTGTTGGCGAGGTTTGCCCGCTGGCCCAGCTCGATAAAGACGTCCTTGTCGCGAGTGAGCTTCACGTTGAAGCCTTCCTTCTCCAATTCCTTCTTCAACAGCTTTGCGACGGCGAGAACGATGTCCTTTTCCTGCGCCTTCTTTCCGAGAGCGCCGGAGTCTTTGCCTCCATGGCCCGGATCGATGACGATGGTCTTTACTTCGCGGGTGCCTGCGGTTTCATTCTTCGGTGCAGCAACGGGGGAGACTACGGGTGCGGTGGAACTTGCCGGAGCGGAAACCGCCGAAGAACTGGACGAGACTGCGGCGATTGAACTGGACGAAACTGGAGCGGAAGTCTTGGGTGCGGTCGCTGCGGAACTCGTTGGAGTGGCGACAGCCGCGGGCTTCGCAAAAATCTTCTGCACATCCGCATCTGCAATCCAGATGATGCCATCCTTCATCATGGGAGCCTGGCTCAGTTCGAAGGACTGCTTTCCCCAAGTGGCAAATGCAATTCCTTCTGCAAAACGGATGGTGTCTTTTACCGTAGTGAGCATTACGGACTTCTGGACCGGGTACCAATGGAAGACGGCATTGTGGGCCTTCGCCACATCTTCGATGTTCACCAGGTTGGCTGCGAAAGAAAATGATCCGCAAACCAATAAAATCAAGGCGACAATCAGCGATGTGCTTTTGCAACGCGGGCCAGTTCTAGTTTGGCGTCCCGTTGAATTATGTCCTGTCGTTTGTCTCGTTGGTCTTTTCCTCGGCAAATGCCAATTTCAAGTTTTGCGCGTCTGTTCTTAAAATACAATTTCAAGGGGATGATGGTGCAACCTTTCAATTCCTTGGCCTTTCGCATCTTCTGGATTTCATGGGCGTGAGCCAGGAGCTTGCGCTTGCGGGCGGGGAAGTGGTTGAATCGGTTGGCAAAGAGGTACTCGTCGATGTGAGCCCCCACCATCCAAAGTTCATCCTTGTTTTCGTCAATGTCAATCCAGGCTTCGCTAATGGTGCACTTGCCATCTCGAATGGATTTCACTTCGGAGCCAATAAGCATGATGCCCACTTCGAAAGTTTCGTCTACGAAGTACAGGTGGTTTGCTTTCCGGTTTACGATGACCGGTGTGGCATTCTGCTTCTTATCCATTCTTCTTTGTCCAGCCCGATTTCTTCTTCTGAACGTGAGGGACGGCGTCGTCCAGGGCTTGCTGCAGGTCGTGGCAACCTTCGCCTGTGACGGCAGAAGTAATGATGACTTTCTGGCGATGCTTCTTGAATTCCTTGATGGCGGCGTCAATGCCCAAATCGCACTTGTTGAGAGCGATGAGGTAGGGCTTTTCTGCAAGCTTTGGATGGAACGCCTTCAGTTCGTCCTTCAAAATGGTGAACTGCTCGTAGGCGTTTTCGGCAAAGCCATCGATGACAAAGAGGAGCGTATGGGTGCGCTCGATGTGCTTCAAGAATTGGTGACCAAGTCCCTTGCCTTCGCTGGCGCCTTCCAGAAGGCCTGGAATATCGGCCACCACAAAGCTGTGGCCGTTCATCTGCACAATGCCAAGCACGGGCTCCAGAGTGGTGAAGGGATAGTCGCCCACCTTCGGGCGACCGCTGGAAATCTTGTTCACGAGGCTTGATTTGCCTGCGTTGGGGAAGCCAACCAGTCCCACATCGGCCATGAGTTTCAGTTCCAGAAACAGTTCGCGGACTTCACCCTTTTCACCAGGAGTGCATTTGCGGGGTGCCTGAAGGGATGGGGTTGCGAAATGTTGGTTCCCCATGCCTCCCTTGCCGCCTTTTGCTGCAATCCATCGCTGGCCTGGTTCTGTAAGGTCTGCGAGAATGCGGCCTTCGGCATCTTTCACGATAGTACCGCGGGGGACGCTCACGATGAGGTCGTCTGCAGAGAGTCCTGTGCAGCGCTTGGCACCACCGGGTTTGCCGCTTTCTGCCTTATAGAGATGGGTGTTGCCCATATCCAGCAGAGTAGAATACTGCTCGTTCACTTGGAGAATCACGTGACCGCCACGGCCTCCGTCGCCACCATCGGGGCCTCCCAGGGGGACAAACTTTTCACGATGGAAACTGCAGATGCCGTCTCCACCTTTTCCTGAGCGTACTTCTATGGTTTTCTCATCAAGGAACATAACTTCAAATCTCTTGTCTGTAAGTTCTCTTACAGGCTGATGCTCTCATCCAAACCGAGGGCGATGTTCATGTTTTGCACTGCAGCACCGCTGGCACCCTTGCCCAGGTTATCAATGATGGTGGTAACCTGCATAACGCGGTCATTGCCAAACACATGGATGTGGGCTTCGTTGGTGTCGTTACAGACAGTGGGGTCCAAACGTCCGTTGAAAAGCACAGGGGTGGCTTCGTAAGGCATCACCTTCACAAAGTGGCTACCTTCATAATGCGCCGCAATGGCATCGCGTAGGGCTTCCGGGCCCATGGGCTTGGAAAGCTCGTTTGCAAAGATGGCGACAGTTACCGCCATGCCTTTGTAGAAAGGTCCAAGGACGGGGTTGAAGAAGGGCGCATTGTCAAGGCCGCAGACCTTCTTCATTTCGGGAAGGTGCTTGTGGCTGAGTGCGAGTGCGTAGGGTGCTGGCGCCATGATGGCCTTGGATTCAAGGGATGCGTGCCCCATGTTCTCGGCGGCTTCATATTCGGCAATGAGTTTTTTACCGCCACCGCTGTAGCCCGTGATGCTATAGCAGGCCAGGTTTGCAGACTTCGGGAGAATCCCCGCGCTTACCAGCGGGTACACGCCCAGAATAAAACCGCTGGCGTGGCAGCCCGGGTTTGCAATACGCTTGCTTTTGGCAATAGCTGCGCGGTGATTCGCACTCAATTCCGGCAGACCATACGTCCAATCGGGATTGGTACGGTGGGCGGTGCTGGCGTCGATGATGCACGTATCAGGATTAGTGCAGAGGGCAGCGCTTTCAATAGCCGCAGCATCCGGGAGGCAGAGGAAAGTCACGTCAGAAGCGTTGATCAGCTTCTGGCGCTCGTTCACATCCTTTCGCAGTTCCGGGTCAATGGTCAGAATTTCCAAATCACTACGTTTGGAAAGACGCTCCCGAATCTGGAGCCCCGTAGTACCTGCTTCACCATCTACAAAAATCTTGAATGCCATTTTACTTGTTCGCTCCGCAGCACTTCTTGTACTTCTTGCCAGAACCACATGGGCAAGGATCGTTACGGCCTACATCCGGGCCTTCCTTGCGGACGGTTTCCTGCTTCACAGCACGGCCATCATAGAAGAACCATGCACCGCCAACTTTGTGAAATTCACCAAGTTCATGGTGGTTACGGGTGATGTTTCCCTGCTTGAAGCGGGCGTTGAATTCCACCCAGCCGATATTCTTTTCTTCCTCGGTCTTGGTCTGCTTGATTTCAATTCCAAGCCATTCGGATTCACGGCTCCAGGCGTCTACGCTGGGCTCGTCAAAGTCTGTGCGCTGGGTAGCTTCCAGGGAATCCTTGAGCCACTTGATTTCGTGCTTGGCGTATGCCGTGTAGCGGGAGCGCATAAGGGCTTCCGGTGTGGGGGCGAGAGTCGTTCCCTTGATGATGGGTTCGCAGCACTCGCAGTATTCCTTTCCAGATCCGCAGGGGCATAAATCTTTAGACATAGTAAATCCTTTTCTCGTTGTTTTGTTTATCTAAAAGTAGTAAACTCCATGTATTGCGAAGCTCTCAACAAGCGATAGACTCGCGAAGCCCGAGCAAATTATGAATTTTGAATTTCTAATTCTAAATTGATTACAGGACTTTTTTCAGGAGCCAGAATTCTTCCTTGCCGGCGCGGTTCGGAAGGCTGTTTACTGCAGGAATGCGTTCCACCACATCGAACACGCCGCCCAGGCGAGCCATCAGTTCGCCTTCGCTTGTGGCATGGGGAGGTCCTTGAAGGGTTTTGCCGTTCATCAGGGGGTACATGAGGGAAATCAGAAGGCCGTCGTCCTTCAGCATCTTGTAGCAGACTTCGAAGAATTCGTCGCGGCGGCCCGGATGGATAGCACTGAAGGTGCAGTAGTCGTACACGATGTCAAACTGTTGGCCGCCCCGTTTGGAATCCTTGGGGGAGAGGTTGAACAAATCCAAATCCAGAGAGCGGAGGTTCTTGTGCTTGCGGCTCAAGTGGTCCAGTTCATCCACGGCGGTAGGAGCAAAATCTACAGCCAGCACGTCGTGCCCACGCTTGGCCCAGGCTTCGGCATCATAGCCAAATCCGGCACCGGGAATCAACACAGATCCCGTCTTGGGGCATGAAGGATGATTGAAAAATTCAAGCAGGGCAGGAGTTGCCTTCTTGATGTTCCAGTAATCCTTTCCATCGGCGTAAAGGTTGTCCCAGAATTCCGGGAGATTTTGCGTCAACATGTTTTACCTTCCTTTTTGTACGCTAACTGCCCGCAGGCGGCCAGAATGTCCCGGCCACGGGGGTTGCGAATCGTGATTTGAATTTCGGCAGCACGGACGGCTGCCAAAAAGTCTTCCACCTGCTCCGGCGTGGGAGCATGGAGTGTGGGGTCGTCCCCATCGTTTAGCACAATGGCGTTCACCTTTACCCGGCGAGGAGCGCAAATGCGTATGAGTTCCTTGGCGGCCTTTGGGGTGCAAGTGATGTCTTGAATGAGGACGAACTCGAAAGTCACATAGTTATCGGTGCGGCGGATGTATTCGTCAACCGCTTCCAAGAGTTTCTCGATAGGCCAGGTCTTGTTCACCGGCATTACGGAAGAGCGATATTCGTTATTGGTGCTGTTGAGACTTACGGCCAGGCAGCAGGGAGTGTTCCGGTCCACCAGTTCCTTGATTTTGGGAACCACGCCGCTGGTGCTCACGGTCATGCGCTTTGCGCCCATGTTGAACAACTTCTGGTTGTGGAGGGTGCAGCACACGCGATGCACGTTTTCCAGATTGTTCAGCGGTTCGCCCATGCCCATGAAGATGATGTTCGTGACCTGGGCGATGTTACCCTCTTCATCGAGAATGCCGGCTTCTTTCAAGTGCCAGTTCACATTGATGATTTCTTCCAGAATTTCACCGGCTTCCAGATTGCGGGTGAATCCCATCTTTGCGGTGCGGCAGAAGGCGCAGTTCATGGCACAGCCTACCTGCGTAGAAACGCAGACAGAAAAACGCCCGTTTGCAGGAATCATCACCGTCTCGATGTGGTGACCGTCCCAGGTTTCAAAAAGCCATTTGATGGTGCCGTCAACGCTTATGGATTTCTGGTCTTCCTTGAGGGCGCGAAGACTGAATTGCGCCGCCAATTTTTCGCGAAGTGCGGGGGAGATGTTCACCATCTCGTCGTAAGTTTTCACTTGCTGACAAAAAAGCCACTTCTGGATTTGATCAGCGCGGAAGGCCTTTTCATTAACGTCTCGGAGCCAAGCCTTCAGCTCGTCGGTGGTCAATGTCTTTATGTTACGCGGCCAATCCATAGTGGTGCAAAGATAGCAAAAATGCCCCTTTTTGTTAAGGGCATATATTTGCACCAAAATCGTTGGAATTAGAACATTTTCCGCGTGGTTTTTGCACCAGCGGAGCTCTTGTTTTCGTTCATTCCCTTGTTGCTGAACAAGGTGGCGTCTTCTGCAGACTTTGTCTTCACTTCGAAGTGGTTGCCATCGCAAACTTCCGTAGGTGCATAGCCTGCAGAGTACAAGCAGTAAGTCTTTTCTGCGCAGAATTCACCGGCTACTTTTCCTGTATGGTTGCATACGCCACGGCTGGAAACTCCGCCGGGAACAGGGAAGGAAAGTCTTGGTAAATCCTTATGCAGTTCCTTCATTACCGCCATCCACAACGGGAGTGCGTCTTCGGTGCCGGTGTGGCCTGCGCCCATGGTGGCGGGGCTATCGGAACCTACCCAGACACCCATGGTGTATTGCTTCGTGAAGCCAATGTACCAGCAGTCGGTGTAGTCGTTAGTAGTTCCTGTTTTACCGCCACTGGGGTGAGTAAAACCGCTTGCCCAAACACGAGCGGCCGTACCGCGGACGTTCACGTCCTTCAGCATGTCCACCATGATGTAGGCGGAAGCCGGACGCAACACTTCGTGTTCCACCTTCATGTTCTTCTCGATAACTTCGCCGTTCTTGTCTACGACAGACTCAATCATGTAGGGCTCAATGCGCTGGCCTCCATTGGGGAACACGGTGTAGGCAGAAGTCATTTCCATCAGCGTTGCACCAACGGAACCAAGAGCAAGACTCGGCACAGGGAGAAGCGGAGCGCGGACAATACCGAATTTGCGGGCGTAGTTCACCACATTGTTGAGCCCGTACTTCATACCCGTCAAAATGGCAGGCAGGTTCTTGGAGCGGTACAGTGCGCGGCGGAGCGTCATCATGCCTTCAAAGTCGTTCTCGAAGTTGCCGGGGCGCCAGACTTTATTGGGGTTCTTGTCGTCCGGGTCGGGAATGGTCACAGGCTGGTCGTTCACGGAGTCGCAGGGACTTGCGCCGTTGTCCATGGCCGTAGAATAGACGATGGGTTTGAAAGAAGAACCAGGCTGCCGTAGGGATTGAACAGCTCTATTCCATTTGGATTTGTTAAAGTCGCTTCCGCCCACCATGGCGCGGATGGCGCCTGTCTCATTTTCAATGAGAATGGCTGCAATTTCGGGCTGATGATAAAGGATGCTATCCTGGAAGCGTCTCTTCTTCAGGTTGGAACTGGTATCGCTGGCCAGGTAGTCTTTTTTGAAGAGGGTGTAGACGCTATCGAAGTGGGCCACGATGCTGTCTTCGGGCATGTCGTATTTCTTGCTGAGGAACAGTCTGCGTGTGGCGCGGTACTTCACGCGTCTGCGGACCTTCTCCACCTGGACTCTGGCGCAACTGTCAGCGTAGGCTTGGATTTCCGGATCGATGGTGCTGAAAATGGAAACGCCATCTGCATAGAGGGAATTTTCGCCATACTTCTTTTCCATGTACTTGCGGATTTCTTCGTAGAAGTAAAGACCTGCGTCGTTATCTTCTTCCTTTTCGACAAGCTTGATTGGGGTGTTCACGTATTCGTGATATTGTTCTTTGGTGATGTAGCCCGCATCATACATGGCGAAAAGTACTGTATTGCGTC
Organism: Fibrobacter sp.; assembly: GCA_024398875.1. Lineage (GTDB taxonomy): Bacteria > Fibrobacterota > Fibrobacteria > Fibrobacterales > Fibrobacteraceae > Fibrobacter. The sequence continues at coordinate 25,967 of JAKSIJ010000004.1, forward strand.
GTTCCAGGGAGGCTTCGGGGTGACGGTCCGGGCGGTAGGCCTCTGGGCGCTGGAGCATGCCTGCGAGAACGGCGTATTCGGGAATGGTAAGGCTATCGAGGGAGCGACCGAAGTAGAACTTGCCTGCGGCCTGGAAACCGTAGTTGCCGCCGGCCAGGTACACCTCGTTCATGTAGAACTCCAAAATTTCTTCCTTGGTGTAGGTCTGCTCGATGCGGATGGCCGTCATGGCTTCCTTAATCTTACGGGAAATGGAGCGCTCAGGTGTAAGGAACAAAAGTTTGGTCAACTGCTGGGTGAGGGTGGAGGCTCCGCGGAGTTTTTTACCGCTGGAAACGCTCTCCAAGATGGCGGAAGGAATGGCCCAGACGTTCATGCCCCAGTGGCTGAAAAAGGCCCTGTCTTCGGTGGCCATCACGGCATGGATGGCGTTGATGGGCAGGGAATCGTAAGGGGTCCACTCACGGCGTTCAACGTAGTATTCGTGGGCGATTTTCCCGTTCATGTCATAAATGTTCGTCACCAGTTTCGGGTTGATTTGCTCCAACTGGGCGAGGGACGGAAGTTCGGGGAGAAAATGGTTGTAGGTGACAATGATGGCCGTAATTCCAAGTATTACGGGAATACCGAAAATGACGGTCCACTTGACTACTTTTTTATCACTGAATAGCGCTTTTAGTTGGGTTAGGCACCAACGGAGCACTTTCAAAGCGATGATTTTGAATTTTTCCATTTTAAATACGCAAAAGACGTTGAACAGGGCAAATTTAGAAAAATAAATGAAATTTTAAATACCGTCCCCTTGACAATAGACCCCCAAATGCTATATTTGGGCACGAATCTAGCGGATGTAGCCCAACTGGATAGAGCGTTTGGCTACGAACCAAAAGGCTCCAGGTTCGAGTCCTGGCACCCGCAGAAAAAAGTCAGCGTCATTTATGACGCTGACTTTTTTCTTTGGAAGTCGCGAACCTGGAGCCGCAACAGTGAGTGGCAAAATTTCGATGAATTTGCCTGAGAATGCCACGAACGGTCTCGTGATTGCTCCAGGTTCGAGAAGGTCCGGCACCCGCAGAAAGTTTTTCTCGCTCTTTTGAGAACGAAAAAAGAACGGAAATTATAAAATTCGGTTCAAAAACATACGGAATGTTTACATTTTGCAAACAACTGTTTGCACAGCAAAGACTTGAATGTTTTTAAATGTGGCGCCCATGACAAGAGAACACGAAACATTTTGTAAAGCCTTCCGTAAATTTGTGACCCTGGCTCGTCAGGAACAATTCATTACACAACAGCAATTGTCTTTAGAGTCAGGCCTTACGCGGCAATTTATTTCCATGATGGAGCGGGGCAAACGCGTTCCTTCTTTTGAAAATTTCTTTTTTTTGGCTTCGGCATTGGGGGTTCCCTGTGGGGAACTTTGCGAACGCTTTGATCAAATCTACCGGAAGGAACGGAAGATTGCGAATCAGGAGCTGGCGGAACGAATTCGCAAAAAATGAAACAACGACGTTTCAAAATGAAACGCTGTTGCGGTGGTAGGTGAACTGATCCTCGTGTCTTACTCGCCAATTCTAGACATTTTTTACCATTTAGGCTTATTTTCATAAATCTTTTGCAATTTCCTTGCCAAAAATAGAGTATTCTTCATTGGCACGGAAATTGCTATTTTTGCGGCGGAAACAAAAAGTCCATTCCGGACCATTATTTAAACAAAAGGGCCCTATGGGTCCGCAAAATGAGGAAAAAAAGATGATCAAGCCTTTAGCAGATCGAATCGTTGTAAAGCCGGCTGAAGCCGAACAGAAGACCTCTTCCGGTCTCTTTATTCCGGATAACGCCAAGGAAAAGCCCATGCAGGGTAAGGTCGTGGCCGTGGGCCCCGGCCGCAAGACCGAATCTGGCGAAACGGTTGCCATGGAAGTCAAGGTGGGTGACGTGGTTCTGTACGGCAAGTACAGCGGCACCGAAGTGACTGTGGATGGCGAATCCTACCTCATCATCAAGGAATCCGACATCTTCGCCACACTGTAATGTGTAGCGGAATTTCAAAAGTTTAAAACAAAAAGGAAATACAAAAATGGCAAAGCAATTGAAGTTTGATGTGGCCGCTCGCGAAGCTCTCATGAAGGGTGTGGACAAGCTCGCCAACGCTGTTAAGGTGACTCTCGGCCCTAAGGGTCGTAACGTTATGCTCGCAAAGTCCTTTGGCGCCCCGAACGTAACGAAGGACGGCGTCTCTGTCGCTAAGGAAATTGAACTCGAGGATTCCTACGAAAACCTCGGCGCCCAGATGGCGAAGGAAGTCGCTAACAAGACCAGCGATGCTGCCGGTGACGGTACTACTACTGCTACCGTTCTCGCTCAGGCGATTACCCGCGAAGGCCTCAAGAACGTGGCCGCCGGTGCCAACCCGATGGACATCAAGCGCGGTATGGACGCTGCTGTTGATGCTGTGATTACCGAAGTCGGCAAGATGGCCGTGAAGATCAACGGCAAGGAACACATTGCTCAGGTGGCTACGATTTCTGCTAACAACGATGCCGAAATCGGTGACCTCCTCGCAAACGCTATGGAAAAGGTCGGTAACGATGGCGTTATCACCATCGAAGAATCCAAGACCGCTGATACCATCCTCGATGTTGTGGAAGGTATGCAGTTCGACCGTGGCTACCTCTCTCCGTACTTTGTCACGAATACGGACAGCATGGAAGTCTCCCTCGAAAATCCGATGATCCTCCTCTACGACAAGAAGATCAGCACCATGAAGGATTTGCTCCCGATGCTCGAACATGTGGCAAAGCAGGGCAAGTCCCTCCTCATCATCGCTGAAGATGTCGATGGCGAAGCTCTTGCAACGCTCGTGGTGAACAAGATGCGCGGCACTTTGAAGGTTGCTGCCGTCAAGGCTCCGGGCTTTGGTGACCGTCGCAAGGCCATGCTCGAAGACATCGCCATCCTCACTGGTGGTATGCTCGTTTCCGAAGATACCGGTGCAAAGCTGGAAGATGCTCCGGTCACGGTTCTTGGCCACGCCAAGTCCATCACCATCACCAAGGACAACACCACGATTGTCGAAGGTGCTGGTGACGCTGCAAGCATCAAGGCCCGCATTGGCCAGATTCGTAAGCAGATTGAAACCACCACCAGCGACTACGACCGCGAAAAGCTCCAGGAACGCCTGGCGAAGCTCGCTGGTGGCGTTGCCGTGATCAAGGTCGGTGCTGCAACTGAAGTCGAAATGAAGGAAAAGAAGGACCGCGTGGACGACGCTATGCACGCCACTCGCGCCGCTGTCGAAGAAGGTATTGTTCCGGGTGGTGGCGTTGCCCTCATCCGTGCAGCCAAGGCTATCGACGCCCTCAAGCTCACGAATGATGACCAGAAGACGGGTGCCGCTATCATCAAGCGCGCCATCGAAGAACCGCTCCGCCAGATTGTGACGAACGCTGGCCTCGAAGGTTCCGTGGTCGTGAACAAGGTCAAGGAAGGCAAGGACGGCTTTGGTTACAACGCCAAGACCGACACCTACGAAGACCTCATCAAGGCTGGTGTGATTGACCCGGCCAAGGTGACCCGCACGGCTCTCAAGAACGCAGCCTCCATCGCTTCCATGATTCTCACCACCGACTGCGTGGTTGTTGAGAAGAAGGAACCGAAGCCGGCCGCAGCTCCTGCTATGGATCCGTCCATGGGCATGGGCGGCATGATGTAATCGGTTGAATCCAACCGACATCGTTGCTTGGCAACTTTTGAAAAACACCTCGCTTTTAAGCGGGGTGTTTTTTGTGTGATTAATAATCTATTGTTATGGTAGATGTTTTAGCGGAAATGCTGATTCCAGCGCCTTTTAAAGCGAGGCTCGTCTAGCACTTTTGCCCAGATGAATCCGCGGCGAATGTCTCCGATGTTGCGAGAGAGGCGGAAGTGCGGCTTGTTCACCGCGTTTACATCCGATTCTCCGGAAATGCCTTCGCTTGCAATGCCGTTGTTGGAAATTCCCGCGTTTTCACGGGCTTCGCGGGCACGTGCTTCGAGCTTGTTAAGCTTGCGCTGACGCTCTAATTCTGCGTTGGTTTCAATTAGGTCATTGGGTGTTTCTGCTTTGCGCTTCCATTTGCTTTGGAGTTCGGCCTTTTTGCGGGCAAGCTCTTCTTGCATGGCTTTTTTGGCTTCAAGCTGTTCGCGTTTGAACAAGTTCGCTAGCTCCACCTTGTCATGGACGAGCACGTCGCAGAAGCCGTCGCCCATGTCGCGACCGACAATTTTGTGCTTTTGCAGTTCTCCTAGAACTTTCAATGCCGTGGCTTTGGAAAAACCGAAAGCATCACACAAGTAACTGACGCTGACTTCTTCCCACTGGATAACGGATTCCGCAATTTCTTTGAAGCTGAAATGTCCGGAATTTGCTGGTTTGACCACGGGTCGCTCGTCATCTTCATCGTCGTCCTCTACAGGTGGCGTAGGTGGCACATAAGTACCTTGGGAGGCTTGCCGTTGCGCTTCCTGAAATTGCCGAATCAAATCTTGCAGGTTGCGGGGTGCGCTATGCGATCCTGCGTCCGGAGATTGCTCCGTTTCGTCCAACCCATCCCCTTCATCATTTTCAGAAGACATCCGCCTTGTGGGCGGTAAGTGGTTCCGCTCAGAAGACGACTTCTTCTTTGTGGCCATGCTCTTGATGACCGCATTGACGACGAAAATGCCTATGAGGATTAGGAGGGATTCCATGGATTACTTGGCTTCAGGAGCATTTCCGATTTCTTTTCTCATTTGGGTGTCGGCTTCAATGTTCTTGAGGTTATAGTAATCCATCACACCAAGTTTTCCATCGCGGAGGGCGCTTGCCATAGCCATCGGAATCTGGGCTTCCGCTTCCACGAGCTTTGCTTTCATTTCCATAACTTTCGCCTTCATTTCTTGTTCGGCGGCGTATGCCATGGCGCGGCGTTCTTCTGCCTTTGCCTGTGCAATCTTCTTGTCGGCTTCGGCACGGTCGGTTTCGAGGATGGCGCCGATGTTCTGGCCCACGTCCACGTCGGCGATGTCGATGGAGAGAATTTCAAATGCTGTACCGGCATCAAGGCCAGAGGCGAGCACCTTCTTGGAAATCATATTCGGATTTTCGAGTACATCTTTGTGGCTCTTTGCAGAACCGATGGAACTCACGATGCCTTCGCCAACGCGGGCCACAACAGTGTCTTCGCCGGCACCACCCACCAACTTCTGGATGCTGGCGCGCACGGTGATGCGGGTAATGGCATGAAGCTGAATACCATCGAGAGCCACAGCGGACACCTTCGGGGTTTCGATGACCTTCGGGTTCACGGACATTTGTACGGCTTCCAGAACGTTACGTCCGGCGAGGTCGATGGCGGCGGCTTCCTTGAAGTCGAGCTTGATGTTTGCCTTGTTGGCGGCAATCAACGCCTGAATCACACGGAGTACGTTACCGCGGCTGAGGTAGTGTGCTTCAAGGAGGTTCGTGTCGACCGGGAGACCAGCCTTGCAACTCAAGATGCGCGCTTCCACAATCACCTGAGGCGGCACCTTACGCAAACGCATACCGATGAGCTGGAAAATGCTCACGTTCGCCCTGGAGAACAAAGCCTGGAGCCAAAGGCTGAAGAACTTGGCGATGAATGCCAAGAGGACAAGCACGACAATTGCCGCGATGATAATGCCAATAGTGAGAAGAGTATTCATTTGTTTTCTCCGTTTTTTAAAGTCGCGGCTCCGAGTGCAGTTCCAATAAGGAGCAGAGGCACGATGGGCAGGGCGTATCTAGATACACCGAGGGAACCTGTTATTGCCAATATATAAAGAATTCCTGTGGAGAGAATGATTTTCACATATCTCGTTTGTGATTTTTTGAGAATGTAAACTCCAAAGAGGAATAATTTTACAATGTTGAATATAAAAACGATGAGTAATATGACCCAGATTGGTAGGGGGGTAGATCTGATGATGTTAAGTATGGCGCCTGTTTTGGAGTCATTCGTACTGAACATAAATCCGTTTTTATTTTCCAAACCCAAGTAAGTAATCCAGTCGAATCTGCCTGGGTCCAGAAAGAATGATCCGCATCCCTTTACAAATTGAAATGCTGCAATGAAGGGGTGGTTGAGGAATATTTTTCGAGTTTCCCGTGACCTGAAATTTTGACGTTCAGAAAAATCTGTAATCTTTACGGCTTCAGTTTCGAGAGAATCAATGACGAAGTCCCCGCGTTCGTGCCCATCAGCCTGATAAAGAATCATTTTCCCGTTATAGTTTAAAAGATTGGTTGCCTGAATGCTGCTAACTTCAAAGGCTCCCGTGCGTGTATAGTTCCAGGATGCGAGGGCAATCACGACTAAAAAGGGAATGAAGGGCAGAGGGAGACAGACGAGTTTCCGTTTGCGAATAAGGTATATAGTGCCCGCGATCAAGAAAATAAAGGTGAAAGGGTAGAGGATGGGCTTGATGAGAAAACCGATGCTCAAAGCGAGTGCAGAGAAAACGAGCCACTTGATTTTGTTTGTTTTAATAAAGAGGATTACAGAAAGGAAAAGGTTTACGAGAAAGAACTGGAAAGGAATTTCTGACATTAAGGTGGTTGCGTAAATGACCTGGGCAGGAGTGAACAGAAAACCCAACAGTAGAATGTTTTGAGTTAGTGGAGAAAAGTTGAATTTTTTGAGAAAAAGGATGCATAGCCAGATGGTAGTTAGGGACAAAAGCACTTGAAAGCCCATAACGGCGACTTTTGATTGCCCAAGGGCTAGAATTATGGCGGGATAACCAGGAGTCCGTGTAGCAACGAATTCTTCTTGATAGGGCTCACCAGGAATGTTGTACTGGAATCCATTGCCTTCGTATGCGTTTTTTGCACAGAGAAAATACCCTTCGGAATCAGCCGTCTCCGCTGGTCCAATAATGGTCCGGTAAGTGAATGCTCCTAAGTGCAGTAACAAAATAATCCCCAAGAGAATAGGGGTTATTTTGGAATTATCTAGGATTCTTAGAAATTTCATTCCTTCGCAATCCAGATTCTGCCATCCGCAATTCTAATGACTTTAACGGTAGTGCCGGCTTCGATGATTTCTCCTTGAGTCTGCACGTCAAAGAGTTTCGAGGAACCATCCGCCATAGTAAAACTTGCCTGGCCAACAGGACGCAGGAACGTTTTTGCTATGCCTGTGTCTCCGATCTTGATTTCTTGAATATTTTCTGTGGGGGAAACAGCCGTTTCCATATCCGTTTTGAGCATGGGAGTCCAGCCCTCGGGCAGGAGCGGCACCAGGTATTTGCTGGCGGCTACAGGAATAATGAGGGCAATGGCCGCACACGTCAAAATGAACAACAGGCCAAACAGCCAGGGAGTGGCGTCAAATGTGGTCTCCACGGCCTCTGGCACATACTCCGGTATGTTCGTCGGGTCGTAACTGAGGGCGAGGGCCGCTATCATGCAGATGATGCCGCCAATGCCAAAGAGGAACGTTCCCGGCATCACGAAGATTTCCACCAGGAAGAGGACGACGCCGGCTACAAGCAGTATGGCCGGGAAGTAGCCGTCCAGCTGGGGCGCAAACTGCCCGAGGAACACCACCGCGACGAGGATGATGCCAATGATCCCGAACATGCCAAAACCTGGGGTCTTGAATTCGATGTAGAGAGCTCCGAAACCGAGGATGAGGAGAATGCCAGAAATGGCGGCAATGGCACTGGCGATGTCTTCTCCAATTGTGGTTTCCACCTCGCTTTTCTTTTCAATGGCAAGAGTGGTTTCAAATTCCTCGCGGTCCTTGAACGTTCCTTTCGAAAAGCCGAGATCGAAAGCTTCCTGGTCCGTCATGGTCAAGAGTTCGCCCTCTTTCACGAGGATTTTGGGCGCTCCCCAGAAGGCCTTGTCCGCTTCGCTCATGACGGAATATTTTTCACTTTCGATAACAAGAGTTGTATCCCGCTCTGTTTTCTTGCTGGCATCCAGTTTGGCATGAAGTTCTAGAATTTCAAGTTCTGGCGTGACCATGGAACTTGCCAGAAGTTCCGGGTAGCCGTTCCGTTGGGCTAGGTTGCGGAACTTGGCGCGAAGGGGTGACTGAATTTTTTCGCCTACGATTTGGGGCGTACCGTCACCGCCTTGTACGATGGGAGCGCAGTCGCCAATGGTGGTGGCTTCCAGCATGTAGAGTTTTTTGCAGGCGAGAGCGATTAGGCTTCCTGCACTGATGGCCTTTTTCTTCACGAGGGCGATTGTCGTTGCTCCTTTCACAGCCATGATGGTATCGACAATATCAAATGCGGCATCCAAGCGACCGCCGAAGGTATTGATTTCAAAAATGATATAGTCCGGATGCTTTTCCTGGGCTTCACCGATGGCCCGGGCGCAGAATTCGTACATGCTGGGTTCCACATCGCCTTCCAACTTGATCCACACGGCGTGATGCTTTGTGTCGGCGGTGATGGCGGGGCCCGAGGTGGCCGTGCTGTTAGTTTTTGAGACAGCGGCAACGCTGTCCGTTTTTGCAGTAGCAGTTACGGCATCATCGGCAAAGGTGAATGCGGCGGTTATCGCCAAAATAGAGATTAATTTTGCAAGAATTTTCATATTCCTAATGTATAAAAGTTTTTTTGTCATTTGATGCCAAAAAAGAAATTTTCGGCCCTGCCGCAGTCTTTTCCTGAGGCCTAATTATGCATTTTAAATTTTGAATTGTTTGCCCTCGATTGTGCCAGTTTTTCTGCGCAGGGCTTGCTTTGCCGCAAAATCTTCGTCAAGGCGCTAGGAGTGATCCCGAAAGCCGCTGCCGCCGCCTTCACATCGCCGTTTTTCGTGGCCATAATGTCAAAAACATGGGCCACAAATAGCGGAAATTGGGGATTGCTGGTTTGAATGTGCCCGTTACTTCCAGGGAAGGCCATTTCTACGGCTGGCGGAGTTTCCCGCACTTTCAGGGCCAGGGCCATCTGCATCCGATGCAGCGCATGGACCTTGTTTTCCTTGGCGCTTCTCCCTTCACAGGATTTGATTTCTAAATTGTAGGCATTAAGACGGAGCCAAACTCCGGTGTTGGTCTTGTTCCGGTGCTGGCCTCCGGGCCCACTACCTTGGAAACCTTTGGCGGTACATGCCCCCAAAAGTTGGTCAAGGGTCATATTTAGAAAGGTGTCGCGATGCATATTGTGAAAAATAACATTCTTGCCTTGCTGTTGGCGATGTCTGCCGCATTTTTTGCGGCTTGTGCAGGCACTGCTGAAAATAACGGCGATGCTGTTACTGAACAGAAGGCTTACGAACAGCAGCAGAATGCCGGCGAAAAAGATGCCAAGTATCAGGAGCGTTTGCAGGATAAGCAGGCCATGCTGGAATCCATGTTTGCAAATTTCCTGGATGCAGTGCGGAACAATGCCTCGGCAGAAGTCCTCTATGAATTCTTGACGGATACCTCGGAATACTGGCTGGATACTTTGGAGAATCACGCCCGCAGCTACGATGCGGATGCTCTGGATACTTGCCAGTTTTATGAGGCTTATGCCATCATTCTCTACCGCCTTTACGAGCGCGAACACTTGTGGGAAACCGACGACGACCGCATGTTGTTCCTCTTCCTTTCCAAGAGCGGCATGTTGGAACGCTTTACCCAGTTGAATCTGGGCCCGCTGGAATACAAAAACGACCGCGGAAGCGTGGGCCTTGCTAGCAGCCCCAAGGTGCCGATTATGTTGTTTGAATGGGATGATACGGCTTGGAAGTTGAATCTGCCGGAAACATTGCCGCTCATCACCAAGGGCATAGAATCCATTGCGGTGAAGAAGAAGTGGACCAATCGGAAGTTGGCGCTCTACTGGATTGAAAAAGAATACCACATGACCTATTCCCGTTTGGACGAATCCCTGCTGGATCCGATTTTCTAAGATGCGTTCCCTATTCCAAACAGTTTACGTTCTCGTTATTGTAGCTTGTGCTATGGCGTTTGCTGCCCCGGCGCAGTCATCGTCCAAAGTCTCGGCGCAATCTTTGCCCAAGGCTTCGACGCCGTCTTCTCAAAAAAAGTTAGTCTCGGCTAACATTTATGGTGCCGTGGATTCCAAGACGCCATTTAGCAGTGACCGCCTCTTTGCTGTTCTTGATTCTGTTGGCGGTGCAGGAACCTGGATGGAGTGGGATGTGAATGGTGTTAAAGACCCGAGCGTGATGGCTGCCATCGAGCCTCTTCTAGAGGCAAAACGTAATCCAGAAATGGTGTGGGTTCTTTCGGAGAGAGAGAAACCTCTCGTCTCGATTCTTGTTCCCAAGGGAGCAGGCGAGGTGCTGCTGTTTTACGAGCTGCAAACTCTAGATGCTACGCCAGAGCCATTAAAGATGAATATGGTTCTCACTCCGGATGTGGTGTTCCGCGACTATCGCCAGGTTTCTCCGTCGGAATTCGTCCATCTGGATAAGCCCACTTTGAAAGTGATGGTGACAGACAAGCAAATCCGTTTCACTTATGAGAATCCCGATAAGACTCCTCTCCGGTTCGATTCGGATTTCTCCAAGAAATCATTTGTAGAGAAGCGGAGTGAAGTCCGTGATTACATGGATTACTTGAAATACGATTATTCTCTCATGTTGCGCGCATTCATCCAGTCCACCCGGGCCCTTTTCAACTGGCAACCCTGGCATTGGTATATGACTTCCTGGAATGAAAAGTTTGTCATTACAGCGGCTGAGGTGGAGGCGATTCTCACTAAAGGTGTGAAGCCTGAATATTTTACGGTATTCAAGGCGAAAACCGTAGGCGGGGAAGTGGTAGAGTTTAGAACCACGGGGAATGGCTTTTTTGAATGCCTCATTACCAGCCCCTAATTTCCGATGCTCCTATTTTGTATCTTTGAATAGTGCAGTTGACCCATAAAATCTGGATATTTGTTTTTGTTTGCAGTGTAGCGGCTTTCGCTTTCTCGGCTACGGGCGCGAGTGCTCTTCGTCGTAGTGCGGGAGCGGAGATTCCGGATGTGAACTTCCTGGCGGAATTTTTGGTGGGCGATAAAGATGTGGCAACTACTGAGGAAGATGGTCTTTATGCGGTGGATTTCAATTCCATCCGCACGGCGATGCTTCCTTTCCAGCGGCAGGGAGAATTGGATGGTATTCCGGTAGAGAAACTTTGCGTCTATGGCGCGAGCCCGGATACGCTTTCGGATGTTGCCCCAGGAACGATTGGCCGTATTCCGGCTCAGATTTTTGAAATCCCTATAGAGGTGCGGGACCATTCCAAGGGCTCTTCTACTCCCAACGGAATTTTTGATGATGGTGATACCATTCTCTTTGTGGGTTATGGAACATCCTTCTGGAAGCGCATCAGTCAAGAAGTTCCTGGTTTTGTAGATGGCAAGATGGACTACTACCATTCCACTTCGCCCTATTCCTTCTATCAGCACTTCCAGTTTGGCTATAAAAATTCCGGTGCGGGAACCCGCCTATCGCAAAAAGTTAAATCTCCGGCCGGCTCTGGTAAGCCTGTGGAGTGGATGCGTTATGTTCGGGCTGAAAAGGATTTGATTCTTCGGGATTCCTATTTTGAGAAGACTGCAGATTGGGAAAGCGGAACAGGGAAGGAATGGTTCTGGATATGGCATTCCCGTTTGGAAACGACTGCATTGACGGGAGCTACTTTGAATATGCCTCAAACGGTTTCTTTGCCTGGGCGTATTGATGGTGGTCGGGAATATGTGGGCGTGACATTTTTTCCCTATCGTTCCGTTCATACCTCATCTGCCGAGAAGGAAAATGACCAAAGAGTGGTTTTGGATTTGTCTTCGCAAACATATGAAGAACGAATGGAAGGGGTGCAATTTGATTTAACTGTTAACGGGAAAAAATGGGAAAAATCTAGGGCGAAACTTATTCCAGGCAATACGTTCTTTTTTGAAAAAGCAGGTTTGAAAAGCGAAAAAAATGATTACAGTTTAACGCTTCTTCCAAACGACTTTCAGTATGACCGTTTTGATGGTTATACAGTCGCATATCAGTGGAATCCCGTCGTGGAGTCTGCGGAGTGGTTGTTGCCGGGAAAGGTTTCTGGTGTGATTCAAGTCCCTGTGCCAGCAGGAACGTCCGTGATGAAGTTTGTGAACTTAAAACCTGTGGGCATTTTGAATACGCAGAACGGTGCTGCCAAGGATAGTGTTTCTGCAGAGGATGATGTCCGTTATCTTGCCTATAAATCAAGTTCATCGAAAATGGTGGCGAAGGTGGAGTCTCACCCGGTTCAGCCGAGCGGCGTGCTTTCCAACCTTTCCAAAATCAATTCAAAAACAAAATATCTGATTATCGCTCCCGATGAATTTTTAGATGCCGCAGTCTCTTTAGGACAATTCCGTTCTGATGGTTCTGCGGTTATGAAAATTCCGACTACAGTTGTTTCTGTGAACGATATCTATCGCAATTATACAGGAGGCTCACTTTCTCCATCCGCAATCCGCAATTATATCGCGTACGTCCATTCTGTTTGTCCCGATTTGAAGTGGGTGCTACTCGCGGGTTCTGGCCATTACGATTATCGTGGCGTGAATTCTAAATTAGGAAAAATCAATATTCCTCCATATGAAAGAGAATCTTCAGTGACGGAAGACTTTTATGCGGCTCTGGATTCGGGAGAATTTGTTCGCTATGGGAATTACGACTTGGATGTGGCTGTGGGGCGCCTTCCTGTTTCTACGCCTGTGGAATTCGCCAATTATATCGAAAAGGCAAAGCAGTATGAAAAATTGGGAAGTTTTGATCATTCGGAATGGCGGTCAACATTGTTGTTGGCTGCAGATGATGCGCGCAACGGCATTGTGATTGATCGCTCAATGCATACGACTTATCAAGAGGGAATTGCTGGTGTAATAGACAGTCTTTCGGATAGTCAGGGGGCACGCTGGCGTGCTCGAAAAATTTACTTGATTGATTATGACTGGGATGCAGCTGGTCAGAAAAAGGATGCAGTGGAAGATTTCTTGAATATTTTGAATCAGGGAGCGTTGCTCACCACTTATTTTGGGCACGGTTCCATGACGGATTGGGCTTCGGAAGGACTTTTGAAAGCGAGCTATATTTCCAAACTGAACAACAAAGGCCGTTATACGATTTTGGGCTCTTTCTCCTGTACGGTGGCACGATTTGATAAGGGCGACGCCCGTTCACTTTCTGAAGATTTTGTGCTAGCATCTAATTCTGGTTCTATTGCTTCTGTAGGGGCCATGCGGGATACCTACGCTACATTTAATTTGGGCTTTGGCAAGGCTTTTGTTTTAAATCTCTTAAAAACGCCTGGAATTACTATTGGCGAAGCTTTTGTTGCGGCAAAAAAACAAAGTAAGCCGGGCTATTCTGAGCAACGTTATAATGATGAACATTATGTGCTTATTGGAGAACCCGTAATTCAAATGCCGGCTCCATCTTTGAAGGTTTCTATGGATGAAAAGTTGGATACTATCAAGGCTTTGGACAAGATGCGCATTGCTGGAACTGTTCGTGGAATTTCAAAGGGCTATGTCAACTTGTCGTTGCGTGAAGGTCGCTATAGCAAGCGTTTATATTTGGGCCTGGATGATATTGAGGATGACTCCATTGATGTAGCTTTTGAAGGCCCGCTGATTTATTCCGAGGAAGTCCCTGTGGTAGGCGGCCGTTTTGAAACGGAATTAATCACTCCGCGAAAGATCGCCTTTGGCGATACGGCTGCGGAACTTACCGCATGGGCCTATTCTGCGGATAATCCTGCGGTGGGCCGCTATTTGCAGAAGCATATTGCAATTGCGGGTGTTTCCGCTTATGCGGATTCCATTCACGACAACACGCCGCCGGCGGTGCAAATCCAGACATGCTACGGCGGCGGTGTTCCTACGGGATTCTCTGACGGGCAAGTTGTGAAGCTCCAGTCTCCGGCATGCCTCCAGATTGTGGTGGAGGATTCTACTGCCATCGATTATCGCGAGGAAGCGGATGAGGGAATCTCTTTTGAGGTTGTGGGCGTGGAAAATCCCTTCCATCCCTGGCCCTACATCGAACAGAATTCTAAACGGGCTGTAGCACGCATGACATTTGCCGCGGCATCTTATCCGGAAGGAAAATACCTCTTCAAGGTTCGCGCCCACGATGTGTTGGGGAACGAAACTGTGAAATCCGTGAATGTGGAAATCACGGGCGAGATGAAGGCGGGTCTTGCCGATGTGTTCAACATTCCCAATCCCATGGGAAAGAAGGGGACAACCTTCTATTTCAAGAATCTGGCAGTGGATCGAGCTTCCAGCGTGGACATTTTTATCTATAATCAAAATGGTCGTCTGGTGAAGGTCATCAAAAATGCTGTTTCTGGTGTAACCCACTGGGATGGCCGGGATAATTTCGGAAGGCTTTTGGCCAACGGGCTTTATCATTACGTGGTCCGCAGTCGCGTGGCCGCTACAGAAGATTTCAAGAAAAAAACTTGGACTAAAAAACAGAAGTTGCTGATTTCGAGGTAGTTATGGATTTGAGAGAAAAACCGGGAAAGATTCAGAAGATGATGGAGTTCTTGCTCCGTCTCCGGTTAATTTTTGTTTTGATTCTGGTGGTGCTTTCCGTCATATTTGCGGCAACCCGTTGGCAGGCCATGAGCACTCTCCCTTTAGCCGCATCGGAATCAATGGGAATGTGGCTTGCGGAATTGCAGGGCTTTAGCGGTTTTTGGGCCTCGGCGCAGTATTTGAGTGTCGCTGCCATCGCCATGATTGTATTACACTTTGTATTTACGGGTGCGAAAGGGGGAATCGCTGGTCTTATTGGTTTTGTAGGCATGATTGGCGCTGTTTTTGCATTGGCGGGCTCCGATGGAATGCAGTTCATCTTTTTGGGAGCCTTCGCAGTTGTTGCCTTGATTCTTTTGCTAGCGGCAAAGTGGAGTGCTGCTTGCGTGTTGTTCCCGTTTGCTCTTTCTTGGGTGTTTTTGACAGGGGTTTTGAATTGGACTTTCGCGACCTTTGGAATTAACGCAAGCCAAACGGCTGTTCTTTGGACGGCCTTTAGCGTAATTGGTTTTTCTTCCTCTTTGGCTTTTGCGTTTTCTTGTGGCGGGCTGCTTGGTTCTGGGAATCCTCAGGCCGGTTCCATTGTCCGCGCTGCAAAGAAAGCGATTCTCCCTGTGACCATTTCTTCTCTTCTCGCCCTTGTGGCAATCCTTGTAGATTCTGGCATGGTGGATGGAATGGGTATTGGTAAGACCGCTGCCTTGTGGGCTGAATTCAACGTGTGGTTCTTTGCCTTCCTCATTCCCATAAGCTCATTCGCCCCTTGGGAACGGCTCCGCTCCAAGAGCCGTAGGGTAGAAATGAAGAAGGGTTCTTCCAAGAAAAATTCCAGCAAATAGTGCGTCTATGCTTCGAGACATGTTCTTTGAAAGCGAAATCCGCCCGGAACAAAACGGGCATTTGCTGCTGGACAGTCTAGCGGAGCGCTTTACTTATCATACCCGAGAAGAGTGGATTGATCGTCTGAAAACGGGGAAGGTCACCTTGAATGGCGAGGTGGCGAATCCAGAAAGTGTGGCACACAAGGGCGATAAGGTGGTTTATCACATCGAGAATTACGAAGAGCCCGATGTACCGACGGATTTTGAAACTGTTTTTGAGGACGATGAATTCCTGCTGGTGTCAAAGCCTGCGGGAATCCCGGTGCACCATACGGGGCGAATCTTCTACAATACTTTTACCGCAGTTGTTCGGCGTGCAACGGATTGCGAGACGGCGACTCCAATGCATCGCTTGGACCGCGACACCGGCGGCTTGATGCTTTTTGCCAAAGACAGCGATACGGCGGCCAGGTTCCAGAAAAATCTGGACCGGATTCTGCTCCGGAAGTTTTATCTGGCAGTGGTGCCGGGCGAATTCCCTGCAGAAGAAATCCGCTGCGACATGCCATTGCGTGAGAATCCGGCAAGCCCATTGCGGGTAAAGATGTTCCATTTTGAAGATGGAAAACCTTGCAGTACTGTTTTCAGAAGGCTTGCTGTTTTTGATGCGACAGACTCGTCCGCGATGCTATTTTCTGCGAACCTACCGCCTGCGAATCTACCGCCCGCGAAGTTGTCGTCAGTGAAACTTTCTCTTGTGGAATGCGAACTCCTCACTGGCCGAAAGCATCAGATTCGTGCCCACCTTGCAGAGCTAGGCTTCCCGATTGTGGGCGACCGCCTTTACAGCCATGAGGGAAAATACTACGAGAAAATGGCCCGCGGTGGAGGCCTTACAGAAGAGGATTTCGCCGTACTGGGCAGTCACTTCCAAATGCTTTTTGCCTACAAAGTAGAACTTCTTCTTCCTTATTGGAATGAGCCTAGAACGTTTACCAGTTCCTTCTTCCCGAAGGATATGGCCGATTTGCTTGAGGCTTACCACTGGAGCGTTCCCACGCCATAGGCGCGGTAGCCTTCGTAATCCCCGAAGAAGCGGGTGTAGCCTGCCCGCACAGAAACCCAGTTCCAGGGCTCGAGGCTGAGAATTCCTCCCAGCTCTTGATACTTCAAAGTGGATTTGTCATTCAGGAACTTCTTGTCTATGGCGTCATCGGGCCCGTGAATGTCGGTAAGGTTTCCACCGAAGGCAGTATCTTTAGCAACAGCTCCCGCGACAAGTGTTCCGCGGACAAAACCGATTTCTGCAGAAAGCTCGGAATGAATTTCCTGGGCGTTGGGCCCTAAATCGCTACCCAGACTTTGAGCGTAGCTGGCGTATGTGTATCCGCCACCCTTGTGATGAGTGTAAACCCAGGGCTCAATGCGGGTGTATTCTCCATACCAATCAACTGTCGCTGGCCCTAGCCGTAGGCCATCGCGGGCAACGCCAACAGTTGCCGCCCACTTGTTTCCCCACCATCCATCATCAAACATGCTGGTAGGTGACTTCATGTCATCCCACAAAAGTTCACCGTAAAATTCCCAGCCAGGAATGGTCTTCACGCTCAAATCAAAAGCGAGGGAAATGTTGTCCTGATCGCCTTGCAGGTGCTCCTGGAAAACATAGGGGACAAAGGGAATCACATAAGCCCACTCAAAATCCCGGTCTGTACTATCGGCATCCAGGTTGGGATTAGTACCTGCATTTTCAGTAGTGCTTCCGTAGAGGGATGTCTCAGAAAGTCCGAGGGTGATATTCTTGGGAAGATTCAAATCCAGACGATGGGCGTGCAGGTATTTTCCGAAGTTTTTCTTCTCAAAAAGTTTTGCGGCATATTGAGTATAGACAATAGGGCCAATCTCAAACTGGTAACCAAAATAGGGTGTGGGTGCCGGGTCCGGAATCCGGCTGCTGCTATCTTGCCATGGGCGGTAGTTGCTTTGTTCTCCGCGGAGAATCACGTGATTGTGGCGTGCCGGGCCCCAGGTAAGGTAGTCAAAGCCTGCCATGAGCGTGAGGGGGGCTAGGCTATAGCTGGCGCTTGCGGCGAATAAATCCCAGGTGCGGCGGTTTTCGCTCTGCTTGTTGTAGGGAATGCCCTCGCTCGGGTTGTAAAAATTCCCTGCAATGTCCCGGTTGGTGTAGTCGGTGCTGACTTTTACTCGGGCGGCGTACTGAAACGCTTGCGTAAATTGCCCATCCAAAAACAGGCGAACTGACATGGAGTTGTCGTAGTGGGTGGGGGCGTTAGTCAGGTTGGTAATCGCCACGGAATCTACAAGTTGGGCATGGATGTTCAGCTCGTAGTTTTTGGCGGAATCCTGGAATGAAATATGTTTTTCTTCAAATGCGAAAGCTGCCTGAGCTAAGAGGCACAGAAAAAGTAGCGCTTTGCATTTGTTTTTCAGCATGGTTCCTTAAAAATAAATTATTTTTCTCTCCATGAACGCTATGGAACCCAAAATCATCGACATTCCCATTGCTCACGACCAACGCGGCAATTTGAGCGTTGTGGAAGGGGGAGAATCCATTCCTTTTGATATTAAAAGGGTGTACTACCTATACGATGTTCCCGGTGGAGCTTCCCGTGGTGGTCACGCTCACCGCAAACTGCAACAGCTGATTATTGCTGCCAGTGGTAGCTTTGATGTGGTTCTGGATGATGGAATTAAGCGGCAGAAGTTTACTTTGAACCGCTCGTATTACGGTCTTTACGTCCCTGTAATGCATTGGCGTGAAATCGAGAATTTCTCTTCTGGCGCTGTATGCCTGGTTCTTGCATCGGAACATTACGATGCAAGCGATTACATCTACGAATACGAAGATTTTAAACGCGAAATCGCCTCAAAAGTGTAGATAGAATTGGCGCTGCTTTGCTGACGCAGTTCAATCGCTGCAGTTTAGGCTGATGCAGTTTAGGTGGCGACAAATCAGAAATCGCCTTTTGTGTAAGAGGGATTGATTACCGCTTTACTTCCAAAGGATTCCTTGAAGCGGAAAAGGTTCTCGTTTAGGAACTTTCCGCCATTTTCTGTAGAAATCCCCCAGGAGAATTTCTCATATCCGTTCTTTGCGGCTTCACGCATGGCTTCCACAAAGAGTACGGTCGTGGCATTCATTTGCTTGAAACTTTCGTCGGGTGCGAGATACTGGAAGTGAACCGCCTTTGCATTATTGAAGGCAAACATCATCAGGCCGGAAAGATACTGCTCGCCCTGCCAGATGCCGCGGAAAATGATTTCTCCCGGAAGCCGTTTTTGCAGGTCTTCAAGTTCCGCCAGAGTATGGACGGGCCGTGTGTTGTATTTGGCTTTTGAAATTTCCAGAAACTTGTAGAAGGTCTCCATCTCGTCGCTTTTGATTTCGCGATAAGTCAGATTGTTCTTTTCTGCCAGCCTGAAGTTGTGGCGGCATTCCCGCTTGCAGCATTCCAGCGGATCCAATTCTCTATCTAGAAGTGTGTAGGCGCTGAGTTCCGAATGGCGCTCATAGCCTTCGTGTTCCAGTGCGTATTCCAGTAGGTCGGTTGGCTCTTTGCAGAAGGTTTTGGCGGTGGGCTTGAACTTGATGCACTTGTATTTTTGCGTCAAGAATTCATCCATGGTCTTGACGATTTCCAGCATTTTGCTTCCAGAATAGAAGCCGTTGGAAACGACGGGTCCTCCAAAAGTGGAACCTTGGTGAGAAATCCACGCACCATCAGGCGTTTCGTTGCCTGGGAAAACAGCCACGATGATGCCGCTTTTTTCCATGACGAAGGAGGCATCTTTAAAACGCTCCGCTGGATGGTAGTTCAAAAAACGCCTTGTCTGGAGAAATGAGCCGTTGACGGACTCTTCCATGACGAAGCGGTCCCAACGACTTTCCATTTCTTTTGTATAGGGCAGAATTTCAAACATGCCCTTAAATTAGCATTTTATCCAAAAATAGGGTAGGAAAGGGTAATTTTGGGCTATTGATTTTTCTATTTTCAGTGTAGAACATGAATTTTGTGCCTTTTTATTCCTTGGATTATGTTTCCGATTCACTTGGATCGGAACTTTCTTCGGCTTTTGATGCGGTGCAGAAATCTGGATGGTTTATCCGCGGAAAGTTCTGCCAGCAGTTTGAAACGGCGTTTGCTGGCTATTGTGGCGTGAAGCATGGAGTTGGTGTAGGGAATGGCTTGGACGCCCTTACGTTGATGCTTCGTGCCGAGATTGAATTGGGTCGCCTGAAGAAGGGCGATGAAGTGTTGGTGCCTGCAAATACCTTTATCGCCACCATTCTCGGAATCACCTCGGCCGGGCTTGTACCCGTCCTTGTGGAACCCGATGAGACGACTTTCAATCTGGACCCGAGTCGCTTGGCTGCAGCTTCTACTGCGAAGACCAAGGCCATCATGGTTGTGCATCTGTATGGGCGCTTGGCGGCTATGAATCAGATTTGTGCCTTTGCCAAGGAACGGAATCTTCTGGTTTTTGAAGATGCGGCCCAGGCTCACGGCGCAGAACTTTCTACGATTGGCACGATTTTCGCAGAATCCGGCAAGGCGCAAATGCGTGCTGGAGCCTTTGGCGATGCGGCGGCCTTCAGTTTTTATCCTACAAAGAATTTAGGAGCTCTCGGTGACGCTGGAATGGTGGTCACGGATGATGATGAATTGGCCAAAGTGGTGCGCGCATTGGGCAATTACGGCTCCGCGGAAAAGTACGTGAACTGCTATCAGGGCGTCAATTCCCGCTTAGATGAGCTGCAGGCGGCGCTGCTCCTGAAAAAATTGCCTCAGTTGGATTGCTGGAATCAGCGCCGCCGCGAGATTGCGGCTCGCTATATCGCAGAAATTAAGAATCCGGCGGTTATTTTGCCAAAAACTGCGACCTCAGACCATGTCTTCCACATTTTTGCGGTTCGGGCGGAAAGTGCCGCGGCTCGCGTGCAGTTGCAGCAGTTCTTGCAGGCACGAGGCATTGAATCCATGGTGCATTATCCCATCCCACCGCATTTACAAGAGGCCTACTGCAATGGACCTTGGGCGAAAAACGTCTATCTCCCGATTACGGAAGCTCTGGCAAAGCAGGAATTGAGCCTCCCCATGGGTCCGCACCTTACAGATGCTCAGGTGGCGCAAGTCATTGAGGCGGTGAACGCCTTCAATCCTAATGCAGGATTCTAGCATGGAGGAGCGTTCTAAATTCTGGAAGCTTTTTGGCGGTTCAAGCCTCGTCACCATCGTGGCGGCACTGAAGGCTTTTACCATCAATAAACTTCTGGCTGTATTCCTCCCGCCGGCGGCATTTGCCTGCGTGGGGCAGTTTATGAATCTCATGACCATGGGGCAGGCTACGTCATCTTTGGCTCTCCAGAATGGTTGGGTTAGCCTTACCGCGCAAAACAAGAATGATGAAAAATCCTTGTTGGGGATTTGGCGTGGGGGCGTTCGTCTCACCACTTTTGCAACAGTATTCACTTGCATCGTAGCCCTCCTTTTTTGCTTTGTTGCGCCTTTAGAAACGATATTGCCGGGTATTCCGAAGCGCCTTGCTCAAGCAGCGATTCTCTTTGCGCTTCCGGGAATTGTGGCTTCCAACTGGGTTTCCATTTGCACGTCTGTAATGAATGGCCTTGGAGATTATCGTCGTTGGGCGGCTATCGGGATTGGCTCCTCCATCATTCAATGCGTGTGGGTGGCGTGGTTCCTCTACACGGGAATGCTCAGTGTGCTTTCTATTGTGGCGACGCAATCCATTGTAGCGGCAATTTTTGCCCATCAGATTTCTGCAAAGGCGGGCTTTAAGCTGCGCCGAGTTTGGTCCTCGCTTTTGGATGACCGCAAACCTTGGGGCTCCTACGCGCTGATGGGAATTATTCCCATGATTTTAACGCCAATCGTTCTCACCTTCATCCGGTCTATGGTGGGTACAAAGTTGGGTTGGGATGCTGCAGGCATTTGGCAGGGCATCTGGAAAATTTCCGATTTCTTTGCCACGGGATTTTCTGCGGTTCTTGGCGTTATCATTCTCCCGAAAGTTAGCCGCTCCATGTCGCACGAGAATTTCTCCCAGATGTTCAATCCGCTGCTCCTCCGGATTTTTGGAATTACCTTTGTGGCGGTTCTTGCCATCTATTTCCTCCGCGGTTGGATTGTCCCACTGTTCCTTTCCAGCGCTTACATCGGTGCTGTGGACTATATGCCAATACAACTCATTGGCGATTTTTTCCGCGCGGGTGGCTGGGCCTTCGGACTTGTGCTCATTGCCCGCCGTGAGACTATGATTTTTCTTGCCATGGAAATCGGGTCTAATATTTTCCTCGCGACGGCGGCTTACTTTGGCATTCGCTTCTTTGAATTCTCGGGCCCCATGATGGCCTACGCCGCCGAGAACTTCCTCTATTTCGTAATCATGTTCGTCATTGTCCGGAGGCTCAAATGGAGTACTCCATAACGAATCTGGCAGTGGATAATGTTGGCGAAAACGTCTATGTGAAGGCGTTTGCCGAGGGCGTGGAGATGGAACAGCGGGAAAATCCGCTCCTGGTTTCGGTGCTGTTCGCGAGCTACAATCACGAGAAGTATGTGGAGGCATCCATCCGCTCCATCATGGCGCAGGAAGGCGTAAAGTTTGAACTCATCGTCATCGATGACGGCAGTACGGATTCGTCTCCGCAGATTCTGGAAAAACTCCAGAAGGAATTTGACTTCCAATACATCCATCGCCCGAACAAAGGGCTTGTGGCTACGATGAATGAACTCTTGGCAATGGCCAGAGGCAAGTATTTCTGCTCTTTTGCCAGCGATGACATTATGCCTCCAAAGCGGTTGTTGTTGCAGAGTACATTTTTAGCATTACATCCATTAGCCGCGGCCTGTTTTGGTCAAGTGGTTCCTATGGATGAAAATGGAAATGTTAGAACCGAAAAAGATGCCCGCTATTTGAGAAGTGTTCCCCAGGTTTCCTTCGAGGAATCTTTTTTGGGCAAAAAAGCGCTTCATGGTTGTTCGGAAATGTTTGTTCGGGAAAAAATTCTAAGCGTAGGTGGTTACGACGAACGCTACTATTTTGAGGACTATCCGCTGTTTTTGAAAGTTCTTCATTGCTACGGTCCTCAGCCGGTTTCTGCAGACATAGTCTGCTGTTATTATCGGGAACACGATGTAAATATGCACAGGAATACGACAAAGATCTATGAGGAAATTCTCCGTGTGCTTTCGGATAATTATTCCAATCATGCTTTATATAGGAAGGCTGTAAATTGCTGGAAAGCCAACTGGTTCTCTACATTGACAATGCAAGATAAAAAGGAGGCTTTGCGCCGGTTACCTCAGTTGGCGTCTTTATCTTTCCCTTTTTTGAAGCGCTTGCCCAAAATATTTATTCCCAAAAGATTTTTGCCATATTAGTTGCTTTCGACTTCAAAGGGGACGGCTCCTAGACTTGCTGCATATTTTGGGAAGTTGGAAAGGTATGTGTTATATTTTTTATTGTGGTATAAGTATGCTTTTTGTGCCTTTGATATCAGCATGAATTCTACAAAAGCCTTTAGATAGTCTTGCTCGGTTTTAGACTTGCAAAAATCAATATGAACGCTCTTGCCAGAAACTGAGACGACCTTATCGTGCTTTGTGGCTTCTTCTAGTAGAGCTGGACTATCTGCTGTGACAAGTACATAATTCCATTGAGGATGTCTGCTGGCGATGTTGTCCAGGGTTTTCATGGCTGATGCTACCAGTTCTTGTTTCTTGTATTCGCAATCCAATTGGTCAAAATTTCCTTCGTAAAAGTCCCCCAAAAGATTCTGCATTCTGAAAGAAACGGCTCCATAGGTTTTGGGTTCCAGTTTCGCGTAAAGGGCGAGCGCATCCTGTAGCATGTCGGAAGGCGTAAAAAGTTCGTTGAAAAGATTTGGAAATTGGGCACCAACAGAATCAACGCAACTATAGACATGAAACTGGCTGTGGCAGGAATCTAATTGTCGTTCAAGAGCCTTTTCGTTATCAAAATCTTCACGATATAGAAGTACGGGTTTGGAATTGTTCCAGTCTAGTTCAGATTCCTGAATCTTCCATTGGATTTGATTAGGTTTGAGAATGGCGTCCAATTCAAAAGGAGATGTGTGGAATATTTTAAAATTTAGCCCGTGTTTTTTTGCGAAAGACCACGTACTGGCTATGCCTCGTAGGCGATCTGTGAGACCTCCATGCATCCACTTTCCATCGGCCATGAATACGAGGGTCTGCGTGTTGGTGGCGGTAGTTTTGTTATTATTTTTCGTATTCTCATATTTGTGGAAATAATATTTTTCAAGGTGGCGAACCTTGATGCCTCTACGGATGAGAATATCGTACGTTTTGTCCTCTCCCAGGGTATGCCTGGAAATTGATATCATTATTTCCTTGAAGGCTTTGGCTAATTTCATCATTAACCTCTACGAAGAAATTTTAGAAATAGATTCTGGGGTAGGAAAGAGAGAACGTCTGCTATTTTATTACGTAAACGGGTATTGCAGTTTAAAAGATTGGAAATCCTCAAATCACGGATATGTTGCCAAGCCTGCTGACGGACTTTATAGAATTCTTCAGTATTAGGGGTACGTTTGAGTATGCTGAAACTGGCGCTAATGACGGTATTCTGTGCTGCTTTGATTAGTTTTTTATTCGAAGAAGTAGAACCATTTTTTAAAAATAGGAAGTTGTCTTCTGCAATCTGGAGAAGCTCTGCTTCGTGAATTGTGTAATTTGAGCGCAGAATGCTGTTGTCCCGAATTCGATATAAATACAGAGGTGCATCTGTGGATACGACCTTCCTGGCCTTGAGTAGAATGCTAGGAATCGTAGCTAAATCTTCAAAAATTTTTCCAGAGGGGAATTGCGTCTCTTTCCAGAGGTCTTTGGCATAAAGTTTGTTCCATGCAGAATGGTCTGGAACCCTGTCTTGATAAAGGGCTTGGGTCAATGCGCCTTCGGAATTCCAGCATTTTATTTTGCCTTTTGGAGATATGGCGGAAAGTGTGATACGACCAGATATTTTTTTTGTTCCGCAGCAGACTACATCAACCGACTCTTCTTTTGTGCTGGTGGCGACATCGGTTAGTGCTAGCAGAGTTTTAAGAAAATCAGGAGCTATCATATCATCGCTGTCTACAAAGGATATCCAGGGAGAATCTACTCCTTGAAGTCCTTTGTTGCGTGCTGCCGAAGGCCCCTGGTTGTCCTGGTAGATGGTTTTGAATCGTTTGTCGGAGTTGACGAACTTTTGGATGATTGCTTCACTATTGTCGGTGGAACCATCGTTGATTATGATGGCTTCAAAGTCAGTAAAAGTCTGATTCTGCACACTTTGGAGGCATTCCTCCAGATATGCCTCGGTATTGTAGACAGGAATGATAAAGCTGACTTGTGGCATGGATTTGCTATGCTTAATGGACGGACTGGTTTTTGAGATTGTTGAAAATATCCATCCAACCGTTTTGCACAAAGGCTCCGGCCATAACTAGGTCGTTTTCCGCTTTTTCGTAGGCCTTTAGGATTTCGTTGTAAGCCTTGGTGTCGCGAATCACCTTCACGTCTTTGGTGAGTTTCCGTTCCAGGAAGTCTTGCTTCCATTGGGCGGCGTCCGCGAGGCATTTGCAGGCGGTGTCCAGCGCTTTCAGGTAGGCGGGGAGGGCGTTGAAGTAGTCCTTCTCGAAACCCTTGGCCTTAGGCTTTGCCTCAGCCACCAGATTTTCTTGGGCGATGATGTTTCTCCGGATTTCTCCCATGAGGCGGACGATGCGGTTGAAGTCCACCTGTGGCCAGATGAGGCAAAACGGCCACATTTTTTTCCAATGGAACTTGAACATAGACTCGTGAGCAGTGTTCTTTGCGCGCACCAACTCCCGCAGGTTATCGAAGATAATCTGAGAGGGTGCCTTATTTTCGGTAGAATTTTCCGCCATGGTCACAATATAGATAAAATCATATTGAGCCGACAGGCGAAGCAGTCATGGCTCGTAGAGCGATGATGTGGGGAAAAATCCCGTTCGTTGTCGCTTTTTTACATACTTTAGGTTTGCATTTCGGCGAATTTTGAATTAAATTCTATAAAAACCGTTCAATTTTGAAGGAATTTTATGAATAAAACGAAATTCAAGATTTTGGCTATCGTGGATGCTGTCATCATCGTAGCCCTCTTTATCGTGATGTTCTCACTGAAGGGTCAGTACAACGAACAGGCCCAGACCTCTGTGAAGGAGCAGGTGGGCGCTTACCAGGAGAAGGCCAACGGCGTTCTTCAGGAGCAGTGGCTCTCCATGGACCAGTACGGCATGGCTTGGAAGCTTTTGTTCACGACCCTCACCGGCGACAAGACGGAAGCCACCTTCGATGCTACCGCTAAGGCCATCTTTGAAAACAAGGATGCTCGTTTGAAGCAGCTTTCTTACATGTACACGGCTGCGGGCATCAATCCGGAAGCCCAGAACAAGATTAACGAGGCCGCCGGCATGGCCGACAAACTCGTCATCAAGGATGAGAAGGGCGTGAAGGAAGTGGCTTGCGGTAAGAACTGCGTCATCACATTCACCTTTGCCAAGGGTAAGCTTGTGAGCCAGGACTACAAGGCCTTGGTGGAATACAACATGACCGAAAACTTTAAACTGGAAGCTCCGGCAGCTTTCCACTTCGAATAAGGGGCACTGAAATGAATATCAAGACTATTGCTATTGCTCTTACGGTTCTCGTGTTCGGCGTGCTGATTCTCGTGCTTACGCAGAAGGGCAACTATGTTTCCCAGGCTACGGAACACTACGAGAAGACAACTGCCAATTCCTTCAAGGGAACATCCAAGATTGTGGAATATGTGGGCAGCTCCATCGACATGAACAAGATGCTCTGGGCTCTCAGCTGCGAAGCTATCCAGACGGTGAAATCCTCTCAGGACATGGCCAAGCTGGAAGGCAAGTATTTCCCTTCCACCAAGGGCTCCAACAGTATTTCTAAGATGACCCGCCGCTTTGAAGCGACCAGCGCCTACTTCATCGTTTCCAGCTTTGACAAGGTGGAAGTGGACCCGAAGACCCAGCTGAAGACACTCTCTGGCCTCAAGTCCATCGACGTGAATGCCCTCCTGGGTGAAGTGGCCATGGCTGCTCCTGTTGAGGAAGAGGACGAAGGTTCCGAAGAAGAATAATACGTCGCATTGGCATTTTTGCAACTGCGCAGGTCATGTTTTTTGCAGCTGCGCGAGTTGTTAAATGCAACTCTTTGTACATCAATGAGTTATGAAAAAGCCGCCTTCGGGTGGCTTTTTTTGTGCCGTTTTCTATGGTTTGCCGCGTCGTGCTTCGCACTCCTCGCAATGACGTTTCGGTGTTGTCGAAGCCTTTAGCTTTTCTAGATTTAGCGCCGTAATTTTTAACAGTGCCTGGCTTGCGATGTCCGCGGGTCAGTGCGATCAGAGGTGACAATGCTTATTCTTCGTGGTACTCCGGCTCTCTCGGATTTCCGTATTCAAAAATTGATGGCTGACTTCAAAAAGGAAGGCCTGAATGTTGCATGCGCTTATGCAGAATTCCTCCATGTGGTGGATCTCGCGGCGGAACTTTCTGGCGAAGAACTGGCGACCTTGGAGAAGGTGCTTCACTACGGACCCATGCGCGAAGTGAAGGCTCTGGAAGGCGAACTTTTTGTGGTGTGCCCGCGTCCGGGAACTATCAGCCCGTGGAGCAGTAAGGCTACGGATATCGCCCACATTTGCGGTCTCCCTGCCATTAAGCGCATTGAGCGCGCCATTGCCTACTACGTGAAGTTTGAAGGTGCCGTGCCTGCCAATGCCCGCGATGTAATCAAGGCGAAGATTCATGACCGCATGACTCAGGCGGTGTTTGCCGATACCGCTTCTCTGGAAGTTCTTTTTAGCAAGGAAGAACCGCGCCCGCTGAACATCATTCCGGTGCTTACGGAAGGCCGTGAGGCTCTGGTGAAGGCTGACAAGGCTATGGGCCTCGCTCTCTCGCCCGATGAAATCGACTACCTGGTGAAGAACTTCACGGAACTCAAGCGCAATCCGACAGACGTGGAACTCTACATGTTCGCTCAGGCCAACTCTGAGCACTGCCGTCACAAGGTGTTCGGTGCGGAATGGACCATCGATGGCGTGAAGCAGGACAAGTCCTTGTTCCAGATGATTAAGAACACCTACCAGCTCCACAACACCAACATCTTCAGCGCCTATAAGGATAACGCTGCTGTGATGAAGGGTGCTACCGCTGGCCGTTACTATGCCGACCCGCGCAATAACAAGTACGACTTCCACAACGAAGAAGTGGACATCTTGATGAAGGTGGAAACCCACAACCATCCGACGGCAATTTCTCCGTTCCCGGGTGCTGCAACCGGTAGTGGCGGTGAAATCCGCGACGAAGGTGCGACGGGTAAGGGCAGTAAGCCGAAGGCCGGTCTCTGCGGCTTCAGTGTTTCTAACCTCAAGCTTCCGGGCGCCGTGCAGCCTTGGGAAAAGGACTTCGGAAGCCCGTCCCGCATCGCGACTCCGCTCGATATCATGATTGACGGCCCTCTTGGTGGCGCCGCCTTCAACAACGAATATGGGCGCCCAAACATCCTCGGCTACTTCCGCACCTTCGAGCAGGAAGTCTCCAGCGAAAAGGGTACCGAAGTCCGCGGCTACCACAAGCCCATTATGCTGGCAGGTGGCCTCGGCAACATCAAGCACGACCACATCGAGAAGGGCCACATCGATCCGGGTGACCATCTGGTGGTTCTGGGTGGCCCTGCCATGCTCATTGGTCTTGGCGGTGGTGCTGCTAGCTCCGTGCAGAATGGTGCCGGTAATGAATCTCTGGACTTTGCCTCCGTGCAGCGCGAAAACCCCGAAATGGAACGTCGCTGTCAGGAAGTGATTGACCGCTGCTGGGCTATGGACGACGAGAACCCCATCACCTTCATTCACGACGTGGGCGCAGGTGGACTTTCCAATGCCTTCCCGGAACTGGTGAACGATGGCGGTCTCGGCGGTAAGTTCGAACTCCGCAACGTGCCCAACGATGAACCGGGCATGAGTCCGTTTGAAATCTGGAGTAATGAATCCCAGGAACGCTACGTGATTGCAGTTGCAGGCAACAAGCTGGATGTGTTCGACGCCATTTGTAAGCGCGAACGCTGCCCGTATGCAGTGGTGGGCGAGGCCATTCCTGAAAAGCACTTGACTTTGACGGATAAGCATTTCAACTCTACGCCAATCGACATGCCGCTGGAAGTTCTTCTCGGCAAGCCGCCCCGCATGATTCGTAACGAAAAGAGCCAGAAGCGCCCGCTGAATTCCGCTGTGGTTCCGGCAGATGCTTCCATCAAGGATATCGCGCACCGCGTGATGGCGAACCCCACGGTGGCCGACAAGACGTTCCTCATCTCCATCGGTGACCGCAGCGTGACCGGCATGATTTGCCGCGACCAGATGGTTGGCCCGTGGCAGGTGCCTGTGGCCGACTGCGCCGTGACCAGTGCCACGCTTGACACCTACGAAGGTGAAGTCATGAGTATGGGTGAACGCGCTCCTATTGCGTTGATTAGTCCCGCTGCTGCAGCCCGCATGACGGTTGCCGAAGCCCTCACGAACATGGCCGCGGCTTATGTGCCGGATATGGGCCGTGTGAATTTGTCTGCAAACTGGATGGCAACGCCAAACTACGAAGGTGATGGCGCCGACCTCTATGAAGCTGTAAAGTCCATCGGTATGGAACTCTGCCCGGAACTGGGAATCACGATTCCTGTGGGTAAGGATTCCATGAGCATGAGCACCGTTTGGAGTGATTCCAAGGGCAATCACCGCGTGACGGCCCCGATTTCCCTGGTGATTAGCGGTTTTGCTCCTTGCGCCGATGTGCGTAAGACATTGACTCCGCAACTCCTGCAGAAGAAGGACACGAGCCTCATGTTGGTGGATTTGGCCCGCGGTAAGAACCGCATGGGTGCTTCCATCGCGGCTCAGGTCTACAACAACCTGGGCGACAAGGCTCCGGATGTGGATAGCGCAAAGGAACTCCGCGCCTTCTTCGAAACCATCCAGAAACTCAATGCCGCGGGCAAAATTATGGCTTACCACGACAAGAGCGATGGCGGTCTCTATGCTGCTGTGGCAGAGATGTGCTTTGCTGGCCACGTGGGCGCAACTCTCGATGTAACCGCCCTCAAGGGAAACCTCATCGACGCTCTCTTCAACGAAGAACTGGGTGCAGTGCTCCAGGTTGCAAACGCAGACGTCGCCGCCGTTCGCGATGCCTTCGCCGCCGCAGGTCTCGGCGATACCGTCGCTGTCATCGGTACGCTTAACGACACCTATAATTTTGTGATTGGCGATTACACCGAGGGTCTCTCCGACATTCGCGCCATCTGGAGTGACACGACACGTCGCATCGCTGCAATTCGCGACAATCCGGCCTGCGCCGAAAGCGAATACAACCTGAAGTTGAATCAGGCCGACAAGGGCATTTGCCCGAAGGTTACCTTCGATGTTGCCGCTGGCGCCAAGGTCGTCAAGGATTACACAAGCCGCCCGAAGATGGCAATCCTCCGCGAGCAGGGCATCAATGGCGAGCTGGAAATGGCTGCCGCCTTCCAGAAGGCTGGCTTCGAAAGCATCGACGTCCACATGACCGACATCCTCTCCGGTCGCGTGAGCCTCAAGGACTTCAATGGTCTTGTGGCCTGCGGTGGCTTCAGCTACGGCGACGTCTTGGGCGCCGGCGAAGGCTGGGCCAAGAGCATCCTCTTCAACCCGAAGGCTCGTGCCGAATTTGAGGCCTACTTCAACCGCAAGGATACCTTCACGCTCGGCGTTTGCAACGGCTGCCAGATGGTTTCGAACCTGAAGGATTTGATTCCGGGTGCCAAGCACTGGCCGCGCTTTGTGCAGAATGCCTCCGAACGCTTCGAAGCCCGCTTCGCAAGCCTCAAGGTGGAAGAAACCCCGGCAGTGCTCCTCAAGGGTATGGCAGGCTCCGTGCTCCCCATCGCTGTGGCTCACGGTGAAGGCCGCGCCGAATTCGCAAGCCGTGAAGCCGCCGAGGCATGCCTCAAGACTGGCCTCGTGACTCTCCGCTATGTGGACGGCAACCACGATTACACGGAATGCTACCCGCTGAACCCCAACGGTTCTCCGTTCGGCATTACGGGCCTCTGCTCTGAAGATGGCCGCGCCATGATCATGATGCCGCACCCCGAACGCGTCTACCGCACTTGCCAGAACTCCTGGCACCCGGCTGATTGGGGTGAAGACGGCCCGTGGATGCAGCTGTTCCGCAACGGCCGTATCTTTGTTGGCTAGGGTCGAATGCGGCCTGACCGCCGAAAATTACTCAAAATAGACCGGTTTTCGCCGGTCTATTCCTTTATGTAACTCGTTGAGCATAAAAGTGATATGTATATGGGACTATGCGCGCGGATAGTGCCTGCGACCCCCGTATTTTGTGCTAAATTTATGTTGTGGTCTTATCTTGTAATCATATTATAAGAACGACGGCGGTTTTTGCACTTTTGGCTAGTGCAGCCGTTTTCGCTGATGGCCCTGTGGTGGGTTCCGAGCACAACCGCAACTTGCGGGGCTTGGATTATGCCCCCATGCTTTTGGATTACCACCGCCAGACGGTGGGGGAGAATCGCCAGTTTTTCACCTACCCGGTTCGGAATCCTGATTTCAGAGCCAACTTCGCCAAGAGCGAGGGCGGGGCCATGGCCTACTTCGCCGATACTCTGGGCGGTGCCCGCGGTGCAGTTGGCCACACCATAGGCATTGCAGTTTCCCCTGTGGGTGGCATAGACTATCGTGGTTCCTCCGCCATGAACGATACCATCTGGCCGGCTTTTGATGGAGGTCTTTACCTCCGCGGTTACGCCGACTCCCTGGATTTTGACTTGGAAGCCCGGATGTACGCCGAGAAGCACACCGCCGGCGCCAAAAAAGACGACCGCCGCAAACCCCAAAGCTACGACCATGAAGTTTTCGATGTGCAGAATGAGGAAACCGGTGGCGAGGATTACATCAGTTACTCCCGTTACCGCGCCCATTTGGGTTTGAACTATGCCTTCGCACGGCTGCAACTGGCCCGCGACGTGCTTCATTTTGGCCCGGGCTACTACAACAACCTCACGCTGAACCAGTTCGCCCTCCCGTACAACATGCTCACTCTGGACCTGGTCTTTGGCCCGTTCCGCGTGTTCAGCGCCTATGCCGATTTGCGGGTGAACTCCTGGAGCTACAGCAAGGACAACCTGAACGACCGCAATCTTTACGCCCACCGCTACGAACTGGCTCTGGGGAACCTCACTTTGGGCATGAGCGAAATCCAGATTCTCTACAACGAGAACAAACCGTGGCTCTTCACGCCGGTGGTGCCGCTCTTCATCGAGAAGGGCAACTACACGGAGCGTGTGAACAACGGCGGCCTCGCTCTGGATTTGAACTACCGCATTCTCGGCTTTGCCCGTGTCTATGGCGAATTCTTCCTGGACGACATGGAATCGCCTTACGCCGTGTACGAGAACAAGATGAGCAACAACCGCTGGGCGGCAATGGCCGGCATGCAGATGGCTCACGACTTCTACCTGAAGGCCCATAAACTGGAGGCCGGCACCATCGCGGAAATCGCCCGTGTGGAGCCTTACACCTATACCCATTATGATACCGCCATGGCTCAGATGGCGCATTTGGGGCTTCCCTTGGGTAACCCCAACGGACCAAATTCTTTAGCGGTGGACTGGACCGTGTACGCCCAGTTCGGGGTCGGCGCAACTCAAGGCGCAGTCCGTGCTAGCGGTGATGTACAACGGGGTGGCGTGATATTCGCTTCCCTTCACAACAAATGGCTGTGGAAGGGTGTGGATTACGGCAGCAATCTGGATGACCCCTACAAGACGGTGGAAAAGCGGTTCATCCATGATGCACCTTTGACATGGACCATAGCGCCTGCGCTGAGCTATCAGGGTCAGTACGTGGCCTACATGGGCGAACTCACATTGGGTGATGAAAAGTCGGTCTACTTCCGGGCGAGTTTCAAGTGGTAAATTGGAGTTTGTGCTATGCTGAGTAAAATTTCAAGTTTCCGTTTCCGCAAAAGGGTGCTGGCCGTTGCCGACGCGTTTATCGTCGTCATTGCAGGCCTCATCATCAACTTCATTTTCTACTACTTTGACATCTACCTCCTGGTGCCGGAGGAAATGCTGGCCTTCTATGCCCTCAGCGCCTTCTGCTGCTTTACCGGCATGATGCTCTTTGGCTGCTACAACAAGCTGTGGCGCTACTTCAACTGGAAGGATTACATCGATTGCGCGAAGGGCATTATCATGGGTATGGCGGTGACAGGTCTTGTTATGGGCCAGTTGCGGGGCTACATTGCGCTCCGCTACCTCACGTTCCACACCCTTCTTGCTATTGTTGGCGTGTGCGGTTTCCGCTTTATCTTCAAAAGTTCTTTCCTCACCTTGGTGGCTGTGGGTCGTAACGAGGTTGATAAAAAGCGGACCATGATTATTGGCGCCGGGCGTTGCTGCCGCGTGCTTCTGTGGGAGATTTTCAATGAGGGCGCCTCCGAAGATGAAGTAGATGCCCCCAGTCCTATTCGTGAATTTACGCCGGTCTGCATCATTGACGACGACCGCACCAAATTGGGACTTCGCATC
This sequence comes from Fibrobacter sp., assembly GCA_024398875.1. GTDB lineage: Bacteria > Fibrobacterota > Fibrobacteria > Fibrobacterales > Fibrobacteraceae > Fibrobacter. The sequence goes on from JAKSIJ010000004.1 coordinate 59,004, forward strand.
AAGGGCGTGGAGGTGATGGGTACCACTAGCGATATCGTCAAGCTGGCAAAACTCCACAAAATAGAGCAGATTCTGTTCGCCATTCCCAGTGCCCCTTCAAAAGACCGCCAGGCAATTTTGTTGGAATGTTCCAAAACAAACCTGCCCGTTAAAATCATTCCCTTCTTTGGCCAGCAGTTGGAAGAGGGCCATATTCTGGGGCAGATCCGCGACATCAAGGTGGAAGACTTGCTGGGTCGCGAGCCCGTGAAATTCGATAACGCCGACGTGCGCGACTTTATTGCAGACAAAGTCGTCATGGTCACCGGTGGCGGTGGCAGCATCGGTTCGGAACTTGTCCGCCAGATTGCGAAGTACGGACCAAAACAGGTCATCATCGTGGATATCTACGAGAACAACGCCTACGACATTCAGCAGGAACTAGTGATGGAGTACGGCAACGCCCTCAATTTGGTGACCCTCATCGCAAGCGTCCGCGACTACTTCCGCATGAGCCAGATTTTCAAGAAGTACAAGCCCGACGTGGTGTTCCACGCCGCCGCCCACAAGCATGTGCCCCTGATGGAGAAATCCCCCATGGAGGCCATCAAGAACAACGTGATTGGCACCTTCAACATCGGCACCCTCTCGCTCTTTAACAACGTGAAGAAGTTTGTGATGATTAGCACCGACAAGGCTGTGAACCCCACCAATGTGATGGGTGCGAGCAAGCGCTGCTGCGAAATGATTATCCAGTTCCTCAGCCAGCAGAAGGATAGCAAGACAGAGTTTGTGACCACCCGGTTTGGCAATGTGCTGGGCAGTAACGGCAGCGTGATTCCGCTCTTCAAAAAACAGATTGAGCAGGGGAAGCCCGTCACCGTGACACATCCGGATATCATCCGCTACTTCATGACCATTCCCGAGGCCGTGAGCCTGGTGATGGAGGCTGCCAGTATCGCCCACGGTGGTGAAATCTTCGTGCTGGATATGGGCCAGCCTGTGAAAATCGTGTCTCTCGCCGAGAACCTCATCCGCATGTACGGCAAGGTGCCCTACAAGGATGTGGAAATCAAGTTCACGGGCCTCCGCCCCGGCGAAAAGATTAAGGAAGAACTGCTGATGAACGAGGAGGGTCTGCAGAAGACCCGGAACAAGCTCATCTTTATCGGGAAGCAGATTGAAATCGATACGGACAAGTTCATCAATGAGCTTTGGACCCTGAAGAACGCTGCCGCCGAGAATGAGGAAGGTGCCGCCATCCGCGCCTTGCACCATATTGTGCCCACGTTCACCACTCCGGAAGAATACAACCGCTCTCAAAAAATGAGGGCAATATGATTCGCAGGTTTGAAAACAAAGTTTGGCTCAGTAGCCCCACCATGCACGGCGAGGAAATCAAGTATGTGCAGGAGGCCTACACAACCAACTGGATGAGTACCGTTGGCGCCAACATCAACGAAGTGGAACGCCTTGCCGCCGCGAAGGTTGGCTGCAAGTACGCCGTTGCCCTCAGTTGCGGAACAGCCGCCCTCCACCTGTGCACGCGATTGGCCGGTGAGCGCCTTTACGGCCGTGCAAAGCCAGGGCAGGGGAGTCTCATGGGCCACAAGGTTTTTTGTAGCGACATGACGTTTGCCGCGACACTGAATTCCGTCGCCTACGAAAATGGCGAGGCAGTCTTCATTGATATGGAACGGGATACCTGGAATATGGACCCGGCCAGCTTGGAACTCGCCTTCCAGCAGTTTCCCGATGTTAAATTGGTCGTAATGGCCCACCTTTACGGAACCCCTGGCAAGTGCGATGAAATCCGCAAAATTTGCAACGCTCATGGAGCCTTGCTTGTAGAAGATGCCGCCGAAAGCTTTGGCGCTACCTACAAGGGCGTGCAGACGGGAATGTTTGGCGATTATGCCGCCATCAGCTTTAACGGGAACAAGATTATCACAGGTTCTAGTGGAGGAATGTTCCTCACCAACAGCAAGGAAGATGCGGACAAGGTTCGCAAGTGGAGCACCCAGAGCCGCGAGCCATTCCCCTGGTATGAACATGAGGAAATCGGCTACAACTACCGCATGAGTAACGTGATTGCTGGCGTTGTCCGTGGCCAGTTCCCGCATTTGGAAGAACACATCGCGCAGAAACGCGCTATCTACGAACGCTACAAGGAAGGCTTCAAGGGTCTCCCCGTGAGCATGAACCCCTTTGATGCGGCAAACAGCGTGCCGAATTTCTGGCTCAGTTGCATGCTTATCGACCGCGAAGCAATCGCCGCCAACGGAGCCTGCGAACCGGGCAAAACGACCCCCGAAAAAATCCTCGCACGCATCGCCGAGATGAACGCCGAAGGCCGCCCCATCTGGAAGCCTATGCACATGCAGCCCATGTACAAGAACCATCCCTTCGTCTCCGCGCCTATTGCGAGCTTTTCTCAAAACGTCATTGCGAGCGAAGCGAAGCAATCTATTGCCGATGTCGGTGCCGACATCTTCGCGCGAGGCCTCTGCCTCCCCAGTGACAACAAAATGACCCCTGAACAGCAGGACGCCATCATTGAAATCATCAAGGAGTGCTTCCCCTAATTTGCGATATATTGAAAATATAAATTAGTAATTTATACTTGTGTTAATTGTCAATTTATATTATATTGTAGAAAGAAAACGAAAATTGCTATGATATCCAAGGTCGACATAGAAAAAAACGTTGATGTCCAGACGGCAAAGATTCGGGGAACCTCGAGTTTTCCTAGGGCTCTTTTGCCGGAAGTCAAGGCGGTTGATGGCTATGCGACAATTGTTACGGGAATCCGTCGTTCTGGCAAGAGCACCCTTGTGGGCCAGCTTCTGCGAAAATGCAAGAATCATCTCTACCTCAATTTCGATACACCCTCGCTGTATGGGTTCAGAATGGAGGACTTTGCACTGTTGGATGCCGTTATCAAGGAACGCAAGGCTAGGAATTTGTTCTTTGATGAAATCCAGGTTGTTAAAGGCTGGGAAGTTTATGTCCGGGGAAAACTGGACGAGGGCTACAAGGTGGTGATTACCGGGAGCAATGCCTCCCTGCTTAGCCGTGAACTGGGAACACACTTGACGGGTCGCCACATCAGCAAGACCTTGTACCCCTTTTCTTACGCCGAATTCTGCGGATTGAAAAGGAAAGTTTTAGGCGAAAGGTCTTTTCATGAATACTTGCAGTTGGGCGGTTTTCCGCAATACCTCAAATTCATGGATGAGGAAATTTTGCAGAACCTGGTGAACGACATCGTTTATCGCGATATCATGGTTCGTTACGGCCTGAAAGAAGACTTGCCCCTAAAAAAACTGCTGCTATACCTGATTGGTAACATCGGCAATCCGGTAAGTGCCACGTCGCTGAAGAATGTAATTGGTGTAAAGGCTCCGCAGACTATACTGGACTACTTCTCGTATTTGGAAAATTCATATGTCGTCCAGTTCGTTCCGAAGTTCTCTTATTCATTCAAGGTCCAGCAGGTGAATCCCAAGAAGGTATATTGCGTGGATATGGGGCTGCATTCCGCCATGTCACCGTCGTTCTCGAAGGATCTGGGACGCAAACTCGAAAACACCGTATTCCTGGAACTGGTCCGCAACAAGTTTGATGTGTTCTACCTAAACGAAAACGGGCACGAATGTGATTTTATCGCCTGCCAAAATAACGAGCCGAAAGTCGCCATTCAGGTGTGTTATGATTTTACGGTGGAAAACAGGGAACGTGAGGTTGCGGGTTTGGCGGAGGCTCTGAAATTCTTCAAGATGGAAAGCGGACTTTTGCTGACCCTCAATCAGACCGATGAAATCAACGTGGAAGGTAAACGGGTGCATGTAATGCCCGTATGGAAATGGATGGAATCTCATGTACGCTCGCGTGTTTAAGAGAATCATCGACTTCTTCTGTGCGCTCCTGGCCATCGTCTGCCTGAGCCCGGTTCTCGTCGTGCTTACGATTCTGGGAGCCATCAAGATGAAGGGGAATCCCTTCTTCACGCAGCTGCGTCCCGGGAAGAACGAGAAGATCTTCAAGCTCATCAAGTTCCGCACCATGACCAATGCCCGCGACGCCCAAGGGAACCTGCTCCCAGATGACGTTCGCCTCACCAAGTACGGCAAGTTCCTCCGCAGCACGAGCCTTGACGAACTCCCCGAACTCTTCAACATATTGAAGGGCGATATGGCCGTCATCGGCCCGAGACCGCAACTCGTGCGCGACATGGTGTTCATGACACCGGAACAGCGCTGCCGCCACACCGTGCGCCAGGGCCTCAGTGGCCTAGCCCAAGTGAATGGCCGCAATGCCGTCACCTGGGAAACGAAGATTGCGTACGACCTCCAGTACATCGAACACATCACCTTTTGGGGTGACGTGAAAATAATTCTCACCACGTTTGCGAAAGTGTTCAAGCGCAGCGACATTACTGAAGAAAACTGCGACACCGCCACCGATTTGGGCGACTATCTGCTTGCAACAGGCAAAATCAGCCAGACCGAATACGATTTGGGCCAGAAACAGGCTAAAAAGCTGATGGAGGTCGTGTGATGTTGTACGAGATTGCGCATACAATCAAGGAACGTTGCGGATTCTTGTGGGACGCAATTGAGTGGGGCAATGCCCTCGCTTTCTCCGTGATGTATCGCAAGGGCCTCAAACGCATTCCAGAAATCCTTGAAAAGTATTCTACGGACTATACGCATCGCTTGGCAACGAAGGATGATATCCCCGATATGGTGAAGTTCTTTGCGGAACAGCCCGAAAACGCCTTCAAATTTTTCAAACCTCACGGATTTGATGAGAAATCCCTAAAGAAGATTGTTTGCAACAAATCTTTTATCACCTTCCTCGTGTTGAGCGGTGAATCCATTGTAGGCTACTTCTTCCTCCGCAGTTTTGTGAACGGGAAGAGTTTTAAAGGGTACATGGTCGATTATCGTTGGCGAAAAAAAGGTATTGCCAAGTTGGAAGGCATCGTGATGAACGAGGTCGTTCAAACCCTCGGAATTCGCATGTTCGGCTCTATTTCTCCAGAGAATGAAGCCTCCATGGCTGCGGCTAAAGCGGTCAATGAAGTGAATGTCCTGAAGACTCTTGAAAACGGCGACTATTACATAGAATTTTTACCGAAAGAAGTGGGCGAGGCCTAGATGAAAATTCTGTATGTGACTACAGTTTCTATGACGATGGGCTTTTTCCCGGAGCATATAAAGATGCTTTTGGGTGAAGGTCATTCCGTGGAAATTGCCACGAATTGTGAACAGCCTTTGCCTGAAATCTACAAGACGTTGGGTTGTAAATCCTACGACATTCGTTTTTCCCGCTCTCCGTTTAGCAAGTGCAATTTGATAGCTTATAAGCAGTTGAAGGGTCTTGTGGAGAAGGAACATTATGATATAGTTCATTGCCACACTCCCAATGCCGCCATGATTACACGCTTGGCGTGTAGAAATGTTCGCAAACAGGGAACAAAAGTATTTTACACTGCGCATGGGTTCCATTTTTTTAAGGGAGCTCCTTTGAAGAATTGGCTCATGTACTACCCGATTGAAAAAATCTGTGCGCATTTGACTGATGTGCTGATAACCATCAATCACGAAGATTTTGAACTTGCAAAAAAGAAAATGCATGCAAAAAAAGTATGCTATGTTCCAGGGGTAGGAATAGACCTTTCAAAAATTCAAAGTGTAGAATGCGATAGGGCTGAAGTTCGTAAGTCTATGGGCGTGCCGGAAGATTGCATTTTGCTATTGTCTATCGGGGAGCTCAACGTCAATAAGAATCATCAAGTTGTCGTTAAGGCTCTAGCAAGGTTGAATAATACTAATGTGCATTATGCCATTGCTGGTCTTGGCGACCAGAAAGACAATCTCTTGAATCAGGCGAAGAACCTTGGTGTAGAAAGTCAATTCCATTTACTTGGTTACAGAACAGATGCCCTTAAGCTGTATAAGGCTGCGGATGTCTTTGTTTTCCCCTCATTTAGAGAAGGTCTTTCTGTTTCGATGATGGAAGCGGTGGCCAGTGGAAAGGCTGTTATTTGCAGCAAGATTCGTGGAAATGTTGATTTGGTGGAAGATGGGGTAGGTGGATTACATTTTGTTCCCAATGATGTGGATGGCTTGATTCAGAATTTGAAAAATACCATTGATGATTCTGCAAAAATCGCCCAGATGGGTGATGCAAATAAAGAAAAAATAAAGATGTTTAGCCTGAAAAATGTTTTGGGCATGATGAAGGAAATTTATAATGCCTGATAAGTGCTCAAAGAAAATATCGTTTTTTTTGGGTAGCATGGGACGAGGTGGTGCTGAACGTGTTATCAGTATTTTGTCCAATGATTTTGCCGAACGTGGTTGGGTTACTCACATTGGTTTGTTGTTGTTTAATAAAGTAGATTATGATTTAAACGAAACGACAAAAGTTTTTGACTTTACGGGAAGATTGACTTCTCGTTTAAAAAGAATTCCATATTGGATTAAGAGCGTTCGAAGCTATATAAAAAAAGAAAAGCCTGATGTAATAGTTTCTTTTGCAGCAAGGATTAACGTGCTTGTTTTATTGGCGGCTATAGGTACAAAAACAAAGGTTATTGTATCTGAAAGAAATGATCCGTGGCATGATGGACGTGGTTTGGCCACGCGGTTTATGGTTCGTTTGCTTTATCCTTTTGCTGCTAAAATTGTATTGCAGACAAAGAGAAGTGTCGCATATTTTTCGAAAGCGATTGCGAAAAAGTGTATTGTTATTCCGAACCCAATTTCGGTGAAGTGCGAAGCGTCTCCGGTGAAAAGAAAAAAAATTGTGGCTGTAGGAAGATTAGCTAAACAGAAAAATCATGAAATGCTTATAAGAGCATTCTCAAGTTTACCACAGGAATACAATGATTATAGTTTGTTCATCTATGGAGATGGACCTTTATTAGAATACTTGACTTCGTTGGCCAAATCGTTAGGTGTGGAAAATAGAGTTTTTTTTCCTGGGAATGTTTCAAACATACATGAGCAAATTGCGGATGCTGAATTATTCATACTATCATCAGATTACGAGGGCTTATCTAACGCCCTTCTTGAAGCTATGATGATGGGGTTACCGTGTATTTCTACAAATTGTGCTGGTGCGGATGAATTTATTGAAAATGAACGGAACGGTTTGATTGTTCCTGTTGGAGATGGAGATATGCTGAAAAATGCGATTGTAAAAATGCTATCGGAAGAAAATTTTTGTAACATGTGTGGACAAAATGCAAAAGAAACGTCAAAAAAATTTGCGAAGAAGGAAATGATAGCTTTGTGGAGAAGTCAATTGGAGGAAGTGTAGTATGTTGAGAAAATTATTGAAGAGCTTGTTTTCCATCTTACCTGATAAGGTATATATCCAGTTGAAGTTTTTTTATCATTTTAAGAAATTTGCGAATTTAAAAAATCCTAAAACATTTAACGAAAAAATTCAGTGGCTGAAATTACATGACAGAAAAGATGTTTACACAACAATGGTTGATAAGTACGATGCGAAAAAATATGTCGCTGATAGAATTGGCTCTGAATATGTGATTCCCGCTTATGGTGTGTGGGAACGTTTTGAAGATATTGATTTTGATTGTCTACCAAATCAATTTGTGCTAAAAACAACGCATGATTGTGGAGGAATTGTTATATGCCGCGATAAAACATCTTTTGACAAAAAGAATGCTAAAGTTTTTTTGGAAAAACATTTGAATTTTAATTATTTCAAAGAAGGGCGAGAATGGCCTTATAAAAATGTTAAACCAAGAATATTAGCTGAAAAATATATGGAAAATGAAGGCTTGAATGGAAATTCTTTGGTAGATTATAAGTTTTATTGTTTTAATGGAAAACCAAAATTTTTATATGTTAGTTCTGGATTGGAAAATCACGCGACTGCTTCAATTAGTTTTTTGAATCTAGATTGGACTTTTGCTGAATATGAGCGTAGTGATTACAAACCTTTGACTAGAATTCCCCCGAAACCATTAAACTATGAAAAAATGCTTGAAATTTGTGAAACCATGTCCCAAGGAGTTAAATTTCTTCGCGTTGATTTGTATGAAGTTAACGGGAAAATATATTCATCGGAGTTGACGTTCCATCCCGGTTCTGGATTTACACGATTTAAAAATGATGCTCATGATGTTGAAATTGGAAATATGTTGGGATTGTATAAGGGATAAAAAATTTGTTGAGGAAATAATGATATGAGAAATCTTGCAATTATCATACCGACTCTTAATGGTGGTGGCGCTGAACGTACGGCTTCGAATCTCTCGATTTTTTTTGATAAAATATATAATGTACATTTGATCGTTTTTGATGCAAGAAATATTAGATATCCGTATGCAGGAACTTTACATGATTTATCGCTTCCTCCCAAAACAGGAAAGATTGGAAAACTTATAAATCTCATACGGAGAATTAGTAGAACAAAAAAGATTAAGGCAATAGAAAAAATAGATGTATCAATAAGCTTAATGGATGGACCAAATTTAGTTAACATCTTTAGTCGTTATGGGCATGAGGTTGTAATAACGTCCATTCGAATATTTATGTCTAAGGCAAGCGGTTTTAGTGGCTCTATTCCCTATTTTCGAGAAATGTTGATGAATATTACGGGTTCAAAATCGGATAAGATTGTGACATTATCAAAGGGCGTTGAATCAGATTTGATAAAATCTTTTCATATTCCCCCATCAAAAATTACTACCATTTATAATCCGTGTGACGGAGAACTTTTGTTAGAAAAATCCTCGTTAGATATATTGAGATCTATGAAAATGGGAGCTCATTCTGTTGCTACGATGGGCCGAATGACTCCACAAAAAGGGCAATGGTTGCTTATTAGAGCATTCTCAAAGGTTTTGAAACGAATCCCTGATGCGAAATTGTACATTTTAGGTACTGGTATCCTTGAAAGTAGACTTAAAGAACTTGCAGAAAAATTGCATATCTCTAGCAGCATAGAATTTTGCGGTTTTATGGAAGCTCCGCATCGTCTGATTCAAGCCTGTCGTGTTTTTGTTTTTCCTTCTTTATATGAGGGATTAGGAAACGTAATCATTGAATCCCTTGCTTGTGGAACCCCTGCAATTGCTTGTGATTGCCTTTCGGGACCGAGAGAAATTCTGGCTCCGGATACGGAATATGTTGGCTCGTTAAAAAGTGCTGAATATGGCGCTTATGGAATATTGGTAAAAGTTGCAAATGATAATACTTTTGATGCAAAAAAAACTTTGAGTGATACGGAAATTCAATTGGCGGATGCAATTATAGACGTCCTTGAAAATGACCATGTTTGGGAGAGGTACCATAATGCTGCATTATTGCGATCAAAATTTTTTAGCTATAATTCAATTATGCGAGAATGGCAAAATCTAATAGAACATTGTATTAGTTGATGAATAGAATCTTTATAAAAAAAGAATCCTATGATGGAATAATTTTGCCGTTGACGGCATTTTTGGGATTGTTTCTGCCTTTCCTTGTCCCCAATGCGGTGTCTCTTTTTATAAAACCTATTGGCATTGTTGCGGGAGTATTTTGGCTCATAAAATCAAATCAAGATATTTTTCGAAATAAAGGACTCTTTTTCTTTTTATTCTTTTTTGGAATATATGTGTGTGCTTGTTTAAGATTTAGAAATACATTAAATGTTAATTCTGTTGGATATTTGATATATGTTGTATATGCGCTTTGCCTTGTGACAATCGATCATTCAAAGAAGAGCATAGATAGGTTAATTAAAGGGTGCTTCTGGGCGGGGGCATTATTTGCACTATTTGTTGCTGTGTCTAATCCATTTATGTCCTTTAATTTTTACACTAGGACAAGACTGCTTGTTTTATGGCAATGGATAAATTCGAATCAAATTGTGTACGTTGTTGTTATTGGATTTGCTGCCTTTCCGTATTTGATGCATCAATTATATTTATCTAAAGCAAAAAAACTTGTTTATAATCTCTTGCTAATTCCTATGGCATATTGTGTATTTATGACGTTAAGTCGTGGCGGTTTTGCTTGTCTGTTATCAATTTCTGTAGTCTATTTTCTCCATTTGGAATGGCGTAATATAAAAAATAATAAGTTTGCTTTTTTGGGGTCTCTTCTTCTTGTAATAGCTGCGGGATTTACCCTTGTAGATTTATTTTCTTTTGAATACGCTCAACAATTAAACCGTGTGATTTCATTGGAATCCTATGAAGATTCAAACGGAAGAATGGATATGTTTTCCCAAGCATTTTCTTCTGTTGAAAATATTGTTATAGGGGGTGGGTGTGATGCGTGGAATGGAGGGCATAAAATACACAATATTTTTATTTCAATATTTGTTCAGTGTGGTTTATTGGGGCTGACTGCATTTGTGATTCTTTTTTTATTTGATATAGTGCGTATTCGTTCCATTTATGCTATTTATTTTGCGATTCCCTTGATAATGCAATCTATGGTTGAATCGGGTGATTCTTATACTTTTTGGATTCCATTTGTAGTGATTTGGTTAATAAATGAAAACAAAGGAAACCTGAAACTATGAGTCGGGCAATAAAATTGGTACTTAATTCTGGATTGTCTTTATTTTACCAGATCGTGGTGGTTATAAGTGGTTTTGTTTTACCTCCGTTGATTATTAAGTATTACGGCTCTTCTGCGAATGGTTTGGTTGCGTCCATATCAAATTTTTTAGCTTTTTTTGCATTGACAGAAATGGGTATGGGGGCAGTTGTAAGGGCGTCTTTGTATAAGCCGCTTGCAATGAATGATTCTGTTGAAATAAGTAAAGTCCTATTGTCATCGCGAAAATTCTTTACAAAGATTGGAGTGTTCCTCCTTCTATACACGATTGTTTTGATTTTTGTTTTTCCGTTTGTTTCAGAAAGTTGCTTTGATTTTGTTTCAACGGCCATTTTAATCGCCGCTATCGCTATTGGTTCTATTTCGCAGTATTTGTTTGGTATTGTATATGATCAATTGCTGAATGCATCTCAACGTGCGTATGTTTCCCTAGTGATATCTTCATTGGTGGTGGTCTTAACCACGATAGTGAGCGTTGTTCTTATACGGCACAATTATTCTTTGCATGTTGTAAAAATTGCTACTGCGGGAATCTTTGTTTTCAAACCGCTGCTTTTACAATTGTATGTAAAAAAAATATATAAGATAGATTTCTCCGTTTCGTATGAAGGAGAACCGATTAAACAGAAATGGAATGGACTTGCTCAACATTTTGCGACATATGTTTTGAAACATTCCGATATTGTAGTTCTTACATTCTTTTCGAATTTAAAGATTGTTTCTATTTATTATGTATATCATTTAATATCAAATGGTTTGCAGTCTATAGTAAGTTCTCTTTCTAATGGATTTTATTCATTGCTTGGGGATATGTATGCAAAAAAAGAAGAAGATTTGTTAAAACGTACTTTTAGCTTGTTTGAATTTATAATTCATACATCAGTAGCTATAATGTTTTCTGTGACCTTTTTATTAATTCTTCCTTTTGTCCATGTGTATACAATGGAGGCCCATGATGCAAATTATATTCAACCTCTTTTTGCATACATATTTTTAATGGCTACAATGTTCTTTTGCGTTAGGACTCCATACTATATTATGGTTCAATCTGCGGGTCATTTTAAAGAAACTCAGAATAGTGCCATTTATGAGGTGCTAATCAATGTGGTTGTATCCATAACGCTTGTTTTCAACTATGATTTGGTTGGAGTGGCAATAGGAACCCTTTTGGCAATGATTTATAGAACATTCTACTTGGTGCATTATTTATCAAAGAATGTTCTTTATCTGCCATTCACTAATTTTTTGAAGCGAGTAATTATTGATGTTGTATGTGTTATGGTTTGTTTTAAGATTGGTTCGATATTTTCGTTACAGTGCAATGACTATTTTGCTTTTTTTGTACTAGGTATAAAAATTATTTTCTTTTGTACTCTTCTTTCTTTGGGAATAAACATCGTTACATGCCCCTCGGATTTCAAGGCCTTGATGAGATACATAAAATGTAAATCGTTGTAATTTTTTCGTGAAAAGAAAAATCCTTTCATAACCCTCTTCCCATTCTCCCTTCTCCTTTGTCATATTGATGCTAAATCAAGCAAAGGAGAAAATATGCACAATTGCAATCTTAAACCGGTAAATTCCGCCCTGATCAAGCAGGTGGGCTACAATCCCATGACTTCCGTGCTCTGCGTGGAGTTCCGAGATGGTTCCGTCTATCATTATTCCGGGGTCCCGTCCTCCGTCTATGAGGGGATGATGCTCTCCAGTTCCATGGGACACTACTTCGACACCTACGTGAAAAAGGCCGGATATTCCTACACCAGGGAACGATGATTCTTTACAAATAAATTACAGAACAGGGAAGCTTGCAAACAGTTGTTTGCAAAATGAAAAATTTTTAGGAACCCCCTTGTTTTTCTTTGTTGAATAGTGTATATTTGTGCAGTAGTTCGTTTTGTTTCTGGCTTTTTTTAGCATGTAAGCCGAAGGAGGTTCATTGGGTATGTTGTCGCAGTCTCTGTATAAATGTATATTAAGGGGGATTTTATAATGTTTGGGGTCTTCTTTATGCTGTTTGATGTCGAAAAGTTAATCGGTTTTGCAGCCTACATCATGAAGCAAATGAATGTAGATTCTATGAAGTACATTATGCTTATAAAGCTAATGTATCTTTCCGACCGCAAGTTTGTTGAATTGTACGATAGTACAATTTCCAATGATGATTTTGCTTCTATGCCTAAGGGGCCCGTTCTTTCGAGGCTATTGAATTTGATACGTAACGATTCCATTGAAGAATTTCAAAAGGTTTGGAATTCCTATTTCCAGACTCAGGACAATGACATCCATATGAACGAAAATTTTGCCTTTAAAAAAATTGATAAACTTTCAAAGGCAGAAATGAAGGTCATTGATGGGGTTGTTGAAAAATACGGCAACTGGAATCGTTGGACACTCATTGATGAAGTTATGCATAAGCTTCCAGAGTGGGAAGATCCTAATGGTTCGTCACGTCCGATTTCTCTCAAAAAAATGATGCTCGCTTTGGGTAAGAGTGAAGATGAAATCAATGCAGCGCTTGAAGAAAATGGACTCTTCGAACGAGAACTTGCCTAATGAACAATTTGGAAGAAAGTTTTTCTCGTTTTGATGATAAAACGACTCATCGCTATTTTGTAATTACTCATGTTGACTCCAATGATGATGTTTTGGTTGTTAATCGCTCTACATACCATGGCCTACCATCTGAAGAAACTACATGCATCTTGAATCCAGGTGATCATAGTTCTGTGGAGCATACTTCGTATATTCCCTACAAAAGAGCTAAAATAGAGAAGTATTCCCTGATTCCTAGTAATCGTTTGGAAAGGGATGTTTCGTTGGATTTGTACGAACGTATGCGTGAAGGCGCTAAAATGTCCGATTTTATTCCGTATGAATGTTATCGGTTTATTATGTGCCATTGATTGATTGTTAACGAGTGGCTCCGGCTGCTCGTTTCTTTTATAAAAAAAACGTATCTATTGAAAAAAGACGCACCTCTTTCGTTTGTCAAAAATTTTTTTATATTTGGAAAAATGATTAACGAAGGAGGTTCTATGAAAATTTTTTGTAGGTGGGTTTATGGCTAAAAAAGAAATTCAAAACTATTGGTTTGTTGTTTCTCCCGGTGATATCCTTGAGGAAAAGCTTGAGGAAATGGGGATGGATGTGAACGAGTTCGCACAGCGAATTGGTTACACGCCTAAAACGGTGAACGAAATCCTCAAGGGGAAGTGTCGCGTTTCCACGGAGGTGGCGCTTAATCTGGAATATGCTACCGACATTGCTGCCGAAGAGTGGCTTTCTATGCAGAGGGTGTATGAAGAAGACCTGATGCGTAAGAAAATGCGTGAATCGCTTAAAAGTCAGCCTCTATGGCGTTCCGATTTCCCCTTGAAAGAGCTTTCTCTCCGCAACTGGATTAAGGACCTGGACAACAAGGACGACAATGTTTCTCCCATTCTGCGATTCTTCAGGGTGGCGTCCCCGAAGGCTTGGGAAAACTACTATCTGAGTGCCGACCTCAAGGTGGCTTTCCGCATTTCGCTTGCAGAGGCGCAGGACCCCTATGCGACTTCCGTATGGCTTCGCCGGGGCGAAATTCTTGCAGAGGCCATCCCCATGGAAAAGCAGAACGACAAGAAGCTGCGTTCCGCGCTCAAGAAGGCTTTGCCGCAGTTCCTCGACCTGGCCCGCGCTTATGGCAGTGAACGGACAATGGGGAAGCCTGGCGAAATTGACGAGGGAATGCTCAAACTTCAGGAACTGGGACTTTCCCTCGGCATAAAAATCCTGTATGTGCAGAATTTCAAGAGCGCGCCCATCCATGGCATGGCCCGCTGGTACCGCGATATTCCAATCATCCAGATTCACGACCGCTTCAAGAGTCGCAAGGCGTTCTGGTACACTTTCTTCCACGAACTTTCCCACATCATCCTTCATGGCAAAAAGGACATCTTCATCAAGAATGTGTATCACGGCAACAAGAATCTGCAAAAGGAAGAGGAGGCGGACTTGTTCGCCTTGAAGTGCATGGCCGATGCTGGCCTTGAAATGAATGGTAAACTCCGAAAGTTCGTAAACGTTTAGGCGCAGAATTTAGCTATATTCTCCATCTGTAAAGGTTTTTGTATGCAGATTCTATTGACAGGTGGTGCGGGCTACATTGGTAGCCATACGATTATTGAGCTGGACAAGGCGGGCCATTCCGTTGTCGTCGTTGATAATCTCTCCAATTCCTGCGAGGAGTCTGTCCGTCGCGTTTCCGAAATCATCGGCAAGCCCATTCCATTCATCAAGGCGGATGTCCGTGATGCCGCTGCCATGGATTCCATTTTCAAGTCGTACAAGATTGGCGCGGTAATCCATTTTGCCGGTCTCAAGGCTGTGGGGGAGTCCGTCGCCAAACCTCTGGAATACTACGAGAACAACCTGAACGCCACTTTCGTGCTGGTGAACGCCATGCGGAACAACGGCGTGAAGAACATTATCTTCTCGTCTTCTGCCACGGTGTACGGGAACCCGGCCGTCATCCCCATTACGGAGAGTTGCCCCAAGGGCGAATGCACCAATCCCTACGGCAAGACAAAGTCTATGCTGGAAGAGGTCCTGAGCGATGTGCAGAAGGCTGACCCGGAATGGAACGTGGTGCTCCTCCGCTATTTCAACCCCATTGGTGCGCACCAGAGCGGCCGCATTGGCGAGAATCCCAATGGCATTCCCAACAACTTGATGCCCTACATCACTCAGGTGGCGGTGGGCCGCCGGCCGGAGCTGGGCGTTTTCGGTAATGACTACGATACTCCCGATGGAACGGGTGTCCGCGATTACATTCACGTTTGCGACTTGGCAGCGGGCCACGTGAGCGCCCTCCAGGCGATTGAGCGCAAGTGCGGCCTAGCTATCTACAATCTCGGCACGGGCCATGGCTATTCCGTGCTGGACGTGGTGAAGGCCTTTGAGAAGGTGAACGGTGTGAAGGTGCCCTACAGCATCAAGCCCCGTCGCGCAGGCGATATTGCCACCTGCTACTGCAATCCGGCTAAGGCCAAGGCGGAATTGGGCTGGGAAGCGAAATTCGGCATCGAAGAGATGTGCCGCGATTCCTGGAACTGGCAGAAGAACAATCCTAAGGGTTATGAGGGTTAATATGCAAGAAGAATCCAAGCAGCAGACCATCAGCGTTGCGGCCATTGCCCAGCCCCAGAACGATACGATTACTCTTCTGGAAGCCATTGGCATTCTGTGGAATCGCCGCCTGTTCTTGTGCGGCATGGTGTTCCTGGGTGCGGTGCTTGGCTTGTTGGTTTCCTTCTGGATTCGTCCGCAGTTTACCAGCGATGCCCTTTTGCAGATTGATGCAAAGGGCAATAATGCCAGTAAGGCCATGGGCGAAATGGGTGCTCTTTTGGAAGTGGCGAGCCCTGCCGATGCAGAAATTCAACTTATTAAGAGTCGGTTGGTGCTTTCCTATGTGGTGGAAGTGGAACATCTCTGCTATAATGCGGTTCCGGTGAGCAAGTTTAGGCGTCTCATCCATGATGAGGGTCGCATGGACTTGGCTTATCTGGAAATTCCGGAAATTGCCATAGAAGACGATTGGTTCGCCGTGGTTACTGGAGCCAATTCCTATAAGGTGATTACTCCTGAAGGTTCCACATTGGTGGAGGGAGAGGTGGGCGAAACGCTTCGTGCACCTTATGCTGGCGATACGCTCACGATTCAAGTGAAGCTCATGAGAGCTGAGGAAGGTGAAAAATTCCTCATTACGCAACAGAATCCTCTTATGGCGGTGCGCAATCTTTCCAAATCGCTCGCTGTATCGGAGAAGGGAAAGCAGACGGGCATTATCGGAGTTTCTTATTCTCACCGCTATGCAGACCGTGCCGCAGCCATTCTGAATACTATTGCCAATACCTATGTGCGTCAGAATGTGGAGATGCGCAGTGCCGAGGCGGAAAAGACTTTGGAATTTTTGGAAGAACAACTCCCGGGAGTGAAGGCCAAGTTGGATAGTGCCGAAAAGGTGCTGGCGGACTATCGCCATAAGATTGGCTCGGTGGATATGACGGGGGAGACTCAGGTCCATTTGCAGAAGGAAGTCGACCTCCAAAAGCAATTTCTGGAATTAGAGCAGCAGCGCCAGGAGGCCACGCGCTTGTTCAAGGAAGAACATCCGGCGGTGCAGACCATTGTGCGTCAGCAGCAAAAGCTTCGTGGCGAACTAGCTAAACTTAAAGCTAATGCCGAAAAGATGCCTCTCACGCAGCAAGAGGTGCTTCGCTTGCAAGAAGAGGTGCAGGTCAACAACGCCCTATATACCACCATGCTCAACAACATCCAGCAGCTTCGGGTGGTGCGCGCCGGTGAGGTGGGTAACGTGCGCATTGTTGATTTTGCGCAGATTGAACCTATTCAAAGCAAACCGAAAAAGCTAAACATCTTGATTTGTGCTGTGGCCGCAAGCTTCATGATTGGTGTTCTGATTGTGTTCCTGCTCCGCATGCTCCAGAATGGAGTCCGCAGTTCTTCTGAAGTCGAACGGGAAACAGACGTCTGTGTGTACGCAAAAATTCCGGAATGTCATAATGCAATCCTTCATCGCCGTAAACATAAAGGGCGGACTGCCGACCAACCTCTGGTGGTGGCTGCTCCGGATGATCCTGCTAGCGAGGCTGTCCGCTCCCTCCAGACGGCTATGGATTTTAGTGCCATGGGTACCAGCAAGAACGTCATGGTGACAGGCCTCATTCCTGGTGTGGGCAAGAGCTTTGTCTCTTTGAATCTGGCCGCACTTCACGCAGGTTCCGGCAAGAAGGTTCTCCTGATAGACGCGGATATGCGTCGCGGTGTTCATCGCGGGCGCAGGAACGCGGGCCTTGCCGATGTCCTCGTCGGCAAAATGGATGTTCAGGAAGCTTGCGCTGAATCTTCTACCCAGAACCTCTTTGTGATGGGGTCTGGCCGTGCTGCTGTATCTCCCAGCGAACTTCTCCGCGGGAAGGCTTTTGCGAATATGCTTGCCAAGGCGGACGAACTCTTTGACCTGGTCATCGTGGATACGCCTCCGGTAAGCCTTGTTACCGATGCAGAACTCATCTGGCCGGTGGTGGATTTCAGTTTGGTGGTGCTCCATTACGGCAAGCATTCCATGGATGAGATTAAGGAAACCGTTAAAAAGCTCAAACTCTTTGGCGATAAGCCCTGCGCCTTTGTGATGAACCATTGCGAGCACGATCGTGGCCACTATTACGGCTATGGATACTATGGTAAGTATTAGCCCGGTTGCACATTTTTGAGTTTTTATATATATTGGATTTAGAAGAAGTAAGGAGTTTTTATGAATCGTTTTGCAAAAGTGGCTTTGACTGCAGCTCTGGTTGCAGCCCCTCTTATGGCTAGCGAAGAATTTGGTGGCATCGGCATCACCATCTATCAGGTGCCGGCAGGCGTCCATGTGGTGGAGGTCATTCCTGGTGGCCCTGCAGCAGAATCCAAACTTGCGGTAGGTGACGACATCATCGCTATTGATGGCATTTCCCTGAAGGGCAAGTCTATCGACGAATCCAAGAACCTCATCCGCGGCCAGGTGAATCGTCCGGTGGAACTCACTTATGTGAGCGGTGGCGATACCTATACGGCGGTCGTTCGTCGTGCTCAGATGCGCGTGGAAAACCTGGATGGCGAAGCTGTGACCAAGTGGTACAATGGCCAGCAGGAATTCTCTGCGGAAGAGTTGGAAACCTTCGCTGCCGCAAATACCACGGACAAAAAACTTTTGACGGTGCTTAGCAATGGCCGCACCATTCCTGCCGAACAGACGGTGGGTGCCAAGGGCCTTGATGGCATTTTCGTAGAAAAGGCCGAGGCTCCCGCTCCGAGTTACAAACAAACTAACAGCACGAAGTCCAATGGCGCAAAGCTTCGCGGCTTTGACCGCCAGAAGATTTCCTTCTCCCTGAAGAACGCCGGTACGGTGGTTGTGAAGGTGAGCGATGCTAGCGGCAACATGGTCTTCGAAGCCCGCCTGGATAATGCGAACGTGGGCATCAATTCCGTGAGCTGGGATGGAGCCAATGTTCCTTCAGGCCGTTACATGGTGAGCTTTGAACAACTTTCCGGTGTGTCTGGCAAGTTCGCTGTTCTCAAGTAAGCCGCATCCCGCGTAGAACGTAAACTGAGTTCCACGCGAAGAACGTCGCGGTAGCCGCAAGGTTTTGAAACGGGTCTGCAGTATGTCTGCAGGCCCGTTTCGTTTTGCCCAGCATCTTGCTGCCACCTCCAAATTTCTATCTTATCCCCGACATGACAATGTCTAGAACCCATAGCCTTCTGTGGGTCGTTTTGTCGTTTGTACTTGCGACCCTTTTTGCTCCTGCCGTGCTCGGCCAGGAGATGACTCGCTTTGAACTGGAAGAGCGGGTGCAGGAGGAAGAGGACACTACGGAAGTGGACTGGATGAACGATACCACGGGCACAGACACTGTGGAATATCGTGCGGTGGATTTGATTTATGATGTGGAAAAGTCCACCTTCAATTTGAATAACAGCGCGCAACTAAAGTATCGAACTGCCACGCTGGATGCGGATACCATCTGGTTCGACCAGCAGAACAGCGTCCTTGCCGCAAGCGGAGATCCCGTATTGCGGGAGACGAAGAATCCTTCTCTTTCGGGTATGCGGATGAAGTACAACATGAAGAGCCGCATAGGCGAGATATATTACGCTACCACATATCAAGATAACCAGCAGTTGAACGGCATGGAGGTGCGGCGCTTGCCCGATACCCGCTTGCAGATTGCCCGCGGTGACTTTAGTACCTGTAACGATTCTACGCACCAGCACTTCTACTTCTACGGTCGCCGTATGGTGGTGAAGCCAAAGGAGACCATCACTGCAAGGCCTGTGGTGTTGAACATTGCCGAT
Organism: Fibrobacter sp.; assembly: GCA_024398875.1. Lineage (GTDB taxonomy): Bacteria > Fibrobacterota > Fibrobacteria > Fibrobacterales > Fibrobacteraceae > Fibrobacter. Next base: position 78,485 of record JAKSIJ010000004.1, read on the forward strand.
GTGCCGGTGGCGGTGCTCCCCATGGTGGTGGCGCCTCTCAAGAGCGGTCGCCGTTCTGGCCTGTTGACTCCGAAATTCGGTGGTGACCAGGTGCAGGGCTACTACATCAGCAACTTGGGTGTTTACTATGCACCTAACGATTATTGGGACGCCACTTTGAAGGGCGACATTATCGAAGGTGAGGAAGCTCGGTTTGAACGTTCCACCATGACGGGCGAGGTGCGTTACAAAAAGCGTTATGTGCTGGATGGAAACGTGAGCTATACGGCTTACCTGGAGGAATTTGATTTTGCCAACAGCGGCTACGACATCTCTTTTGCCCATAACCAGAACCTCACTCCCGATGGCAAGCATACTTTGAGCGGTTCCGGTTCTTTCGTCAGTAGCCAGAATGTGCGTAAGGATAACGGACTTGATGCCGAGACTATCTTGAACCAGCAGGCGAATGCGCAGCTGGCCTATTCTGGAAAGTTCGGTACCAACAAGAGCCTCACCGTGAAGGGGAGTCAGCAGCATAACTTGGTGACGGACATGATGGAGCGCCAGATTCCGGATGTGCAGTACCGTATGAGTGGTCCGCTGTTTGATTTTGAGGTGGATGAAGATGAAGAGGCGGCTGAAGACGGCTCCTTTGAAAGCTACATGGAGAAGTTCAACTACAATTTCAACAACCGTTTCAATTACTATACCAAGCGTGCGCGAGATACCATTCTGGATAAGGATACCACGGCGGAGTACGTGGGCTATACGGGTAATTATTCTCTGGATTATTCCTTGACGCTGTTTAATGTTTTGAACCTTACACCGAAGGCTTCCTTTACGGGTTATTGGACAGGAACATCCTGGATAAATCCTCAGGATTCTAGCAAGTATTGGAAGCGCCGTGTAAGTCTGGATCCCGAACACGATGAGTATGGCGAGTTTGCCTACAATCACGATTACAGCATTACCGCCGATACGAAGTTGTATGGAATCTGGTTGCCGGAGTGGGGAAGGTTCACGGGTGCACGCCATGTGCTTTCTCCAAGTGTTTCGTATACCTACGCTCCAGAGATTGATACGGTGAAACATTTTGCTCCACATCCGTTGTTAGGGCAGAGACCTTATCAGGAAAAACAGAAAACGGTGGGCTTTGGCCTGAACAATGATTTCGACATCAAGTATTTGACGGTGGTGGGCCATGTGGCAGATACCGCCAACGGGGATACGTCCAGAACGGTGGAGGACCAGTACGGCAACAGACGAATCCTCACCACACGCCATAATGTGTCTTACAACTTTGCGGCAGATTCTCTGAACTTCTCCGACATTACCTCAAGTTTTGGTTTGCAGGTTTTGCCCGATTACCTGTTTACCATAAATACCCGCCATAGTGTTTATCACAAGTTTTCCAGCAATCCAAACAAGGTGCAGGTCCCGGAGCTCACCTACTGGGGCTATGAACTTTCCCGCAACTTCCGCTGGGATGGCGACTTTAACGGAGGACTCCCTTCCCAGATGGGCAAGTATGAAATGCTCAAGTGGAGTTTTGGTTTTGATTACCGCTATACATTCTCTAGTACTCGCGTAGGGAAGGACTTGTTCAAGGACGATGTTTCTCATTCTACGGGCATTAACGCCACCTTCCAGCCTACGGTGAATTGGGAGATGAGCTACAGCACCCGTTACGATTACAATGAAGGCAAGTTCGTCACGCATGAATTTACCTTCAACCGCGTTCTCCACTGCTGGCAACTGGATTTCACTTGGACCCCAACGGGCCCTGCCGCGGGCTGGAGCTTCTCCATTTACGTGCGTGACCTGCCCGATATCAAGCTGAACGCCGGCAGCACTGAAACCTCTACTAATTAAGAATGCTGAATGCAGAATGCTGAATTTTGTCAGGACGAGTATCTTGTGGAATGAAAAAGATTAGGAAATAGACTATATGGAAAAGAATTCTAATGTTATTGTTGAAAAAAGTCGGGCATTTGCAATAAATATTGTTCATTTGTATCAGCAGCTTGTGCAAGAGAAAAAAGAGTATGTTCTCTCCAAGCAAATGCTGAAATCTGGAACGAGCATAGGGGCAAATATACATGAGGCGATAAGAGGTCAGAGTCATGCTGATTTCATTGCGAAAATGAGCATTTCTTTGAAAGAGGCTTCTGAAACGGAATATTGGATTTCGTTGATGATGGATACTGGTTACATATCCACAGAGAAGGCTCAGCCTCTACTGAAAGATGTGGAGGAGTTGACGAAAATTCTAGTTAGTATTGTGAAGTCGGCAGAAAAAAGGAAGGGTGTTAAATATGAAACGTAATTCAACATTGACTTCGCCTGATGATAATTCTGCATTCAGCATTCATGAATCAACATTGACTTCGCCTGATGGTAATTCTGCATTCAGCATTCATGAATCAACATTGACTTCGCCTGATGATAATTCTGCATTCAGCATTCATAATTCAGCATTAATCTTGGCAAGTGGTTCTCCCCGTCGTCGTGAAATCCTCACCCAGCTGGGCATAAAATTCCGCGTTCTCGTCTCGGGCGAGGAGGAAAATCCCAAGTGCAAAAATCCTCTGGATTACCCTCGGGAAAATGCGGTGGCGAAGGCCATGGCCGTCTCTCGCAAGGAGGCGGGCGCAGTGGTTCTCGGGTTCGATACGCTGGTATTTCTCGACGATAAGCCTCTTGGCAAACCGAAGGATGCCGCAGATGCACTCCGCATGCTGCAAGCGCTGAACGGTCGTTCGCATAAAGTAATCACGGGCGTCGCCATCGTCCAAGATGGAATAATCCTCGACGCCTCTGAAGAAGAAACTGAGGTGATTTTTCGGGAAAACTCCCAACAAGACCTCGAAAATTATGTAAATTCTAAAGACCCGCTGGATAAAGCTGGGGCGTATGGCATCCAAACGCAGGGTGCTCGCCTCATCCACTCTATTCGCGGCTGCTATTACAATGTGGTGGGGCTCCCCGTGGCTCGCACCCTTGGAATGCTTGAAAAATTAAAGTTGAAGGTATAGTAGTGAATCCTATTGAAGATAAACGACCCGACGAACGTCTTGGCGCCTATCTCACTCGAGCTCGTGAAGCCCGGGGTATGTCCGCTGCAGATCTTGCGACGGTAACGCATTTATCGGAAAAGAACGTTGAGCTTATTGAAGCCGGAGATTGGAAGGCTTTCCCCATTGAAGCCTATCTCCGCAGTTATTTGAATTCCATCAGCAACAAACTGGGCTTGGACCAGAAGCGTGTTTTGGACTGGTATGGTGCCGAAAGTGGAACTCGCCACGCCAGCCTTCTTAGTGATTTTGCTCCTAAGGCCGACAAGGCTTCTAATCCTCTTGGTCTTGAAGAGCCAGCAAAGCATAAGAATTTCATTATCCCCATCATTGTTGTGATTGTGGGCCTTGCTATTGTGCTCGCGGCTCATTTTGCTCGTGATGTTTCCAAGGCTACGGAGACGGCTGCTAAGTCTGCTCCGGTTAAGGAAGCTGTGGTGGAAGAACCCGTTATGGAACCTGCGGAAATGCCCGAGGGTGCGATTGCCGCCGATTCTCTGGAAGGCGATTCTCTCGCGGCTGTGGATTCCGTTGCTGCCGATACGGCAAAGAAAAAGGAACCGGGCCTAAGTCAGGCGGAAGTGGATTCCGCAGTGAAGAAGTCTGCGCTTCCGGCATCTGCTACGATTTTCATTTCTTCTACATCAACCGAAAAAGAAGAGGCTGCTGAAGAAGAGGAGGCAGAAGAAGCTGCAGAAGAACCTGCTGTAAAGGGTGCGAAGACTCGCTTGGAACTGGTAGCTTCTGGTGAAATGCGCACTTGGATTGGAATCAAACGCCATGAAGATGATGATAAGTTCCTTCGCGAATCCAACTTGGTGAAGGCCGGGACCCGCATGGTTTATAAGGCTACCGATACCGTTTTTGTGGTAATCGGAGAACCTCGTGCTATTTCCAAGATGGTGCTGAACGGAAAGACCACAAAGATTCCTCTGGCAAAGAATGCCCGTGTTGCGAAATTCAATGTGTACAACGGAAAAGTTTTAAAGTAGGTTCAACATGAGAACTTCTACAATTTCAAGAAAGACTTCTGAAACTTCCATCGACCTCTTCCTCAACCTGGACGAGGCCTCCCGCGGAAAGATTGATTCCGGCAACGCTTTTCTGGACCACATGCTGGACTTGTTCCAGGTTCACGGCGGTTTCCATCTGGATTTGACCTGCAAGGGCGATGTGGCGGTAGACATGCATCACAGCATGGAAGACATCGGCATCGTCCTCGGTCAGGCGCTTGTGGAATGCTTGGGCGATAAGAAGGGCATTGAGCGTTATGGCTTCTACTTTGTCCCCATGGACGAGGCCTTGGCCCGCGTGTGCATCGACTTTAGCAATCGCATCGGTTTTGTGTGGAAGGTGGAACTCCCTGCTGCAATGGCAGGCGGTGTTGAAGCCAGCATGTTTGAACACTTCTTCAAGAGTGTTTGCGAAAATGCCCGCATGAACCTCCATGTGGAGCTCTTCTACGGTAACGACAACCATCACTGCCTGGAAGCAATCTTCAAGGCTTTTGCCCGCTCTGTGGCGATGGCTGTTGCTCCCTCCCGCAACGTGAAGGGCGTGCCCAGCAGCAAGGGTGTACTCTAGAAACAAAGCTGTGCTTTGTTTCTAGTTATGAATTATAAGTTATGAGAGGTTCGCGGGTATGGAATCGCGAACTTTTTTTATGAGCTACAAAAAATGGTTCGCCGAGTGGCGAACCTCTTGTAATTCATAATTAGTAACTCATAATTTAAATCTTAGGTATCCGCACTTTGTCGCCGGCGTTCAGGTGTTCTAACACCACGCCGGGGTTTACGGATTGTAATGTCGAAAGTACGTAGAACCGGGGGAGGTTCTGGGCGCCTGCACCATAGCTCCGCTTTAGAAGCTTGAACAAATCGTCTCCATCTTTGGCTTCCACAACGCGGTAGAGGCTTGCGTTGGAGGGGTCGGACTGGAGGGCGGAGAGCGCCGTGGAAAACTGGTTGGCGAAGTTCTCGGCGGAGTGGTTTGCCTGCGAGGCTTTTGCTTCTCCATTCTTGCGGCTGGCGTTAGCAGCCGCGCTTTTTGCTGCCTTCGGGGCATCCTTCTTGCCCGTCACGGAACCTGGCAGGTTGAAAATGGGGGCCTGGTGGGCGTTCATGGCGAGCTGCGGCTTCTTCTCTTTTTCGGCGTTCTTCTTCAGAGGCTCGAGCTTCAGGATGGAGTCCAGGGAGGCCACATAGATGCTGTCTGGCCACTCCAGAAGCGGCATTTTCTTGTTGATTTCCACAATCTTAGCTACCCGGACGGGGTCGCAGGCTGAACCCGAGGCCTGGTCACAACCAGTCCAACCCATTAAAAAGAGAGAACCTATCAAGGCGCGAGAAAGGAGAAAACAGCGTTTCATGCCCTTAAAATTACTAAAAAAAGGGCGTTTGCTTGCCAAAAATCCAAAAATCATCTAAATTTGAGCTCTCAAACAACTACTTCATAGGAAGTTATAAAATGAAACAAGGTATCCACCCTAACTATCAACCGGTCGTGTTCGTCGATGCGAATACGGGTAAAGAATACATCACCCGCTCCACGAAGTCTTCCGCCGAAAAGAAGACTATCGATGGTGTTGAATATAACGTGATTTCTTTGGAAATCACAGCTGATACTCATCCGTTCTGGACGGGTAAGCAGCATCGCGTGGATACGGCAGGCCGTATCGACAGCTTCAACAAGCGTTTTGCTGGTGGTGCAAACATCACTTCTGCTAAGCGCAAGACCCGCAAGGCTGCTCCTGCTAAGGCCGAAGAAGCTTAATTAGCATTTGCCCTCCCTTTCGGGAGGGCTTTTGTGCATTTTTACAATGAGGAACAATATGAAGAAACAACTCACATTCTGCGCTGCCGCACTCATTGCATTTGCTATGACCGGTTGCCAAAAGACTGGCACCATCGAAGGTGATGTGCTGGACGCTTTCACAGGCAAGGCTCTCGAAATGCCTACTGTCTGGTTTGACTCTACCATTTACTCCACCCTGAAGGAAAAGTACAAGTACAAACAGGAACTCCGCAAGGGTCACTTCAAGTTTGAAAACGTTCCCGTTGGCACCTATAAGGCCATCGCTGGCCGTTCCAAGTACATCAAGACTCGCAACACCATCACCACTACTGAAGAAAATCCGAACTTGACGGTGAACTTCTACATCTACAGTGACCAGGTGGATCCGGGTCTCTACACGGGTTCCGAAGAAGGCCCGAAGAAGATTCAGAATGAATGGGTGATTTGGTCTACCCAGTGCGACGCTTCTGTTGCTGGTTACCGCATGGAATTCCCGCAGCAGGATGGCTCTGCCAAGGTTCCTGGCAAGCAGGACAAGAAGGCTAAGAAGGGCGCTCCCAAGATGATTCCGCTTCCGGCACCTCGCGTGATTGACGGCGGCAAACTTGACGTGTTCTATCGCAATGCTTCTTCTGTGACTACTCCGCTTGTTGCTAAGACCTACCCGGCTGTGGAAGGCGACGTTGCCGCTCACGCTGACTGTAAGGGCTTTGACGCTGCTGACAAGAAGGGCCTCTTTGTGGATAAGGATAAGGCTACTGACCTTAAGGTTACCTACATTGCAGAAAACCTCTTCAAGATCACTGGCGACCTTCCCAAGGGTAAGCAGATCATCCAGTTCTCTCAGGATGGCAAGACTCTCCAGACCTACTATTTCGAGAACAAGTAAGTCACGAGAATTAGGGCAAAACTTTATGATGCAAAACTTGAACCTTCGACTTCTATGCCTAATCGCTTCTGGAGCGAGGTTCCAAGGTGTTGTCTAAAGCAAAGCGCTAACAGATTTAACCATAAAGAACCCGCTTCCATTCGATGCGGGTTCTTCTTTTATGCTAACTTTAAGCATGGAAAAATCTTGCAGCGTTTTGAGGCGGGCAAGGAGATAAAAATGAACGAAAATAGAAAACCTTTCTTTTACGATGTAACACTCCGCGATGGCAACCAGGCTCTTCCGAAGCCCTGGAATAATGCACAGAAGAAAGATGTGTACCTGCAGCTTTTAAAGCTTGGGGTTCAGGGAGCCGAAGTGGGCTTCCCGGCATCTTCCGAAATGGATTTTGAATCCTGCAAGGAACTGGCGCAACTCACTGCCAAGATGGCCTCTGAGGGCGACGAATCTGCATCCAGAATTGTGGTTTCTGGTTTGGCCCGCTGTGTGGAAAGCGATATCCAGCGCTGCTGGGAGGCAATTCAGTTTGCGCCGCACCCCCGCATTCATACCTTCCTTGCCACGAGTCCGCTTTCTATGGAGCATGTGCTGCACTTGACTCCTGCGCAGGTGAAGGAAAAGGCCGTGAAGTGCGTTACCTTGGCCAAGTCCCTGGTGGGTGACAAGGGCGATGTGGAATTCAGTGCGGAACACTTTGGTGACTGCCTGGAGAACATGGATTTCGTTATCGATGTGTTGAAGGCCGTGGTGGAGGCGGGTGCCACTACCATCAATTTGCCGAACACGGTGGAACGCTACCGCCCCAAGCTGTATGTGGACCAGATTCAGCAGGTTTACGAGGCATTGCCCAAGGATGTCACTATTTCTGTCCATTGCCACAATGATTTGGGCATGGCGACTGCTGCTACGGTGGAGAGCTTCTTTGTGGGCGCTACCCAGCTGGAAGTGGCTTTGAATGGCCTTGGCGAGCGCTGCGGTAACACCAATTTGTATGAGGTGGCTTTGGGCCTCCACAATTCCGGTGTGGATACGGGCTTGCACCTGGACCGCATTTATGAAACGGCTATTCTCATTAGCCAGTGGAGCGGCGTGCCTATCTATATCCGCGCCCCGTTGATTGGTGCGGAAGCTATTGTGCACCGTAGCGGCATCCATCAGGATGGCGCCAGCAAGACGAAGGATATGAAGAAGGGCGCCTATCGCCCCATCGATTACTCCATCATTGGTCGTAACCAGAATGATTCCCTCAGCTTCACGAGCCAGAGTGGCCGCACTGCCGTGTACGAAATCATCACCAAGTTCGGCTACAAGATGACCCTGCAGGAGGCCGCGGCTTTGCAGCCTGTGTTGAAGGCTTTGAGCGAGAAGGAAGGCGAACTCTGCGCAGAACGGGTGCTGGATGTTTTCCGCGAACAGATGGTGAATGTGAATGGCCGCTTGGTGTTCAACAATGTGGAAGTGATTCCCGACGAGAACCGCTTTATATTCCACTTCAAGAAGGACGGACAGTCTATGGAACGCTCCGTCATGGCTGAAGGTCCAATTGAAGCAGGCCTTATGCTCATGCGCGAAATCCAGATGCCGGTGGACCTGGTGAAGTATCGCCAGCTGGTAGTGCCCGAGAAGGACAAGATGTGGGCGGGCCGCGGCCTCAGCCGCATGCTTTTGAAGGCTCACGATGTGGAGCTGGAAGGCCGCGGTGTCAGTAGCGATACCTTGAAGGCCAACATGCGCGCCTTGTTCTGCGGCGTGAACCTGCTTTATAAGAAGTAACATTCCCGGCATGGGGCTGAAAAGTGGTGAAGTTTTCTAAGCGGCTTCCAAAGGATTTGGACCCGAGCCCGTTCTTTGCGGAATTGGAGAAGGCGAAGGCGAAGGCTTTGGTGATGCCGACCTCGGCAGAAACTGCGTCGGATAAAACCGCGCCCGACTTCATCGACATGACGGTCGGTAGCCCGCTGAAGGTGGGCTTGCCTTTTGATCTGGGGCCTGCGGTAGATGCTGCCCGCGGTGAGTTTGGGACGTGGGTCCCGGACGCAGCGGGCAGGATGTCTGCGCGGGAGGCTGTGGCCGAATATTACAAAGCCCGCGGTGGATGGTTTTCGCCGGAACAGATTCTCCTGACGGCCAGTACTAGCGAGGCCTACAGCATTCTCTTCAAGACGTTCTGCGACCCTGGGGATGTAATCCTCACGCCAATGCCGGGTTATCCGCTTCTCGATACGCTGGCCCAGCTGGAGCATCTGGAATGTTACCCCTATTTCTTGAAGCTTGCTCGTGAAAAAGAATTCCGCTTTATGCTGGATACGGACAGCCTCCTCAGCGCATCAGAAAAAGCAAAAATTCTTCTTCTGGTTTCTCCTCATAATCCTACAGGCCATTGCGTAGGGGAGAGGGAATGGAACGAAGTTGTGCATTTCTGTGAAGAGCGCAATTTGATTCTTGTGGTGGATGAAGTTTTTGGCGATTACGGCTTTAGCGACAAGGTGCGTCGTTCCTGGGAATATCTGAAGGCTGGTGCTCGGAGCTTATCTCCAAAAGAAGGCCCCCGTTGCCCAATCTTCTGGCTCAACGGTCTCAGCAAAACTGTTGGCTCTCCTCAGTTGAAACTTGGCTGGATGGCATTTTATGCTCCGGCGGAACAATTCGAGCCCATTCGCGCCGCACTAGAATTTGTGGCGGATGCCTACCTGAGCGTTTCTGCTCCTGCTCAGGCCCTTGCTGTTCCAATGCTAGCGAATGCTGCGATGTACGAAGCCTCGATTCGTGAACGTTTGCGGGTCAACTGGAAGGTTCTGCGCTCTGCTTTCCCTTCCAAATACTGCCCGGAGGTTTTGGGCGGCTGGTACGCGGCAATTCGTTTGGGTGAGGACGATGAAAAATTGACTCTTCAGCTTTTGCGTGAAAAACATGTGCTGGTGCAACCGGGATTCTTCTTTGATTTCGAGGAAGATGGCTGGGTTGTTGTGAGCTTGCTTAATCCGCCGGAAGTCTTTGCAGAAGGCGTAGCGCGCTTGCAATCTATGTATATTTCTTCAAAGAAGTAAACGACGTAAGGATTATTTGATGGCTAGACATGGAACTCCTACTCCGGGCCAGGCAATTTTAGAAAGCCTGGAATGGCTCAAAATGGATAAGCCGGAGTTTGCTCGTCGCTTGGGTATGGGCGTTGATTTTTTGGATAAGCTCATTGCTGGCGAAGAATCCATTACTCCTGAAATTGCCACATCTTTAGAGTCGGTGACCGGGAGCCCTGCGGCTTTCTGGCGCATGTTGCAAAGTAAGGTCAATCGTTCTTCAAATCCGTAGTTTTGATTATGAATATTTCTGAAGCAGTATCTTTTATTTGTGAAAAGGCCAGGGGGGAGGCGGAGCAGTTCGATATCATTGCCTCCAATTCCCATTCCGAGGGCTTGTCTGTTTTTCAGGGCCAGGTGCAGAATACGGAAATTTCCGATTCCGTAGGCCTTGGGCTTCGCGTGATTCGGGATGGTCACCCGGGCTATGCCCATACGGAACGGCTTTCCAATGATGCTTTGGAACAGACATTGAAGGATGCGCTTTGCCATACCCAGTGGACAGAGAAGGTGGAAATTGAACTCCCTGCTGATCAGGGTTTCAAGGATGATGGATTTAACTACAATCCTGGTCTGGAAAGCTTGAATCTCGCCACCATGAAGGATGCTTGCATCGAACTGGAAAAAATGACGTTTGCAAAGTCTAAGGAGATTGAAAACATTCCATATTTGGGCGCAGACATGTCGTCTGGCAACTCCGTCATTGCAAATCATCGCGGCGTATTCTATGAGACTAAGTCCAATTCTGCTTCCATCGGTGTTGGGGCCGTAGCCTCCCGCGATGGCGTCAAGAAGTTGGGAAATTTCTCCAAGTCTGGCCGAGACTGGAATGAATTTAATTTGGATGAAATTGCTTCCAAGGCCGCTGGCTATGCTACAGAACTCTTTGGCGCCAAGAAGATTGAGGGCGGCAAGATTCCGGTGGTTTTCTCGGAACGGATTTCTGCCCGCGTTATCGGGATGTACGTGCAGCCCTTCATCGCAGAAGCCATGCAGAAGGGTCTTTCCCGCTTGGCAGGGAAAGAGGGCGAGGTTATCGCCGCAAAGGAATTTTCCCTCTGGAGCGACCCTCAGGGCGAAATTTTCCAGCATCGCTACATGTATGATTCTGAGGGTTGCCCGACTCATCGGGTGAAGGTGGTGGATGAAGGCGTCTTCACCTCGGCGCTCTACAATCTGGAGACTGCAGCAAAGGCGGGTCGCCAAACTACGGGCAACGGCGCTCGGGATTTTGGTACCAAGATGGCCACGGATTTCTATAACCTCTGCGTTCCCGCGGGCACCATGACCACAAACGAGCTGCTGAAGCTTTTCCCCAGGTGCCTATTTGTGGTGCGCTTGGAGGGTAATTCCGGCTGTAACGCCACCAGCGGCGAACTCTCCATCGGGGCCCACGGTTTTTGGTGTGAGAATGGCGTTATCGCTCACCCGGTAGATAGCGTCACCTTGAGCGGAAACTTCTTTGACATTCTGCGCGACATCGTTGCTGTCGGTTCTGAATATCGGGACCCCTTCGCCAGCTATAAAGTGCCGGCATTGGCGGTTTCTTCGCTCTCGGTCAGCGCTTAACTAGCCGTTTTTTACGGATGTAAACGTTTTTCGAACTCGCGTGCCTCTTTTTGTGGCGAGAAAAGTTTATTTTAACTCCCGTAGTGAATTTTATTTCGCGCAGTAGCGCAAAGGATGAAATATGATTGATGTGAAGGGTAAATGGTGCCTCGTTACCGGCGGATGCCGTGGTGTCGGTCGCTTGACTGCAATTGAAATGGCTAAACTGGGTGCAAACATCATCTTGCAGGGCCGCGACAAGAGCCATGCCGAAAAGGTGATGGCAGAAATCAAGCCTTTTGGGGTGGAAGTTCGCGCTGTGGGCTGCAATCTGGAAAACGAAGCTGAAATCGATGCCGCTCTTGCAGAGATTGATTCCTGGGGCGTGCAGGTGGACCTGGTGTTCAACAATGCGGGCCTCATGAGCCACTACTTCACGGATTACACCTCCAACACCATGGAAGACTTCCATCAGGCCATGGCGGTGAACTTCTTTGCCCCCATCAAGATTGTGTACCACTTCTTGCCGGGCATGATCAAGCGCGGTTTTGGCCGTATGCAGCTTACCACCAGCGGCATCGCCAACGAGCCGGAACTTTCCGCTTATGCCGCTGCAAAGGCAGCCCTCACCAAGTTCGTGAAGGACTTCGCTTGCAAACTGAATGGCACCGACGTGATGATGAACGTCATGGATCCGGGTTGGCTCCGCACGGATTTGGGTGGCCCCAATGCTCCTAACGCTCCTGAATCTGTGATTCCGGGCTCCATGGTCAGCGTGCTTTTGGACGACAAGAAGAGCGGTCGCTGGTTCAGCGCCCAGGAATTTACGGGCATGTCCATTGCCGACGCCGTGGAAAAGGGCAAGACCATCGAATAAATCCAGTTTTTCTGAATATGGAGGCGGGCTTCGGCCTGCCTTTTTTTATATTCCAACCCATGAACAAGAATGAATCCCGCACCAAGCTTCGCGATGAAGTCTATACCCAGATGATGTGTGCCCAGGCACGCCTCAGTAAAGACCAGAATACCCAGATGGGGGCTGTCCTCGTCAGTGCCGATGGCCGAGTACTCAGCACAGGCTATAATGGCGCTCCGGCCGGTTTTGATGACGAAACTGTGCCTTACACCCGTGAAAAGCAGCTACTGGCCTACGACTTGCAGGATGCCGATACGGGCGAGGTGCTGAGCCATCATGAATTTGAGGCGAACAAGTACCCCTTCATGGTTCATGCAGAAATCAACGCGCTCCATTACGCTCGCGGCAAGGTGCCTCCGGGATGCAAACTTTATGTGATTGGTTTCCCTTGCGAGCGCTGTGCTCTGGATGTGAGTTTGGCCGGTGTTTCCGAGGTCTTTGTGACCAAGGACGATTACGACCCCAAGTCCACCTTGAACAACAGCCGTGACACGGCCTACTACATGTTTGCCCAGGCTGGCATCGTGGTAACCCTGTGTGGTAAGCGTCTCCGCCCTGTGGTGGTGAAGCCGAACAAGGCCTGACAGCCTTATTTTGCGTGAAAATAGCGGAATTTCCGCTTGCGGAATCTCACATTTTGCGGTAAATCACATCTTGGCGTTTTCCCCTATATAAGGGCGAAAAAATTTCATATTTTTTATGTATTAAAATGCCCTTGGGGTCTTTGAGGTTTTATGAGTTTCAAAATTTCAATGTTTCGCTTGCTTCCGGTAATGCTTCTTGTTCCGGCACTTGCCTTCTCTGCTTCCGCAGTGGGTAAGGTTCGTTCCGTCCTCGGTGAGGTGGATCGCCAAAAAGCTAAGCAGAAGGATTGGACTCCGCTTCGCGTTTCTTCTCCCATCTATCAGACCGACCGCGTTCGTACGGGTCAGGAATCCGAGGTGGTGTTCGGCCTCCCTGATGGCAGTATCATCACCATTGCCGAATTTGCCGAAGTGGAAATGTCCCAGCTTCTGGAATCCGACGGCAAGGGTGCATTCAAGACCCGCTTGGATATCAAGAAGGGCCATGTGAATTTTGCTGTACACAAACTGAAAGAGAAAAAATCTTCCTTCACCTTCAAGACTGCAACCGCAACCGCTGCTATTCGCGGTACCAACGGCTTTATTGGTGGCGGAGACACCTTCTTTGCTAGTTTGGCCACGGGTAAGTTGGAAATCTCCCTCAACATGGCTCCTAAGGGAAAGAAGGGCAAAAAGTCCAAGGCTCAGTCTGTGAACATCGTGGCTGGCGAAACCGTGATTGGCGCTGACACTTTGGTCACCATGAAGCTCGCATCTTCCGGCGACACCAAGTTCGCTAAGAAGGTGGAGAAAATTATTGCTTCCGGCGAAAAGGATGTCAAGGTCCTCGTCAAGAAGATTGAAGAGGCCGATGCTGCCCATCAGGAAGAGTTGAAGAATGCTACGAAGGAAGAACCTACTGATGGCTTTACCCTCAATACCGCATCTCCTGTTACTGTTTGCGATGATGGCCTCACCATTGAAGGCTCCTACTTTACCAAGGACACCAGTGCTTCCTTGATTTTGAAGGTTGGCTCCTTCACTTCTGAAAACTTGATTATGGTTGCCGATGGAAAGCCCCATAATTTCTCTCAGAAGATTGCTCTTAGCGATGCCAACAACTTGTGGAATGAAACTTCTGCCACAATCTCTTTTGTGGCGGGAAGCATTGTAGATGTGAAGAATGTTGATTTGACGGTGGATAAGGCTTGCCCTGGCGTGAACCAGAAGGCCCCGTCCCTCAAGTTCCTTTCTTATGACTCCATCGCCTGCAAAATGTTCGTCTCTGTAGGGGAGATGCTGGGCGATGCGGGTATCTTGACCATTTCCAACGATGGCGCTCCTGTTATGGAGGAGGCTCTCACTCGTAACGAACAGAAACGAGTCTCTCTGTCTTCAGGCATTCACAAGTACGAGTTTTCCATGAAGGATCAGGCTGGGAACGAAGCCAAGATGGAAAAGGATTTGGGTTGCTATCCTGTGAAGCACTTTAACATAGATGTCTATGGAAATGCCAAAGAAGTCCTGAAAGTTCCGCCTCCGCCAAAGGGAATGCAGGACCGTATTACCAAAACACTCCAGTTTAAGATTCGTAGCCCTGAAAATGACCCCCTATATCTGTATAAGGTGACTGTAAAGCATAATGGAAAAGTTATATTACAGGAGTCCTTGGCCCAGATCCAGTCTCTAGACTACCAGATACCCTTAGATCTGATGCGGAACGCTCAAAATCGCTTTGATATTGAAGTCGTTCACAAGAGTGGCTTTACGGCCAAGGCGCAGAAGATCTTTGAGGTTCGTTGATGGGATTTGGTGTACGGCTTCTAGCGTGTATTTTAATGGCTGCCCCGCTTGTTATGGCGGAGGCAGCTCCTTCTATTTTAAAGGGTGAAGTCTCTGGCTTTTTGAAAGCCGCCAATTCCCCCTATACCGTTCAAGAAACAATTGTGGTTCCCGAAGGTAAGGCTCTTGTTGTGGAAGCGGGAACGGTTGTGGATTTTGCTCCGGGTACAGGCTTGGATGTGCAGGGCGGTTCTGTCGCCTTTGTGGGTGAGAGTGGACAGCCTGTGGTGCTCAAGTCTCAAAATCCCGATGCTTATTGGAATGGCATTTCGGTAACCGGTCAGCGCTCTGCGAAATTCCAGAACGTGTATATCTCTAATGCCGAAATTGGCCTTGCGGTGGAGAACGGCATTGCTGAACTGAGGGATGTGAATTTTGAAAACATCAGAAGCATCGGTTTGTATGCCAAGGCTGCTTCCGTAGATGTCCATTGGGGTTCGTTTAAGAATGGAAAGGGTGTTGCTCTTTGGGCGTCTAATAAATCGTTTGTAAACGTTGATGCGACGGCATTCTACCAGAATAAGGTGGCTGTGGTTGCGGGGGAGAATTCGAACCTTAACCTCCAGTTGTCCAATTTGGCGCATAACGATTGTGCAATTCTCGATATGGAAAACAACAATTTCCATCAATTGCGTTCCAAGGTGGAGCAGAACCAGGTTGGCTTGGTGTCTTCGGACATGCCTTCGGATGAGTTCAAGGCTATTGTTCATGGTAATGCCACCGATTTTTCGCAGACGGTGCAGGCAACGGTTTCAACATTGCCCGATGAACCCTCCAACGCTTATTCGGAACGCTTTAGACCTGTAACCCAGTTGGTGGGCGCCGGTGCTGTAGATTCTTCCTGGTCCATTAGTGGAAACTTGGAGGTCTCCGGCGGTTATCATCATGTGATGACTCGCCATAACCATTCCGGCGAAGATTACGTTATGGGGTCTGATACGGTAGAGAATGGCAAGCGCTATAAGAACTACTTCCAGACTCCCGGGTTCTTCACCAACTGGAATGCCTATCTCTCCATGGAATCTCCCAGCGGTCAGTTGCTGGAATTCTCTGCAGACATCTCTGCAGACAAGTGGAACAAGTTCAATCCTGAAAACGTCCTAGCGGTGTATAGCGATAATATGCAGCGCGCTGCTGTGGGTGACATTTACCTCTCGGCAGGTGAAGCCTACTTGGCTGGCGTAAACATCTTGGGTGGTTCCTACGATTTGAACCTTTTCAACAATCGCGCCGGTGAGCCGCTGTTTGTGCTTTCTGCATTTGGTGGTGAATCTCAGAAGCCCAAAGTCGTGGGCGAGCGGGACGAGGACATTTATAACGATTACATTGAAGATGGTGAAGGTGTTCCTCAGGAATTATTGGTGGGTGGCAAGGTTCGCTGGAACATGCACCGCCGTTTCAATGGAACATTGGGCTTTATTGGAAGCAATGACTATCTGGAAGATCCTCTTCTCCGTGATGGGATGCATGATAACGTGAATACGGCTTCGCCGGTTGTTTCTTCAAAGACGTTCTTTGCAGATGGAAACTGGCTCTTCTTCCCAGGTGATATTGAATTGAATGGCCAGGTGGCTATCGGTGCAGCAGACACTTCTAATGCGGAACTGCAACGTGCCATCAATGAAGTGTTTGTGGATGCTGGCCTTGATGCTAGCAACTTTGCAAAGCTTCGCCGTTTAATGGCTAACCCAAGCTTGGTAAACCGTATGGACGAAGCTGAATTAGAAGAGTTCTTTGGTGACAATTCCATGAAGACAGTTTCTGAAATGCGGCAGGAATTGATTGCCCTTTTGAATACGGCAAAACAAGTGCAGCAAAAATACAAGAGCGCAGAAAAGTCCCCCAGCGAAGTGAAGAACTGGGATGGTCAGAATTATTCTGTCGCAGCATCTCTCCGTTGGGCTATTGGAAACACCTTGATTAACGGCCACCTTGCCTTTGTAGGGGCGGATTTTTACAGTGCCGGTTCTCCCGACTTGCGTCAGAACTCCAGAGAGTTTGGCGGAAGTGTTGATCAAAAGATATTTGACTTCTGGAAGTTGAATGTGGGTTACGAGTTGGTTGTGGAAAACGCTTCTCAAGGTAACAAGTACAACATCTTTGGCCTTTCTGAAGGCACTGAATGGGGCTTCTCCTTTGGTGCAGAAGACGATTGGCTTGAAGAACATGAGCAGGATGACAACCGGACCCTTTACGACCATACGGCATCCTTGGGCAACGTTTTTGACGTCGGCAAACTGCTTCAGATTTCTGTCAATTACTCCATGAATCTTCGTAGTCGCTGGACAAATCAGCGCCTCTATGCGGATTATTCGGCGGCTTCTGGAATTTATAATGATTCTTGGTTTAAACCTCGCAATGGTAAGGGAACGGTCAAATTGCTGGACGGCTCTGATACTTTGGAATTAGATTCTCTTCGCTGGTCCGATTACTACGGGCTTGCATCAGAACCGTTCCTGGCAACCCAGTTCAATGAACGCATTGCAAAGCATACCTGGAATTTGGAACTCAAGTTCAACCTTCCGAAGAATGTGTTGAAGGTAGGCGGTGTCTGGACCTTCCGTCAGGATCTCTCTTACTTTAAGCAGGATGGCTTGATGGATGATTTGGATTTCTCGGATGAAACTTATGGAATCCTCGGCTATTACTTCCATGGTGCAGACTACTTCGAACAGCGCTATCCCGTTTCTCTGGTGACTACGCTGGATGGTTTCCGGAACATGATTTCTGTAACGCCGCGGTACAAACTTTACAATCGGGACGATATGGAAGATTTTGAATGGAAGCTCATAGACAACATGACCATCAGCTTGTCTAAGGATTTCATCGACCTCTCTCTGGCAGGCGCGGTCCGTCAGGAATTCATGGGTCGCGATGAGGGTGCAGAGCGTATTAATGAAAGCGAATCCGATTACGAGGGCAGCCTTTCCCTCAAGTTCTTCCATACTCAGAACCTGACGACGGAATGGACGGTGGGCAGCTTCATCAGCTACAGGCCGGACAATCGGGCTGACGAATATAAGGATATTTTTGGAATCCTGACCTTGAATTACATGTTCTAGGTCAAAAATCCCCATTTTTTTGAAAAAATCCCCTTGACAGTGTCAAGGGTTTATCTATATTTGGAGCCGTCGGTGAGAGTAATCTCACTGGCTGACATTGCCTCATAGCTCAGTTGGTAGAGCCCGCGACTGTTAATCGCGTTGTCCTTGGTTCGAGTCCAAGCGAGGCAGCTCAAGAGCCCTCAGCGTTAGCTGAGGGCTTCTTGTTTTCGAAAGCTGAGGGTTTCTTGTTTTTGCACCGCTGTTTTTGCAAAAACATGTTATTTTTAGAGCATGCAGCAATACCTCGAATTACTACAAGATATTTTGGATAATGGCGTTGATCGTTCCGACCGTACGGGCACTGGCACCCGCAGTGTTTTCGGTCGCCAAAAGCGCTTTGACCTTTCACAGGGCTTCCCGTGCCTCACTACGAAGAAGCTTCACTTGCGTTCCATCATTCACGAACTTCTGTGGTTCCTGAAAGGTGATACCAACATCAAGTATCTTCACGATAACAAGGTCTCCATTTGGGATGAATGGGCCGATGAGAATGGCGACCTGGGGCCTGTGTATGGGCATCAGTGGCGCAGCTGGCCGACCCCCGATGGCGGTCACATCGACCAGATTCAGAACTTGGTGAATAGCCTCAAGAACAATCCAGATTCTCGCCGCCATCTGGTGTGCGCCTGGAATGTGGCTGAGGTGGATAAGATGGCGCTGCCTCCTTGCCATTGCCTTTTCCAGTTCTATGTGGGCGGTGTGGGTAAGACGGGCAAGCGCAAACTCAGCTGCCAGTTGTATCAGCGCAGTGCAGACACGTTCCTGGGCGTTCCGTTTAACATTGCTTCCTATTCGCTTCTGACCATGATGCTGGCTCAGGTCTGCGATTACGAGCCGGGCGAATTCGTCCATACCTTTGGCGATCTTCACCTGTATATGAATCACTTTGACCAGGCGAAGGAACAGCTTTCCCGCACGCCTCGTAAGCTCCCCACCATGAAGATTAATCCGGATGTGAAGGACTTGTTCGAATTCAAGTTTGAGGATTTTGAACTGGTGGATTACGATCCGTACCCGACCATCAAAGCCCCGATTGCGGTGTGATAATGCTGAATGCAGAATGCTGAATGCAGAATTATGTCTAATGAAATACCTCGCCTGAGATAATTATGAATTATGAAGTATGAATTATGAGATGTATCTGTCGGAGAGTTTCGCCTGAGATTTAATTTTGAATTGTGAATTTTGAATTGTGAATTGCCTATGCTTCTTTCTGCTATTGTTGCTGTTTCTGAGAATAACGTCATTGGTCGGGATGGTCACCTCCCGTGGCATTTGTCCCTAGACTTAAAACGGTTTAAGGCCATCACTACGGGCCATTCCATCATTCTCGGCCGGAAGAACTATGATGACATCGGACGGCCGCTGCCAAACCGCACCAACTACGTGCTGACCCGCAATCCGAATTTTGTGGCGGAAGGCTGTATTGTCTGCGGTAACTTGCAGCAGGCGATTTCTGCGGCGGAAGCTGCAGGGGAGTCTGAGGCTTTCATCATCGGCGGTGCCGCGGTTTATCGCGAGGCCATGCCTTTGGTGAAGAAGCTCTACTTCACGAAGGTGCTTTCCCAGGTGGACGGAGATGTGTTCTTTCCGGAATGGGGCGAGGGCTGGCGCCTGGTGAGCGAGGAACGTTTTGATGCCGACGAGAAAAACGACTTCCCGACGGTGTTTCAGGTCTGGGAACGCGACTAGATTTTATGATTGAGTTCAACGAGTTCTACAAATTGGCTGCGGCTTTGGGCATTGGCTTTGTCATTGGCCTGCAGCGGGAGAATTCCAACGACAGTAATAACGCGAGGCACCCCGCAGGGCTTCGCTCTTTTACCATCGTCAGTTTGTGTGGCGCAGTTGCTGCCTATTTGGCGGAATTGATGAACACGGTGGCGCCTTTTGTGGCGGGCTTCGTGGTCGTCGGGCTTCTGCTTCTCACTTCTCACATTTCTTACGGATTGAATAGGGTAGAAGAAAAGTCCAATTTCTCGGGCCTTACTACAAGTCTTGCGTTGTTCCTGGTGTACTTCCTGGGCGCTCTCTGCTGGTACGGAAAGCTCCTGGAGGCGGGAATCCTCATGATTGTGCTGCTGTGGCTCCTCACTCTGAAAAAGCAGTTGCACGACTGGGCCGCCAGAATCTCTACAGAGGATATCATCGCCGCGGTGAAGTTCGCCGTGGTGACTCTCATGATTTTCCCGTTCCTGCCGAATCAGGCGTATGGACCTGCAGGCCTTGAAGTATTGAACCCGCACACCATCTGGCTCTTTGTTGTTTTCATTAGCGGCATTGGCTTTGTGGGTTATGTGCTCATCAAGGTGGTGGGGCCCGGTAAGGGAATCTGGCTCACGGGACTTCTAGGCGGACTCGCCAGCAGTACTGCGCTTACATTAAATTTGGTGGGCCGTAGTAAGGAGAACGAATCCTATGCGGAAGACTTCTCCATGGGCATCGTTCTCAGCTGGGCGGTGATGTATGTGCGCCTCTACCTGATTTGCATTGTGCTTGCGCCTAGTCTTGCGAAGCCTCTTGCGCTGCCGCTGTTGGTGCCTGCGGTGCCGAGCTTTGCTTATGCGATGTATTTGAAGGCAAAAAGCGCCCGCGACCATAAGGAAAAAAGTTCTAATTTCAGCAATCCCTTTAAGCTTTTGCCGGCTATCAAGTTCGGTATCATTTTTACGGTGGTGATGTTTTTAGCAAATGCCGCCCGCGTTTATCTGGGCGATGGTGCGCTCCTTGCCTGCAGCTTCCTGGGTGGTGCTGCAGAAATGGATGCGGTGGCGTTCTCCGTTCTGGATATGAGCATCAAGGATGTAATTCCTGTGCAGCAGTTGGTGCTCGCCCTCTTGTTTGCAAGCCTTGCCAACACCCTTACCAAGGGCGGTTTGGTGTGCTTCTTGGGGGCGAAAACTATGCGAAAGCCCATTATTCCGGCGGTAGCCCTGATTTGCATTACCACAGGTGTTTTAATCGGATTTTATTTTTAGAAAAGAAGTATTTTATAGAGAAATAGGAGTCCATTATGCGTGTTTTTGTTACCGGCGGAACAGGTTTTATTGGCCACTACGTTGTGAAGGCGCTTCTTGCCAAGGGCCACGAGGTGGTAATCTCCACAAGGCACCCCAATAAGGTGCCCTCTCTACGCTCACAGCCCAATGTTTCTTTTGTGGAAGCCTCCCTTACGGATTTTGATGCCATGGGCGAGGGCTTGTTTGGCTGTGATGCCTGCATTCATATTGCACTTGGCTGGGGCGAAACTCCATCCCTCATGCTGATGAACGACACCCGCGCGACCGTTACCCTTTTGGAAATGGCTGCCAAGGCTGGCTGCCAGAAGTTCATCTATACCTCTAGTACGGCAGCTATGGGCCGTATGCGTCCGGTAATGCGCGAGGTAACGGGTAATTTGCCCATGGACCTTTATGGCGCCACAAAGGCTGCCGGCGAAGCTTACGTTCTTGGATTTACTCACGGCTACGGAACACACTTCCCGGAAGTGAAGATGAAGCGAAACATCATTCGCCCGGGTTATACTTTTGGAAATCCCGCATTCCCTGATGGCTGTACGCAACCTGACCGTCGTTTCTTTGAGATTGCAAAGGCCGCCAAGGAAGGCCGCGACATCCATATCATCAAGAACGATGGAACGCAGTTCATTCATGCAAGCCAGCAGGCGCAGCTCTTTGTGAACCTTCTGGAATCCGACAAGAATGAGGAAATCTTCCTGGGGCTTGGTTCCGTGTGGATTAGCTGGAAGGAAATCGCTGAAATTGCAATTTCTCTTTGCCCGGGTACAACCTCCAAGATTGTGGAGAAGGATTTGGGTTGGGGTGATGAACCCATGCTCTTCAATGTCCAGAAGATTCAGGACCATTTTGGCCTCGTCTTCGATGCCCACGAGTTCTTGGCCGGGCATTTGAAGTACAACATGGATCTTCCGTAATGGGATTTTTTGAATTCTCGTTTTTAACCTTTTGCAAGGTGTTTTAGATTATGATTTTTTATGAGTCCAATTTTGAATTGAGTAACGAAGCCGTTGTCAAGTATGCTAAAGAAATTAGTGAAGCATACGAAAAAGAGGCGAAGAAAAGAGTCGACAATGTTCAGAAGTTCAAGTTGACGGTAGAAGAAATTCTGCTTCGCTATCAGGACCTTTTTGGGGCTGGCGTTCCTTGTCATGTTGTGGGATTTTGGCATTTTGGTAAACTACAGTTCTCTGTGGAAGTAAAGGGAGATTCTCGGAATCCGCTGGTTATTGATGACCAGTATGCCTACTCCTTTGATTTGCTCACCCAGATGGGGATGTTCCCCAAGTACAGTTACAGCCCGCGGAATGGCGGCAACAACGTGGTGGTGATTCCTGCGGAACTGAAGGCTCGGAAGAACCAGTTTTTGATAAACGTTCTTATTGCGGTTGTGTTGGCGGTGGTATGTTTCTATGGCATGAAACTTCTCCCTGCAAATGCCTCGTCATTTATTGAAACGGGCTTTATAAAGCCCATCTTCATCAAGATGACCAACATCATGGCAGAAATTGCGACCCCGCTGGTGTTCCTGGCCGTGGTGACGGGAATTATCGGCATTGGCGATACTCGTTCCTTCGGCAAGATGGGTCAGAAGTTGCTGACGGGAATGCTCACAACATATCTTTTTGCGGGTATCCTTTGTGCTATTGTTTCCAGTTTTGTTTACGGCGTTGGTAAGGCTGCAGGGAACGGCGATTACGGATTTGTTTCCCAGATGGTTCAGTTGGTGCTGGATATTATTCCCGATAATTTGGTGGCGCCCTTTGCCATCGATAATGATTTGCAAGTCATCACCATTGCGGTGTTTGTAGGATTTGTGCTGTTGGTTCTTGGAAACAAAGTGAAGATTGTGACTCAAGTGCTGACGGAACTTTCTGATGTGGTGTACAAGGCCATGGCCTTTGTGTGCAAGTGCATCCCAGCCCTTATCTTTTTTGGCATTTTGAATGTGATGTGCAATGAAATGTCTGGATTCGAAAACCTCTACAAGATGATTATCCTTTTCATTTGCTGCTCCCTCGCCACGGTTCTCTTTGTGGTGCTGAAGACCTATAGAGTCGCACGCGTTCCCTTTGGCGTGCTCTTCAAAAAGCAGTTGCCAACCACACTAATTAATTTGACCACCAGTTCTCAGGTTTCTGCATTGCCTTCTAATATGGAATGCTGTAAGCATAAGTTTGGCATTGATGAACGGTTGGTGAATTTTGGACTTCCTCTTGGCATTGTGGTGTTCATGCCTTGCGGTGCTATCTTTATTTCCCTGGTGGCGTGGAGTTTGTCCGCGATGTGGGGTATTCCCTTTGATTTGGGACAGGTGGTGAAGGTTACATTTCTCGGCATTATTCTCGCTATAGCGGCCCCACCTATTCCCGGAAGCGCCTTGGCTATTATGCCTATCGTGTTTTCTGCTTGTGGACTTCCTCCGGAGGCTTATCCCATTGGCATTCTTATGGGAACGGTGATTGGGTATGCGTGCCCACTACTGAATGGATTCCTTTTGCAGCAGGAATTGCTGTGTGCGGCAGTGAAGCTGAATGCCTGCGATAAGGAAGTGTTGCGGAAACCGGAACAGTAATTACTTGAGATTACTTCGCCGGTTTAGACTGCAGTGTTTTTTGCTGGCTTGAACCGCTGCGAACTTAGGCAGCCGCGGAAATCACTAGGGAAATCAGTCCCAGGAACATGGCGATTTTCGTCATGCCTTGGGCTTTGCGGTAGTTCTTCTTGCCTGCCATCAGGAGCGTTATTCCGAGAGTGGGCGTCATGGTGATGGCGGTGAGAATGAGGAATAGTTGCGGGTAGTAGCCTTGCATTACAGGCAAGGGAAGCAGAATCCAAGAAAATAGGATGATGGCGCCTGCGAACCGGCGGGCGGTAGTGCTGCCTGCAATAAGCGGAAACGTCATGATGCCGGCCTTCAAATCGCCAGTCTCATCTTCCAAGTCCTTGTAGATTTCTCTTGCGGTAGTGAGCAAGAATGCAAACAGCATGGCCGGGTAGAGTTTCCCGAGGGAATCCAGATTCAGAATGGGGGAGTGTAACCAGTTGAGAATGAGAGGTGTTGCACACAGGAAGGCTACGGTCATGTTTTTCAGTAGCGGAATGTGCTTTAGTTTTGAATTGTATGCGACGAGGAGTAGGGTAAGAGCGACGAAGAAGAGGGCTGGGATGGCTGCAGTATCGGGAGAAGAACTTTGCCACAGCAGGAGTGAGTCCGTAAGTCCGCAAAGGAGGGTGAGGATGGCGCCCGCGATACTGGCGGCTTTTGCCTGAGGTAAGGAAATTGTGCCGCGAACGAGTGGCCTTTCCGGACGGTTCATGCGGTCACTTTCCAAATCCAGAATGTCGTTCTGGATGTTGGCAAACCCGATGGCGAACGCAAAACCAAGAAGTTCTAGAATGAGATTGGGAACACCAATGCCAACCCCTTTCCAAAAAGCGAAACCCATCAAGAAATAGCCCACACTGAGCGTCACCATGGCGATGGCGATGTTCACGGGGCGACTCATCTTGAAGAGGGTTGTAATCATTTATGTTTAATATAAAAAATTGAATAAAGGATAAATGCTGCTCTCGAAACCAATTCATAATTAATAATTCATAACTCATAATTACTACATTTTTCCCGTGCCGTTTTTTACAAAGAGCAATTTGGAAGACCTTCGGAAGGAAGCGGATCAGCTTTCCATCTGCGTGGAGCATTTTCTCTACGCTTCGGAGCATATTCCCGAAGGGGATTGGAAGACCAAGGGCTTCTATGACAACTGCATCGAGAAATGCAACGGCCGCT
Organism: Fibrobacter sp.; assembly: GCA_024398875.1. GTDB lineage: Bacteria > Fibrobacterota > Fibrobacteria > Fibrobacterales > Fibrobacteraceae > Fibrobacter. Next base: position 103,077 of record JAKSIJ010000004.1, read on the forward strand.
TGAAAGCGATTCATTTTCTGATGGAATCTATCCGCCGGGGGCATCCTGTGACGGAGGATTCCGAGGAAGCCGCCGAATCTGCTGCTGTGGAAACGGATTCCGCAGAGGCGGATGCAGCAAAGCCCGATCCCGCAGAAAAAGACAAAGCATAAAAATTCTCTTGTCGCCCTCCTTTTCGTGCAGCTACATTACGGAGAAAAGGAGGAAATATGGAAAATCTTAAATTCTACCGCTGCCCTGTCTGCGGAAACATCGTCATCCATCTGGAAAAATCGGGAGTGCCCGTGCATTGCTGTGGTCGCCCCATGGAAGAAATCATTCCAGGTACGGTGAACGCTTCAAGAGAGAAGCATGTGCCCGTAATCGATGTCTTTGAAACGGCAGTCCTCGTTTCTATAGGGGAGGAACCGCATCCCATGCTGGTGGAACATCACATTGAATGGATTGCGTTCCAGTCCGCTACGGGGTTCCAGGTTCACTACCTCAGGCCCGATGAACCGCCCTGTTATGAATTCCAGGTGCAGGAGGGTGTAAAGGCAGTGGCCGCTTTCGCCTACTGTAATTTGCATGGGCTTTGGAAAGCAAATATAGATTGATGGGGGCGACTCCAAAAATCTATATTTCGCCTATGCAAACTCCTGGAAAGGACTATCTGAATTCCCGACTGATGTTCGGGATGCAGCCGGGGCTCAAGAATACCTACGACCTTTGTGATGCTTTGGGAAATCCAGAGCGCAGTTTCAAGTCCATCCATGTGGTGGGAACTAATGGCAAAGGTTCTACAGCCTTTTATTTGGCTGGGATTCTCAAGGCTCACGGCTACAAGGTGGGCTTCTATTCCAGCCCGCACCTCATCAGCCTTCAGGAGCGCATTCGCGTTGATGACGTCTCTATTCCGGCGGCGGATTTGGATCGCCTTTTGTTGCAGGTGAAATCCGCGGCAGAGAAGATTCAGGTGGAGCCCACTTTTTTTGAGGTGGTGACCATCGCTGCATTCTTGTACTACAAAGAACAACAGATTGATGTTGCTGTTTTGGAGGCTGGAATGGGCGGCCGTTTGGATAGTACTGCTTGTGCCCGCGGTGGCATTGCGGTTCTGACAAGTATCGGGCTCGAACATACAGAAGTCTTAGGCCCTACGGAAGAGGCTATCCTGAAAGAAAAGATGGCAGTTCTCTGCGAGCGGAAGCGGGCTACTGGCCCTCAGGCCTATGTGGTGGGCGGCATTTCCGGGAAGCTTCTGGATGCGGCCCGCTTTTATGCGGAGTCCCGCGGCATTCCTTGCCATGTCCCGAAGGTTCGTGAAGATATCGCGCTCCCGAACTTGGGTCGGCATTATGCGGAAAACGCCAGCCTTTCAATGCGGGCCGCACAGCTGTTTGTTGCCCGTAGTGGAAAAACTTTTGATGAAACGCTGGCACTGGATTGCCTGAAAACGCGGTCCTGGGCCGGACGCATGCAGCTTTTGCGGGATAAGGAAGGCCATGTCCACTATATTCTAGACGGGGCCCACAACTCTCATGCGGTGCGCCGCCTGGTGGAAACGCTGCAGCAGTATTATCCCGGACAAAAGTTCCGTTGCGTTTTTGGCGCCCTCAAGGATAAGGACGTGGATGTAATGCTCAAGATGATGGAGCCTGTGGTTTCTGAATGGCATTTGACCCGCACTCCCTACCCACGGTTCCGTGAGCTGGAAGATTTGCGAAGTCTCGTAGAAAATTGTGGCCTGAGGGTGGCTAATGCAGAACCCATCAGCAAGGCGTTCCTGGAGTCCGCGGTTGACCCGTCTATTCCAACCCCTGTTCTTATAACAGGCTCTCTCTACATGATTGGTGCTGCCATTGAACTTTTGAAAAACGATTTCGAGGAACTGCAGTTTTTCCGTGGCCTAGAACCCACCACAAACGAACATCGTTGACCTTTTCCTAAAACAAACTATATTTTGAACATGCGATTTTCTCATGTTCCTTTTGACATTTTCGTTGTTCGGCTGACACAGGTTTTGCTGGTTTTGACCTCTGTTATTGCGCTTTCTGCATGTGCCGGTTCCCAAGATTCAAATGCTGATGAAGTCCGTGCTCGTGCCCATGGCGGCTACGATGCGCTGGACAGAGAAATTGATGATGGCTCCTCTGCGAATTCCTGGGCGGCGACAAAACCCGCGACATCCACGAGGAATGGTGGCGATTTTATCCAGGTGGACGACTCAAAATCCATGATGGAGCATCTTGCTTTAGTATCTTGCGCAGATGCGAGTTTCATAAAGGGTTTTGGCATTGCGGATGACCCGCGCAAGGCTCTTCTTCAGGCACAAAAGAGTATTGCTGAACAGATTCAGTCGGAAGTTTCTTCGAAGACGGAAATGTCTGTGCAGGAAAACGAATATGGCAAGGATGTGGCTACGGAATCCTCCTATTCCATGAAGGCGATGGTTTCTTCACGGTTGGAAAATGCCCAAGATGCCAAAGCTATAGCAAACCTGAAACAGGGAGCGCAGTTTGGTGTTGTCGCCTGTATGTCCAAGACGGATGCGGCAGCGCCCTTCATGCGGGATTTTGAATCTTTGCGGGATTCCACGCTCCTTCTTTCCAAAATTTTTGCGGAACAGAAACATCCCGTCGAAAAGGCCAATGCCTATAAGCAGGCGAAAAACACATTCGCCCGAATGCTCGCTGCGGAACATATTCTGCAGGGCTTGGGTGTGAATGCGCAGAATGAAGCGAAGGATGCCTTTAAGACAATGCAAAAAGACTATAATGTATTCCGTTCCCAGTATGCGTTTTATTTCAGTTCCAATGGAACTGAGGGCGAACCCGCGAAATGGTCCGGCCTTGTGTTTCAGAGACTTGCTGCGAATTATGCCGTTCAGAATGCGGCTTGCGAAATGGGCTTGAAACTGACCCTGACTCCATCGAATGTGGAATGTAAGGAAGGTAGCTTGGGTATCTCCTGTGTGCTGGATATGAATTTGAATGGCTCCAGTTGCCAAGGCGAGAGCTTCTTTGCATTGAATGCCAAAGTGAAGGGTGTGGGACGCTATGATGAGGACGAAGCCAGGGCCCGCTTGGAAGAGAACGTCAAGGCTGGCGATTGGTTCGAGGAGTGGAAGTCGACCCTGGACCAGTGGAGATTGGAATGAACCGCATTGCCACATTCATTGTAATCTTCTTTGCGTCGTTCTGCTTGACATTTGCCCAGCCCAATGCATCTCCGTCTGCCGAAATCAAGTTGCCGGCTACTTTGACCGATTCCATTCCCTGGTTTGCAGTTCGAGAATTGAACGAGGCCAACTCTCCCTTTACAAAAAATCATTTATCTAAAATTGCGGAAGGGAACAATCGTGTCGCCCTGGTTTATTTTGCCACCTGGTGCCTTCCTTGCCGTGCGGGAGTGAAACGTTTGGCAGAAAATGCCTCGGCGCTCCAGCAGAATAAAATGCAGGTGGTCCTGGTGAACATCGGTGAACGGGACGAGGAACAGATAAAGAATTGGGTAGAGAAGGTAGGCGCGTCTGATTTCAAGGTAATCATGGACCCCTTCAAACGTCTTACGGAAGGCTTTGGCTTGGTGAAAGAGGGGGAGGACATTAGCCTACCTCGTTCGGTGGTGGTTGATGGAAAATTGAAGCCTTTGTTTATGCTTGGAGAGGAAGGCTCCGATTGGCCCCAGGTACTTTGGGAAAAGAAGTGATTTTATTATTTTTATGATATGAATCGCTTCTTTTTTGATTTTGCGAAATTGGCATGCCTTACCGTCGTTGTTTTGGCGCTGGGGTGCCCAGTTGCTGTTTTTGCAAAATATGTGGCGGTTCTCGAGACCGTTTCTCCCAACAACAAGCTGCTTACCATAGAGGAGCGTCAGTACCTTACCGATGTTCTGCGCAGTCAGGCGGTAAAGAGTTTGCCTGCCGAGCAGAATTTCACCATCATGACGCGAGAAAACATAAACGTCATGCTTCCGCCGGGAAAATCCATCGAGGATTGCGAAGGAAGCTGCCTTGCCGAGACGGGGAAGAATATTGCTGCAGATTATGTGGCCCAGGCCCGCATCACGGAATTTGGCGGGAGTCTCGCTATCAGCGCCGAGGTCTATGAAACGGCGGGCAATAAACTCCTTGCCAGTTTTAACGGCCGTGGGAATAGCGTGACCGAGTTGGAACAGATTATCAAGGACGAATCGCCAGAGTTCTTCAAGAAAGTCAAGGGCGGAAATACTGGTTGGGGCGGTGTTGCCGGCTTCGGCAATTTCAGTACTGGTGGCGATTTTGCGGTTCAGGGAGTGCAGTCCTTCATCATGGAAGTCTCCAGTGAGCCTGCTGGAGCGTCCCTGAGTATCGATGGCCGCCCCATAACAAAGTGCACATCGACCCCCTGCAGGGTCCAGGTGGAAGTGGGGGAGCATCGCTTCCTGCTGGTCAAGGACCAGTATGAAGATGCAGATACTTTGTTTACAGTCTCTGCCGAAAGTAAGGTTCTGCGCATGAAACTGGAACCGAATTTTGGCTCGATTTATATAAATCCCTTGATGCCCGGCAATTTGGGAAATCCGAGGAACTTGCGCATAAATGTGGATGGGGAACCCTTGAATGGCCATAGTAGGAATATTGCGCCTGGCGTGCATAAGGTGACTGTGACTCACCCCTGCTATGATCCGCTTGAGTTTTCCGTGGGCATAGAAAAAGGGAAGACGTCGAGTTATACGGAACCCTTGAAACGGGGTGTTGGCGGACTGAAGTTGACGGCTCTTTGGAATGGGGAGCCCCAGCCGGTGGGCGTTTTTGTGGATGGGAAAGAGGTGGGGAGCACTCCCTTTTTGGGAACGGTTCCTCTCTGTGCCACGGTTGCTGTGGGAGAGGGTTACACCCGGGAAGCCGTGGCTGTGGAACTCAAGTGGCATGAGACAGTCGAGTATGAGCATGTGCTGAAGAATGCTCCTATGGCTGTGGCGACCAGCACTGCGGCGGATACCGCCCGTGAAAAGGCCCATAAGGCTTATGCCGAGTTGGATGGTAACCCGTGGAATGAACAGCCTGCAGGTGAAAGCGTGCCTACGAACATTGAAGAGGAGGATGGCGGAATCCACTGGGTTCCTGTTGGTATATCTGCGGCAGTTCTCGTGGCGGGGACGGTGCTTGCCATTGTGGGTAACTCCCAAGCGAAGGATACCTATGATAGCGGCGTATCAGATGCGGATGAGTACCATAAGGCGAAGGATGACATTCATTCGGCACAAACTATGAGAACCGTGGGCATCGGAATTGCCATTGCCGGTGCGGTTGGCCTTGGCCTGAGTTTCGCGTTTTAGGGAGGGTGAAGATGGGAAATAGAAATTGCGCGCTCTTCCTTCTGAACCTCCTTGTGGCGTTTGCTCTCATTGCCTGCACGGATTACGAGGAATTGCTGGAAGATGATTACGGGTATTTGCTGATAGGGACTGAAGAAGATAGGGAAGAGGAATCTTCCTCCAGTAGTTCTGATTTGCTGTCATCCTCGGCTACGTTTGAGGAACCAGACGACTTCGATGATGAAGAGGAAAGTAGTTCTAGTAGAGAGACATCCTCGGCAACGACCGGGGATTCTGAGTCTTCTTCATCAATTGCAGATGCTGTTTGCTATGGAGAATATGGTGCTGATTACACTTGTGTCACCACGAAATATCTGAATCAAAGCATGCTTGTTGCTAATGGCTATGGCGAGTTTGTGGACACTCGCGACAACCAGGTTTACAAAACCGTGACCATTGGCGACCAGACTTGGATGGCTCAGAATTTGAACTATAACTATAATGAAGGAACTGCGAAGAGTTATTGCTACAACGACAAGGTCGACTCGTGCTTCAAGTATGGCCGCTTATATTTATGGAGTGCCGCTATGGACTCCGCAGGGGTGTTCTCCACAAGCGGTGAAGGTTGCGGCTATGGCAAGACATGTTCTGCGAATGGACCCATCCGAGGGGTCTGCCCTGAAGGTTGGCACCTGCCAGGTTTAGCCGAATGGAAAAACTTGCTTGAACCTATGGCAACAAGTGTGGGCGATTACTCCTCATACTGGTATTATTATGGGGCTGGTAGAATGTTGAAGTCGGAGGATGGATGGAAGTATAATTCCGAGTCAACGGAGGGTATCGACTACTACGGCTTTTCCGCTCTCCCTGCAGGCGACCGGAGCAGCTATGACGGTTTCTATGGTGCCGGTGCCAGCGACAATGCCTCCTTCTGGTCGTCTAGCGAGTACGATGGCTACTTCGCCTACTACGTGTACTTGTGCTACGGCGACGAGCTTGCCCTCCTGTACTACTACATTGAGAGCAACGCGTTTTCCGTTCGTTGTGTCCAGAACTCCAATGGCGATGCCATTTCCTCCAGCAGTGAAGCCGAAAGCAGTTCTAGCACAATGTCATCCTCGTCCTTGATTGAGGAACCTGAATCCTCTTCCTCCAGCGTCATTGCGAGCTCCTCGGGAGCGAAACAATCCAGTTCCAGCAGTGAAGAGGAAAGTTCCTCTAGCGAGGAGGAGAGCAGTAGTAGTGAAGATGAAAGTTCTTCCTCTAGCGTCATTGCGAGCTCCTCGGGAGCGAAGCAATCCAGCAGCAGTAGCGAAGAGGAAAGTTCCTCTAGCGAGGAGGAGAGCAGTAGTAGCGAAGATGAAAGTTCTTCTTCCAGCGTCATTGCGAGCAGCTCGTCTGCGAAGCAATCCAGCAGCAGTAGCGAAGAGGAAAGTTCCTCCAGCGAGGAAGAAAGCAGTTCCAGTGAAGCGGTGGCGGAGGTGAAAACTTCGGGCTACTACGAGAAGTATTGCCCTGCGGGCCATACTTGCAAGGATGCCGCCCCGTCCACATATCTGAAGAGCGGCATCACCTACGGGGAGATTTTGGACACCCGCGACGACCAGGTGTACAAGGTGGTGACCATCGGCACCCAGACCTGGATGGCTCAGAATCTGAACTATGCTCCAGACGAAAATCATGTGCACTCCTTGGGCGATGATGCCTGGAGCGGCTGCTTCAACAATTCTGCGGATTCCTGCGCCAAGTACGGTCGCCTGTACACCTGGGAAGTGGCCATGAACGATGCGAACTGCGTCTATGGCAACACATGTTCACCCAGCGGCCTCATTCGTGGTGTCTGCCCCGAAGGCTGGCACCTGCCGAGCTATGGGGAATTTGAAACACTCATCAATTATATTGACCCGGATTTCGGATATGGTCATACTGACGATGCTATTTCGTCGACTGCAGGTTATTACCTAAAAGCAACCGGTGGCTGGAATGGTGGTGGAAACGGCGAAGACACCCATGGTTTCTCGGCGCTCCCTGGTGGCAACTACTACGCCGGCAATGTGGACTTCTACGATGTGGGCTACCGCGCCTACTTCTGGAGTTCTACGGAGTACAATAGCATCCGCGCTTACTACTTGTACCTGTACTACGGCGATGACGACGCAATCCTCTACTGGGACTACAAGGATAACACAAGGTCGGTTCGTTGTCTTAAGGATTGATTCAAAGCTGTGCTTTGAATCGGTCCTATGCCGCTCGGTTATGACGGTAAACAAGTTTACCGTCGCAACCCTCGCTTGTCAAGGACTCCATCTAGACCGGCGCAAGCCGGACTAGCAGGCGCCTAGGGGCCCCTTTGGGGAAGGCGCCTAACGGAAAATGGACCGCGCGAAGTGCGGTAGGCGGTCCAACCATTTCTATTCACAAAAATAATGTCAAAAACTGACATTAATTCAACCAACCCATTTCAATCCATACCACATAATTCAAAATTAGTGCTTCGCACACATTTTGACTTTGGCTCGGCAGTGTGCCTGCAAGCAGTCCCGTTGCCCTCGCCTCGACAAAATTCATAATTCATAATTCATAATTGCCTCGGGAGAATTTACCGCCCGAGGCTTAATTCAGCATTCCGCATTCAGCATTCTGCATTCATACTTCATAATTAACATCCCGTGGATTGCTTCGCCCTAAATGGCTCGCAATGACGTTTCTGAATCAATTCAAAATTCACAATTATCTCTGGAAATAACTTCGTCCGAGATAATTCTCATACCTCATACTTCATAATTAACATCTCGTGGATCGCCACACCCTAAAGGGCTCGCGATGACGAAATAAGACGATTTTTGCTAACAACTGTTAGCAAAAAGACAACAGCTGTTTGCAAATTCGCATAAAACTCGTTTTTCGCACACCCATTTAGTATATTCCCCTCCTCGCCGGACAACCGGCAGACATCATTTATTGGAAGATCGCATGCTCGCGTGTCACAGCGGCTGCGATCTTTTTTTATGCCTGTAATAAGGAGTAAAATATGAACCGTAAAACAAAGGGCCGTGTTAATCGCCGCAAGCACGACGGCTTTTTCAAATACGTCTACACAGTGCCGGACAATGCCCGTGCCATGCTGCGCACATTCTCCCGCCATAGCAAAGATTTGCGCAAAATCCTGAGAAACGTGGACCTGAACACCCTCGAAGAAATCCCCGAACGTTACGACAACGTGGACGAGCATGGCGAGGCGGATATCGCCTTCAAGGTGGAGGCCGCCGGTGGCGAGCGGTACTACTTCGGCATTCTTCTGGAGCACAAGTCGGAACACAAGGGGAATGTGCTGGAGCAGACCTTCCGCTATGCCTTCAACGTGATGGTGGACAAGACTAATCCCACATTCAAGTGGATGCCGACCAAAGCAATTGTCATTTATAATGGAACTGATGATTGGGACCCTCTTGCAGAATACCGGTCGTCTCCGCATCCGAAATTCAACGGCAAGGATTTGCCCTTCGAGTGCGCCTTCATCGACTTGAAGCGGGTGAGCGATGAACTGATTTTTCGGTGTGAATCGCCGGAGTCCGCCGTCGGTTTGTTCGCCATGAAGTACGCCTTTGACGTGGAGGCATTCTCCGCCGCACTCACAGAAATGGAGCCCTTGTTCAAGAAAATGGACCCGGTGAAGGGGGCTACCCTGGTGGAGAAAATTAAGTTATATTTGGGAGAGTTCATCACCGAGGATGTGCAGAGGAGGTTGGACATGGCATTCAAGAGTATCGGTCAGAAGCTTGGCTTTGTCAGTGCAGGTGATGTGCGCCGTGCCCGGGAGCGTGCTGCGGAAAAGCGTGGTGAGGCGAAGGGTCGTGAGGCGGAGCGCCGGAAGGCTGAGGTAGAAATATCCAAAGCCCACACAGACTTCCTTCAGGAGAAACTGGAAGCTGCCCGCGAACTACTCCGCAAGGGAGTCCTCATAGATGTCGTTGCGGAATCCCTGAAGCTTACCGAGGCCCAGGTGCGCTCGCTGTAGGAATTCTACGCATAAGCCTTCTTCAGATAATCTGAAGAAGGCTTTGAGAATTACTGGTTTTCTTTCTTGAACTGGTCGTAGGCTGCGATTTCTGCGTTCAGGTCGCCATAGCCCTTGGCGGCACGCATGCGGGCCACGTCAGCCTGCTTTGCCTGCATTTCGGCTTCGAAGGCTTCCTTCACCAGCTTCGGGTCCAGAGCCATGATACCATAGACTTTGATGGTCTTTTCGGTGGCTTCCGTCTTCACCTTGATGAGGGTTGCTCCGCGGAGGGTCTGGGAAACAACGTTCTTTGTGATTTCTTCGTAGTGCTTGGTGAGTTCACTATCCACTTCTTCCGTGTAGGAGCGGCTCAGGTTTCCAAGCTTGGATTCCAGTTCGCGGGCAATATCTTCACGGGCGGCAAGGTCAGCCTTGTTGTAGGCCGTCATCTCGTCCTGGGATTCGCCAATGCCAAAACCGGCAACCACGCCCTTATCAATAAGAGCGGTCTTTTCCTTCTGCATTTCAGCCAACATGTCGGCTCCCTTTTCCTGAGGGGTGCTGGCACAACCGGCGAGGAATGCTGCCGTGGCGAGAATAGCAAACAACTTTTTCATTTTATCTCCTTTGGAGAATTTTCTCCATAAATTTCTTTTAAGCAATATATTAAAAAAAAACGTCTTTTGCGGGATGTGCGCCTCGAAACACGTTAATTTGTTTTAGAAATTCGTTTTAATCTGCTTTGGTAACCTTGTTCCCGGTGGCACTGTTGGCGGGTTCCTGTGATTGCGCAGATTTGCAATTTTTGTGTTCTCGTACCAGCAGGTAAATGAGCCAAATCGCTCCTGCAAGAATCATGAGGGAGCAGAGGGTTTGGCCGCGGCTCATGCCGAACAGGTCGATGCGGCCCAGGTGGGCGTCTGGCCGGCGGAAGAATTCGATAACGAACCGGAACAGCCCGTAGCCCATCAGGTAGAGGCAGGGCATCTTGTCGCGAAGCACGGGGATGCGCCGTAGGTTGTAGAGAATCGCGAATAGAATCACGCCCTCAAAGCACATTTCGTAGAGCTGGCTCGGGTGATGGAGAATTGGCTTTGTGACGGGACTGTCGTGGGCCAGAGGGAACCACATGCCGATGGGGCTGGTGGTGACTTCGCCGAAGAGTTCCCCGTTGATGAAATTCCCGAAGCGGCCCCAGGTATAGGCGAGAGGGGCGGCGAGGAACGCGAGGTTGAGCGTTTCCCAAAGTTTCATCTTGTTGCGCTTGATGCCGATGATGATGAAGAGGATGCCGAGAATGAGGCCTCCGTGGTAGCTCATGCCCGCAATGCCCGTGAAGTGGGTGCCGGCGGCATCGGTAGAGATGGGGAGGATGATTTCCAGAGGGTGGGAGAGGTAGTAGCCCGGTTTGTAGAAGAACACATAGCCGAGGCGCGCCCCGATGAGAATGCCCGCGATAATCCAGGTGAAAAGGCTGTCGAACTGCTCTTTGGTGTAGCCCATCTTCTCTTTCTTGTTGATGTGCCACATGGTGAGGTAGGCGGTGACAAAGGCGAAGATATACATGATGCCGTACCAGCGCACAGGGAAACTCCCCAGCTGGAAGGCGGTTCCATCAAAATAGGTCGGTATGAGATTCCACCAAGATAATTCCATAATTTGTCCTAAACACTCAAAAACTAGTTATTTCTTTTCCCAAAGGTTCTGGTGCGCCCAGTAGTTCATAATCATGGCGGCCACCTGAGTGGCAGGCTGAGAGCGAACCTTCTGCAAGTCGTGAATCTGTAGAATCACCACCACGATAGCCTTGTTCTTGTCCGTTTTGGATTGGGCAAATCCCATGAACCACTCATAGCGTCCGTAAGGATCATGACCGTCCAGAGAGCCGGTCTTACCGCCAATATCCAGGGCCTCGAAGTTTTTCCGGGCCATGTTCTTGGTGGAAATCTGCTTGCGGGCGGTTCCATTGGTGATGGAGCGGATCATGGAGGCGCGAACGCCATAGTAGGTGTTGTCGCTGAACTTGCCCACATCAAGCGCGATTCTCTTGTTGGGGGCGAAGGGGGCGAGGTTTTCGGCCCAGGGGATTTCCAAAGGTTTTTTGGTGATAATGGAACGAACTTGTGCAGCCGCAAGTAGGGGCGTCAGCGTTGTGGCCTCCGTAAATCCACAGCTGGCCTCGGCTAACCCATATCCCGTATCGGGCGGTGTATAGCTGGAACGGCCGGGAATTCCGCTGGGGAAGTTCATGTTGTAGCCCAGATTGTGGGCAGCGCTCCGCAGTTTTTTGGCTCCCACGTTCATGCCGATGTAGGCCAGGGGCTGGTTTGCGGATTTGGCGTAGGCGTCCTGGAGTTCGATGGTGGGCCCCGTATAGTTTTCGGGCACTTTTAGCTGTCGCTTGTACAGCGTGTGGTGGGCCCCGATTTCGGGAATCTTGCTGTTCAAGGAAAAACGGTTGCTTTCCATGGCCGCGGCGATGGTGATGGTCTTGGCGAGGGAGGCGGCAGGGAAGGTGTTCCGCACAAAATAGTCCGGCTGCTGCTGGATTTGCTCGTCCCGGCGCTCGCCCCAGGCGATGATTTCGTTGGTAGGTGCGTCTACCACAAGTACTACGCCATAGAGAGGTTTAAAACGGCGCAACATCTGGTCAATTTTTTCAGCCAGAAATACATTCTTCTGCTTTTTGATGTGGGTGGAATCGATGACCTCGACTTCAGGCGGTTCTTCCGGAGTGACTGCGTCTGTAATGGAGGCTTGGGTGTTGGCTAAATCCTCTGCGTCGGTAGTTTCTGCCTGCTTTTGGAGAGGCTTGTTCGCCGTTTTTGGAGAGGCGGACTTGGCACTGTCGGCCATAAGTTCTGTAATGGGGGCTTCCCCGGCCTGCGGAAGCGTGTCTGCCATATCTTCGTCATCGCTACCGCCAAAAATGCAGGAGGCGATAAAGACACAACATGCAAAAAATACAGCTATGGCGATGTAGCGGTTCCTAATTCTCTTTTCGTAAGGTTGCAGTTCCATGTAATGCGAAAATCCGTAGGTTACTTAAAAATCGTTTTGCGGTAGTAGGCAAGTTCGGCGATGCTCTCGCGGATGTCGCTCAGAGCCTCGTGATTCTTGTCTTTCTGAAATTCTTCCAGTTTGGGGTACCAGCGGAAGGTGAGCTCCTTGATGGAACTCACATCGATGTTCCGGTAGTTGAGCCACTCAGAAACCTTGGGCATGTACTTGTACATAAAACGACGGTCCTGGGTGATGGAGTTGCCGCAGAGGATGTTCTTCCCCTTTTCGGTCCAGGGCTTGATGAAGTTGAGTGTCTCCTGGTCCGCGTCGGAGAGCGAATAGCGGGAATGGCGGCAGCGGTCCACGAGCCCGCTTGCATTGTGGTGCTTCGTGTTCCATTCGTCCATGCCCTCAAACACGTTTTCTGGCTGATGAACCGCGATGACGGGGCCCTCGGCGAGCACATTCAGGTCTCCATCGGTGACGATGGTGGCGATTTCCAGGATGACATCTTTCTCTGGTTCGAGACCAGACATTTCAAGGTCCATCCAGACCAGATTTCTTGAGTGCTTTGGCATGTTCATAAAATAGTAAAATGAGATTTTTTGATAGTGATGGAAACCCGTTTTTTCTATCTTTGCCCTTGAAATGGAAAATGTAGTCGTCACAGGCATGGGTTGCGTCTCCGCCTTAGGAAATTCTCCTGAGGAACTGTGGCGGAATTTGCTGCTGGGCAAGTCTGGCATTGCTCCCATTGAGCGCTTTGATGCAGGTGCCTTTACCTCGCAGATTGCGGGGGAGGTGCGAGATTTTGGCCCCAACGAATTTTGCTCGGAACGGGATTTGAAACGTTTTTCCCGCTATGTGATGTACGCTGTTTTTGCAGCGAAGCAGGCCCTGCGAAATGCGGGTGTGGATGCCGCTGCAGAAAATCCTGCCCGAAGTGGTGTGGTGATTGGCAGTAGCATTGGCGGAATGCAGCACTATTATGAAGCTGCGGTGACACTTTCTACCCGCGGTCCCAACCGGGTTTCCCCATTTTTCATCCCTATGTCCATTGTGAACATGGCATCGGGAGAGGTTTCCAATCGTTTGGGTTGGATGGGCCCCAGTTTTTCTGTGACTTCCGCATGTGCGACTAGCAATCATTCCATCGCCAGTGCGGTGGACCAGATACGTCTGGGTCGGGCGGATATCATGCTGGCTGGAGGTTCTGATGAGACGGTGAATCCCCTCGGGCTCTCGGGCTTTACCAGCATGCATGCGGTGAGCCGGCGGAACGATTCGCCCGAGACGGCGTCGCGACCCTTCGACAGGGACCGGGACGGGTTCGTCATGGGCGAAGGGTCGGCCGTGCTCGTCCTGGAAAGTGAATCTCACGCGCGAGCACGGGGCGCTGAAGTGCTTGCGCGCATCGCCGGAGTTGGCTTCAGCGCCGACGCCTACCACATCTCCGCTCCGAGGGAAGACGGCAAGGGTGTGATGCTTGCCATGCAGAACGCCTTGGCAGATGCCCGAATAAACCCCGACGACATCGGCTACATCAATACCCATGGCACCTCCACGCCATTGGGCGATGTGGCGGAATGCCGCGCCATCGAGGCAGTTTTCGGTTCCGTAAAGGTAAACTCCACAAAATCCATGCTGGGTCATGCCCTCGGTGCTGCCGGTGCTTTGGAAGCCATCGCCGTCATCAAATCCCTACAAGAGCAAAAGCTCCATGGCACAAAGAACGTGTTCAACAAGGATCCGGAAATCCATCTGGATGTTTGCGAAAATGGCGCCTGCAGTCACCGTTTTGATTATGCGTTGAACAACAGTTTTGGCTTTGGCGGCCAGAACTGCGTCATCGTGTTTGGGAGGAACTAGAAATGCGTCGTGAATGGTTCCGTTTGAAAAATCTCGGTTTTGTTTTTGCGTTGACGCTCGTTTTGCAGTGCCTTGCTTTGTCCACCCCATCCTATGCCGCACCTTATGATCCCTACACCTGGCGCGATTCCACTTGGGATTACCGCAGCGAGGATTCCACGGACATCCCGACGGAAGTTTCTGTTCCCAAATTGGTTGGCGTTGCATCCCTCACGCTCATCGCTTACGGTGCCGCTTACTGGCTGGTTTTTGAAAAGGGCTGGTGGGACGATGAGAAAAGCCATTTCCACTTCGAGAACGATTTTGATTACGCCTTGAATTTGGACAAATTAGGCCACTTTGCCGCTGGCGTTGCGTTAGGCGAGGGCTTCTACGAGGGCTATCACTGGGCCGGAGCCAGCGAATTTCAGGCCTACTTGTTTGCGGGCCTTTCCGCTATGGCCACCCACATCGCCATCGATGTGAAGGACGGCTATTCTCCGGAATGGGGCTTCAGCGTTTTTGACGTTCTTTCGGGAACGCTGGGCGGCTTTTTGCCCATGGCGGAGCGCTACGTTCCTTTGTTCAAATATGTGGACTTGAAATGGAGCTACTGGATTAACACCAAGGCCTATTACCGCCAGAGCGATACGGGAATTTTCACCGACGACTATTGCAACCAGACTTTCTGGGCCTCCTTCAAACCCTACCGTCTGCTGCCCGCATCCGTCCGCCGGTTTTATCCCAGCTGGCTTGCCATCGCCGCAGGCCTCAGCATTGACGAAGGCGTTTTCATCCGCAATTATGAGGGAACGCCCCATCGCGAAGTGTACATCGCCCTCGACTACGACTTGGAAGCCTTCCGCCCCCAGAGCCGATTGGCCCGCCAAGCCATCAAATGGCTCAACTACTTCAAATTCCCGGCGCCCACCGTTCAGGTCTATCCCGACGTGAAGTGGTTCTGGCTCTATCCCATCAAGTTCTGATAAATTTATATGTAATGGGTTGGCAATAATATGGAATCGCAGGAACAGGAACGCTTTTTATCGGTGGCAGAGACCTTGGCCCGCAAGGCAGGGAATCTTTGTCTGGAACTACAGCAGAATTTGGGCAATGTGAAGTACAAGTCCGTGAAGGATGTGGTGACCATCGCCGATGTAGGCAGCGAAAAACTCATTGTAGATGGGCTCCGCGCCGCGTTTCCCACCCATTCCATCCGCACAGAAGAGGCGGGCATTATCGAGGGCTCCGATTCCCGCTACCGCTGGATTATCGACCCTGTGGACGGCACGGTGAACTTCAGCCGCGGCATTCCCCTGTGGGGCATTTCCATCGCGCTCTTTTTTGAGGATAAGCCGCTGGTGGCCTGCGTGAACCTCCCGAAATTGGGGGAGGTTTTCACGGCTATTCGCGGTGGCGGAACCTTCATGAATGGGCATCCGGTCCATGTGAGCCAGGAAAGCAATCCTACCCATGCGCTCGTGAGTAACGGCGACTTCAATGTGGGGGAGGCAGCGGTCATCAACGCCTGCAATTCCCGCAATTTTGCGCGGGAGGCGGAGACTTTTGAGCGGGTGAAGTGCCTCGGGTCTGCGGTGATTGAGGGCTGTTTTACCGCCTGCGGCCGTCTGGACTGTTTCGTCATGACCATGAGCTATCCTTGGGACATTGCGGCTATTGCGCTCCTTGTGGAGGAGGCCGGGGGCAGGGCTACTCATATCGATGGCACTCCGATGCAGTTTGTGGACCGGGAGCAGGTGATTTTCAGCAATGGCCTCTTGCATGAGACTTTGATAAAGACATTGCGCTAACTTGTTGATGTTGAACAAGTTACGTCCATTTTCCTGTTAAATCTTCAATTTTTGACGAATTTTTCACTGAAATATTTTTGTTTTCCCTGTAAAAAAAATGCGGAAAAAAGTCTGCTGAACAAGTCCATTTTTTGTTATTTTTCTGCCCGTTAACAATTAACTTCTCAATGGAGATTGACAATGGCTATTCAGAATGCCTACCTTCAAAAAGTCTACGACAAGGTTGTCGCAACGAACCCGGGCGAAGACCTGTTCCACCAGGCCGTCCGCGAATTCCTCGAATCCATGGACCCGGTCCTTGCCAAGGATCCTTCCTACGAAACCAACGGCATCATCGACCGTCTCGTGGAACCGGAACGCATCATCATCTTCCGCGTGCCTTGGGTTGACGACAAGGGCGTTCTCCAGGTGAACCGTGGCTACCGCGTGCAGTTCAACTCCGCCATCGGCCCGTACAAGGGCGGTATCCGTTTCCGCAACAACGTGAACCTCTCCATGCTCAAGTTCCTCGGTTTCGAACAGACCTTCAAGAACAGCTTGACCACACTCCCCATGGGTGGCGGCAAGGGCGGTTCCGACTTCGACCCGAAGGGCAAGAGCGACAACGAAGTGATGCACTTCTGCCAGTCCTTCATGACCGAACTCTGCAAGCACATCGGTGCCGACACTGACGTACCGGCTGGTGACCAGGGTACCGGCGCTCGCGAAATTGGCTACATGTTCGGCCAGTACAAGCGCATCCGCAACGAATTCGTAGGCGTTCTCACCGGCAAGGGCCTCTCTTACGGTGGTTCTCTCGCCCGTACACAGGCTACCGGTTACGGCCTCTGCTACTTCACTCGCGAAATGCTCAAGGATTTGAAGAACGAAACGTTCCAGGGTAAGACTGTGGTAATCTCCGGTTCCGGCAACGTCGCTACCTTCGCTTGCGAAAAGGCTCAGTCCTTCGGCGCCAAGGTCGTTTGCATGTCCGACTCCGATGGCTTCATCTTCGACCCGAACGGCATCAAGCTCGACGTCGTCCAGGAGATCAAGGGTCGCCGCGGCCGTATCAAGGAATACGCCGACAAGGTTGCCGGTTCTACTTACACCGAAGGTTCCTCCAACATCTGGAAGACCAAGTGCGATATCGCTCTTCCGTGCGCAACGCAGAACGAACTTGACCTCGAAGGTGCCAAGGCCCTTATTGCTAACGGCGTGTTCGCCGTTGCCGAAGGTGCCAACATGCCGTCTACTCCGGAAGCTATCGAAGCCTTCCAGAAGGCTGGCGTGCTCTTTGGACCTGCCAAGGCTTCCAACGCTGGTGGCGTGGCTACCTCTGGTCTCGAAATGAGCCAGAACTCCGAACGTCTCTCCTGGAGCTTCGAAGAAGTGGACGCCAAGCTCGAAGGCATCATGAAGAAGATCTACGCTGCTGCAAGTGGCGCCGCCAAGGAATACGGCCATGCTGGTAACCTCGTCATGGGTGCCAACATCGCTGGCTTCAAGAAGGTTGCCGACGCCATGAAGTGGCAGGGCGCGGTTTAATGCTCGGACTTACTTAACGTAAGTACCTGCTATGACCAATGAAAACACTTTCGGTTATGCCGAGAGTGTTTTTTTGTTGACAAAACAGAATTTTCAAGCGATATAATAGTGAAAGGGTTTTGGTTGGGAAGGGGTTGTCGACAGGCCTGTCTCAACCAGATCACGAATTGAGTATGATTGACTTGAGTGTGTGAAGTTGTTATATTTGGACTAATCTTCTAATAACTGGGGGTGCTTTGCTCTTTCAGAGCCGAGCACCTGCGGTTCGGTCATGCAAGAAAGCGAACTTTCTTGCACGCCTCTCACCTGGGGGTGCTCTGGTATCGACAGGGTCGCTGAAGTGTTAGTTGCAAGCCGAGGTCTCAGACGAGGGCACTCGTTAAAAAGTCTGAAAAAAATAAGTGCTGACGAAAACTACGCACTCGCTGCCTAATTAGCGGCAACGCCGGGCCTCGACTCACTCCCATTGGGTAGTACGTCCGGACGCAATATGGGATAGGGATTTGTAATGCCTGGGTGCAGATTCCGAGATTTACTAGGCTGGCTGAAACCTGCGCCGACCTTCTTGGGCGTGGGTGAGGCGAGACCTCAAATACGAAGGGAAAGCTTGTAGGAATGTACATGGACGGGATTTTGGACAGGGGTTCGACTCCCCTCACCTCCATAAATAGCGGGCTTCGCCAAAGGGCGGAGCCCGCTCTGTTTTATGCCCGCGCTATTTTTTTCGCGTTTTTTATATTTGAGATATGACGAAACTAGACGAAATTTTGACTGCCGCCAATGCTTCTAATCACGATTTGGTGGAGCAACTTCCAGAACATTTGAATCACAAAATGGTGCAGAAGGCGAGGCTTGGCAAGCGGGCCATCCCGAGGCACACGCAGGATATGCTGATTGTTGCCCTCAATAAACTGCTTACTCCTGAAAAACTATACCGCCGCGAGGATGTGTTCGACATCACAATGCCGAAAACTGAATCGCCTGTGCAGGTTTCTGTGCCCGAAAAGTCTTGAATTTGCATTCCAAAGTGGACTATAGAGCCGACCTTTCCAACCCATTTAATTATTTATTTTTATGGTTTGAGTTTGATACGTTGAAGTTGTTATGTACGATCTGCTTTATATAGAGATTAACTTGTTCTGCGTTTGCATCCTGGTGCTCCTCTTGCACAAGGCGCGCTTGAACTATCGCCGACAAACGGAGCAGCTTCTATTCTCGAACGTGACGCTGAATGGCGTTTTGCTTTTGTTCTTAGATTTTTTGTGGATTCTGTTAGACGGGAAGAGTTTCCCGGGTGCTTATGAGATTTTGACGCTCATTAATGCGGGCTATTTTGTGGAAACGGCCGTGCTCGCTTGGGGATGGTTCTGCTACATCGATTATTGTCTGGGGCATAAAATTCATCATCACTCCTTATGGCGCAAATTGTCGCTAGTGCCGATGGTGGCGCTCATCGTCTTGTCGGTAGCCTCCATCTGGACGGGCTGGATTTTCTCGGTGGACGATTTCAACCATTATCATCGCGGTGAATTGTATCTCGTTCAGCCTCTTCTTGTTTACATCTATCTCTTTTGGGCGATGGCCATGTCGCTAGCCCAGGCTTTCAAACGCAAGAATTATGCGGAGCGGAATATCTATCTCTCCCTGTTTACCTTGGGTTTCTTCCCTTTGGTGGCGAGCCTTTTGCAGACGCTTCTTCCTGGAGTGCCGCTACTTGCAGTGGGCATGACCCTTGCCATTCTCATGGTGTTCGTGAACATACAGGCACAGATGATTTCTGTGGACCCTTTGACAGGGCTCAACAATCGCTTGCAGTTCTACAAGTTCCTTTCTAAAAAGATGGTGGCTGCTCGCCCTGCCATTGGAAACCTCTATCTTTTCGTCTTGGATGCGGACGATTTCAAGCACATTAACGATACCTATGGCCATGGGGAAGGTGACAATGCTCTGCAGGTTATGGCGGGTGTGCTAAAAAGAGTTTGCGGTCCTAGGAATTGCTTTATCGCCCGTTATGGTGGCGACGAATTTGTAGTGGCTGGGGAATTTGATTCCGAAGAAACGGCGAAGGATTTGGTGACCCTCATTGATGAAAGCCTGAAGGAAGCCTCGTCCAGCATGAAGTATCCGCTGAAGATGAGTGTTGGATATGCGGAATATTCCGATGATATGGAAATAGTTCCCGACTTCTTCAACAAGGCAGATGCAGCGCTGTATCAGGTGAAAGAAGCTAGGCATTCGGAGCGCTAATGCCAATCATTAGTTTCGAAAATGTTTCCTTTCGCTATCCAAAGAGTAGTGAGCTTGCGCTGAACGGCATTTCGCTAGAAATTCCAGAGGGTTCATTCTTTGCACTTCTTGGTCCCAATGGCGCGGGGAAAACGACACTTCTCCGCTTGCTGTGCGGCAGGTTTGAAACTTTTGACGGCCGCTTGATTGTTGATTCTCGGTATCGTTCCGCATCAGGCTTTCTGGATCCGAAGCATTATGGCGTACTTCTCGAGAATCCGGGAATCTACGCAAAGCTTTCTGTTTTAGAATATCTCCAGTATTTTGGAGGTTTTTACGGCATGGATTCTGCTGCGATAGCGGACCATGCAAAAAAACTTTCCGAGGAATTGCTGTTGGGCGATTTGCAGCAGAAAATGAGCGCGCTTTCCTTAGGAAATCGCCAGAAGGTGCAGCTTATGCGTGCAATGCTGCCACATCCCGAAATTCTCATTCTGGATGAACCTGTGGCGAATCTGGACCCTAACGCGCGGGAGACGGTGTGGAAGCTTATAGCCAAGTGGCGTAGGGAAACGGGTGGCACTGCCATCGTGTCTTCCCATATTCTGGCAGAAATGGAAGCGGAGGCTACCCACTATGGAATCATTGATTACGGGGTGGTTAAGGCTACCGGCGCAGTTCAGACTAGCGGCGTCGCGGTCTCGACTGACGGTGCTGTTTCTGTCGGTGATAAGGTCTCCGATGTATTCTCCCTCAAACTGGAAAATGGGGCGACCGCCGCGCAAATTGAGAAGGCTTTGACAGCGGCCCACATTGCTATCAAAGATATTGAGCAATGCCAGGGAAGCCTTTCGGATATCTACAGGGATGCTACTGGCACGTAGTTTGCTACCCTAGAAGGTCTGCGACAAGTCGAAGGCGAATCTGCCCCAACCGAATTTTTCAGTCCAGTCGTGATCGGAGAAGTTCTTGTTGAAGGCGTAATCCAGACGGAAGGTAAGGAACTGCCAGTGGTAGCGAATGCCAAGGCCTAAGCTAGCGTCGGATTCCATGGCATAGACATCGTCTTCTTCATCCATGACCTTTGCCCAGTCGAAGAATTGCACAATCTGCCAACGTTTTGCAGATTTCCACGGAAGTGTCCAGCGGAGTTCCTGATTGAAGCGTAAGTAGATTGGGGTGAGGCCAGTGTTGATGATGGTTTCGCCTTCATCGTCCAGAGATTCATAGCTGGCATAGATACTGCGGAAGCGGTAACCACGAACGGAACGGGAACCTCCCTGGTAGAATACGCGGGCGTCATCTTCCAAGGCAGAGTTGAAGAATTTACCTGCGCTACCGCTTAGGGCTCCATAGAAAGTCCACAACAGCGGGAAATACAGATTGACGGTTCCCTCGGTATAGGTGTAGGGGTTGCCGATCATGGTGGGATTATCCAGGGAGGCGGTTAGGTTGGTGCCAACACCTGTGGTAGGAGCGATACGGATACCCTTGGTGGGGTTGAAGTAATCATCGGTATAGTCAAAGGTGAGCGCCACTTCTCCTTTGACCTTCAAAAGTTCGTCATCGTTCTTGTTCACATAACGGGTATCTACCGTTCCACGGAAGCGAATATGGCTTGTAATGCCGAAGGTAAGGTCACCGCGGTTAATGACTTCGTAGCGCTCTTCAATGCTGTCGGGGTAGGCGGGCGGATTAATCTTTTCGTGATTGAAACTTAGACGGTCTTCAAAGCGGATAGCGGTAGGAATGAAGGTGAACGCTGTACCGAAAAGGAGGGGGTTGGCGTAGCCCGCTGAAATTTCTTGCTTGTGCTGTGCAATCTGGAAACTTGTAGAGAATTCATTGAAGCGGCCAAAGAAGTTTTTGTGTTTTGCATAGGCCTGGGCGCCAAAACCATAGATTTCTTCAAAGAAGAATCCATAACGGGCTTCGCCAGGAACGCGTTCGGTTACATCTAAATGAACATCGGAAAGTCCGTCAGTGCGTAACGAATCGTTTAGCTTGATTTGTGTAAACAACTGCGTGGAGAATAATTTGTTCTTAAATGAGTTGTATTGGTTACCGTCAATGGTTTCTCCCTGTGGAATTTTCCAAAGGGAGGAAAGCCAGGCCGTATCCGACAATCCCGTTTCTTCAACAGAACCGTTTTGCCTGTCAGTGACTCGCTTGCTGCTACTCACCATGTTTCCCATCATCACTTTGGCGCCTGGGAGCACATTGATTTCCACAAGAATCTTTTTGTTCAAGGTGTCAATTTTTTCGGCGGGGGAAACATAAACGTGGAGGTAACCCGCCTTACGATAGGCGCTTTGAATAGTCTGCACGTCTTCGGCAATGTCATCTTGAGAGAAGTAGCGATCCTGTTCTGTTTTCAGAGAGCTTTCGTTAATTTCAACATCTTTGGTTTCCGGTGCAACAATTGAAACCCCGCTAAAGCGGTAGCGCTCACCTTCTACGATACTGAACATGTATCCGCGTTCCATGCTATCGAGGGAGTAGTACTGCCGGCGGATATCCATTTTTAAATCCAGACTGTAATAACCGCGAGAGTAGTAGAGGGCCCGGATTCCTTCTGCAGAAAGTCGCATCATGAAATCCTGCTTGGTCGTATCCAGTTGGCCGAATTCATCAGGAATGTCTAGCTGTTCTTCCAGCTGGAAGGTAGAGAACACCTTATTTCCGTCAAAGTCCACGTACCAGGGGTGCTTCACTCCTTCATCTGCCAGCACCGCCGCAGCTAAGAACAACAGAACGCAAATTATCTTCTTCATTTTGCAACCTCTGTCTTAGCCTTGGTTTGTGTGGTATCTCTCGGAGAAATGGTTTCGCAGTGCCCGATGCCGAGGAGGCAAGGGTTCCAGTAACGGTAAGTGTAGTTTATACCCACATTTTTTTCAATGCGGTTTTCGTTGCCTTCGGTACCTGTGTTGGTCAAATACTGCTTGGAAACGAGCTGACCATTCAGAGAGAGGGCCGGATTCAGGTGATTTTTGTGAGAATATTCTTTTTCTTTAAACACGGGAAGCTTGTAGTTCACGCCGAATTGTAATGCCTGGTCGTAAGTGGGGTTCTCGCTCTGGTCTTGTGTATACCCGAAGATGAGACTCAAGTCCTTTACCCATTTGTCAAGGGAAATGGGCAGCTTGAAGTAGCTGGAGTCTTTTTCATTCTGGGTGTTGCTGTTGAATAACATCACCTTCATGTCGATATCGCCGATGTAATCGCCGCCAAGGGTCTTGTTGGCCGTAGAGGAAAGCACCTTACCAATTGCTTTACCGGCAAGTTTGTTCCAGTCTGTAGATTCGTCTGTATTTTCGGCAATACAACCGAGGAAGATGTTGTAGTAGATGGCCGCTGAACTAGATTCATTACCGCAGTTGGAACTGGGTGTTGCCTGCGGATTGGAAAGCGTTCCTTGAATGTCCAAATTAATGGGGCAAGTCTCATTCTCGGTTTCTTCTGTTTCATTGCAATAGGGAAGTTCCTGGGCGCTGGAAACTTCTACGTTGCCTTGCTGCCAAGGTGCGTCGGTCCAAGTGATGCGGAAGGAATTCAAATCAAACTGATAAATATCCTGAACGCCAATGAATCCCGCATTGGAGTTACTCAAGTCGCCACGGAGCAAGGGCCGGTTGGTGCTTCCCATAACCCAGAAATCAAAGGTGAAGGGGAAGGTGGCGAACGGAGTGAGAATTTGTATGGAATCCTGCTGGGAATCGCTGATATGGAGTGCGAGGTTGATGGGCCTTGCTGTGGAAATCTTGGCCTCTTGAGTTTCGGATTTCTTCACTCGGGCTACTGCATTGTGGAACATGGAAATGAACTTATCCAATGAAGAAGGTGTCATCTCAATTTCAATGTTCTTGCGGTACAGAAGGCGGTCTACAACCAACTCACCGCCAATGGTCTTGTTTTCAATGATTCCTTCCTTTGCGTGTGGAATGGCAAAGTAGAGATTGCTGTGGCCCAAGGCTTCTGCATCGCCATAAGTCTCGTTGTGGAACAAGTAGCGTATGGTAGGGATTTGTGCAGAGAGAACCATGTTTTCTTCAGTGTCTTCTAAATGCCCGCTGACATTTTCAACCACAACGGTATGACTTGCGGTGCGTATGGAGTACAACTTGGATTCCACATCAAAGGCTTCAACCTGGAACTTGTCCAAGTCCAAACGAATCTTTCCAGAAATGGTTTCTCCGCTGTCATTCTGCGTGCTTGCCTCTGAAACATCAAGGATGCCGTTTTCCAAATGTCCTCGCATTCTTACAGGGAATTTGTAATTCAATTTTTGTGGCTTGAACAGGGTGGAGTCGGCACGAATGTCGGCGGTGATTCCGTTGAGGCCATTGCGGATATCTGCAGATACGTCCACAACAATATCGGTGCGTTGTATTTCGCTGAGTGTGCCTGGAATGAACCAGGAACCATTCATATTCATCTTTCCGTTGAAGACGAGTAATGAATCGATAAATCCTTCGGCGTAGAGATCGCCACCATTGTCACTGTTGTGAGAAATGCTCACATGTCGTTTAGGCTTGAAAATATCATCAAGGATGATTTGCGTGCTGCCGGTCCAACCACCACTGCCAATATCCAGATAGGCGTTCAGTTCCATCTTGTCGCCCTCGGCGAAGAGGTTCATCTTGTTGATGCTGAGAAGGTGGCTGGGAATATTGCCGAACTTCAAGTCAGTAAAATCGATGTTGCCTTGCAGTCCTCCGCCTTCATTGTAGGCGAGATCGCCAGTGATGAGACCGGAGGTCAAGGTCGTGTCGTTCAAGGGCTCTAGCAACAGCGGAATGTTGAAGTCTTTGGCCATGACCCAGGCGTGCAGAACCTGGATGGGGAGCGTTCCGGTAGGATTGAAATCGGGATTGGAATCGTTTGGCAGAATGAAGGCTCCTTCCGCCTCCACGCGGTTTTTGTTTTGCACCGCTTCTGCTTTCTCTACAAATACAGTGTCGTTATTCTCATAGCCTTTCACATGGGCCTGCAAATTGAAGGGCTCAAAGTTTCCATCGAAGCTTACGTCTGCAACACCGTTATTCTTGTCAAAGTTCTGGAACCAGTGCCCGGTCACTTTTCCGCTTAGCTTCTCATTGAGCTTGAAGTTTGCAAAAGGTATGGTGGAAATTTCCACACTGTCTGCAGTCACATCGAGGGAGATGGAATCCAGAATGGAAACGTAGGCTCTTGCCACACCGCCGTGGCGCTGAATCACTTCCCATGAAGTGTGTGGGCCTTTGCCATTCCACTTCACATCACCGGTAAAGTCAAAGGTCTCCTTAGGCGAGTAGATGATACCGTCGGAAAAGTCAATGCCGTTCTTGTCGATGAGGAGAACTGTCTGCAGCGAGTCTGCGCGGATTTCGTAGGCGTCGTACACATTGGGAATCTTCACCAAAATGCGTGTCTTGGCATCTTCCACCGTGCCGTACACCTTGAACCGCTCCTTCAGGACGAGTCTTCCCTTGCTCCAGTCCAGCGCCCACTGCTCGTAGGGCGACATGTCGCCGGTGTAGGTCATCCGGAACTTGTCCTTCAGGTTGATGGTCGCTTCCACGATGGAGCCTTGCCGCGTCTCCGCCTTCGCGCGGATTACGTCACCTTCCTTGGAGGCGGAATGAATTATCATGTCCATAGGCATCATCTGTGGCCCGAACATGGCGCTCAGGTTCGTCACCTTACCGCTCGCCCTGAAGTCCCAGTTCTTGTCTACATCGCCCTCTGCAAAGATGTGCCCGCCTTCGTCGTCCCGCAGGTTCACCACGGCATGGAATCCCTGTGGCCCGCCCTTGAGGTGCAGGTTCACATTCTGTGTCTTTAACGGCCAGAACGCACCCACGCGGGTTTGGATGGTCACGTCATAGTACGGATTCTTTCTCGCATTCAGGCGGGCGGAACCGCTCACCTTCAATTTCCCGATAGGCGGCACCGCCTCGGGCAGTTTGAACGGCAGCCACTCCTCCGGATTGTTTACATCCAGATTCACCTGGGTGGAGACTTCCGTCAGGTTGCTCTTGCTCGCCGCCACATTCACGTGCACGGAATCGGAACCAGCCACAATCTGGCCGTCCGCATACACCTTCTGCCCGCTGAAGTTTGCCGCCACTTCGACAGAAGTCTTTTGGGCGATGTTGTCGCCTTCAATGTCACGCGCCTTAACGCGAACCTGGTGTTCGCCTTCGCTACGGATGGAAATATCCTTCGCCGTCCATGCGGCGCTGTCCACTTTGACCGAGAGACTGTTCGCCTCCACGCTTACGGGCAGGTAGAACTTCAGTTCCTCCGGAATGCTTGGCGGCCCCGTGGCGGAGTCCTGCTTGTCTTTTGAATTCTCTGTACTCTTGATATCCAGTTCAACGGCATCCGCCTTGAGGGCGAGCCCCTTGGAATCGCCAACAACAGTCAAATCGAAGTCCAGTTTCCGCACTACATAAGTGGAATTCCCCTGTTTTACGGCGATGGAATCGAAGGAGTGGGTGAGGAGGCCGTCCATTCGGTGGCCGTAGGGGGTTACTTCAACACCGTTGTAGGTGTGGGTGGAAGAAAGGTAAGAAACGAGGACACTATGCCCCAACCAGGCGCATAGAGCCAACACGCCAACAATAACCGTCGCAATGGCGGCGGTGAACTTAAATGTCGAAGTATTCTTCTTCAACGGGTAGAATTATAGCATATAATGGGTTGACATGTTTGTCCTTATCACGCGTAAGTCGTTGAATATCAATGAGTTACGTGCATATGTCGGCAAAAATAATGCCGAGAAAAACGGGGGATTCTGCAAAATGAATGGTCTATATTAGACTAATGAACAAATGTGCATTCGTTGTGGGCGAAAAAATATCTTTCTGAAACCCGCAAAATTTCGGCCACCTCTTTTTTTATCTTTTCCAGAGACTTGTGGAGACTTCTATGAAACGTCTGTTTTTTGTGTTTTGCGCACTTTTAACCGTATCCCTGACGGGTTGCAATGGTGTTGGGAACAAGGATGCCTTGATTGCCCGCATCGGCAATGAGAATGTGTATCAGGAAGACCTGAATCTGCTTTACGACGCCAAATGGGGGAGCGATTCCTCTCCTGAGTACAAACAGGCTATAGAGGATTTTTTCACCCAGACTGCCCAAGTTTCGCTGTTTTTGAAGGAAAACCCTGAGTATGAGTCTAAGTGGAAGGAATATTCCTCTCTTGTGAATAAACGAGTTCTGACGGTTGCCTATGTGCAATTTTTCCTGAAAGAGAATTTGGGCTACACGGAAGAGGAACTAAAAGATTATTTTGAAAAGAATAGGGCCCTTTTTGATAGTTCAACCTCTTTTATGGCTTCAAAAACTAAGGTGGCGGAGCTGTATTACCTATATAAGAGTGCGGATTCTCTGCAAAGTTATATTCAAGAAAATCTTTCCTCCCAAAATCGTCCAGAAGAAGTTGAATTGGCTGTATTTATAGGAGATTCGGTAAGCACTTTAGAAATGGTGAAAAACTTTAATGAGGGGAAGTCCCTGGATTCTTTGGGCGTTTCTCGTCGCGCTCATGTGAGGAGGGGCGACGAGAAGGGGATGTTCCAAGATACTTCCGTTAATAGGGCTCTTTTTGGCTCGGATTCCATGAGGGTTGGTGAGGGACGTCATTTTATTGTTCGTGGAGATTCTTCAACTGACTATTACGCTATGAAAATGGTTTCGCGTACGCCTCCTTACACAGCAACCGTGGAAGACAAAAAATCCATGTTTGAAGAAATTTTTGTTCTCCGGCGTCGTAATTTCTTGATGAAGGAATTCCAACGGATTACGGAGGAAAATAAAGATTACGTGATAGAGGTGCCTAAGCCTGCTAATCCGCAAAAATTTTATGAAGATCATCTGGAGATGTTCAAAACCCCAGAAAGTTACGACCTTTACCAGATTGTGGTTGCCAATTCCAGTCAACTGGCGAAATTCCCGGCGGGAGGGCTGGGAATGGACTTGGAAACGTTCAAGAAATTCTCCAGGGAACTCAGTGTGGATTCCGCTGTTGTTGCAAGGGACGGCTTCGTTGGCCGTGTTAAGAAGAATTTTGCGCTTCCCTACGGTATTGGCATGATGCCGGACTTGTTTACGGCTATCGCCGGGAAGAATGCGGGCTTTGTGACATCGCCGTTATTTTCCACGAGTGATTCCTTGTACCACATCTTCTATCTTGCGAAGGTGTATCCGCCGGAGGTTAAACCTTTTGACCGCGTGAAGCCGGGGATTGATGTTGCTTTTGCAAACAATGTGATGGCTATTGATTCCTCTTTTGTGGCGGTTTCAAAAAACGGAAAGCCAATTTACACTGAAAAAGATGTGGTGGCTCTTTTCAAAGAAGAAATTGGCCAGGGGACTTATGACAAGGCCATTCGCGACCAACTAGTTGCCATGCTGAAAGAAAGCTCTGTTGGAGAAGATTTGGCAAATAAAGCCAAGTTCGAACATAGTTGGCAGTATCGCGCACTTGTTCGTCAGCAACGCTTATATTACATGTATCGTCAGTTTAGAAGGAATCTTCTTCGTCATGGTTTCAGTAATCAGGAGCTGATTCAGAAGAAAATCCCAGAGAACCTGCTGAAATATGAATATGCGGTTAAGAAGGATTCCCTTTGTGGGGAGAAAACTTTTGAGGAATGTGGAGCGAAGATGGAGAATTTTTTGAAGGGGTCTTATTATTCCGGACTCCTTTTCAAGAAGCAATTGGAAGATTGGGGCAAGGTGAAAGTTACGTTCTACAACACTCAATGGGAGTCGTTGTGCGCACAAAAAGGCTTGGACTACTACTGGCAAAAGGCCCGGGCTTATGTTGAAGCACAAAATTTGAAGAATATCTCCGAAATTGTAAATAACTTAATTTTTGCTTATGCTGATGATGAGTCGACCCTGCAAAAAATCATTCTGGATGCTGCTCAAACATACTCTGATGCTCTCTTGTTCGACGACGCAGAGAAAAATTACGAAGCGTTCTATACTATCTGGCCGGAACACCCGGAGGCGGAGAAGGCCATGTTCAGCCGAGGGTTCGTTCTGAACGAAAATCTGCACAAGGATAAGGAGGCTCTCCAGGTTCTGGAAGCATTCTGTAAGAAGTATCCGAAGAGCGAACTGAAGGAATCTGCGGAATGGCTCATGGCGGACATCAAAAGTAGCGGGAAACTGGCTGACGATTTGATGAAGAAAATAGACGCCGAGGGAAACTAAACTATATTTCGAGAACACAATAAAAGGTGGTATTAACTATGGAAATGACATTTGCTATGATCAAGCCGAATGCAGTGAAGTCTGGTTTGGTTGGTCAGATTATCGCTCGCTACGAAGCTGCCGGTTTGTCTGTCTGCGCTGTGAAGATGCACCAGATGACCAAGAAGGACGCTCGCGGTTTTTACGCTGAACATGTGAAGAAGCCCTTCTTCCCGGAACTGGAAGCCTATATGACCAAGGGCCCGTCCGTGATGCTCGCTCTGGGTGGCGAAAATGCCATTGCCAAGGTCCGTGCCATTAATGGTGCCACCAATCCTGCCAAGGCAGAACCGGGCACCCTCCGTTACGATTTTGCTCCTTCCATGACCGAAAATGTGGTTCACAGTTCCGATAGCCCCAAGAGCGCAAAGCGCGAACTGGACTTCTGGTTCACGAAGAAGGAACGCTACGCTTACGAAACCCCCAGCAAGAAAGCTTGCTGCATTCTCTAAGTTTAAAAAACAAAAAACAAAGACCCCTCTAAGGAGACAAACTCAATGAAATGGATCATCAAGTATCTTACTTCTTCCATTGGTAAGAAGCAGATCATGGGATGCACGGGAGCGTTCCTCGCCCTGTTCGTCCTGGGCCACATGTGTGGTAACTTCCAACTCTTAAACTTCGACCAGGCTTCCGCTCAGGCATCCTACAATGCCTACACCGAGTTCCTGACTAGCTTCAACCCCCTCCACTTCCCGGTAAAGCTGATTTACCTCATCGAACTGGTGCTGGTGGCTGCTTTTGCTATTCATATCTTCCTCGCTGTGACGCTCAAGCTCGAAAACAAGAAGGCTCGTGGTGACATCGCTTACGAAGTCAATGCTCGCAAGGGTAATAAGACTTTCGCAACCTTCACCATGATTTGGTCTGGCCTCTTTGTGGTGGCTTTCCTCATCCAGCACCTCATGATGCTTAAGTTCGGCGAACACTTCCTGTACGTGAACGCTCAGGGTGAGATTGTCCGCGACATGTGGCTCACCACTATCACCATGTTTGCTAACCCCGCCTGGGCTGCTTTCTATGTAGTGAGCATGTTCGTCGTGGGTATGCACCTCTTCCACGCCATTTCCTCTGCCTTCCAGACTCTCGGTATCGCCCACCAGAAGTGGACGCCGTTTATCGACAAGTTCGGCATTCTCTATAGCGTGGTCATCGCTCTTGGTTTCGGCATTACCGCTGTGGCTGCCTTCTATCTCGGCAACCAACCGGCTACCCAGGAACTGATTGAAAAGTCCCGCGCCCTCCAGCCGCAGTACGAACAGCAACAGCAGAAGAAGGCCGCAGAAAAGGCCGCCTTCGTGATTCCTTCTGTTGGCGAAGTTCAAGTTTCTTTCAACATTGACTAAGGAGACCACTCATGATTCTTGATTCTAAAATCCCCGGTGGTTCAATCTCTGAAAAGTGGACCAAGCATAAGTTCGAACTGAAGCTTGTGAACCCCACCAATAAGCGTAAGTTTACAGTCCTCGTGGTGGGTACCGGCCTTGCTGGTGCATCCGCTGCCGCTTCCCTCGCAGAACTCGGCTACAACGTTAAGAGCTTCTGCATTCAGGATAGCCCCCGCCGCGCTCACTCCATCGCTGCCCAGGGCGGTATCAATGCTGCCAAGGCTTACAAGAACGATGGCGACTCCGTCTACCGTCTCTTCTACGATACCGTGAAGGGTGGTGACTTCCGCGCTCGTGAAGCCAACGTGCATCGTCTGGCTGAAAACTCCAATTTGATTATTGACCAGTGCGTGGCCCAGGGCGTGCCCTTCGGCCGTGAATACGGTGGCCTCCTGGACAACCGTTCCTTCGGTGGTACTCAGGTGTCCCGTACGTTCTACGCTCGTGGTCAGACGGGTCAGCAGCTCCTCCTCGGTGCTTACCAGGCCTTGATGCGCCAGGTTGCCGCCGGTAAGGTGACCATGTTCCCCCGCCGCGAAATGATGGACCTCGTCGTTATTGACGGCAAGGCTCGTGGTATCATCGTCCGTAACCTCATCACTGGCGAACTGGAAAGCCATGTGGGTGACGCCGTTTGCCTTTGCACTGGCGGTTACGGTAACGTCTACTACCTCTCCACCAACGCCCAGGGCTCCAACGTGACTGCAGCCTTCCGTGCTTACAAGAAGGGCGCTCTCTTTGCCAACCCCTGTTACACACAAATTCACCCGACTTGTATTCCTCGCCATGGCGACCTGCAGTCCAAGCTCACTTTGATGAGTGAGTCTCTCCGTAACGATGGTCGTATTTGGGTTCCGAAGAAGGTGGGCGATACCCGCTCTCCGGACCAGATTCCTGAAGAAGATCGTTACTACTATCTGGAAGAAAAGTACCCGAGCTTCGGTAACCTCGTCCCCCGTGACGTGGCTTCCCGTAACGCCAAGCAGGTTTGCGACGCCGGTATGGGTGTCGGTAACACGAAGCTTGCCGT
The DNA here is from genome assembly GCA_024398875.1 of Fibrobacter sp. Classification (GTDB taxonomy): domain Bacteria; phylum Fibrobacterota; class Fibrobacteria; order Fibrobacterales; family Fibrobacteraceae; genus Fibrobacter. Next base: position 134,442 of record JAKSIJ010000004.1, read on the forward strand.
TTACCTCGACTTCGCCGATGCTATCAAGCGCATGGGCGTTGCTGGCGTCTCTGCCAAGTATGGTAACTTGTTCCAGATGTACGAAAAGATTACCGATGAAGACCCGTACAAGGTTCCGATGCGCATCTTCCCGGCCATCCACTATACCATGGGCGGCCTTTGGGTGGACTACGACTTGATGAGTACCATTCCGGGTTGCTTCGTCCTCGGTGAAGCAAACTTCTCTGACCACGGTGCTAACCGCCTTGGCGCTTCTGCTTTGATGCAGGGTCTCTCTGACGGTTACTTCGTGATTCCGTTCACCATCGGTGGTTACTTTGCCGGCACCAAGCTGGAAAAGGTTTCCGAATCTGACCCGGCCTTCGAAGATTGCAAGAAGCAGACGGCTGAAAAGATTCAGAAGCTCCTCAGCATCAAGGGTCACCGCACTGTTAACGATATCCATCGTGAACTGGGTAACATCATGTGGGAATACGTGGGCATGGCTCGTAACAAGCAGGGCCTTGAAACTGCTCTCGAAAAGATTCCTGCCCTCCGCGACGAATTCTGGCACAACGTCAACGTCGTCGGCTCCGAAGGTTCCTTCAACCAGAACCTGGAACGTGCCGGCCGCGTGGCTGACTTCCTGGAATTTGCAGAAGTCCTCACACTCGACGCCCTCCACCGCGAAGAATCTTGCGGCGGTCACTTCCGTGAAGAAAGCCAGACCGAAGAAGGCGAAGCAAAGCGTGATGACGAACACTTCTGCTACGTCGGCGCTTGGGAATACAAGGGCGATGGCGTTAAGCCGGAACTCTCCAAGGAACCGCTTACATTTGATAATGTCCACCTCGTTACTAGGAGCTACAAATAATGGCCGGACTCAATTTGACTTTGAAGATTTGGCGTCAGAAGGATGCCAATACCAAGGGACAGTTCGAAACTGTCAAGATCAACGATGTTTCTCCGGATATGTCCTTCCTCGAAATGCTGGACATTGTGAACGAAGAACAGATGAAGCAGGGCAAGGAAGGCTTCGCTTTCGACCACGACTGCCGCGAAGGTATTTGTGGTATGTGCTCTCTGGTTATCAATGGTATGCCTCACGGCCCAGACCATGCAACCACCACCTGTCAGCTTCACATGCGCAAGTTCAAGGATGGCGATACCATCGTCATCGAACCGTGGCGCGCTGCCGCATTCCCGGTAATCCGTGACTGCGCCGTTGACCGCACTGCTTTCGACCGCATCATTCAGGCTGGCGGCTTTGTCAGCGTGAATACCGGTGCCGCTCCGGAAGCTTCTGTGATTCCTGTACCGAAGGCTGATGCCGACCGCGCCTTTGACGCTGCCGCTTGCATTGGTTGTGGTGCTTGCGTGGCCGCCTGTAAGAACGCCTCCGCTATGCTCTTCGTCTCTGCCAAGGTTGCACATCTCGGCTTCCTCCCGCAGGGTAAGGTTGAAGCAAAGAAGCGCGTGCTTGCCATGGTCGCTCAGATGGATAAGGAAGGCTTCGGCAACTGCACGAACCTTTACGAATGCCAGGCTGCTTGCCCGAAGGGTATCACCGTGGATTACATCGCCAAGATGAACCGCGACTACCTCATGGCCACCGCCACCTACGCCGAAAAGGTGTATGGCAAGGATTAATAAGCCGAGTGAAGCGGTCGCCAAGCTCGCTTGAGCGACCATTTCCGAGGCGTTAATCCTGCAAATCATCTTGAAAAGATGATTTGCCACGACTAGCAAGCCGAATCGCTTTCACGTCATTGCGAGCCCCGAATAGGGGCGAAGCAATCCCAAACATTGAAAAGGACCGCAGCAATTGCGGCCCTTTTTGCTTATGTTGAAAAATATTATTGCAACATCGCAGAGAATTCTTGCAGACTTTTTAAATCCAATTTTGGAAAGTCGATTTCTTTAAGAATGTCAAAGTGAACGTCGTTTGAAACAACGTATGTTGCATTCCCAGCGATGGCACAATCCACGAACTTGTTGTCATCAGGGTCTTTTTGAATCAACTCAAATTTGAAGAATGCTTCTATCAATTCAACGGACGGAGCATTCAAAAGGGTTTGAACGACATTTGATGCTATGACGGGGGTAGTCTTTTGTGTCAAGAACAATTCTCATTCAGCTTTGTAGGGGGTTCGTAAGTGTTCTTTTAGAACGGCTTCATTTTTTTCATTGTTCCATTCGCAGGAATCCCAAAGTTCGTCCATATCTTTCTCAACCCTCTTGGCAAAAAATTAGCCGACTTTGCCCCTAATTTTTTGTGCAACAATGGGCCGTTTCGCGCAAAACCCTAAAAATAAGTTATTTTTAACAATGACATATAAGAGAGTTTTGCTCTTGCTCCTATCTTGGAAATCTAGACAATTTTCACTAACCGGGAACAAGACGAACGCTCACGTAAGTGCGTTTGACGAACCGCCAGTAGCGGTTTCTTTGGGCGTATTTCGGCAAGTTGCAGAGACGTATTGCGGACACCGTGGGTGGAAGCAAGTCGTGTCTGCGGTTTTGTCGCCCTTTTCGGGGCGTGGGTCGTTTGTGTTTATCGGTTAGAGGTTGTCTAGAGCCCCCAAGATGGTAAATGCAACGATCTGCGCCTTTTTTTGCAGAAAAGGACTTCGGCTATTTGCCTTGCGCCTTTTCTGTTTCCATACAAAATTTGGCAATGTTCCTTGCAGGGCAGGGCGGAACTCCATGGGATTTTTAACCGGTGGAGGCCTACATGGCTTGGAACAGAAACGTAAACACGAAAATGGCTTGCAAAGGCGTCGTTGCGAACCTGATAAAAACAGGTGTGGCAATCTTTGGCTGCGTATTTTTTGTCGCCTGTGGTGGCGATAGTGGAAGTAAGTCCAGTTCTGCGGAAATCCCACCACGCGAAGTCCCAAGTATCTATGATCTCGGCTCGTGCACTGCTGACCGCGAAGGCGACACGGTTCTCGTGCTGGACAAGTCCATCGAATATCTTTGCTTGAATAACGACTGGATTGACGTCACGACGCAACCTGAATCTAGTTCTGGTGCCATGATATTATCAGGGGACTCTGCTGAACAATCAAGCGATTCCAAAGAAGGCGCGTCAACCGAAAGTTCCAGCAGCTCGTTCATAGATGACCCGCTTTGCGGCGACTGTAGTTCCAGTTCTTCCGCGAAGGCGACCTATATCGAAGTAAAAATAAAGGACGCCTTGGGACCTTGCGAAACCGCTGACATTGGCCTACGTGCCCTGGTACTAGTGGATTCCACCTATTATACCTGCAAGGCGAATGGCTGGGCAAAGGACGATACCTATCTGGGTTACGACATCGTTCCTACCAAGGAAGACTTGCCCCTGTGCCACGTGGGCAACGCCAAGCAGCGCGTTTTGGTCAAGAAGGATTCCGTCTTCTTCAAATGCGATTCCGTAAAGTGGGTGCCCGAGACCGCCGATGGATACGTTGTCAAGAACGCGTCCATTTTGGGTGCGGCGCAGAAGGGTCCTTTCAAGTTCAATTCGCCCCTCGTGCTCCGCGAAGTCCTTTTGCACGACGACGCACTGACCTACACGGGCCGCGAATACATCGACGAGATTTCCAGCAACAAGGGCGACTTCGTGATTCCGAAGGTGAACCTGGTGTACCCTTACGCGGTGCTTGAAGTTCGTGGCCTGTGGCGCAACGAGGTCAGCGGCGAATACTCCAAGGATTCCATGACACTCCGCGTGTTGACCGAGCTGACCGGCCGCACCGAGGTGAACATCAACCTGCTTACCCACTTGGAATACGACCGTGCGGCAAGGCTCGTGAACAAGGGCTACAGCGTATATGCGGCCAAGAAACAGGCGGATTACGAAATCATAACGGCGTTCGGTTTTGCTACTTCGGTGGAGTATTCCGAGGACCTGAAGACATTCGTACCGTCGACCAGCGAAGGCTCTGGGAGGAACGCCACCCTGATGGCGATTTCGTTGCTTTTCATTGGCGACAGGAGCGAAGCCGAAATCCAAAATGCGATTAATAGTTTCAAGAGCGACCTGGCGGAAGACGGAGAGTGGGACGACGGGCAGATGAAGGCGGACATGGCGGACTGGGCGGAAGCTTTTGACGGCGGTTCCGTGCGGGCCAACGTGAAGAGCTGGAACATCCTAGACATTCCCGACTACGAAAACTACCTGACCATTTACTGGAACAATGCCTACGAACTGGGCGGCTGCTCTGCGACAAGGTCCGGCGTAATTGCGCAAAACAAGAACTCAAAGAGCAAGAACTACAATGTACACTACATCTGTAAGGTGACCAGCTGGCAGAAGGCGACCGATTTCGAGAAGGATACCTACGAGTGGACCGATGGCGAAGAGGGCGAAGTCAAGAAGGGCAATGTGACGGAAACTTACTATGTGTTTGAAAACGGCAAGTGGACGGTTGCGAAGAATGAAACTGCCTTGGGACTTTGTACTGCCAGCCGCAATGGCGAGGTAGGTAAAATCGACACTACGTATTTTATCTGTGACAACAAGAACTGGCGCAAGGCAACCGTGCTGGAATACGATACCGATGGATTTGGTGCTGGTGAAGACGGCGAAGTCCGCGTGGGCAAGGTCAACAAGGATAAGTACTATGTCTATGAAAATGGGGCGTGGCGAGCAAGTGTAAGCGAGATAGAGAATAATCTCGGAGCGTGCGTAACCAGCCGACTGAATGAGGTGGGTAAGTTTGGCAATAAATATTACACCTGTAAATTAAGCGGTTGGTTATTGTCAACAGCCTTAGAGTATGACACCTATCAGTGGACTGCAGGGACTGAGGGCGAAATGAAGCCTGGTTCGGTGATTTCGTCAAACCATTATACATATGTAGATGGTACATGGCGTGCCACATCAAATGATGTGGAATATGAGCTCGGTGCTTGTGTCGATAGCAGAAGTAACGAAAAGCATATTCAGAGTGGAAAGTATTACATCTGCGAGAATAAGGCTTGGAAGCAGATAACTGCAGAAGAATATGGTCTTGGGTATTGCACCGCAACAAACAACGGAGTTGTCGAGATGTTGAACGATGTGTATTACATCTGCAAGTCAGGGAGTTGGGTGACGGCTACCGTGCTGGAGTATGATACTTATGGCTGGAATGCTGGAACCGAAGGAGAAATGAAACCGGGTTCTGTAAATTCGTCAAACCACTATGTGTATGTGGATGGGGCGTGGCGAGCAAGTGCGAATGAAATTGAATACAATTTGGGCGTTTGCGTGACAAATCGTTTGAATGAAGTCGCAAAATCGGGAACAACGTACTATACCTGCAAGTCTGATGGGTGGACAGAGTCTACAGTATTGGAGTATGATACATACAAAAAATATTGTCCCATAGATGGATCTATTGTAAGTGGAAAAGTTGTTTCGGAAAATAAATATGTGTGTGATGCGGGTGTGTTTAGAACAGCGAATGAGATGGAAATTTCTTTAAATAAGGGATGTGCAAGTTATATAGAAAATTATAGAATAAGAAAACAAATATCCGAAGAACAGGATTCCGTCTACACTTGTAAAAATAGTAACTGGACGGGTTCTGTCATCGTATATGGTTCGTTGACTGACGAAAGAGATTTGAAAACCTATAGAACCGTTGTCATTGGCTCCCAGACTTGGATGGCGGAGAACCTAAACTATTCAGACACTATTAATTATCCCGGCATGAAGAGCTGGTGCTATAAAAATAGCTTGGATAGTTGTGTCAAGTATGGTCGTCTTTACAACTGGGCTGCCGCCATGGACAGTGCAGGGACATTCTCCTCCAATGGGAAGAATTGTGGATACGGAGGAGACTGTTCGCCCACTTATCCTGTTCGTGGAATTTGCCCCGAAGGCTGGCACCTGCCGACACACGCAGAATGGCAAACCCTATTCACGGCAGTAGGTGGTCAACGCGATGCGGGCAATGTCCTAAAGTCCGAGACGGGGTGGAAAGATTCTAATGGTATAAGAAGTGGCAATGGCACGGATGCCTACGGCTTTTCCGCGCTCCCTGCCGGCCAGAACGCTGTTGGCGCCTTCAACCTTGTCGGCAACTTCGCCAGCTTCTGGAGTGCCACGCAGGGTGGTGAGTGGACCGCCTACCGCATGTACCTGCGCTACGACTACGGCCCGGCCCTGGACGGCTACACCAAGAGCTTCGGGTATTCTGTTCGTTGTCTCAAGGATTCCGACGAGTAAAAGGGCAGTCATATGATGAAAATGAAATACACATTGATACATAAGCCTAATCAAAACAGTAAATCGCTGAAAACAAATGGCTTGGTTTCTCTTTTGGCCTTTGTAAAGCATGCTTCATGTGCAGGTTTTAATCCAAGAACAAAACCTTCGTTTCGTACCACTTTAAGATTTTTAGAAAATTTTCACACTTTTTTCTATTCCTTTGTGGATAAAAAATTTTCTATTATTCCTTCGCTTGCATTTGATCCTACAGAAAAAGGTCAATTTTCAAATAGGATTGGTCGAGCTTTTGCTGATTATTTTGCCAAAAAATTGTATGGTGCTCGTTTCACTTATTGCTATGAATGCTATGCAAAAAATGTTGGTGTCAGTACAAAAGGTGTACATCCAGATTTTTATTGCGATTCTCCCAATGGGTCGTTTGTTATAGAATCGAAAGGTTATTCGCATAAAACTTTTTCGGATAAACAAATGCAAAATGTCAAACGGCAAGCCAGTTCCGTTTTAAATAAACATAACTTGAAATTTTCGATTGCAAGCGTAACATACAACATTTATGATTCCCCTATAATAAAGTATTACGACCCTAAATTTGAACCAAATGATACCGATGAAACTTTAAACCTAAAGCTAAGAACTAGTTATTTTGAATTTTTTAAAGGGTTGATGGGGCACCTTCGTACTCAAAGTCCTTTTAAATTGAATGATGAATATATCGCAGCCACTTTAGGTGTGTATGGCGATATAGAATTCAAACTTCTTGTCAACAAAAATATTTTATCCGAGAATCATAAATATAGCTGGCTAGAAAAAGTTGATACAATCGATGAAGAAAATTACTATATCGACCGAGATGGAATAGGGCTTTATTTTGATTTTTCAAAAATTAAATTAGATCCGTTACGATATCCATGTCTATGTCCTATGCTGCTACAAAGTAATTTTTACGAGTCAAAGAATGGCTGAAACATTTCTGCTATAATGCGTTAGGGATAGTGACCCCTTGGGGCCGAGACCCGCCGGGGCTTGGTTCTGGGAGGTGAGCGGCAAGCGCAAGCGCCGCCGATTGCCCCCAGAATATAGCCCGACCCACGAAGTGGGGAACGCCCAAGAGAAAATGCCGCGTCAGCGGCGGACTCAATTTGACTTTGAAGATTTGGGTTGTGTGGGAAGCAGGGCAAGGAAGGGGAAAAAGGAAGTTCAAGGATGGCGATACCATCGTAATCGAACCGTGGCGCCGCCTGTATCGGTTGCGGTGCCTGCGTGGCCGCCTTTGTGAACCGTAGGCGACAAATCAAAATTTGTCGTCGAAGGCGAGAGCACAAGTCGTATTGGAGGCTTTGGTCGGCGTTTAGACTTGTGCGGTCATTATAGGAACGCCTCCGCTATGCTCTTCGTCTCTGCCAAGGTTGCTCACCTCGGCTTCCTCCCGCAGGGTAAGGTTGAAGCAAAGAAGCGCGTGCTTGCCATGGTCGCTCAGATGGATAAGGAAGGCTTCGGCAACTGCACGAACCTTTACGAATGCCAGGCTGCTTGCCCGAAGGGTATCACCGTGGATTACATCGCCAAGACTAGCAAGGCGAATCGCTTTCAAAAAAGGACCTGCCTTCAAAAGCAGGCCCTTTTTGTATCTTTGACGGTATGAGAAAACTGCTGTGGCTCATCATCATTTGCGCAGTGCTTGCAAATATTGCGTTTGCAGGCCCTGATATTGCCGCTACTTGCGATGTGGCAGGCGCTAACGATGTGGCCATTCTTTTCACCAATGACGTCCATTGTGGCGTGACGGAGAACATCGGATATTCGGGTCTTGCGGCCTACAAGGATTCCTTGCAGCACGCGGCGGGTAGCGTGATTCTTGCAGATGTGGGCGATGCCATTCAGGGAAACTTCATGGGAACCCTCTCCAAGGGCGGCATCATCGTGGAACTTATGAATGCCGTGGGCTACGATGTGGCCACCTTAGGGAACCACGAGTTTGATTATGGGATGCCCCGCCTCGCTGAACTGCTTGATTCTTCTCGCGCGACTTATGTGGCGGCAAATCTGCGCTACACGGGTGCTGGCGAAAATCCATTGAAAAAGTTGCTGCCTTATAAAATGGTGGAGACGACGGTGGGGAAGGTTGCCTTTGTTGGCGTTGTCACTCCTGAAAGTTATTTCTCTTCTACGCCCACAAACTTTCAGGAGAACGGAAAAATTGTTTACCAGTTCAAGGAAAATAACGACGCAAAAGGGCGCAAATTTTACAAATCCATTCAAAAGACGGTTGACGAATGCAAAAAGCAGGGTGCCGATTTTGTGGTGCTGCTCACTCACATGGGCGTAGCTTCGGTGAGTGCTCCCTATCGTTCTCTGGATTTGATTGCGAATCTCGCTGGTGTGGATGTGGTTTTGGATGGGCATTCCCATAGTGTGATTCCCGGCGATTGGGTCAAGGATAAGAAGGGGAAACCGGTGCTCCTTGCGTCGACAGGGACAAAATTGGAAAGTATAGGGCAAGTGGTTTTGGCGAAGGATAAAAAGCCATGTTCCAAATTGGTTTCAGATTATAAGGGTCGCTGTCCGCGCATTGATTCCTTGACATTACGGATAAATGAAAAATTTCAAAATTTGCTGAAAGAAAAAATTGCGGTGTCTGAGGTGGCGATGCCTGTGACAGATGCGGCTGGAGTGCGGCTCCCACGGGTGCGGGAACACCCTTTGGGCAACTTGATTGCAGACGGAATTCGCACGCAGTTTGATGTGGATGTGGCGTTCATGAATGGCGGGAATGTGCGGGCGGATTTGCCGAAGGGCGATGTGACCTATGGCGATGCTCTTGCCATGATGCCTTTCGGTAGTTGGATTTGCATTGCGGAGGTTTCTGGCCAAACTCTTTTAGATGCGCTGGAGTTTTCCTACCGCGCTGTGGCCGCGACGAACACTTCTGCGACACCCGCGTCCTCCGTCCAACCCATTTCTCTGGAATCTCAGGAACTTGGCGGTTTTTTGCAGGTTTCGGGCTTGCGCTTGACGGTGGATACCTCAAAAGAGCCCTCGCTGGAACTGGATTCCCTCGGTGCTTTTGCTCGCGTGAAGGGCCCGCGCCGCGTTCGCGATGTGCAGGTCTTGCAAAAGGACGGCTCCTATAAACCTCTGGACCCGAAAAAACTGTACCGCGTTGCCTCGGTGGAATTCATCCTGATGAATGGTGGCGATGGCTACACCATGTTCTCGAAGGGGAAGGTTGTGGCAAAAGGCCTTGCCATTGATGCCGATGTTTTCGCAAACTACTTGAAGAATTCCCTGCATGGCGTGGTTCCTGCGGATTTAGGCGAGACAAAGGGTCGGATCAACATTCAATAACCCCTTTTTAACTATTTTTCGCGGAAAAATAGAGGAGTTTTTATGTCCGTAAAAGTGATGGTTAATGGTATTCCTGGCAATATGGGCCGCATTGTGGCGGAAACCTGCGTAAAACGTGGCCTGGAATTGGTTCCTTATTCCTTGACCGGCGAAATCATCGTGGAAAATGAATCCGATGTGGCGGGGAAGACCATCCAACTTTTGAAACCCAGCAATCGCGAGGCCCGCATTGGTGAAGTGCTTGCCAAGTATCCGGACTTGATTTGCGTGGACTATACACATCCTACGGCGGTGAATGACAATGCGGCTTTTTACGTGAAGCATAAGATTCCCTTTGTCATGGGAACTACGGGCGGTGACCGCGAGGCTCTCGCGAAACTGGTGGCGGATGCAAATCACCCCAGCGTCATCGCGCCCAACATGAGTAAGCAGATTGTGGCCTTCCAGACCATGATTGAATTTTTGGCGAATGAATTCCCCACGGCGTTTAGCGGCTACAAGCTTTCTGTGGTGGAAAGCCATCAGAAGACCAAGGCGGATACCAGCGGCACTGCTCGCGCGGTGGTAGGGAGTTTCCAGAAGATGGGCTTCACGTATACGCCGGACGATATCGAGAAGGTTCGTGACGAAAAGAGCCAGATGGAACGGATGCATGTGCCGGAACAGTATCTGGGCGGTCATGCCTTCCACACTTACAGCCTGGATAGCGAAGATGGCACGGTGCATTTTGAATTCCAGCACAATGTTTGCGGCCGCCAGATTTATGCCGAGGGCACCGTGGATGCGGTGAACTTCCTGGCCGAACAACTTGCGGCGGGCACTGCAAAGCCCTTCAACATGATGGATGTGCTCCGCTCCGGAAAGATGCGGTAAAAATTTGCGTTCCTATATCCTCCGCCGACTCTTGCTTATGGTTCCGACGCTCATCGGAATCTCGGTGGTGTGCTTCATTCTCATTCAGTTACTGCCTGGCGGTCCGGTAGAGGAACTCATTTCCCGGGCACAGGCTGCAGCCGCCATGAAGGGTGGCGTGGATGCTTCCAAGGCGCTTTCGCCCGACCAGATTGTGCAAATTCAGGCCTACTTCGGCTTTGATCAGCCCGCCTGGAAGCGCTATCTCACCTGGCTTTGGAACGTATTGCATCTCGACCTCGGCAGTAGTTACACCTACGGCCTTCCGGTTTGGGACGTCATCATCAGTCGTTTTCCCATCTCCCTCTTTTTCGGCGTAACATCATTCTTCCTCAGTTACCTCATCTGTATTCCTCTTGGCCTCTGGAAGGCCGTGCATCATGGCAGCAAGCTGGATTCCTTTAGCAGCGGCCTCATTTTCTCGGGCTATGTGATGCCGGGCTATGCTCTTGGCATTCTCCTCATCATCTTCCTCGCCGGTGGCTCCTATCTGGATATCTTCCCGCTGGGCGGCCTCACCAGCGATGACTTCGAGGATTTCACCTTCATGGAAAAAGTGGGCGATTTGCTCCACCATCTGGTGCTGCCCTTTTTCTGCTACATGATTAGCGAGTTCGCCTTCCTCACATTCCTCATGAAGAATTCCGCCTTGGAGGAACTGGGTAGGGATTACATGCGTACCGCTCTTGCCAAGGGTCTCAACTTCAACCAGGCACTGTATCGCCATGCACTTCGCAACGCCCTCATTCCCATTGCAACGCGGCTTTCCGAAATTTGCACCTTGATGTTTGCGGGGGCGCTCCTCATCGAGAAGGTCTTTGATATTGACGGCATGGGGCTTCTCTACTACAATTCCATGGTGAATCGGGATTACAACGTGGTCATGGGCATCATCTTTCTCAGCAGTTTGATGGCCATGGTGGGCCGCCTGGTAAGCGACATTCTCTATACGATGGTGGACCCGCGCATTAAATTTGGATAGGAAAAAATATGGCTAAGAAGAAAAAGGTTTGGAAATCGGCTCAGGGCGCAACGGCATTTCGTGGCAAGGAAGACCGCATTCGCGAAACTTTCGCTCAAATCATTCGGGGCGAGAGCCGCTTGCTGCACAAGCCCGACGAACTTTACGAGACTATCGCCCAGAGCATCGACGATGTGGAGAATGTGAAGGACGGAAAAGTTCAGCTGGAACTTTTGGCCTGGATTCTCCGTGCGGATTTCGTGGCCTTCAAGGCGGAAGACGAGGAGAGGGAAGATTGGGATAGCCTGTTCTATGATGCGGGCACCTTCTTTGTGGAACTGGCCAGCCAGTATGAGGACAAGGATTACATTGCCGATTTGCTTCACGACTTGGCTGTGCGCCATGTGGGTGGGGAAGGTCGTTCCGTGGTGTTTCTCTCGCTGGAGGAATTCCTCCCGGTGGAGCGGGCAAAGGCCTTGATTCAGGAACTCATTGCTACTGTGGAAGAGGTAGATTTGTCCAATCGTGAAGACGTGCTGGATGCCATTTGCGATATGGCGGATTCCATCAAGGATTCCGAGGATTACGCCAAGGCTGCCTTGATGAAGGATCCGGACAAGAGCAATGCAACGCTTATCGATATTGCCAACGCCCACTTCTTGGCAGGTGACATTGAAGCTACCAAACAATGGCTCGGCGATGTACGCAACCCGGGCAACGAAGACGAGGAAGCCTATCTGGATTTGATGGCTGCCATTGCCGATAGGGAAGGCCGCAAGTCCGATTGCCTCAAGTTGGCCCATCGTTTGTACGAAACATTCCCCAAGGTGATTCATCTGGGCCGTCTTTGCAGCATTGTGCCCCCTGATGAAGTGAAGCATTTGGTGCGGACTCATGCCAAATATCGCAGTGGTGATGGGTTGGACATGGAATTCATGCAGCTCATGGTGGCCCTCAAATGCTATGAGGAACTGGCAGGCTATCTGGATTTGTTCGAGAAGGAGTTGACCACCCAAGATGCGGAGGATTTGAATGCCATTTCTGATGCGCTGGAAAAAGATGGCCAGCTGGAACTGGCGAAACACATTCGCGACTGGACTGTGGAAGAGCCCGAAGAACCCGAACGGTTTGATAATAAGGATTAGTGAATCGTCTTGCTCCCGATTCTACCTTCGCTGAAAAGGCGAAGTGTCTAGCGTGTCTGCTAAATTTTTTTGTATATTTGTTGCTAGGGATCATTGGTCGGTCGCCTGCCGCCTTACGGGCGTTTTTTATATGGAAAATACAAGAGGATAAAATGGCTCGAGAAATCCGAGAAACTCCAATCTTGTACGGCGAGGATGCTCGCCGCTTCCTTGCCCGTATGCAGGTGAAAAGGACCGAGACTCCAGAAGCTCGCGCCGAACGCTTACTGCATTACGAATTCATGAAGAAAGCGTTCGAAGAGGGAATGCGTGAAAAACGCGCCCGCGAAGCGGCTAATGGAGGTGTGGACCCATGGTTCGACCATATTTAGATAATCAAAATTTCAAATTTATCCGTTTAGAGCCTAATGCTGTCGTGAAAAATTTTGATTGCGGCGATATAGACTTGAATGAATTCATTCTAAAAGAATCTGCACCTTTCGCCAAGGCTTTACTATCGGTAAGCTATGCATGTGTTGATTCCGCATATGGAAAGACAATTGCTTTTTGCAGCCTTGCAAATGACAAGGTCTCCATCAGTGATTTCAACGACAAAACTGAATACAATCGTTTTCGAAGGCATCAGGGCTTTCCGCAAAGGAAACGGCTCAAGAGTTACCCTGCGGTGAAGTTGTGCCGTCTCGGTGTCGATGTCTCCGCACGAGGAAATCACATTGGTTCCTGGATGTTGGATTACATTAAATCCATGTTTGTCGTCAGCAACAAGACGGGTTGTAGATTTCTGACGGTTGATGCTTATCTTGCCGCCATTCCCTTTTACGAGAAAAATGGTTTTGTGTTCTTGAACGAGACGGATAAAAACAACCCCTATACTCGGTTGATGTACTTCGATCTGATGGACATCGTCGGATAAAAAGGTGAAGTTCGTGTATAACAAGCGCCAAATATGCCGTCAATATTGTTCCGTGTTGCAATAAACTATCTTATGGAATCTTTCGCAAGAGAATCCCTCCACTTCAAGGCTAATCCGCCGTTTTTTTAGTGATTGTCAAGTAAATATCCGCAAAGCGTTGGCTTTGCGGATATTTGCTTAAATTTAGCCTGCGGGAATAATCTTGGATTTAATATCGTATTTCGTTGAATTGAGGTCTTTTGTTGGCGGGACCTTTGCCAACTGACTCGAAATGGTGCATAAAACGCAAAAAAGTAGGCTTTTGTAAACTTTTTGTGCCGAAAACTGCGAATATGTTTATTTTTTAGTTGAACCGTTCGAGCGTAATTTAAGCCGAACACTGGAGGTCTTTATGGATCGGAACGAAAATGCGAAATCAAAACATGTCGTTATGAACATGCTTAAAGCGAGTGTGGCGATTACGGGTGCTGCACTTCTATTCGCGTGTGGCGATGACAGCAGCAGTGGTGCGGACGATTCTCAAACCGCGACAGGCGTGGATTCGACTGTGGAATCCGTTGACGACCTTTTGGATTGCACCTCGAAGCACGAGGGTGAAACGGCGTACGTTAAGGAAGAAAAAGCGACCTACGTCTGCACTGACGGCGACTGGGTGGTCGCCGGCGAAAGTGGCGATGAAGGCGACGACGATGATGATGACGGCGACGACGCTGACAAAAAATCCTCCTCCAGCAAGGCGAAGTCCGCCGACTCAAAGGATGAGTCCAGCAGTAGCGTAGAATCCAGTTCTAGTGTCGTTCCGGGCTCCGACCCGGAATCCGGCAGCAGCGACGGTAATGACGATGGCAAGTCCTCGTCCTCCAGCAAGGCGAAGTCCAGCAGCAGCTTAGAATCCAGTTCCAGTGTCATTCCGGGCTCCAACCCGGAATCCAGTAGCAGCGAAGAATCCAGCAGCAGCGAAGGGGTTGGCGATGCGAGTTCCTCCAGTGTCATTCCGAGTAGTTCTTCTGAAGAACTGGCCGGTTCCAGCAGTTCCGATGAATTATCCAGCAGCAGTCGTAGCCTTTTTGAAATGACGAAGGATGAATTCTTGAATCCGAAGATTTCCTACGGCACCATGACTGACACCCGCGACAATAAGACCTACAAGACTGTAAAGATCGGAACTCAGGTGTGGATGGCGGAGAACCTGAACTACTATTACAACAAGGGAACGGCCAAGAGCTATTGTTACGGCGGCATAGAAGCCAACTGCGAAGTGACTGGTCGCCTTTACACTTGGGCTGCGGCCATTGACTCCGTTGCTTTGGCGAACGATGCTGATAATCCTCAGACTTGCGGTTATGGTAAGACCTGTACGCTGCCGACAGTTGTTCAAGGCGTGTGCCCCGAGGGCTGGCACCTGCCGAGTTATGATGAATGGGAGACCTTGTCCACAGCGGTGGGTGGGGCTATGAAGGCGGGTACGGCACTCAAGTCGCAGACCGGCTGGTATTCGCAGACGGGCGATGCTGCCGATAGGGATGCCTACGGGTTCTCCGCGTTCCCTGCAGGCCACAGGGACCTCAATGGCAATATCGGCAATGCCGGCATCTACGCCGATTTCTGGTCTGCCTCTCAGTACGAGAACGATAGCGGCAGCGCCTACAACATGCAGTTGCGCTACGGCGGCGGGGATGCCCGCATGAACGACTTCAATAAGAAATACGCGTTCTCCGTTCGTTGTCTCCAGAACTGAAACGCCACTCCAACTAAACTTTAACTAAAATAGGTGACCTAAAATAGGTCGCCTAGGGTAAACGCCTTTGGAATTTGTCTTGCGTAGCTGTTGTCTTAGAGTGTAGAACCAAGGGAGTTCATGGTTAACTCTGCCAAATCTCTGATTTTTTATGGCTTTTGGCAAGTTTAGATAGCCTTGACTTCACGGTGACAGATTTTATATATTTATAGCCATAGGGACCACTGGTCGGTCGCCTGCCGCCTTACGGGCGTTTTTTATATGGAAAATACAAGAGGATAAAATGGCTCGAGAAATCCGAGAAACTCCAATCTTGTACGGCGAGGATGCTCGCCGCTTCCTTGCCCGTATGCAGGTGAAAAGGACCGAGACTCCAGAAGCTCGCGCCGAACGCTTACTGCATTACGAATTCATGAAGAAAGCGTTCGAAGAGGGAATGCGTGAAAAACGCGCCCGCGAAGCGGCTAATGGAGGTGTGGACCCATGGTTCGGTCATCGTTAGACAACTCGTCTTTTATGTTTGTGCGCCTTGATTCCACGGATTTTGTGGAATCTTTTGATTGTGGAAAACAACCCCTATACTCGGTTGATGTACTTTGATTTGATGGACATTGCCGGATAAAACGGATTAGTTGGCCGCCCTCTTGCTTTTCTTATTCCGTTTTATTATATTAGTGCTCATAAGTGCAAGTGTAAAAATGGGTACTATATGGAAGTTTTGGAAAAACTTCGGATTTTGTCGGCGGCGGCCAAGTATGATGTTTCCTGCTCTAGCAGCGGTTCCAAGCGCTGCATGCCACCGGGTGGGTTGGGTGATGCCTGCTCTGCGGGCATTTGCCACACCTGGGCGGCTGATGGCCGGTGCATATCTCTCCTGAAGATTCTTCTCACCAACGCCTGCAAGTACGATTGCGCCTACTGCATCAATCGCCGGAGCAATGACGTCCCTCGCGCCACTTTCACACCTAAGGAGGTCATCGACCTCACTATGGAATTCTACCGCCGGAACTACATTGAGGGCCTTTTCCTCAGTTCCGCCGTCATTCGGGACCCGGATTACACCATGGAGATGCTGATTAGGGTGGCGAAGGAACTGCGGACCGTTCATCGGTTTGGCGGTTACATCCACTTGAAGGCAATTCCTGGCGCCTCGGAGCGGCTTCTTTTTGAGGCGGGGCTGTATGCGGACAGGAGCAGCGTGAATATCGAGGTGCCCTCGGACAAATCCCTGCAATATCTGGCGCCGGAGAAGAATTTCGCCTCTGTCTACAAGCCCATGAATTTTTTTGCGGAACGGAAGCTTGAATATAAGGCGACGGCCCGAAAGTCCCACTATACACCGCAGTTTTTACCTGCTGGCCAAAGCACCCAGATGATTGTGGGCGCTTCCGGCGAAACAGATTTGGAAATTCTCGGGCTTTCCTCGGGCTTTTACAAGAATCAGGGCCTCAAGCGTGTCTACTTTTCGGGCTATGTGCCGCTTAATGCAGACAAGCGCCTCCCGGTTCTCACCACCAAGCCGCCTCTGGCTCGGGAGCACCGCCTGTATCAGGCGGATTGGCTCATGCGGTTCTACAACTTCGAGTACAATGAAATTCTGGACGAGGCCCACCCCAATCTGGATTTGGAACTGGACCCGAAAATAGGGTGGGCCCTTCGCCATCCAGAAATGTTCCCCATCGACATCCAGACGGCGGATTACGAGATGATACTTCGGGTGCCTGGGATTGGTGTGAAGTCTGCGAAGCTCATTGTGAGCGGTCGGCGTTACGGCAAAATCCGGCTGGAGAACCTGAAGAAGATGGGGGTGGTTCTGAAACGGGCCAAATACTTCATCTATCATCCGGATGTGCCGGCGTTCATGCGGCGGTTTTATCCAGAGCAGGTGAGGGCTCGGCTGTTGCCGCAGCCGAAAGAAGTGCAACTGGATTTGTTCAGCCCGCCGCCGTCGCTGTCATTGCCTGCACTGACATATAATTAATTATGAGGTATGAAGTATGAATTACGAGAGATTAATTAAAAATTTAAAATTAAAAATGCAAAATTATGTTTCAAAAAATTGAAATTTTGAAAGCCATTTGTGAAATGTATTCGTTTTTCAGTGCGGCGCAAAAAATATTTATGAAGTAACTGGTTGATGTATTTTTGAATTGTGAATTGTGAATTATGAATTATATCTGGCGATGTCTTGCGTCGGAAACTTAATTATGAATTTTGAATTGTGAATTTTGAATTATATCTGGCGATGTCTTGCGCCGGAAACTTAATTATGAATTTTGAATTGTGAATTATGAATTCCAAATTGTGCATTTCTTACGACTCTACTTTTGATGGCTTTCTCAGCGTCATTTTCGAAATTTACTCCCAGCATCTGGACGTGGGGGATTTTTTGCCGGATAGGGAAGGCTCGCGCCCGATGGACATGTTCCTCCAGCCATTTCGGGTGGAAACCCGTGAGGAATCTGCCAACCGGGTTCGCCGTTCTATCGTGAACCGGGCCAGCGGGGAGGTGCTTGGCCTTCTGGAGGCGGCCCTACTCTCTGAGGAACCGGGCACGGAAATGAAGATTTTCGCCTACCTCCGGAAGCTTTTCTCTGGTGAGGACCCCGATTTCGGGAAGAATCCCGCCTCTATGGAGATGCTTCCGCTTTATAAGCTGGCCCAGTCCGTCCGGCGTGAAGCGGGGAACATGCTGGGCATGGTCCGATTCTCCAAAGGGCCCGACGACTTCTATATTGCCCAAATCGAGCCGAAATACGACATTTTGATGCTGATGGAGGCCCATTTCCGGCGCCGTTTTGCCACAGCGAAGTGGATTATTTACGATGCAAAACGGAAATATGGCCTTTTTCATGAGAAAAACGGCATTTCTCAGGTGGTGACCCTCCCGAATCCGGAGGTTTTGACTCAAAAGCTCTCACCCGACTCCTGGACGGAACTTTGGAAGGTCTTCTACGACTCAATCGCCATTAAGGAACGCGAAAACGCAAAACTTCTCCGCCAATGCCTCCCGGAGCGGTATTGGAAATACCTTCCAGAGCGAAATCGGGCCCTTTTGTGGTGATTTTCCGCACATTATCCCCTTTTTTTGCATTGTGAGCAAATTTTTTCAAAATTTTACCCTTTTTAGGTTCCTTTTTGTTGATTTTCCTTGTATATTCAATTCAGCGTTTTTATATAAAATTCGCCATTTTTGTGTGTTGTGTTGTGAAATTCTGGACAAATTCGTTGAACTCTCGGCACGCACAGAAAAAGGTGTTTTGTTTGCGCTAGATTTTTGAATTTGAGATAAAATCGGAGAATTACATTATGGCAGAAGATTTGAAGTCCCTAATGGACCGCATTCAAAAGGATGCTTGCGACAAGGCAGAAACTGAGGCCGCCGCAATCGTCGCCAAGGCAAAGGAAAAGGCTGCTGAAATTGTGGCCGCTGCAGAAGCAGAAGCAAAGGCGAAGCTGGAAAAGGCCGACAAGGATGCCGAAGCTTTCACCGAACGCAGTGAACGCACCTTGGAACAGTCCGCTCGTGATCTTCTCCTCACCGTAGGCAAGAACCTGGAAAAGATGATTCTGGATGTTCTTTCCCTCCAGGTGGAAAAAGCTCTTTCTGAAGATACCATCAAGCAGATGCTTCTCTCCCTCGCCAAGGGCTATACTTCTGATGTGGCTGTGGCTTTTTCTGAAGCCGATGCCAAGAAGCTCAGCAGCTTTGTGGTTGGCGAATTTGCCAAGCAGGTCCAGGGTGGCGTCACCGTGGAAAGCGAAACCGGTATCAAGTTCGGCTTCCGCGTGAAGCTGGATGGTGGCAAGGTCAGCCACGAATTTACCAAGGAAGCCATGGCCGAGGCTCTCTCCGCCATTCTCCGCCCACAGATTGCTAAAGTGGTGAGTGCCGCTGCCAAGGCATAATTATTCGAGCGTAGAATGAGTAACGCAGTCTATATACTGTCGTCTTTGCCGATGCTCCAGTTTGGGGATGTTCCGCCTCTCAGTTTGGCGGAGTTCCGTTCCCGTTGTGGCTCGGTATTGAACGAAGAGGAATTGCAGGCTCTTGATGCCCTCTTGAGTGGGGAGGAGAGCGACAATCCCTATGTGCAGGCTTACCAGTCCCGTGATAACCAGATGAAGAACGTTTCCGGCAAGCTCCGCGCCCAGGCGTGGGGGCCCGATGTTCGTTTCACGGAAAAGCCCTATGTGGGCTATGACGTCACTTTCGCAAAGATGGTTGCGGATGCCTTCAACAAGGCAGACCCTCTGGAAAAGGAACAGGATATTGACAAGGCCCGTTTTTGGCTGGCCGATTCCCTTGCCAGTGTGGACGATGCTACCATGGGTAGCGTCTTCGCCTATGCCATCAAACTTCAAATCTGCGAGCGTTGGGCCCGCCTCAATAACGAGGCCGGCGATGCCGCAGTGATAAATGTTATTAATGCAAACGATCCTGCCTTTGGGCAGGTATGACCGGAGGTCCATTTTCAATGGCTAGTATCGGAAAAATCACAGGCGTTAACGGCAACTTGATTCGTGTCAAGTTCGAAAGCGCTGTTTCTCAGAACGAAGTGGCTTATGCCAAGCTCCAGGATGGTGCCAATACCATTCCTCTGAAGAGCGAAGTTATTCGAATTCGCGGCGATTACGCAGAACTCCAGGTGTTCGAAGATACCACCGGCTTAAAGGCTGGGGACGAAGTGGAATTCACTGGCGAACTCCTTTCCGTGGAACTTGGACCGGGTCTTTTGACGCAAGTGTTTGATGGTCTTCAGAACCCGCTCCCGAAGCTGGCTGAAGAATGCGGATTCTTCTTACAGCGCGGTAAGTACCTGAAGGCTCTTCCCCGCGATAAGAAGTGGGCGTTTACTCCCGTTGCGAAGGCTGGCGATGTAGTTGTGGCTGGCGATACCTTGGGTACGGTTCCCGAGGGCGTTTTCACCCACCGCATCATGGTGCCTTTCAAGGCTCTCGGCAAGTGGACTGTGGAGTCTGTGGTTGCCGCTGGCGAACATGTGGTTGAAGATGTGGTGGCCGTCTTGAAGAATGCCGCTGGCGAAAAGCTGGATGTGAAGATGGTGCAGACCTGGCCTGTGAAGATGCCTATCAAGGCCTTCGAGGAACGCCTCCGCCCCTCTAAGCCGCTTACCATGCAACAGCGCATTATCGATACATTCTTCCCTGTGATGCAGGGCGGTACCTTCTGTACGCCGGGTCCCTTCGGTGCTGGCAAGACGGTGCTGCAACAGCTTATGAGCCGCTACGCCGACGTGGATATTGTGATTTTGGCCGCTTGCGGTGAACGTGCCGGTGAAGTGGTGGAAACCCTTCGCGAATTTCCTGAGCTCATTGACCCTCGTACGGGCAAGTCCCTCATGGACCGTACCTTGATTATTTGTAACACCTCTTCCATGCCTGTGGCTGCTCGTGAAGCTTCCGTTTATACGGGTGTGACCTTGGCTGAATATTACCGCCAGATGGGCCTCAACGTGCTCCTCTTGGCTGACTCTACTTCCCGTTGGGCTCAGGCTCTCCGTGAACAGAGCGGTCGTCTGGAAGAAATCCCCGGTGAAGAAGCATTCCCGGCCTACTTGGAGTCTGTGATTGCCGCCTTCTATGAACGCGGTGGTGTGGTTCGCTTGAAGGATGGTAAGACTGGTTCCGTGACGATTTGCGGATCCGTTTCCCCTGCAGGTGGTAACTTTGAAGAACCGGTGACCCAGGCTACTTTGAAGGTGGTGGGCGCATTCCTCGGCCTTAGCCGTGAACGTTCTGACCAGCGCCGCTTCCCGGCCATCCATCCTCTGGATTCCTGGTCCAAGTATGAAGGCATCATCGACGTGAAGAAGGTGGAAGATGCCCGCAAGATTCTTGCCGGCGGTGTGGATGTGAACAACATGATGAAGGTGGTGGGTGAAGAAGGTACTTCCATCGAAGACTTCATTCTCTACCTCAAGTCTGAATATCTGGATGCCGTGTATCTGCAGCAGGATGCCTATCACGAAATTGATGCTGCCTGCTCCGCCGACCGCCAGAAGTATGTGTTCGACAAGGTTTACACCATCCTCAAGACTCCGATGACCTTTACCGAGAAGGATGCAGCTCGTAGCTTCTTCCTGAAGCTTACCCAGGCCACCAAGGACTGGAACCGCGTTGCCTTCGATTCTCAGGAATTCAAGGATCTCGAATCAAGTATTTTCGCTTCCGTTAAGGGGGTAACTGCTAATGCGTAATGTGGCTTATCATCGTATTGAACGAATTGCCGGTTCTGTGATTACCCTTCGTGCCGAAGGCGTTGCAAACCAGGAACTGGCTCAGGTGACCAGTAGCTTTGGAACCTCTCTTGCTCGTGTTATCCGCATCGACGGCGACATGGTGGACCTGCAGGTTTTCGCTGGCGCCCGCGGTATTTCTACGGATTCCGAGGTCCGCTTCCTTGGCGAACCCATGAAGGTCGCTTATAGCGACTCCCTCCTCGGTCGTGTGTTTAACGGCGCAGGCAAGCCTCGCGATAACGGTCCTGAAGTGGATGGCGAGAAGATTGCCATCGGTGGCCCCTCCGTGAACCCCGCAAAGCGTATCATCCCGAAGACCATGGTGCGTACGGGTATCCCCATGATTGACGTGTTCAACACGCTGGTGGTGTCCCAGAAGCTCCCGATTTTCTCCATCGCAGGTGAACCTTACAACGAACTTCTGGCCCGCATTGCTCTGCAGGCAGAAGTGGACGTGATTATCCTGGGTGGTATGGGCCTGAAGCACGATGACTACCTCTATTTGAAGGATTATCTGGAAAAGAACGGCGCCATGAGTCGTACCGTGATGTTCATGCACACTGCATCTGACCCTATTGTGGAAAGCTTGCTGGTGCCGGATGCATCCCTCGCTGTGGCGGAAAAGTTCGCTACCGATGGTAAGAACGTGCTGGTGCTCCTCACGGATATGACCAACTTCGCCGACGCCATGAAGGAAATCGCCATCACCATGGAACAGATTCCTTCCAACCGTGGCTATCCTGGCGACCTTTACTCTCAGCTCGCTGCCCGTTATGAAAAGGCTGTGGACTTTGAAGGCTCCGGTTCCATCACCATTCTCGCCGTGACTACCATGCCTGGCGACGACGTGACCCACCCGGTGCCCGACAACACGGGTTACATTACGGAAGGTCAGTTCTACCTGCGCAAGGGACGTATCGAACCCTTCGGTTCTCTGTCTCGTTTGAAGCAACAGGTGAATGGTAAGACCCGTAGCGACCACCGCACCATCATGAACACCATGATTCAGCTTTACGCTAGTTACAAGGAAACCCTGGAAAAACAGTCCATGGGCTTCACCATGAGTAACTGGGACCAGAAGTTGTTGAAGTACGGTGTCCGCTTCGAGAAGGAGATGATGGACCTTTCCGTGAACATTCCTCTGGAAAAAGCTTTGGATCTTGGCTGGACCATTCTTGCCGATTGTTTCGCACCGGAAGAAACGGGTATTCCCACCAAGATGATCAACGAGTATTGGCCCAAGAAGGGGTAATATGGCGAAGATCAAGTTGACAAAAAACGCCCTCAAGGCGGAACGTGACGCACTGAAGCGCTACAAGCGCTACTTGCCCACGCTGCAGCTGAAGAAACAGCAGCTGCAGATGGAGATGCGTACGCTCCAGGAGAGGGTGCTCGCCAAACGGGCCGAGGAAGACGCTCTCCGCAAGAGGATGGCTTCCTGGATTTCCCTGTTTGCAGAGCCTATCGAATGGTCCAAATACCTGTCGGTGAAAGAAGTCCGGCAGGGCGAGGGCAATATCGCCGGTGTGAAAATCCCGACGTATGCCGGCGTGGACTTCAATATTTCTATCCCGGATTTCTTTACGACTCCGGTTTGGCTGGATGACGGTATTCGCGCCCTCCAGCAGCTGATTTCTCTCCGCTTGGAACGCCGCGTTCTGGAACGTCAGTACGAGCTCCTTTCTCAGGAACTCCGCACCACGAGCCAGCGTGTGAACCTCTTCGAGAAGGTGAAAATTCCCGAGGCGAAGGAGAACATCCGCGTTATCAATATCTATCTGGGTGACCAGCAGACTTCCGGCGTGGCCCGCAGTAAGATGGCCAAGGGGAAGGCTACGGCCCGCGTTGCAGCTGAGACTGCAGGGGAGGCCGCATGATTACTCCGATGAAGAAAGTGACGGTTCTTGCTACGGCTGCTTCCAAGGCTCAGATGCTGGAAGCCCTCCGCAGCATGGGAATCATGCATTTGACACCTCTCAGCACTGCCGCTACCGCAGGTCTCAATTCTGCAAAGAACGAAAAGACCAAGGTGGAGAAGGCTCTGGAAGCCATTCCGGATAAACTTCCGAAGAATGTGGCTCCTGCAGAACCGGGCATGAGTGGGGAGGCTCTGGTTGAAGAAGTGCAGAAGCTCCTTGCCGAAAAGAAGGATGCGGAAGCCAACTTCGCCCAGTCCACTGAAGAACTGGCAGAATACCAGGGCTTTGGCAATTTTGACCCGGAACAGGCGGCCGCCTTGGAAAAGCAGGGCGTGTTTGTGCGGCTCTATATGGCCGACACCCGCAAGGTTCCTTTTGAAGTGAAGGGTGATTCTGCTTTCCAGGAACGCTTTGGCTTTGTGGAAAGTGAGGATTGCATTGCCGTCTTCAGCAAGAATGCTCCTGCAGAGGTCTCGGGCAACTTTACGGAACTTCCCATTCCGCCCCGCTCTATTCAGGCCATGCGCGACATGCAGGCGGAATCTCGTGCGACTCTTGCCCGTGTGGAAAACCGCCTCGCGGCGCTTTCCGGCGTGAAGGCGGAAGTCCTCCGCCGCTTGGACGAGGTTTCCGAAGCCTACAACTTCGAAGAGGCTGCCGCAGGGACTCTGGATTCCAAGAGCGTTTGCGCCATTCAGGGCTACTGCCCCGCAAATCGCCTGGGCGAACTTCAGAATTCTGCAAAGGAAAACGGTTGGGGCCTCCTGGCTGACGACCCCACGGAAGACGACAATGTGCCGACCCTTCTCACATATAACAAGCTCTCGAAGCCCATGCAGTTCCTCTACGATATCATCGGAATTGCGCCGGGCTACCGCGAAGTGGATGTGAGTAGCGTGTTCCTCTGCTTCTTCAGTATTTTCTTCGCCATGATTGTGGGCGATACGGCTTACGGACTTCTGTTCCTCGCCATTGCCCTCTTTGCGCGGAAGAAAATGCCCAAGGCAAGCAGCGCAGGGTTCCATTTCATTTATTTGATGAGTGGTGCCACCATCGTGTGGGGCATTATCAATGCGAGCTTCCTCGGGCTCACTCCGGAACTTGCCGGCTGGAGCTACTATGTGGATATCGCGAACTACAACTGGCTCCCGGAACCCATCCGGAACGCTATGTACTGGATTCGCAGTTCCGCTCCTATGGATCCTGCCCGCTTTGAGGCCTACAAGCAGTTCTGCGAAGGCATTACGCTTCTTCCGGATACGTTTGTCCCGAAGGCTGCAGGTGCTTCCCAGATGCAGCACATCCAGTTGTTCTGCTTCTGCATTGCAGTGGTTCACTTGACCATTGCGCACTTGTGGAATGTGGTGGTCCGCTTCAAGCAGAAGAGCTCTACGGCTCTTGCCCAGGTGGGCTGGCTTATGGGTTGCTGGGTCATGTTCTTCCTTGCTTGCCAGATGGTGCTTGGCATTCCCATGCCGAGTTTCGTCATCCCGGTATTCATTGTGGAAGCCGTGCTCCTGGTGCTCTTCACCGTGCCTGTGAAACGTCTCAAACAAGATTTCATCAGCATCCCCATGCTGGTTTTGGATGTCGTGAACAGCTTTACCGATGTCATCAGTTATATCCGTCTCTTTGCAGTGGGTATGTCTGGTGCCGCTATTGCTGAAGCATTCAATGGCATGCTCTCTCCGCTGTTCGGCTCTGCCGTCGGCATTGCAGGGGCCGCCATTCTACTTCTCTTCGTACATGGATTGAATATCGCTCTCGCCGTCATGGGTGTGGCTGTTCATGCCGTACGTCTTAACACACTTGAATTTTCTAACGGCTTGGGTTTGGAGTGGAGCGGTTTTGCATTCACCCCATTCGCCAAGAAAAAAGCTTAAACCAAGGGACTCGAATCCCACTAAAAAAGAGGATAATAAAATGGATCAACAAACAATGGTGACTCTCGCAAAGATGGGCGCAGCTGCCGCCCTCGGCATTGGCGCTATGGGCTCTGCCCTTGGTTGCGGTACTGCAGGTATGTCTGCAATTACCATGTGGAAAAAGGCTTACGCGCAGGGCAAGAGCGCCCTCTTCACGCTCCTCGTGTTCGTGGGTGCTCCTATTTCCCAGACCATTTACGGCATGCTTCTCATGAACTTCATCTTGAGCGCTGCAGCTGCTGAAGGCTTCACCAACTGGGGCGGCTGCCTCGGCGCTGGTATCTTTGGCGGTATGGGCCTTATGGCTTCTGCCTGGTATCAGGGCAAGTCCGCTGCTGTGGCTTGCGATGCTCTCGGAGAAACCGGCAAGGGCATGGTGAACTACCTCATGGTTCTCGGTATTGTGGAAACCGTGGCTCTGTTCGTTCTCGTGTTCTCCATGATGGTGCTTTAATCCTAAAAGGAGCATTGTAATGGATCAGGAACAACTTTTAACCTTAGCCAAGCTGGGTGCGGTGGCCTCTCTGGGGCTCGCGGCAGTCGGCTCGGCGCTAGGTTGCGGTACGGCAGGCATTGCCGCTATCGGAGCCTGGAAAAAGGCATATCTGAAGGGTAAGAATGCTCTCTTCACTCTTCTCATCTTCGTGGGCGCTCCTATTGCCCAGACGATTTATGGTATGCTTTTGATGATGTATATCTTGAACAAGAGCGCTGCGAATCCGGCCAACTGGGCTGCTTACCTTGGCGTAGGCATCTTTGGCGGGATTGGCATGTTGGCTTCTGCCTGGTATGTGGGTAAATCCGCTGCCAATGCCTGTAACGCTCTTGGCGAAACCGGCAAGGGCCTGGTGAACTACCTCATGGTGCTGGGTGTCGGCGAAACCGTGGCGCTCTTCGTCATGGTGTTCTCCATGATGCTGGTGTCATAATCGAAATCATGCTATGGCCCGATGCGGCCTAGGTGAATTGTGAAATGGACTCCGTTCGGTGATGAGCCGGGCGGGGTTCTTTTTTTAGACAAAAGATATTTCCAGTCTTTTTCCAAGGGCTTTGGCTAGCTTTTCGAGTGATTGTTTGTTTCTTGTCGAGTCTTTGTCATTCAAAAAAAATGCGAAATTTATCGTAAAATTTTACGATAAATTTTGTATATTTGGGGTGGAGGTTGTTATGCCGTGTATTCTTCCTGTATCCGATTTGCGCAATTATAATGAGGTTCTTCAGAATGTTTCTGAAGGTTCTCCCGTATTCCTTACAAAGAATGGGCGCGGCTGCTATGCCGTTGTCGATATCAAGGAATATGAACGTTTGACTGCCGAGCGCAAGTTGCAGAAAACTTTGGATGAGGGGGAAAACTCGGCAAAAGAGTGTGGCTGGCTGGCCGCTGCGGACGTGCGTGCAAAATATGAGGTCTAGATGGCGGTTGTGTGTGTCTCTCCCAAGGCCGCTGAAGATTTAGACGGCATAAAGGATTACATAGAAAATAGCTTGAAAAGTCCTCATACCGCTAAGTTAACGGTTTTGAAAATTATAGGAACATACGAAAAATTGGCTGATTATCCGGAGCTTGGAAGTGAGTTGCAAGGGGTATCCGCTTCTTTAAGGTGTTATAGACATTTGAAGTCTGGGAATTACATCATCTTTTATCGCTTGAATGATGGTAATGTCTATGTGATTCGTGTATTGCATAAAATGGTGGATTTCTTGAAAATTCTTGTGCCGTAAGTTGAATGTTTTGCGGCAGTGTTGCGTTTTTTTTATTTTTCCCGCCGAGAATTCGAGAATCTCTATAATGCTCACATCTTTAGCGCTCATATTCCTTCTGGGACTTTTGCTTGGCGGCCTCTTCATGAAGCTGAAGCTTCCGGCGATTCTCGGCATGATTATCACGGGCATCATTCTCGGCCCCCATGCGCTGAACCTTCTCTCGCCCAAGTTCCTCGGCATTTCCGCAGACCTTCGGCAGCTTGCCCTCGTCATCATTCTCACTCGGGCTGGTCTTTCCCTCAGTCTCCACGAGTTCAAGCGCATCGGGCGGCCGGCACTCCTCATGTGCTTCGTGCCGGCGACTTTTGAACTCTTGGGCGTGGTATTGCTTGCACCGCCACTGATGGGTGTTACCTATTGGGAGGCGGCGCTAATGGGCAGTGCCATCGCCGCGGTTTCCCCTGCGGTCGTGGTGCCCCGCATGTTAAAAATGCGGGAGGAAAACCGCGGCGTGCAGCATGGAATCCCTCAAATGCTGCTGGCTGGCGCTTCCCTCGATGATGTCTATGTCCTGGTGGTGTTCTCCGCGTTTCTCGCCCTCCTGAAAGGTGAGAGCGTTTCTGCTACAAGTTTTGTCAGCGTCCCTATTTCCATCGGCTCTGGCGCCCTGGTGGGTTTTGCCTGCGGTCTCATTCTGGTGTTTCTCTTTAAGCACGTGCACATTCGCGATACTGCAAAAGTCATGATTATCCTCAGTTGCGGATTCTTGCTGAACGAATTGGAACTCAACATTGCCCATATTATTCCATTCAGTGGCATGATTGCGGTGGTGGCAATTGCGGCTTGCATTTATGGTGGTCGCAAGGAACTTGCCGTTCGTCTTTCGGGCAAGTTCACCAAATTGTGGGTGGCGGCAGAAATCATCCTCTTTGTGCTGGTAGGCGCCGCGCTGGATGTGAAGTTTGCGTTTACCGCGGGCGCTGGCGCCATCTTTGTGGTGCTGGGTGCCATGATTTTCAGAATGGCGGGCGTCTTTACCTGCATGCTCCATACGCCTCTCTTTTATAGGGAGCGGTTCTTTTGCATGCTGGCTTACGTGCCCAAGGCTACGGTGCAGGCGGCTATTGGTGGCGTTCCTCTGGCATTTGGACTTTCTTGTGGCAATAACGTCCTTACACTTGCGGCGGTTTCTATCATGATTACCGCTCCGCTGGGTGCAATCTTTATCGACAAAACCTACAAGCGCCTTGTCGCTGTGGATAAGTAAAAAAATCTATAGACAAAAAAAGCCTCACGAGGAGGCTTTTACTTTATATGCAATTACTCTGTTTGTAATCAATTAAATTGGTTCACCACTTCAACTTCTAAGTACTGCTCTTGAACATCATGTTGGCTTCTGTGCTGAACGGGAATCCCTTGTAATCGGAAAGCACGGAAGCCTTCTGCCAATACTTTCGCAGGGCGTCCTTGAACTTCGGGTGGGCGCACTTCTCGATGATGACTTCTGCGCGCTGGAGGACATCCAGACCGCGGAGGTCCGCAACGCCTTGCTCTGTAATCAGCACCTGGACGGTGTGGATGGTATGATCCAGATGGGAGACGATGGGCACGATACAGGAAAGCGTGCCGTTTTTGGCGGTGGATTTCGTGATGAAGATGGAAAGGCCTGCGTTCTGGCAGTAGTCGCCTGAACCGCCCACGCCATTCATCAGACGGCTACCGTCGATGTAGCTGGAGTTGGTGTTGCCGTAGAGGTCGGCTTCAATCACTGTATTGATGGCGATGACGCCTAGACGGCGAATGACTTCGGGGCTGTTGCTCACTTCCTGAGAGCGGAGCACAATTTTGTCCTTGTACTTTTCCACATTCTTGTAGAATTCCTGCAGGTCGGCCTGAGGCATGGTGAGGGAGGTGGCAGAGGCGCTGTCTACCTTGCCCGCATCAATCAGGTCGAAGATGGATTTCTGCATGACTTCGGAGAATACGGTCATATGCTCGAAGTTGGAATTCTTGAGACCTTCCAGAACGGCGTTGCTCACGCCGCCAATGCCGGCTTGCAGCGGCGGGAGAGGGTTGCAGAGTCGGCCTGCGGCCACTTCGTCTTCCAGGAACTTGATGAGGTTTGCGGACATTTGGCGGAATTCGTCATCCACGGGCATGGTGGTGATGCCGGAATCCATGGTCTCGCTTTCTACGATGGCCACAATCTTGTTCGGGTCGCAAGGGATGTAGGGCGTTCCAATTCTGTCGTTTGGCTTCAGCACGGGAATGGGCTTCGTGTTGGGGGCCGGTTCCGTCATGTAGATGTCGTGAATGCCTGCGATAGCTTCGGGAACTTTGGTGTTGATTTCCACAATGACCTTGTCTGCGCATGCCACGTAAGTCTCGCTGGCACCTACAGAAGTGGTGGGAATGATGCCGCCATCTTCCGTAATGGCAACCGCTTCAATCAGGGCCACATCGATATGGTTTAGGTAGCCACTGCGGACCCACTTGGGCATCAGTCCCAGGGGCACGTCGAAATAGGAAACCTTGCCGTCGTTGATGGCGTTTCGAAGATCTTTGTTGGTCTGGTAGGGCATGCGGCAGCGCAGAGCTCCAGCGCGGGTCAGGAGCCCATCGAATTCATCACCTAGGGAAGCTCCGGAATAAACCGTCAAATCCAATTTTTCGCCACGTTCGGCGCGTTCCGCCAGGGCTTTTGCTACTTCCTTGGTGTATCCGGAAAGGGTGAATCCGCTAACACCGAGGGTCATTCCCGGGAGAATGTAGCTGGCGGCTTCCTGGCCGGAGCGGATTTTTTTGATGAGTTCGTGGCACTTGATTCTGCTTTTTACATCTTCACGCATGTTGAGCCTCTTTTTTTCTAAAAAATATAGAATTCTTCCAAAAAATCGTATTTTTTTGCGAAAAGATGTATATTTTAGTGCGCAAATTAAGTGCGTTTTTGAGGATTCTAAAATGAATATTGTCAAGACTATTGATGGAAGTCACGTCAGCATCGCTCTGGATGGTTTTTTGGATACCAATACCTCTGCAGAATTGAAGCAGGCGGTGGAAATGGATGTGACTCCCGATATGGATTTGACGATAGATTGCGCAAAGGTGGAATACGTATCTTCTGCGGGTCTCCGTGTGTTCCTCGCTACCCATAAAAAGTTTGCAGCGGCCAAGGGTCTCGTCATCAAGAACGTGAACGACACCGTCAAGGAAGTCCTTTCATTGACGGGCTTTGACGGAATTCTGAACGTTCAGTAAAATTATTTGTTGGTCGGCGCGCCGCCGTTAAGTTTCAAAAACCAGTAGTCTTCGCTGTTGATGCTGAGTGCATCGGTGGAAACCATTTTATCGTAGGCATCGGCCAGGTTATTTTCGGGCGAGGGCTTTGGAGCCTCGTTGTCAGTCTTCTTTTCTTCCATACTCCGAATATAAATAAAAAAGACGATTCATAAAACTCAAGTTCCTTCGCAGACCCTTCTCGGTGCGGTATTTGTCCTGATTTTAATTTTGAATTTTGAATTTTGAATTTTGAATTGTCTATATTGCACAGCATGAAATTCCGCCTTTCCACAGAGTCCAAGAACCGCTTGCGCCGCTTCCGCAAGAACAAGCGTGCTTTTTGGTCCTTAGTGGTTTTGGTGGTGGCTTACCTGCTTTCCCTTACTAGCCCCTGGACGGTGAATGACGAACCACTGTTCCTGCGCTACAACGGAAAAAGTTATTTCCCGGCATTTGCCCGTTACAGCGAGGCGGATTTTGGAGGCTCCTACCAGACGGAGCCGGACTACAAACAGTTGCTGGATGATGTGGTGGAATGTGAGGCGGATGCGGCGGAAGGTTTTTCTCGTGCTGGGGGCTGTCCTGAAGCCTGGGCCATTATGCCGCCTATCGCACACGATCCGCTGAAGGCGGATTTGGACGCAGAGGGAACGCCTCCTTTTGCACCGAGTGCAAGGCATTGGCTTGGCACGGATTCCAACGGCCGTGATGTGCTTAGCCGTTTGATTCACGGATTTCGAATCTGCATTTCTTTTAGCTTGCTGTTGACTTTGGTGGGAACATTCCTCGGCATTGTCATTGGCGGTATCCAAGGCTATTTGGGCAGGTTTTGGGATACGGGCATGCAGCGCGTCATTGAAATCTGGTCTTCGCTTCCCATGCTCTATGTGGTGATTCTCATTGGTAGCATTTATGGCCGCAGTTTCTGGCTGCTCATTCTTATCATGGCCGCCTTCAACTGGATTTCCCTCAGCTACTACATGCGCGGAGAATTCCTGAAGCTTCGTTCTATGACTTATGTGCAGTCTGCAAAAGTTTTTGGACTTTCCAACCGCCACATTTTCTTCAAAGAGATTTTGCCTAACGCTATGACGCCTGTGGTGACGTTATTTCCGTTCACTTTGATTGGCGGTATTGGAAGCCTTACGTCCCTAGATTTTCTCGGTTTTGGTTTGCAGCCTCCCACACCAAGTTGGGGCGAGCTTATGAGTCAGGGCCTCAATAATCTTTATGCCCCATGGATTTCTGTGAGCACTGTTGCGGCACTTTTCATAACGCTACTTCTCACCACATTCGTGGGCGAGGGTGTTCGTGATGCCATGGACCCCAAATCGGGAGACAGGTATGTTTAATGCAGAATGCGGAATGCAGAATGCGGAATGAAGAATTATGAATTATGAAGTATGAGATATTTCAGTGGAACGTCATCGCGAGCCCTTTAGGGCGTGGCGATCCAAGAATGACGAATGCGGAAGGTTAATTGTGAATTTTGAATTGCTAAGGTTTTTATGTCAGAGATGAAGAAGACGGGTTTGGTTTTGGAAGGTGGCGCTATGCGCGGGCTTTTTACCTGCGGCGTTCTGGATGTGTTCATGGAGAAGGGCATCGAGGTGGATGGCGCCGTGGGCGTTTCTGCGGGTGCCTGCTTCGGTTGCAATATCAAGTCCCGCCAGCCGGGTCGCGTGCTGCGTTATAACTTGCGGTTTGCGCACGACAAGCGCTATTGCAGCGTTCGTTCGCTGCTTAAAACCGGCAACCTCTACAATGCAGAATTCTGCTACAAGACCATTCCCGATGAGCTGGACTTGTTTGATTATGAGGCTTTGAAGAACAACCCCATGGAATTCTATATGGTGGCCACAGACATCAAGACGGGTAAGCCTGTGTACCCGAAGCTGGTGGATGGTTCCCCGAAGGATTTGGAATGGATGCGCGCCTCGGCCTCCATGCCGCTAGTGTCAAAGCCTGTCGCCATCGATGGCGGACTTTATCTGGATGGAGGCATTTCCGATTCCATTCCCCTCCAGTTCTTTGAATCCAAAGGTTATAACCGAAACATCGTCATTTTGACGCAGCCCAGGTCTTACGTGAAAGGCCCTAATAAGTTGATTGGCTTGATGAAACTCCTTTTGCGGAAATATCCGAATCTGGTTCAGACAATGGCGAATCGCCACAATATGTACAACGAAGAGACCCGCTATGTTTTTGAGCAGGAAAAGTTGGGAAATACTTTGGTAATCTGCCCCAATGAAGCGCTGGGAATCAGCCGCACAGAAAAGCATGAATCCGAACTGCAGCGCGTTTATGACATGGGTCGCGCTATTGCGTTAGAACGGCTGGAAGAAATCAAGAAGTTTTTGCAGGCATAGAATGATGGCTCCTGTCCTTTCCCTTCGCAATGTTTCGGTGGCTTTCGGCTTTGGTCGCACATCTCGGGAGTCTGCGCCTGTGCAGGTGACGGACAAGGTGAGCTTCGATATCTATCCCGGAGAATTCTTTGCGCTGGTAGGGGAGTCGGGTTGCGGCAAGAGCGTTTCCGCCATGAGCATCTTGCGATTGCTTCCTACGCCATCGGCTCGGATTGTGGATGGGGAGATTCTCTTTAATGAAACTGCAGATGGCCGCGGCGAAGAATCTGTCGCGGTTTCCGGCGTGGATCTCGCGAAACTTCCGCTGGAAAAACTGCAAAAGATTCGCGGCTCTCGCGTCACCTGCATTTTTCAGGAGCCCATGCAGGCTTTGAATCCGGTGGTGCGCATCAAGAAGCAATTGCTGGAAGTTTTCAAGTTTGGCGGATGTTCCGTTCCTGATCCGCTTCAGGAAATTCGCAGAATGCTTTCTTTAGCCGGTTTTTCGGACCCTGACCGCGTTCTGGAATCCTTCCCTCATGAACTTTCAGGCGGTATGTTGCAGCGCATCTGCATCGTGATGGCTCTCCTTCCAAAACCGCGCCTCATTATCGCAGACGAACCTACCACAGCCTTGGATGTGACCGTCCAGGCTCAGGTCCTCGCCGTATTGAAGGATATGGCTGAAAAAACGGGAACGGCGGTCCTTCTCATCACGCACAACATGGGGATTGTCTCGGAATATGCCCACCGCGTCGCGGTCATGTACGCCGGGCGCATTGTGGAAATGGGGCCTGTGGCTGATGTCATCAGCAGTCCGCTACATCCCTACACGCAGGGGCTTCTGGCGGCCATTCCAGAAAGCCATCAGGACATGAAAACGCTGGAATCTATTCCGGGCAGTGTTCCGCAGCCGCGGGATTTTGCCGCCGGTTGCAGGTTTGCCGATCGCTGTAAGGTTTGTGCCGCGGGCTCTGCCGCGCTTCAGGCCAAATGCCGCTCTGCCGAGATTCCACCGCAGTTCGGACTCAGCGCAGTTTCTCCGCCGCAATTAGAGCTTGGCGCTGTCCTTCCGCCCAATGGAGCTGATTCCGCTAGCGATACGCGCACGGTTCACTTTGCCCGTTGCTTCAAAGACGCTCTTTAGAGAATCTTCTTCACTCCGGGAATCATCCGGAATAAATATACGGCAATAAACGCAATCGCAAAAATTACAATCG
Source organism: Fibrobacter sp. (assembly GCA_024398875.1). GTDB lineage: Bacteria > Fibrobacterota > Fibrobacteria > Fibrobacterales > Fibrobacteraceae > Fibrobacter. The sequence goes on from JAKSIJ010000004.1 coordinate 168,295, forward strand.
CTGTTATGGGCGCTGTAGTCAGAGGGCTGTAATCCAGTAGGGAAAAATCCAGCCCGTAAAAGCATTTGATGAGTAGCGGATGCACTAGGTAAACGCCCAGCATGCATTTGGAAATGTTGAGAATATGGCGGTTGGTGGTCATCTTGTCGCGGAGTTTTTCGCGGAAAAAACAGAAGATGGCTACGGCCACTAGGAAGGTCATGGGGCGGAAATTTCCGAAGAAAAATTCGTTGGGCTCGTCGCGCAGAATGCTGAAATAGGTGGAGAAATAGAAGGCGATAAACCAGGAAATCAGTGCTGCTCCGTAGAGAATTCGGCGTCCCGTCTTGCCAATTCCAAAATGGGCGATGTAAAATCCCGTCAAATAGAACCCTGCAAAAGTGGTGCAGCCTTGAATGCCGATATTTTTGTAGAGCTGAAAGTGGGCTAATTTCAGGAGTAGATGGTTAATGGTGGGGAGGGCGAGACCGAAGGTGAAAAACAGCGCAATCACATAGAGCACCATGCGTCGGCTGGCATTTGCCGTGAATACCCGCATGGCTGGGGTCAGCGCGTAAAGCCCGGCAAGTGTGTAGAGGAACCACAAGTGGGGCTGTGGATGGGTGAAAAGGAGAATAGGGGTTTTCAGCAAATCCTTGGTGGTGGTTCCGCCGTCCAGAAATTCTCCAATCACGCCGTAGGTAACGACCCAAAATACAAGTAGCATTAAAATGCGGGGGAGATTTCGCGTCAGGATTTTGTGGGGCGTGTGGGGATATTTGGGCGAGAGCATGAAAGCTCCGCTAATCATGATGAAAATTCCCACACCATAGCGGACGAGGCTGTTCAAAAAGTTGAGTTGAAAAAATGCCGAGGTGTCAACAGGAACCACATACCATGCGGAAGTGACGGTATGCTGAAAAACTACAGTGAAGGCGGCGATGATGCGGAGCCATTCCGCATAAATCTCACGAGGGCGTTCCATAGCCCCAAAGATAATTATTTCTTCTTGATGTTTCGGAGAATGTAGCCGTGTGCTTTTCGGTTATCCGCAGCCGCCAGGAATCCCTGCTTTCTAGGAAATTCTATTTCCTTCTGGCTTGTCTCAAAAGCGTGAATCAACTCACTGCATTTCATTTTAAGTCCGCGGGCCAAGTTCCACACTTTATAGAAGGAGATGGCCTTCTTGCCGTTCTCCACATAGCCAATATATTGTCTGGAAAGCCCTGATTCCAGTTCTACCTGATGCTGCGTCAAGCCTTTGGATTCTCGGAGGTCGTGGATGAATTCTCCAAAAACTTTTGAGAATTGGGACAACTTTTCTGCATCATCTTTTTTCATGTCCTATTTTTTAGGAATTTTTGACTTGCGTTCGTGCAATCTGTAGTTTGCGTGATTTTCACCTTTTTGTAAAAAGAAACTTGCAAACTACTGTTTGCATTCCATTTCAGGACACTTTTGTCATTCTATCGCATTTTGGTGCGTTCCGTTAGTCTCTTCTGGAGACGTTTGCTACGGCTCCGTCGATGTACAAACTGGCTTGGCAGAGCCTTCGGCTATCTATATTTACGAAAGGATTACTGTGGTTTGAGGAACGGGTCTGTTCCGCATAAAGGAGAATCGATGAAAAAGATGGTTCGTGCAGTTTTGTTTGCCATGATGGCTGTTTTTTCCACGGCGGTTTTTGCTCAGAAAGTCCCGTGCGCTATGCCCGAGAATCTCACGGAGATTGAAGGGGTTTACCAGATTGGCACCTGCGGCGACCTCTACAAGTTTGCCGAGATGGTTAATGGCGGCGAGACTGGCATCAACGGTATGTTGACTGCGGACATCGTGGTGAACGTGGGCGTGCTCACTTCCGACGGAACATTGAGTGGGACCAACTTCACACAGTGGACTCCCATTGGGACGTATGAAATCCCGTATGCAGGAGTTTTTGATGGTGATGGACATACCATCAGCGGGTTGTACTTCAATGATGAAAATGTGAATTACGTGGGCCTGTTCGGGTATAATGGAGGAAATGTCCAGAATGTGGGTGTGGTGGATTCCTATATCAGGGGAGCGGGCACTGTCGGCGGCGTGGTCGGATTAAATGCGGGTGGCACCATCAGCAACGTTTACAACACTGGCGCGGTGAGTGGAGATGATGATGGGGTCGGCGGCGTGGTCGGGTGGAATGCGGGAGGCACCATCAGCAACGTTTACAACACTGGCGCGGTGAGTGGAAGAGGAGATGGGGTCGGCGGCGTGGTCGGAGTTGTATCCAATTTAGGCACCGTCGAAAACGCTTATTACAATACGGATTTTTATAAAGGGAGTGCTGTTGGAGAATGTGATGGAGAATGTGAGTATGAAAATGTTGAAGGCAAAACTACTGCCGAACTTGCCAGTACAACGCTGCCTGCGGGTTTCTCCGGTGAAATTTGGAATGCCGGGTCTGGAGAACCTGTTGTGCGCAATGGAAAACTGTTGCTCGAATTACCGGGGCTTAAAGATGTGGGCACGCAGCCGGAAATTGAATATACCGGATTCCAGCCTAATGCAGATGGCTTTTACGAAATCAGTAACGACGTGGAACTCAAATGTTTTGCTCAGCTCGTGAACAGTGGTGCTACTAGTATCAGAGGCAGGTTGACTGCGGACATCTGTTTGAACGCATGCGGCGAAGGCGAAAGCGTGCTCAAGGCAGATGGGATCTTGAATGGAGACGGTTCCAACTTCACGCAGTGGACCCCGATTGGAACGGCAGAAAAACCATACGCAGGGACTTTTGATGGCAAGGATGCAGAAGGAAATGCTCATGTCATCAGTGGATTGTACTTCAGCGATGAAGATGTGAATTACGCGGGCCTGTTCGGGTGCATGGTCGATGATGCAAAAGTTCAGAATGTGGGTGTGGTGGATTCCTATATCAGGGGAGCAGCCACTGCCGGCGGCGTGGTCGGGAATAATGGTGGCACCGTCCGCGACGTTTACAACACGGGCTCCGTGAGCGGATCTGGCAACGATGTCGGAGGCGTGGTCGGGGCGAACTATGGCACGGTCAGCAACGCGTACAACACGGGCTCCGTGAGCGGATCTGGCGACGATGTCGGAGGCGTGGTCGGGTATAATGGTGGCACCGTCAGCAACGTGTATAACACTGGCGCGGTGAGTGGTGGAGATAATGTTGGCGGCGTGGTCGGACAGAATTTATTTGGCACCATCAGCAACGTTTACAACACTGGCGCGGTGAGTGGAACAGACAGAGTCGGCGGCGTGGCCGGGGACAATGGTGGCACCAGCAGCAACGTTTACAATGTTTACAACACTGGCGCGGTGAATGGCCAGATCGGAGTCGGCGGCGTGGTCGGGAGAAATATGGATGCCACCGTCAGCAACGTTTACAACACTGGCGCGGTGAGTGGAACAGACAGAGTCGGTGGCGTGGTCGGGTTTCTATCCATAGGCACCGTCAAAAATGCCTACTACAATACGGATTTTTATGCAGGGAATGCTTTGGGTGAAAATAAGAGTGGAAATATTGAAAATGTTGATGGCAAACCGACTGGCGAACTTATCGCAATTGATTTAGGTTCAGCGTGGGTGGCCGGCAATTTAGCTTACGACAAGACAGCAGGAATATTGGTGGCCAGTTTCCCCTATCTAGAAAATCTTTCAGTTTTCCAATACAAGATAAATCTTTTGGAGTTCAAGGTTGTTGACAACGTCATTCAGATTGCAAATGCGGACGAACTCAAGGATTTTGCAAGACTTGTAAATGAATTTGGCGTGACAGATGTCGATGCTAAGTTGACGGCGGACATCTGCCTGAACGCCTGCGGCGAAGGCGAAAGCGTGCTCAAGGCAGACGGGACCTTGAATGGAGACGGTTCCAACTTCATGCAGTGGACTCCCATTGGAACGGCAGAAAAACCATACGCAGGGACGTTTGATGGCATGGATGCCGAAGGGAATGCTCATGTCATCAGCGGGCTGTACTTCAATGATGAAACTGCGGATTCCGTGGGCCTGTTTGGGAGCATCGGTGAAAATGCGCAAGTCCAGAACGTGGGCGTGGAGGATTCCTATTTCAGGGGAGGCGACTATGTCGGCAGTGTGGTTGGTTTCTGCGAATCTGGCGAAGTCGACAACGTGTACAACACTGGCATTGTGGAAGGTGAAAACTATGTCGGCGGCGTGGCCGGGTATATTGATGCGGGTGTCGTCAGCAACGCGTACAACACTGGCTCCGTGAGCGTGACAGGGAATTATGTCGGTGGCGTGGTTGGGGGTGTTGACAACAAAGGTTCCGTCAGCAATGTGTACAACATGGGTTCCGTGGGTGGAACGAGGTTTACTATCGGCGGCGTAGTCGGCTTCGACTACAGCGTCACTATCAGCAACGCCTACTTCAATACGGATTTCTTTACGGGGAATGCTTTGGGTTCTGGCGACGATGTTGAAAATGTCGGGGGCAAAACTAGTGCCGAACTTGCTGCTGGAACGGACGTTGTCCTCGATGCAGATTTTTGGGTTGTCGGCGCGGTAAGTGAAAACGTCAAGCGAGATACCCTCTACTACCCGTATCTCAAGGTCTTTGGCCCACATAAGTATGAGTTAAGCGATGTGAAGAAGTACGCCATCACCGTTGTCGTGAACGATAAGGCCATGGGTACAGTAACTGGTGCCGGCGAGTATGAATACGGCACGACTGTGAAACTTTCTGCCACCGCGAATGAGGGCTATAAGTTTACCGACTGGGAAGACGACGTGAAGACGGCCGCCCGTACGATTACCGTGACGAAGGCAGAGACTTATACAGCCAATTTTGAGGCCATTTCGAGTAGCTCCAGTGAAGTGGAGAGTAGTTCCAGTGTGGCGGAAAGCAGTTCGTCTGTGGATGAATCCAGTTCCTCTGAAGCTGTTTCCAGTTCTAGTTCTGCGAAGAGTTCCTCAAGTTCCGCGAAGTCTAGTTCTTCTGAAGTGAAGTCCAGTTCCTCCGAGGCTGAATCCAGCTCCAGTGAAGCGAAGTCCAGCTCTAGCGACGCAAAATCCAGCAGCAGCCAGAAGGAATCCATCATCGCTCAGGCTCAACTGCCGCAGTTCAGCGTCACCGCCTCCGGAAAGATGGTCTCCATCGCTGGCGCCCGCCCGAACTCCATCGTGAACGTCTTTGACATGCAGGGCAACATGGTGAAGACGGTTGTGGCTACCTCCGCCAACTTCACCTTCGCTCTGCCCAGCGCCGGCGTGTACATCGTCAAGAACGGCTACACCGCCAAGCGTGTGAACGTCCGGTAAAGTGCGAACAAAACCTTAAATTTTGATTCGCTTGTTGCGAATTTTTGCGTAAATCCGCAAATTTTCGCAATAGACTTGCCGTTTTTGCTTAAAATCGTGTAATTTTTACCTACAACTCCAAAATTACGCAAAAAAATGTGTATATTTAGTCCATGATTCCTCGCGATTTGACCAATTCCCTAAAAATGATGGCCGGGGTCTACCCGATTGTCACCCTGATTGGCCCACGACAGTCAGGCAAGACGACTTTGGCCAGGGAGAGTTTCCCTGGCTACACCTACGTCAATTTGGAACGCCTTGAAACTCGGAGATTTGCGAAGGAAGATCCTAAGGGATTCTTTGAATCGTATCCGCCCCCCCTGGTTATTGATGAAGTACAAAATTGTCCGGAACTGTTAAGCGAGATACAGGTGCTGAGCGACAGCCTTAAAAAAAACGGCAATTTTATCCTAACGGGGAGTCAGCAGCTTTCCCTGATGCAGGGGGTGACCCAGTCCCTTGCCGGGCGAACGGCTTTATTGACGCTGTTGCCGTTGTCGCTGAGGGAGCTTGCGCAGGCGGGTGTCCGTAAAAGTCGCGACGAAAGCATCCTCTGGGGAGGGATGCCCCGAATCTACGACAGCGGCATTGAACCCGGAGTCTATTACAGGGATTATTTCAGAACATACGTGGAACGGGACGTGCGTTCCCTCATGAAAATCAAGGATTTCGACAAGTTCGAAATTTTCGTGAAATTGCTTGCGGGCCGAATTGGGCAAGTATTCAATGCCTCCGCCCTGGCGGGCGACGTTGGTGTCTCCAGCAAGACGATTGGCGAGTGGGTTGCTTTGCTTGAAACCTCAAACATCATTTTCAAACTGCGGCCTTGGTTCGGGAATCTTGGCAAGCGACTGGTCAAGTCTCCGAAAATCTATTTTACAGACGTGGGCCTTGCTGCAATGCTTCTTGGAATCGAAAACACGCAACAACTTTCTAGAGACCCGTTGCTTGGGAATTTGTTCGAAAACCTCGTCGTGCTGGAAGTGATGAAATCCGCGTTTAATGAAAACAGGATGATAGAGTTTTTCTACTTCAGAACGGATACCGGCGTAGAAGTCGACCTGCTCTTCAAGGTTGAAAACAGGTGGACGGCGGTGGAGATTAAATCCGCATCTAGCGTTAATTCCGATTACTTCAAGAATATGGATAAACTTGCCAAGTTGCCGGGCTTTGAATCGCTGGACAAGAATCTTGTCTATTCAGGCGAAAACCTGAAGAACTTCAAGGGTGTTCGTTGCTGCAATTTTGAAACCGCCGGTTCTCTGCTTTTAAGGTAATGGGCGCTATTATCTATATTTGAGGCGTTATGTCCCTGCATAAAGGAGAATCGATGAAAAAGATGGCTTTTGCAGTTCTGTTTGCCATGATGGCTGTTTTTTCCACGGCGGTTTTTGCCGAGGAAGACCCGTGCGATAAGCCCGCGAATCTCACGGAGATTTACGGGGTTTACCAGATTGGCACCTGTGGCGACCTCTACAAGTTTGCTGAGATGGTTAATGGTGGCGAGACTGGCATCAACGGCAAGTTGATTGCGGACATCTGCCTGAACGCTTGCGGCGAGGGCGAAAACGTGCTCAGTTCAGACGGTACCTTGAATGGAAATGGTTTCAAGTTTATACAGTGGACTCCCATTGGAACGGAAGAAAAACCATATAAAGGGACTTTTAATGGCAATGGCCATACCATCAGCGGGTTGTACTTCAATGATGAAAATGTGGATTACGTGGGCCTGTTCGGGTTCATTAGCGATATGGCGAAAGTTTGGAATGTGGGTGTGGTGGATTCCTATATCAAGGGTTTGGAATATGTCGGCGGCGTGGTCGGATTTAATGCGCGTGGTGGCACCATCCGCTACGTTTACAATACTGGCACGGTGAGTGGAACAGACAGCAGAGTCGGCGGCGTGGTCGGGAATAATAGTGGCACCGTCAGCAACGTTTACAACACTGGTGCGGTGAGTGGAGATGGGTGGGTTGGCGGCGTGGTCGGGGATAATGGTGGCACCGTCAGCAACGTTTACAACACAGGCGCGGTGAGTGGAGAAGATGGTGTTGGTGGCGTGGTCGGAGAGAATGATGGCAACATCAGCAACGTTTACAACACTGGCGCGGTGAGTGGAAGGACGGAAGTCGGTGGCGTGGTCGGGGTCAACGACTACACTGGCACCGTCAGCAACGTGTACAACACCGGCACAGTGAGCGGAGACAATATTGTTGGCGGCGTGGTCGGACAGAATTTATCTGGCTCTGTCAGCAACGTTTACAACACTGGTGCGGTGAGTGGAATAGACAGAGTTGGCGGCGTGGTCGGATGTAACAAAGACCTCGTCAGCGACGCTTATTACAACACGGATTTTTATACAGGGAGTGCTGTTGGTGAAAATGGTGGAATAGTTCGTAGTGCTGAAGGAAAACCGACTGCCGAACTTGCCAGTACAACGCTGCCTCCAAATTTGTGGGTCGCTGGGTCCGGAGAGCAGCCGGTTGTGAGTGATGGAAAACTGGTGTACAAATTACCGGGGCTTATAGATGTGGGCTCGCAACCAGAAATTGAGTATACCGGATTCCAGCCTAATGCAGACGGTTATTACGAAATCAGCAACGCCCAGGACCTCAAGTGGTTCGCTCAACTCGTGAACAGTGGTACTACTAGTATCAACGGCAGGTTGACTGCGGACATCTGTCTGAACGCATGCGGCGAAGGTGAATCCGTGCTCAAGGCAGACGGGACCTTGAATGGAGACGGTTCCAACTTCACGCAGTGGACTCCCATTGGAAGTTCCTCACAAAAGTTCCTCGGAACTCTCGATGGTCAAGGACATACTGTCAGCGGACTGTACTTTAGCGATGAAAATGTGTATTACGCGGGCCTGTTCGGGTTCATTGACGATAAGGCGAAAATTCAGAATGTGGGTGTGGTGGATTCCTATATCAGGGGAAGGTATTATGTTGGCGGTGTGGTCGGATATAACAAAGGCACCATCAGCAACGTTTACAACACTGGCGCGGTGAGAGGATTTGAGTATGTCGGTGGCGTGGTCGGGCAGAATGCTGGCGGCGTCCGCATGGTTTACAACGCTGGCGCGGTGAGTGGAGATAAACGTATTGGCGGTGTGGTCGGATATAACAATGGCGACCTTAGCAACGTTTACAACACTGGCGCGGTGAGTGGACTGGGCGAAGTCGGCGGCGTGGTCGGATTTAATGCGGGCGGTGGCACCGTCGAAAACGCTTATTACAATACGGATTTTTATGCATGGAGTGCTGTTGGAAAATGTGATGGAGAATGTGAGTATGAAAATGTTGAAGGCAAGACAACTGCCGAACTTGCCAGTACAACGCTGCCTGATGGCTTCTCCAGCGAAATTTGGGTTGCGGGTTCCGGAGAATCGTTTGCGAGCAATGGAAAATTGATGTACAAATTACCAGGACTTAAAAATGTGGGTTCACAGCCGGAAATGGAATATACCGGATTCCAGCCTAATGCAGAAGGTTTTTACGAGATTAGCACTGCACGGGAACTCAAATGTTTTGCTCAGCTCGTGAACAGTGGTGCTACTAGTATCAACGGCAGGTTGACTGCGGACATCTGCCTGAACGCTTGCGGCGAAGGTGAATCCGTGCTCAAGGCAGACGGGACCTTGAATGGAGACGGTTCCAACTTCACGCAGTGGACCCCGATTGGAACGGTAGAAAAACCATATGAAGGGACTTTTGATGGCAATGGGAAAAGAATCAGTGGGCTGTACTTCAGCGATGAAGATGTGAATTACGTGGGCCTGTTCAAGTATAATGAAGGGATAGTCCAGAATGTGGGTGTGGTGGATTCCTATATCAGGGGAAGGTATTATGTTGGCGGTGTGGTCGGATGTAACAAAGGCACCGTCAGCAATGTCTACAATACTGGCGCGGTGAGTGGAAGTGACGAAGTTGGCGGTGTGGTCGGATGTAACAAACGCACCATCAGCAATGTGTACAATACTGGTGCGGTGAGTGGATGGGTGGAAGTCGGCGGCGTGGTCGGATTTAATGCGGGCAACAGCACCGTCAGCAATGTTTACAACACTGGCGCGGTGAGCGGAAACGTCAAAGTTGGTGGAGTGGTCGGGTGGAATATAGATGGTACCGTCAGCAACGTTTACAACACTGGCGCGGTGAGTGGACTGGACGAAGTCGGCGGCGTGGTCGGGAATAATGGTGGCACCGTCGAAAATGCCTACTACAATACGGATTTTTATGCAGGGAATGCTTTGGGTGAAAATAAGAGTGGAAGTATTGAAAATGTTGATGGCAAACCGACTGGCGAACTTATTGCAATTGATTTTGGTTCAGAGTGGGTGGCCGGCAATTTAGCTTACGACAAGACAACAGGAAAATTGGCCTTCGGTTTTCCATATCTTAAAAATTTTGGAAACTCTCAATACAAGATAACGGCTTTGGAGTTCAAGGTTGTTGACAACGTCATTCAGATTGCAAATGCGGACGACCTCAAGGATTTTGCAAGGCTGGTAAATGAATTTGGCGTGACGGATGTTGATGCTGAACTGACAGCGGACATCTGCCTGAACGCCTGCGGCGAAGGCGAAAGCGTGCTCAAGGCTGACGGATCTTTGAATGGTGACGGTTTCAACTTTAAACCGTGGACCCCGATTTTGGCTTATGATGGAACGTTTGATGGCAATGGCCATACCATCAGCGGGTTGTACTTCAATGATGAAAATGTGAATTACGTGGGCCTGCTCGGGTATATTGGCGATGATGCGAAAGCTCAGAATGTGGGTGTGGTGGATTCCTATATCAGGGGAGCGGGCACTGTCGGTGGCGTGGTCGGATTAAATGCGGGTGGCACCATCCGCAACGTTTACAACACTGGCGTGGTGAGTGGAGGAACTTACGTTGGCGGCGTGGTCGGGAATAATGGTGGCACCGTCCGCATGGTTTACAACACTGGCGCGGTGAGTGGACTGGGCGAAGTCGGCGGCGTGGTCGGGAATAATGGTGGCACCGTCAGCAACGTTTACAACACTGGCG
>JAKSIJ010000040.1 GCA_024398875.1 Fibrobacter sp.
AACGGCGAAACAGAAAGCGAGGAGGAATAATGTCCCTCGAAGAAATGACCCTCGTGGACTTCAAGATCGCGGATTCCGTCAAGCTCGGCCTGGAATGGATCTACATGCGGATGGACCGCGAGTCCGCCCGCTTGTTCTTCGATAAGAACTACGAGCTCTTCAACATCATGCAGCCGTCAAAGGACAACGTGGTCTGGAAGTTCCACATCACCGAAGGCTGCCGCAGGAAGTACCAGGGCGTGATCGCCAGCCTCCCCGCCGACTGGTACACCGTACTCAACGAAAAGTTCTACCCATTCAAAGAAGAAGAAGGAAAGAAAAATGCAGATTGAAGACATCGTAACCAAGGCGGACCTCGCCGCATTCGAAAAGCGGATCATGGCCGCCCTGGAATCATCCGGCAAAAATAATGCAGGCCCCAAGGACATCTACTGGAGAAAGGCGGCAGAAATGTATGGCGTCAAGCCAGGGAAGCTCAGCGGCCTCATTCGCGACGGAGAAATCGCCCACAGCAAGTTCGGCCGAAGGATTTTCGTCAATACCGACGACATGGACGCCTTCTTCCGAAAGAACCGCATTATGAGTAATGACGAAGCCGCCAGCAAGGCGTTCGCGAGGTCATAGGATGAGCAAGAAAAACGGCACCCTGTACCTGGTCCTTAAAGATCCTTGGTTCTCGATGGTCGAGGCCGGCGAGAAGCCGGAGGAATACCGGGACAACACGGCGTTCTACCAAAGTCGTTTCTACAAGTCGATGAACGCCAAGGACAATGAATTCCAAAAATACGACAGGCTTGTCCTGGCCCACGGATACACAAAGGACCCTAAAAAAAGGCTCGTATTCAGGAACCCCAAGTTCCGCGTTGGCGAAGGACAGACAAAATGGGGCGCGGAACCAGGAAAGATTTACTTCATCATCACATGGAACCGGTAGATATGGAAATCGAAAGCGTAAGGAAGAGAAAGACATTCGTCCCTAAAGGAGATCCTCCCTGGGAATCACTCATAAAGGACCGGATGCGAACCACCGTCCCCCTCTCGAACATCGAAGACCCAGTCAAGCGTAATATAAGGCTGAACTCCGCAAGGCGAGCTAAAAAATGGAGAAAGGAAAATCCAGACAAGGTCAGGGCAAGCCATGCGAAGTATATGTCCAATCCGATAAACAAGGCCAAGGCAAAGGAACGTGACAAGAAATGGCGCGAGGCAAATCCGGAAAAAGTGAAACTCTACCAGGAACGCAATAAAAAGAACGTGAAGGCTTGGGCAGAAGCCCACCCTGAACGGATTCGGGAACTCGGCAGGATTCACGACAGGAACCGAAGAAACTCTCCAAGAAGAAAAGCCTGGGAAAAAGAATACGCCCAGCGGCCTGAAGTGAAGGAAAAACGCCACGAATACGAACACTCGAGAAACCAGACTCCTGAACGCAAGGCCCAAAACAAGGCAAGCAAGGAACGGCAGAAACAGCGCAAGAAATTAACGGCACTTTTCGCCATAATGTGCAACGTCGAAATCAAAACGAAGATTGAATAGGAGATTTTATCAATGAAATACAAAGATTTGAAGGAAATAAACATCAAGGATTGGGATGGACAGCCGTTCCGTGCAATCACCGCTGATGCTGATGAAGCCGAAGTCTACGATATTGATGTGAGACGGCTCAATGGCATTGGGAATTGTAACTTAATCGTAGGTTATTTGAACGGACATTGGCATGCTGAATCTAGTGTGTATTGGAGCCACGCATACCCAATTGAATGGAACAAGAAACCAAAGAAGCGCTTGACAAATCGCGAACTTGCTATGTGGCTGGCAAAGGGTAATGGTCAAGTCAAGTATGCAACAGGCTACGTGAGTGCATATCACGGTTATGTCGAAGGGATAGATCACGAAGAAACTAACGAAGAAATCAAGGTACGCAAGTGGGATAGTACGGAATGGGTAGAGCCTACCACAGACATTCTGGTGGATTGCTTATGACTTGCGGGACTTGCAGGAAGTGTGCTTACTTCGACATGATGACTAATTTAGCTCCTATTGGTTGCGATGCAGAACCGATCAACTGGTGCGTGAAGCGCCAACGACAAAGAAAGATCGACGAAGAACGTTGCGAAGACTACAAGGTCCACGAATTGCGAAAAGATTGGAGCGACAACTAATGTACGGAAGAGAAAAACTGAAATTGTATTGGGGCGGAGCAACCCTTGACTATGATGTATATAAAAAGGCCGAAGCCGACAAGGTTATGGATGCGATGGAGGCACGCATCAAGGAACTTGAAGCTGATGCTGAACTTGACCAAAAGAGGATCAGACTCCTTATCAACGGCTACAAAAGAAAAAGCGAACAGGTCAAGGAACTTGAGGAGGTTATTTCCAAAACGGAAACAACCCAAAAGTGGATTTCGGTTGAAGATGTATTACCGCAATGGGGAAAACTCGTCAAAATAAAATTCAAAGACGGAAAAGAAGACGAACGCAGATTTTCCGCTGATTACAAGTGGGTATCTAAAGGAATGCAAACTTGTGAATCAGTTAGCGTCACCCATTGGATGCCGTTGCCACCGCCACCAGCAACCGAGGAATCTGAAAAGGAGGACTAATGAGCGAAGAAATCATCAGCAAAGAACAGCTTGAAGAACGTTACAAAAAAATTGTTATCAGAACCGAAGAAACAGTCAATCCTTTTTCCGGAAAAAAAGAAAAAAGAACCGTAGTCGATTTGATTCACGACGGAAGCATTTACTACGTCCATATCGAATTTTCGCCTTTTGGTACAACGTACAGCGGAGACATGGGTTGCTTCATGTTTCAGCCAGGTTATGGAATCGGGACTTTTAAAGACACACGCATTAATCCATGTTACTGGGGAGAAAAGATAAAAGCAGCTGGTCAAGAATACTTTATCCGCGATTTTGATATGCAAAACGTAGATCGTGCCTACAAAGAAGAAATCTTGCAACATTACGAATACGAATGGGAAGAAGAGTATTTCGAAGAGGCTAAGAAAGCCTGGGAAATGTCCGACGACGATTTTAAAAAATGGTACGAAATTTGGCACGAAAGGGAGGACGAGGAAGACTTTGCTGAAGAAGTCGAGAGAGTACGTAATGCTGGAAAACCGTCCGATTACAGCGATAGAGACTCGGAAGAGAGCGCATACGATGCAGTGGAAGCAGCCGCTGAACAAGCTGGACTACATTGGGATTGTGAATCAATCGGATATATATCAAAACAAGGAGAAGAAGACGATTACAGATTCCTTTATGCTTGTTGCGTCCTTCAATGGGTCGCAAACAAGATTGTTAACAAGGAGAAATGAGAATAATGGAAAATAGAAAGTGTCCTTTTTGTGGTGAGAAAATGATTTGTGTAAATGCACAAGATGGTGAATTTACTTGCACAAGCTGTGCAGAATACGCAAATCACGATGTACTTGATTTTATAGAAAATCTCAAAGCCGAGAACGAACGGCTGAAGGGTGAACTGCAACAAAGTGTAACAAACTACAACAAGCTCCGCTGCCTGGCTCTGCACGCTATGAGCGAATGGCTTTCTGCGTTATTATGGCTGGCAGGCACTTACCTTGGGAAATGCCTTGAACCACACATTGACGTTAATCTTTGTACAGCACTACGTAGAAAATACAACGACGCCTATCGCAAGACGAAGAAGGCCTTGATGGATGGAACATAGAATGGAATTAGTCACAATATGCCCTTATTGCGGAAAAGAAGTTAAGGACAGTATATCCGGAAAATGTTCAAATTGCGGGGAATGGCTGGTCAAAAAAGTCTATTGCACAAACGCAACGATTGCGGAACCAGAATTTGGAATGATTTGTTCCATTTGCGAAAAAGATTATCCAATCAGATCGCCACAGGCATTACCGATTTGCCCAAGCTGCCTAAAAGCTCTACGACTACTAATCAACAGCGTAAAAACACAAGAGGTCCTCAATGACAAAAA
>JAKSIJ010000041.1 GCA_024398875.1 Fibrobacter sp.
TTGTCATAATACCTGCGGTTGGCTTCCTCTTGGCGTGCTTCGGAGAAGTTGCTGATGCGCTTCAGATAGCCGATGATGCGGGTCAGGTAATCGACATTGTGGCTGTGGCAATGCGGACATTCCTTCAGATAGCGCTTGTCGATGTGTCCGCAGTCGTTGCAGATGGTGTTCGGAATGTTGAAAGTAAAGTAGTTGCAGCCTTCGCGGGCGGCTACTCTCAGCAGTTGGCGGTATTGCGCCTGGCTTAAATGCTCTTCCAGATTCATGTGCAGGGCCGAACCTCCTGTCAGATGCTTGATGTATTTTTCGCCATGCAGACGGAATTTGTCAAGGACGTTGGTGTTCGGGTCTTCCACGATGTAGAAATAGCTGTTGTAGCAGTCGCGGTGGACTTCATAGCCGTCTTCCTTGTCCCATTTGGCGTGCTTCACGCCTACGTTTTCGGCAGGAATCATTTCGCAGTTAAACATCAGTTCCTTGGAGCGGTATTTCCTGTTGTAGGTTTCAATCAGGCCTAAGATATCCTGCACGAATTTCTCATAATCAGGATTATCCGTAATCTGAATCTTCATGAATTCGGCAGCTTCCACCAAGCCGTTCACACCGATGGTGAGGTATTGGCGCGCAATGTTGATGTAGCCGGCATCGAACAGCGGCAGCATGCCTTTGTTCAGCAGGTTTTTCAGATTTTCGTTGTAGCAGATTTGCACCTTGTGGCAGAGGTCGACGATTTCCTCCAAGAAAGTGAGATAGTGCATGTTGTTGCGCACGGCATACTGGATGCAGCGGTTCAGGTTGATGGTCAGCACGCTCTTTGAACCGGTGGAAACGCCACCAGCACCCAAAGTGTAGCTGAAACCATTGTCCTGGATTTCGTTGCGCAGACGGCAGCACGACGACAGCGAATCGGCGTTATCGCTCAGATAAGTGAAGAACGAATGGCCTTCGGCATACATCTCAGCCGTGAAATCGCCCCATTCCGTATCGATGACATCACCGTCTTTCGAGAGCAAAGCCATGGTTTCGACTGGGAAAGTCAACACGGCACGCTGACGCTCGGCATTGAACCATTTCATGAAGCGTTTTTGCAGCCAACTCAGTGATTCCCAATCGGGTTTTGTGCCGTCAGGGAAATAGAAGTTGCCGAACAGCGATTCAAAATAATTTTTGTCGTAGTAGGCTATATTCCAGAACACCGACTGGTAATTGCGGGCACCGGCAGGCTGGTTGAGCGAGTAGACAATCTGCTGGAAGCAATCGGTGATGACTTTGTCGATGGTGCGCTTTTTCAAGGAATAGTCGACCACCTCATCGGCGCGCTTATAATAATCGGTGCCGTATTCCAAGCCGATGAAATAGT
Organism: Fibrobacter sp.; assembly: GCA_024398875.1. GTDB lineage: Bacteria > Fibrobacterota > Fibrobacteria > Fibrobacterales > Fibrobacteraceae > Fibrobacter. The sequence goes on from JAKSIJ010000041.1 coordinate 1,361, forward strand.
TCATGTACATCAGGAATTCAGGCGTGGCGCAGGCTCCCGAAAGCTGAGAGGAGACCATGAACACCATGTTGATGAATCCGCCGCAGAACGAGCGCAAGTTGGTCGGAGCGGTGGAATTGCCGCCGATGGACTTGGTGCCTTCCAAAAGCCAAGGATACATGGTGATGGAAGCACAGTAATTGGCCAGCGAAGTCTCATCGTTTTTGTAGATAAAGTGATTATTGAGCAGATACATGTATCTGTCAGCCAATTCCTTACCATACACTTCCTTGATGCGGTCGGTGAGCATGCGGCGGTTGATGCGGATGAAACTCGACTTGGGCAATTCGCCAATCAGCGTGGCAATGTTTTTCTTCTCCACATTGGCGTTGGCATCGTATTTCGAACCTGTTGCAGCGTTGGAAGCGTCGCAGTAATTACTCAAAAACTCGATTTTCTCGTGAATTTCACGGTCTTCAGTATGTTTTTGGCGGTAAAGAATGTAATTCTTCGCCACCGTGTAATACTGTTCGGCCATCAGCGCGGTTTCCACTTGGTTCTGGATGTCTTCAACGGTCATGCCGTTGGTCACCCTGACGCGACTCAGAATGGAGTTCAAATCTTCGTCGGTGGCATAGAATCCCGATGCCAGAAAAGCCTTGCTAATGGCTATTTTTATCTTCTCAACGGAAAAGGCTTCTTCCTTTCCGTCTCTTTTGGTAATGTATAGTCCGCCGTTGCTCATAAAAATGTGCTCGTTTACAATATTCCCTGATTTTCAGAAAGTTGAATGAATTTTTCTTTTGGAAAAACTCATTTTGCAAAAGTAAATCTTTTCATTTTTCCGCACCAAAAAACGGCGGAATTTTTTTATCAACAAAATTATCAACAGGCTAATCCTTTGATTTCGTTTGATTTGATTATTTTTGCAGCGCAAACGGAAACAAAAGGCCGTTGCGTTGCGTTTTTGTTCATGAAAAGCAGTGCGGGTTGTATCTGATTGGAAAATTGCTTGACATGAAAGATTAAAAAACATTAAAAATTAGAACATTATGGCAAAAAAGAAAAGAATAGAAAACAAGTTGAGCACATTTACAAGTGCTATTTTAGGCATTTTTGTCGAAGAACCATTCCGTCCGAAGAACTATAAACAGGTCTGCAAAGTGCTGGGCATCAAGGACCAAGCAGGAAAGGATGTGGTCTACAATATCCTTATTGATTTGAAAGACAAAGGTTTGCTTGACGAAGCAAAACCTTACAGCTATGTCATGAGTGCTGCGGGCTTGGCGCAATTTGGTCCGAAGACGCAATATGTGGAAGGAACGGTTGACATGAAATCGACGGGCAAGGCGTATGTGGTTTTGGATGACGAGGACGGCGAAGACATTTTCATCGCTTCCAACAACACGGGCAAGGCCTTGCATGGCGACCGCGTGCGTGTGGCGATGTTCCCGAAACGCAACAAGAAAAAGCCTGAAGGTGAGATTGTTGAGGTGTTGGAAAGAAAGCATACCGATTTTGTCGGCTTGTTGCGCATCACGCACGGCTATGTGTTTGTGGTGCCCGATATGGAATCGATTCCGGTCGATATTTTCGTTCCGAAAGGCGAACTGAATGGCGCTAAAGACGGACAGAAAGTCATCGTTCATTTGGTGGATTGGCCTGACGGTTCGGGCAACCCGTTTGGTGAAATCGTCCGCGTGTTGGGCACGCCTGGCGAGAATGATGTGGAGATGGAATCCATCCTTGCGGCGCACGAATATCCGATAGATTTTCCTGAAGAGGTTGAAAAGGAAGCGGCAAGTATTCCAGTGAAAATCAAGGCGGAAGAAATCAGGAAACGCCGCGATTTCCGCGATGTGTTCACCGTCACCATCGACCCAGCCGATGCCAAGGACTTCGACGATGCCATCTCGCTGCGCAAATTGGAAAACGGACATTGGGAGGCGGGCGTTCACATTGCCGATGTCTCGCATTACGTCACGCCAGGTTCGGCCATCGACAAGGAGGCTTTGAGCCGCGGCACTTCGGTTTATCTGGTCGACAGAACCATCCCGATGCTGCCTGAAAAACTGTGCAACAACGTCTGTTCCTTGCGTCCCGATGAGGAAAAACTCACTTTCTCGGTCGTTTTCGAAATGGACGATGATGCCAACATTTATAACAATTGGATTGGAAAGACCATCATAAAATCCTGTCGCCGTTACACTTACGAAGAGGTTCAGGCCATGATTGAAGGCGGCGATGGCGATTACAAGGAAGAGATTCTCACTTTCAACAAACTGGCTACCAAGCTCCGCGAAAAGCGCATGGCGGCAGGCAGCATCAATTTCCATTCGGAAGAGGTGAAGTTCATTCTCGACGAAAACAAGAAACCTATCGATACTTATATCCGTGAGCAAAACGAGTCGCACGAACTGATTGAAGACTTCATGCTGCTGGCCAACCGCACGGTGGCCGAAACCTTCGGCGGCAAGCAAAGCAAGTGGAAAAACCATAC
>JAKSIJ010000042.1 GCA_024398875.1 Fibrobacter sp.
CTGATGACTCCGGAAAAGAGGTTGATCATCACAATCTGGGTGCCGCCACCGCCGAGGGCAGCATTCATTTCGCAGGGGCCGAGTTTGGAGAGGAAAAGCCTATCCACAAAAGTCATCAGCGTGTCAAAAGACATGCTGAGAAGCATGGGGACAGCCACAATCAAAACATCGTGGATGCCGCCATTCTTCTTAAAGCGCGGCTGTTGCAGAAAGGTGTTGAGAATCATCGGGGCGACAATCTAGAAATTTTCAGAATAAAAAATCCCGCGGGCACTTTTGCGCTCGCGGGATTCCATAACTCGAATTAAACTGCTATCGCAATTTTATTCCTTACTCAATGACATACTTGACGGATTTTGCACCATTGATGTCGGCTTCTACACCATCGTCATTGACAGGGAGAACGACGAATTCAATGAATTCCACATCGGCGGTGATACGCGGATTGAACTCATAGGATTCTTCTTCACAGTACCAATCATCATAGCTATAGCTGCTACCATAGCAGTAGTCCAAACGTTCAAAAGCATTCATCTCGCTTGTCTTCCAATAAACGTTGTAGTACCGATCAGTCTCGCCCTTCCATGAGAGGAGAATGTAGCCATCGTCATCCTCGGCCGCCAAATTCTTCACATTGGCAGGAGCACCACTTGCACCCTTTGCACCAACAGCGAAGGAGGCGTAAACATCTTCATAGGCACCATCAACAGAATAAACGTCTGCAGAAACGGTGTAAGAAGCGTCTTCATCCCACTTGCCAGAGAAAGGCTTGACGGTCACAGTCTTCTTATCCTTGCTCAAAGAAACAGAGACAAGAATCTTGTCACCATTCTGCCTTACAATCCACTTACCCGGAATGGAATCAGCATCCACTTCAGCAGAGAACACAAACGTGAGTGCTGTAGAGACAGAAGAGATTTCCTTCAAGTTGTCAGAAATCTTGACCAGAGAAGTACGCACCGGAGAGAGGGTAGCAATGGAGAGATTTTCCACCTCACCCGAACGGTGTGCAGTAGTTGCACCGATGTTAGCCCCAGAATAGAGCTTGGAACCTATCTCCGTCTGGCCCACCGTGATGGCGCAGCTGGTACCAGCAGGAAGATCATCAAAAGTGAACTTACCGTTTGCATCGGTAGTAGCACTCATTTCGGACGGAACAAACTTAGAACCGCAATTTGCAAAAACCTTTACCTTGGAAGCAGGCTTGGTGGCACCAGTTTCAGCGTCATTGTAAAGAATGGTTCCAGTGGCTTCTACACCACCCTTAACCATGCGAACTTCCTTGAACACGTCAGGAACGCGAGCCACGTTACCCTGACCCACTTCATCAGCAGAAGCGCCCACCTGAATGGTCTTATAGCCCTCAGCAGACACATAGTACACATAGTTACCGATAGCATTCTTCGACCAGGAGACAATTCCCAGAGAATCTGTAGTTTCAGATTCGTCGTCCATTACAGAATAGACGGATGCTTCGGCAATCGCATTGCCAGTGTAGTCGTCCACCACCTTAAATGTAAAGGTAGCCTTTTCCTTGGCTTCGTCATTGACGTTCACCACTTCGTCGCTACAAGCGGCAAAGAGAGCGGCAGCAGAAAGCACTGCGGCAGTTGCTTTTAACTTCATAATTATCTCCTTGAAGATTTGGATTGTCTTAAACAAATATAGTATTGTGTATAAATTTCCGCAACAATCATTTTGTGACTGCCGTCACTAGTTCATAGAGTTTTGAGGTCGTTATTCCGTAGTACTTATCCATGGCCTTTTCCACCCCTAAAATCCTTATTTCTGCAATAAATTCGCGAATATGTGCAAATTTGGAGCCAACTTCGGGCGACGGATCCAGGGCAAGGAGTTGTTCCACCATAGCCTGCGAATACCAATACAAGCGGATTGCATTTTCTGTTCGCTTTTCGTTCACAAAAGGTTCCGTCAATGCCTCCAGGGTGGGAGGAGTGCCCTCCGGTCTTGGGTTTCCTGTGCGGGAACCATCCACCACCTGAGCAACCCCCTCATTCAACCATAGGGGAACACTATTACGATTCATTGCCCGCACAAAAGCATGAGTCAGTTCGTGGAAAAGAATGGGGCGGTAAAGTTCATAGTACTGCATGAGGCCAACAGGAACCCGAAGTTTGCCATCAAAGAGTGCTGCCACCCAATCTGGTCTGGAGCCCATGCCTTGATACTCCGCTGTCTGATACAGCACCAGATGCATCTTGTTTTCCGGGTAGAACTGGAACAGCCGGCAGAGGGAATCGTAGGCAATCTCCAGAACCGTAAGAGCCTCCAGGACATCTGCACGAGCGGGGCGGCCTTCAAACTCCACGCGGAAATGGGCGGAGCGTTCCACCCCCAAGGTTTCCATTTCTTTTTTCAGTTGCTGCGACTTTTCTTTCAGATAAATTAAATCTTTATTGCTAAAGGTCCGGGAATCCACATAGACAACACATTCGTCATAGCGTTCCTGTTCTAGGAGGATATGCGCCAAATGAAGTTGCAAATTGGAGTCATTCGGTTCGGCTTTGAGAAGAGCGCGGACATTCCGCTCCGCACAAGCCCACTCCCCTGCCGAAAGGCATTCGTTAGTTTCCGCAATCATCTGCTCGCGAGCTTCAAATTCAGCCCGGGTTTTAGAGAAATCTCCATAAGAATGAATGATTCTCACCGCCGCAATGAGAAGAATTGCGACGCACACAACGATTATTACTGGATTTTTGGACTGAACCACATTCCAATTATAAAAAAAAGGAATGAGTGCGCAGTTTTTAACTAACTTTGGAACCGAAAAAGAAAGACGCTCTTCTAGCGTAAAAATCGGAGACTATCATGGGTTTCAAATGTGGTATTGTCGGGCTCCCCAATGTAGGGAAAAGCACCATCTTCAACGCAATCACTAACGCCGGCGCCGAAGCCGCCAACTACCCCTTCTGCACCATCGAGCCCAATGTGGGCATGGTGAGCGTGCCCGATAGCCGTCTGGACGAACTTGTAAAAGTCTACAACCCAAAATCCATCGTTCCTGCCGTTACGGAATTCGTGGATATTGCAGGCCTCGTGAAGGGCGCCAGCAAGGGCGAAGGCCTGGGGAACCAGTTCCTCACCCACATTCGCGAATGCGAAGCCATCATGGAAGTGATCCGCTGCTTTGATGACGAAAACATCGTTCACGTGAGCGGTTCCGTGGACCCGGTCCGCGATGCAGAAGTCATTGAGATGGAACTGATGCTGAAGGACTTGGATACCGTAGAAAAACGCCTCGCCACCGAAACCAAGATGGCCCGCGTCGGTAGCGCCGAAGCCAAGGCTCGCCTTGCCGCCTGCGAGCTCCTCAAGAGCACTTTGGGCGAAGGCAAACCCGCCCGCACTGTGATGCACGATAGCGACGAAATGGAAGCCATTCTCAAGGATTTGGGACTCTTAACCGCAAAACCCTTGTTTTACTGTGCCAACGTGAAAGAAGACGACATTCTCACGGGCAACGCCTATGTGGATCAGTTGAAGGCCTACGCCGAGAAGAACGGTCACGCCGTCATCGTCATCAGCGGAAAAATTGAAGAAGAACTCTCCGCCATGGAGCCTGCAGACAAGGTGGAATTCTTGAAGGAACTGGGCATGAAGGAATCCGGTTTGGACGCCGTAGTGCGCAAAGGCTACGAAATCCTCGGGCTCCGTACCTTCTTCACCGCCGGCGAAAAAGAATGCCGCGCCTGGACATTCCATGCAGGCTATAAGGCTCCCCAATGCGCAGGCGTCATCCATACGGACTTTGAACGCGGATTCATTCGTGCGGAAACCCTCAGCTTCGAGGACTTCCGCAAGCACGGCAGTTGGAACGC
>JAKSIJ010000043.1 GCA_024398875.1 Fibrobacter sp.
AAATGTCCCAGCGGGCCTTGAAAATCACTGCGGAAATCAACACAGGCTATCACGAACCTGCCGAAATCCGCAAACTATTTTCGGAGCTGATCGGCGAGCCTGTCGATGAATCTTTCGGGTTGTTCCCGCCCTTCAATACAGACTGCGGCAGAAACATCAAAATCGGCAAACGGGTATTCATTAACGCAGGCTGCAAATTTCAGGATCACGGAAGCATCACTATTGACGACGGAGCCCTCATCGGTCATAACGTCGTTCTCGCCACATTGAATCACGCCCCCGAACCAGAACACCGCGGAGACATGTACCCCAAGCCCATCCACATCGGAAAAAACGTGTGGATCGGTTCCAACGTCACCATTCTCCCGGGCGTTACCATCGGTGACGGAGCCATTGTTGCGGCAGGCGCCGTAGTAAACAAAAACGTCGCCCCCAAAACCGTGGTAGGCGGCGTTCCTGCGAAAGTGATTAAAAAGATTTAATTCTATCGCACGAAGTTCATTGGCTGCCAATCTTCTTTGGCTGGTTTTTCGGCGGTGCCGGTGGCGAACTTCTTCAACATGTAAGCCATGTTGTTTGCCAGAGTGCGCATGGTTTGCATGCCTTCCGTATCCTGGGCGGATTCCGCTTCGGCACGGCCGTAGGCGATGTTCCAATACTGGGAAGTAACGATAGGCATGTTCAGCATCTGGAAAGGCATTTGCAAAGTCTGGAATGCAGCAGTTGCACCACCGCGGCGGCAGCAGCAAACAGCGGCGGCGGGCTTGCCCTGGAAATGTGCGCCGGCAGCATAAGCCATACGCTGGATCAGGGAAAGTACGGAACCATTGGGCTGGCCCCAGTAAACAGGAGAACCCACGATCAATGCATCGCTGGTTTCCATCTTGGCGATGACTTCGTTACAGATGTCTTCGTCAAAGGCGCAGCGGCAATTGCCCTTGGTCTTGCAGACGTTGCAGGCGATGCAACCGCGAACGGCCTTGTTGCCGATCCATACGATTTCGCTATCGATGCCGTTCTTCTTCAGCTGTTCTGCAGCCTCGTTCAAAGCGGTAAAAGTGTTACCATTCTTGCGGGGGCTTCCGTTAATCAATAAAACTTTCATTTTGTAACCTCGGTTACAAAAGTATAAAAAAAGAAGGCATCAACCCGCTAATTACTTCAAGTCGCCCCCCATCTAGGTTTCTGTTGCCTGAAAAAAAGAAACAGGCCTTGAGCAAGGCCTGCGAAAAATTCCTGGAGATTATAAGAAGTAAATCAAATAGCAATGTTAGATGACTATATGTTCAGAGCCATTGGTGGCGGAGTGTATTCCCACTTTCCGCCATAGCAGAAAAACTCACAGCCATTTTCACTTTTGTTATAACCGTCTTCGATTTTACATGCGGAACCTTCCACCTGGAGACCGTCAACGACTAGGGCTTTGCATGGTTTAGTGGATGGATATAGGAACTGTTTTACCCAAAGCCCTTACAAAGTAACGGCCAGGAGCACGAACATTCATTGAAACTTTGCCTGCCACTATCTGAGCAGTTGCGATTATATGTCCCATAGAGTCAAAAAGTTGTATGCGTCCATCGCGACCTGCGGAAATTTGCACTTGAAGACCAGTGGTCACAACGGAAATTTTTGGGGTGATTCCGTTCATTACAAAACCTTGAGTGTTGTCGCTGCTAGAGGACGCAATCTCCTGCTCGCTGCTGGAGGAATCTATGTTTTTTTCAGAGCTGGAAGAGACAGCAGTTTCTTCGGAACTAGAAGAAATCGTGGTTTCCTGAGAGCTAGAAGAGATCACGATTGCTTCGGAAGAAGACGATGCGACGATAGTTTCAGAGGAAGAGGATGCTGCTACGGAGCTGGAAGATTCGACCTTAGGAGCTTCGGTAGTAGTTACGTTTGCTAGGAACGGTGCGGCATAACTTGCAGAACGCCAATCGGCCATTTCGTAATCCGTTATATAAATAAAGTTTGCCTTATTCTTTTGAGCGCCGCTATACTTGGAATCAAATGCCTTGGCATCCTTCGCGCCACTTGGATCATAAGATTTGATTTTGTTATAGCCGTAGATTTTGGAAGGGGTAAACCAGGATGCTGCCGCCGGCGTGGTGTAGGAATCCGTAGAGGTCCACAAATAGGGAGTCACGTTGCTAGCACCGGTTTTGGACTGGTTGGTGTAATTGTCGTTTTGGGTCATGTTGCGACCGCCACACATAATCACAAAATCCGTGTAACCGCTGGGTTCAACACGGTGCCCCTCGAAACGATTACTTTCTACGTAGCCCGAAGCACCGTTGTCGATGATAATACCCGCAATGGGATCATTTTCCACAGAGGTGTTGGTGCGGTTATAGTAATTGCTGTAAACATGAGCGGAGCCGTTTCCGATTTCTGGAAGGCGACGGACACAACCTTCAAAAACATTGAACATAACGCTAGTGCGGTCTTCCTTGGTTACGCCATTCTGGGTGCCGTAAACCAGAGTCCAGTATCGATTCTTCATAATGTTGTAGGAGACGGTCACAAAGTCCGGACTGCGCTTCATATCACTGGCATTGTAGGGCGTATTCACCCACACGAACTTTCCCACTTCGGTCACACTGTTGGTAAGTTTACTGATAAAGCTATTGTGGTCAATCCAGACATTTTTTCCAGAATAAATGGAAACCACAATGCGATCCTTTACATTAACCACTTCAAAATCCAGATTCATAATGACGATGTTGTCGCTTGCAGGGTCGTAAACCGCATCATCCTTGGAAGCGCGGTAACCATAGGCGTTGTTCTGGAGCTGAATGTCACTTAAAGTATTAGCTTCATAGGAACCGATGAGGGTCTTATTGTCGCGAACTCGAACCGTCCCTTCTTTCTGAAAATCCAGATTGGCTGTCAAAACGATGGTCAAAGGTTCTTCTGCATTCAGGTAATTTTTCAGCTGTTCATTGGTGGAGGCAAAAACGGTCTTGCCCAAAAGTCCGCCAATGGTTCCAGCCTTTATACCTTCATCTACTTTTGCGTTGGCTGCAAAACCTTCAAGGCCATTCAAATCCAGGCGCCATTTCTGTTCGCCCTTGCCGCTATAAGTTGCCAAAGTAACGCTGTTTCCTGCGGAATTAAAATTTAGGGCCTTTCCAGACGAGGCGTTGGTCACTTTATAGTAAAGATTCTGTCCAATAAAATCCTTTTCCACACCTTCGATTTTCCAATTCTGGGTTGCGGCTGATCCTTCGTCGGCCAAGCGTGCAGTATCGCCATCTGCAGTGACGTATCGACCGGTAGCGGCGTTCTTAATCTTATAAACGCCATCTTCCACGTATTCGATTTGCCAAGCTTCATTCTTGACGCCGTTGGTAATCCAGGTATTCAGCGGAGAGCCGCTTGACATACCTGAAATATTCAAATTACGATTGGAATCATGCATTCCAAAACGCACATAATTTACCGGATAAGTTGCGGCAAAAGTCAAGCCAGCCGCTGCCAGCCACGTGGCAACACCCAAATAACGTCCCATAAAACACACCTTTTTGCAGCACGGACATCCGCGCTTACAGAAACAAAAATACCTCCCGCCGTAGCGAAAGGTAAGGGTAAAGGAATTTTCCAGTTGTCCACAGACAACCGGGGACTTGTATAGAATTTTTACATCGGTGGCGGAGTGTATTCCCACTTTCCGCCGTAGCAGAAGAACTCGCAACCATTTACTG
>JAKSIJ010000044.1 GCA_024398875.1 Fibrobacter sp.
GGCTTTTGGCTGTTGGCTTTTGGCTGTTGGCTTTTCAGACTTTTGAACAATTTTGAACTTTTTGACTGCGGGAATCCTTGAATCTTTAAATCTTAAATCCTTAAATCTTAAATATTTAAATCTAAAAATTCTGAATTCCTGAATCCCCGGCACACACGACGAAACGGAAGCACGCCTTACGGCGGCTCCGTCATCAGAAATTCCCAAGAAAATCAAAAAGTTATGTAACTTATTGACAATTAGATAGTTATATATATATATATATATATATATAAAATTCCAAACACTTGAAAATCATCAAGTTGCGCTGTGTTGCAGAAATTCCGTAATGATATGTCATAGTGCATCTGGAAGTTTTAATTTTTGCGGGCGCAAAAGTAGAGAAAAAACACTTTGGAAACGCAAATGCAGAAATTTTTTCCAAATGCAATTTGCCACTAATTGGCCGCGAACTATCAATAATTCAACGGCATCGCCTTTCCATTCAGCACCGCTTCACGAAGCACTTCACCTTCATAACGCAGTTTCAAGGAGAAAAACGGCACTTTCTCATCAATCAAACGCAGGAAAATCTTGTCGCCTTCCCATGAAGGCAGTTCTAAAAGACGCTGTTTTTCAATCCATTCCAAGTCGCCTTCGTTACATTCAATCTGTTCGCCCGTCCAATCGGTGCAGACAAAAATGTGCATCTGTTCGGCTGGCCAAACGTCGGAAACGAAAGTCACAATGCCGCAATAGCGCCATTCGGTGACAGTGAAACCCGTTTCTTCGCGGATTTCGCGCAACATGCAGTCTTCAGGGCTCTCCCCTTCCTCGAACTTTCCTCCTACCCCAATCCACTTGTCGTGGTTTTCATCATTTTGTTTTTTCGTGCGGTGCAGCATCAGGTATTGGCTGCCGCGCTCAAGGTAACATTGTGTGGTCTGTTTCATTTCAATTAAGGTCTTAAAAATTCAAAATAGTTTTCAGGCGTTACGACAACAGATTGATTTACAGCATAATTATTCAAAAACGAATCAGGAAATTTCGTCTTCGACTTATTCGGATTCCATTTCATCTCAAAAATCGAAAACGCTCCATCTTTTTCCTCAACGTAATCGATTTCCTGCTGTTGCGTCGTGCGCCAGAAATAGGTCAAGCATCGATAATCGGAATAATGATTCCGTTTCAACCGCTCGCTGATGAAGAAATTCTCCCACAAAGCGCCCATATCCTGACGCAATCCGACTGGCGCAAAACTCTGAATGACAGCGTTTCGCACACCGTTATCCCAGAAATAAAACTTTTTCGCCTTTTTCAACTCGTTACGCATATTTCGGCTCAAGCCCTCCAAGCGGAAAACGATGAAACATTTCTCTAACAAATCGATGTATTTCTCAACCGTCTTGTTATCGGTGCCCACTGTCTGCGCCAGCTCATTAAACGAGACTTCGCTCCCCACCTGAAACGCCAAAGCCTTGACAATCTTATTGATTAAGGTCGGGCGGCGCAAACCATCCAAAGCCAGCAAATCCTTATACAGATAGCTGTTTATCAAGTCCAAAATGATGTTTTCCGCCTCTTCAGGATGGTTAATCACCTCTGGATACGAGCCATAAATCAACCTTTGCTCCAAGGTTTGCTTTATGAAAAGATAGCCTTTGTCATCGTAAAGCTCCGAAATCGAAATCGGATACAGATGATACTCGTATTTGCGCCCCGTCAAAGGCTCATTCAGCAGGTTTTGCAGGTCAAACGACGACGAACCCGTCACAAGAATCTGAACATCAGGAAAATTATCGACCATGCGCTTCAAGGTCAGGCCTATGTCGGGCACTTGCTGGGCTTCGTCAATCAAAATCACTTTGTTATTTCCAATCAGCAGGCGCAAATCCTCGGAATTCGGTTTGTCCAGCATCTCTTTCATCTCCGGCTCGTCGCAATTCAACGACAAAACGGGAACATTCATGTTGCCGACCAAATGTTTCATCAAGGTGCTTTTTCCCACTTGCCGTGCGCCGATGAGAATAATCACCTTGCCTTTGAACATTCTTTCCTCAATGACTTTTTGCAATTGCCTTATAACCATACTTATCCATATTATTTCGGCTGCAAAGATAAGCATTATTTTTATGCTAATCCCAAAATTTGCCTAATTTTTGGGATTACAATCCCAAATTTAAGCTAATTTTTAGGATTACAATCCTAAAATTCGCCTTATTTTTGGGATTAGCTTTTTTTTACGAAGAGTAATAACAAACAAAGGCGGCCTTACGAGCCGCCTTTGTTGAATTAAGTCGTGATGACAAATTAGATGATGCCTTGAGCCATCATAGCCTTAGCAACGCGCATGAAACCGGCGATGTTAGCACCCTTGACGTAGTTGATGCTACCGTCAGCTTGCTTACCGTATTCAACGCACATGTCATAAATGTCGTTCATGATCTTGTGGAGCTTCTGGTCAACTTCAGGAGCAGTCCAGTTGATGTGAGCAGCATTCTGGCAGATTTCGAGGCCAGAGGTAGCAACGCCACCAGCGTTGACAGCCTTACCTGGAGCGAAAGGAATACCAGCGTTCTGGATGTAAGCGATAGCTGCTGGCTGGCAACCCATGTTGGAGATTTCAGCAACATACTGAACGCCGTTAGCAACCAATTCCTTAGCATCGTCTTCGTTCAATTCATTCTGGAATGCTGATGGGCAAGCGATGTCGCACTTCACCATCCAAGCCTTCTTACCAGGAGTGAAGATAGCCTTGCCTGGGAACTTGTCAGCCATATCCTGAACCTTGTTACGACGTGAGTCGCGCATGACCAGCATATAGTCGATCATTTCCTTGTTGATGCCTTCTGGGAGTTCGCAAACGCCGTCTGGGCCTGACAGAGCGACGACCTTAGCGCCGAGTTCTGTAGCCTTTGTAGCAGCACCCCAAGCCACGTTACCGAAGCCTGACAGAGCGACTCTCTTGCCTTCCATTGTTTCACCCTTCTGGTGAACCATGCGGTCGACATAGTACATAGCACCGAAACCGGTAGCTTCAGGACGGATCAAAGAACCACCCCAGCCATAGCTCTTACCAGTCAGAGCGCCTGTGCTGTGTTCGCGAGCGAGCTTCTTGTAAGCGCCATAGAGGTAACCGATTTCACGGCCGCCAACGCCGACGTCACCAGCTGGTGAATCTTGGTCAGCACCGATGTTGCGCCACAATTCATACATGAAAGCTTGGCAGAAACGCATGATTTCAGCATCTGATTTGCCTGTTGGGTCGAAATCAGCACCGCCCTTACCACCACCGAGTGGGAGGTTGGTCAGTGAGTTCTTGAAGATCTGTTCGAAGCCCAAGAACTTCAGCATTGAAACGTTAACTGCTGGGTGGAAACGGAGGCCGCCTTTGTAAGCGCCAAGAGCTGCGTTGTACTGAACACGGTAGCCGAGGTTAACCTGGACTTCACCTTTATCGTCAACCCATGTAACACGGAATGTGAAGATGCGATCTGGTTCAACGAGACGTTCAACGATCTTAGCAGCTTCAAATTCTGGATGCTGGTTGTAGACTTCTTCGATTGATTCGAGCACTTCGCGTACTGATTGCAGATACTCATTTTCGCCTGGATGTTTCTTTTCCAGGGCGACCATAATGTCATTTACTTTCATTTTATTTGTTTAATTTT
>JAKSIJ010000045.1 GCA_024398875.1 Fibrobacter sp.
GTAATCGGTGATCTGGAATATCCCCAGTTTTTGACCCGCTAAAACGCCCGCACCCAAAAAGGAGGGACACCGTGAATAATAGTAAATCCGTGTTCAAATCGATGCGGGTACTCGTTTTCTTCGTGACTTTTGGTAGCTTTTTAATTACAGTTGCCGGCGAATCAATTCCCTTTGATGCAAAGTTAGGGAATTTTGTGCGATTCACGCAGACACAAGAGGAGTTTTTGAAGTCAACGCGTGCTGAACGTGAACAATGGATGGCAGATGCGTCCGCGCGAAAGCGGCTTGCGGAGGGATCTGTTAATTTTTTTGAGGGGGTTTTTAATTTTCGAGACATAGGAGGAAAACGGGGGCTTGGCGGGCGCATAGTGCGGACAGGGTTGATTTTTCGCTCAAGCCGTTTTGACGATATCACGGAAAAGGGGCGATGTCGGCTTATGGATGAGTTGCGTCTCAAGACGGACCTTGATCTTCGGAAAGATTGCGAAGTCGCACATTTGGACGGGTGCTCGCCATTGGGCCGTGATGTTATTTGGAAGCAGGTTGCGCTTGGTGCCTATGATGCGGTGTTCTGCGAGACCGAGCGCTCCCAGATGCGTGAGGCGCTTGCGACGGTATTTTGTTCAAGCAACTGGCCATTGGCTTTCCATTGCAAAACTGGAAAAGACAGGACGGGCACTTTAGCTTTTGTTTTGTTGGCACTTTTGGGGGTTGAAGAGGAGACGATTTGCTTAGACTGGGAAATGTCGGCATTTCATGTTCCAGAGCTTTCGCGAATGGATCATCCGAGTCGCTATGATCGTCTTAAATCATGCTTTGAAACCAAGCCAGGAAAGGATTTTACACAAAAGGCGGAGTGTTTTGTCCAATCGCTTGGCTTTACAATGGCGCAAATACAAGCTTTCCGGGATGCGATGTTGATTTCTCCGCTTGCGATCCGAAAAATCAATATCAATGCCGGGCAGACTAAACCATTCTCATTACTTCATATTTCCGATTCCCATGTTGCGCGACTTGATGAAAGGGATGGGGATGACATACGCAAATTTGCGCTCGCACGGGCAGGGTATGGAAGAAAAAACGGCGAGCTCTTTCTTAAGGCAGCTCTTGATCATGCTGAAAAGTTTGACGAAAGAGTTGTTCACACTGGCGACTTGATGGAGTTTGCCAGCGCAGCGAACTATGATTTAGCTGCTTCGATAGCGAGGAGACGGCAATTCCTTGCATGTGTTGGAAACCATGAATTCTGGGCCACATCGAAGACAACGCGCGAGATGGATAAGATTCCGTTTTCTGGATTAATAGCTCGAACCTTCCCAGGTGAGCAACCATCGTTTGTCCGTGAATTAAACGGGGTCAATTTTTTCTTCTTTGATAATGCTTTTGGTCGAGTTTCCAAGGAAGTTGTGGCGGCGTTTGAGCGTGTCGCATCTCTTTCCGTCCCGATGGTCCTTGTTTGTCATGTTCCATTTCCGACGGACGAACTTCTTTCAGATGCTATCGTTGCGAATTCCCTTATGGGGGAGGGGTCGGCAAAGGGAGATAGTCTAACTAAATCTTTCATTGAGCGTGTGCGTGACGAGCGGCTTGTCAAGGCGATTCTCTGTGGGCATCTCCATTCGTTTAGCTTTTCCCGATTTTCGCCTACGGCTGTCCAGTGCGTGGCAAACGCACTTTTCAACGGGGAATGTGTTGAAGTTTCCTTTGGAAAGGTTGATTCATCTTGCAACGAGCGCATTGCACCTTAGAATCTGTCTGCAAATAGATGTGACAATACTGTTGGTGTGATGCCAGAGATAAAGCCTATGGTAGTGTTGTATCAGAAAACAACAAGCAACTCTATCGAAAAGTCGTGGCAACCCCTTCAAAAAACGCCAGCAGACCAATGGAAAAGTACCAGCAGGGAGATCGAAAAGTGCCTACTGAGGTAGGGCAAAACGCCGCCAGACCTTACAGTGTGCGCCGCCTACCCTACAGCGAAAAGGTTATAATCTTTTTTCCGTAATCATATAACCTTTTTCCAGAAAGGTTATAACCTTTTTGTCGTAAGGTTATAACCTTAACTCTCTTGCAAAACGGAAAGTGAGTATGCTATACTCACTTTCTTTAAAGAGAAAGTGAGGAGAAATTGAAGTATGGCTAAACGCATGGAAGCGAGGGTTGATGCACTAAAGCCCAAAGTTAGGTTTCATTGGGAGAAGTCGTGTCTAAAGAAGAAAACCGCAGAGGGGGAGGCCAGCAAAGTGGTTTACAAGCCCTCGTTGAACCGGGGGACGACCCTTGGGACGGACGAGGTGATAGACGAGTTCATCAAGGCGGAGGATCTGTCGATTCCTGCCAGCACGCTGAAGATTTATCTTAAGGGCATTTTATCCTCGATGGTGGAGAATGTGCTGATTGACGGCCGCAGTCGTCGGATAGACGACTTTTTCACGGTGCGACTGGACATGAAGGGGACGGCGGAGAGGCAGGATGAGCCGTACAATCCAGCCAAGCACAAGTTCACGATAAATTTCCAGAAGGCTCGACGATTCAGCGAAAAGAGCAAAAATCATGCGCTCATGGTAATTGGCAAGCCGGTCTGCGAAATACCGCCATCGCGCAGCATCATAAAAAATGCCCATTCACAAGGAGCGAAGCTTGGGGAAGTCTACCTTGGACGACAAATTATTCTTGAAGGCAATTACCTGTCGCCGTGTCCATTCGCTCAAGTTGCGCTCAAGGTGAACTATCCAGTTGCGTCGATGATGTACAACTGCGAGATTATCGAAACAAGCCCCGATCGGATTGTCGTGGAGTCGCCAAAGCACTTCGAGAAGAAATACATGCGCGATTCCGCGACTGGACTTATGGGAGAAGTAGTCCTCTACCTCAACGATTCCAAGCATCCACATCGTCAATCCGCCCACGGCAGCCGCTTCAAGGTCAAGTTCGTTTGTCCGCCGAAAGGGAAAGGGTGAGTTCCCATGTAAGATTTCGGATTGTCGATGTAATATATGGTGTGAACGAGAAGGATCAGAAGATTGTGCGAATCGACCCAAACCGTAAGCATACGCAGGCGGAAGTGCGGCTGGTAATGGAGGTTTACGGTTGCGATGAGGCGCGAGCAATGGCAATTCTGAAGATACGTCTTTCTCCGCAGAGGAGGGAGGAAATTCGCGGAATGGTGGATGCTATACTCGTTGAACAGGCCATTGCGGAGGGCAGAGTCTTGCGGAAGCCGGCATGGTTGCTCAAACCCAATATGGTATAATATGCACATTTCAGGGTTCGAAGATGGCACAGATACCTATTACCTCAACAACACTCCTTCGAGACATTTCGGGCGATGCGCTGCACGCACGGTGGGGAGAGTTTGTCGCAAGGTATCGTCCGATGATGGAGGCATTCCTTCGCGAACGGTTCCCC
>JAKSIJ010000046.1 GCA_024398875.1 Fibrobacter sp.
CAAATAGTTTTTGCCGTTTCCTTTATTAAAGCGTAATCTGCGGTTTTCAAAAAAACATGTTCCGCCAAGGCGGTAGAGAGTAAATGCGGAGGAAATTAAAGAGTAAATTAGGAGTAAATTTTTAAAGGGAAACAAATCTAACATAAATCTTTACACAAATCTTTTTTTTGCTCTTTGCGTTTTTAAAAATCCATGTCGGTGCGCCGTCGTCATCCTCGCGTAGGCGGGGAGGTCGCCCGACAACTGTCATCGTCAAGCCGATGCCAGCTACTGGGGTGGAATGATTTTCGGGCAATCTGTAAAATTTGTAGTTCACAGAAACCCAGCGTCATCTGCGCAATCTGCGGTTTCAAAAAACCTCTGCGGAAGTCAGCGGCATCTGCGGGAGAAAAAATCTGCTGAAAATCCTTATTGATTTAGGCTGGGGTTGAAAATAAGTGCCAAAATAATTGTCTGAATCAGTAAAAGTTACGGATAAGTTTCATATCTTTGCAGTCCGTTTTGAACCTTATTTCGGTCTGGTTGTAAAAATCAGAGGTTCAGGATGATAACAAAAAGTTTAACCTCCTCGTCCGTGGCATCCGAAGCATGGTCGGGTACAATTCAAAACAAATTTACAAATGGCAGAAAACGAAAACATCATCAACGAGGCTATGCCAGCAGAAGAAAAGCCAGTTGAAAAAGCTCCTAAGGCTCCTAAACAGAAACCAGTTCCAGCAGCTGATTTCGATTGGAACTCATCACACAAAAAGTTCGACAACTACTCAGCTGACGAACGTGCAAAACTCGAAGAAAAGTATGCAAACACAATGAACCAGGTCGCTGACCACGATGTCATCGAAGGTACTGTGGTTGCCATCACTCCTCGCGAAGTTGTTGTCAACATTGGCTACAAGTCAGATGGTGTTATTCCGGTTGCTGAATTCCGCACCAATCCTAACCTGAAGGTTGGCGATAAGGTTGAAGTCTTCGTCGAAAATCAGGAAGGCGTCAACGGCCAGCTCGTGCTTTCACACAAGAAGGCCATCATGCTCCAGGCTTGGGATCGCGTCAACGCAGCTTACGAAAGCGGCGAAATCGTCAATGGTTATGTCAAGAGCCGCACCAAGGGTGGCCTCATCGTCGAAGTGTTCGGCCTCGAAGCCTTCTTGCCAGGTTCACAGATTGACGTTAAGCCTATCCGCGACTACGACGTATTCGTCAACAGCGTAATGGAATTCAAAGTCGTGAAAATCAACCAGGAATTCAAGAACGTGGTTGTTTCTCACAAAGCTCTTATCGAAGACGAAATCGAACAGCAGAAAGCTGAAATCATCGGCAAACTCGAAAAGGGTCAAGTCCTTGAAGGTGTTGTCAAGAACATCACTTCTTACGGCGTGTTCATCGACCTCGGCGGTGTTGACGGTCTCATCCACATCACCGACCTCAGCTGGGGCCGCATCAACAACCCAGAAGAAGTCGTTAAGCTCGACGAAAAGATCAAGGTCGTTATCCTTGACTTCGACGAAGGTAAGAAACGTATCGCTCTCGGCCTGAAGCAGCTCACTCCTCATCCATGGGATGCTCTCGATGCTGAACTCAAGGTTGGTGACAGCGTTAAGGGTAAGGTTGTCGTCATCGCCGACTACGGCGCATTCGTCGAAATCGCTCCTGGCGTTGAAGGCCTCATCCACGTTTCAGAAATGTCATGGTCACAGCACCTCCGCACCGCTCAGGACTTCCTGAAGGTTGGCGACGAAGTTGAAGCTCAGATCCTGACCCTCGACCGCGAAGAACGCAAGATGTCTCTCGGTATGAAGCAGCTCATGCCAGACCCATGGGCAAACATTGCAGAACGTTATCCTATCAACTCAAAGCACACTGCTACAGTGCGTAACTTCACCAACTTCGGCATCTTCGTCGAACTGGAAGAAGGTGTTGACGGCCTCATCCACATCAGCGACCTCAGCTGGTCCAAGAAGATCAAGCACCCGGCTGAATTCACAAAGGTTGGCGAAACCATCGACGTCGTCGTTCTCGATGTCGACCAGGAAAACCGTCGCCTCAGCCTCGGCCACAAGCAGCTTGAAGAAAATCCTTGGGATGTGTTCGAAGGCGTGTTCACCATCGGCTCAATGCACCAGGGCACTGTCATCAGCGCTTCCGATAAAGGCGTTGTCGTTTCATTGCCTTACGGCGTCGAAGGCTTCTGCCCAAGCCGCTACATGAAGAAGGAAGACGGCACCAACGCTAAGGTTGAAGACGTCCTCGATTTCAAGGTCCTCGAATTCAACAAGGAAATCAAGAGAATCGTTCTCGCTCTTCCTAAGGTTGAAACCGAAAAGGAACCTAAGTCAAGCGAAGAAAAGGCTGCCGATAAGGCTGCTAAGCAAGCCAAGCGCGCTGTCAAGCAAATCAATGACACCATTGAACACAGCACCCTCGGTGACCTTGATGTCCTCGCTGGCCTGAAGGAAAACCTTGAAAAGCAGGAAAAGGCTGCCAAGGAAAATGGCGCTGAATAAGCCTGAATTGACGGAATAACATATTTTGTCATACTGAAAACCGCTCTCGTTTTGAGGGCGGTTTTCTTTTTCTTTTTACCTTTGCAAAAAATAATCACGTCATGGCAAACAAACTGAACAGAATCATTTTTACACTTCGCGAAGGCGACGAATTCATCCCCCTTATCCAGCTGCTGAAAGCCGCCAATGTCGTCTATTCGGGCAGCGAAGCGCAGGAAGTGGTGGCCGCCGGCATGGTGCTGCGCAATGGCGAAACGGAACTCCGCAAACGCGCCAAAATCACCAAAGGCGAAATCATCGTGTTTCAGAATTTTGAGATTACGGTGGAGTGA
>JAKSIJ010000047.1 GCA_024398875.1 Fibrobacter sp.
AGTTTTTCATGTTCATTTCTGGTCCGCCAGAAACGAACCAAAGAGCTCGTCGCTGTTGATGCTTCGCTGAAAAACACCTTACGCTTCGTTGCACGGGAAAAACTCGCACTTCGTGCTCAAACAGTTCCCCGTGCGGGCACTACGCTTAAAGGGTTTTTCTGACGCTCACCATCAAAGGCGACACCCACTTGTGCGGTCCGGCTTGTGCGGTCCTATGGTGTGGTCCTATGGTGTGGTCCTATGGTGTGGTGCGGTTTTTATAAAAGCCCCAAGGGCGCCACTTGTGATGGCTCCCTGGGGATTGGTTAGTAGTTGTAGGTGGGTTCGATGTCAGGCGTTGCACTCTCAAATTGAGGTGGTGGGGTCTTGGGCTCGATGTTCACCATGCAGGAGGAGGTGCTGAGGGACGTCAAGGCAGAGGTCAATATTGTTATGATGAAGTGCCAGAGTTTCTGTTTTGTTTCTTTTTTCATAAAGTCTAATTTTTTTCTTTTAAGTTTCATTTTGTCTTGCCAGACGGGCTTTTGCTTCGCAATGTCCTGCGGACGCCGTCTTTCATGTTCATTTCTGTGCCGACAGAAACGAACCAAAGAGCTCGTCGCTAACGCCCTTATGCCTAAACTTCCTTGCCAAATCCTACACCCGACAAACGCGCTTCGCTTGAACGGTGCCGGGCGCTTAACGGATTCGTCAAGCAAGTTCTTAACGGCAACGGGCTAGAAGGCGACAGCCCACTTGTGCGGTCCCATGGTTTGGTCCGGCTGGTGCGGTGCGTTTTAGATAAAATCTTTAATGAAAATCATTACTAAAATGCGCTCCAGTACGTCGCTTTAGGGGACGATTCTTTGAGGGATCGCCCTTCGGGCTCGACATCTGAACTAAAATCATTAAGGATAATATTTAACGAAAATCATCTTTGGACCGCACCATAGGACCGCACAAGTGGGGTCGCCTTGAGGTCTCTGCGTTAAGAAAAACATCATAAACGTAGTGATAGCACAAGGCACCGTTCAAGCGAAGCGCGTTTGGCTTGTGCAACGGAGTGTTGATGTTTTTTAGCAAGAGAACTCACAGCGACGAGTTCTTCTCGCTTCCGTCTTCTGTCGATACAGAAGATGGAAGGCCCGTCTGGCAAGACATGCCGAAGGCAAAGTTCTTTGCTTCGTTTCTGTCGGCACAGAAATGAAGATGAAAGATGTGCGTCCGCTAGGACAAAAACCTACAACTTCTCATACTCCTTGCGGAATATAAACCCGTGGAGGGTTTCAGCGGCCGCAGGATTACTCTTGTAGGCGAGGGTGTACTCGTCGTAGGCGTCGTTGCCGGGACCGGACTTGAGGATGGTGGAGACGATTTTCTGCACCTTGGCGAATTTGTCGGTTGCGGCTTTCTGGGCGGCTGACTTTTCGCGCTTGGCTGGGTGGCAGAGGCGTCCTGAATAGGTCTTCCCGTTTCGCGTGGCGGCGTAGAACTCGCTGTCGTGGCAGATCTTGCCCGAGGCAGACTTGAAGATGTCTACTAGTTTCAGTTTCATGGCTTTAAGTGTGTTTTGAGTTGAACAATTAATTAAATCGAAGGCGGCGGTAGTGGCTCAACGTCCTCACGGTAATCAGGTTTTGGCGTGTCTTGCTTGCCGCTGCTTTCGATTTGACAGTGCAAAGGTACGGCGACTGGAAATGGTGGTGAACACATCTGGTCACATCTGGTCACATCTGAACACATTTGGTCATGTGAACTCACCTTTTATGGTGGTTTCCCATCCAACTCAATGTCGAAATGCTTGCAGATAAAAGCAGTCAGAGCAGGAGAAAATAGTTTATCACCGCTTTTATATCCCCTTTTTTCTAGTTCGGGCATAATGCGATTCAACCATCGTCTTATTGTGCTCACCGACACTCCTGCCGCATCTGCCAACTCTTGCCTTGTGGATGATCGTGTCATAGCAATTCATTTTTCCCATAGGGATACCGTAGGGATACCATAGGGATGCAGTCATTAAAACTCCATGAATTCTATCGAGTAGGAGTCGGCGGTTTGCTTGGTCATGTAGCGTTCGTGCATCTCGCGCTGCTCCTCCTTGAAGCGCTCCATGTCGAAGGTGGTTGTGCCCTGACGGACGAGGATGCATCGTGCGATGACGCGTTCCTTGGCGTTGCCGTCGGCGTCACGTTCGAGGATGACCATTTCTTTGCCTTTGGATTTGGTGCCCATCCACTTGGTGATTTTCTTCATTAGTTCTTCGTGGTTGCGGAGGAAGAACATGAAGTCGGGGTCGCGTTTCAAGAATAGGAGGTTTGTGTAGTCGCTGGTCTGCGACACATTCAATGTTACTTTTTCCATGGTTTTTAATTTCAATTTTTATATTTCATTTTTTTCTTTGCCTTCGGCAATGTCTTGCCAGACTGGCTTTTGCTTCGCAATGTCCTGCCGGACGGGGTTTCACTTCGTGATGTCCTGCCGGACGGGCCTTCTATTTTCTCTGCCGAGAGAAAACAGAAGCAAAAAGAGCTCGTCGCTGTGAGTTCTCTGCTAAAAAACATCAACGCTTCGTTGCACAAGCCAAACGCGCTTCGCTTGAACGGTGCCTTGTGCGGACTCTTCGCTTTTGATGTTTTTCTTAGCGCAGAGACCTCAAGGCGACACCCACTTGTGCGGTCC
>JAKSIJ010000048.1 GCA_024398875.1 Fibrobacter sp.
CATTCTTCAGCACCATGGCGGGCATTTTCGCCCTCAGTTTTTTTCAGAAAATCAAGCTAAAAGATCCCGTGACTGTCGCCTGGCTGGGCGGTCTTTCCGCCTGCGTTATCGCCATCATGTTCTACTTCAGCCACCTGACTGCGGAAGCGCTCGGTACCACCAGTCTTTTCATCAGCGGCATCGTGCTGTTCGGCATTATCGTCGCGTTTCTCGGACTTGCCGTCTATAAGAAAGTTCAGGCTTACGAGGCTTTCGTGGAAGGTGCAAAAGACGGCTTCCATACCGCAGTGATGATTATCCCGAACCTGGTGGCTATTCTTGTAGGTGTTGCCGTATTCCGTGCCAGCGGTGCCATGGATTTGGTGATGAATGGAATCTCCTACGTTCTCGGACTGTGCGGCGTCGGGAATGATGTGGTGCCGGCACTCCCGACCGCAATTATGAAACCTCTCAGCGGAAGCGGTGCCCGCGGTATGATGATTGATGCCATGAAGACTCTGGGGCCCGACAGTTTTGCCGGGCGTCTCAGCTGCATGTTCCAGGGAGCTGCGGACACGACCTTCTACATTATCGCCGTCTACTTCGGTTCTGTGGGCGTGAAAAAGACACGTCATGCCGTGACCTGCGCTTTGATTGCAGATGCGGTTGGCGTTATTGCAGCTATCGTAATCGCCTACATCTTCTTCCCACCGATTGGGTAGAAAACCGCACGGTCTAAAATCAAAAATTTTCCTCTAGTCTGACTTCGCAATCCATAAAAATGCGCGCCCTTATCATATCTGACATACATGGCTCCGTCGAAGCTGCCGAAAAGGCTCTGGACCATTTTGAATCTCTAAAATGCGACGAGATTTGGATTCTGGGCGATGTTGGAATGATTTCTTCCTTCAACGATTACAAGGATTTCGTCACCGCCGTCCGCGGGAACTGTGATACGGACTATAGCGCCATGGCCCTAGACTTTCCCGTTGAAGAAGATTATCAGCTCATTGAACGCGATGGATTGAATTTTTTCTTGACTCATGGGCATCTGTTCT
Organism: Fibrobacter sp.; assembly: GCA_024398875.1. GTDB lineage: Bacteria > Fibrobacterota > Fibrobacteria > Fibrobacterales > Fibrobacteraceae > Fibrobacter. The sequence goes on from JAKSIJ010000048.1 coordinate 1,038, forward strand.
CGGCGGATTATTTTTCCAAAGATGAAATGAAGTTTATCGACCCGCTGGGTGAACTGCGCGACATCAACGTTTTCCTCTGCGGACACAGCCACGTCTGGAGAATCGAACGGAACCGCAAGGGTGTACTTGTGGTGAATCCTGGCTCCCTAAGCCGCCCGCGGGGCGGCAGTGTTCCCTCATTTGCCCTCTATGAAACAAACGGAGAAGGCAGAGGAACCTTCTCCATTAGAGAACTCAATAACGGAAAAATTTTGAAATCCGCGACGATTTAATTTTGCGACGCGAAATACTGCCGCGACGATTTAGAGGCGCTTCAGCACTGCCTGAGCGTGATGGTAGAAGCCTTCTTCCATCGCAACCGTGGCAATCGCCTTCGCATTCTTCTTGATGGCTTTTTCGCTGTAGCGCACGATGCTCATGCGTTTGAGGAAGTCGTATACACCCAGCGGGCTGAAGAAGCGGCCCGTGCCGTTTGTAGGAAGCACGTGGTTCGGGCCTGCAAAGTAATCGCCCACAGGTTCACTGCTCCACGGGCCGATGAATACGGCACCTGCATTTTCAATCTGGGCAGCCATGGATTCCGCTTCAGCAGTCATCACTTCCAGATGTTCCGGAGCGATCCGGTTTGCGATTTCGATTCCGTCAAACCAATCCTTCACCACCAAAATGCGTCCAAAATTGTTCAGCACCTTGGTGAGGAGTTCCTTCTTCGGGCTATTCTCCACCTGGATGTCCACGCATTCGCTAATCATCTTGGCGGTTTCCATGTTGTCCGTAATGCAGATGGCAGCTTCAAAGCCGGAACCGTGTTCCGCCTGAGAGAGCAAGTCTGCTGCAGCAAAGTCCGGATCCGTGGTATGGTCGGCAAGCACCAGCACTTCGGAAGGCCCTGCCACCATGTCGATATCCACAATGCCAAAAACTTCCTTCTTGGCGATTGCGGCAAACACATTGCCCGGACCCACAATCTTGTCCACACGTTCCACAATGGTCTTGCCCTTGGCATCCTTTGCGCCATAAGCCAGCATGGCAATGGCCTGAGCGCCACCAATGTGATAGACTTCCCTGATGCCCAGTTCCTGGATCACAAAAGCCACTGCCGGATTGATTTCGCCCTTGATGGGAGTCACCACCACAATGTCTTCCACGCCAGCCACAATGGCAGGCACGGCGTTCATGATTACGGTGCTGGGATAAATTCCTGCGCCACCGGGAACGTACAAGCCAACCCTCTTCATGGGGCGGATACGCTGCCCGAGGACCACGCCATCCTTCCCTTCCATGAGCCAGGATTCTTCCATCTGATTCACGTGGAAGTCACGGACATTCATGATGGCCTGCTTCAAAGCCTTACGAAGAGCGGGGCTAGCCTTTGCTGCCGATTTTGCGATGGCGGCATCAGAAACCCGCATATTCTTCCCTTTCAGGCCATCGAACTTCTGTGCATATTCCAAAGCCTTCGCAAAACCGCCCTTCTTGATGTCAGCGAGAATCTGCATGACCTTGTCGTGAATCTCCTTGCTGGGAGCCACTTCACGACCGCAAATGCGTTCAATTTCCTGAGACTTGGGAGTAACCTTAACAATCTGCATTTTAAGCCTTCTTTTTC
>JAKSIJ010000049.1 GCA_024398875.1 Fibrobacter sp.
TTCATGATTTTGCCGTCGGCTTTCATCACGGCAGCCGAAAGCACTAAAAGACTGACGTTGAAATCGCGTTGTTGGGCCGTGCTGCCCATGTTTTTCTTCACATCCTCTTCGGTCCAGCCGCTGAAAAGATTGCCAATCACATAGCCGATGATGCCTCCAATGATGCCGCCGCCGAAAATGAATCCCAATCCGGCCCCGACCCATTTGGAATAGCCGTTTTTCTTCCTCACCACTGTTGACGATGACTCTGAATTTCCACTATCTTTCTGATTTTGTTGTTCTTTCTTATTGTTCGATTTTCTAAACACGAAAAATAAAACCACTGCAACAATGGCTATAATAACAATGTATGAACTATCTCCCATTTTGATTTCAATTTGTCTGCAAAATTAGTCAAAAAATGTTCCAAATGGGAAAATGCTGACATTATGGCAAGTTATTCCATATTTTTTTGAAAAAAAACTTGCCCAAAACGGGTTGTGTTTTCCATAATTCACTAATTTTGCACCCTTAAAATCAAAGGCAAATTTTAGTATTTAATCAATAATAAAAACTCAAAAAATGACAAAGTACGTTTATACTTTCGGCGGCAAGACCGCAGAAGGTAACGCTTCGATGAAGAACGAGTTAGGCGGTAAAGGCGCTAACTTGGCAGAAATGTGTCTGCTGAAACTTCCTGTTCCAGCCGGTTTAACAATCACAACCGAGTGCTGCACAGCTTATTACGAAAACAACTGCCAACTTCCTGCTGGCCTCATGGATGAAGTCCACGCTGGCATGAAGAACATGGAAAACATCATGGGCATGAAATATGGCGACCCGGAAAATCCGCTCCTCGTCTCCTGCCGTTCAGGCGCGCGCAAGTCAATGCCTGGCATGATGGACACCGTCCTTAACATCGGTCTCTGCTCAAAGACCCTTCCTGGTTTGATTAAGAAGACCAACAACCCACGTTTCGTTTACGACTCATACCGTCGTCTGATCATGATGTACGCCGACGTCGTTATGGAAAAGGCTGAAGGCATCGAACCTGCCGATGGCAAGAGCATCCGCAAGCAACTCGACGACATGCTCGACGCTTTCAAGGAAGCCAAGGGCTACAAATCAGATACCGAAATCAAGGCTGAAGAACTCCAGCAACTGGCTGAAGACTTCAAGGTCCGCATCAAGGAAGTGCTCGGCACCGAATTCCCTGATGACGCTGAAGCTCAACTCGAAGGCGGCATCAAGGCCGTGTTCAAGAGCTGGAACGGCAAGAAGGCTATCTCCTACCGCCGCATCGAAGGTATTCCGGATGACTGGGGTACTGCTGTCAACGTGCAGACCATGGTCTTCGGTAACATGGGCGAAGGCTCAGCTACCGGCGTTGCTTTCACACGTAACCCTGCCACTGGCGACAACCAATTCTATGGCGAATGGCTGATCAACGCTCAAGGCGAAGACGTCGTTGCTGGTATCCGCACTCCAAACCCATTGAACGACGACACCAAGAACGAGCAGAACAAGCACATGAAGTCCATGCAGGAACTCATGCCTGAAACCTATAAGGAACTCTGCGAAGTCCGCCGCATCCTCGAAGAAAACTATCACGACATGCTCGACATCGAGTTCACCATCCAGGATGGCAAACTCTACATGCTGCAGTGCCGCGTCGGTAAGCGCACCGGTATCGCTGCCCTGACCATGGCTCTCGACATGCTGCACGAAGGTCTCATCGACGAAAAGGAAGTGGTGATGCGCGTGGCTCCTGCCCAAATGGACGAACTCCTCCACCCAATCCTCGACGCCGCTGACGAAAAGAAGCACACCGTCATCGCTAAGGGTCTGCCTGCAGGTCCTGGTGGTGCCGTCGGTATCATCGCCCTCGACAGCGAAAAGTCAAAGGAATACACCTCTAAGAAGATTAAGAACATCTTGGTCCGTGAAGAAACCAACCCAGAAGACGTTGAAGGCATGCGTTCAGCCGACGGTATCCTTACCGCTCGCGGTGGTATGACTTCACACGCTGCTTTGGTTGCCCGTGGCTGGGGTAAGTGCTGCATCGTTGGTTGCGACGCTGTCAAGATCAACATGGAAGAACGCACTGTCACCATCGCTGGCAAGAAGTTCAACGAAGGCGACACCCTCGCCCTGAACGGTGCAAGCGGCTATGTCTATGGCGAAGCTGTTGGCATGATCGACTCATCAGAGAACCCACGCTTCCAGGAATTCATGGCACTCGTTGCCAAGTATCAAGGCATGGGCGTCCGCACCAACGCTGACACTCCAGAAGACACCCAAAACGCTGTCAACTTCGGCGCTGAAGGTATCGGCCTGTTCCGTATCGAACACATGTTCTACGGCAAGAACGGTGCTACACCTCTCGACATTCTCCGCAACATGATTCTGTCTTCCAACAAGGAAGAACGTCTGGCTGCCCTGAACGAACTTGAACCACACATCAAGGAAGCCGCTAAGAGCACCCTGAAGATTTTGAACCACAAGCCTCTCACCTTCCGTCTGATGGACCCACCTTTGCACGAATTCGTTCCACAAACCGAAGAAAAGCAACGTGCTAAGGCAGCCGAAAGAGGCATCACCTTCGAAGAAATCAAGAAGAGAATCGACGCTCTGCACGAAGTGAACCC
>JAKSIJ010000005.1 GCA_024398875.1 Fibrobacter sp.
ATGTCCATCATTTCCATGACAGGGTTCGGCAAGAGCGAATCCAACTTTCAAGGAACCAGTTGCGTCATCGAAGTCCGCAGCGTAAACAGCCGCTTTCTGGAAATCTCCAGCCGGATTCCCAAGAACTTCGCCTATCTGGAAAATGATTTCAAGAACCTCATCAAGGAAAAGCTCTCCCGCGGTTCCGTGAACTTCTCCATCACGCTTGGGGCGGGTTCCATCGGGAACATTCCCGTTTGCTACAACGAGGAAGCCATCGGAAAGTTCGTGGACATCACAAAAGCCATGCAGACAAAGTTCGGCATCGCGGGCGAAATCAAGCTGGAGCACGTGCTCTCCATTCCGGAAGTGCTGCAGTTCACCGATGCGGGCGCCGACAACGAGGCCTGGGAAAAGCACCTCACCGCAGAACTTTCCAAAGCCCTCGATGGCGTGAACGCCATGCGCGAGAAAGAGGGCGCCAATCTGGCTCTGGACTTGGAACGCCGCGTCAAGCACCTGAACGAAGTCCTCGACAAGGTGGAGGTTCTGGACCCGAAGCGCATCGATGTGTGGAAGGAAAAATTCCGGGAGCGCATCAACGGCCTCATGAAGGATACCGAGATTGACGAGGTACGCCTGCTGCAGGAAGCCTGCATCATGGCGGACAAGCTGGACATCCATGAGGAAATCACCCGCTTCCGCAGTCACAACAAGCTATTTCTGGATGCTCTCGCCAAAGGCGGCGCACAGGGCAAGAACCTGGGATTCATTCTGCAGGAGATGGGCCGCGAAGCAAACACCCTCGGCACAAAATGTCAAAGTGCGGACATCGCCGCACTTGCCATTGAACTCAAGAATGAAATTGAGTGCATCCGCGAACAATCTTTAAACATCGCGTAGTTCACCAACCCGTTAAAAGGGTTTACATTCCCCGCTTACACTTGAAACCGATCGTTTTGATGAGCCGTTCCTGATTCTCTTCGTGCTTGTCGTAGTTGAACTCTTCGACATACACGGCCTTGCAATCGAAAAAGCGTTCCTCGTAAACGGGCTTCATGTCGGAGGAATAGTGAATCACCGTCATCTTGAAATTCTTCAGGTATTCGCGGCGAATGCACGTGGTTATCAAGTAATCTTCAAACTCATCGAAGGAAATTTCCACAACCGTATAAACGTCACTGGTCTGCTCCTTCAAAAAGCGCATCTTTCGGCAACGGATGGAAAGGTCCTTCGCCAGGTTATCAAAAAATTCTTCCTTGCCTTGAGGTACATTTTCGAAATCGATTTTGATGTTAAACAGGTATGATTTAGCCAATTCCGGCAAATCTGAACGATGCTTAAATTCCATTTTTACCTCAACAAGTACACCCAAACGCTTCAAAAAAGGAACCTGACGCCATCCCAGCATCAGGTCCTTACACCCAAGTCCGATACTTGCGACTACAAGTTGGTGTCGCAGGTAAGAACAAACCTGTACCTTCACAAAATAAACATTATTCCCCGAAAAATCAACCAAACTGCCTTTTTTTCGCAATTTTATTATTCCAAGTTGGAATAAAATGTGGCGATTTCAGTCAAAATAAGCGAAAAGTAAGGAATCAGGACGTTTTTACAACCGGCAACCAGGTGGTCAAAATTTTTTACCATACATCAAAATATCTATCTTGAATATTATGGAAAACATTTGCAATCTCGATGAATACGCCGAAAATCTGGCAAAGAACGCCAAGCAGGCAACCCGCGGGCTCCGCACCCTCAGTGCAGAATGCCGCAATGCAGCGCTGAACCTGGTCGCCCAAAAGCTTCGCGAGCAGAAAAGCGCAATCCTCGCCGCCAACAAGCAGGATTTGGATGCCAGTGCCGGGAAAATCAGCGACGCCATGATGGATCGCCTCACCTTGAACGACGCCCGCATTGAGGCCATGGCCAAGGGTGCCGAAGAGATTGCCGCATTCACCGACCCTCTGGGCCGCATTCTGGAAGCCCGTGAATTGAAGAACGGCATTAAAATCAGCCGCGTGGCAGTTCCCCTGGGAGCCATCTTCTTCATCTACGAAAGCCGCCCCAACGTCACAATCGATGGCGCTTGCCTCTGCTTCAAATCCGGGAACGCCGTGGTGCTCCGCGGTGGCAAGGAATCCCTTAATTCCTCCAAACTTTTAGCAAACATTTTCCGCAGCGCCCTTGCCGAAAGCGGCATCAACGAAAACGCGGTGCAGCTGGTGGAAAATCCGGATCACGCCCTAGTGACAAAGCTTCTGCAGATGAACAACTATCTGGATTTGGTCATCCCCCGCGGTGGCGAGCGCCTCATCCGTGCTGTTGTGGACCAGAGCAAGATTCCCGTCATCAAGCATTTCAACGGCATCTGCCATGTGTATGTGGACAAGAGCGCCGACATCGAAAAAGCCCGCAACATCCTCATCAACGCAAAGACCCAGCGCACTGGAGTCTGCAACGCCATGGAATGCGTGCTGTTTGACCGCCATCTGGAAAAATCCGTGATTGCAGACCTGGTGAAAACCCTGCAAGACAAGGGTGTGGAATTCTTCGGCAATGCAGAATGCATAAGCACTCTCCCAAGCATCACAGACATCGGCGACGAAAGTAACTACCATCACGAATATCTGGCCCTGAAAGCTAGCGTGAAGTTTGTGGACGGCGTGGAAGAAGCCTGCGAACACATCGAGAAAAACAGCAGCGGACACACGGAAGCAATCGTGGCCGAAGATGCTACAGCACTCGACTACTTTGCCGCCAACGTAGATAGCAGTAGCGTGATGCTGAACGCCAGCACACGTTTTGCCGACGGTGGTGAATACGGTCTTGGCGCCGAAGTGGGCATCAGCACCGACAAGATTCACGCCCGTGGCCCCATGGGAGTAGAGAGTCTCTGCACCTACAAGTGGATTTTGCGCGGAAACGGACAAGTGAGAGGGTGAAGAATGTGGAATGCTGAATGCAGAATGCGGAATGATGAATGCTGAATTTTGTCAAGGCGAGGGCAACGGGACTGCTTGCAGGCTCACTGCCGAGCCGAAGTCAAAATGAGTGCGAAGCACTAATGCGGAATGATGAATTATGAAGTATGAATTATGAGATATGAATTTTGTCGAGGCGAGACAAATTATAAATTGGTTCGGGAATAAGGTCTTATGAAATTCGAAGATATTATAAAAGATGTGAAGTTTGAAGTGGAATTCGGTGGCAAGATGCTGGCCCCCGCCATCGTTCAGGATGCAGACAAAGGCGATGTGCTGATGATGGCCTGGATGGACGAGGAAGCCCTCCGCCGTACCAACGAATGCGGCGAGATGGTGTTCTGGAGCCGGAGCCGCAAGGAATACTGGCACAAAGGCGACACCAGCGGCAACGTGATGACGGTGGTGGAATGGGCTGCCGACTGCGACAGTGATGCCCTCCTCTTCAAGGTGCGCATGCAGGGGCCGCAAGTGGCGTGCCATACCGGCGCAAGAAGCTGTTTTTTCAAGATATGCGAGAAATAGAATTCACCCCATAGGCGAAGTTTTAAAACGTCGGGGTGAAAACTCCGGCGTTATTTTTTGAGAGAATGGAACAGAAGCTACTAGACGATATTCGAGGAATGGTTCGCAGCCACAAATGGAAGCGGCTGTTGCTTGCCGTTTCAGGCGGTTTGGATTCCATTTGTCTCGCCCATTACTTTATTCAAAATAGAGAGGCCCTGGGGATTGAAGGGCTTGGCATTGCCCATGTGCATCATGGGCTCCGGGAAGGAACCGCCGATGCGGATGCGGAATTCGTGCAAAAATTTGCCGAGGCAAAAGGCGTTCCGTTTTTCCTGCGAAAGTTAGATGGCGCAGTCCTCAAGGCAGGCGGTTCCGTGGAGGAGAACGCCCGAGATGCCAGGTATGAAGCGCTGGCAGAAATTGCCTGCGAGAGCTGCGCGGAGGCCATCGTCACGGCGCATCATGCCGGAGACCAGGCGGAAACGCTATACCTGCGGCTGCGCCGTGGTGTGACGCTTGCAGGGCTTTCGGGAATGGCCTCCGCGCGGGCTTTAAGCGTCCGAGGAAAACAATCCGCAGAATCGTCTGAGGTAACCGCCGCGGAAATAAAGCTCTATCGCCCGCTGCTAAACGTCACTCGCGAGAGGCTGAAGGAATATGCCCGCGAAAACAGTCTCTGCTGGCGGGAAGACGAAAGCAATGCAGATATAAAGTTCGCCCGAAATCTGGTGCGCCACAAACTCCTCCCGAACCTAGAGCAGTTTTCTCCCGGCGCTACGGCGCAACTTTGTCGCATTGCAGGCCTCGCCCGCACCGCCTACAAAAATGTATTGACAGCTGTAAATACACTTTGTAATACAGCCATTATTCCCGAGGCGGAATGGCCTTTCGAGGCAAGTGTTGCCCCTTACCAGAAAGTTCTTGCGCTTTCCTGGGACCGCGTTGCCTCTCTTCTCGCCAACCCATTAAAAAAAGAAGAACCTGCCGAAAATTCTTCCGTTGAAAAGGGGCGTTTGGAGCTTTTCCGCTTGTGGCTGGATTCTCGGGGATTCCGGTTTCCCGTGGAGGCGCTCGCAATGACGCAGGCTCCGCGCCCGCTTATGCGCTTTCACACGCGAGCTTTGGAGAAATGCCGCCATATCCTTTGGATTTACGATGTTGCTCTCCCGAAGGCCTCGACAAATTTGTATTTTGAGGGCGATAAGTCTAGGTTTTCGCAAGTGGAAGGCTGCTGGCGTCACCCTGAGGAAGGGGATGTTTTGTGGCCTCTAGATGAGAAAATCAAGCAGAGGCCTTTGAAGCAATGGCTGCAGGAGAAGGGAATTCCCCATTGGGTGCGCCCCTCTCTGGATGTTTTTGCGCAAGGCCATCGCGTTGTTTTTGTTTCTGGCGTTCGCGCAGGTAAGGTAACCGTTTGAAAAAAGAGAATTCTAATCAGAGTCCTAAGGGCAAATCTCCCTTCAAGAATCGTAATTTCATCATTGTTCTCGTGATGCTTCTGATGCTGTTCGTCATGTTCCCGCTCACCGGGAAGGACAACAGTCAAGACATGACTCGCACGGAGTTTCTCGCCATGATGGGCGACTCCAGCGCCGTCATTACGGAACTTTCGCTGCAGAAGACTCCCGATGGTATCATCATCGAAGGCGCCCGCGCCATGACGGATGAAGAAATCGCCGAGGCGAAGAAGAATCAGAACGTCATCGCACGCTTTACGCGGAATGCAAGTGAGGGCAAGACCCGCAAGTTCACGAGCCACATGCTGGAAATCTCCAACGAGCAGATTACCGCCTGGGAGATGTTCAAGAATGTGAAGGTGAAGGTCATTCACGAATCCACCACCTGGTTCGATGCCATCATCTCCTTCCTCCCCGTCATCCTCCTCATCGCCTTCTTCTGGATTATGACCAGCCGTCAGATGGGCGGCGGCGGAAAGAATCCCTTCAGTTTCGGAAAGAGCCAAGCCAAGGTTCTCACGGCTAGCGGCAAAAAGAAGACCACCTTCAATGACGTGGCCGGCTGCGACGAAGCCAAGCAGGATTTGCAGGAACTTGTGGAATTTTTGAAGGACCCGAAAAAGTTTGACATGCTGGGTGGCCGCATTCCCAAGGGCGCTTTGCTGGTTGGGCCTCCGGGTACGGGTAAGACGCTTCTCGCCCGCGCTGTGGCTGGTGAGGCGGGCGTTCCCTTCTTCAGCATGAGCGGTTCCGACTTTGTGGAAATGTTTGTGGGCGTTGGTGCAAGCCGTGTCCGTGATTTGTTTGAAACCGGAAAGAAGAACGCACCCTGCATTTTGTTCATCGATGAAATTGACGCGGTGGGTCGGCAGCGCGGTGCTGGTCTCGGCGGTGGACACGACGAACGCGAGCAGACGTTGAACCAGTTGCTCGTTGAGATGGACGGTTTTGCCGCAAACGAGGGCGTGATTTTGATTGCCGCCACCAACAGGCCGGATGTTCTGGATAAGGCACTCCTCCGCCCGGGACGTTTTGACCGCCAGATTGTGGTGGGACTGCCCGACCTGAAGGGCCGCGAAGAAATACTTCGTGTTCATTTGAGGAAGCGCAAGGTGCCTCTGGCAAAGGATGTGGATGTTTCCGCCATCGCCAAGGGAACTCCGGGCCTTGCTGGCGCTGACCTTGAGAACCTTGTGAACGAAGCCGCCCTCCTGGCCGCTCGCTTCAACAACAAGAAAGTGACGATGCTTGACTTTGAAGAAGCTCGCGATAAACTCAGCATGGGTGCCGAGCGCCGCACGCTTCTCATGACGGAAGAAGAAAGACGCCACACCGCCTACCACGAAGCGGGCCATGCCCTCATGACGCTTCTCTGCAAGCACAGCGATCCACTGCACAAGATTACCATCATTCCTCGCGGCCGCGCTCTCGGCATCACCATGAGCCTGCCGGAACGGGATCAGGTAAGCTACAGCCGCGAGTATGCGGAAGAACGCATCATGATTATGATGTCTGGCCGCCTTGCTGAAATGGTGTTCTTCAATCACCAGAGCACAGGAGCCTCGAACGACATCCAGCGGGCCACTGAACTTGCACGCAAGATGGTGACGGAATGGGGCTTCGACGACGAAATCGGCCCGGTCTGCTACAGCCGCGCCGATGGCGAAGTGTTCCTGGGTCGCGAGATTTCAAAGCCTAAGGAAATGTCCGAGATGATGGCGGAAAAGATTGACAACGCCGTCAACAACCTCATCAAGCGCTTGGACGCCGCCGCACGGAAACTCTTGGAAGAGAACAAGGATAAACTTGTGGACCTGGCGGAAGCCCTCTTTGAATTTGAGGTTCTGGACCGGGAAGAAATCGACAAGGTCATGGCCGGAGAAAAACTGGAAGGCACCAAGAAGAGCCGCCAGTACAAGGCTCTGGAAGAAATGGCCGCGAAAAAGAAGAAGGCAGAGGAACCGCCTCCTGACCCCGGAAAGCAGCCGCCTACTGCACCCGCGGCAGATGGTGCTGCGGAAACTGCGCCTGAGGCTACCGTCGCCGAGGTGAAGCCGCAACCTGCTAATGGAGGCGAAACCGCGACAAACTCGCCGGCAGTAGACGCTCCCGACCACTCTGAAGAAGTTCCTCCCGAAGATCCGAAGGCATAGCACAAGAATTGATGCTGGACGCCTCTTCCGAAAGAATCTCAACTGTCTGGAAAATCGGGAACGAATCCGTTTCCGCCTACCCCATGCCGCTTGTCATGGGCATCGTGAATGTAACGCCGGATAGTTTCTTCGATGGCGGAAGCCACAACTCCCCCGCAGACGCATTCGAGTTCGCCATCTCCCTTCTGGAGCAAGGCGCCAGCATTCTGGACATCGGCGGCGAAAGCAGCCGGCCCGGCAGCACTCCCGTAAGCCTTCAAGAAGAATTGGACCGGGTCTGCCCCGTAGTGGAAAGCCTTGCGGAATTCGCCCGCATCGCAGAAATTTCCGGCAACAATCCGCGGAAGTTCTACATCTCCGTCGATACCACCAAGGCGAAGGTGGCGGAAGAATGCATGAAGCTTGGAGCCCACATCGTGAACGACATCAGCGCCTGCACGCTGGATAAAGAAATGCCCGCGGTTATCGCCCGCACAGAAGCCTCCGTGGTCCTCAACCACATGCGGGGCAGCTTCGGCACCATGCAGCAAGACTTCGAGCCCTACCAGAATGTGGTGGAAGAAGTCCGCGCAGAACTTCTCGCCCAAGCAAAAGTCCTCACCGACGCAGGCGTAGAACCTGCCCGCATCTGCCTCGACCCGGGCATCGGCTTCGGAAAAACAGTCCAGAACAACCTGGACCTCATCAAATCGGTGGATATTTTGGCCAAAGAGGGCTACCCCGTTCTCATCGGCACCTCCAGAAAATCTTATTTTGGTAAACTGGAAGGCTTGGAAAACAGCGACCGTCTCGTTCCCAGTCTCACCGCAGGCATCGTCTCCGCTTTAGGTGGCGCAAGCGTCCTCCGGGTTCACGACGTTCGCGAAACAGTGGAAGCCCTCCGCGTTTTGAAGGCATTGAGGTCTTGATGGTTCTTTTTAAGCTGTTCGACATTATCGATGTGCGCATGGCTGATGTGCTGGACATTCTGTTGATGTCCATCATTCTCTATTATGTTTTCCTTTTGTTCCGTGGCACCCGCGCCGTCCAGATGATCATTGGCGGCCTGTTCCTGGTGGTGGCCTGGCTCCTTGCCCAATGGTGGGAACTCCATACCCTTCTGTGGCTCCTGAGTAACGTCGCCACTCTCGGTATTATCGCCCTCGTGATTTTGTTCCAGCCCGAAATTCGTAGCGCACTAACCCGTATCGGTCAAGCCGTAAGCCGCGCCAACTGGCAAAGCATCTTCTTCCATGCCAGTGGACTAGACGAAGTGACAAAATCCATCACCGCAGCCGTGCAGGACCTAGCCAAAAACCGCTTTGGCGCGTTAATTGTTTTGGAAAAACGGGTTGGCTTGAGGAACTATGAAGAAACGGGCGAAATACTGGATGCGCGCATCAGTTCAAGACTGCTCCGTTCCCTCTTCTTCCCCAATTCCGCACTTCACGATGGTGCAGTTCTACTCAACAGCAAGTGCATTGTTTCTGCAGGCTGTATTCTTCCCATGCCCACGGGCAATGCCGAGGGCGATGCCGGCTACGGCATGCGTCACCGCGCCGCAAAGGCTCTGGCCTCCGAATGCGACGCCCTTGTCATCGTCGTTTCCGAAGAAACCGGCTACATCTCCATCGCCTACCGCAACACCCTCCGCCGCAACTTGAGCCTCAAGGAAGTGGAGCTGGAAATCAAGCGCCACTGGGCAGAACTGTTTAAAGACGCTACCGTAGAAAAGAATTCGGATTAACCGCCATGGCAGAAAATCAGAATCAAGAGAATGCGCAGGAAGCGCAGAAGAACAAGCGTAAAAAAAAGAACGTCATCATTCTCGTATTGATGTTCCTGCTCCTCATCTGCCTCTTCATTGTGCAGTGCGAGCTGGACAGCATGAAGCAGGCCGCACTTCAAAAAGAGCAGGAAACGGAACTGGAGGCAAGGCAGCAGCATATCCTGGATAGCCTCCGCCAACTGGAGCAGCAGCGTCTCGATAGCCTCAAGCGCATTGCCGACAGTCTCGCCCAAGACAGCCTCGCCGCGCTGGAAGCCGCCCGCGTGGCAGACAGCATCCGCACCGCCGATAGCCTTCGGGCTTTGGATTCCCTCAACGCCCTCAAGAATGTGAATCAGGACAGCCTCCGCCTTGCGCGCGACAGTATCAAGCATGTCAAGGATTCTCTCGCGGCTCTGGACAAGGTCCGCGCCGACAGTCTCAAGCACGTCAATGACAGCCTCGCGGCAGTAGAAAAAGCCCGCGCCGATAGCCTCGCTGCGGTAGAAAAAGCCCGCCAGGATTCCATCGCCAAGCAGCGGGCCCTGGACAGCATCCGCGCCGCAGACCAAATTCCGCCCAACGCAGAAATCACACCTCCGGCGGGTCGCTATTACGAGCCCGTAAAAATGAAGGTGAAGTGCGACGAAATCAAGTGCAAGACATTCGTCTCCATCGGCGACACCCTGAATCCGCAGGACGCCAGCAAGGCAATTGAATACAACAAGACAGGTTCCGTATTCTTCTACGCCGAAGATTCCGTAGGGAACAAATCCCCCTGGGAAGAGGCCAAGTACGACATGGCCAGCGACAACAAATGCGGAAAGAACGCCTACCCCGTTCCTGTGGGCGGCAAGGAAGTCTGCGTCGACGCTTACGAATATCCCAACGTGGCTGACGAAAATCCGCGGGACATGGTCTCCCACGAACAAGCGGTGAGTCTCTGCGAGCAAGAAGGCAAGCACCTCTGCACGCTGGCTGAATGGCAGGCCGCCTGCCGCGGAAAAGACAACACCAAGTATTCCTACGGTGACGCTTACAAACAAAATAAGTGCAACACCAACACCAAGGCAATGAAGCGCAGTGGCCGCAAGGAACAATGCCGCAGCTGGTATGGCATGTACGACATGAACGGCAACCTCTGGGAATGGACATCTACCGCAAGCCCCGATCACCCCAACATGTTCCTCGTTGCTGGCGGTGCCTGGAACACCAATAACGGTAGCCGCTGCACCGAGAACAAATTCAGCTTCTATCCCCAGAACCAATACCCCAGCGTGGGCTTCCGCTGCTGCAAGTAAGCAGTTTAAAATTTAAAATTAGTGCTTCGCACTCATTGTGACTTTGGCTCGACAATGTGACTGCAAGCAGTCCCACTGCACTCGCCTTGTCACAATTCAAAATTTAAAATTCACAATTAGCGTTTCGCACTCATTATGAATTATTAATTGATAACTAAGTCGAGCGTCGCAAAAATAAACTTGTTTATTTTTATGACCGAGACGCATTATCAAGAATAACGAAGTTATTAATTGATAACTAAGGCGAGTGAAGCGACCATGCTTGCATGGGCATTTCCGAGCCGATTATCAACAATAACGAAGTTATTAATTGTGCATTGTGAATTGTGAATTATTAATTCAACAACTCAACGTGAAGGTGTTCCGCCTCACCCTTTTCCCAAAGCACGCGGCAACGCCCCCGAAGTTTGTCCTCAACACCAATGAATATCATCCGGCGTTTTTCCACAGGAATGTACTTTATTCGAAAATCCAGGGCCTTGTTCTGGTAATGCTTGGAATTGCGGGCATGATAGGGCCAATCGTTTCCGCTGGTAATCACAGGAATGTAATCATCCCCCATCACGTTGTGGAATACGTTCACCACCGTAAGTCCCGCCGTATCCAGCGCCGGGTCCAGGCTTTCCAGGTAAACGCCCTGCTTCTGCTTGGTCCGCTTAATCAATAGGCGATGGACTTCCCGCCCCGTGAAAGGTTTCGCCTTCACATGGCTGTAGTAATCCTCTCCGCTCCACAACGGCTCATCCGCCTCATTCTCCGGCTCGTAACGGGGAATGTCCCTTTTGTTGGTCTGAATCAACACAAAAACGGCCACCAGGAATGAAATGGCGAAAATTGGAGCTAATAGGTATAAATGTCGTGTTGGCATTGTTTTTCCATTTCAAAAATACTATTTTAGAATCATGATGAAAAAGATTCTTACCCTCGCTCTCCTTCTTTTGTCCCTCGTCCTCTTCGGCTGCGGCCAAGACAGCGCCAACTACGTCGGCTACTGGCAGGGCGAAACCAACATGATTTTCGAAGTTCTGACCGAGAACGGCAGCGACTACATCATCCGCAACATGAACGGCGACTTGAAGGCTACCATTTCCGATGGCGCCCTCCGCGGCAAGAACTCTTTGGACATGGAATACGTGATGCGAGTGAAGAAGGATTCCGCCTACTATGAATTCGGCGGCATCACCACCGGTTACAAGCGCATTTCTGAAGAAGAATACAAGAAGATTATGGCCACCATGCAAAAAGCCGCCATTTCTCAGTAAGCAACGCGCCAATTAAAATTCAAAATTTTTGCCGACGTTAACAGCGCCGGCTTATTTTTTATTGCAACAGTTCCAGCACCCGCTTTTCTAACGCAGCCTGATTGGGAACGCCACTCCACACGCCCTTGATGTAACCTTCCCCATCCAACAGCATGAGGGTCGGAACCGCGTTGATGCCGTAACGGCGCCACAGGCCCTGGTCTGCATCGCGGTAGAGCGGATAGGGCGAACGATGCTGCTTTTCATAAAAAGCGTTCAGTACATCCGTTCCCTCATTGGAAATGCCGATAATTTCCAACCCCTTATCTCCATACTTTCCGTAAACACTTTCTAGAATCGGGAGCGTCTTCCGGCAAGGCCCGCACCAGGTGGCCCAAAAATCAAGCAATGTGGCCTTGGGCTTTTCCTTGCGCTTCTCGGCATTTTTGTAGAAGTTCTTCTTGAACTCCGCCATTTTGCTCCCCACGGCAGAACCTGTGAGGCTGCTGATATCATCCGGGCGGTCCGTCAATTTCACCTTCAGCGGAATCTTCTTCCCGTCGCGCAAGACTTCCACCTGCACCATCTGGCCCACCTTCCCCTTAGAAATCACCGCGGTAATCTGGGACATGTCCGTCAGCTGCTTCCCGCCAAAGCCGATGAGCTTATCGCCCGCCACAATGCCTGCGGTAAAGCAGCCGGAATTGGGATGCACACCCATGACATTCAGCGCCAGGTGATTTTCATGAGTTGACTTCTTGAAAGTGAGACCCAGCCAAGGTGCCGCAAGCGCAGGCATAAACGCCAAAAAGAGAATGGCAGGCACCATTCCAAACTTCAGTTGCAACTTCATACTACTTCTTCGGATTGCGATCGTCGAATTCGCCGAGTGACTTGTAGCCGTCATTCAGCAAGGCATCGTAAAGTTCATTCCGCATGGCGTGTGCCGCCATCCAGCGGAAAGCCACCACAGAATAGCACTGCACGGCATCTACACCCATCTTGAGCAAGTCATAAATCTTATAGCCGTGATCGATACCGCCACAGGCAATGACGCTCATCTTGGGGTAATGTTCCCGAATGTACTTCACATTCCAGACCATGTTCTCGTAGAGGGGCCGGCCAGACATTCCACCGCAGTCGCCATCAGCACGAAGGGGCGTCAGCTGCTCGTACTTGGTCTCTACCGGGAGTTCGCTGATTTTTGCCGTGGGGTACGTATTCCCCACCACCACGCCATTCACGCCAGTGCGCACCAGCATATCCATAATGCTAATCAAATGCCGCTCTGACAAATCCGGGCTCAGTTTTGCATACACCGCTTTTCGAATTCCAAGAGTGTTGCGGAACTTCATGATTTCCGTAAAAATCCGCTCCGAAAAACGCATGTCCAAATCCAGGCGTGATTCACCGGTGTTAGGGCAGCTCACGTTGATTTCAATATAATCGCCAGCCTTGTAGGCAATGGAAAAACTTTCGATAATGTCCTTCAGTTTTTCTTCTTCGTCGGTAAGGCCCGGGGTTTCCGCCACGGAGATTCCCACACAGAGGCCAGCCTTGTGGGCCTTCACCAGTTGTGAATCCACGCGCTTGGCAATGGCATCCACCCCATCGTTGTTGAGGCCCATGCTGTTGTGGATGGCACGATCATTTTCCAGGAACCCCACGCGAGGATTGTGAGTGTTCCCGGCCCGCTTGTGGCGCGTAGCCGTGCCCACCGTAATGCCACCAAAGCCCACATTGGCGTAATCCTTGATGCGAAGGGCAGTTTTATTTGCCCCCGCCGCGAGGATGATAGGGCAACCAAAATAAAGGGAATTGCTGTGGTCCGAGAATGTAACCACACGCTTCAAAGGCTTGCTTAAATCCGGACGACCGCCCATGAATGGAATGAAGGGAGCGAAACGAGCCACATGCTTGAAGGAATCGTGACGGAATTCTGGAGAATTGCGAAACACCCTGCGAATCATGGCGAGAACTTTATCGCTAAAACGCAGGTAATATTCGTGATTAATGCATTCAAAACTCATAGGATATGACTAAATTAACAAAAAGAGCGGTGGGAAAGCCACCAGCATGCCATTTTCATCGAGGATTTAGCTGTGAAGAATAAAATTCACGAAAAAATGCCAGAATATCTGGAAATTTTGAAGTCGTTGGTTCGCATTCCCTCCATCAGTTTTGACAATTTCGACCAAAAGCACGTGCTGGAATCGGCTGACGCGGTGAAGGCTCTGTTTGAAAAGGCCGGATTCACGGGCATCCAGTTCCTCGTGCCCCCCAGCGGAAGGCCCACCGTTTACGCCGAGAGCCTCACCTCGCCGGACAAGCCCACGGTACTGCTCTACGCCCATCACGATGTGCAGCCCCCCATGCGGGAGGCCCTTTGGGATACGCCTCCCTTTGACGCCATCCAGAAAGGAGAGCGGCTCTACGGGCGCGGCACCTGCGATGACAAGGCAGGCATCGTCACCCATCTGGCTGCTGCATTGCAAGTCCGGGAATGGAAAGGGAAAGAAGGCCCCAACCTGAAGTTCATCATTGAAGGCGAAGAGGAATCGGGCAGTGCCGGTTTCGCAAAAATCCTGAAGGAAAACGCTAGCCTCCTGAAGTGCGACGCCGTCATTGTGGCAGACCTGGGGAACTTTGCCAAGGGAACGCCCTCCATCACGACAACGCTCCGCGGCATGAGCGCCGTGGCCGTCACACTGAAAGCTGCCAAGGCGCCCCTCCATTCCGGAAGCTGGTCCGGCCCCATTCCCGACCCGGCACAAGCCCTCTGCCGCATGATTGCAAGCCTTACCGATGCCAAGGGGAACATCAACATCCCGCATTTTGAAGATGGACTGGTTCCGCCGACCGCAGAGGAACTCGCCTCCTACGCAAGTCTCGGCTACAGCGAAAAGACCTTCCGCAAAGAGGGCGGCGTTCTGGATTCAGTACAACTTAACGTTCCTGAAAACGAGATTCTCCCCTCCCTCTGGCGCCGCCCCAGCATTACGGTGACCGCCATCGAATCGGGCTCCAGACTCAACGCAGGCAATGTGCTTCAGGATAGCGCCTACGCCCGCATTGGAATCCGCCTCGCCCCCGGCATGGATGCAGACAAATGCACGCAACTGCTGGTGGACTTTTTGAAGGCCCAGGTGCCCGCGGGCATGGAAAGCGAATTTTTGGTGGAAGACGGAGCCAACCCATTTACAACAAACGTAAGCCATCCCTATTTTAAACTCATGAGCGAAGCCATGAGCGAGGCCTACGAATCGCCCACCAAATTCATCGGCTGCGGAGCAAGCATTCCTGGCGCAGAATATTTCCGCAATACCTTTGGCGACATTCCCATCCTCCTCACAGGAATCGAAGATCCGGAATGTGCAGCCCATGGTGAAAACGAAAGCCTCTACATCCCCGACTTCGAGCACGGCATTCTCTCGGAAACGTTATTCTTCGGAGGGCTCTCCAAATGAAAAAGCGTGTGGTCATTTTAACAGGCGCTGGCATCAGTGCCGAATCCGGACTCCGCACCTTCCGCGGAAACGACGGCATGTGGGAGCACGAGAACATCGAGGACGTCTGCACTCCAGGCGCGCTCCGTCGGGACCCCAAGCGGGTCAAGGACTTCTACAACTTCCTCCGGAAGGGGCTTCCCGCGCACAAGCCCAATGCCGCACACCTCGCACTAGTGGAGTTGGAAAATCGCCTGGGCGATGAATTCCTGCTGGTAACTCAGAATGTGGATGATCTTCACGAGCGGGCGGGCAGCAAGCGGGTGCTTCACATGCATGGGGACCTGATGAAACTTCGCTGCATGAGTGACGCCTCACACGAATTCTCCTTCACTGGCGAAGAAACGCTGGAAACCAAGTGCCCCTTCTGCGGCGGGAAAACTCGGCCCGACATCGTCTTCTTCGAAGAAGTGCCGCTCTACATGGAAGAAATCCAGGATGCTCTTCGGGAATGCGAGGAGTTCGTCTACATCGGCACCAGCAGCGTGGTGTACCCCGCCGCCGGCTTCAAGAGTTTCGCCAAACGCTTCGGCGCCAAGGTCACCTGCCTCAACTTGGAGATTCCAAGCTACGACCCCGATACAGACGTGTTCATCCAGGGGAAGGCCACGGAAGTGGTTCCGGAATGGGTGAAGAATTTTAAGTAGATGTGGCCCGCGGAAAATTGCCCGCGAAAAATGCAAATACAAAAAGACCAACCCGAAGGTTGGTCTTTTTTGAAACTTGAGTTTCAGTGGAATAGAAAAAGCAATTAAGCCTTCTCAGCAACCACCCAAACCTTGACCTGAGCTTCAACGTCGCTGAACACCTTGATGGTGACAGTGTACACACCAAGCTGCTTGATGGGTTCATCAAGAGCAACCTGAGCGCGAGAAACCTTGACGCCAGCCTTGGTGATAGCTTCAGCGATATCGCTAGCGGTCACAGAACCGTACAAGCGTTCGCCTTCCACCACGCGGCGTTCCAGGTTCACAGAAACCTGAGCGAGTTTGGCAGCCACGTCGCCAGCGGCAGCAAGTTCCTTCTGGAACTGAGCTTCGAGAGCAGCGCGGTTGGTTTCAATCTGAAGTTTTGCTTCCTTCGTAGCACGAACAGCGAGCTTGCGGGGGAAGAGGAAGTTACGAGCGTAACCGTCCTTAACCTTCACGACGTCAAGCATCTTGCCGAGGTGAGGAACATTAGCCTTAAGAATAATTTCCATAGTCTAGTTCCTCCTATTAGCGAATGCTGTCCGAAACGAACGGGAGAATGGCCATCTGACGAGCGCGCTTGATAGCTTCGTTCAGCATACGCTGATACTTTGCGCTTGTGCCAGAGATGCGGCGAGGAATGATCTTGCCACGTTCAGAGATGAAGCGACGGAGAGTCTTTTCATCCTTGTAGTCAATGAACTTGACGTTGTTTTCCGTGAACCAGCAAGTCTTCTTGCGACGGATGCGGGTTGCAGCCTGCTTCTTATCTTCAAAAGCCATTATTCAGCCTCCCCTTCTTCAGCGTCCACAGGAATGATTTCTTCCGTAGACTGAGCCATATCCTGGTTGTAAACGATTTCGCTCATCGGATAATCAGCGAGGGTCATCCAGCGAAGAACGTTTTCATTGAGCTTGAGAGCAGCTTCCATGGCAGCCACTACAGCGGCTTCAGCCTTGTAGTAGAAAATCACATAAAAGCCGTGCTGACGCTTCTTGATGGAATAAGCGAGCTTGCGCTTGCCCCAGTCATCACGACGGAGAATTTCACCGCCGTTCGTAATCATGGCAGCGATGTTCTCGATTTCGGCATTGATAGCGTCATCGGAGATCATAGCGTCGATGATTACCATCGTTTCGTATTGTCTCATAATGAGTCCCTTTGGTCTATCGCCCGGCTACCGACATTGGCTCCGGGAGGGTTCCGATAAAAATCGGTGGGTCAAATATAGGAAAAATATGGGTTGGAATGGGAATTATATGCCCAACTGGACCCCAAGGATCCAGGAAGACGCCCAGGAAGACACCCCGCGGTCGAAAAACCGCTGGAATCCGCCTTCGAAGGAGAGATACAGGGATTTTGAGGAATTTTTCGTAAAATCCCAAATTTCGCGCAAATCCAAGGCCAAGCCATGAGAGGTACTCAGCATCTGGGCCCGGGAGAAGTTGTACTCGTACATGACGCTGCTGGTGACGCCCACAAAGCGGGAGAACTTCCAGCCAAAGCCCCCTTCGAGGCCCATGGAAAATCCATCCAAACTGAACAACTTCTCGCAAACAGTCTCCTCGTCCAGAGTGTCCGGTTCAACCTCTTCCCCCCAATCCCTGCGGTTGTCCCACTCATCGCGGATTTCGGACAAGTCCGTCGTCTCTAGCCCATAAACCGGCGCGATGTAAAAGTCAAAAGTGGATACAGACAAATGAAACTTTCCATTCACGCGGTAGCGCTGGTTCAAGACCATCACGTCGGAATCCAAATCGCCACCGAAAAAGCGAACATCTACGCCGGCACTAAACCAGCTGGCATAAAAGAACTCACCCTGCCCCTGCCACACAAAAAGGCAATCGCACTCCTCCGTCGGGTCGAAAAGGCCGATGCCAAGCCCAACAGAGAGGCCTTCTCCGATATAGGCGGACTGCCGCGGCAGCGGAATGCTTTTTCTCTCGGAGTTTTTAAACTGAACAGAATCTCCGGACACGGCTTCCGCAGCAAACAGCGGAAGACAGAGCATCAGGAGAATGAGAAGTAATTTCTGCACATTCCAAATCTACAAATAATTCATTTCGCCATTCTGCAAGGCAATTCATTCATCTATATTTGTCTCTATGAAGAATGTGGTGATTTTGGCAACAGGCGGCACCATCGCTGGTGTAGGCGAACCTGGCAAGGATACGGGCTACAAATCCGGCTCCCTTACGGCAAAGGAACTTGTGGACGCCATTCCTGAACTAAGTTCCATCGCCAACATCCAGGTGAAGCAAGTCTGCAACATCAATTCCGACGACATCACCTCTGCCCTCTGGATTAAACTCGCAAAGCGGATAGCGGAACTGCAAAATAACCCGCAGGTGGATGGCATTGTCATCACCCACGGCACGGACACGCTGGAAGAAACCGCATTCTTTCTCGCCCTCACCACGGCGGGAACAAAGCCCGTCATTCTCACGGGAGCCATGCGGCCTGCAACTGCCGCCGCACCAGACGGGCCCGCAAATCTTATTTTCGCAGTAAAGTCGGCAGTGAGAGCCGCGACGGATTTAGCGAGCAAAAAACAATCCGAGGGCAACGACGTACAACATCATGAAAATGACTGCGCACCCATTTTGGTCGCTTTTGCAGACAAACTAATTTCTGCGGAAAGTGTGCAGAAAATTCACCCGAATCGGTTGGACGCCTTCGCCGCGATGGACGCAGAAACTGCCCGCGGAAACGAGACTGCCCGCGGTCTTCACTTTGAGATTGACGGCGAGGAAACCCTCCCGAAAGGAACTCTCCCGAAGGTGACGGTCCTCTACTTCAACGCCGAGGCAGATGCCGCACAGATTGAGTTTGCGGCAAAAACTGCCCAAGGTCTCGTGATTGCAGGAGCTGGCGCCGGAGAGTTCAGCCAGAGCTGGATGGAGGCCCTGGCCCGCATTCAAATTCCCGTAGTCATCACCTCCCGAATCAACGCCGGACGTATTCTGCCGGAGCAACTGCTAGTCCCGGGCACCATCGCTGGATATAGCCTCCCGGCCCCAAAAGCTGCGGTTTTACTCCGCCTAGCCCTGACGAAAACCGACAATCCAGCCAAAATTCAAGAATTTTTCGCAAAATTCTAATTCCCAGAGCCGTATTTTCGTATTTTAAACCCGTTCATAGGAGTTTTTATGCGTTTTTTGCCTTCTGTTCTTTGCATGGTTGCCTTACTCGCTAGCGTATCCTTTGCCCAAATGGAGCCCGCCCCCAAAGTTGCCGACGTGCAACTGATGAAGGATTCCTCCACCAAGGAACTGGTCAAGATGGACTTCTCCCTGCCTCTGACTGGCGTCAGCGACCCGGGAATTCTCTTTAGCCATTTTGCCAAACGCCCCCTGATGATTTACTACTTCAGCCCCAAGTGCCCTCATTGCCAAAAGCACATCACCGAAGTGCAAGACATAATGAAGGAATTTGAACCCAAGGGGTTGGCAGGTATCGCCATTGGCCTCGGAAATTTCATCAAGAAGAACGACATCCGCATGTTCATCGACCAGTTCCATGTGATTGTCCCCGTATTCCAGGACGCCAACATGAAATTCGGCCCCCTCTACGGCACTGGCTACATTCCCGTTTTGTACCTGGTTCTGCCCGACGGCACGTTCTACCGCTACGAGACCTTGGATGAAGCCAACATGAACCATCTCCGTGCAACGCTGAACACCATGTTCACCAAGTAAAGGGATTTCGTTTTGAAAAAAATCAAACCCATTCTAAACAAATTGTTGGAATATGTGAAGAGCCTGAAATGGTCGGTGCTGATTGGCCTCGCTGTGCTTTGCTTCATTCTCGCCATCGTGAACAACATCCGCGTGGATGAAACCAAGAGCGTTGAATGGATTGGTTCCCAGGAAGTCATGCCCAAACCGGACGAGGTGCTCTAATGAAAAAGAACATCATTTCGGGAATTCTTCTTGGCATTGCCGCATTCTTCGTTACCTTTGGCGTCGCTGAAATCAGTTTCCCCGAATCCTTCCTCACCTTTACCGACCAAGATTGGCTTATCGACATTTGGCCTAAAGCCTACCGCTATAACATTCACGTAGGAGTTGGAGCGGTCATTGTCGCCTGTGGTTTCATCATCCCCGCCTATTTTATCGCAAAGGATTTTGCCACAAAAGCGCTTGAAATGCTTTGCCGTTTTGGCATTGGCGGCATGTTCATTTTCGCCAGTATTTTCAAAATCCAGGATCCGCACCAATTCGCCACCTTGGTTGCCCAATATCAATTTTTCTCGGCCTTGCACCTGGATTTTCTAAATAACTTCTTTGCGCTAATCTACCCCCAGTTTGAGTTTTGGTTTGGCCTAGCTATGATATTTACGCCTTTTGTTCGGGAATCCGCATTCGCCATCTTCTGGATGTTCATCAGTTTCATCATTGCCCTCGCCTGGGCGCTGGCCAACGACTTGGGCATCACCTGTGGCTGTTTTGAATTGGAAGGAGCGCAAGACAAGGCCGAAGCCTGGACAAGCCTCATCCGCGATTTGATTCTCATCTGGCCAACCCTCTGGCTCGCCTTCCGCAAGGACCGCAGCATCATTGGCATCTGGAAAAAGAAGTAAGCCTTCATGATTAACACCACGCTTTGTTATATCGAGCAGGAGGGCAGATACCTCCTTCTGCATCGCATAAAAAAACAGAACGACATCAACAAGGATAAGTGGATTGGCATTGGCGGCAAGTTTGAGGAGAACGAATCGCCGGAGGATTGCATCAAGCGGGAAGCCCTAGAAGAAACAGGCCTTTCCATCAATCCCATCTACCGCGGCATCGTCACCTTCATTTCGGACGGTATGAATGAGACAGAATTCATGCATCTCTTTACCGCAACAGAATTCTCGGGAAAACTGAAAGACTGCGATGAGGGTGTGCTGGAATGGATCCCGAAGAAAAAACTGCTGGAACTCCCCCATTGGGACGGCGACATCATCTTCCTTGCCCTGCTGGAAAGTGATGTTCCCTTCTTCTCACTAAAGCTGACATATAAAGGCAGCACGCTGACAGAAGCCATCCTCAATGGCAAAGCTGTCAACTACCAAGATTTTCAGCAGGAATTTACTGGAATTCCGGAGCGATAGTCAGGACCAGATTCACGCCCTGGAGGCCATGGAAGCCCACCTGGAAGCGGAAGAGGTACATGTCCGGCATGCGAACGCGAACGCCAATACCCCAGGAGTTGTAGAAACGATCCAAGGACCAATCCTGAACGTCTTCCGTGTGAAGCGCATATTCATCAAAAATCACACCATCGATGAACCTGTCCACAGGCCAGCGGTATTCCGCACTAAAACTCATAATGTGGGAAGCCGCCCATGTATCCGCGAACCCACGCAACGGAAGCCGCGCATTCATGGTGTAGAAGGCATTGTGCGGAGCACCACCCTTCTCCATTTCCCACATATTCAAGAACCTGTATTGGAAAGCAAGAACGCGCCGTTCTAACAAAGTCTCTCGCAAATGACTGGGGTGCCATACTCGAAGAGCCTCATCCCAAGAAAAATCGGTATAGAACCGACGAGCCTTACGCGCTTCCGTTGCAGACAAAATAAAATTCTCCGCCTTACCCAAGTAGAAATAGTGCTGGAACATGAGTTCACTGCGGATATAGTCATGCTCCTTCCCACCATCTTCAATGGATCCGTGTTTATGATAGCGATCGTCCTTCAATTCAGAAAAATCAATTCCACCGTAATCCCCTACAAAAACGTATTGACCCGACATGGATATTCTACTACCTCTCGAGGGTGCAAAGGAGTGGTCCAAATCATCATATACAATGGACAATGTCAATGGCACCTGAAACACATCTTGATACAAACCACGATCTGCAATGGGATAGATGTCATTCACGAGAAGGCTGTCATCCTCAATTTCGGGAGGGCTGGACTTAATCCAGCGAACCGTCGTCTGGAATTCAGCATTGATTTTACGAGAGGGCGTTACCGGAGCACCTAGGCGAAAATCCAGATGGATGGAGGAATCCGGCTGAACGAACTCCTCTTTAGTCCCAGGGAGGATGAACACATCGTCACGATTCCAATACTGCTTGTAACGGAAAGCGCCAAACATGGGGAGTCCAAACAATTGCTGCTTGGAATAGCGCCAGGACACATACCAATCCCCATTCGCGTAATGTTCACCCTGCAAAACGCTGTAGTCCTTGGAGAAAACCAGACTGCGATGGCGATAAGTAAGTCCAAGCAATGTGCGACTTCCCGGTTTCAAATTCATCGTCGGGTATATCATCACATTCTTCCGCTCACCAAACGTAATCATGTTCACCGATTTCTCTACAATGCCGTTATCAAAGGCATAATGGAGAGGTGCCGACACCGGGAAAATGACCCCATTCAATATAGGTTGAATAATATGGTTGAAAGGCCATCCAATGTAGTAGAGTGCACCACGTCCTTCAGAACTTTCAACCACATTCTCAGATGCTTGTGAGGAGTCCGCTGAAACCTCGGCAGAAGCTTCAGATGGTGCCGCTTCCCCACCTTCAGCACGAGCACTAGGAAGTGCAAAAATGAAGAACACAACAAGTACTACAAAGAACCTTGCAATACCTCTCCTATCGCTCTGGATAACCGATTCTGTATGCGACGCTATCTCCATTAACCCAAATTTATATTTATATTAGAATTGATGTTTTCTATCGCCGCCAAAATACTAAAAAGAGCAACACGACATCCAGTTTTGATTCTGGTTGTGAGCCTCGTTTTGGCGGCGTTATCCATCATTCCCGTCAGCAATCTGCGTTGGGAACTCCAGCTGCAAGACGCTATATCCCCGACCGACTCAAAACTGCTCAACTTTCAGGATATCGAGAAGGAGTTCGGCGGGCTGGGCAGTCTGACCGTGGTGCTCCAATCTCCCGACAGCAGTGCCAATTATAACACCGCCAAAAAACTGGCAGCGGAACTTCAAGGCGATTCCCTCATCCACTTTCTGGAATTTGAGACAGACATCGAATTCTACCAGAAGCACAATCTGCTCTATATTGAAGAAGCGGATTTGGATACCATCGCTAGGCGCATTGATGCCCTCAAGGAAAAGGTCATTCTCAAAAACAACCCTCTTTATGTGAGCTTGGAGGATTCCTCTAAGAATTCGTCGATAGACTCCACTAGTGCAAAGACTTCTGAACTTTTCGACTTGAATGATTTGGAAAAGAAATACTACAGCATTCTTTCCCAAAGCCATGCCAATGCTAGTGGCACCATCCGCGTCATTGATATCTATCCCAGAAAACCTCTAACGGATTTACAAGCCAGCCGCGATCTTCTCTCCAAAGTAAAGAATTTCTTTGAGGCCAACAAATCCGACATCCAAGTGTACTACACCGGAAAGGTGTACGACATCGTCCAGACTGGTCGTACACTTTTACCCGAAGCAAAACTGGCAGGTAAAATCACTGCCCTATTCATTCTCCTTCTCTTCGTCATCCACTTCTACCGCCAACCTGGGCTCATCGTCATTTCCGCCATTCCTGCGGGCCTACCCATCCTCTATACCTTGGCTTTAGCAGGAATCTTCTACGGACGCATCAACATTTTCACTTTGCTTCTGGCGTTACTTCTGCCTGGTGGCGCATGCCAAGCCATCATCCACTTCTTGAACCGCTACTTCATCGAGCGCTCTCAAAAACTAGGCCCGCAGTTGAGCATCGAAAGCGCCGTTCTTGGCATCGGGCCCTCTACGGCAGCATCTACGGGAATCATGGCTGCCCTCTTCGCCTGCCTCATTTTCGTCCCCATGCAAGGGATTCACGAACTGGGAGTTCTCGGATTCTTCGGTTCCATTCTGAATTGGATTGTTTCCATTCTTGCCACCACATCGCTCCTGAGTTTGTTCCAGAGGAAAAAAGCCTTCCCCGTTGGCAACATCCAGCTCAACAAGGAATACAAATTCACCCTCATTTCCTATCGCGCCAACGGAATCCTCATTGCCATCATTTCCGTCATCAGTTTCGTCTTCATCGTCTATGGCAGTTTGAACCTGAAATTCTTCTACGACTTCAGCAGCACGGAACTCCAGCGGGAAAATTCTACGGCAGATTCCCTCATCCTGCAAACAGGTTTCCCGAACTACGACCCCATCATCGTGAAACTTCCTTCCGAAGAAGCGGGAGAAGAGCTCTACCAGAACTTTAGGCGATTAAAAGCCAAGGGTGCATTGCCCAACATTGACCGCATCTACACGCTGGCACAGTTCTCACCCAAAAATCAGACATCCAAACAGGAAAAGTTGAACGCTATTCAAGAAAGCCTCTCGCCAGAAATTCTCCAGAGACTTGATTCCATGGAACTTCTCAACGCCCAGAAGATTTCACAAATTCTCTACCGACACAACTTTGACGAAGACGAACAGCCCGAAAACATCCGGAACAAGTTCAGCAACATCCATGGTGAAGCAGGAAAATTCGCCTTCATTTTCTCTAGCATTGACCCAGATGATGGGCTTGAATGTAGACACCTAACCAAAGACCTCAAGAAAATTGACGGCTTTGAAAACGGAGAGTACTCCGTGGCGGGAACTTCCGTATTGCGGGCCCAGTTCCTAGACCTGGTCCTCGCCAATCTGGACAAAACCATTTTCGTCGGCTCCGTTTTGGTGTGGTTGCTGCTGCTTTTGTTCTACAACAGGCTCAGTCGCGCCATCTTCACCGCACTTCCCTCCCTCTTTGCCATGAGTTGGCTTCTCATTCTCATTCGCATTTTCGGAATAGAGCTCTCCGTATATAGTTCACTTGCCTTCCCCATCCTCATTGGCGCTAGCGTAGACGGTTCACTGCAATTGTGGAATGCTTTCTATGAAAAGGAATCGGGAACGGCCCTCACAGTTCTGCAACGAAAATTCTCTTCCATCGGAATAAGCCAGATGGCCTCCCTCATCGGTTCTTACGGTCTGCTGATTTCTTCTCACCCGGGGCTCCGAAGCATTGGTCAGATTTCTCTTATTGGACTGTTGTGCATTTTTGTAGCCCAGTTTACCATTTTCCCTCTGATTGCCGGCTCCCTCGATAACTATCGCTTGCGGAAAAAGGCGAAGAAATTGAAAACATGAAAGCGCTTTCCCAAAGAACTCTGAATATTGCTGCATCCTTGACGGTAGCCATTGATTCCCTTGCAAAACAAATGATTGCCGAGGGGAAAGATGTGGTGAGCCTCGGTGCCGGCGAACCAGATTTCCCGACACCATCTGCTGTTTGCGAAGCCGCTTGTGAAGCGATTCATAACGGGAAAACGCGCTATACCGCTCCCGTGGGGATTATGGATGTGCGGAAAGCCGTCTGCGAAAAGTTGAAAAATGACAACGGATTGAACTTTACACCCGAACAGATTGTAATGACCAGCGGCGCAAAGCACGCCGTTTTCAATGCCCTAGCAGCACTTATCAATCCCGGCGATGAAGTAATCATTCCCGCCCCCTACTGGGTCACCTATCCAGAACTGGTGAAGTGGTTGGGAGGTGTTCCTGTTTTTGTTTATGCAGGTGCAGAAACCAATTTCAAAATTACAGCAGAGCAATTGGCAAGCGCTTGCACAGAAAAGACAAAAGTCGTTCTCATCAATAATCCCTGCAACCCCACAGGCGCAGTTTACAGCAAAGCCGAATTGGAAGCGCTCGCCAAAGTCATCGTTGAAAAAGACATCTACTGCATTTCCGACGAGGTCTACGAATACTTTGTCTATGAGGCAGAATTTGTATCCATGGCAATTTTCAAGGGCATGGAAGAGCGAACCATCGTTGTGAACGGATTTTCCAAATCCCACTGCATGACGGGCTGGCGCATCGGTTATGACGCCGCACCGCTCCCTATTGCAAAAATCATCGGGAAAGTGCAAAGTCAGGCCACACATCACCCCAGCAATATCGCCCAATATGCAGCTCTTGGCGCCCTCAAAATGGGGAAGCAGGAAATTCAGAATATGAAGGCCGAATTCCTGAAGCGTCGCAATTTCATGGTGGAAAATATTTCTGCAATCCTCGGCGAAAAAGTTACTGCACCAGAAGGAGCCTTCTATCTGTTCGCTCCCGTTTCCAAATATTTTGGCATGAAAACAGCTGCAGGAAAAGAAATTGCAAACTCCATTGAATTCTGCCAGCACTTGCTTGAAACACAAATGCTCGCCATTGTGCCCGGCGCCGCCTTCGGCAATGATGAATTTGTACGGTTCTCATACGCCGCAAGCGATGAAGCTCTTGCTAAAGCCTGCGAAAGATTCAAGAAAGGAATAGATTCCCTAAAGGCGTAGAAACATGTTCCGCATCATCACACCAAACCCGCAAAAGCCTTTTACCATAGGCCGCAAAGAAGGGAACAACCTTCGGTTTGGTGACGTATTCGTCTCTCGCGAGCATGCCGTTCTGGAATACGCTTCGGCCTGGATTTTGAGGAACCTCTCCACCAATAGCGTTACCCTTCTGAACCAGCAGAAAGTGGAAAACACTGCAGAACTCCGCGACGGAGACATCATTGTCATCGGGGTCCATCAAATTCGCGTGAACTTGAATGGCACAGAGCTTTCCCTACTGCTGCAAGATGTGGAGGAAGATTCTCGGACCGTCAATATCCAGGGCGCACCAACGGAGATTCTCCTGGATGAAGAAAGCCCGAGGAACGGAAAATTTACTGCACGGACGAATGAAAATGGCTTGGCAGAAATAACCTTCCCTCATAAGGTCATTGATGAAGCGGGAAAGTCGCAAAAAACGGTATTGATTGAAAACGGAAGCAGTTTCAAAATCGGGCAGAATGAAGTTTCTTTCCAAGAGGGGAACTTAATACTGAAAAAGACTGTTCCCGGTTTCCCGCTGCACGTGCAGAATTTGGACGTTTTTGCCGGGAAGAAGAAGCTACTTTCCAACATCAACTTTGATTTGCCTGCCGGCGAAATTCTTGCCATCATTGGGCGCTCCGGACAAGGCAAATCGACGCTGCTCCGCTTGCTGGAAGGCGTTTATGCCAAAGGGAAAGAAAGCGATGTCCGGATTGGCGATGTGGATTACCGCCAAAAGGAAATTCGCGAACGGATTGCATTCCTTGCACAAGAGCCTGCCCTACGTAAGGACCTGACAGTAGAGGAAACCATCCTGAATGGTGGCAGAACTTCTATGGAGAAAGCGGACTTCAAAGCCTCTGCGAGAGAGCGACTGGAAAAGTTCTGCGAACTTTTCGGACTGAGCGACCGCCGAGACCACTTTGTGAGTACGCTCAGTGGCGGCGAAATGCGCCGCGTCGCTCTCGCCCAAGAGCTCATGAATTCTCCGGGTTTGATTGTTCTGGACGAACCGCTCTCTGGCCTCGACCCCTACAACTCCCAAATCCTCTGCAATCATCTGAAGCAGCTTTCCTTCTTGGGCTATACAGTCGTTCTCACGACCCACAGCTACGAAGCCCTTCGCATCGCGCACAAGGTTCTCGTGCTGCATCAGGGACGCGAAGCCTTCTACGGCTCTCCCGATGACGCCTACCGCTATTTCGAGACAAAAGATCCGGAGGCCATTCTCTCCAGCTTGAACGAGGAAGTCACAGACCGCTGGGAAGCCGCCCACAGCGCTAACGTGCCCGATGCCGCAGTTTCTGCACTCAATAACAGCGCAGCCACCGCCGGAATCATCGCAGAAAATTCCAGAGGAAAATCCTGCCGTGTTCTGTTCGCGACACAGAGACGTCCTGGGTCCTTTTTCTATCGCCTTTGCATCATTCTCAAGCAGTGGCTTCGGGACAAAGGAAAACTCTCTGCGCTCATTCTCCAGCCCCTCATCATCGGGTTTCTCTTCTCCCAAATCTTCTCCAAAAATTCCTCCCTCTGGACAGTGGCTTTCGCCATTATCCTCTGCGCAAACTGGTTCTCGCTTTCCCTCTCCATTCGGGAATTCGTCAGCGAAAAAGATATTCTCCCTGGGGAATTCCGAAAGGGTCTCAGCATTTTCAAAACTTTTGCAGCCAAGCTTTTCCTCACTTCCATCACCGCCTACGTACAAACGTTAATCGTCTACGCATTTGTCTCCTTCCGCCTGCTCATTCATCCTTCGCTTCCGCTACTCGCACTAATTCTTCTCTGCAGCGTCCTTCCCGCCATTGGCATTGGACTTCTCGTCAGTTCCATCGCCAAGAATCCGGGGCAGGCAAACGCATTCCTTCCCCTTCTCATCATTCCCCAGGTGGCCCTGGCGGGCGCCCTCGTTCCCCTGGACCAAATGCAGCAAGTCGGCAAAATCCTTTCATACGTGGTTTGGTCCCGCTACAACCAGAGTTCACTCCTGAATCTGTTCCTGGAAAGGGGCGACGCCCTGTTCAACTATGTGGGTTCCTTGAGCCTTTCTTTTATATTTTATATTGTGACTATCATTATCCTTTATAGGTCGAAAAAAGCAAAATGACACTCCAGAACGCAAACGAGACTTTTCCTTGTCCATTTAATGAAAACTATGATTTGATTGACACCCTGGGCAAAGGCGGAATGGGCTATGTCTACAAGGCTCTGGATAAAAAGCTGAAACGCGAAGTCGCTTTTAAGATTCTGGATTCCTCCTCCGATGAAGAAGCCATTCAGCGCTTCTATCTGGAAGCCCAGGCCATGAAAGAACTGGACCACCAGAACATTGTCCATGTTTTCGATTTCGGAAAGCAGAATAATCAACTTTTCATTGCAATGACCTACGTGAAGGGAATCGCACTTTCGGATATTCTCCAGAAGCAAAGTCAGTTGCCCTTCGAGTCCATCGATGTCATTATCCGGCAAATCGCCCGCGGGCTTCTCTACGCCCACTCCAAAGGCATTGTCCATCGTGACGTGAAACCCTCCAACATCATGGTGACCCACGACAACCGAGTGTACCTCATGGACTTTGGCATCTCCTACATTCAAGAGATGGAGAAGGCCCGCCTCACCAAAACGGGCATGACCATGGGCACGCCGGAATACATGTCTCCGGAGCAGTGCCACGGCGATGAAGTCACACTGCAATCCGACATTTACAGCCTGGGTGTTATTTTATTTGAAATGACCTGCGGACGTCTCCCCTTCGAAGGAAGCCGCCCGGTAGAAATTGCGCTGAAACATGTGCAGGA
Source organism: Fibrobacter sp. (assembly GCA_024398875.1). GTDB lineage: Bacteria > Fibrobacterota > Fibrobacteria > Fibrobacterales > Fibrobacteraceae > Fibrobacter. The sequence goes on from JAKSIJ010000005.1 coordinate 28,667, forward strand.
ACCCCCTCCAGACCCACACCAGTTCCGCAAGGATATGCCGGAAGGCCTTGCAGAACTGATTTTCAAATGCATGAAGAAGAAGTTGAACGAGCGCTTCCACAGCATGCAGGAATTCTTGGATGCCTGCGATCAGGTGTTCCCGCAAAAGGAAACCCACGGTGGCCCAAAACTCACCAAAGGGCATTCCCTCCTGAAGCACGGAACCGCATCCATTACGGCCGCCGCCAGCAAGATTTCTCCGAAAATCATCCGGAAGAAATTAACGGCCCTCGCCATCTCCCTCTTCCCCCTCATCATCATCCTTCTGGTGCTGTTGATGCTCACCCACAAGCCGGAAAGTACCCTCCGTTCCATCGAATGGAGCGAAGCCCTCGGCAACTGCGAAACAGCGGAGCTGGAATCCGGATACACCGGTGGATACTGCCTCGACAACCTGAACGATGGCGATTTGAAGACCGCATGGCTCTACACGCCGCCACAGAAGCCCCAGAATCCCGTTCTTACCCTCTATTTTGACGGCAACACCCTCATCACTCATTTCGGCATTGCCGTCGGCTACCAGAAATCCGTAGACGACCTGTTCGGAGACCGCTTCCGCATTTTCAAGAAGCCCAAGACGCTGACTCTCGAAACAAAAGAAGGTTTCAAGCAGAAAGTGGTTTTGCAGAACATCAAGGGAATGCAATATCCAAGCATCCAGGCCATTGAAACCAGCGAGCTGAAAATCTACCTGGAAGACATCTACGAAGGCGACAACAAGAATTTCGCCGTGTCTGAAATCCGCCTCTTAGGCATGGAACTGAAATGACCTCCACCCGCACCAAAGGGAACTTTATCGAGACCCATGCGGCCGCATACCTGATGCGAAAAGGCTATCAGGTGTTGGACCGGAACTACGCCTATCGCGGTGGCGAGTTGGATATCGTGGCCATGGACAAGGACACCATGGTCTTTGTGGAGGTAAAATCTGTTTGGAAGAACGGAACCGGAAACCCAGCAGCCCGCGTCAACGCTTCAAAGCAGAAAAAGGTTTGGAAAACCGCCTACCACTACCTCTATAACAAAGTGCACAACCTAGACCAGAAAAGCCGTTTTGACGTGCTTGCAATTAGAGCGAACGAAAAGCCCCTGCAGTTCGTGCACTACCAGAATGCTTTCGAAGGTACCGGGGCATTGCCGGAGTGCTAATGTATGCGTTTTGAAGTCCATCCTGAAAATCCGCAGCCACGCATCGTAAAGCTTGCTGCCGCCGCCCTGGAAGACGACGCTCTCGTCCTCTACCCTACGGAATCCGGTTACGCCATCGGATGCAATGCGGAATCACCCAAGGCAATCCATAAGTTGTATGCACTCAAGAAGCCCATGAAGAAGTTTTTCATGGCGCTGATTGTGCCGGATATTCGGAAGGCAACGGACTACGCCCGCATCGACAATTTTGCGTTTGGCGTGATGAAACCCCGAGTGCCCGGGCCCTATACTTTTATTTTGCCGGCGGACCCTCACATTGCAAGGAAGCTGGATGTAAAGCGGCCCGAAATTGGCATCCGCATGCCAACCCATCCCTTTTTCAAGGAACTGTTCCAGCATTTCGACAAGCCAATTTTGAGCACCGCAGCAAAACTTACCGACGAAGATATTTTCGACACGGATGAACTGTGGGACACCTTCCAACACTCCGTAGACATGATGGTGGATTGCGGCCCTATCGAGATTGCGCCTACAAACATCGTGAGCCTCGTAGATGACACCGTGGAAGTGCTTCGCGGTGAACTTTTGGACCCTTAATTTATCTACATTAGTTTGTCTGTAATATGATTCTCCTTGTGGCAGAAAAACCTTCCGTCGCCAATCAGCACTACAAGCCCATGCTGGAGCGCTGCGAGGGAGAACATTTTACCCAGGGCGACGGCTGCCTCATCGGGAAGAATCACTGCATCACCTGGTGTGTGGGCCACCTCATTACCCTCGCCCCGCTGGATGCCTACCCCGGAATGGAAGGCACTTGGAAACTGGGGAACCTGCCGCTATTGCCGGAAAAATTCCGCCTTATGGAAATCGAGAGCACCAAGAAGCAACTGGCTGTGGTGCGTTCCATGATGGAAAAGGCGGACACCCTCGTGAATGGCGCGGATGCTGGTCGTGAAGGAAATCTGATTTTTGATTTGATATTGGATTTTACACCAGACTTCCGTAAAAAATCCGTCAAGCGTTTGTGGGTCAACAGCTATGTGGCCAAGGATCTGGACAAGGCCTGGAAAAATCTGGAGGATTCCACCAAGCGATTGAATCTGAGTTACGCCGCACGACTCCGACAACGGGCCGATTGGATGGTGGGACTCAACACCACCCGCGCATACACGCTTACGGCAGGCCGCGGAAAACTCATCTCCGTAGGCCGCGTGCAAACGCCCACATTGAACTTGGTGGTGGAAAGAGACACCTTGGTGGAGCAATTCAAGGAACTCTACTACTACAGCGTCGTGGGTACGTGGCAAGGGTTCCAGGCGCAGTTATTGCGACCCGAAAAAAACAGAGAGAACGATTCCGCACGCGGTAACTCTGCGGGCACCATGAAGGTCGCTGTTTTTGAAAAAGAAGCGGAACCAAACGCCATCATCGAAAAATGCAAGGCGCCTGCAGAAGCCCGCATCTCAAAAATTGAAACCGCCACAAAAAAGCAATTCCCTTCCAAGCCCTTCGACTTGACGGAACTGCAAAAAGAGGGAAATAAGCGGTTCAAGATGAGCGCCCAGCAAGTGTTGGATTGCGCACAGAATTTGTACGAAAAGAAGCTCCTCACCTACCCTCGTACCGACTCCCAATATCTGCCCGATTCCATGCAGCACGAGGCTTACCAGCTGGCGAGCCGCCTGGCGAACCCGGCGCAGAAGGCTCTGTTCCGACCTGAGAACGATTCCTTTGTATTCATCAATTCGAGCAAGGTGACGGACCACTACGCCATTATCCCTACCGGCGAAGCGGGCGATTTGAGCAAACTCCCTGAAATGGAGCAGAAGATTTATGAACTGGCCAAGGAGCGATTCATCAACGCATGGCTCAAGCCCTACGTATGGAACGAGATGGAAGTGACTTTGAAAAGTCCTGCGGACTTTTCAATTATGAATTACGAATTACAAAGTACCAGTGAAGCGAAGGATCTAGAAACCTTCCGCCTGAAACTGAAACAGAACGAAGACCTGGGCTTCCGCGCCATCGTCAAAGAAGAAAAGAAAAAGAAACCCAAAAAAGATAATGGGTCGGCAGGTAACGGAGACGCAGGAAATGATTCTGCGGACAAGTCTGATGGCGACGACATCACCAACATGGTGGAAGCCTTCCCCGATTGGAAAACAGGTGATACAGCACCTTTTGAAACGCTAGAATTGCAGAAAAAAAAGAAGAGCAAGCCCAAATATTACACGGAAGCGACTCTTCTTGCAGCCATGAAAACCGCAGGCAAGCAAATCGAGAACGAGGAGCTGGCGGAAGCTATGAAGGATAGAGGCCTCGGGACCCCGGCCACGCAGGCGGGCATCATCGAGACCCTCAAAAAACGCGGCTTCATCGAGGCGCAGAAAAACAATCTGGTCAGCACGCCTCGTGGCCGGGAAGTCATCGCCCTCATGGACGAGAAAGTCAAATCTCCGGAAATGACCGGCGAGTGGGAATTCAAACTCTCCCAGGTGGAAAAAGGAACGCTATCTCCCGTAGAATTCCGCGACGGCATCGTGAACTACGTGAAGGAATTGTTCGCCACACTCAAAGAAAAATACGGCACCCAATTTGAGCGTGAAACCGCCACCGAGGCAATCAATTGCCCCAAATGCGGGAACCCGCTAGAAATGGCGCCCTGGGGCTATGTCTGCAAAGCCGAAAACTGTGGCTTCAAAATCGGGCACACCATCGCGGGCCGCGCCCTCAGCCACAGCGAGATGAAGCAGCTCCTCACCGAAAAACATACGGACGTCCTCTCCGGCTTTATCAGCAAGAAGGGCACTACCTTCCGGGCGAAACTCGCCTTCGACGAAGCCTCGGGCCGTGCTGTTTTCGACTTCCCGCCCAAAGGCATCCCCTGCCCCATGTGCAGCGGAAATCTTCACAAGGTTGATGTGGACGGAAACGCACTCTATGGTTGTGACCGCTGCCGCTACGCCATTCCTGCGGTATATTACCAGCGGCCCTTCTCTGAAGAAGAACTGCTCGCCCTCGTGAAAGACAAACAATCTCCCGTTCTGGAAGGTTTCAAAAAGAACGACACCACATTCCGAGCAGCCCTCACCTTAAAAGAAAACGGCCAGATTGCCTTCAACAAACTGACCGTAGAAAAAATGTAAGCATCGCGATGAAATTTTCGCGACGCATTTTGCGGCGTCATTTCCGCGACGTTTTTGCGGAAACTAGACTTCTCCGATTTCCTTCAGATAACGGCTCAAAGCATCTTGCCATGTTGGCAGCGGATTGAATCCAGCCTCCACAAGCTTACTCTTGTCCAAACGGCTATTGAAGGGGCGTGCCGCCTTGCTCAAGCCATATTCCGCCGTCGTCACGGGAAGTACATTAGTTTTTAATCCCGCTTGGCGATAGATTTCCTTGGTAAAATCAAACCAACTGATGAATCCACCTTCATTGGTAGCATGATAATAGCCGTACTTTTCCGTTTCAATCATATCCACCAGCAAGCGAGACAAATCCAGCGTATAGGTTGGCGTTCCAATCTGGTCATTCACCACACGAACAGTATCGTGAGTTTTACCCACATTCAGCATGGTCTTGATGAAATTCTTCCCGTTGAGTCCAAAAACCCAGGCAATGCGAACAATGAAATACTTTTCTAGAATTGACGAAACCGCCAACTCCCCTTCCAATTTAGTTTGTCCATAAACGTTCAGTGGTTTGTAATCCTTGCAGTCCGGTTTCCAAGGTTCAGTTCCCTGGCCATCAAATACATAATCCGTACTGATGTAAACCATTTTGGCGCCAATAGTTTTGCAGACCTTCGCAATGTTTTCCGTTCCCCTGGCATTGATGGCACGGACTTTTTCCTGTTTATCCTCATCTTCCGCTAAGTCTACAGCAGTCCAGGCTGCACAATGCACCACCACATCCGGGGCTATTTTTTTGATGGTTTCCGCAACCATGGATTCATTGGTAATATCCATAGGCACATAAGGAGCCTGCGTCACGGCACTTCCGTCAGCAATGCCTGCGTAAGCGGAAGCAATGTCGCTACCCACTCCGGCATAGCCACGTTTTGATAGTTCATTCATCACATCATGGCCAAGTTGGCCAGCAACACCCGTAACAAAAACCTTCATAGGAACCTCTACCTACAATCTAGCAACATTTTTGAGCTTCTCAACTTAATTATCAAAAAGCTATATTAGAAAATATGAAAAAGAAATTTGTGAAAGATTCCTACGTAGAAACAACCGATGTCGTTCAGCCCTCCAACGTCAACGCCTATTATCTGGTTTTTGGCGGGCACATGATTTCCCTTTTGGACAAGGCGGCCTGCATTTCCGCAATAAGGCATTGCGAAAGTAAGGTCACTACCGTTTCCATGAACAGTATCCAATTCTACAACCCCGCCGTTGTAGGGACAATTCTCGACATCAAGGCGTCTGTGAACAGGGCTTTCAATACTTCTATGGAAATCGGGCTCAAAGTAACGGGAACCTTCCCCAACGAGAATATGGCAGTGAAAGATATATGCCGTGCCTACATGACATTTGTGGCCATTGATGATAACGGAAAACCTATTCCCGTTCCCGCCATCGTTCCTCAAACAGCCGCAGAAAAGCGCCGCTACAAAGAAGCGGGAATCCGCCGCGAAGCACAGAAAGAACTTACAAACAAATTAAAGAAACGGATTGTACGCTAGATTGAAATTTGCTCCAAATCAGAGCTTGCGCTAGATTTTAGAGTAAATCCGGATCAATGGTGGGCTCGTAACCGGGCTGCACAAAATCTTCTGGAGGAATTCCTTTACGGCGTGCAGCCTTTTCCTGCTTGATGCGCTTGCGCTCCGCAGCAACAGCCTTGCGGCGTGCGGCATTAGCAGCCTTCTCCGCCATCCGCTCCCGACGAGTCTTGCGTTCTTTGATGGGAGGCGCCACATCTTCTATCGGCATTTCCAGAGGTTCTGCAAATTCATCAAAATCCGATTCATCCTCAAAACGAATGTCTGCATCAAAATCTCTGAAACCCGTATCCTCATCGTATGAGGGCGCCTCTGCGGGGCACTCCTTCTTCAAGAGTTTTAGAGCCTGAGCAAAGGGCTTTTCCAGCGGAACTTTGAACTTCAACTTCTTACCCGTTGTAGGGTGAATGAGTTCGATTTTCACCGCCTGCAAAAGTTGCGCAGGAGCAATCTCCAAAACCTTTTCTGCAATATCTCGCATCAGCGGAGGAACGCGGTTCAGGCTTTCCTCACGACCATCATACAGCGGGTCACCAACGACAGGGTGCCCGGTATAGCGGCTATGGACGCGAATCTGGTGCGTACGTCCCGATTCCAACTGCAATTCCAGCAAAGTGGCAAAGGCAAAGAATTCTTTGGCCACAAAATGGGTGCGGCTTTCCTTGCCGCCCTTCACCACCGCCATCTTCAAGCGGTTTTTAGGGTTACGTCCAATGGGGGCGTCAATGCAGCCTTCCAAATCGCGGGGGCAACCCCAAACCAAGGCGTTGTATGTGCGGTGAAGAGTTCGCGTTTCCAGCTGGTGAGCCAAATGCCTGTGGGCAGCATCATTTTTTGCCACCACCATAAGCCCCGGCGTATCCTTATCCAAGCGATGAACGATTCCCGGGCGGAGAGGCCCGTTCACTGCCGAAAGATTTTCCTTGAAATGATAGAGAAGGCCAGCCGCAAGCGTGCCGTTCTGCACGCCATTTCCCGGATGCACCACCAGATTGCGGGGTTTGTTCAAAACCACGATATCATCATCTTCGTAGACTATATCTAGCGGGATATTTTCTGGTGTGAGGGTGGAAGCCTCTTTCTCTGGAACCTTATCCACCACCACAACCATTCCGGTTTCCACCTTCAAATTCTTTGCGGCAATACTACCACCGACTTTTACTTCGCCAGCGGCAATCAACTTCTGCACATCGGTACGGGAAACATTGTCCATTACCGCAGTAAGGAACTTATCAATGCGTTCGCCAGTCTTAGAATCGTCTACAATGAAATTCATTTTTCGGCGATCTCCGATTTTTCTACAACATCTGTTTTCGCGGACTTGGCTTCCTTTTCTTCCTTGATTTGCTTGTGAAGTTTTTTCAAGAGGAGCGGAGAAAGGACTACGAAGGCAACGCCAACCGTCACGAAGGAATCCGCCACATTGAAAGTGGGGAACCGCGTCATGATGAAGTCCGGCAAATCGCAATCGATAAAATCAACCACCATCTGCAGCCGCATGCGGTCAATGAAATTGCCCACCGCGCCACCGAGAATCATCACCACGCCAATGCGGGAGAGATAATCACGCTTGTCGATGCTCCGGTAGAAAATGAAAAGCACTACTGCCGCCACCACAGAAATGAGAATGAAGAAAACAACTGGCGGTAGGAACGGCAACAAATCCTGAGGGCGACTGCTAAAGGCAGCACCCTTATTAAACACGAGGCCAAAGCGAACAAACTCCCCCACCACATTGATGTATTCGTGGTTGGGAGCACCCGTCTCGTTAGTAAAACGCGCCAAAGCCCAGAGTTTGGTCAACTGGTCCGCCACAATACTAAAGACGATAATTCCGATATGGAACCAGAAATTGTTATACCACTTTGTCTTCACTGCATCACACATAAATTCAGGGTCTCAACACGCTATAGGATTTGTCAATCCAGGAATCGGAATAAAAGTGGAGCATGGTCTGGGTGATAATCCGCTTCACCGTATCACGCGTAATCTTCACTTTCTTTTCAGAGGCAAAAATGGAGGAGCCATTCCCGATAATCTTCATGTTCTCTGCCGCCATAAAAAGCGGCCACAGGCAGAACAATCGAGTCCGGCGCTTCACTGCCGGGATGAGTTTGGTGTAGGCAATAGCGTCATCCAGATGTTTCCAGGTCTTCATCACCAGTTCTTCCATCACTGCGGCACGGCGCTTGTCATAATCAGAGCGTTCTTCAGCCGACATTGCAGCCAAAACATCCGCAGCCTTGAACATGTCGTAGGAATGTTCGAACCCATGCCGGCGGCAAATTTCTTCTGGAATGAAACAGACTCGGCGGGTGGAATCCTCCACGCAGTCCTTCACGATGTTTGCCACCTGAAGGGCAAGCCCGAAGCTCACATCCAGTTTTTGCATCTCCGCCTTCAGTTTACCGCCAATGAGGCAAGTGTCTGCAGCAAAGAGGTGCGTGAGGAGCTTCCCGACGATACCCGCCACATAATAGCAGTATTCGTCCAAATCGCTGACGCTTTCCAGCGTGAACCAGCCGGAGCTAAGAGCGGCCTCTTGCCGCAGCGCAAACTTCGCCATGCCACCGCACATTTCCACCGTCACATCACGAACCGGAGCCGCATAGATTTCCGGCAGTTCCTTCAACAGCGGCACAACCACGTGAGTGTGGAGGCAAAGATTCATGTAGGGGTGTTCCGACTTGCGCCAAGATTCCGGCAGAGACTTTTCAAAAGCCTCGATATCATCTTCCCGCAATTCGGGCGAATTAAAAATCTTCGCAAAGAGACCCAGAATCACTTCCTTCTCGGAAGCCTTCATATCAGGGTCGTCTTCCACCGTATCTGCAATGCGGAGGTACAGGTAAGCCAAAAGAATGCTCTTGTGGAGCTTACCCTTAAGCACATTGATATTCAGCGCAAAGGTGCGAGAAACCTGCAGAAGAATCTCTTCCGCATAAGTCCAGGCCTTCTTCCCCGTAAGGACGGCATCGCCCATGCCAATTTGATCTAGAAGATTAGCCATACAAGGTCTCCGCATAAACGTCGGGAGGAATCTTCTTCGTCTTGGCCATGGCGTTCACATACTTCCACAGCCGGTGGTGTTCCTCGGCATTTCTCAAGCGCTTCGTAAAGCTCCAAACCGTCTTGTAATGAATGTCTGCCTCGTTCTGGAAATTGCCCTTCACATCGCTTGCATAATGCACGCGGCGGTATTCCAAAAAATAAGCGGACTGGAAAATCGCGGCTACCTTGCCCATGGCTTGATGGTAAAGCACTGCTGCCAAAATCATGAAGAGAACCATGGCCGCAAAACCAAACTGCGCGAAGTCCGGCAAAACTTTACCCAGGCCCCACACCACAGAAAAGGAACTCGCAGCAGACACCAGCAGACTAAGCAAAAAGCAGAAAAACTTCAGTTGCCCCACCCGGCCAGGATTCTTGGAAATGAATTCCGGCACGTAAGCCCATTTCTTCCCTTTTTTCACCATTTTCTTCAAAAAAACGGGATAGGCGCGGCGGTAGAACCAGAAAAACAGCCCTACCCACAACAACAGGGGGAGCCAGAACACGTAGTCGTACCAGCCAAAGCTTTCCATACCCCCTAAATTTAGTTTTTTCCACAAATTTGCCCTGTTAAAAGGCCTTTTTGGGGGTTCCTCGGGGGCAGGTCGGGTTTATTCACAAAAAAAATTTTGCATTTAACGTATTGTTTATCAACGAGTTAGCAACAATTTTATTAGATTTGGTTAAAGAGTGTTGATAGATTGGTTGATAAATTTTGAGGTTTAAGTCGTATGCAGATTGAATGGGAAAGATGCTTGAACTACTTACGCGGAATGCTTTCTGATTCCGTGTTCAAAACTTATTTTGCGCAAACCAAGATGGTGAGTCTCACTGCAGGTCACGCCGTGATTACCGTTCCCTCCGGATTGGACGTGTCTGTCTATTCCGCCTACAAGGAACTCATCAAGCTGGGTTGGAAAGAGGGCAGTCACAGTGACGCTCCCGTAGAATTTGAATTCCAGTCCCAGGAGATTGCACCGCAAGCTGTGAAGCCCAGAGACAATGGTTTCCAGGATTTCATCAAGCCGAGCGTTCCCCTCTCCAACAGCTACCGTTTTGAAAATTTTGTTCCCGGCGATAAAGCACAGCTTGCTTTCAACGCCGCATTGGCTGTGGCCCGCAATCCCGATGGCACACAGTACAACCCGCTATTCATCTATGGTTCCAGCGGTCTTGGCAAAACCCATTTGCTGCAAGCCATTGGCAACTACATTCTGGAAGAAGACCCGGCAAAGCGCGTCTGCTACCTCACCAGTGAAGACTTCTCCCAGCAGTATCTGAAGTGCATGCGCGAAGGTCGCATGACGGAACTCTCCGATTTCTATCGCGACGAAGTGGACATTCTCCTCATCGACGACATTCAGAACTGGGCCGGAAAGCCGGAAACCCAGAACGAATTCTTCCTGATTTTCAACGCCCTCCATCAAGCAGGCAAGCAGATTGTGCTTACTTCTGATGCTCCTGCCGGCGAAGTGAAGAACCTCTCCGACCGCTTGGTGAGCCGCTTCTCCTGGGGCTTGACCGTTGATATTCAGCCACCCGACGTAGAAACCCGCGAGGCGATTCTCCACAAGAAGGCGGAAGAACGCCACTTGGAAATTAGCGATGAAGTGCTCCGCTTCTTGGCGGAACGCATTGCAAGCAATGTCCGCTGCTTGGAAAGCGCCATCATCAAACTCACACTGCAATCCAGTTTGATGAATCATGATATTGACATGACCATCGCGCAGAAAGTAGCTGCGGAAATCGCTCCCACGCTCCGCCGTCGCGTCAGCTTGGACGCTGTGCTACATGCTGTTTCTGCCCACTACGAAGTGCCCGAAGCAAAGCTTACGGAACCGGGCCGCGGCACCAAAGAAATTTCCAAGGCTCGCCAAGTGGCCATGTACTTGATGCGTGAATGCTCTTCCATCAGTTTGCAGAGCATCGGTTCCCGGTTTGGCGGCAAGGACCACTCCACGGTGGTGCACGCCATCAAGCTAGTGAAGGCTGAAATGGAGACGGACGCCTCCTTCGCAAGACTTATCGAAAGCCTGAAGAACGCTATACACGATTAATTAATGCAGAATGCTGAATGCAGAATGATGAATTTTGTCGAGGCGAGTGCAGCGGGACTGCTTGCAGGCACAATGCCGAGCCGAAGTCAAAATGAGTGCGAAGCACTAATGCTGAATGCAGAATGATGAATTGATATCTAACAGGAAATGCGTTCGATTCACAATTCACAATGCAAAATTAAGTGCCTGGAGAGGGCATCTTTTTTGCAATTCAAAATTTAAAATTCACAATGCAAAATTAAGTGTCTGGAGAGGGCATCTTTTTGCAATTCAAAATTTTGGATTGTCGCGCTACGCTTGCAATGACGCTTCCGAAACATCTCGTAATTCATACTTCATACTTCATAATTGCAAAAGCGTGATTCATTGGGCCTTTGCCTTTGCCTAAATCCAGCATAGCCGCCAGCGCCTTCGAAATGAATTCCTTGGAAAGTCGCACAGACGTTTTCAAATCGTGACCTAGCGCCAAATTACTGGCAATTGCACTACTTAAAGTGCAGCCTGTACCGTGGGTGTTTGGATTGTCAATCTTTTTCCCGTAAAACCACTGCATGCCCGCAGCATCGCATAGCAAATCATTGGCGTCATTCAGTTCGTGTCCGCCCTTCATCAAAACGGCACAGCCAAATTCTTCGAAGATCCGCTTGGCAGCAACTTCCATATCTTCGGGAGTTTCAATCTTCATCCCCGTCAGGACTTCTGCCTCGGGCCGGTTGGGCGTAATCACCATGGCCATGGGCAAAAGGCGCTTTTTAAGCGTATCGATGGCTTCATCCGAAATGAGTTTTGCGCCATTGGTAGCGACCATTACTGGGTCCACCACCAGGTTCTTTGCCTCATACTCTTTTAATTTGTCTGCAATTGTGTTGATGAGGGCACTGCTGGCCACCATTCCCGTCTTCACTGCATCGGGAAAGATGTCCGTGAATACAGCATCCAATTGGTGCGCTAAGAATTCTGGAGTCGCTTCCATGATGTCGGTAACGCCCAAGGTATTCTGGGCCGTCAATGCGGTAACTGCACTCATGGCAAAGACGCCATGAACCGTCATGGTTTTGATGTCGGCCTGAATTCCAGCACCGCCGCTAGAATCTGAACCTGCGATAGTGAGTGCGGTACGCATGAATTATTAATTATGAATTATGAGGTATGAGAAAAGAGGGTGCCCTAATCAGGAAATTTCGAGATAAAGCGTCCACAACCTCTTATTACAAGCAGTGGGCCCGGAGTTCCTCGTCGCTCAAAGTACTGAGGTAAGCAGGAGGCACATCCAACACCGTCTTGCAACCCGTCACGCCTTCAGCCTTCATGCGGAGAGCGGCACGAGCGTAAGCCACCAGAACACTGGTCGTGAATTCCGGATTGGAATCCAGTTTCAGGCTGTATTCAATAATGTGGCTGTGTTCGTTGTTCCAGCCCGTTTTTCCACTGCGAATGACGAAGCCGCCATGAGCGAGACCGCTGTGGTTTGCCTTGAATTCCTCTTCGCTGATGAAGTTCACCGTAGTGTCATAGTCGGAGAAGTAGTTGGGCATGGTCTTAATTTCATTCTCAATGCGAGCGAGATCTGCACCCTCTTCCGCCACCACGAAAACTTCACGCGTGTGCTTCTGGCGCGTAGTCAAATCCGGATTCTTGCCGCTGCGAACGGCCTCCAAGGCTTCCGGAACCGGGCAAGTGTACTGCTTTGCGTTCTTCACGCCTGCAATTCGGCGGACAGCATCGCTGTGCCCCTGGGAAACACCCTTTCCCCAGAATGTGTAGTCCTTGCCGTTGGCGAGGATAGAAGCCGCATACACGCGGTTGAGGCTGAAGAGACCCGGGTCCCAGCCCACAGAAATCATGGCGATGTGGCTGTTTGCCTTGGCGGCAGCATCCACATTGGCAAAATGTTCCGGAATGCGGGCATGTGTGTCAAAACTATCGATGACATTGAAGAGCTTTGCATATTCGGGCGTAAGTACCGGCAAATCCGTAGCGCTGCCGCCGCAAATAATGAGGAGATCAATCTTGTCCTTCCAATTGGGGGCTTCCGCAACGTTCAAAACGGGAACGCCAGCCGTCTGGATTTTCACGCTGGAGGGGTCACGACGGGTGAACACCGCCACCAGTTCCATATCCGGAGAATTCTTGACGGCGCATTCCACGCCACGACCTAAGTTTCCATAACCGAGAATAGCAATCTTTGCCATATAAGCTCCTAAATTTTGCAGAAAATATATAAAACTGATTAAATGCCGGTGCTGCCAAAACCGCCGCGGTCGGCGCCGTCAAGCTCACCTTCCTCAAAGGAAAGGACAGGCTGCTTTTTGAGAATGCGGAACTGGGCAATGCGACTCCCCTTCTTGAGGGTCACGTCTTCGGTAGCGTAGACGGGCATCTTCCACCAGTCCCCCTTGCCGCAGTAGCTGGAATCCACCACGCCCACGGAATTGGTCTGGAGAATCTTGAAGTTCTTGAAAGTGGAACTGCGTGGAGCCAAATGAGCCTCGTAGCCCTCAGGGAGTTTCATCGCCACTCCCAAATGAATCAAGCGGAAATCACCCTTCTTGAGCACCACCGTTTCTGCTGCACTCAAATCAATCCAATCCGACTTGTTGTCGATGTACGTAAGGCGAGGGATGGTATCGTCCAGATATTGAATTTTGATGGTTTCCTTTTCCATAGTCCACTCTTCTTCTCAAAACATGACAAATATAAAAAATACGCTATACCACTCACAACCCAATTTTATAACTTTTGGTATTATGAAATTAAGCATTATTCCTAAGGAATCGGGCAGGGCCAAAGCCAGCGCCCTCTTTTTCGTTAAGCAATCCATTCAGTTTTCCGATGTTCTCTCCGAAGCCGGCGAAAAGCAGGTGGAATCCGCCCTCAAAAGCATGAAGGACGGCATTTTTTCCGATCTGGAATTCCTGGAAATCGATGGCAAGGCCACCTTTTTCGTAGATGCCGCCAAGGAGCGGGGTCTTTCCGGTCTGGATCACCTGCGGATGGCAGGATACCGCCTGGCAAAAGTGGCCGCCCAGAAGCAGATTCCCGTAGTGAGTTTAATGCTGGCGGATGCCGCGACCGAGCAGTTCAAGGCTATCGCCCACGGCCTCGCCTACGCCGACTACAAATTCGACGCCTACAAGAGCAAGAAGAAGGAATCTTTCCAAGTCACTTTTGAGATTGTGGCAGGAACACAGGTTGCCGCATTCAAGAAGATAGCGGCGGACGTCGCTGTTGAGCAGAAAGCTGTCACCTTGGCGAAGAACCTGGTGAACACGCCTGCCGCAGACATGACTCCCGCTGATTTTGTAGACCGGGCAAAAACTATCGCAAAATTTACGCAGGGCCTTTCCATCAAAGTCCGCGACATGAAGCAACTGCAAAAGGAAGGCTTCATGGGCCACGTCACCGTGGGGAAAGGCAGTTCTCGCCCACCTTTCATGGTGACAATCAGCTATGACGGTACAAAATTTGCGTCTGCCACTGCCATGAGGTCCGCCGCAGCTGTAAAACGCGAGGCACGTACTTCCGCCGACCACTTGGTCATCGTAGGCAAAGGCCTCTGTTTTGATACGGGCGGACTTTGCCTCAAGCCGCCCAAATCCATGCCGGAAATGATCAGCGACATGACGGGCGCCGCTACCGCCCTCGCTGCCATCCAAGCCATTGCAACTTTGAAACTTCCTCTGAAGGTGAGTGCCGTTCTCTGCCTTGCAGAAAATGCCATCGGGAACACATCCGTGCTGCCGGGCGACATCTTTACCGCGAAAAACGGCAAGACCGTCATGGTGGACAACACTGATGCAGAAGGACGCCTGGTTTTGAGCGACGGTCTTGCGGAAGCTGGTCTGATTGGGGCAACACACATCATCGATATTGCAACCCTAACGGGAGCCATGGTCCGCGCTCTCGGGTATGCAGTAACGGGATTTTTCGCGAACGACGACGACCTCGCCCTCAATACCATCAATGCAGGCGAAGCCTGCTGCGAGAAGTTCTGGAGCATGCCTCTGGAAGAAGAATACGCCGACGCCCTCAAAGACAAGTTCGCAGACCTGAAGAACACCGGGAGCGACGCGGGCGCCATCAGTGCAGCACTCTTCTTGCAGGAATTCGTGCCCGAAAATACGGCATGGGCCCACTGGGACATCGCTGGCACCGCCTTCGTCACCAAGAAGTGGAAATACACCGAATACGGTGCCACCGGTTTTGGAGTCCAGACATTGATTGAAATGGCCCGACGCTTGTCCGCTACCGTAGACAAGGACTACGCTGAATCTGAATACAAACAAGTTTAAAAATTGGAAGGCAAAACATGAAAAAACAAAATCTGCAAATGATTCTCTGGATTGCCGCCCTTATCGTAGGCGGAATTCTCGGTGTTCTCGGCTTTGAAAAACTGAATGAATTGTTCAACTTCATCGCTACGGCATTCACGCGACTGTTCCAGTTCCTGGCAGTGCCCACCATCGCGCTCGCAGTGATTACCACCTTCGCTTCCTTCGGGAAGAAGAAAAATACAGGCCGGATTTTCCGTCATGCCGTTTCTTACACGCTGCTCACCACATTTGCTGCGGCCATCGTGGCGGTGCTGCTCTATTTCGCCATCGCCCCTGAGAATTTGCCTGCGGAAGCCGCTGCCATCGGCAGTTCCGACATTCCCCAGAACCTCACAGGCCTCTCCTACTATGAACATTTCCTCTCGGTGATTCCCAACAACATGCTGCAGCCGTTCCTGGTGGGGAATGTACTCTCCGTGCTGTTCATCGCCTTCGCCATCGGCGTTGCCCTTTCCCGCATGCCGGATTCCGATACCAAAGAGACCGTGGTCCGTTTCTTTACTGGTTTCCAGGAACTGCTCTTCATGCTGATTCGCGGTCTCATCAAGATTTTGCCCATCGGCATCGTGGCCTTCGCCGCCCAACTCACCGCCCAGATTAGCGCCGGCGTGATTATCGGCTCCATCGGAAAGTATGTTCTCGTGGTGATGTGCGGAAACCTGCTGCAATTCTTCATCATTCTCCCGCTGTTCCTCATCGCCCGCGGACTCAACCCGCTGAAGGTTTTGAAGCAGATGATGCCCGCCGTTCTCACCGCCCTCTTTACCAAGAGCAGTGCGGCTACCCTCCCTGTGACCATGCGGAGCGCCGAAGAACGGATGAACGCGAACCCCGAAGTGGCCCGTTTTGTGCTCCCCATCTGCACTACCATCAACATGAATGGTTGCGCAGCCTTCATTCTCGTGACTTCTTTATTCGTGATGCAGAATGGCGGTGTGGCTCTGACCCTCCCCACAGTTCTCTTGTGGATTCTCATTGCCGTCATGAGCGCCATCGGAAACGCTGGTGTCCCCATGGGCTGCTACTTCCTCACCCTCTCCCTCATGGCTGGCACCGGAATGCCTGTGGGCATCATGGGCATCATCCTCCCCATCTATGCCATCATCGACATGGTGGAAACTGCAGAAAACGTCTGGAGCGATTCCTGCGTTTGCGCCATGACCAACAAAGATATTTACGGGAAGAAATAAAGATTAAGCCCACAGCGCGGAACATTTATCAAATTCTTTTTTAAATTTTCCGCGACATTAAGAAAACATAAAGGAATCCTCATGAAAATCGCCGATAAGACCGTTGTCCAGATGCACTACACCCTGACCTCCGACGAGGGAAAGGTCATTGACTCCTCCGCAGGCCGCGAGCCTCTGCAGTACATCCAGGGAGCCCACATGATTGTGGTAGGGCTTGAAAAGGCAATGGCGGGCCATGACGTTGGCGACAAGTTCGACGTGAAGGTCATCCCTAGCGAAGGCTACGGCATTTACGACGAGAAATTGACCCAGGAAGTTCCGCTGAATGTATTCCAAGGTGTTGAGAAGTTGGAAGTTGGCATGCAGTTCTACGCTCAGACTCCTGCCGGTCCCATGCCCATCCGCATCAAATCCGTTGGCGAAAAGACCGCGGTCATCGATGCCAACCATGAACTGGCCGGCAAGAATCTAAACTTCGCCATCGAGGTGGTCAGCGTTCGCGAAGCAACCGAAGACGAAATGAAGCCTTTCGAGCACCACTGCTGCTGTGGCAAAGGCGACGGAGAATGCGGTTGCGGTGGTCACGGCGATGGCGAGTGCGGCTGTGGCGGCGAAGGCCACAAAGAAAACTGCGATGGAAAGGGCGGCTGCGGTTGCCCCAACCACGACAAACACCATCAGAACTAATCCAAAAATGAGAAAGCCTTGAGAAAAACTCAAGGCTCTTTTTTAGAGTTGGGCTTCGCCGAGGCCGCGACCAAAGGGATGACCGCTCACCATGAGGATGGGCGGCATCTGGATGCGCTTGGCAAGGGCAATCCCGCGATAGCGACGATGCCACTGCTTCATGTCTGCGATAGCGACTTCCTCGGTTGCAAATTTCTGTTTGAAGTAAGCGAAATCAGCTCCCAAAGTTTTGCAGAAGTTTTCTGCGCCGGATTTGAGCAACTGGATGGATTCTTCCAGAGAATGATTTTCTTCAATCCAGTAGGCAAACAAGCGGTCATGATAAGGATAGAGAATGGGATCGCCCTTTCCCTCATCCACATTCATGGCCTCGCTGAGTTCTGCACTGGCAGGGATATCAATGCTCGCCTGAGGAATTATTTCGCGGTCCTTATTGAAGTCCCGTGCCAAGGCGTAGACCTGGGTCTTCCAGAGGTCGCCTAATGCAGCCATGATGCCGCAGGTATCGCCATAGAGCGTGCAGTAGCCTACGATAGCCTCACTCTTGTTGCCATTGCAGGTAATGCCGCCACCCACCACAGAAGCGATGGTCGCGAGAACAGAGGCAGAGCGGGTACGGGCCTGCAGATTTTCGTAATTGATACCATCCACCTTCATGAGCGTATCATTACGAACAAATTCACATTTTTCCAGAGAATCGCAAACGGCATTCAGCATTTCAGAAATGGGCGCCACCATGTAAGGCGTTCCCAGATTGTCCGCCAAATCCCGAGCCGCATTCTTCGTGGTATCGGAATTGAAACGGGTGGGCATATTGATGAGGAAAACGTTCTCCTTCCCCAAGGCCTCAACATAGAGGGCGGCACTAACGGCACTGTCGATTCCACCGCTCGCACCGATGACCACACGCTTGATACCCATGCGTTTGGCGTTTTCCCGAAGCATGAAAACAAGCGCTTTGCGGATTTCAGAAATTTCCGTGTCCGCGGAGGACACCGTCGAATCCGTCACAGTTGTCGAAAGCACCTTCCAGCCCTCAGCTGTCAATTCCAGCAGTGCTTCCGCGGCCTCAAACTTTGGCATAGCGAAAATTACCGTGCCATCCTTATTGAGAGCGAGGCTACCTCCCTCTATGGCGTAGATGAACTTTCCCGTATTCTGCGTTCCTACCGCATTCACATAGAGAATGGATTTTTTCTCATTCTCCGCCATGGTCTGCAAATCCGCTTTCAAAAGAGCGGCACGGCCGGAAACAAAAGACAAGGAAGACAAGCGAACAATCAAATTCTCACTGCGAAAATCCGTAGCCAAGGAGCCATCCTTCGCAAAGAAGGCCTTGTTGACCACGCAACCTGATTCATCCTGAATCACATTGCCAAACAAGATGTCAATGCCATCTGCAAGAGCCGCCACCTTTTCGCCAAAGGCGACAGCGGTATCTACAAAACTCTGCTCCGCCCAGAGGTCTCCCACCATGGAGCCCGTCAGCGCAAATTCAGGAAACACCACCAACTCGGCGCCCGCCGCTTTTCCGCGTGCAATCGCCGCAGCCATGGTCTCAAAGTTGACATCCGGCTTTCCCGGCTCCACCTTCATCTGAACAGCAAAAATCTTCATACATGAACCTTCATTTTCGCAAAATATAGAACCAAAAAACAGCCGCGGTTAATTCCGTCAACTTCAAGGCGTCAAATACCAAGTAGGGCGAAGGCCCAAAGCCTTTTCATCCGCATCCAAATCCGCCGCAGGAACATTCCGGCCCACCACGAGGGCGCTATCGATGCCCGCAAAAGCAGCCCCCATCACGTCCGTGCCCAAGGTGTCCCCAATCATGAGAATGCGGGAATTAGCAGGAACCGATTCCTTGATGCAGGTGAAAATTTCTGGAAACGGTTTGCCGAGGTAATAGGTGTCGGGCCCCGCTGCGAGCCTCAGCTGCTCCGACAACGCGCCAGAAACAGGACTTCGGGTTCCATCAATATTGGGGGCCCAGGCGTCCGAATTCAATACAAAGAGGTTGGCCCCAGGACGTTTTAGAATTTCGAGGGCGTGAGCAAAGGTCTCCTCAGTCGCTACGTTCGAAGATATGGCAACAATAGGCTCCCGAGGGTTCTCCACAGCTTCTACGCCGCAAGCGTTAAGCACATTCACGCCCGAGGGACGCCCGAGGTAGTAGGCCTGCGAGAAGGCGTTGGCCGGAGAATTGCGGCGGAGTTTCTCCAGAAGTTTCTGCAGCAAACTGCCCGAGGAAATCGTCTCTGCGGCAGTGAAGTCGAAGCCCCGTTCTGCGGCATCTTCCGCTAATGCAGAATCCACGTTTGAGGCTGCATTGGTAATCAGGCGAAGATGCTTCCCCGCCGCCCGCAATTTGCGGTGCCATTCCAACGCCCCTTCATAGAGGAAATTTCCCCGATTATAAAGCGTTCCAAAGCCATCGAAACAGAACACGTCATACCAACCCATTATCTCTTCAAGATGGACTTGGCGTGGATTCTGTTGCGGCAAATCAAGAGGTGCGGCACAAGACTCCGCAATGAGTTTCTTGTACCGCAAATAAATGGATTGTTCCAGCGCATCCATCGGATTTAGGCGTCACTCCGCAAAATCCCGTAATCGCGACCTTCCACGGGAATCACCAGCTGGAGTTTGGAGAGGGTGTCCACATGCTTTTCAAAGACGGACTTGAAATCCTCCCCCAGTTCCTCATCGAAGTCGTCTTCCAGATTGTAGGAGACATAACTTCCGTCGGGGAAAATGGAGATGCAGCAATCCCAAGTGATGTCACCGTCCTGGGGCTCCTCGTCGTCATCGCGGTCCTTGCTTTCCAGCATCAGCATGGGCTGCGGCGCAGGAATGGCTTCCGCGTGACCGTTCTCGAAAATGAAGTAGTTCCGGCTAATGAGTTCATGCTCCAGCGCCATGGTGCTGGGGACGCGTTCAAACTCACTGCGGAGCCTGCGGATGTTGCCCAAATCGTCCTCGTACGGGTCCTGAAAATCCTCCGGAAGCACAATCTGGTAGTAGTCGAACTTCTTTCCGCTTGCCGCAAAATTATCCACCCAGGACTTGGGAGGCTCAGGGCGCACCGTCAAGAAATCCTCAAAGGCATCCAGAATGTCGTTCAGGCGGGACTCCCAAGGCGCAGATTTCTGGTTCTTGATGAGTTCCATGAAATTCTTGATGCGTTCCTCGCCGGGAATGTCGGAAAGGTTTTCGCTTGGCAAATCCTTCGGATCAAATTCGCTCATTACCACATCTCCTCGGTCTTTACGGTAAGGCTCATGGCAATGTCCTTCTCGTAATAGGCCGGTTCATTGATAAAAATAGGATAAACCGTATCACGGCCATCGGCTTCGCCCTCGTACAAAATATCTTTGCCGTCGAATGTACGGAAAACCTTATCGCCCTTACGGAGTGGTCTATAATCCTTGCCGTTCAAATCGGGATGAATCATGGCCGTTATGGGTCCGCAAGGCCAATCCTTGGGGTACCCCAAATCCCGGAGTTGGGTGTAGACATCCACCTTGATGGCCGGGCGTTTCTGAAGTTCACCCCGATTCCATTCCTCCGCCAGTTCCAAATAGCGCTTCACCAACTTTTCGGAGCGTTCAAAAATGGCGGCATTCAAAGTTCCGTGCTGTTGCGGACCGATTTCGATGCACACATCCGCCTTGGCAACTGTTCCAAAATAGGGGGATTCGCTCCGTTCTTCGGGCTGGTAGTAAATCCAGGCGTCTTCAAACTCCTGAGTCAGCACCGCAGAAGCCTTCATGGTGAACGGGTCCCGGGTAGAAAGGATGAGGCAAAGGCCCATGTTGGAGCCCGTGTTGTGAATGTCCAGCAAAAGGTCCGTGCGGGTATTTTCGCCCTTGAGACCATAAATTCTATTCAACTCACGAGCGCGATGAAATTCGTACTGCTCCGATTCAGCAGAAACATCCAGACATGTCTGCGAAAAGGCGCGATTCAAATCGTGATCGCGATAACGGCGGTTGAGGCGAATGGCCTCCGGATTGCTGAGCACAAGCTCCACATTTGCGCTTGGGCAAAGATCTTTATAGCAGTCGGGATTTTCCATCCACTTCTGCACCAGGCGCACGCCCGTACGCTCGTTCCCGTGCGTACCCCCAGCAACCACAATGTTTTTGATAAAACTCATGAAATGCATTATAGCAAAAATCTACCGGAACGGCACACCCTCTGCATGGTACTTGCACTTGTTTCGCTGCAGAAATTTCAGCTCTGCTACGGGCTGGAAATAAGAGGAACATTTTTCTTCGTAAGGGGATTCCACTTCATTATGGGCTAGCGAAGAAATGCCTCCTACACCAAGCCCAACCACGGCACCAACGCCGGCAAGAGTGCCTTCAATAACGAGAAAATCCTTGACGAACGTATTGAAGACAAGACTCCAAAAGGCTAATAACGGAAATGCATAGCCAGCGAATGACGCTGCCATTGTGACTGGCCAAAAAATCATGCGGTTTCGGCTAAATGTGGAATTGTTCTTAATGCTATTGGATTTGCAGACCAGAATGCTATCCCGGGGAACGGCGAAATACTCCACCGAGTCCTTGAAGTAATAGCCCGGAAACCAGACGCTGTTGGCAACGGAATCGTAGCAGAAGGATTCTGAACGGAACAAAATGCTGCCGCCTGCCACATTGCGTTCAAAGACCAACTCATTTTCAGATTCCATCATGGGCGTGCTTACCGCCGTACGGTAAGTGGAGATGGTAAAATCGTTGGGCTCTTCCTGAAGACTATGAACCACCGTAGGGTTTGTGCAACCTACGAATAGAAATAGCAAGATCAAAAGGAAGATGTAGCGCATGTTGTAAATATAAATTATTCTCAATTCATCTTCCATCCGCGATAACATTCCGTCTAAAAATTCTAACTTTATCGCACGATGAGCCTTGATTTCAACAGACGCCTTTCCATCGCACCGATGCTGGACTGCACCGACCGCCACGAGCGGTACTTTTTGCGACTGTTGTCCAAGCACATTCTGCTCTACAGCGAGATGGTGACCTGCAATGCGCTATTGCACACCAATCCCGAGCAGTTTCTCGGCCATCAGGAATTTGAATACCCGGCGGTGCTGCAACTGGGCGGTAGCAATCCCGAGGATTTGGCGAAATGCGCCAAAATGGTGGAAGCCTCCGGCTTTCAGGAAGTGAATCTGAATTGCGGATGCCCTTCCGACCGCGTGCAGAACGGAAACTTCGGCGCTTGCCTCATGAAGGATAAGCACCTGGTGGCGGACTGCGTGCGGGCCATGATTGAGGCCGTGAAGATTCCCGTTTCCGTCAAGTGCCGCATTGGCGTCGACGAATTCGACAGCTGGGAATTCTTTGAAGATTTCATACAAACTATCGCCGAGGCTGGCTGCAAAGTTTTCATCATCCACGCGCGAAAAGCCTGGCTGAAAGGACTCTCGCCCAAGGAAAATCGTGAAGTTCCGCCCCTGCATTACGATTTCGTTCACCGTCTGAAAAAAGAGATGCCTTCGCTAAACATCAGCATCAACGGCGGCATCAAGAGCTTGGATCAGGTGCTTGGCCACCTGAACGGAGACCCTACTTCCGCAGCCACGGGCATGGCTCTGGATGGCGTGATGGTGGGCCGCGAAGCCTACGAAAACCCCTGGTTTTTGCATGATGCGGATGCGCGGATTTTTGGTGACACGGAGCCGCCGCGATTTGCAAGCCGCAAAGCCGTGCTGGAAGCCTACCTCCCCTATGTGGAAATGGAAACCAGCAAAGGTACGCCAGCCACCATTCTCGTTCATCATTTGTATGGATTGTTCGCCGGCCTCCCCGGCGCACGCAAGTTCAGGCAGATGCTAAGCGATGGTGCTCCACGTGCAAAAGACGCCGCAGCCTTAATCCGCGAAGCCATGAACCTGGTGCAGGAATAAGACCGAACAGAATTCGGCTACGATTTTATTCAATCTCAATCTTCAAATCCACGCCGGGGAAGCTTCCCTTGGGATTATTCACCAGCGGGTATAGAAGGCGACGCACAGGATTCAAATCATTTGTCTTCAAATAGAGTTTTGTCCAATGCACATTCTGGACCACGGCAATGAAGGCGTCAACGGGGCCCAAAACCAGCAGGTTCTTTTCTGAACGACAAATCCGCTCCACTTCCGCCACCGCTTTTTTCAAGAGCGATTCGTCCTTACTCCCCATGGAGATGGAAACCAGTTTGCAGAAGGGCGGATAGAAGGCATCCCTGCGCTCATCCATTTCCCGCTCCGCAAAGCCCGCAAAATCATGATGAATGGCAAACTGCATTACCGGCTCGTTTGGATTCAGCGTCTGAATCAAGACGTGGCCACCGCCCTCTGCACGGCCCGCGCGTCCCGCGGTCTGGCTCAGGAGTTGAAAGAGCCGTTCACCGCCGCGAAAATCCGGAATGCCAAGCCCGCTATCTGCACCCACAACGCCAACCAAGTGTACCCCGGGGAAGTCATGTCCCTTGGCTACCATTTGCGTCCCGAGCAAAATGTTGTATTCCCGATTGCGGAAGGATTCCAGAATTTTTTCGATGGAGCCCACGTTCTGCGTGGTGTCGCGGTCCATGCGGATTACTTTTGCGTTAGGCACCCACTCCTGAATTTCCTCTTCCAGCTTTTCGATGGCACCGCCCACAAACTCGAAGGTTTCGGCCCCGCAACTGAAGCAGGGCGAATTTACAGGATACAAGAGATTACAGTAATGACAAAGTAACGCCTTGTGCTGTTTATGATAAACTAAGGGGACGTGGCAATGCTTGCAGTAGAGAGTTTCGCCGCAGGCACTGCAGACGCGAATCTTGGAATAGCCCCGACGATTCATGAGGATGATGGCCTGATGACCGCCCGCGATACACTGCGTGAGGGCATCCCGAAGGTCGGGAAACATGAGGATTCCCTGCTGCTGACGGACCTTCCCCATATCCACGATGTTCACCTGCGGAAGTTCCACCGCGGTGGCACGCTTTTTCAGGGTGAGATATTTGAGGTGACCCTCTTTTGCGTTGTGGAAAGTTTCAAGGCAAGGCGTTGCCGACCCGAGAACCACCAGAGCGCCGTACTTGTGAGCCAAGTGATAAGCCAGTTCCCGCGTATGGTAGCGAGGCGCAGGGTCCTGCTGTTTAAAGGAACTGTCATGCTCTTCATCCAGAATCACAACATCAAAATCAAAAGGCGCGAGAATGGCACTGCGGGTGCCGAGAACAACCTGAGCCTCGCCAGCCAAAACGGAAACATACGCCGCCCGTTTTTTCGGAGCGGAAAGTGCCGAATGGAGCACCTGGACGGGAACTTGCAGAAAATCTTCAAAACGTTTCGCGGTCTGGGGCGTGAGGCCAATTTCGGGCACGAGAATCAGCACCTTCTTCCCTTGCCTCAGGGCGGCGAAAGCAAGTTCCTGATAGACGCGGGTCTTGCCAGAGCCCGTGACACCATGCAAAAGCGCACCTCTGAAACCGGACTTCGGAAGTTCTTCAACCAAGGCATCCAAAGCAGCCTGCTGCTCATCCGTAAGCGGCGGAACCTCTGGCCGCCCGACCCTCGCCTCGACAAAATTCTGCATTCCGCATTCAGCATTCAGCATTAGTGCTTCGCACTCATTTTGACTTCGGCTCGGCAATGCCCGAGCAAGCTCGGTCGCTGCACTCGCCTCGACAAAATTCTGCATTCTTAATTCTGCATTCTGCATTCTGCATTCTGCATTAGCCACCGCATCCAAGTACTTCTCAAAATCCGCGGGCCAGAACACATCCAGAGCCTTCATGGGCGTGCTGATATAATAGCGGGCCACCCATTCCAGCGCCTCCATGTAGCGCTCAGAAAATGTATAGCCCGACGCATGAGGATAAACGCACCGCACATCAAAAGCGGGCCGTTCCACCAACTTCGCAACCACTGCCAGCATGGGCTTTTTTCGGGTAGCAAACTGCACCCACACCACGCTCCCGCGACGAACCCTCACATCCCCTGGCAAATCCTCGGGGATACCGTAGGTAAACACCGACGGCGCCTGTGGAATGTACACCTCGCAAAACCAGCTAAGACTTTGGGCCTTGCACCTGGTTTTGACGGCTTCTGGAGCCTCCGTTTTTGGAATTCGCTTCGCCATTACCCCCAAAAGATAGGTAATTAGGCCCACAAATAGGCAGAAAAAGCCATTATTTCTGACCTTCTTTAAAACTTTTTAGTTAGATTATGTTATAACGGGTCTGAAGGGGCTCGTCTACCCTATGGAGTTATTATGAGCTTATTGGATGCATTTAAACCGAAATGGCAAAATTCCAACCCTGAAAAGCGACTGGAGGCCGTTGAAGAGATGGCCATTCAGGAACAGAGCACCTTGGAACGCATCGCCCTTTCCGATGATGATAGTGGTGTAAGATCTGCTGCAGTGAAGAAACTTTCCCTGATTGCAAGTCTCGCCCAGATTTCTAAAAACGACAGTGAAGCCAGCGTTCGTCGTTTGGCCGAAACCCGCTACTTTGAAGAAGTCGCCAAGAAGCTCAAGGAATTTCGTGAAGCCGCCAATCCAGAAGTTCTCGCCTTCGTGAACGAGATGAAGGACACGCGCTATGCCGAAGATTTGCTGAAGAACATGCCCAATTCCGAACTCCGCATGGAGTTGGTGAAGAAGATTGGCAAGATGAATCTTCTCACTCTCGCCGCAAACAGGGACGCTAAGGAAGAGATTGCGAAAATTGCCGTGGAACGCATCGAGTCGGAAAATCTTCTCGCTGACATCGCCAAAAATTCCAAGCACACCTCTGTCCGCAAAATCGCCGCTGAAAAAATCCGTGCCCAGAAAGAAGTTGATGACGGAGGAAAGAAAGCAGCCATTCTCCTCATGAGCAAGCGTGAAGCCCTTATTCAGCAAGCGCACCACCTGGCAGCCCAGAAAGAGCCTCTCAACTTCAAGGATCAGTTTGAGGCCTTGATGAAGGAAGCCTCAGAACTCGGCATGGGTCCTGTGCAAAAGGAATTGGAAGATATCTACGCCAGTTTTGTGAAGTTCTGCAACGAAGCCGACGCAGCCCGCATTGCCGCCGAGAAGGCCGCTGCCGAAAAGGCCGCCATGAAGGCTCACATGGTGGAACTCTTAGACGAACTGGAAACAGTGATTAATGAAGGCAAAGTGGATGCCCAGGCAGACCGCGTGAACGCCATTATTGCTGAATGGACGGAGAAGAAGCCTCAGATGGACGCTCCCGAAATCAAGCGTTTCAACCAGATGTTCTTCAAGGTCCAGGACATGAAGAAGCCCGAACCGGAAGTGCCCGCTGAAGCAAGCGCGGAAGCCACCGAAAGCAATGCTTCTCGTGCAGCCCTCTTGGAACGCTTGCAGGCTCTGGCCGACACAGACGCTAACGAAACCACAGGCAAACATCTCCACTTCATCGTCCGCGACTGGGAAAAACTTCCCCTGCTGGAAGGTGAAGACCCGGAACTTCAGACCTACAACACCCTCCGTAACAAACTCGGCGAGAAGATTGCTGAATTCAATGCCAACGCCGACAAGATTTTTGAAGAAAAATCTGAAAAGTTGAAGAAACTCATCGAGAAGGTGAAAGGCTTTGACGAGAACGAGGACTTCAAGGAACTGAGTCTCAAGTTGAAGAATATTTTCCAGGAATGGAAGAACATCGTCGGCGAACAGAAATTCAAGTTCCACGATTTGTGGCTGGAATACAAGGCCGCCACGGAACGCTTCCAGGAAATGCGCCAATGGCAGTCCTGGCACAATGAAAACGACCGCGCCACGCTCTTGGAAGAAATGGAAGCTTTGTCCAAGGAAACCGGAAGTCAGGAAGTACTTGACAAACTCCGCGAAATTTCCAACAAGTGGAAGAACATCGGCCCCACCTCCCCTGCCAAGTTCAACGAATTCAAAGAAAAGTTCCAGGCTCTGTTTGAACAAATCAAGCAGAACTGCGCCCCCTTCATTGAAGAACGGGCAGCCGAACGGGTGAAGAACCTGGCCGACAAGGAAGCGCTCTGCCAGAAGGTGGAAGAATTGGTGGCCAATGCCGAAATCTTCTGGAAGGACAAATACAAAGCCATGCAGGAAATCCAGGAATCCTGGAAGAACATCGGCATGGTACCCAAGGAAAATTTGAACGCCCTCATGGACCGCTTCAAGGCTGCAACCAACGCCTTCTATGCCCAGCATAAGGAAAGCATCAAGCAGGAAGACGAAAACCGCGAAGCCAACTACGAAAAGAAGGTGAAACTTTGCGAAGAGGCTGAGGCATTGAAGGATTCCAGCGACTGGAACGCAACCTCCAACAAGTTGAAGCAACTTCAGGATGCCTGGAAGGCTGCAGGTCCCGTTCCTAAGAGCAAGTCCGAAGACATCTGGACACGGTTCCGCACCGCATGTGACGCCTTCTTCGAGAAGAAGCGCGCCCACTTTGAGGAATTGGATGCAAGCAAGCAGGAAAATCTCACAAAGAAGACCGCCCTCTGCGAAAAGTTGGAAGCTCTGGATGCAACTGCAGCCTCTGCTGAACTTGTGGAAGCCGTCAAGAATATCAGTGCGGAATGGAAAGCCGTCGGCATGGTGCCCAAGGAATCCGTCGAAGCTATCAACGACCGCTTTAACGGAAAAATCAATCAGCTTCTCTCCCGCTGTGCAGAAGTGGATGCAGACCTCCGCGCCAAACTGGAAGAGGTAAAGGCGAAGAAGGCCGAGATGATTGAGAAGGTGAAGCAATTCGCCGAAAGTGCCGGCAGTAATCAGCTGGCCGATGCCGTTCGCGACCTCCAGAAGGAATGGCGTGAACTGGGATCTTGCGGCATGGACGAGCAGGAAATCTACAAGAGCTTCCGCGAAGCTTGCGATGACTTCTTTACCCGTCGTCGCGACCAGCTGGACATTCAGGAACAGGCCCGCCAGAACAACCTGCAAAAGAAGGTTCTCCTCTGCGAACAGGCCGAAGACCTGCTGACGGATTTGAATGAAGCTACGGTTGGTGGCGCCATGAACAAGGTGAAGCACCTCCGTCGCCTCTGGAAAGAAGTGGGAGCTGTTCCTCGTGAACACTCCGACAAGGTGTGGAAGCGTTTCAATGCAGCCTGCGATCAGGTATTTGCCTTCGGTCGCAAGGACGAGCCTGCTGAAGCCGCACCTGCTGCAAACGAAGCCGCAGCAAGTGAAGCAACAACAGCAGCAAGCGAGTCCGCTCCGGAAAATCCAGCATAAGCAGAAAACATCATGCTTAAAAGGATGGCCGTTCGGTCATCCTTTTTTTATTTTTGCACCATCATGAAATTTCCGCCATGGACCAGCGTTGAAGAAGCCGCTCGCCTGCTAAAGCAGGGCGAAGTTGTAGCCATTCCCACAGAAACGGTCTATGGACTAGCCGGGAATGCCTTCGAGTCCAAGGCTCTGGCGAAAATCTTTGCAGCAAAGGAGCGGCCCACCTTCGACCCGCTCATCGTGCACATCTCGGATATTTCCCAGATGGCAGACATCGCCAAAGATATTCCCGAGGAAGCCTACCAGTTGGCAGAAGCCTTCTGGCCTGGGCCTCTCACCATGATCCTCCCAAAAAAAGATTGCATTCCAGATTTGTGCACCAGCGCACTCCCCTCTGTTGCAGTGCGATTCCCGAGCCACCCCGTAGCGCAAGCCATCATCAACGCCTCCGGGCTACCTCTAGCGGCCCCCAGCGCAAACCTCTTCAAGCATGTGAGCCCCACCACTGCAGAACATGTGGCGGCACAGCTTAACGACCGCATCGCAGGCATTGTAGACGGCGGCCCTTGCCAGGTTGGCGTAGAAAGTTCCATCGTCTCTTTAACGGGAAATGTCCCGACGGTACTCCGCCCGGGAGCCATCACGCCCGAAATGGTGAAGAAGGTCTTAGGGCGTGTCGCCATCAAGGAATCCACCTCCAAGCCTGGAGAAGCTATGCAGGCTCCCGGGCAGTGCGACACCCACTACCGCCCGCAGGTTCCGCTCTACTTCGGCGAAGTTCCCGCAAACGCAGTACTCCCCAAAAACACGGTGCGTATCGCCTTCGGGAATTATCAGGGAATTATTCCAGCGGCAGTTAATTTATCTGCAACCGGAGACATGACGGAAGCCACCGCCAAATTATACGCCTATATGCACGATTTGGATGACCCGAAATACGATTTGATTTTGGTGGACCCCATTCCCAACCAAGGCATCGGGATGGCGCTGAACGACCGCCTGAAGCGGGCCTCCATCAAAACGCTACCCTAAATCCGCAACCCACGGTGAAATCAACTCTTGCGGACAAAAAAAATCCCCGGTTTTGAAACCGAGGACTTTTTAAACCTTTCAAGATAAGGTGCGCTCGAGGCGCAGCTTATTACTTGTTGAGTTCGTACTGAGCAACGAGGTTGCCCTGTTCGTCGAGAGCGCGAACAACGTCAGCGTCGCGTTCGAGAGTGAGGTTAGCCTTTTCGCCAGCAGCAGTGGTGAGTTCCACAGACATGGTGCCATCAGCGTTCTTCACAGCAGCGATGGAGTTGCCCTGAGCGTCCTGTTCGAAGTAGC
Organism: Fibrobacter sp.; assembly: GCA_024398875.1. GTDB lineage: Bacteria > Fibrobacterota > Fibrobacteria > Fibrobacterales > Fibrobacteraceae > Fibrobacter. Next base: position 58,451 of record JAKSIJ010000005.1, read on the forward strand.
TGTCGCCACCAGCGAGAGGATTGGAGCCAGTCCAGAATTCAACAGTGTTGAGAACGAGACCATCGATGAGGCCAAGGCAGATGCCGTAGATACCGAAGATCATCAGGAAGAAGTGAACGATGGAGTTGAGCCACTTGTTACCAAGGGTTCCGTTCCAGTCGTGGAGCTTGTTGAAGCAAGCGTTGCTGCCATAGCAGCCAGTGAGAGTAATCATGCCAGCGCAAACGAGAGCGGCGATACCTTTTTTCATTTTAATACTCCTTAAGGATTGAGTTGTTTTACAACGTCATAAATATAAATAAAATTACGCTTTTTGGTAAAATCACTCCATAATTATCAGTTACCTATATGACATTTATCACAGTCCCCCGAGCCAGGTTCGGGCACCTCTTTTTGACTAAAATTTTGACTAAAATACACAAACCATAAAAAAAGACCCGCAACGACATAATCTGTTATCGTGCGAGCCTTATCGGGATGACTGAATTCGAATCAGCGACCTCTTGAACCCCATTCAAGCGCTCTACCAGGCTGAGCTACATCCCGTTTTGTGGGGCAAAAGTTAGTTAAATCGGCCTAAAAAATCAAGGGATTTTAGCAAAAAAAGCCAATTTATCACTGCCAGTAGCCAATGACCAGCACCTCCGGAGTGGCCTTCGGGTGCATCTTACTCTTGAAGCCCACAATTTTCCGGATGCTCTTCTGCTTCAATTCAAAGCCCTCGCGCAGGAGGCCCTTGGTACTGAGGGTGATTTTCATGCCAGGAACCTTACCGCCTTCCTTAATCTGGTCCAGTTTGTCCACATTCAGCATCACGGGCTTCGCCTTCATGGAGAATTCGCGGGATGCAAGGGAATCTAAAGCCAAGTCCGGACGTTCACGTTTGTTGGAGCACCACACGTAGAAGGACCACTCCCGCTTTTCGCCCGGTTTGTAAAAGCCTGCGTCGAACATCTTTTCGCCAAAGAAGAAGGGAGCATTCACCATTCCCGTAAGTTGTGCGGTATAGGGCGTTCCATCTGTCCCCACCATCACCACCACAGGATTCACCTCGCCTTCCATGCCAGAGAAATCCATATCGAATTCGATGGTCACCGCAGCGTTAGGCGCAATCTTCTGTGGAAAATTGAAGTTGCTCATTCCCACGCCCTGGCCCATGACATTTTCCAAGGCGATTTCCTTGGAGGTCACGTTGGCGCCCTTGATGACCAAATGCTTCACCTCGCCCTGATCCACGGAACCAATGGGATAAGGCTCTGGAACAAAACGGATGATATCGTCTGCAAAAAGAGAGGCTACGCCAACAAGGGAAATTCCAACAATTCTAGATAAAGTCATTTAGCTATCCACAAAAAAATCAAAGATCCTTCACCACCATGATTCCGCTCTTATCAATCTTCGGATAGGCGCGCATGCCTTCGCCGCCCTTGCCCTGGTCCAGAATCTCTTGGAGGTCACCGTTCACGGAATAGAGCACTAGTTGCCAAGGTCCATTGGGCGCATTGAAGTAACCAGAGTTCTTCTGCACATTGCGCTGGAAGGTACGATTCAAGCGATCTGCAATATTGCGAGCCTGCACCAATTGCACATTGGCCAAAGACCAAGAGATGGGTGTGCCTCCCATATCAAAAATCAGTAGCGCATCCATGTCGGTATCTTCCTTCATGGTGAACTTCCAGCTGAAGTTCTGCCAACTGGTACTCAAGTCCAGAATACGGCCGTTGGCGTATGGCGTATAGACATCCACATCCTTCTTGATGTTCACGTTCAAGGTGCGCGGCTTTGCGGCCTTGGCCCGCATGCTGAACACGTAGGTCACGCCATTGATGAGAGAAAGATGCTGCTTGAACTGAAGGCCCCAAGTTTCGGCACTGGCCTGTTCGATATCAAAGCAGACCTCTCCGTTTTCTACAGAGACTTTAGTCTTTCCGCCCCAGAAGTCCGTGGTCCAGCCTTCTAGCGGGTTCCCGCCAGAGAAATCGCCGTTCTGAATGAGGTTCGTTCCAGTGCCCTGGGACCCGATATTGAAATTCTTGTTTTGAATAAAGGTGGGAATGACGCTAGTGTTCTGAATGCCGAGAGGGCTATCCACAGCCACTTCCTTGCCCCAGCCCACCAAGGTGTTGAAGGAGCCATGAACCGTCATGTCCATTTCCGGACTGTCGAAGTTACCCGGACCAAAACTCCAGGCCATCCAGCCTATGCCCAGGCGCTCACACTCCGCCATGATGTGCTTGTAGGGAATCTCACGGACTCCGCCTACAGCCACAGGAGCAAACTCGCCCACAATGAGCGGCACCTTTTTCTCCACTGCGGTTTCAAGAGTGGCAGTAACGCGTTCCTGAACCGTAGAAAAACCCGTTGCCACAGCATCGTGCTTTTCGGAGGGCCACCACATGTGGATGGAGAACAGCAGATTGTGCTCCGGGTCTGCCTGCAAAAGCCTTGGACCAACATTCAAAAGGTTCTTCTCGTTCTGGCCCCACAAATCCGCATCAATCATGATGGGCACGCGAATTCCAGCCGCACGCATCTTGGTGACAATGAGGTTGTAGGCCCCAAAGAATTCTTCCGGATCCTGCTCTGTAGCACCAGGTTCGTTTCCCACATTGACAATCAGGTATTCCTGATGGTTGGAAATCAGCAGAAGAGTCTCTTCGCGAGTCCAGAATTCAAGAGCTTCCGAAAGCCGATCCCAGTTGCCCGTGGTATCGTGGATTTCCGGAATGGGAATCATGCCGTTAGTGATGCAAAGGGTGATGATGTTATCCAAATCGCTCACGCGGCCACGAGTATTCCACACAATGCGAACGCAGTTGGCGCCCGTCTTTGCAATTTCCGGGATGGTCTTTCCTTCCCTATCCGTCCAGATGAACATCTTGTTCACGCCGCGAAGGATGACCTTTTCGTTATCCTTACTGTAGAGGGAACCATCTTGGACAAAAAAACCGGGTTTTACCGACGAGAAATTCATAAGAACTCCATTAAACTTTATTCAATAGAAAAATACATTATCACAAGGGAAAAAGGTATGTCAATTCACAATTAGTAATTCAAAATGCAAAATTATATCGCAAGCTGGAAACGCTCACAATTCATAATTATGTCTACTTCAGCGAATCGCGGACGTACGCCGAGGGAGCTAGAGCCTCGTTAAAAACCTCGAATGCGATAGCCCCAATAACCGCGCCCCCCTTGTAGGCAGTTTCCACGCGGTACTTGCCGGCAGGGACCTTACTCTTCTTGCTAAAACTGCGGAATCCATCATCACGGCCACCGCGGATGGTCATGCGGCCAGAAGAAATCTTGTCCGTTAGGCTGTAACTGCCCGTTTCTGGATTCTGATAATACCAGCGGTACTCGAGCTCCGCCTTCAGTTCCGCCGGAGCATAGACGGAACTGACCACATAAATCTCATTCCCATCAATTCTATGGACCGAGGGAATTTTCAGGCCAACCCTTTGTAAAAAACTGGGAGCGTCCACATCGCAGGAATAAGTCGCCTTGTCAAAATTCTGGCAAACCATGCGCTGCTTCAAAACCAGGGGAACCGGCGGCACCCAGTTCAAAATGTAGGCTATCACCAAAAGCGTGCTAATCACGCCAGGTGCAATCAGCACCTTCCAACTGCGATGGGAAATCTTCTGAATGAGAATGCAGACGCCAAAAGACAAAAGCGTACTGACGAAGAACCAGATAAAGCCAATGCGATGGACCAAGTGAGGAATGGTGAAATTCATGAACATGGTCCCCAGAAGGCAGAAGAACGCCAAAGTGAAGCCGAAACTTTCATACTTCTTCTGAAGGAATTCATTTCCCACCAAAAGGGAGGCAAGGACCAGCACCAAAACGAAGGATGCGAGAGAGCCGCTGCTCTTGAAATAGCACACGACAAGAGCGCTGAACAAGCTACCGAAACAGAACTGTACCACCCAACTGAAGCGGTTCTTCCAGACTTCGCTCCATTCCCTATCCAGAAAGCGGTGGCGCACTACAATGGCTTGCTTCCCCTTGACCGTCTTCATGTTGTCGGATTCCGCCTGGATGCGTTCGGGGGTCCAACCTTCAGGATGTTCCAAGCGCGCAGAAAGCAGCACTACAAAAACGAGAGCGCCCAAATAGTAGGCCAAAAGGAACAACAGATCCGTCCCGTAAACCTTGTGGCCAAGGGTCCAGGAATCCCAGCCAAAGCCCGCCAGGAACGCAATCGCCGGGAAAAACTTTTTCAGTTTCACCACGATGGGAAGTGCCAGAAGTTTATCCGCAAACTGCATCAAGAATCATTCCTTATACAAATCCCGTTCCAGAATGTACTGGTAGATTTCGGGCAATAGTCCCGCGGGACATTCGCTGCGGTTGCAAAGCAGGCTTTTGCGGATGTTGGTGCTGGAATAGACGCCGTTGAAGCCCTCCTCGGGCCCGAGCCACAGCAGCGGAGCGTAACCGTTTGCATTGTGGGCTTCCACGTCGGGCTTGGGGTATCCATTGCGGGCAAAGACAATCAGTTCGATATCCCGCAATAGCATCGGGCCGTTGTAGTTCGTGCCGTAAAAATTCATGGGGTCGCGCCAATGCGGGATGTTGCCGTAACTGTCGGCGCCAACCAGCAAGCGGAAGTTTATGTCCGGAAACTTCTCCTTCACGCCCATCAAAAAGACGTAGGAACCGCGAAAATCCCCTTGCTGAATCTCCAAGTCTGAAAGCACCAGCCGCTTATCGCCCGAGAAAGCCATTTCCAGCATGGTAAAGCGGTCTTCCGGGCTTGCGTGGAGAGTCTTGTCCCAGCGATCCGGACTAGGCATGAACCATACTTCATCGCAAAAACCGCGGTCAAGGCAAGTCTTTGCCACCGTCACATGATCTTGATGAACGGGGTCGAAAGCTCCCCCGAGAATGGCCACGTTTTTAGTAGACATAGGCAGCAAAACCTAAGTTCAACTGCAGGCGGCTTCCGGAAACGGATTTGCTCTGGAAAGGATCATAATGGTCCAAAACCCAGTGGTAGGTAATATCCGTGAAGAGCATTGTCTTCGCAAAAATGTTAAAGATTGTGCCAAAACCCGCATACCATTCATTCCAGGCAACGTCTCCCAAATCAGAAAGCTCCTTGACTCTGGAATAACCGCCTTCCAAATAAAGCGTGCCAAATACATGAGCCCCCAATTCCACATCGAAATCGGAATGGTCCACTTCTACATCCTTACCGTTATCCGCTTCCTCGGAATAATCAAAGAAGCCATAGCCAATGCGAAGGAAACCCAGTCCCGGAAGCCACGCGCCAATCATGGGCTCAATCTGACGGAAGCCCAAGCCCTTATCGTTTCCGACTCCCGTACCAGAGCCAAAGCCAAGGGCCGCCCCTAAAAAAATCGGAGTGGAAATCGCCGTTCCGGCACCACCGCCGGGAACCACTTCCTGCGCGTGACCAAGGCCCGCGAAGAGAAGGCCGAGGCACATCAAAAAGGCATAAAAACCAGACTTCATTGCCAAATCCTATAAGACGAGAAGCAGTGCCAACGCTAGGCTCACCAAGCTATTCAGCACGGCATCCCACTTTGAAAGTATATAAAATTTTTGAGACACCGTATCGCAGCGGAGAATCTGCACCAAGAAAACGTCGGACAAGTAGAGGGTAAGGGCTAGTTTTGCAGTCACGAGGGTCACAATCCAGTAAGTAAAATCAGAAAAATAGGCGAGAACCACATAGACCAGGGACAAGAGGAATGAAAGGAGAAAATTGGAACGACGAAGTTCCGACTCCGAGGCCGTATTTTCTGACGCCAATTTCTTCAGTTCATCCGCCTTTTCGCACAGCGTCTTGTACGACATGAGGGCCTGGGAAATCTGGTACCCCATCATGAGGATGGACGCCACTAGCATTATCTTTGCAACGACATCCATGCCTTAATCCTTCGCGTTCAAAATGCGGCAATAACTGGCGTAGCGCGCCTTTGTAATGCGGCCAGCATCCAAAGCCGCACGGACGGTACAACCGGGTTCCTTCAGGTGGATGCAGTTACTGAATTTGCAAGTGAAGCGGTCATCTTCAAAGAATCCCGGGAAGATTTTCGCCAGCGTTTCACTTTCCAGTTCCATCAAACCGATAGAGCGGATTCCCGGCGTGTCGATGACGTTACCGCCCTTGGGGAAATCCGCCAGCGGCAAGTCAAAAAGGCTAGAGGACGTCGTGGTGTGGCGGCCCTTGCCGTCGCGCTCGCGGACTTCGCCTGTAGCGAGCTCCGCATCAGGAACCAAGGCATTCACAAGCGTCGACTTCCCTACCCCGCTCTGGCCGCTAAATACGGAGGATTTGCCGTCCAGTTCCAGGCGAAGTTCCGAGAGGCCTGCGCCAGTCTTCACGCTGACCGGGATGCATTTGTCTACAATGGAGGCAAAGTCCCGAATGGATTCCGGAAGAGCATCCATAGAGGGATTTTCCAGCAGGTCCATTTTCGTGAGGACGAGGACGAAGGGCAAATTGTTCAAATTTGCAGCCAGGAGGTAGCGGTCCATGAACCCGTAGTTGAATTCTGGTTGCGCAACACTTGCGACAATGACGACCTGGTCCACATTGGCGGCAAGAGTCAACTCCCGATGGAAACTGTCCCGCGGGCCAGGGCGTTTGAGTTCACTCTTCCGCGGAAGAACCCGCACCACGCAGTATTTTTGAGAGCCGACGCCATCGCCTGCGTCTTCGCCGTCGTTCACAAGTCCGAGGAGGACGCGGTCACCGACTGCGGGGAATTCGCCCAAAGTTTTGGAGGTTGTGGCGCGATACATGGCTGTAACAACCTGCTCCGCCGCAGACTCCGCTGGGCCTTGTGTTTTCTGTGCAAAATCTGTGCCAGTACCGTTTTCAGCATGGCCATCAAGGCGGACTTCGCAGGTGCGGCGGTGCACTTCCAGCACCAAGCCCTCAACGCAGTTCTCCTCTCCGATATTTTCTACCGGATTCTTGACCCGCTTGATTTTTGCCTTCTTGAATTCGCGACTAAAACGCTCCTTCGTGGGGCGTTCGTCCACCACTCCGGATACCATTTCCCGCATCACATCGATGCGGCGGCTGCGATGGTCACGACGAGTAGGACGCACACTTCTCAGTGGCATCTCTTCTTCAAGATTTTCATCTAACTCGTCTATAATGCACCCATTTTCGCGCAGGAATTCTGCGCCAGCGGCCTAGAAATGAATGACGCGGACCTTGATGACCTTGTCGAGCTTAGAGAGCTTTTCAACGATGGAATCATCCACCTTGCTTTCGACGTCAACGAGGTTGTAACCAATCTTGCCGTTGCTCTTGTTGCTGAAGGAGGCGATGTTGATGCCTTCGGCACCGAACACCTTCGTGATTTCAGAAATCATGTTGGGCACGTCTTCGTTAATCACCACAACACGGCTCTTGACGCCCATGTGCGGGTGATCCACGAGGGCCGGGAAGTTCACGGAATTGCGGACGCAACCGAATTCCAGGTAGTCCTTCAATTCTTCGACAGCCATGACAGCGCAGTTTTCTTCAGCTTCTTCAGTGGAAGCGCCGAGGTGCGGGAAGCACATGATCTTGTCATTCTGAATCTGCTTTGCATCCGGGAAGTCGCAGAGGTAACCCTTGAGGGTGTCGTTTGCGAGCATTTCGTAAATCGGGTCCATTTCAACAAGGCCACCGCGGGCGAAGTTCAAAATGTGCGTACCCTTGAAGTTCGCGAGATTCTTCTTGTTGAGGAGGTTTTCAGTCACGCCCTTGATGAACGGAACGTGCACGGTGAGGAAGTCGGAATTGGCGATGACGGTGTCGAGGTCGGCAATTTCAACCTTGTTGGAAAGTTCATGCATGTTGTTAGCATTCGGATACGGTTCGTAAGCGAGCACGCGCATGTTCTTCCAACGGGCATAGTTAGCAACCAGCACGCCAATCTTGCCAAGGCCAATCACGCCGAGGGTCTTCCCTGCCAGTTCCATACCGGCAAACTTCTTTTTACCGCTTTCCACGGTCTTTGCCATGTCAGGGTCGTTCACATCAAGAGCCTTGACCCAATTGGCAGCCTGAGCAACGTTACGGACAGCCATACCGAGAACGGTCATCACCAGTTCTGCCACAGCGTTGGCGTTGGCACCCGGGGTATTGAACACGCAAACACCCTTTGCACTGGCCTTATCGATGGTGATGTTGTTCACACCAGCACCGGCACGAGCCACAGCCAGAAGGCCGTCAAAGTTGTCGGTATCGACTTGAGCTGAACGCACCAAGATGGCATCGGGTTTTTCGATGGAATCGGAAACCTGATAGAAAGAGCCAAACAGGGAAAGTCCCTTCTTGGAAATGTTGTTCATCGTCTTAATAGTTGCCATGATATTTTGTCCTTATGTTTGAGTTTTAAAATTTTTGAGATTTGCCGCCGGCACCACTCAGGGTTCCTGCCAACGGCCCTTCTCCTTAAGCAAATTCACCAATTCCTCGATGGCGTTTTCTTCGGGAATGTTCTTCTTCACCGCCACCTTGCCTTCAAAGAGGCTGATACGGCCGGGGCCGCCACCGACGTAGCCGAAGTCGGCGTCCGCCATTTCGCCCGGGCCGTTCACGATGCAGCCCATCACGGCGATGGAGATATCCTGCAAGTGGCCAAAGCGTTCCTTGATTTTCCCCAGCACCGTGCGAATGTCGTACAGCGTGCGGCCGCAACCCGGGCAGCTAATGAAGTTCGTCTTGCTGCGGCGGCACGCGGCGGCCTGCAGAATGTCAAACGTCAACGCCACGGTCGCAGTCTCAGACTCGCCACCCTCAATGCAGACGGCATCGCCAAGACCATCAGTCAAAAGGCTTCCCAACTCCGCAGCCACCTTCAGCTGCGCACCCTCGCTCTTGTCAATTTTTGCGTAGAGGAGAATGGGGTCTTTACGGCCTGCAGCATCCAAAGCCGAGGCCAAGGCCCGAACACCGGGCACCAGATCTGCACCCGTATAGCAGAAAAGGCTGTTTTCCGGCACTGCAGAAGGATTTGCAGCAAAACCTGCCACATCCATCGCATCTTTAAAGGTGACCAAGGGCTTGTTTTCAAAGCCAGCCAAAGCAAATTCCGGGCTACGACGCTCCTTTGTGGAGCTCAAGGCCGCCGCTTTCACGCCAACCTTCACAGGCTGGGAGCCGCCCATCTCCACCCCAGACAAAACCACAGGCGTGGATTCACGACGGGCATAGTGGTACGGGTCCTTCTTCCAGGCCGGCACATCAAACTTGGGCGCATTTGCATCCAAGGCGCAAACCCGAATCAATTCCTGAGCCACGGGCACTTCCGCCACAGGGTCTTCCGTCAGCGAAACGCGAATCGTATCGGCAAGACCATCGAGCAGCAACGCTCCGATACCGGCAGCAGACTTCAAACGTCCATCGGCGCCAGCGCCAGCCTCCGTCACGCCCACGTGGAACGGGTACGGCTTAAACTTTTCCTCTTTCAAGCGGGCCGCCAGCAAACGGTAAGCCGCAATGGCCACACGGGGATTGCTGGACTTAAGGCTCAGCACCACCTGGTCAAAATGTTCCGCTTCGCAAACCGCCAAATACTCGATGGCACTTTCCACCATGCCTTCCACAGTGTCGCCATAGCGGTAAATCATGCGGGCCGAAAGGGAACCATGGTTCACACCAATGCGAATAGCACGACCGAGGCGCTTCGCCTCCTGCACAAAAGGCGTAAAAGCCTCCGCCACCTTCTCCTTCCCCTCATCAAACATCTTGTCTGTCTGATTTTCGAGAGTGAGAATGCCCGTATCCACGAAGTTACCGGGATTGATGCGGACTTTTTCCACCCACTTGAGGGCCTCGAAAGCGGCCTTGGGCTGGAAATGAATATCTGCAGAAACGGGAACATCACAACCGGCAGCGCGAACCCGCTTCATCACCTCTTCCAAACCACAGGCATCGGCAAATGTGGGCGCCGTAATGCGGACCAAACCGCAACCGGCGGCGGCCAAGGCCAAAGTCTGACGCACAGTCTCATCCACATCCTTCGGCTTCGTCGTGGTCATGGACTGAACTAAAATAGGGGCATCGCCACCAATCAGGGCGCGGCCAACGCGGACCTGCACCGTCTCCCTGCGCACCGCCTTGAAGCGGTCGTCAACATAGGGGAATTTCATAAAATCTTGCATACCTAAAATGTAGGTAAAATGGGTTGGCCCGAACTGGTTCAAAACGGGCAAATTATGCAATTTCGCCACATTTTGCTATTTTTTTGATAATGGATTGGAATACGGTCGTCATACTCATGCTATTCTGCGCGGGCGCCAGAACAAAACAGAGGAATTTATGGCAAACAAAAAAGAAGTTGCAAAAGTCCAAAAGATTCTCTTTGATCATCGGGACGAGGCATACGCCGCGTTTCAGGCAAAACTCACTCCCACCATTCCCGCAGAAACCTTCATCGGCGTGCGGGTTCCCGAAGTGCGGGCCATCGCAAAAGAATACATCAAGGATGCGGGTCACCAGGATTTCTTGAAGGCCCTTCCCCACAAGTACTACGACGAAAACATGCTTCACGGGCTTCTGATTTCCGCCATCAAGGATTTTGCGGAAGCGGAGGAAGAGACGGACAAGTTTTTGCCATACGTTGACAACTGGGCGGTTTGCGACATCATGAGTCCCAAGGTTTTTGCCAAACACAAAGCCGAACTTCTGCCCAAGATTCGGGAGTGGGCAGCCTCCAAAGAAACCTACACCTGCCGTTTTGGAATAGAGATGCTCATGAGCCACTTTCTGGATGCAGATTTCAAGCCCGAGTATCTGAAGATTCCCGCTGCGGTGAAAAGTGAAGAGTACTATGTGAACATGATGATTGCCTGGTTCTTCGCGACCGCACTCGCCAAGCAATGGGACGCCACCATTCCCTACATCGAAAAGAAGAAGTTCTCCCCCTGGGTTCACAACAAGACCATCCAGAAGGCCTGCGAAAGCTACCGCATTACCGACGAGCAGAAGGCGTATCTGAAAACACTAAAGGTAGAACGATAAAAGTTAGCCTAGGCTAATAAAAGTTAGACTCGGCTAATTTTCAGGTGGCAGTACCGAACGAATCACAAGGCTACTGAGGGCAAGGCCAAAAGCCGCCGTTACAGGCATGGCGCTCCCGAGATCAGCAGTCTTGATACTTTTCTCCAGGCTGTAAACCGCCTGAAAATCCCCCTTGAAGTCGCGCTTGCGAAGACCATTCCGCACGAGCTTACCCAAGGGGCAGCCGGAGGTTTCCCAAATGCTTGCGGTACGGACCTGCGTAGGATCCAACTTCCCTGCGGCACCAAGACTGCAAAACACCTGACAACCCTCTTCCGAAGCGGTCGCCAGCAAATCAATCTTATGGGCAAGGCTATCGATGGCGTCGACAACCACGTCAAAATTTGCAAAGTTGAACCGGTCGCGATCTGCCATAGAATACAGAGCCTGCACTGGCACAATTTCTGCTTCAGGATTAATATCGGCGAAGTGTTCCGCCAACACATCCACTTTCGGGCGCCCAATGGTAGAAATCATGGCCGGCAATTGACGGTTGATGTTACTTTCCACAACGCAGTCGCTATCCACAAGCGTCAAATGACCTACGCCACTGCGAATTAACGACTCGGCGCACACACTGCCTACTCCGCCCACGCCAAAAATGGCCACACGGAGTTTGCCCAGGCGTTCCAAGGCTTCAGCGCCAATCAAACTTTCTATGCGGCTAAGGCGTTCGCTCACTTCAACTTTCCAATGCCTTCCAAGCGGTTCAACGCTTCAATTAGCGTTTCGTCTTTTTTGGCAAAATGGAGGCGGATCAAGTGATTTACCGGCTCCCTGAAAAAACTGGAGCCAGGCACTGCGGCAACGCCCACTTTCTGGGCCAAATCAATGCAAAACTTTTCATCGATGTATTCGCCTTCCGCCAGTTTCCCTGCAAATTTCTGCTCGTAGCCAAATTCGCGGATGTCCAGAAGCACAAAGTAGGTACCCTGTGGCTCCATGAACTTGAGATTCAGATTGCGGAGACCCTCCATGAACATGTTCCGCATGTGGGTATAGTGGTCCTGGAGTTCCTTGTAGTAATCGTCACCAAAACGAAGCGCCGTCACAGCCGCTTCCATCAAAGGGGCCGCAGCACCCACCGTCAAAAAGTCATGGACTTTTTTCAGCCGGTCCATAATGGGCTCAACCGCCAACACATAACCCAGACGCCAACCCGTAATGGAATAGGTCTTGCTCAAGCTGCTGCATTCAATAGTGCGTTCAAACATGCCTGGCAATGTGGCGATGTAGGTGTGCTTGTGGGGCTCAAAAACGATGTGCTCGTAAACCTCATCCGTGATTACATACAAATCATACTTGATGGCCAAATCTGCGATAACCTGAAGCTCTTCGCGGGTAAAGACTTTTCCGCTAGGATTCGAAGGATTGCAGAGCACCAATGCCTTCACGTGGGGTTGCTTCATGGCGGATTCCAGAATGTCCGCATCAAACTTCAAAGTGTCCGGGTCCAAGGGCACATAGACGGGTTCTGCACCGCACAAAATAGTATCAGCACCGTAGTTCTCGTAGAAGGGAGAGAACAGCACCACCTTCTCGCCCGGATTGCAGACGGACATCATGGCCGCCATCATGGCTTCCGTGCTACCGCAGGTCACCACCATCTCTTTCTGGGGATTATACCTGAGGCCGCTAAAATGAAAATGCTTATCGCTCAACGCCTCGCGAAAGTTCTCTGCGCCAAAAGTGATGGCGTACTGGTGCGGTCCCTTGGGGCCAATTTCGGCAAGCCGGTCCGTCAAAGCCTTGGGCGGGTCAAAATCGGGAAAGCCTTGAGAGAGGTTTACCGCACCGCAGGCGTTTGCAACCCGCGTCATGCGGCGGATGACGGAATCCGTAAACGTAGATGTACGACTGCTCAGTGGCTGCATCTTACTTTATCCTCAAAATCTTCGTGAATCCCGAAAGGAACATGATGGTGTGAACATCCTCCGTTATATTCACCAAAGTAAGTTCACCATACTTCGCAATTTTTTTGTAGGCGCACAGCAACACACGAAGGCCTGCCGATGAAACAAAAGGCACCTTGGCACAATCTAGGCAAACAGAGAGATTTTGTCCGATGCACTCCTCCAATGCCGCTTCCAAATCCGTAGATGCGAGAGAATCCAATTCACCATCCAAAGCGAGGTTCGCCAGGTTTTCAGTAACAGTCTTTGTAATCGTCATTGAAGGGCCTCAATGTTAAATTTCTTTCGCAAATATAACATCTCCCCGCAAGGTTTTCACACCAACCCATTTTCAATTCTATATTTTGGACAGACAAAACTAAGAGGGCTCGAATTTGTACAAGTATACCTTGAATTATACGGAACAGATGTATGCCGCCACAAAGGCCATACTCCCCTGTTTCACGGTAACCCTGAAAGAAGAGATTGACGGAAATACGTTAGCAGAGGCTGTCCAGCGCGCACTCTCCTACCATCCCCACTTCAAAACCCAGTTGATTAAGGAAGACGGGCTGTTCAAACTGGTGGAAAACGAAAGAAAGCCCATTGTCAAGGAAAGCGCATGGAGCGATGAAATCCGCTATGGTGGCGAGGATTACAACTTCTTCCCCTGGGTCATCACCTATACGGGTAAGCAAATCGTGTTTTCCGCCTACCACTGCCTCACGGATGGCGGTGGAACGCTGTGCTTCTTGTTCGCGGTAACGCGCCAGTACCTGGAATTGCAAGGCGTGAAGTTTGAAACGGAAATTGGCTTGGTGGCTCCCGAAAATGTGGAGCGGACCATGGACAACATGTTCGAAGTCAACGCAAACCCTGCGGTACAAGGACTTCCCAAGCCCAATTTGGGAGAAGCCTCTCCCCTTCCGCCGGAATTTTACGAGACGGATTCCGCCAAGATTTCAACCTACCGCATCAGCCTCAAACTACCGGACGTGAAAAAACTCTCCATGGAAAGCGAGACCTCCAACTTCACCGTGGTGGCATACGTCATCGCCAAAGCCATGGAGCGGGCAATGGGGAAGAGCGAAGGCATCGTCAACATTCGCATTCCCGTAAGCCTCCGCGGTACATTCAAGAGTATTTCCGATAGAAAGAGCATCATCATTCCGCATCTCTGCTATGACATCAAGCTCATGGGAGGCCTGCGTCGCAAAATGGTGGAAACCATTTTCAAAAGCCAGCTGTTCCTCCTCTCCGATAAGGTGAACGCCATCGAAGGCTGCAACCAGATGGTCGAATCCACGCAGAATCTGCTGGCACACCCCGAAAAGCTGGACGAAATGGGCAAGGCATTTGACGAAGGCTGCAACGCCATGAATGCAGGGATTTCGTACTCCCAGGCAACAAACGCCCACAGTTTTGGCGAGATGGCGCAGTACATGGAAAACTATGGAGCCTACCACTTCCCGCAATGCATGCGGTACATGGAAATCATCGGCAATACCTTTGGCGGCTGGATTAACCTTTCCATCAGTCAAAGCAGCAAGAATGACATTCTCGTCAAGAAGATTACAGAAGTTCTCACCGAAGAAACCATCCGTTTCGAGTTTGAAAAAATGGAGACCCATGGCATCATGAGGCCCGTATAAAGTCTTCATGCGCGAAAACATCGAACATAAGCCAGTGAAGGAACGTTGCATTCTTGTAGGGATAGCAACACCCAAGGTGCATCACTGGCTGGCAAGCGAGCAGTTAGCGGAACTTGGCCGCCTTGCAGAAACCGCCGGCGCCGAGGTGACCCGCAGTTTTCTGCAGCGGGTGCAGCAGTTTAGCCCCGCCACTCTCATTGGCGAAGGCAAGGTGAATGAAGTCAAGCGGGCTTTGGAAGAAGACAATGCCAAGATGGTGGTGTTTGACGACGACCTTTCGGGTTCCCAGGTGCGCAATTTGGAAGAACGGCTGCCTGGCATCAAGGTGCTGGACCGCACAGGTCTCATTCTCGACATTTTTGCAAAGCACGCGGTGACAGCGGAAAGCCGCCTCATGGTGGAAGTGGCGCAACTGCAATACATGATGCCTCGCCTTACAGGTGCCTGGACGCACCTTTGCCGCCAGCACAATGGCGGTATCGGGACCAAGGGCCCCGGCGAAACCCAGCTGGAAACGGACCGTCGCATGATCCGCAAACGCATCCAAGAACTGAAGAAAAAACTGGCGAAAATCGAGGATGCCCGGGAAAGCCAGGCGGAAAAACGGAACGACATTTTCCAAGTGGGAATTGTGGGCTACACCAACGCCGGCAAAAGCACTCTCACCAACCGATTGACCGGTGCCGACGTGTACGTTGAAGACAAACTATTTGCAACCCTTGACAGCACTACACGTAAACTCTTTCTGGATGGAGAGAACATCATTCTCTCCGATACGGTAGGCTTTATTCGGAAACTCCCGCATAACCTAATTGAGACTTTCAAGAGCACCTTGGGCGTGGCCGCACATGCCGACTGCATTTTGGAAGTCGTGGACGGAAGCGCGCCTGATTACCGCGAGCATCTGGAAGTGACCCACAAGACGTTGGAAGGCATTATCGCGCCGGAAACGCCGCGGCTTCGGGTATTCAATAAGGTGGAAGTTTGTGATGAGGCTCGTCGAACAGAGCTATTGCAGAACTATCCGGAAGCCATACAAATTAGCGCACGGGAGAATATCGGGATGGAACGGCTCCGCTCCGCCTTCAAGGAACAGCTTGAAATCTGGCACAAAAAGCGGGAAGATGCCGCCCGCGAGGCACAGAAAAACGCCGACGAACCCTGGCCACAACACCCCGCCGAAAGCGTCTCGGACAAGAGTTTCAACAGCAACCGCGACGAAAACTGGCGCGAACCCGGAATCTACGAAATTGGTTGCAATTAGGCAACCAACCTTACTTGATATTCACCTTACGAGTCTGGCTACCAACGCGAACCAAGAAGGTTCCGGCGCTAGACATGACGACATTGAAATTGCTGGCGTTAACACGACCGGATTTCAACATACGGCCCTGCATGTCAACAACAGCATAGGCGCTGCCAATACGTGCAGAACCTATCTGGATGTTGCGACCTACTGTCGAGACTGTGAAATGCGGAACTCCAACATCAATAAGAGCGTCGCCCTTTTCAGAGCTAGAGCTTTCGTCCTTCGCGCTTGAACTAGAGGCGGGCTTATCACCAGCAGAACTGCTTTCCGGCTTCACATCGCTACGAGAACTGGAGGAACTGCTGAGTTTTTCATATTGCGCCGTCACGTCCAGGTTCATTACAATCTCATCAAATTCGTTATCCCAGCCGATAAACTTGTAGCCATCACGTTCCGGTTCGGCAGGTGCCGTAGCGGCAGCACCATACTTTACATTCTGAGACTTGAGTGTGGTACCATCATAATCCAGGAAAGTAACCTTATAGGCATTCAACACGCTGTTGTAGGATGCCGTATAAGTGACATTGCCCGTAACCATTGAAACCGCAGGTGTCCAGCCTGCAAATTCATAAGTGTACTGGGCTGTAGAAACCTTGAACGGATCCGCCGGAGCGGTCGGCATCGTTCCGAATTCCACAGAACCCGATTCAATTATAGCACCATTGTCATCTACGAATGTAATGGTGTAAGACAGCACGCTATAACGGGCTTCAATGGAAATATCTGCCGAAATCGTGATAACATCACCAGGCTGACCAAGATAATTTCCTTTATTGTCGTACCAGCCCTCAAATTTGTAGCCCGTCTTTTCCGCTGCAGAGGGCAGTGTATAGGAAGCACCTTCGTAAACACCCTCAGAAATTTCAACCTTGCCATCTACATATACAATAAGCTGGTGTTTGGGTGCGGCGGCAAACAATGCGTTCACAACCAAGGCAGACTTCACAGAAGTGAAGCTCTTGTCCCAACCGTTGAACACATAGCCTTCTCTGGTCGGCGTAGCAGGAGCTGTTGCAGCCTTGCCGTACTCCACATACTGGGTTTTCAAAATTTCGGAACCATTCTTGAAAACAACTTCGTATGTGACAGGGGTTGAGTCAAACACAGCAATATAAGTCGCAGCACCCACCACGCTGGCAATAGTTTTATCAAAGCCCTTGAAGGTGTAGTTAAATTCTACGGTGGATTCGCGTGAAGGATTTTCACCCTTATACGTCGGCATGGTTCCGTAAGCAAGCAATTCCTCTTGCAGAACAGAATTATCATAGTTCAGGAACTGGACCGTGTACTTATTGATGGTGGCATCATAAGTTGCCGTGTATGTGGCTTCGCCAGTAACCGGAATAAGGGTAGCGTCCCAACCGGCAAAGGTGTAGGAGTACTGGGCAGTAGCCGCAAGTGTAGGCGTATCGCCTGCATACACAGGCACGTTACCATACTGAACTGTAGAACTCTGAAGCACAGTACCGTCAATGTTTTTGAAGGTGACCGTGAAACTCAGGTCCAGAAGTTCACCATACAAGGCTTTGACTGTGGTATTTTCTGTAAAGACAGTCTTTGTATCTACAAGGGTAAGATTTTCATCAAACCAGCCCTTGAAATAATAGCCTTCTTCTGCAGCGGGTGCTTCAGGAATGGATTCCAGCATGCCATCAGCACCTGTAACGAGAGCCGCGATTTCATTGTCTTCGGGGTATTCAAAAGACACCACATATTTCTTTTCTGCAGCAGAAGCATACAAGGCGGAAACTGTCATATCGGCAGAAACTTTCTGCTTGCCCGTAAACAAATCTCCATTTTCCTTGACCCAAGAGACAAACTTATAACCCGAAGCAGGTTCTGGATCATCGGGCATAGATACAATTCCCTTGTTGTTGGTGTACTTACGAGTGGAGGCACCATCATCGTCAAAGGTAACGCGCATGGTTGGAAAATTATTTGCATCGGCAAAAATCGGGTAACCATTTGTGCGGCTCCAGATTTTTGAATTTTCCTGGGAACTAGCCATTGTATTCAACTGGTAGGCGAACTGATCGCGCTGCATATTGGCAGTAGAAAGGCCACCTACATTAACCGTTTTTGAGGAAGAATTATCAACGCCTACTGCGGCTGAAAGGTCAGCTACCTTGGTATCGAAATATGCATTCTTTGTACTGGCCCCACCCTCGATTAAGCCAAACAGGGCTCCCCTATAGGCCCCACTTATAGCCGCCTTGCCCACAATATTTTCAGCGGCGCTGTAGACATTTTGTACTATACCAGAAGTATAGCCGGCAATACCGCCAACACAATATGAGGTAGCAGAAGCTTCCACATCAGCAAGATTGTAGCTATCTGTAATTTGAGAGCCGTTGTAACCAGCAATGCCACCGGCTTTATTTAAAGAAAGAACCTTGCCCAAGTTTACACAAGTGGAAACTAGGCCCTTTGAATCAGATAAATAACCTACAATGCCGCCAGAATAAGAATAAGTTTTATAGCCAGAAGCAGTCACAGAACCGCTATTGATGCAATTGTTGATGGTGGCCCCGGCATGCACATAACCGGCCATGCCACCGGAATAAGAAGAATAATAAGAAGAAGAAGAACCAGAAGCCGTCACAGAACCGCTATTGATGCAATTGTTGATGGTGGCCGCGGCAAGCACATAACCGGCCATGCCACCGGAATAAGAATAAGAAGAAGAACCAGAAGCCGTCACGGAACCGCTATTGATGCAACCACTGATGGTAGCAGCCGCAGACACATAACCGGCAATGCCTCCAGAATATTGACCTAAAACATCAGACTTATTTTCAGAATTTTCAATGAACTTTCCACCAGCCTCATAACCAACAACCCCACCAACATAACTGTAGTAGTACGAGCTAACAGAGTGCTTTACCGAGCCAGATACCGCGGCTCCCTTGACACTCCCGGTATTGTATCCGGCAATTCCACCAACATCACCACGTGCATAATAGGTTTTAGAATATCCATTCAAATAAGTCAACACAGTTCCATCAAAGGAAACATTTTCTATGGAGCCTTTATTTTTGCCAACTAACCCGCCAATGTTACCAAAATGATCTTTCGAAGTTGTCGTAACAACATGTGCATACACATAAGCATTATCCACGCTCAAATTCTTGACTACACCATTTTCGCCCACAACACCAAACAAGCCACGGCTAATGGAGTCAGCATTGGCAGCCAATGTATCATTCACATATAGGCCGCTGATCTTATGGCCATTTCCGTCAAAAACACCGTCAAAGGCTCTGGTTGAAGTATCACCGATCGCCTTCCAGCGGGTAGTTCCACTTGTACTGGTTACCTCCGTATCCCACAGCACAATGTCGTTTGCCAACTGGGCATTTATGGTAGTCTTGCCCGTGTTCACCTGCACTGCAAACCAGGCCAGTTCCTCGGGCGTAGAAATCAGGTAAAACACCTTGCCATCAATCTTCTTGGTGTTTTCGGGTTCATTGGAACCCCCATGCCAATTGGCAAAGGAGCAGGCAGCCGCAAGCAGCAAAATAGTTAGAATTTTTACGATTTTTGACATTTTACATTATCCTTTTATTTTAAAATCACCTTTGTCACACAAGTGCGGGTTTCGCAACACACTTGAACTTCAACTTTTTGATGATTTACCTTTGCGGCAACAAGCATTTGGTATTCCCACTGATGCCAGTCATTAGGCACCTTTAAACCTTCGGATTCTGCAATGGGTTCGCAAGGTTTATCGTCATTCCAAAACACGTTGTACTTTTTGCCGTCCTTCTCCAAGGAGTATCCATCCCCGCCCCGGATAGTAAAACACCCATCCGAAGAGATTGTTTCCACATAGCCTTCAATCTTAAACATCACTTCTCCTTCAAAAAATCTTTCGAATCCAGCCATTGTTTCGTTCCCTTCCAATCAGGGTAAACAAAGTCAACGGTAAGCCCTAACATTTCCAACTCCCTCAGCAAAGGTTTCTTCGCCTCAACTGGAATCCTTATTTTTCGGCGAACCATGCCTTTTTTCGGGTCATCCTTCCATTGGGCGAGTTTCGTTCTCACCCCGTCCATCCCATAAATCATAAACGCACCTTGCTGCGCCCGGATCCGGGGGTTGTTCAGCAAAGGATGAACACAGAATACGCTTTCCATATCGTCCTTTTTTATCCAAGGCTCGAAATAAGGTTTCTCGGCCCTAATTTCGTGAAGCAAGTGTTTTATCCGCCAATCGGAATTAAAACCCTTGCGTTCGTTTTCTTCATCGGCTCTTATGTTTCGAATGTCCAGTTCATCCTCAAAATCATAAACAGCGATATTCGCCAAAATGCTCACTTTGTCAGAATGGTAATTCTTGATTTTATCTTCTGGAACTTCATAAACATATATAACCCCATCTCTACGGCCTTCTTTTTCTTCTGTCATGCCGTAATCGGAATCGATATAGCAGGCAAAAAACACAGCCTGCAGCGCACTTGTAGTAATATCCAAAAGACGGGTGGGAATCTGATAATGCTGCATCAAGACAAGTTTTTCGAAAGTTGACCTGCATGCGGCAAACTCATCGGGCAGGCGCCGTTCCGCCTCACGGAAAATCTTCGCCTCATTTTTCAGGCGACCGTTTCTTGTAATACTAGGCGTTGCTCCCGTAGGTCCATAATCCTCCGGCTCCCCACGGTAATAATACCGGACATTGTCACGGTGGCCGTCAAGGCCATCGCGTTCAATCTGTCTCAGGCAGTCCAAAAGATCTGCTATTTTGAAAACCGCACCCACACCGTCAAATGTAAAAAAAAAAACACAATGTCAAGTAAATTTATTATAATCATATTTTTCAACGTTTTTTGATAAAAAAAAGGCAATTTTCACTTCAAACGTCACTCCATCACCCCATTTTTTAGCGTTCAAACGCAGCCAAACCACCCCATCCCCTTTTTACTATAATTCTCATGTGAACAAGGAAGAAATGAAAGCGAAATACGGCAAGCCCAAGGTCCCTCACGAATGGCGTAAAACGGACTGGTTCACCACTATGTTCTGCACCTTCTTCGGTTCGGGAATGAGCCCAAAGGCCCCCGGCACCATGGGAAGCCTCGCCGCAGCAATTGTCGCCTACCCCATCGCCTGGTTCTGCTACCATTACGGAATCCATCTTGGCGAAGGAACAGTGCTCGGCCCCTATCTCCATGAATTCTTCTACCACTTCTTCTCCATCGCGGCCATTGCCCTATTTTTTGTGGCAATTCCTTTTGTGAACAAGGCCATGAAGGACACGGGTACAGAAGATCCCGGATGGATCGTGATAGACGAGGTTTGCGGCGTTTGGATGGGGCTCGCGTTCATGGATATGCACATCATACTCACCAACCCCTGGATTCTCTTGGTGGCTTTCGGGATTTTCCGGTTCTTCGATATTCTAAAACCATTGGGCATACACCAGCTGGAAAAATTACCCAAGGGCTGGGGCGTCATGGCAGACGACCTGCTCGGCGGAATCTACACGGCCATCAGCACCTTGATTTTCTGGCTAATCTTTGTGTTCGTCGTGATTATGACGGACCCGATGCCGCTGGAATAGAGGACTAGAATTCCTCCCAAAATTTTTATATATTTGCACCACAACCACGAAGTGGGTTTGGCGTTCCGGTTTTCCGGGCTTATTATATGAACAAAACAATGTAGGGAAATATGTGTCTTCCAATTAGAGAAACACCTATCTTGTTCGGCGAAGATGCTCGCCGGTTCTTGGCCCGTATGAACGAACGGCACCCAGAGACTCCGGAGGCTCGCGCCCAGCGATTGAAGGACTATGCAGAGATGCAGAAGGCCTTTGAAGAGGGCATGGCAGAAA
Organism: Fibrobacter sp.; assembly: GCA_024398875.1. Classification (GTDB taxonomy): domain Bacteria; phylum Fibrobacterota; class Fibrobacteria; order Fibrobacterales; family Fibrobacteraceae; genus Fibrobacter. Next base: position 80,177 of record JAKSIJ010000005.1, read on the forward strand.
AACGTGCCCGCGAAGCAGCCAATGGAGGTATTGACCCGTGGTTCAAGCAAATTTAGAACAAATTCCATCTCTCAAATTCGTCCGAATAAAGAATTCCGAAACAGTCGAGCACTTTGATTGTGGCGATGCGGACTTAAACGATTTTATACTAAACAAGGCCGGTTTATTTGACATGAACCTTCTTGCCGTTAGCTACGCCTGTATGGAAAGCAACAGAAGTGGCAGAGTTCTCGCCTACTGCAGCCTCGCTAACGACAAAATCGCCATTACGGATTTTGAAAACAAGACGGAGTTCAACCGATTCCGCAAGATGCAAGGGTTTCCGAACGAGAAGCGACTGAAAAGCTACCCTGCGGTAAAACTCTGCCGTCTCGGAGTAATGAACCAAGCAAAGAATAAAAGAATTGGCACAAAGGTGCTCAATTATCTAAAGACAATGTTCATCACCAACAACCGCACAGGATGCAGATTCATTACAGTGGACGCCTACATCAACGCCATACCATTTTACGCCAAGAACGGATTTCAAATGTTGAATTCCGATGACGATGAAAGGGAACCGACGCGGTTAATGTATTTTGATTTGATGGACTTGGTGGGGTAAGGAAAGTTTACTTCAATCCGCGGCCGTAGGCGCAGTTGTTGTCTTCGTGCATGTAGTCGCCATCGTGATAGTAGGCGGCACGGGCGCGACAACCGCCACAGCGGTCATTGAACTTGCAATTTCCGCAGAAGCCTTCATACGCCTTGGTGCGAAGCTTCTGGAACACGTCTGCATTGGCCCAGAGTTCATCGAACGGAGTGTCATGAACATCGCCCGCCTCTTCCATCATGTAGGCGCAGGGGCGCACCTTCCCGATGGGGCTTACAATGCAGTAATCCAAGCCGGCGAGGCATCCGCGACTATAGCGGGTCTTGATGCCGAGCTGGTCTGCAATGCGGAGGAACTGGGGCGCGCAAGTGGGCTTTACGGGGATTGGCAAGGTACGGCTCTTTTCCATGATGGCGCGAAGCAGTTTTTCGTATTCCGCTACACGGAGGGCATGATCTTCAATCTCTTTTCCGCGACCCACGGGAATGAGGAAGAAAATTTGGTGGTTCACCGCTCCAATCTTCGCGGTAAAATCCATGATGTCAAAAATCTCGGACTGGTTCCAGTCCATCACCGTTGTGTGTATCTGGAATGGAAGCCCCACCGCCTTGCAGTTTTCAATACCTGCCATGGTAAGTTCAAAGGCATTTGGGAGGCCACGAAATTCGTTATGGCTTTTGGGGTCAATGCTATCGATGCTGATGCCCATGGCACAGGCCCCCGCCTTCTTCAAGTTCTCCGCCATTTCCCGGGTAATCAGGGTTCCATTGGTGCCAAAAACCGGTCGCAAGCCCTTACTTGCCGCGTGAGCCACCAGTTCACAAATATCGGGGCGGGTCAAAGGCTCTCCACCGCTAAAAATCATGATTTTGAAGCCGGCACGGGCAATTTCGTCAATGAGCTTGAGGCCCTCTGCCGTGGTGAGTTCTCTATTTTTAGACTCCCCTGCATCCTGGTAGCAGTGCTTGCAGGTCAAATTACACTTGTTGGTGGTCATCCAAGAAACAATCATGACCCCAATTTAGAAAATTGCCCCCCACCATTTACAACAAACTCCCCCATTAACTATATTTTTCAGCCACAACAATTTTTTCTTTTATAGGAACAGTAAATGAAAAAATGGCGCATCGACGATTCTCGTGACCTTTACAACATCAAGGGTTGGGGTGTAAACTACTTCGACATCAATGAAAAAGGCCACGCCACCGTTAGTCCCGTAAAGGAAAACGGTCCTATCATCGACCTGTACGACCTGGTACAGGAGCTCTCCATTCGGGATGTATCCACTCCGGTACTTCTCCGCTTCCCCGACATTCTGGACAATCGTCTGGAAAAAATCAACGAGTGCTTCGCCAACGCCAAAAAAGAATACGGTTTCAAGGGAAGCTACTACAACATCTTCCCCATCAAGGTGAACCAGCAGCGCGCCGTTCTGGAAGAAGTCGTCGGCCACGGAAAGAAGTTCAACATCGGGCTGGAGGCTGGTTCCAAGCCGGAACTCCATGCCGTTCTTGCCAACATGGACAACCCCGACTCCCTCATCATCTGTAATGGCTACAAGGATGAGGACTTCATCGAGCTCGCGCTCCTCGCCCAAAAGATGGGCAAGCAGATTTTCATTGTGGTGGAAAAGATGAACGAACTCCACCTGGTGGTGGAAGTCTCCCGCCGCGTCGGGGTGCGCCCCAACATCGGCATCCGCGTGAAGCTTGCCAGCAATGGAGCCGGCAAGTGGGAGGAATCCGGTGGTTACCACAGCAAGTTCGGTCTCAACAGTTCCGAACTCCTGGAAGCCCTGGACTACATCCGCGAAGAAGAAATGGAGGATTGCCTCAAGCTCATCCACTTCCACCTGGGTAGCCAGATTACCAACATTAGGAACATCAAGGACGGCCTGCGCGAAGTTTCGCAGTTCTATGTGCAGCTGAAAAAGATGGGCATGGGCCTAGAATTCGTGGACGTGGGCGGTGGCCTCGGCGTGGATTACGACGGCACCCGCAGCAGTAACGGCAGTTCCGTGAACTACTCCATCCAAGAGTACGCCAACGACGTGATTTACGCCATGTACGAAGCCTGCGAAAAGGGCGAAGTGGAACACCCCAATGTGATTGCGGAATCTGGGCGCGCCTTGGCCGCACACCATTCCATCCTGGTTTTCAACATTCTGGAGCATGCAAGCCAGCCCTTCTTCGACGACAACGAAGACGAGATTCCCGAAGATGCAGAAGTGTTCTTGAAGGATCTTTACGCCATCTACAAGGGACTCACGCCGCGGAACCTTTTGGAAAGCTGGCACGACGCCATGCAGATTAACGACGACGTGCTGAACGGATTCAAGCTGGGCACCGTAGATTTGCAGACCCGCGCCTTGAGCGAGCGCCTTTTCTGGACCATCGCCCGAGAAGTGAACCACATGGCTCAGGAACTTCGCCATCCGCCTTATGAATTGAGTGAACTCCCGAAGCTTTTGGCCGAAAAATACTTCGGCAACTTCTCGCTGTTCCAGAGCCTGCCCGACAGCTGGGGCATCGACCAGATATTCCCCATCATGCCTATCCAGCGGTTAGATGAAGAGCCCACGGTAGAGACCACGCTGCAAGATGTGACCTGCGATTCTGACGGTAAGATTGACATGTTCGCCCGCGGTGGCGAAGTGGCCCGCACGCTTCCCCTCCACAAGCTGAAGAAGGACGAGCCCTACTACCTTGCGGTCTATTTGGTAGGCGCCTATCAAGAAATTTTGGGCGACCTCCACAACCTCTTCGGCGATACCAACGCCGTACACATCGTCTGCGATGGCGACAAGTACGAGATTGACAAGATTATCGACGGCGAAACTGTGGAAGATGTGCTGGATTATGTGAACTTCAGCGACAAGGCCCTTGTCCGCACCATGGAAAACTGGGTGACCCGCTCCGTAAAGGAAGGGAAAATTACCGTGAAGGAAGGTAAGGAATTCCTGAACATCTATCGCGGTGGCCTTTACGGCTACACCTACCTGGAATAATCAATACAGAAGGTCGTAGGTGTACAAAAATTCGGAACAAATTGCCATCTTGATGTCCACCTACAATGGTGGAAAGTTCATTGGCGAACAGTTGGAATCACTATTCCAGCAATCTGTCCAGACATTTCACCTCTACATCCGCGATGACGGTTCTACAGACGATACCTTAAAAATCGTATTCACCTTCATTGACAGGTTTCCACACCAGATTACCTTGGTACAGGATTCTGCAACCCATTGTGGGCCGGCCAAATCCTTTATGGCATTACTGGAAAATGTGGATTCCGAATACTACATGTTCTGCGACCAGGACGATGTTTGGTTCCCTACCAAAATTGAGCACACCTTTGCGCAAATAAAGGCTTTGGAAAAAGAGAAATTGGACGACAACAACGATAGCGTTCCCGTCCTTGTAGCTACAGATTTGCAGGTCGTTGACGCAAGTCTAAATCTCATGGACAATTCCTTCAACAAAGACCTTAAAATAGACGTCTTCCGTAAGCATCCGCAGCTGCTCTGCATTCGCCACGTGGTCACGGGCTGTACGGCAATGTTCAACAAAGCCGCAAAAAAAGTATCGCTTCCATTTTCTTCTCTCGCAACCATGCATGATGAATGGATTGCCCTGAAGGTCTTCTTCAACAAGGGAATTGTCTACATGATGGACGAGGCTACCATCAGCTACCGTCAACATTCTGGAAATGAGCACGGGGCAAGCCAAGCCACGACAAGTAAGTTGAAGCGCTGTCTCAGCCCCAAGTGGCGCAAGCAATTCTTCAGCGCCATCAAATTACTCCACAAGGAATTCAAACTACCTTACATCAAGTTCATCTGGTATAAAATTTTGTATAGTTGGACTAGGTAAGATATGCGAAGCGTCTGCATGGCCACCTATAATGGCCAAAAATACATCCAGGAACAAATTGACAGCATTCTCCCCCAGCTTCGGGAAGACGACGAGCTCATTGTTTCCGATGACGCCTCCACAGACGACACATTAGATATCGTTCGCGGCTACAACGACCCTCGCATCAAGATTTTCCACAATGAAAATCACGGCGTCGCCCATAATTTTGAAAATGCACTCCGCAATGCCAGCGGTGATATCATTTATTTTGCGGACCAAGACGATGTCTGGCTTCCAGGAAAATTGGACAAGATGGAAGCATTCCTGAAAAATGGAAATTACGACACCATTCTCTGCAACTGCAGTCTAGTGGACGCAAATCTCAAGATAACTAAGGAACGGCATTTTGATGAGCATTGGCCTATGAAGAAATCGCTCATTAGAAACATCATTAACAACGGATGGCTTGGAGCCTGCATGGCCTTCACCAAGCAAGTCAAAGACAAATGCATGCCATTCCCTCCCAAAGTGGTGGCCCATGATTTGTGGGTGGCCTTCTATTCTCAAAAGCATTTCAAATGCGGATACATGGATGAAGTTCTCCAGCTTTACCGCAGGCACGAGAACACAGTTTCATTCACCGGCGGAAAGAGCACCAACAGTCTCTATTTCCGCATTGCCTACCGCCTTTATCTGGCTTGGCACATTCTGTGGGCCTGATTTTTATATTTAGACTATGATTCACGAAATTTTTCCCCACAAGCTAGACATTCAATTCCAGATTCAATCTCCGAAGCCCGAAGATTTTCTGATTGTCTATAAAGAGGGAAAGACTCTCCTGAAAAAAGAGGGGGACAATTTTGTGGTTCCCCATTTCTACGACTTTTCGCAGGAATTTTTGACATCAAATACGGCCACTCATTCTGCCGTGCATTATCTGTTTAACATTGACGGCCGCGGCTACTTCCTTTTTGATGGTGATTGTCCAGAAATTGACGCATCGAAATTTCAATTCGGCGGCAACCGCACCTTCCGCACACTAGAAGACCATTGCGAGCGCCTTGGCGGAGCCGTAGCCACCCATATCGCCCACTGGGAAAGCCTAAACAAGCATTGCGGCGTCTGCGGGAATTTGATGGAGCGGAGCAAAACGGAGCGGGCCATGGTCTGCCCCCATTGCAAGAATACCGTATACCCGCGGATTTCGCCGGTAGTCATCGTCGCCGTTAGCGATGGCGACAAGCTTTTGATGGCCCACAATCGGGACAATCCAAACCCTAGGCGCTTCCTCATCTCCGGCTTTGTCGAAGTGGGCGAATCGCTAGAACAGGCCGTCGCTCGGGAAGTGAAAGAGGAAGTGGGAATCAATGTGAAAAACATCCGCTACTTCGCAAGCCAGCCATGGCCCTTCTCGGACTCCATGATTGCGGGCTTTACTGCAGAACTTGATGGAGACCCCACCATTCACATGCAAGAAGACGAACTTTCAGAAGCGTTGTGGGTCAAGCGGGAAGACATTCCACCTTATGAGACGGATGTAAGCATCAGCTGCTGTTTAATCGAGAATTTTAGGAAGAGATAAATCTTCGCGCGGGACCATAGTCAAAGGAGCCTCGCGCTATAAAATCAGCGGGACGGGAGCATCGGCAGTAAGTTCATCCCGAGTCACCTTGCAATCCACTACAAATATATTGACGCCCGCATCTCGGGCTCGACAAAGCGCAGCGGCAAAATCCGGATGAATTTCGGCAGCGGGGCCAAAGGTCTTACAGCCCTTCATCTGTATGAGGAAAAGAATTCCGCATTCATAGGGAGTGCCATCCTCTGCACAGATTTTTTCTTCCAGAATGTTCGCCAGTTCTGTCAGATGTTTCACGCCACGCTCCGTCGGGGCATCCGGAAATGTGGCCGCAGCCTGATTCTCCAGGGTGACGCCCTTCACCTCCAGAAACATCTTGTGCAGTTTCTGGCCGCGGCCCGAAGTTTTATATTCGATGTAGAAATCAAACCGAGAATTTCCGAAAGTATATTCCGGCTTCAAGAAAGTGATGTTGGGGAACCGCTCCCGATTCGTCTTGATCCACTCCCCCGCCACTTTGTTGGGAGCCTGGCTATCCATATTCACGAGGATTTTCCGTTTTCTTCCCCGCGTCCACTCCACCTCTTTTTCCACAGTCACCAAGTCATAGGGAGTTTTTCTCTCTGGATTTGTGGACTTTTCCAAATAGACTCTGCAGCCAGGCACCAGAAGTTCCCGGCAACGACCCGTATTCTTCACATGGACAACAGTATCCTTCCCCGCAATCTCCACATGGGCAATAAAGCGGTTAGGCCTCGAAATAAACATTCCTTCAACGATATGCGCGTATTTCACTCCCCCTAATCTAAAAAAATTGGAACATCTTACTAAATTTACCTTACAAATTTAGGAGGACCTCATGGTCTTAACAGTTTTCGTTCTTTACCTTTTGATGATGCTTGGCATTGGAGCCTACTTCTCCAAGAAAGCAAACAGCCTTAGCGCCTATTACCTGGGCAACCGCGGCATGAACAAGTGGGTGGTGGCCATGTCCGCCCAGGCCTCTGACATGAGTGGCTGGATGCTGATGGGTCTCCCTGGCGCCATCTTTGTCAGTGGCTTCTCGGAAGCTTGGATTGGCATCGGCCTTGTCATCGGCACCTACTTCAACTGGAAGATTGTGGGCCGCCGCCTCCGCAAGTACTCTCACATCTGTGGCGATTCCATCACTTTGCCGGACTTCCTTTCCAACCGTTTCCGCGACAACAAGGGAATCATCCGCATCATCGCCTCCATCTTCATTCTCGCCTTCTTCCTCTTCTACACCGTTTCTGGCTTCGTTGCCTGCGCCAAGCTCTTCGGTACCATCTTCAACATGGACTACACCACGGGCCTTATCCTCGGCGCCGTTGTGGTGGTGAGCTACACCTTCATGGGTGGTTTCTTCGCTGTGTGCTGGACGGACTTCATCCAGGCATCCATGATGCTCCTCGCCGTGATTATCGTTCCGGTGATGATTATGGTTGGCTCTGGCGGTTTTGCTTCTACCATGGACGCCGTGAACGCCCAAAACCCCTACCTCATGAGCCTTTTCACCAACGCTACAACGGGCAAGGCCATCGGTCTCATCTCCCTTGTTTCTAGCCTCGCCTGGGGCCTTGGCTACTTTGGCATGCCTCACATTCTGGTCCGCTTCATGTCCATCAAGAATGCAGAAGAAATCAAGCATTCTCGCCGCATTGCCATGACCTGGGTTATCGTCTGCCTGGGCGCCGTCATCATGATTGCGCTCCTTGGCCGCTACTATGTGGAAGTGAACCACATTTCTGTCACCGACCCGGAACGCATCTTCATGATTCTCTGTCAGTCCCTCTGCCATCCGGCTGTAGCCGCCATCCTCATGGCCGCCATCCTCGCCGCCATCATGAGTACTGCAGACTCCCAGCTGCTGGTTTCCGCATCTGCCTTCAGTAACGACCTCTACAAGAACATCTTCCGCAAGAACGCAAGCAACAAGGAAGTGATGTGGGTGAGCCGCATTATCGTGGCTGTCATCGCCATCGTCGCCGTCATCGTTGCCATGCAGGGTGCACCCAGCGCCGATGGCGTGAAGCAGGGCAAGAGCTTCCTGGATGTGGTGATGAGCCTCGTGAGCTTCGCCTGGGGTGGCTTTGGCGCTACCTTCGGTCCTATCGTTCTCCTGGCCCTCTTCTGGAAGCGCACCACCCTCGCCGGTGCCATCAGCGGTATGCTGGTGGGCGGTATCACCACCTTCGTCTGGAAGTTCTATCTCTCCGGTCTCAGTGCTGAAATCTTCCAGATTTACGAACTGGTTCCGGGCTTCGTGCTCTCCTTCATCACCATCGTGGTGGTAAGCTCCTTGACCAAGAAGCCTGCCAAGGAAATCACAGACGAATTCGATGCCGTGGAACACCTCCACCTGAGCGACATCAAGTAATTCGCCTCTTACAGCAATAAATTCCTGCCGGGATTGCAAACGCTTTCCCGGCTTTTTTGTGCGTTCATTAAGAAAGAACCTTTGAAATTCTCCAGAATTTTATATATTTGCGCCACTCGCCCCTATCGTCTAGTGGCCTAGGACTCGGGATTCTCATTCCCGCAACAGCAGTTCGAGTCTGCTTGGGGGTACTAAGCTCGCCGCAAAGTCATTTGCGGCGGGCTTTTTTTCAACCGTCAGGTTGAGTTATTTTACAGAAGAGGGTTTCGCGCGAACCATGAACCCTATGGGTTCCGCACGCAGCGCACGGAGCGGGCATCCGCCTTATCAAAGGAATTCAGCTTGGCCGCGTCGCTGCTGAAATCGAGATATAGATAGAAGGCGAAGTTTTCATTCGAGGAATCCTCCACAGTGCTGGAAGATGCTACGCCGGAGGTAGCGGTCCAGAAATAGCCGTAGCCGCCAATGCCATCGAACTTGCCGTCACTACCGCGATAGCCTGCAGGCAGCGCCCCAAAGTCCAACATGTTTGTTCCATTCCCCTTTTTAAACCAGCCACTGCCAGATTTAAGTGCAGAGCCAGCAACAGCCGCACCGCCACCCGCATTCACTAGGGATTCATAATCTTCTCTGCTGGGTAGGCGCCACCCCTCGGGGCAAGCATTCATGGCAGCAGCCCAGGTGTACAGGCGTCCGAACTTTTTGCAGTTTTTGGCCACCCCATCAGGGCAAAAACTTCCCGTGGTTTCGAAGTTCAAGTTTGAAGCCATCCAAACCTTGCCTCCAATCTCTACAATGTTGTAACTTTGACCGTCTCGTTCATCCGTGAAGGATTCAGAACAGCCTGCCAATACAAATGCAACGATGGCGAAGAACAGGGCGGAAAAATAAAAACGCATAGTCAAAATCAATTCAAAATTTAAAATTCATAATTCAAAATTAGTGCTTCTGACGAAATACTTCGCCTGAAATATCTCATAATTCATACTTCATAATTTATAATTAATAACTTCATTATTGTCGCACTCATTTTGCCTTCGTCGTAAAACAGAAAAACTCGGCTTTGCAGCCGAGTTTTCAAAAATCGCTAGATAGCGAGAATTAGTCTTTGTAGAACAAATCCAGATTGCTTTCCACCGGCGTGCCAGCTTCCAGCTTGCTCACGTAATCGTTGAAGAGGGTCATGCCAGTAAAGCGAGCGGCATTGGCCATATCGTCTTGAGTGGCGGCGATGACGGCTTCAGCTTCAGCAGCCTTCTTGGAATTGATGCGGACCATAACGGCGCCCTGCTCCGTAGCAATTGCTGGGCCCCATTCCCCTTCCTTCTGAGAAGCGAGAATCTTTGCCACAGCCGGATTGGCGTAGCCAAAGCCTGGGAGGTAGCCATCCACAGAGGCGGTCTTGTTTTCCACAGTCACCTTTTCAATGGCAGGAGCCTGAGCAGAGGAATCAGCGGCAGGAGCCCAAGCCTTCACCTGGTCAACCACAGAGTTCAGATAAGCAACAGCAGCTTCAGAAGCCTTCTTCTGAAGGAGCGTCTTCTTGATGGCATCGAAGTGGAGACTCAAATCACGAGTGCCAGCCTTCAACTCGCCAGCCTTGATGGCCACGGCCACAAACTTGTTGTTCTTCAGCACCGGAGAAACAGGACCCTCCTCTTCCGGGAGGTTCTTGTTGGGCCAAGCGTAGGAGGTAAGGCCCTTCATATAGCCGAGGGCAGAAACCATGCCGTCGCGGCCCATCCATTCAGATTCCACGACTTCCAGATTCTGTTCCTTGGCGGCGTCAGCAAAGCTCTTGCCGTTGTTTACAGCAGTCTTGATGCTGGTAAGCACTTGTTCCAAGCTGTCCACCGTTTCAGAGGAGGCGGTAACAGCGAGAAGGATGTGGCCAACTTTAGCAGTTTCTGCACCAGTGGAATCCTTGGTCTTGCCGTAGCTCTTGATGATGTGATAGCCGAACTGAGACTTCACCGGTTCAGAGATGGCGCCGGAATCCAGAGCCATAGCAGCCTGTTCGAATTCAGGAACGAAAGTTCCGCGACCAGCTTCCTGGTCCAGCACGCCACCATTCTGAGCGCTACCCGGATCTTCGGAAGAAATGCGAGCCATGTCTTCGAAAGTTGTGGTAGAGGTGGAATCCGTCAGCTGGTTGTAAAGGGTCATGGCGTAGTCGCGAATGCGTTCGTCATCACCCGTTGTAGCGGCAATGGGGAGTACCACATACTGGAACTTCACCTTGTCATTTTCCACAAAGAAGCTATCGGGGTTAGCGTTGAAGTATTCCTTCACCATGGCTTCGTCCACGGCATTTTCATCAACAGCGAAATCGGAGTTAGCGGCAACAGCAATATCCATGTCGTAGTCCGTCATGCGGCGTTCCACTGTCCACTTGGATTCAAGGGCGGTCGGATGCACGGAAGCGCTGACCAGCATCTGCAGTTGACGAGCCGGAATGGTGTTCGTTTCCAATTCACTTTCCAGCTGGAGCATGGAGCCCCAGTTGTTGAAGGCGTCGCTGGTTTCCAGCCAAGCATCGTAATCAGCCTTATTGAAGGTGGAGTCCACCAAGAAACGCGGAAGGCTGGCGATATAGTTCTGAGAGCGCTGCATCATGTCTTCTTGAGAGGTGGCCTGGCGCTGAATAGCATTCAAACGGTACTGGGCTTCCTGAACCACGCGAGAGCGAACCAGGTCCGGATTGCGCTTGAATTCAGCCTTCACCTCGGCAACCGAGGCTGCCAGTCCGGCCTTTTCGTACTGGCCGTTCATAATGATTTGGCGAACAAAGGAGCGGAACACGTCAGAACGGAGCTGTGTATACTGCTCGTCTTCCAAGTGCTGGCCCTGGAACTGGGTTTCCACGATGTTCTTGATGCGGGCATCAAATTCTGCATAGGAGATCTTGTGGTCATTCACAATGCCCACAGGATAGCTCTGGGCGGTTCTCGGCACACGGTCCATAGCCAAAAGGCCCACCACAATGCCTGCTGCAAAAATAACGATGACCCACTTGGCCTTTTCATTAATCCACGTTAACATAGAGATAACTCCATTAAAATTGTCGGGGACAAAGGTAGCAATATTTTAGGGTGTTAAAATCTTTTTCCAGCACAATATAGCCGTTCTCCCCTATTTTTTCTATCTATGGAGCATCTCAAACCAATTACCCTGTGGTAGAGAATCGGAGATACAGAATGTACGATATTTTAGTTCTGGGCGCCGGGATTTCCGGCTTGAGCGCCGCACTCCATGCAGCAGAAAAAGGTCTTTCCGTGGTCATCCTGACCAAAGGCGCAAAACCAGACGGTTCATCCAACTACGCACAGGGCGGCATTGCCACCGTTACCGAGAAGACGGACAAGTTTGAATTCCATATTGCGGATACATTGGAAGCAGGTGCCGGTCTCTGCAAAAAAGAACCGGTGAATATTCTCACCAAGAGTGGCCCCGCGACCATCAAACAATTGGTAAAATGGGGAACGCTATTCACTCCATCGCCTACAAACAAAGCCGAATTCGACCTGCATTTGGAAGGTGGACACAGCCATCACCGCATTCTCCACGCCGCCGACTTGACGGGCAAGGAAATCATGCGGGCGCTCCTCTGCGAACTCCACAAGCAAAAGAACATCCACTACCTGGAAAACTGCTACATCAAAGATTTAGTTTGTTCTGGAGAAGGGAAAAAGAAGCGCTGCGTGGGCGCAAAAATCATCCACCAGAAAACTGGCGAGGTAGAGACCATTCTTGCGAAGGCCACAATTCTTTCCACCGGTGGAGCGGGTCGCATTTGGCAGTACACCGTTTGCCCGCCCGATAGTTGCGGCGACGGCATGGCCATTGCTGCTCGCGCAGGAGCGGCCCTCCAAGACATTGAATTCATGCAGTTCCACCCCACAAGCCTCTATGCCCCAAGCCTCAAGAAGCCCTTCCTCATCTCGGAAGCCGTCCGCGGTTTCGGTGGCATCCTGAAGAACTTCAAGGGCGAGGAATTCATGAACCAGGTTCATCCACTCCATTCCCTCGCCCCTCGCGACATCGTGGCCCGCGCTATTCACAGCGAAATGCAGCGTCTGGGAAAGCCCCACATGTTCATTGATCTTTCTGGCCGCACGCCTAAGGACATTAAGAGCCACTTCCCCAACATCTATGCAAAATGCAAGGAAGTGGGTATCGACATCACCAAGGAATGGATTCCTGTGGTTCCTGCAGCGCATTATATGTGCGGCGGAGTCCTCGTAGACACTTGGTCCAGAACCGAGATCAAGGCCCTCTATGCCTGCGGTGAAGTGGCAGCCACTGGCGTTCATGGCGCAAATCGTCTCGCCTCCAATTCCCTGCTGGAAAGTGTTGTATTTGCCATCCGCGCTGTAGATGATATTGCCAAGAGCGGAATTCTGAAGGATAAGATTACGGCACGGAAACCTGCGAAAAAAGAAGTGGTCAGTTTTGCCAAAGCTCCCTACTGGAAAAAACGTAAGAAGATTCTGCAAGACATGATGTGGGCTAACTGTGGCATCGTCCGCACTGTTGCCGGGCTCAATCAGGGATTGAAAGTCATCGAATCTCTGGAAGCCGATGCCGCCGCGGCCATCAAGGCAAAAGAGACCGAGAACATTCACTTCCTGGAATTCTTGAATGCACTTCAGGTTTCCAAGATGATTCTCATCGCTGCTCTCCGCCGTAAGGAATCCCGCGGGCTCCACTACATTCTGGACTACCCCCAGCCGGACCCCAAGACCAAGCACCAGAGCATTTATCTGAGCGACAAAAAGTAGCCAGAATATCGTTTCTTTTATGCCATTGATTTCGCGGGCACGAGGCCAAGCTCTTTGATTTTGTGGACTCAATTCCGTATAATTTTACTACTATTGAATCATGGCTGAAGAAAACACATCTGTAAGCAAAAAGACCATCGCCGGAAGCCGTAAAACGGCGCTTCCCGCAAAAATTGGCGGTTACAAACCTACCCAACTTTTAGGAAAGGGGGCCATGGGGAACGTATGGCTTTGTCACGACCCCTCCCTAGACCGCATGGTTGTTGTAAAGCAGATGCTTCCGCTTCTTCTGAACCAAGACGATTTTATTCTACGGTTCGAGCGGGAGGCGCGCATTCTCGCTCACTTGAACCACCCCGCCATCGTGGTGCCTTACGCCCTCTGGAAAGAGAAAGACGGGCAACTCTCCCTCTCTATGGAATTTGTCCAAGGCCGAAGCCTGCGGGAACTGCTGGATAATTGCAAGCAGCCCCCGGTATGGGTGGTGATGAGCGTCCTCTACGACCTTCTGAATGTTCTGAGTGTGGTGCATAACCATGGCATCGTTCATCGGGATTTGAAACCCGCAAACTTGATGATTGATAAGGATGGACGATTCCGTCTCTTGGATTTTGGTGTCGCCCATGAAGACAAAAAATTTGAGGAAGACGTCACTCTTACTATTCCAGGTTCCCAAATCGGAACGGGAGCCTACATGAGTCCGGAACAAACCGTCAATGCTCAGGCGACACCTGCCTCAGACCTGTTCAGCGTGGGCATCATCGCAAGCGAAATGCTTCTCGGCGAAAACGTCTTCCGCGGGCAAAATCTGGAGCAGACCTTTAGGAACATCCAGAAAATGGTCATCAAGCCGGAAGCCTTTGACGAACGCGTTCCCATGCCACTCCGAAAGCTCGTCATCAGGCTTCTTTCCAAGAAGCCTGCAAAGCGGCCGCTTTCGGCTGCAGATGCTGCCGACGAGCTTTCAAAAATGATGCGAGCCTATCCGCGGGACTTGATGCCCTACATATCAGAATGGATCAACGCCACCATGCAGCAAAAGGACTGCGGCATCAATCCGGTTCTCTACCCCGACACGCGTAAAAAATTGTTCCTCTGGGGTCTTTCCCTCGGTGCTGTTGTGGTAACCGCCATTTCCATTTTCATCCACTTCATCTAAGGTCATTATGGTCTGGATAGATATCGTCTGCCTCGTCTGCGTCGTACTTTTCGCCCTCATTGGCCTCTGGCGTGGATTCCTCAAAAGCATATTCAGGTTGTGTGCCTGGATTGGCGGCATTCTCGGAGCCTACTTTTCTCAAGATTTAATCGGAGGACTTGTAGCAAGCAATTTGGAGATGAGCGGCTTTACCGTCACTCTGGTTTGCATCTGCGTGGGTTTTCTAGTGCCCTTTCTGCTCCTCAGTTTTGTCGGCCATTTTTTGAACAAAATGGTTTCCGGGTCTGTTGTCAGCGGCATCAACCGCATTCTCGGCGGTGTTCTTGGAATTGTAAAAGCCCTTATCCTCTGTTTCCTTTTCCTCACAGTGATGCACCTGCTCCCTGTATCCGGAGACCTACGCGAGAACCGCAACAATGCTCTATCTTACGCTGCCTACAAGTGGTCCTTAGAAGTCATGGGATTCTCTTCCGAGGAAGTCGACCTTAAAGGAATGGCGGAAGAAAAAGTGGACAAACTCACCCAGGATATTACAGACAAAGCCATCGAGAAGGTGAAGGAAGAATCCGCTGCCGCTGCAGAAAAAGCCAAGGAAGAGGCTGCAAAGGCAGTTGACAAGATTAAGGTCGATGCTGCTGGTGCTGTAGAAAGCGCAAAAGAAAAGGCGGCAGAAGCAAAAAATAAAGCCCCTGACTCCATTCAAGAGAAAGCAGAGTCATCCATTCCAGACAGCACTGCCGAAAAATAAATTCCTAGTCCAGCGCTATTTGCTTTCGAGCAAATGCTTCACTGACTCGGCGAACTTATCCAAGCTCGGGTCTCGCGCGCCCATCAGTAGGATGGTATCGCCAGGTTCCGCATACTCCACCATCTTCTTCGCGCACTCGTCGCGGTTCTCGATGTAGATGGACTCGCAGCCCTTGAGAATCAAATCATCCGCCAAATCGCCGGCGCTGATATCGCGAGTGACAGTTCCGCCCGCATAGTAGATTTCGCTAAAGAACATCACATCATTCTTGCGGTCATCACCGATGTCTGCCGCACGCAAAGTTTTCGCGATGAACTCCACCAGATCCTTCCGCAAAAAGCGGGTCGGGCCATAACCGTGAGGCTGGAACCAGGCAATGACGCGACCTTCCGTAAAGTCCTGAGCGCTCCTAATGCTGGCAGAAATTTTTGCCGGATTGTGGGCGAAGTCATCCACCACCGTCACGCCATTGAAAGTTCCAAGAATCTGATGTCGGCGGAAAACACCTGGGAATGTGGAGAGGGCATCGGCGCAGGTATGGAGGGAAACGCCTGCACGAAGCGCAGCCGCAGTTGCTGCCAATCCATTTTCCATATTGTGTTTACCTGGAAGCGGAATTTCGAACCGAACCAATTCCGACTGATGACGCACGCGGAACTGGATGTGAGTCCCCACAGTCTTGAAATCCGTTCCCTGAACACCGACGTAATTTTCAAAACCAAAATCAAATTCACGACCAGCACTAAACTTCTTTGCGAGGGGATGGGCGTCATTGACAATGAGGGTGTGGCCCGCACTCAAGATGTTATGGCTGAACTTGAGGAAAATCTCCTGCAGTTCGTCCATTTCCTTATGGTCCTTGTCCACATTAAGAATGAGACCTATTTCAGGTTCGTAGCGGACTAAAGTTCCATCACTTTCATCAGCTTCCACCACAAGCCATTCGCCCTTACCGCTAACGGCATTGCCAATCTTGCCCTGCTGTTGCAAATTCACAAGGCCGGCTCCCGTCATTACGGAAGGTTGCAAACCTGCGTATTCCAAAATGTGGAAAATCATTGCCGTAACCGTAGATTTACCGCTTGTACCACTCACCGCAATAGTGCGGGCTTCCTTGGAAATCTTCGCCAGCATTTCGCTGCGATGCATTACCGGAATATTCAGTTCCTTGGCACGCTTTAAATCGGGATTGGTGTCTTCAATAGCAGTACTCACTACAACTGCCGAGAGACCCGCCACCACGCCAGAACCATCCTGTGGGAAGCACTTTACACCACAAGCCTCCAACTGGTCCATGACCTTGGGCTTTTCCGCAGCACCAAACTGACGGTCGGAACCGCGAACATCAACACCACGACCAACTAAATACTGAGCGATGGCACTCATGCCAACACCCGCAACACCGATAAAGAAATAAGATTCGCTCATATAGCCTTTGTAGTAAAATTTCAATTCTAAAAATCTCTTTTTTTTTCAATCTTGGCAACCGCCTTTCAATTTTTTATTATCTCTAAGGGGTAAAAGAATTTTATTTGGCGCGAGGTTTGCTATGCAATTTGAAAGTTTTACTGCTTTAAAAAAATTATTCGAAGCACAGGGAAATCGGCGCTGGTCCATAGCCCAAACTACGGCTAAAGAACGCATTGCCAAACTGCAAGAACTTAGAGCGGAAATCGTCCGCAGGCAAGAGGAGTTCTACACCGCCATCTGGGAAGATTTTCACAAGCCCCGATTCGAAGCCTGGCTCTGCGAAGTCTTCCCCGCCATTGAAGAAATCGATTGCGCCATCAGCCACCTTGAAGAATGGATGAGGGACAAATCCGGGAAATGGCTGTACTTTCTACCCACCACCAAAAATCGCCTCCATTACGAGCCCAAGGGAAGAAGCCTCATTTTCGCCCCCTGGAACTACCCTTTCCTCCTATTGATTAGCCCCATTGTTTCTGCCATTGCCGCCGGAAATACCGTTATTGCAAAACCAAGCCACAAAACACCTCGGGTCAGCACCTTCCTCGCAAGCCTTTTGGAAGGGGTATTTGAGGCAAATGAAGTTGCCGTCATCGAGGGCGCAGGGGCAGAAGTCGGCGACGATCTTCTGAAGTTGCCCTTCGACCATGTGTTCTTTACCGGGAGCCCAAAAGTCGGAGCCCATGTGGCGGAACTCGCCGTCAGTCATCACGCCAGCGTTACGCTGGAGCTGGGCGGGAAATCGCCCGTCATTATTCTCCCTGACATCGCAACAGACGTTGCCCGCGACAACAACGGAAGCCGCACCCGCGAACAGTGCCGCGCCCTCAAGGATGCCGCAGAAAAAATCGCCTGGGGAAAGATGCTCAACGCAGGCCAGACATGCATCGCCCCCGACTACGTCCTTTGCCCGCGGGATTTGGTTCCTGCATTTGCTAAGGCTGCCGCCGCGGCCGTCCAAAAGATGTACGGCGAAACAGATGAACAGCGAAAGGCATCCCCCGATCTGGTTCACATCATTGACGAAAGCGCCTGCAGCCGCCACCAAAGGCTTGTGGCGGACGCAGTAGATCGAGGTGCCACTCCAATTCTCAGCGGAGAATTTGACATAGAAAATCGCTACACTCCTGCAACGATTCTCACGAATGTCACTCCTGACATGGAAGTGATGCAGTCCGAAATCTTTGGTCCAATCCTTCCCATTCTCGCCTACGACACTCTGAACGAAGCAATTTCATTTGTTCAAAATCGCCCCAAACCGCTATCCCTCTACATCTTTGGAAAAACACAGCCCGACATTGACAAAGTTCTACGTCAAACTACCGCAGGCTCCACCTGCATCAACAACTGCATTATCCAAATCGAGAATCTGGATTTGCCCTTCGGCGGTGTGGGCATGAGCGGCTCCGGGAATTACCACGGATTCTATGGATTTAGAGCATTCAGCCACGAGCGAAATGTGATGGAACAGGGATTTTTCGATGCCGTACGACTTTTCCACCCACCTTACAAAACAAAGGGTTTACAAGCCCTATCTCAAAAAATCCTTAAATTTTTGAAGAAGTTTTAGCAAAAACAAATTCAATCATTCCTTTCCGCCCATTTTATATTATCTTTATTTTGAATAAATAACAAAAGGCGCGTTTATGGATTGGAAAGATTTTACCACCATGTCTGAAGACCAGATGCTCCCAATTTGGGACATGTATTGCAGTGATCCCTTCGCTGTGCTTGGCATCCACCCTCTTGAAACCGACAAGGGAATCAAGACCGTAATCCGTGCCTATCAGCCGCAGGCCTCCTACATCCGCGGTGAATCCTGCGACGGGAAGCTGGAATTTGATTTTGTGAAACTTGGCGATACGGGATTCTTTGAAGCCATTCTGGACATGGACTTCAAACCCTTCTTCTACAACTTGATTATCAAGCAGGGCGACGGAAATACCTACACCCTCACGGACCCCTACGCCTTCATGCCCGTACTTTCGGAATACGACCGTCACTTGATTGGCGCGGGAACCCACTATGAGCTCTATCGCAAACTTGGCGCCAACCTGGTGGAACACCAAGGTTTCAAGGGCGTGCAATTTGCAGTCTGGGCTCCCAATGCAAAAGCCGTTTCTGTAGTTGGCAGTTTCAACAGCTGGGATGGTCGTCGCCATCAGATGCGCATGCTGGGTAGTTCCGGCATTTGGGAAATCTTCATTCCAAATATTGGCGAGAACGAACTCTACCGCTTTGAAATCCATGGTGCCGACGGGAACCTCCATGTGAAGGTAGACCCCCTCGCCAAACTTTCTGAAATGCGCCCGGCCACAGCCTCCATCACCACACACTTGGATGGCTATGAATGGGGCGATGAGCTTTACATGAAGACCCACTGGGCAACCAAGGTCTTCGGTGGTCCCATGAACATCTATGAGGTCCACGCTGGCTCTTGGCGCAGAGATCCCTCTAATCCGGACCGTTTCCTCAACTGGGACGAACTCTCCGAGCGCCTGATTCCTTACCTCAAGGAAATGGGCTACACCCACGTGGAATTTTTGCCGCTGGCAGAACACCCACTGGACGAATCCTGGGGCTATCAAGTGACGGGTTATTACTCCCCCACCAGCCGTTATGGCACGCCCGACCAGTTCCGCCACTTTGTGGACCTTTGCCACCAAAATGAAATCGGAGTGATTCTGGACTGGGTTCCGGCCCACTTCCCGAAGGACGCTCACGCCCTCGGACGTTTTGACGGCACCGCCTGCTACGAGCACGCCGACCCGCGCCAAGGCGAGCACCCTCATTGGGGCACCTACATCTTCAATCTGGCCCGCAACGAGGTAAAGAACTTCCTCATTGCAAACGCCATGTACTGGCTCAAGGAATTCCACTGCGACGGTCTCCGCGTAGACGCTGTGGCCTCCATGCTCTATCTGGACTACGGAAAGGGTCCGGGCGAATGGGTTCCGAACAAAGACGGCGGCAACATCAACTACGACACCATGGAGTTCTTGAAGCACTTGAACAGCATCATGGGTCGCCTTACGCCTCACGCCATTCTCATCGCCGAGGAATCCACCAGCTTCCCCAGCATCACGCGTCCACCCGAACAAGGCGGCCTCGGCTTCCACTACAAGTGGAACATGGGCTGGATGAACGACTTCCTCAGCTACATCCATCATGAGCCCATCCACCGCAAGTACCACCACAACCAGCTCACCTTCAGTATGATGTACGCCTACAGCGAGAACTTCATCCAGGTGTTCAGTCACGACGAGGTGGTCCACGGCAAGGGAAGCATGCTCCGCAAGATGCCTGGCGACAACTGGCAACAATTTGCAAACCTACGCCTCACCTACGCCTTCCAGTACGCCCATCCGGGCAAGAAGCTCAATTTCATGGGCAACGAGTTTGGCCAGTGGCGTGAATGGAACGAAAAGCAGTCTCTGGACTGGCACCTCATCAGCTGGGACAGTCATGGAAAGATGCTCCAGATGATGAAGACGCTGAACCACCTGTACAAGGACAACGCTCCCTTCTGGGAAATTGACCATTATCACACAGGCTTTGAATGGATCTGGTGCGACGACGCCGACAATTCCATCGTAAGTTTTGTGCGTAAAGATGACCACGGGAACGAAATCATCTGCGTGTTCAACTTCACTCCAGTTCCTCGCTTTGATTACCGTTTGGGCGCCACCAGCCGCGGCGCTTGGAAGGAAATCTTCAATACGGACGCGGGCATGTTCGGCGGAACAAACATCGGCAACTGCGGCAAAGTCCATACGGAAGACATTCCCTGGCAGAATCGTCAATGTAGCCTAAACGTACAGCTACCGCCACTGGGTGCAGTCTTCTTCAAGCTGGAAAAATAGCCTAGAGTTTATAAAAGCATCGCGAACCTCGCGATGCTTTTTTCTGACATTTGAGACCAATCAAACTGCGTTGAGACTATCGATGGACGATTGTGTTTTCAATCGTTCCACCGCTAATGCGGACTCCATCCCACAAGATGGCATTCTTGATTTTGCAGTTTTTCAAAACGCAATTATCACCCACAGCGACATTGGGGCCAATTCTACTATTAATGAGAGTAACATTCTTACCAATATGGCAAGGGCCCTTCACACTGTGAGCAGAGAACTCACTAGAATTGTCATTGCGAGAAATCACGTAGGCATTGGTATCCAAGAGCGTTTCCACCAGGCCGCAATCCAGCCATTTCTGGACAGGCGCCGTATGGAATTTGCAGCCCGCCTCAATCATCATTTGCAACGCGTCCGTCAACTGGAATTCACCCTTGGTGCGGCGATCATTCTTCATGATCTCGGCAAGAGCATCCTTCAGAGCACGAACATCCTTGATAAAGTAAATGCCCACAATGGCTTCATCGCTAACAAACTTCTGAGGTTTCTCTTCCAAGCGTTCAATTTTACCCTGAGCATTAGTCACAGCCACACCAAAACGGGAAGGATCTTCAACCCTAAAGGTATAGAGCACATTTTCCTTTTCCCTTTTCAAAATGGAAAGGTCTGCTTCAAAGAGCGTATCGCCCAGAATAATCAAAAGCGGTTCATCGTCCTCCACGAAGGGAAGCGCAAGGCTAATGGCCTCACCAAGGCCTTGAGGATTTTCTTGACGAACAGCACGAGTTTTACCCCAATCCGTCCTTTTCGCCAGATACTCATCCATCTGCTCCGCTTTATAGCCCGTGATGAAGATAGTTTCCTCAGGCTTCAAATCCTGGGAATCTTCCACAATCCAATCGATGATAGGCTTCCCTGCCACCGGTAACAAGCACTTGGGCAAATCTTCCGTGTAAGGACGGAGACGCATTCCATTTCCAGCAACCGGCAAAACAATTTTCATAAATCCTCTTATTCAGCAAATACAGGGACAATAAAATTCCACGATTACGTACCAAAAATAAAAACAAATCGCGTAAAAAGAAAAAACCTACCCCAAATGGAGTAGGTTTTCGTGGATGATGCAGGGGTCGAACCTGCGACCCGCTGATTAAGAGTCAGCTGCTCTACCAACTGAGCTAATCATCCATGTCGCTTAGGACGGGGTCAATAATAGAAAAGCAGTCCCCCGTTGGCAAGGGAAAAAGCGAAATTTTTGAAAAAAATTTCGCAATTATGAATTATAAATTATGAATTATAAGAATTGCAGGGAAAAACAGCCAAAATACGGCTTAACATTTATATATTCCTCTCATCTCATAATTTATAATTCATACCTTATAATTATAATCCATACCTCATAATTATATTCTAAGTCTATGAGCTTCAACAACAACCGCCTTGACGCCTTTCTCGCCCATCTTGGAGTGGAACGCAACCTCTCCCCCAAGACCATCCAGAGCTATCAGGAAGATTTGCGGCATTTTGTTGCGTGGCTTGACGAAAAAAAACTGGATTTGAAGGAACTTACACCGCCCCAGTTGGACGAATTTCTCACACTCACCGCCAGTCGGGAGGATTACTCCCCCACCAGCGTCGCAAGGCATTTTTCTAGCCTCCGCGGCTTCCTGAAGTATATGCAGAACCAGGGTGAGTACGATTTTTCTACAGAATCCATGCTAGCGACCCCGAAACTTGGCCACTACCTGCCCGCATACCTTACCCGAGAAGAAGTGGACAGCGTCTTCGAGAGTGCAGCGAACAGCAAGAATCCCCTACGAGACACAGCCCTCTTTGAACTATTGTACAGTGCCGGGCTCCGCATTTCCGAGGCTCTGGGTCTCAAACTCTCCCATCTGGACTTGGACAACGAATGGCTCACCCCCATCGGTAAAGGAAACAAACAGCGGTTGATTCCCCTGGGTAGTAAGGCCAAGGAGAATTTGAAGAATTGGTTGGAGCTAGGACGTCCCCTCACAGGTCCCAAAGCAGACAACGTCATTCTGAATAACCGCGGAAAGCCCATGAGTCGCATGGGGGCCTGGAAAATCGTTCAGCAGCATACGGCACAACTCACAAAGCAAGTGTCCCCACACACCTTCCGGCACAGCTTTGCCACTCACTGCCTGGAAGCGGGCATGGACCTTCGCGTGCTACAGGAACTTCTGGGCCATGCGGACATCAGCACCACACAAATCTACACGCACATCGATAAAGAGTTCGTGAAGCAGGAACATCGGGCCCATCATCCGCGGGAAATGGGTGGAAAATAAATCCATCTTTTATTAGATTTACCTCGTTCAAATTTAACTGTGGTGTTTTATCACCAGAACAAGGAAAAACAATGAGCAAAAATTACAAGATTGCTGTGCTCCCGGGCGACGGTATCGGTCCGGAAGTGATGAAGGAAGCCGTCCGCGTGTTGGACGTGGTTTCCAAGAAGTTCGGCTTCGACGTGAACGCCGAATGGGCGAACGTCGGTGGAGCCGCTTACGATGAAAGCGGCTCTCCGCTGCCGGAAAGCACCCTCAAGCTGGGTGAAGCTTCTGACTGCATTCTTTTCGGTTCCGTGGGTGGCCCGAAGTGGGAAAAGCTTCCGCCTAACCTGCAGCCGGAACGCGGCGCACTCCTCCCGCTCCGTAAGCACTTCAAGCTTTTCTGCAACCTCCGTCCGGCCCGCGTTTACAAGGAACTTGCCGGCGCTTGCCCGCTCCGTGACCACATCGTCGGTGACGGCTTCAACATCCTTACCGTCCGCGAACTGACGGGTGACGTTTACTTCGGTCAGCCCAAGGGCCGCGAAGGCGTTCCTGGCTCCAAGGAAGAAATCGGTTTCGACACCATGAAGTACAGCCGCTACGAAGTGGAACGCATCGCTCGCTTCGCTTTCGACGCTGCCATGCTCCGTAACAAGAAGGTCGCTTCCATCGATAAGGCTAACGTTCTCACCACTTCCGTCCTGTGGCGCGAAGTCGTGAACGAAGTCATCAAGGATTACCCGGAACTGACTCTCGAACACCTCTACGTAGATAACGCCGCCATGCAGCTCCTGAAGCGCCCGCGTGAATTCGACGTTCTCCTCTGCCCGAACCTCTTCGGCGACATCCTCACCGACGAATGCGCAATGCTCACCGGTTCCATGGGCCTCCTCCCCTCCGCTTCTATTGCTGAAGGTTCCTTCGGTCTGTACGAACCGGCAGGTGGTTCCGCTCCGGACATCGCTGGCAAGGGCATCGCTAACCCGCTGGCCCAGATCCTCTCCACCGCTTTGATGCTGCGCTACACCTTCAAGGAAGAAGAAGCTGCACGCGCTATCGAAGCCGCTTGCGAAAAGGTGATTTCCCAGGGCTACCGCACTGGCGATATCTACCAAGAAGGCTGCACCAAGGTCGGTACCACCGGCATGGGCGACGCGATTATTGCTGCTTTGAAGTAACAATCGCACACTCGCTTAAGCTAAGCACAAACAATAAATATAGAAGCACCGGACATCAAGTCCGGCGCTTTTTTATTCTCTAAACAAAGGGACCATTGCTCCAAACAAAGCTTGTTCTAGATAACGCAAAAACCCTAGGCCGAAGCCTAGGGTTTTGTCTATGAGACTCTTTTACGTTTGATTACTGCTGTTCGCCGTTATCACACTTGGTACCGTCGTTGTCGGCAGTAACGAAGTGCATTTCAATACGGCGGTTCATTTCACGACCATCGGCAGTGCTGTTGTCGTCAACAGGGCAGCTGGAGCCAAGACCCACAGCCTTGATGCGCTTCTTTTCCACACCACCCTTGACCAGTTCCTTCATCACAGATTCAGCACGCTGTTGAGAAAGTTTCTGGTTGGTCTTTTCCTTACCCTGATTATCGGTATGACCCTGAATCACAATCTGGAGATTCTTGTAGTCTTCTTCAGATGTGAGTTTCTTGGCCACCTTCTTCAAGATGTTCTTAGCGTTGGATTCGAGAGTAGCCTTACCGCTCTTGAAGGTCACACCATCCAGCTTTTCAACAGCCTTCTTGGGGCAACCGAAGCCATCGTCACCGGCAATATCCGGGCAACGGTCAATGCCTGTGCAAACACCTTCGAATTCCTTCTGGAGCTTCTTGATGCTTACCCATTCAGAGCAAACGCCATCCTTATCAGCATCAGGATCGTCTTCGTTCGGGCAACCCTTGTTCCAAGCCGGACCCGGTTCATCTTCGCAGCGGTCATAGCCCGTGCAAACATCCTTGAACTGGTCAAGCATCTTCTTCTTCGTCACCCACGGAGAGCAAATAGAGTCTCCATCCGGGTCCGGGCTTTCCATCGGGCAACCATTGGCCTTCAGATCACCAGGTTCGGTCGGGCACTTATCAACGCCAGCGCAGATTCCATCATACTGGTCAAGCAACTTCTTCTCAGTCACCCAAGGATCGCAGACGCCATCCTTATCGGTATCCGGATCGCCAAGCGGGCAACCATCGTTAGAGGCAGGACCGAATTCAGCTTCACACTTGTCAAGACCCTTACAGCCCTTCGTAATGAAGTTCTTCTTAGCAATCTTCTCATCGGTCAAAGCCTTCTCGAAGATACCAGCCTTCTTCTGAGTGAACACCCACTGGTCGCAGAGGCCGTCACCATCAGAATCCGGATCTTCCCACGGGCAACCCTTGTTGTCCATAGCTCCCGGTTCACCCGGACACATATCATAGCCCTTGCACTTGCCAGCAAATTTCTTCAGTTGCCCCTTGTCAGTGACCCACGGAGAGCAGACGCCATCAGCATCCGGGTCCGGATCATCTTCCGGGCAACCCGCAGATTCAACAGTACCCTTCTTGGTCGGGCATTCATCAATGCCTTCACAGATACCCTTGAACTTCTTCAGCATATTCTTCTGACTTACCCAAGCATCGCAAACGCCATCACCATCCGGGTCAGGATTGTCGAGCGGGCAACCATTTTCGTCTTCACCCGGTTCGTTGGGGCATTCGTCGACGCCTTCGCAAACGTCAGCAAATTCATCAGCGTAACCTTTTTCTTCAACCCAAGCATCACAAACACCGTCTTCATCCGGGTCAGGATTGCCCAACGGGCACCCCTGGTTCAACTTGTGGCCATAGTCGTCCGGGCACTTGTCATCACCATCTTCTACACCATCGCCATCACGATCCTGAGGAACAAGGAAGTGGCTCCAGGTCAAACCACCATACACAGTATATTCCGGGTTCACGCGAGTTCCCACAAGCGTAACACCATTAGCCTTCTCGGTCATCCCTGCTTCCTGGAATTCATGAGACTGGTAAGACTTAGCGTCATACACATAGTTATCGCCACCAAGATAATAGGAGGCACCCAAATGGATATCAAGACCAACAGGAAGGTGGAACACGATAGCTCCAGACAATTGTTTCATGTCCAAATTCTGTTCTTCACCGGTTCTTGCAATCGTAAACTTATCCAACTGGATATCCCAATAATATTCCACAAACAACGAGAGGAAGTCCATAAAGTAAACATCAGCAGCAGCGCTAACGAACGGAAGTGAGATATAGTCGTCATTTGTCGTATAGCGGTAACCACCGTTAAGGTAGAGAAGGAACGGGAATCCATCACCATCTTCATTCTTGCTGAAATCAGCGGTAACAGCTAAACCGAACTTCATCGTTGTGTTCTTCGTACCAAATGCAAAAGCCTCTCCTGTCGCATTGTTGATGTACTCAGCCTCACGAACCCAGAGGCCCTGTTTTGTCTTATCTGCCGTTCCAAAAGAAGCGCCGCCGAAAATAGCGATGTCCATAGGCTGATAGTCCGGAAGCGGGAAACGAATCTTTACGTCACCGCGAACGTTTCCTATATAGCCAATCTTGAACATATCCCCGTTTTCGCCAATTTTAAATTGGTCATAGTGAACTGGGATTGTCACACCAACGTCAAAATAGTCCCAAATACCAATAGCAAAACCGGTATTCATGGTCAAGCCAGTAAAGTCATTTACTGTCTGATTGACGTTTTTACCGTCAGCATCCGTAACACCCTTGTAGATGGAATATCCACCCGGATCCTGAATGGGGAACATGTCGTTACCAAATGTCGCATCACCCAAGCCAAAGAACACAAGCTTTGCGTGTCCTAAAGATTGAGCGGACTGAGTCTTGTTCACACCAACAAAGCCGTCCTTGTTGATGGTTTGAGGATGCTCAGCAAAGGCGGACATCGCCAACGCCAGGGCCAATCCCGTTACTATTCGTTTCATAGAGTCTCCTTATAATTGGAATAGTCATTAAGTTTGCGCACAAATATAGCTTTTCTACGTTACAACGTTCTAGACGCAAATCCGCAAAACACCTATAAAATCGCGGTTCTCGCCATTACATCAAGATAAATTTTACGTTTAAAAATTCTCCCCTTTCCAAAATGTGATTTTCATCACACAATTGCCGACATAAGTCCTTTCTCAAAGAGCTCTGGATGCTCGCGGCAAATGCTGGTAAATCCACTTTTCCCGATGACGACATGGTCTATGACCGGAATCTGGAGGATTTTGCCAGCCGCACACAAAACCCGCGTGATGGCGTAATCGTCTGCGCTGGGTGCGCTGGAGCCCGAAGGATGATTGTGCGCGAAAATGACGGACACGGCCTTATCCTCCACCGCCCTGCAAAAGGCCTCCCGCGGGTGCACCGGTGTCTGATTCACAAGGCCCGTAGTCACCTCATGGATATTGATGACGCGATTTACCGAATTCAAGGTAACAACCACCAAATGCTCCTGCGACTCATATTTGAGATATGCGAGACGCGGCAAGATGTCCTCCGGCCTCATGATAGAAATCGCCTTGTTGCCCAAGATATAGCGGCCCGAAAGCTCGAGGCAGGCAAGCACTTGAGTCGCCTTCGCACGCCCGAGGCCTCGAATCCTAAGAAGGCTGTCCATTTCTGGCATAGACGTTGCTGAGGAAAGGTAGCCCGAGAGATTGCGGGAAAGCTCGAAGACGTCGCAGTCCCGAGTGCCGCTTCCGAGAATGATGGCCAAAAGTTCCTCGCTGGTGAGGGCCGCCGCCCCCCGCTGCTGCAATTTTTCCCGGGGAAGTAGATTTTCCTGGTCCATTTCGTAAACTCCTATGAATTTTTATGTGTTTACCCTATAAGACGCTTTTTTTCAGGAAATTTTCACACTTTTTTTGAAATTTTTATGGGAATGGACGGAGGTCGTCTAATTTTAAGCAAAATTCACCATTTTTAGAAGTAATAATCACGCAAAAACATCAAACTTCATCAAAAACAACGACAATTTACGTTCAAGAAGTTTTCTTCCATCAGAGTTTTACACAAAAATACAGTACATTTTTATCAGTAAAAATCAAAATTCGCGCAAACTTATATAAAATTTATCGCATTTTTCACAAATATCCACTACAAACCGGTTGCCAGAATTCAAAAACATTGGTAAATTTTAAACAAAAATTAAAATCATCAAAAACAAACACAAGGAAAATCATGGCAAAAAAAGCATTAAGCGGAGCCGAAGTGATTATCGAGTGCCTAAAAAGAGAAGGTATCGACACCATTTTCGGTTATCCTGGTGGATCGGCCATTCCCATGTTCGACGCCATTCTGGATTCTAGTATCAAGGTTGTCCTCTCCCGCCACGAGCAGGGAGCCACCCACATGGCCGACGGTTATGCCCGTCAGACTGGAAAAGTGGGCGTAGCTTTGGTTACTAGCGGCCCTGGTGCCACCAACACCTTTACAGGTATATATACAGCTTTGATGGACTCCTCCCCGATTGTTGTTCTCGCCGCCCAGACGACGACTCCGAACCTCGGCAAGGACGCCTTCCAGGAATGCGACACCAGCGGCATGACCTTCGCCGCCGTCAAGCATTCCTATCTGGTGAAGGACGCAAACGATCTTCCGCGCGTGATGAAGGAAGCCTTCCACATTGCACGCACCGGCCGCCCGGGCCCCGTGCTCATCGACCTCCCGAAGGATGTGACTGCAGGCCCCTGCACCGCACCTTTCACAGATACGATGGACCTTCCCGGCTACAAGATTCCCACCTACGCAGCTGCTGAAGATGTGGAAAAGGCCGCAGAACTTATCAAGAAATCCAAGAAGCCTTTGCTCCTCGTGGGCCATGGCGCTATGATTAGCGGCGCCTGCCGCCAAGTGAAGGAATTGGCCGAAAAGCTGGGCGCTCCCGTAGCCTGCACCATGCTTGGCCTCGGCGCCTTCCCCACAGATCACGAACTTTCCCTCGGCATGCTTGGCATGCATGGTACCGTGTACGCCAACAAAGCGGTTCTCGACTGCGATCTCATCATGAGCATCGGTAGCCGTTGGGACGACCGCATTACCGGCAAGCTGGATGTGTTCTGCAAGGACGCTGTTAAACTTCACATCGATATCGACCCTGCCGAAGAAGGCAAAGTCCTGCAGCCGGACGTGTTCATGTGCGGCGACGCAAAGCTCGTACTCGAACAGCTTTTGCCTATGGTGAACAAGCTGGACACTGCCGATTGGCTCAAGACCTGCCAGACCTGGAAAAAGCGCTTCCCGCTGACATATCCCAAGCAGGGCGGGCTCCGCATGCAGCATGTGATTGCAACTGTTAGCGAACTCACCAAGGGTCAGGCCATCGTCACGACCGACGTGGGTCAGCACCAGATGTGGGTGGCCCAGTTCTTCCACATCAACAATCCTCGCCAACTCCACAGTAGTGGTGGCGCAGGCACCATGGGCTTTGGCTTCCCCGCAGCCATCGGCGCCGCCTTCGGCAACACCACCGGCTGGCCTGTGGTAAGTTTCAGCGGTGATGGCGGATTCCAGATGACGGAAGCGGAACTGGCTACAGCAGCCATCCACAAGCTCCCCATCAAGATTTTCGTCATGGACAACAAGTTCCTCGGCATGGTCCGTCAGTGGCAGGATTTGTTCTACGACAAGCGCTATTCCAGCGTGGACATGAAGGGCAATCCGGACTTTGTGAAGCTCGCTGAAGCCTATGGCATTCCGGGGCTCCGCATCAAGCGCGCCGCCGACGCCCAGAAGATGATTCAGAAGGCCTTGGATTACAAGGATGGTCCGATTCTCATTCACTGCGAATGCGAAAAGGAAGACAACGTGTATCCCATGATTCCTGCAGGCGCTCCTATCACCGCCATGATGACAGAAGCCCCCAAGGGTAAACTTGAAAAGCCCACAGGATCGACCTAATAGGAGGATATGAAAATGAAAGACATTGCACATTCTATTAGTTTGTTAGTAGCCAACCGCCCGGGCGTTCTGGTGCGTATCGCCCTCGTGTTCTCCCGCCGCGGCTACAACATCGATTCTCTGGTGGTCTCCCCCACTCTGGACCCGAACTTCAGCCGCATGAACATCATCGCCCGCGGTAATCCCGACATCCTGATGCAAATCATCAAGCAGTTGGAAAAGCTGGTGGACGTGGTGCAGGCGAAGGATCATACCGATACCAACGCTGTGGAAAAGGAACTGGCCCTCATCAAGGTCCGCTGCGAACCTGAACAGCGCACCGAAATTCTCCAGCTCTGCGACCACTTCCACGCCAACACCGTGGATATGACGGAACACTCCGTCATCGTGCAGATTACCGGCAACTCCATGAAGGTGGATTCCCTCAAGAGTCTCCTCCAGAAGTTCGAGATTGTGGAATACATCCGCACAGGTAAAGTCATCATGCTCCGCGGTGAAGACAAAACCTAAAAGCCGTATATTTCCTTTCTTTATCAAAAAGGCATACTATTCAGCATAAAATCGCAGATTAGTATGCCTTTTTTGCATCAATTCTCTTTTGAGAAACACATAAAGATTGAAATAAGCATAATATTTGTCAAAAAAAAACAAATAGTACGTCAATAACACGGTGTTGTGCGCCAATAATGTACAAACAAATTAACAAAATACGTACTATTTACGCAAAAAACAACGAATAGTACGCCTTTCGCGCACTCTTTGACGATGTAGGCATTGCGAAGTAGCTACCAACTACCACTTGGCCAAGGCGTTCGTAATAATCAAGTCCTGAAGTTTCTCAATGGCACGAGCCTGACCATGGCGGTCTTCGGTCTCGTTCTTCTGCACATCGTAGGTTCCATCAGCCGAGAGCGATTTGGACTCGTAGATAATCTTCTCTTTCACATTATCGTAGAACTTCACACTCACGCGAATAGTTACGCGGTAGGTTTCCACATCACTACTGCTGTTGTAGTTTTCCGGCTTATTGGTGTAGCTCAACAGGGTGATTTCAAAATCGGCATTTGCCTCTTCGTTCACCAGACGAACGCTTCCGGCATTTTTCCGGAACATGTCCACTACAGCCGTGTGAATGTCATTAGCCAACACCGGATCCAAGGTTTTATCTTCTACCTCATGAATCTGGACTGTTTTGATATGGCTGGGGAGCGTACTTGCCGTAAAACTGTAGCAGCCAAACAAACAGGAGGCCACAGCGGCGAACAGAACGGCAAAAAGACTTTTACGCAACAAACCCATACCACAAATATAAATAAATCCTACCCTTCCCGCCATTTTTACTACATTTGAGCCGTAAATTTCAAAGAGGCATAAAATGCTTGACATTAAGAAAATCCGTGAAAATCCGGAATATTATATTGCAGAAACCGAAAAGAAATACACTACCGTGAGCCTGAAGGACGTCCTCGCCATCGATAACGAACGCCGCCCCCTCCTCACCGAAGTGGAACGTTTGAAGAGCGAACGCAACGCCGAATCCAAGCGCATCGGAGAATTGAAGAAGAAAGGCGAAAATGCGGATGAAGCCGTGGCCGCCATGCGCGCTCTGGGCGACAAGATTGATGAACTGGACAAGCAGCTCAAGGACCTGGACTACAAACAGACCGAAATGCTCATGCATGTGCCAAACATCGCTCCCCGCTCTCCCGAAGGCAAGGATTCCAGCGACAACGTCGTTGAAAAAGATGGTCCTATTCCCTTTGACTTCTACACCAAGAATGACGATTTCGCCCGCGTAGACCACAAGACTTTGGGCGAACGCCTTGGCATTTTCGATTTCGAACGCGGGGCCAAGATTTCTGGTTCCGGTTTCCCGGTGTATCGCGGTCTCGGCTCTCGCCTGGAACGCGCCCTCATCCAGTTCTTCCTGGACGAACACCAGAAGGCCGGCTTCGAGGAATTCACTCCGCCATACCTCGTCACCCGCAACACCATGCGCGGCACAGGTCAGCTCCCGAAGTTTGAAGAAGACATGTACCGCTGCGACAAGGATGACGACCTGTTCCTCATTCCTACGGCAGAAGTTCCTCTGACAAACCTCTACTCCGGCGAAGTGATTCCCGAATCCGAACTGCCCAAGCGCATCTGCGCCTACTCTGCCTGCTTCCGCCGCGAAGCTGGCTCCTACGGCAAGGACACCCGCGGCCTTCTCCGCCTCCACCAGTTCAACAAGGTGGAAATGGTGTACTTCGCCCATCCGGAACGCTCTTACGAAGACCACGAGGAACTGACCCGCTTCGGCGAAATGCTTCTCGAAAAGTTGGGCCTTCCCTACCACCGTCTCGCCCTCTGCAAAGGCGACCTCGGCTTTGGCGCTGCAAAGTGCTATGACCTTGAAGTCTACGCCCCTGTGGAAAAGAAGTGGCTCGAAGTTTCTTCCTGCTCCAACTTCGAAGACTACCAGGCCCGTCGCGCAAATATCAAGACCAAGATTGGCGGAAAGAACACCTTCGTCCACACTCTGAATGGTTCTGGCCTCGCCACTCCGCGCGTGATGGTGGGCATCTGCGACAACTACCAGCAGAAGGACGGCTCTCTCTTGATTCCTGAAGTGCTGCGCCCCTACATGGGTGGCATGGAAAAAATTGAGCCGAAGCGCTAATCGACAACAAATTTCAGCCAAAATTTCAAAAAGGGTTCTCGAAAGAGAATCCTTTTTTTCATCAGTTCGTCATCTAATTTTATTTAAGAAGCCGCGCCCTTATTTAGGCAACTGCACCTTATAAATCCAGGGCCAATTCTTCCCTGTAATCCAGAAATCCTTGCCATCAAAAGCAATGCCGTTCAGCACATCTATTCGGGGGAATTTCTTGCGCAGTTCCATGATTTTCTTTGAGCAATCAATATAGCGTTGTACTTTACCGCTAGGCAAATCTACAACTGCAATAGAGTCGGAAAACCAGATATTTGCATACAAAGTATTCCCAACCACTTCCAGCTCATTGAGTTTTTGAACCGGGCGACCACCGTCCTTCACTTCAATGGTTCCGAAAGTATTGAAACTCCCGAGAGCAATCAAAAGCAGTTCATGACTGCCGTTACTCATAATGAGGGAGTTATTCCAGAACGAAAGCCCCCAACCCTCTGTAGGAATGCGGAACTCTCCCTTAGCAGTAAAAGGTTTGCGGTTATAAATGAAAGCCTTCTTGGATTTCCAAGTTAGATAAAAAAGGTCCTCGCCCACAACAACGGAACCCTCGCCAAAATAGCGTTCTTGCAGCCCGACGGAATCAAGAATCTTCCCCGAGGCATCATAGCGATACAAGCTACTACGGCCATACTGCCCCGTAGATTCCACCAGCTCTTTACCATCAAAGAACAAACCCTGGGTAAAATGATTCTGGTCATGGGAAAGAGAATCCAAAAACACCGGTTCCACCGCAGGCGCGCCTGCATCAGCAAATACTGCAGACAAAAGCAACGACCATATGACAATGTAAAGACGGGAACCAAACATATTCAAGCAAAATATAACTATAAAATTCTATATTTTGCTCCGTCATGGGCGCTATTCGTGAACCAGCAAAAGTGAAAATCATCGTCGGCATTTTAGCAAAAGACGCCGAGGCTATAGAATCTGTCCGCAAAACACTTCATGAACGTTTTGGGGAAGAAGATTTCAATCTGGAACCCTTCCCATTCGCATTCACAAACTACTACAAAGATGAGATTGGCGATAAACCTGTTCGGGCATTTTTCAGTTACGAAACTCTGGTAGACCGCACAGAAATTGTGGATATCAAACTCTGGACAAATGAGGTAGAGCTTGCAATCGCCGATAAAAACGGCACTCCAGGGCTCCGGCCCGTAAATCTGGACCCAGGCTACATGACCCTCGGGCAATTCTTCCTCGCCACCACAAAAGATCAGCGCCAGCGGGTCTATATGCAGCGGGGCATCTTTGTGGAGCCCACCCTCTATTTTCAGGACGGTCACTTCCATGCCTTTGACTGGACCTATCGGGACTATCAAAGCGAAAAATACATTCAGTATTTGGAAGAAGTCCGCAAGCGCCTCGCCTACCAGCATACAACCGGGCACCCCTACCGCCTTCGATCAATTCAAAATTCAAAATTAGTGCTTCGCACTCATTTTGACTTCGGCTCGGAAATGCCCGAGCAAGCGCGGTCGTCTCACTCGCCTTGACAAAATTCAAAATTCAAAATTAAAATTCATAATTTACACCTCATAATTTATAATCTATATCTCATAATTTATACTTCATACTTCATAATTAATACTTGTCTAGCACTATGAAAGCAGGAATCATTACCATCGGTCTTCTCATCATTAGTAACGTATTCATGACCGCAGCCTGGTATGGCAATCTCAAACTGAAGGAGATGCACATCAGTACCGACTGGCCTCTAATCCTCGTGATCCTTGCCTCCTGGGGCATCGCACTCATTGAATACTTCTTCATGATTCCAGCAAACAACATCGGAAGCCGCATCAACGGAGGTCCTTTCAGCCTCATGCAGCTGAAAATCATTCAAGAGGCCATTTCCATCACTGTGTTTACCATCATTTCGGTCACTGTATTCAATTCAGAAACACTACAGTGGAACCACATTGTAGCTTTTGCACTGATTATCGGCGCCGTATTCTTCGCCTTCCTTAAATAATTTGTCTGTAATGACGCCTAAAAGCGAAATCACCGCGTTCCTCGCCCACAAAGAACTGTTCATTTTTGATTTGGACGGAACCCTGTTCAATACTCTTGGAGATTTAGCGCCTGCGGTAAATTATGCAATGCGTCAGTTCGGCTTGAAAGAGCATGACAACGAAGCTGTACGCAGCTTTATTGGCAATGGCTCCATGAATCTAATCCGTCGTGCCATCTGCAAATCTTTGAACGTCACTAATACTACCGAAATGATTGCACTAGGAGTTTTGGAGATTGGCGGTTTTGATGTCGCCAAAATTCATAACGTGTATTCCGAATTTTATTGGGAACACTGCACCGAAAATACGGAGCCATACACAGGCGTCATTGAGTTCATCCGCAGTCTTCGCGAGAATGGCAAGGGCATTGCAATGCTTACCAACAAGCCTGTAAAACCTGCAGAAAAGATTCTCCAAAAGTTTGGCATTTTAGATTGCTTTGACGTCTACCTCTGCGGCGACACCACACCCGAAAGGAAGCCCAGCCCCGCAGGCATATTTGCAATTCTGAAGCAACTATCCAAGAGCCGCGAAACCGCGGTGATGATTGGCGATGACACGCCCGATATTATGGCAGCAAGAAACGCAAGCATTGATTGCGTAACTCTGTTGGAAGGATTCGGCAAGCCAGAGAGCCTCTTACCGCTACAGCCCAAATACACCGCCGGTCATATCAAAGATTTATATCTTTAACAAACATCCTGCGAACAATCGGCAGCGTGCGAGGCCCCGTGAGTGAACAACATTTATCTCCGAGCAAGAGAATTTTTTCTACATTTCCTTGCATGAAGAAATATCACTTGGCCACCTACGGCTGCCAGATGAACGAGTACGACTCTGCGATGATTGCCCAGCAATTAGAATTTCGCGGATGTTTACCTACAGATAATCCCGAAGATGCCGATTACATCATCGTCAACACCTGTAGCGTTCGTGAAAAAGCCGAAGATACTGCAATTGCCAACATCAGCAAACTAAAGCACGCCAAGGAATTGAATCCCGAGTTAAAAATCGCCGTGTGCGGTTGTATGGCCAAGAACCGCGGCCCCGAACTTTTAAAGAGACTCAAAGTCGTTGACTTTTTTGTAGGGCCAGACCAGTACAAAAAAATTCCCGCGCTTTTGATGGGTGAATACAAAGGTCACCACAAGCTCTTTCTTGACGAAGACATCGAAGAAAACTACTTGGGAGAATACGCCAAACTTCAAAGCGATTTCAGCACCTTCGTCACAATTCAACGCGGCTGTAACAAGCGTTGCAGTTATTGCATCGTGCCCTACCTTCGTGGTCCGGAAAAATACCGCGATACAAATGACGTTCTCACAGAAGTCAAAATGGCTGCAGACAAGGGTGTTACAGAAGTGATGCTTCTCGGACAAACCGTAAACGCCTACAAAACACCCGATGCCGATTTTGCACAGTTATTGACAAACGTTTCTGAGATTGAGGGCATTCGCCGCATCCGCTTTACCAGTCCCCATCCGAGGCACTACACCAACGAACTGATAGATGTTTTATTAAACAATCCTAAAGTTTGTCACTACGCCCACATTCCTTTGCAGAGCGGGAGCGACCCCATTCTCAAAAAAATGCGGCGGCAGCACAACATTGACCAGTACATGTCCGTCATTGAACAGCTCCGCAGCAAGGACCCTTATTACGGGATTTCCACAGACATCATCTGCGGATTTGTAGGCGAAACAGAAGCAGACTTTGCGGAAACGCTGAAAGTGACTGAACTTGCCCAATTTGATACAGCCTTTATGTTCATCTACAGCCCCCGCAAAGGCACGGAATCCGCCAAGGAAACCGAAATTCTTACGCCAGAAGAAAAGCTGGAGCGACACACTCGCCTGGTGGATTTGCAAAATGCCATCACGCTCAAGCGCAACGAAATGATGCTTGGCCGCACAGAAGAACTATTGGTGGAAAAAAATTCCATGCGAGACGATTCTGAACTTCGTGGCCGTACCGACAACTTCAAAAAAGTCATTTTCCGCCCAACAAATGGCAAAATCATAAAGCCCGGCGATTATGTAAAAGTAAAACTGGACGACATTCGCGGCTGGACTATTCGCGGAACATTAGAGGATTAAAATGAAATTTGTACGTAATACGACTCTACTCGGCATTATTTTAGGCGCAACATCTCTATTCGCCCAGGCCCCAACTATGGCGGACGCCCAAAAGGCTTATGTTGCAGGCCAATGGAAAGAAGCCGCCACTGCTTACGAACAAGTTTGTCCCACCGTCGCTGACTCTGCAAAAACAGAATGCTATCTCTGGAACATTCTCGCCCTCTCTCAAACCGGGTCCGCCGATGACTTCAAAAAATCAGGCCGACGCTTGGATTCCCTCATCAAGGAAACCAACCCGCAAAAGAGCATCTACTCTGACCTGCTCATGACCCGCGCCCAATTCCAGATGTATCTCGGGAAGTTTGACAATGCAGGCAAAGCGTTGGTAAGCGCCATTGAAACTTCTGGCCCACAGCAGCGCGTAGCACTCCAGAAGGTCTGTGGAGCAGTTCAGCCAAGAGCCAAATCCGCCATGCTAGATTCTGCCTGTGCAAAGCTCAATGTGGTAGCCACGCCCGAGGCTCCCGTAACAGCAGTTCCCACACCCGCAGCAGTGGCTGCACCCGCAACAACCCCGGCTGTGCCCGCGGCAGCCCCAGCTGTGTCCGCAAAAGACACCACAACGTCTGCAGTAGTTGTGACAGCAGCAAAAGACTCCGCGAAGCCAACCGCTCCCGTCACAACATCTAGCAGTTCCGTCACTACTGCAATCGCGGTTTCCTCAGAAACTGCAGTTCCGCAGCCCGAAACAGCCACACCCTCTGCCAACGCAACCGCTAAAACTGAATCCGCACCGGCAGTGGCGGTTCCTTCTCAAGACAAGTGGGCTCTCCAGTTGGGAGCTTTCGGTGTAAAATCCAATGCGGAACTTCTGGTAAAGAACATGAAGAAACGGGGCATCAAATGTCAAATAGACGAACGAGTCGGAGCAACAAAAACGCTTTTCATCGTTTCAATCCCTGGTTTTGCCACCAAAGAAGCCGCAGTCGATTTTGGAGCCCAGAAACTGGCCCCTATCAAAGTGGACTTTCAGCCCGTTTCAAGGAAATAAAGGGATTTTTTCACCAAATTTCCCCATAACATCTACAAAAATGACAAAAGAGTTCTATATTTGAGCCAACCCCAGCCGGGGTGGTGAAATTGGTAGACGCGCTGGACTCAAAATCCAGTACTCGCGAGAGTGTGAGGGTTCGATTCCCTCCCCCGGCATTACAATACGAGGTCGCTATGGCAAAGTGGTGCAAAGTTATTACGACAATTCTCGTTGCAGGGGCAATGGCCTTTGCTCAGTACGACGATGACGATGCCTTGGCTTCGGAATCTGAAGAACCCTCCTACTCTTACGGCGAAGATAACACAGATGCTTCTGATGAAGCTTCCAGCGAAGTCGCGGCTTCCGATGAAAATGCAGAAGAAGCCGACGAATCTGTAGGCGAAGCTACCGCTAGCGGCGATGAATGGGCTGGCTTCAAATATGAAGAAATGGGACTTACCCAGTGGGAATTCCAGCAGGCAAAAGAAGCAGGTATTTCTCGCGATAAGCTCACACGCCTTGTAGAACTCGGCGTTCGTCCCTCTGAATACCTCCAGCACCCCTGGGAAAAGATGGGCGTCAGCGAAGAGGAATGGCTCGCACAGCGTTCTGAAGGTATGGAAGATGCAGATATTGACCGTTCCTACCGCAACAAGTCTGGCGATCAGGCATATGCCTATGTTTCCCTCCTCCTTCCCAGTTTCTATCAGTGGAAGGCCGAGCGTTATTCTACCGCCATTTGGATTGACGCTCTCTGGGCCCTCGGCGTTGGAGCAACCGTTTATATGGCCATAGATGGAAGCCACAGCTGGTATTACTTCTTGATTCCAGTCGTTGTCGCCCACGGATGGTCCTTCATCGACGCATTCTTTGGCACCCAATGGGATAGCAATCCCGATGCCAATCGTTTCAGTTTTGGCGTAGCCCCCACCTTCGACAAGGGTGTTGCAGGCATGCTTCAAATGAAATTCTAGGCCAATGTTGCTGGAATTACTCAAAAGCAAGATTCACCGCGCTACCGTTACCGACGCAAACCTCAACTACGAGGGCTCCATCACCATCGCCCGCGATTTGATGGACGCTGCAGGCATTCTCCCCTACGAAAAAGTGGGCGTTCTGGATGTGAACAATGGTTCCCGCCTGGAAACATACGTTATCGAAGGCCCTGCAAAATCTGGAGTCATTTGCGTGAATGGTGCAGCAGCGCATCTCGTGAAGCCAAATGATTTGGTCATCATTGTGGCCTACGCTTCTATGGCTCCAGAAGAAGCAGTGAATTGGAAGCCCACCGTTATCCGTGTCAACGGAAAGAACGAAATCATCGAAATCAAGAAATAGATTTCGTAAACTCGCTCCCCAAAAAACTTTGCGAGAGCTAGAAGCATTTTCTATATTGAAAATGTGGACTTTAGGTCATATATCATATTAGGTTTCCTATCCGTTTCTCTCATTTACGGGAACGATTCTACCGCTGTAGTCCCCTCATCAAGTGCGTCTGACACCGCCTACATTCTGGTAGATGGGACTCCCTGGAACCGGGATTTTTTTCCTCGGGAACGGCTGCTGCGCCAAACCACTCTTGATCCGTCATTATACGCAGCATTCAGCTACTCCGCCAACTTTCTGAGTGGACCCCGCGGGAGCTTCGCACAGCAAACCTATATGGCTCATCTTGCTTACGAATTCAATCCAGACTTGCACCTCTATGCGGATTTGGGTTTATGGATGCCCCTATACTCCTCAGTAAAAGGGGTTCAGAGCTTCGCGAAAGAAGATGTGCGACAAGGCAATGTGGATTTTATATTACCCGACATTGCACTGGAATATAAGCCTAGTGCGAACACCTCCGTCCACTTAATGATTGTCAATGAAAACGATGCAATGAAAGCTTATGGCCCTTGGTACGACCCAATCAGACCATATTCGCGCTGGAGAAATTCTACATTTTATAGGTGATGAATCATAAAATTTTCACATGTGCAATTTTGCTTTTGCTCCTTGCGGGTTGCAAGGAAGAAAAAGTCGTTGTGCAAGAAAAGCGCTCCTACAAAGGCGATGTGGAAGTTTTGAACAGTTGTGGAATGCAGGGCGCCGCAGCAAAGATGAAAAACTTTTTACGTGAAAATGGATTTGATGTAGTAAGTTCGCGAAATGACCGCTTGCAAAACTACGACGAAACAATCATTGTGCTACGGAACCCTGAATGGGAAGGAGCCAAGGCGCTAGCCCAGACTTTGAAAACAGACAATGTCCTTGTGGTGCATAGCAACCGCGCCATGGTGGATGCTGCCGTGTATATAGGAAAGGATTATTTAAAAATCATAGAACCCGAAAGAGGTGAAGATGAAGAAGACTAAAGAAGAATTTACGGATTCTGTCCGCTTGGGAGCAAGCATTCTGTTTGAGCTCCGGGCTGAAAATGTGGAATTGATGGACCTCCGCGGCATCAAGGATGTGACGGACTTTTTCCTGGTGGCTACCTGCGATAGCGAGGCACAGATGCAAGCGATTCTCAATGAACTCCGCAAGGAATTCAAGGCGCAAAAACTCACCACAAACGGCGTAGAATACAAGGAAGGTGTCCGCTGGGCCGTTTTCGACGCCGGTATGGATTTGATGATTCATCT
This sequence comes from Fibrobacter sp., assembly GCA_024398875.1. GTDB lineage: Bacteria > Fibrobacterota > Fibrobacteria > Fibrobacterales > Fibrobacteraceae > Fibrobacter. The sequence continues at coordinate 120,300 of JAKSIJ010000005.1, forward strand.
GTTCGAAGAAGAAAAACGCGAAGAGATTTCCCTGAACCGCCTCTATGCAGACGGAAAGATTACCGCGCTCAACGAAGCAGACTTCGTGAAGAGCACCAAGAAGAAGAAGGCTGACGAAGATGAACTCGTTTGAAGCACAGATTGCCGCTGCCCTAGAAGCTACCGGCACATTTTCTGCCGATGCTGCGCTGAAACTGATTTCCGTTCCTCCCGACACCACGCACGGGAACTTCACCATTCCCTGTTTTTCCTTGGCAAAGACGCTGCGTAAAGCGCCCAAAATCATCGCCGAGGAACTGGCAGCCCAGGTGAAACTACCCTCTGGACTTTCCAAAGTGGAAGCAGTAAATGGATATTTGAACTTCTTTATCGACCGTTCCTTCCTTGCAAAATCAACACTGGAAGCCATTGATGCCAAGGGTCTCGACTACGGTTATGCGGATTCCAATGGTAAGGTCGTCTGCATTGACTTCAGCTCCCCAAACATCGGTAAGGAACTAGCCTTCCATCACCTGCGCTCCACCATGATTGGGAATAGCCTTTCCCGCATCTACAAAGCGGCGGGTTACAAGGTTGAACGCATCAACCATCTGGGAGACTGGGGAACCGCCTTCGGTAAGCTCATTGTCATGTACCTGCGCGAAAATCGCCCGACGGACGACGCCACCTTGGACAGCCTTACCGTCAAAGAGCTCAACATTCTCTACGCCAGTTTTTCCAAAATCAGCAAGGAAGAGCCTGGTTTGGAAGATGAAGCCCGCGCTGCATTCACCAAACTGGAACAGGGCGACGAATTCTATCGCAAGCTATGGACAGCTTTCCGTGCCGCCACCTTGAAGGAACTGAACCGCATTTACGACATGCTGGGCGTCAGCTTCGACCATTATACCGGCGAATCCTTCTTCGAAGACAAGATCCCTGCGATTCTGGATGAACTGCGCGAGAAGAAGCTCATGGTGAAGAGCCAGGAGCTGGATGTGGTGATGCTGGATGAATTTGATTTGGGCCCGTGCCTCATTCGCAAGAGCGATGGAAGCACCCTGTACGCCACACGCGACTTAGCCGCCGCCAACTACCGCAAGCAGGAATACAATTTTGACAAATGCCTCTATGTGGTGGATTTGGGCCAGGCCCTCCACTTTAAGCAGGTGTTCCATGTGCTGAAGAAGATGGGTCGGGAATGGTATAAGGACATGTACCACATTCCCTTTGGCGTCATCCTTCAACTAGTAGACGGCAAGTGGGAAAAGGGTAAGACCCGTACCGGTACCGCAAGCCTCCTCCGCGATGTGATTGAAGCCGCCCAGAAGAAAATCCTCGAATTCATCAACGAGAAGAATCCTGACCTGGAAAACAAGGAAATCATCGCCCGTGAAATTGGCGTCAGCGCCATCACCTTCAACGATTTGAAGAACAGCCGTTTGAAGGATGTGAAGTTTGACTGGGATGCTGTCATGAGCTTTGAAGGGGACACAGGTCCCTACGTTCAGAACGCCCACGTGCGCCTCTGCAGCATTATGCGCAAGGCTGGCTACGCCGTAAAACTGGACGAAGTGGATTACGCACAACTTCAAGACGACAACGCCTACGAACTCATCAAGGTTCTTGCACGAAAGGGAGAAAAGATTCTCGCCGCCTGCAATACGGATGAGCCCAGCGTTCTCGCCCAATACGCGCTGGAAATTGCGGAATACGCCCACCGGTTTATCCACAATGATCGCGTTCTCGGCAGTGCCGAAGAGAAGTCCCGCTTGTTCTTAGTGCAGGCAACCCAAATCGTACTGGAGAATGTGCTAGACCTGTTGGGGCTCTTCCCCATCCGCCAGATGTAAAAGAACATAAACCGGGGAGCTGGAGGTTCCGGCTGAGAGGGCGACAAAACCGTCGCCGACCCGATAACTTGAACTGGATAATGCCAGCGTTTTAAGGAGTTAAAATGAAGCTAGACATTACTCATGCAATAAAGGATGTGCGGGACACCCATCCCCTAGTCCATTGCATTACCAACTACGTAACCGTCAATGATGTGGCCAACTCCATTCTTGCCATTGGAGGCTCCCCTATCATGGCGGACGCATTGGAAGAAGTCGAAGCAGTTGTGAGCAAATCCAAAGCTCTGGTTCTCAACATCGGAACGTTGAACGAAAATACCGTAAAAGCAATGATTCTCGCAGGGAAAACGGCTAATGCAAAAAACATTCCCGTAATTTTTGACCCTGTGGGTACAGGATTTACACCGTACCGAACAGAAGCGGCAAAGAAAATTTTGGATGAAGTTAGGGTTGGCATAATACGGGGGAACCTTTCAGAGATAGCCTCCCTGGCAGGAATTAAATCTGCCAACAAAGGCGTAGATGCAAGTGACAGCATAACCGACATCAAAAATTCCATTGCAGGCATTGACCAGGTCGCCATCGCAAAAGGTCTTGCGCAAAAATACAGTACCATCATCGCCATCACGGGCCAAACGGACATCATCAGCGATGGAAACTGCTGTTACAAAATTCGCAACGGCCATCCGATGCTTTCCAAAGTAACGGGAACTGGCTGTATGGCCACAGGGCTCATCGCCGCCTTCGCGGGAGCAAACAGCGCCGCCATCACAAGCTTAAACACAGATGCTGCGGGCGCCTCCGGAGCAACCTTGATTTCAGCTGCAGTTGCAGGCATCGCCTCCATGGGAATCGCCGGCGAAATCGCCTTCGCAAAAGCAGGCAATGATGGCACCGGGAGTTTCCACGTCGCGATTATCGATGCACTAAGCCGCATGAACGACGTAGAGTTGCAGAGCCACCTCAAACTGGAGGAAGTATGAAGCCTGTGATAGACTATTCCCTCTATCTCTGTACTGACCGCAGCCTCATGAGTTGCAAGACCATCGAAGAATCTGTAGAACAGGCAATCGCAGGCGGAGTTACCGTAGTTCAACTTCGGGAAAAGAACTGCTCTAGTCGTGAATTTTATGAGTTGGCCAAACGCGTGCAGCAAATCACCAAGCCAAACAACATTCCTCTTATCATTAACGACCGTGTGGATATCGCCCTCGCCGTTCAAGCAGAAGGCGTCCACATCGGACAAAGCGACCTGCCCGCAAAAACAGTCCGTAATATAGTCGGGCCCGACATGATCATCGGAGTTTCTGCCAGCAATTATGCGGAAGGTGCGCAAGCGGTAGCTGATGGTGCTGATTACTTGGGTGTAGGCGCCATGTTTGCCACAGGAACAAAGACCGACGCCGTTCTCACACCCTTTGAAGATTTGAAGCAATTGCGACAGGAATTTCCGATTCCCATCGTCGTCATCGGCGGCATCAGCGCCACAACTATTCCGCAATTTTCAGGATTAGGTATTGATGGTTACGCCGTGGTAAGCGCCATCGTAGCACAGCCCGACATCAAAAAAGCGGCAGAAGAACTCCGCCGCCTCATTGACACATCTAAACGCTTTCCCCGCTAGGTTCTTCCCGTTTTAAGAGATGTAGTGCAACCAGAATCTGCACAAACTGCTTAGGGAACGCAAGTCCAAAAACAGCAATAACCAGAACCAGAATTCCTGCAATAAAAAGAAGCGTGAGGAGAGTATCTGCCATAGGCAGCATATCCTTGGCATCTCGCAACAGGGCTAGAAGTTCTCTATCGTCAGCAAAATTTTTTGCTGCAAAGCGACCCGTAAAATTGTTATAGCGGGCAAGGCCTTTATCCACCCCAGTTTGAGCAAGGACTAATACAGACGACAGAGCCCGTTCTACAAGCAAGAAAAACATTCCCAGAACAGCAAACATCGCTGCTATAAAACGAGCTGTACGAGTTGTAGTCAGGCCACTCATTTTTTTGCTTCCGCCAATTCCTTAGCCAATTTCTTCGCTGCAGTAAAGTCTGCCTTTCCAGTGCCAAGTTTAGGAACCTTTTCCACATTGAATGCAAGAGAAGGCAACATCAAAGCCGGAATTCCTGAGCCGCGAAGCTCGGAAATCACCGCAGAAGGTTCCTTCGCTCCCTGATACAGAAGGACAATTTTCTCCCCCTTGCTGGCATCGGGAATTGTGGTAACCACATAATCGCAACCTTCCAGAACAGGGGTATCCTGAATCTTCTTCTCCACAGCACCGAGGCTCACCATTTCGCCACCCAACTTTGCAAAGCGGCTGTAGCGGTCCACAATGAAGAGGAATCCGTCTTCATCCAAATAGCCCTTGTCCCCAGTGCGGTAGTAGCGCTTACCGTTCAGATAAACAATCACACTCTTGGTGCGTTCATCATCGTTCAAGTAGCCCACCATAACCTGGCCACCGCAAATGAGAATCATGCCCGCTTCACCTGTGGGGAGCGGTTCGTTGGTTTCCGGATCCACAATAAGGAATTCCGTTCCCGGCAAAGCCATACCCACGCTGCCAGCACGGTTGTTCACCATCATGGTCATGTAGTCATTGAGAAGCGTGTCTTCCGTATTGGTAGAGGCCACAGGTGCAGTTTCGGTGCAGCCGTAGCCTTCAAAGATTTCCTTACCAAACTTCAGGCGGAAACTAGTCTTCAGTTCCGGACGCAAGGCCTCAGCACCAGCAATGATGATGCGCACATCCTTGAAAACCAAGGGGTGAACATAGCGGCTGATGGTAAAGGCGCGAAGGAATGTGGGAGTTGCCACAACAGCTGTCACATGGAATTCAGCACAAACGCGGGCCATAGTCTTCACATCAGTGGGGTCTGCTACCGCCACCATGGGGCTACCTTCCGTAAAGTTCAGGATGGTGGTCACCGTAAGGCCAAAGGCGTGGAACAGCGGGAGTTCCGACAACATCACATCGTTGCGAGTCACATTGAAAATGCAAGCCAGCTGCTGCACATTGGCCATCAAGTTACGGTGAGAAAGGAGCACTCCCTTAGGCGTTCCCTCAGAACCCGAACTGAAGAGGATGGTGGCAATGTCATCCAACTTCGATTTCTTGTTGTACAAGAACTTCAGCGCCCAGGCTGGGAGAATCACGCTCAAAATCACCCGGAAGACAATAGCGGCCTTCGGAATGGCCTTCATCAAATCTTCAGCGTAGAACAAACGGATTTTGCCGTCGTTGGCAATAGCCGTATAGTCATTACCGCGACGCTTCAGTTTGTCCATGAACAAGCGACTGGTAATCACCGTCTGGATGCCCGCACGCTTGGCACAGTTCTCCACATTCTCCGGCGAGGAGGTGTAGTTCAAGTTCACATTCGTCTTGCCTAAAAGCCACAAGGCCAGGTTCACGATGGCGCCGGCAGAACTGGGCGGAAGCATGATACCCACCGTCTTATCCTTAGGCGTAAGCATCTTCTTCAAGAGTTCCCTAAAGGCAAAGGTGGCTCCCATAAGCTTATAGCCCGAAAGGTGTGCTCCATCAGGATTATAAACCGCGGGTCCATTCTTTACATACTTCTTGCAAGTACGAATCCATGTTTCGGCGATAGGCTTACGGAACGAAAGGGCATAATCCCAGGCATCAATAGAAATTCTACGAACAATGGCACGAACATCGTTGGGCTTTGTATCCAAAGGAATGGGTTCACCAAAGGCAACCGTTACACCCTTGTCAGCAGAAGCGCCATACATATCGGATCCGCTATAGCTGTAGTTGGAGCCCCACAATCCCTGAATATAGAAGGGAACAATATCCGCATCGATTCCATCAATCGCCTTGGAATAGTCAATGGTAAAGGGCTCCACATGGGGCGACTTGGAAACCTCGCCCGTGGGGAACATGACCACAGCCTTTCCGGCGAGAAGTGCCTGGCGGATTTTTTCCATGGCAATTTCAGGTTGCTTTTTATCAATGCGAATCATACCCAGGCGCTTAAGGATAGCGCGGAGGTACCATTTTTCAAAATGGTCCTTATTGCTCGCAATGCAGAGCGGTCGCGGAGAAGCCATCTGAATCATGGCCCAGTCGATAAAGCTGTGGTGGTTTCCGAGAAGAAGCACCGGGCCATCGTTAGGAATGTTCTGCACTCCCAGCACACGAATCTTATAGCGGGTAAAAACAAGCTTCAACAGCGAACGCACCAGCGCCTGAGGCAGGTTGGTAATGGCCCACACAAACACCGCAATAGAAACCAATGCCAGAGCAATGATGTAAGCATAGCTTGGGATTTCGGTATAAATCATCATGGATGAATAGGCGAACAGGAACACAATTAGCACAATGGCCTGAATCAAATTCGCCAAGGCTAGTACCGTACCAGAGTTATTTGGACGGGTATTATACTGCAAAAGGGCATTCACTGGGACGAGGAAGATACCGCCAAAGAATCCAATCAAGGAATAGAGGACGATTAACGTTACCGGGTGCACCATGAAGGGAATCAGAAGAAGGCAAATGGAAGCACCCGCCATACCCATAGGGATAAAGCCCGTCTCAATAAAGTCCTTGGACTGGTGAGCCGCGTAGATGGAACCCACCATCAAGCCCGCGATTGTGAAGAAGAGGAAGTTCTGCATGGTTCCCACGGCATTGGAACCAGACACATCCTGGAACATGAGCACAAACACCTGAGCCATTGCCCAGAACATGGAAAGAGCGATAATGGAGCCACGAAGCGTCACATTGCGCCAACCAATGGTAAAATGACGCTTCAGCTTTTTCATATTCAGGTTCTTATCTTCATAACGAACCCGAGGGATAAGGAAGTTGGCCACCGTTCCAAGAACGCTTGCACCCACCAAAAGCCAAGGAATCACCACAGAACGAGAAATGATTTCATGAACAGCATCATATTCCGCAAGCTGAGTATTGATGAGGTTCACTCCAATCACTGCAAGCCAGACGGCAACAATCATGCCGGCAATGCTGAATATCTGGAGGAAGGCGTTTGCATAACTCAAATTGCGAACTCCAAACATCTCCTTCAAAATACCATACTTAGCCGCACTGTGAATCGCAAAACCAGAACCGAGACCTATCGCAAGCCAGAAGGAAACTCGCGGGCAACCCACAGTAGCAAGAACCGCCATGGCTATTGCAAAAAGAGTCATCATCAAAGAGGACCAGGCCATCACCTTGTTCTTTGCAAAGCGGTTGGTGAAGAACCCTGCGGGAAGACACATCACAATGTAGGGTGCGATAAAGAATATCTGCAGCATGAAGCTCTGCCACAACTGACCACGGTCAGCTACAAAGGAGCCAGAAAGGATCTTCTGCGCGTAAATGAAAACACCAAACTGAACAAAAGATGTCGCTAGAATTGATAAGAAATAGCGAACAGCACCCTTAGTTTTCCACATTTCTAAATACCTCTTGACGCGGCAAAAACTGCCGCAAATTTTCAAGAGAAAAGATAGAAATTTATCCCATCAGTTTTTCGATTTCCGCAATTTCTTTAGGAATGTGGCGCGAAATGTTCTCAAAACTGTTTTTTGTAATCAATAAATCATCTTCTATGCGAATGCCTATCTTTTCAGAGAACCGTTTTCCATTGAAAACTCCCGAGAAAGTGCCATATAAACCTGGCTCGCACGAAATCAGCATTCCTGGTTCCAACACCACATCCAAAGAGCGCGAACCCGGATCACCTTCGTGAATTTGTTCCCCGATAAAGTGGCTCACACCATGAGGGCGCATATCATACAAAAGTTTAAACTTTCCCTGATGTTTTTTGACTAAGCGATTTTCCAGTTCCCGTAAAATAAACTGCCAGGGAACCTGCCCAATGGAGCGAAGGCTCACCCCAGGCTTCACAAATTTCTGGTATTCCCTCGCGCTATCCAAAACAATCTGATACAGGAGTTTCTGCAACGGGTTAAATCGCCCGGAAGCAGGAATGGTGCGGGAAAGATCGCTATGGAGAGTTCCAATGCGAATTCCAAAATCCAAGAGAATCAAACTATTCTTTTTAATTTGTTCGTCATTCTTCACATAATGAAGGCAGCAAGCGTTTGCTCCACTGGCACAAATGGTCGGGAAAGCCAAATCTCCGTCCCCAAGTCGCTGCATCTCGTAGTTCAATTTCAGATAAAGTTCCCGCTCGTTCTTCATGTTGCGAACCTGAGGAAGCACCGTCCTGAAAGCCTTGTCCGTCACCTTCTGGGCAGCCTTCGCTTCAGCAACGCGGCCCTCCTCCAGCGATAGCCTGAACTTCCAGTGGAGATCAGCCACAGACTTGAGAGTCCTTCTTTCTCGAGCAAGGATTGTTCGCAATTTCAGACTGAACCTATCGTTATGGTCTCCCTTGAACCTTTCAAAGAAAAATGCATAAGCATGATTGGGATAGCGTTTGTCCGTAACCAGTTTACGCATCACAGTCCAAAACTCATCTGCCGGGCGGATATTCTTGATGCCCGTCAAACAAGCAACCTCATCCTCCCCCTCCAGATAGCCGATGCGTTTTCCATTCCAGAATTCCTTAAACGGGTCTTTCCTGGAAACAAAGAGAGTTTCCGTCTTCAAAACGGGATCCAGCAGCAAAAAGCACCCAGCCTGATTCACTCCTGTAAGGTAGAGGAAAGCCGGCTCCTGCACAAAGTGATTCCAGGTTTCAGTCCAGGCCTCCTCACTACCAGGATCCATAGGCATTCCCACAAAAACGCAAAAAGAATCCAGTTTTTTCAGCAGATTTTGGCGTCTTTTCGCATATATTTTAGCGGAATCGTAAAATTTGGAAGATTGAAAGACTTGAGAGTAGGCTTTTTCCAACAATTTTTGCTTTTGCATAGGGATTTTTCACCTTTTTTACACTTTTCCTGCCTTAAACTATATATATTTTAGACAACACAGACTAGAATGGAGCCTGAATAATGTCACTTTTGAAGAATTGGAAATTGATCCTTGCATCTCTTACACTTGCTATGTTTACCGCTTGCGCCGGTTCCTCCGGTGGTAGTGAAGAAGGTGCTGCTGAAGGTGGTGCTGCTGCATCTCAGCCCCAGAAAGAAAAGATTGACGAAAACAAGTTGAAGAAGACCGAACAGGAAGCCATGGCCCTCACCGATGAGAACCACAAGCTCCGCAAGGAAATCTTTGAAGCCAAGAACAAGCTGGGCATTCCTGTGGATCGCCCCGCCGAAGAATGAGCGAAATAGAGCACTATTCTATATCTGACAGCCTGAAGCGCATTGTTTCCGGCGAGAATGAAACGGTTTTCCGACTATTGGAGAGCCGTTTTTGTGTTGAGATACAGACTAGGCTCCCCGGTTTGAAAATCAAGCCCCTAAAAAACGCAGACATTCCGGGTCTGTTCACAACCCTAGATCAACTGAAGATTGCTGCCAAGAACGGAGAATTTCTCACAGCAGAACAAGTAGACCGCCTGCTTGGTGAACCCACTGCACCTTTTGCTAAAGGCATGGAGAACATTCCTGCCAAGCCCATCCTCCGGAATCGGTTCGGCATCGCTATTGCGGCAAAGACACCCTCCCAGAACGAACTAGTGAAGGCTGTCGAAAATAGCGACATCATTTTTGCAAAAGGACCTGCAGGCACTGGCAAAACATTTTTGGCGGTAGCTCTCGCTGTCGCCAGCCTGGAACGGCACGAAGCGGAGCGCATCTGTCTGGTACGGCCGGCAGTGGAAGCAGGGGAATCCCTCGGATTTTTGCCCGGCGACCTAAAGGAAAAGATTGCGCCCTACCTGCGGCCAATCCAGGATAGCCTCTCTGAGCTGTTACCTGCGGAAAAACTCCGGCGATACGAGGAACAAGGGGCCATTGAGGTTGCACCCCTCGCCTACATGCGAGGTCGCACCTTAAAGCGAGCCTTCATCATTCTAGACGAAGCGCAGAATACAACTGTCGCCCAGATGAAGATGTTCCTCACGCGGCTTGGGCCCTACAGCAAAGCAATCATTACGGGAGACGCCTCCCAAGTGGATTTGGCCCCTGGTCAAGAATCAGGCCTTACCCACGCCATGCGGATTTTGAAAGGCATCCGGGGCATATCCCAAATTGAATTTAAGGCTACAGATGTTTTGCGCCACCATTTGGTAAAGGACATTCTGCTGGCCTACGAGAAAAAGGACAAGAAGAAATGAAGAAGAAACAAAAACGGATTCATTTGATTATTGGTTGGATTTTGGTGGCTGCGGCTGCCGTCCTCCTGTTTCCCGACAAGAACATTGCCTTACAGGCCGAGCACCCTCACCTAGGGCAACTCAGTACTCGCACCATTGTTTCCCCCATCAACTTCGACATTCCCAAGTCCAAGCAAGAGATTGATGCAGAGCGGATTCGTGCCGAAGAAAAGGTCAATGCCATCTTTGAATTCAATGCCGATGAAACCAATCGCATCTACGATGACTTCAAGCAGTACTTACATAAACTTGGGCAGTATGGCGCCTTGCAACATCAAATCAGCACTTCCCAAGGAACTGTTAACGATACCCTTCAGAATAAAGTTGCTCAAGCCAGCAAGATTTATGAAGTTCTCAAGCAGAGACTCTCCGTTACCGCCATCAAGCCTTTGAGCACCAACGCCAGAGCTCGCGATTCCGTGCTCTCTGCACTCGAACAGATGCTGAACAAGGGGATTTCCAACACCCTTATCGCCAAAAATGAAACAGAACTGCAGTTGTTCAAAGAAAACTATGGCGTTCAAAACATCCGCCACCTCATCTACAACAAGACAACGGTAGCCGTTATCCGCGATAGCGAAGAAGCGACAATGGAAGCCACCGACGTGCAGCCATTGCAGCGCCGTATTGACGAAGCGTTCATCCAATTGCAGCGTGATTTCCCAGGAGAACAAAGTCTCCAGAGCGCATTCTATGAAGCCCTATATGTATTCACTCTGCCAAATGTGTTCTACCTGGACAAGGAAACTTCCATCCGCAAGGAAGAGGCTCGCAACAAGGTGACACTCATTAAAGGCATGGTCCCCCGCGGAATGGAAATCGTGAGCCAGGGCGCCCCCATCACCAAGGAGATTTTGGAAAGATTGGAAGCCTTGCAGCAAGCCCAACAGAAGGAAGAAAACTCTCGCCTTCTTACAGCACCCTATGGACAAGCTCTCATCTTCATCATCATTATCACCATTTTCTTCTTCTACTTCATGGATTCCAAGGTCACACACATGCTGAAAACTCCCCGTCAGCTGTGGAGCATTGCCGCTATTGCCCTATTACAATTAGCAGCCTTTGCCGTGGTTCATTATGTGTTGGGCACCATTGGAAAATCTGGAAGCACAGTCATTCCTGAAGGTGTCGATTTCATGTGGCTCTACCCATTCGCTTTCGCACCCGTGGTGGCCACCATTCTCTATCGCGCAAAAATCGGCATTGCATTCTCCGTACTTTCCGCCGCTATTTTCGGAATACTCAACGGATATGATTTTGCAGCAGCCGTTGCTGTTTTTGCAGTGCTGCTGGTGACCATAATTCCTCTTTCCCGCATCCGCTATCGCGTGCAAATTGTCTACAGCATTTTTGCCACCATTGGTGCCGTTGCCGCAGCTATCGCTGTAATGTTCCTGCTCCGCAACCGCATGGGCTTTGAAAATTTCTATCAGACGTTGATTGCCGCTAGCATCAATGTGGCCATTTGCACCACTATCGCATCCGTCATCTTTGTGCATTTGATAGAAAAGATTTTCAGCATTACGACCATTCTTACTTTGATGGAAATGTCGGACTTTAATCACCCGGCACTGAAGCGTATTTCTGAACTAGCCCCAGGCACATTCCACCACAGCATCCAGGTTTCAAATCTTGCCGAAAAGGTGGCAGAAAGTATCGGAGCAAATTCCCTCTTGGTCCGCGTCATGGCACTTTACCACGACATCGGCAAGACCATGCGTCCCGAATACTTCACCGAAAACCAGAAGCAAGGAGTGAACCCCCACAACAATCTGGACCCCTTGCAATCGGTAAAAATCATTTGTGGCCATGTGGAGCAAGGCGCTATGCTAGCCAAGGAATACAAGCTCCCTGAAATGGTGGCAGCAGGCATTACGGAACATCACGGCACAACACTGATTCAGTTTTTCTACCATCAGGCAAAAAAACTGGCGGAAGAAAATCCCGAAAAATCGTTTAACGAGGAAGATTTCCACTACAAGGGACCTCGCCCTCAGAGCAAGGAAACCGCAATTCTCATGCTGGCCGATGTCATTGAGGCAACAAGCCGCTCCATGACGGATACTTCTGTAGAAACCATGGAGAAGATGATTCACGACACCATCCAGGCCCGCTTCTTTGAAGGACAGTTCAACGACAGTAACCTCTCCATCAAGGAACTTTCCAAGTTGGAGAAGGCCTTCTTGCATAGTCTAGATGGGACGTTCCATACCCGCGTGAAATACCCGGGGCAGAAGTAACGAGTTTCTCAACATCATCGAGATTCCCGGTCAAGCCGGGAATGACGAGAATGACTAAGCCGGGAATGACGAGAATACTTTGTAGGGAAAGACTGATTAAAAAGAGGGGGACTTCTTCGCGAATTCTTGTTTACGTCATCCTCGCGAAAGCGAGGATCTAAAAATTTATTTTTCTACAGATAAATCCTTCCAATCAATATTTGTTTTACAAATAAGAGCATTCTTCCATATTCTATTCCAATGTTTTATTTGTTTTTCTCGTCTAATGGCATCATTTATTGACGGAAATTCTTCAAAATAGACAAGCTTATTTACATTATATTTTGCCGTGAAACAATTTGGATTTGACATCGATTTATGTTCCATAAGTCTTCGTTGTAGGTTATTCGTCACACCCACATACAATACGGTATTTGAGGCATTTGCTAGGATATAAGTGGCATATGGCATCGTAGTATTCATATTCATGCGATGTATAATACAAAAAGTATCGCAAGAAAAGCCAATAAAATCTTCGAGATTCCCGGTCAAGCCGGGAATGACGAGAATGACTAAGCCGGGAATTACAAAAGCATCATTTCTTCTTTTTGTAACGTTCGCGGATGAGCTGCAAGTCGTGCTGGTACGGGTTTCGCTTGAAATCCTCGAAAGCCCATGCCGTCGGGTGGAATTCGCCTTTCGCATAAGTCAAAAGCATATCCAGCCAGACACCCTCCCCTGCATACAACTTAAAAGGCCCACGCTTGTAACTGGGGAGCACCACTTTATCCAAATCCATATATCCAATATCCACATTCACCTTGCGGTGATCAGGATTCGCAGATTCGGCAAGTTCCAATTCTAGAGCATTACTGCGGGCTTTTTCAACAGCAATAGTTTCTGGTGCGATGGTCTTTTCGAAGGAGAGCACGCCGCGATAGAGGTTCTCCCCCATTTCAGGCACATAGTAAGGTGTTTTATCAAACGGGAACAGCTTCCCCTTGTAGCGAATGGGGCCCCACACCGCTTCCAGCTTAGCAAGAATTTCCGGATTCCATTCCGGGCCTTGCTGCAAAATGAAAGCGAGGAGTTGCGCTTCTTCAGAAAATTGCTGTTTCTTTGCCATAGTTTGAAAGCTAGAAAATTAGTGCGGAATGAGCATCAAGTTTTTACGCAGGAAGGCTAGTTGCTGCGTACTCAACTTCCACTCCGTCACATCCTCTACAATGGGATACATGATGTTATCCACGTCGGGACATTTCGTTTCTGCACGCCCGAACCCATCGGCAGTGAACTGCACACGATATAAACCGCGCGACGGAAGATTTTTGCCGCGCGACGGAGGGTACGAGCCTGTCGCAGGAACAATGTCCGTAGAAGCAGCGCCAAAAATCTTTGCATTCACAACACCTGACCCAGCGCAATTCGGCGTATCATCAAAGCCGTCTTCATAGATGGAATAATCTTCCGTTCCCATGCGGTCCGATTCCGTCACAGTAGTATGCCGGAGGCCAAAGAAATGCCCAGCCTCATGAACTGCGGTCATAGCAATATCAGAAGACGAATTGGCCTTTTCAAAATACGATTCCCCAAAATGGGTAGCGATAACCACGGTGCTGCCTTCCCCGCCACCCAAATTGGCGCTGAAAAGCCCGCTAATTCCCGTCACTCCATCTTTTGCGATACGATGTACTAGCACCAAATCTAGAGCATTATTCAACGCTTTTTCTGGCCAACCTCCCAGCTCCGTCAAATAGATGTCATCAGAAGATCTGCCTGCCACCCAAGGCTCATCCGCCGGATAATTTTTACCGACAGTAGGATGCTCGTGGGCGTAGCGGATATAGATGGTATCAATATTCACAGACGTATAATAGCGGCGGAAAGTCTGGAGAATTTCACTTGCAAGAGAATCCAGAAGGACACCTACCGCCAGGGCATCGTAATCCCCCACCTGAATGAGATTTAACGCAAAATGGTCCGAGAAGCCTCCCTCGCCAACCAACTTCGTATGCCGTGTACTGCCCGAATAAAAATCAGAACCTACAGCGAGACTCGTCATCCACAAGGAAACATCATTTTCTTCGCAGTTAAAGGAAAACACATAGCGGTTCCCGACAATCTTGGGTTCCAGAACTCGAACCTGGGACAAGCCGTACTTGGAATCCCCCGTCCGCTCGTTTTGCCACAAGCGGAACAGTTGCAGTTGAGGCTCATCCGCCGAGGAATCCACCTCAAAAGAGAGTTCATAATTTGCCTTCGGATGCACGCGCAGCAAAACACCATGAGCCAAATTCGCATCCACAGAATCACTAGTCAAGCCCTCATTGGGGTAAAGCATGAAACGTCCATCCCCGTCAGGATAGAGAACCACATCGGGATCAGACTCCTCAGAGCAGGCCGCCAAAAGCACTATTCCGAGCACCACAAAAAATTTTTCAAAAAAATGCACCATAGGGGGCAGATTTCACCTGAAAAAAGCGTCTATAAGTAATGACACTCTAAAGGTAAAAAATGAAATCCTGCAAAACAAGAAAATGGACAAACTTCCAGCAATCTTTAAGAGAATTGCTGCAACCCCTCACCGGAAAACCGGCGGTTCTCAGCGCCCTCGCCCTCATGGCCACCTATGCTAGCCTTGATTTTCCTAACTACGCCCTGGCTCTCCTCCTCCCCATCGCACTGACCATCCACTTTTTCCCGAAAAGCGACCAAGTCGCGATTTTGTTTGCAATTCTAGTGGGATGTGGAAGTCATTTTTTATATGGGTTGGATGGGGACAGGTTAGGCAACGCTGGCAAAATCCTCATCGCCCAAAGTTCGTCCGCGCCGCCAACAGAAGCCTGCGGCACAGTGGAGTCCGTTCTGCCTCGAGCAAACGGAACTGCGTTCATCATCCGCACAACGCAAGCCCGCAACAGCCGTTCCGCAAAAGACAGCTGTTTCAACGACAGCTGCATTTTCAAAACAAATGCCGCGCCGGAGGCCTATCGGGTCCGACTTACGGAAAAGCGGGATTTGCCAAATCTGCCCGAACCTGGGGACAAGATATGCTATATCGCCAGCTGGTACCCCGTGACACCGCCCACAGTGCCAGGAGCCTTCAATACTGCGGGTTGGCTCCAGAGCCAAGGCCTTGCCGCATACGGTAAACTTCTGCACTGGGATGCACACGCCGGCAGCTGGATTCCCGAAAGGAGTTTTTACGCCTTCCGCAAGTGGATTAAATCCCGATTTGAGGATTTCTTGGACCCGGCGGAGACGGGGCTGCTATTAGGATTACTGGCCGGCGACAAGAGCGGCATTCCCGAAGCACTCCGCAGCGATTTTCAGCGGTCCGGGCTAGTGCATGTGTTAGCCATCAGTGGTTTCCACGTGGTGCTTTTGGCAGGAATGCTCATGATATTTCTGAAAGCCACACGTCTTCCCCATCGCATTGTGCGAATTGTGGCCATCATTTTGCTGTTCATCTACATCCCCGTCACGGGAGGCTCACCCGCCGTCCGCAGAGCCGTGTTGATGTGGACGGTTCCCCAAATCGGAGCCCTGCTACAACGCCCCGCCAACACCTTAAACAGCCTTGGTGTGGCGTTACTCTTCATTCTCATTCCAAATCCCAATGAACTGTGGAATCCCGGATTTCAACTTTCCGTAGCCGCCACAGCAGGCATTCTCATTGGAGGTTCCCACAACCCTCTGCAAAAGTTGGAATTCGGTTTCAAACAAACTAAAATTTGGAAGTTTCTAGAAAATTTTATTTTCAATCCCACCTACGTCACCCTCTGTGCAACCCTTGCAACCGCACCGTTCCTCATCCATCACTTCAAAACCTTATCGCCTTTCGCGTGGCTAGGGAACATCGTTGTGGTTCCCGCCATTTCCATGGGCATGCAGGCAGGACTTTTTGCGCTTCTCTCGCCCCTGGATTTTTTGCGGGAGCACTTCTGCTACGCCGCAGGATTTTTCCTCCGACTCGCCTCTCTCCTCACACGGTTTCTGTCCGATTCCGCCGAAGCATCCCTAACCGTAGGCCCCTTCGGACCAGCCATTCTTCTCCTGCTGGGAAGCCTGTTCATCCTCTTCCCCGTGGTGCGAAAGAACTCCATCGCACGCACTTACAGCCTCATCTGCTTCGCCCTCTTCGCAGGCATTTTCTGCTACGAGAGCTACACGAAAATTCTGAACCCGCACTGGAGCCTTACCGCCATTGATGTAGGGCAAGGGGATTCCTTTCTCATCACCACTCCCTCAGGCAAGAACTTTCTCATTGACGCTGGCGACAACAGCCGCACCGATTCCGGCAAGGACATCATCATCCCCTTCCTGCACTACAGCGGAATCATCGCGCTGGACGCTCTCATCATCACCCACCCGGATGCTGACCACTTCGGAGGCGCCGAAAGCATTCTCAAAAGTTTCCCCGTTCATGAACTCTGGATAAGCGCATGCGCCCGCACCGAAGATAAAGAGGATTGGCAAGATGTGCTCAGCGTAGCCGCAGACCGAAAAATTCCCATTCGGGACGTTGGCCGCGGTTTTCTATGGTCGGAAATGCACTTCAAATTGAAGGCGTTACATCCTTACGACGGACCTAACGCCACCTGTAGCGAAGTGAATACCGGCAGCATCACCTTGCAAGCGGAAGGACTTGGACACAAAGCGCTCCTCACTGGCGACCTTACTACCGCCGGCGAAAAAGAGATTCTCAAAACGGACATCCCCCTCAAAAGTGAAATTCTAAAACTGGGGCACCACGGCAGCAAAACATCCAGCAGCCGCAAATTTCTGGAAGCCGTGAATCCGAAACTTGCCATCATCTCCAGCGGTCGTAAGAACAGGTTTCGCCATCCCCACAAACCCGTCATCAACCGTCTGGATTCCCTCCAGATTCCTTACCTGAACACAGCAACAAGCGGCTCCATCATGATGGAGTTCGCTCGTGACACAACTGTCATTAAAACGATGTGGAACTAAACGGGATTAGTCGTCAGATGCAGAAGCGCCCACAGCCTGTTCCAAGGTGGTGAGGCCATCCAAAGCCTTCTGGATACCATCCATACGTAACGTAATCATGGAGCATTCCTTCATGGCGCAACGTTTGATTTCGTCACCAGAAGCACGCTTAATCACCAGGTTACGCACGGATTCGTTCGGCACCAGGAATTCGTAAATACCGCAACGGCCCTTATAACCCGAGCCATCGCACTTCTCGCAACCCTTGCCATGATAGAACTGCATATCGGGAGCGAGGTGCAATTCATCGCGGAGAGACTGGGAAATTTCCACCGGTTCCTTACAGTACTTGCAAATGCGGCGCACCAAGCGTTGAGCCAGGATGCCCTTGATAGCCGTAGACACAAGGAAGGGTTCCAGTCCCATTTCCAACAGACGGGGGAAAGAACCGGAAGCATCGTTAGTATGGAGGGTACTGAAGACCAAGTGACCCGTCAAAGCAGCTTCAATAGCCATAGACGACGTCTCCTGGTCACGCATTTCACCGATCATAATCACATCCGGGTCTTGACGAAGCAAGGCGCGAATGCCTGCGGCGAAGGTGAAGCCTGCCGCATTGTTGATTTGACCTTGGTTGACACCGTCGATATTCAATTCCACAGGGTCTTCCATGGTAGAAATATTAATCGTACTATCCAGAATTTCACGAATCGAAGCGTAGAGGGTCGTAGATTTACCGGAACCCGTAGGACCGGTAACCAGAATAATGCCGTTGGGCAAATTAATTGCATCAATGAACTGCTTCATCACGCGTGGGTCAAAGCCCATTTCGCGAAGCGGGAACTGACCCGAATTCGGGTCCAAAATACGCATAACAATCTTTTCGCAAACACCGCGTTTACGGAGTGACACTGGGAAGGAAGACACACGAAGGTCAACTTCCGAACCCTTGTAACGCACCGTGAAACGACCATCCAAGGGTCTACGCTTTTCAGCAATATCCATCTTGGAAAGGAGTTTAATACGGGAAAGAATCTGCGGCATCAAACGGGCCGGAATGGGAGACTGAACCTGGAGGTCACCATCAATACGGTAGCGGAGTTTCAGGAAGGTTTCCTGAGGCTCCAGATGAATATCGGAGGCTTTACGGGCAATGGCTTCGTGAATAAGGGTCGTCACGATTTTCACCACCGCACGGCCTTCTTCGTCGGTCAGTTCCGGTTCATCGGCACTGCCACCCTGACCCCGTTCCACGGTTTCAAGTTCGTCGCCATCCTTATTTTCGCCAATCAACTCAGCAAGGGATTCTTCAGCAGGACCGTGGCCAGCAAAAATACGCTCAATAGCCTTCATCACGTCGGCTTCGGCGGCCATGACCACATCCACTTCCATCTTCACCTTGAACTTCACAATCTGAATCACACGCATGTTGGTGGGATCCGTCATAGCGATGGTCAAAGCAGAGCGGGTCACATGGCGTTCATCTTCCGTCTTGGAGATGTACAGCGGCACTACCTTATAGGTTTTGCACATGTCTTCGGGAATGTAGGTGTAGGCATCTGAATCAATGGCAAAATTTTCCAACTTCACATAGGGGACTTCATACTGGCGGGAGAGAATCTCGATGAGGCGCTCTTCCGGCATGAATCCCAAATCCACCAGTGTGCGGCCCAGCCGCTTTCCTGTGGCCTTCTGGTTCTCCAGAGCCTCATCCAACTGTTCCTTGGTAATATAGCCCTGAGCAAGAAGCATTTCGCCAATACGCATCTTGGTGGTAGACTGCATCTGCACACCCAGAATGCTGGTCAGCGTATCCTTGGAAACCATGCCGAGCTTAACGAGAATCCTCGCCACGGCCATGCCCGTACGCTTATGTTCGTCCATCGCCCATGCGAGCTGATCTTCATCGATGACCCCCTGCCTAACCAGGAGTTCACCCAAATTCATTTTCGCTTTACCTATCATAAATGTGACCAAGCCTGCGCTAAAATGTTCTCTTCGCTCCCTGAGATTTTGTGCATAAAGACTCCAGAACCTTCCTGGACTTGACCTACCCTATACACATTCCCAAGCAGCGATTGCTTTCCTTGAAATATATCATTTTTTTCGGGAGAAGTGAATAAAAGTTCATACTCCTCCCCCCCGTTCAGGGCAAATTCCAGCGGATTTAGCCCAAAACGGCAACAAAGTGCTTTCACGCCCTCGTCAACAGGAATCGCGGACTCCTCCACCACCATTTTGACTTGAGAGGAAATGGACAAGTGGTTCAACTCGGAGGAAAGTCCGTCACTAATGTCCATACAGGCGCCAATGCGTCTATTTTCGGGCAATACTGCGCCGGCAGGTACCGCACAGGCTTCTATATCGGGAAACGCGACTCCGGCAGGTACCGTGCCAGCTTCCATCTCGGCTAGAACTGCGCCGGGCTCCATCTCGGCAAGAACTGCACCGGCCTCTTCATGAATCTTTGGCGAGAGGTGGTAGGCCACCAAGTCGGGATATTCAGCAGCAAGTTCCGGACGGTTCATCAATATCCAGAGGCCGGCCGCCGACTTCCCGAGGGTGCCTGCGACATAGATGGAATCGCCAGGTTTTGCACCACTCCGGAGGAGCGGCTTCGGACCCGCCTGCACACCGAGGAGCGTTGTAGAGAACATCCCTACACCGTCGGCGGCCACAGTATCACCACCAATCAGAGCAATGCCGCGCCTCGCAAATCCATCGGCTACGGCGCGCGCCACGCGCTCCCGCACATCTGCGCTCCAGCTTTTATTGACACACAGCCCGAACAAAGCGAGGCGCGGGCGGCCTCCCATTGCAGAAATATCCGAGACATTAGACACGATATGCTTTTCCACCGCCTGCTCCGGCGAGGACCAGTCCATACGGAAATGCGTTCCCTCCACAGACAAGTCTTTCGTGGCAAGCCAACCATCAAAAATGGCGGCATCGTCCCCCGCATTGAGCCAGTTCCTGAAAGCCGGGCCCTGCTCCTTCATTTTGACGGAGCCGTCAAGGATTTTCTGGACTAAACGAAATTCACCAAGATCTGGAAACATGGGCTGAATGTAGCAATTCGCAATTCAAAATTCACAATTCATAATAGATTGCCGCGCCCTAAAGGGCACGCAATGACGTCTCTAAATTGATTCAAAATTCAAAATCACCTCAAGAGGGAAATCGCCAAAGATTTGATTTACAAATAAATTTATGGGTAAAAAAATCGTTTTTGAGCAAATTGAGGAAAACGACGAAGCTCCGCCCGCACAAATTGAAGATTTCCTGTTGATAAGTCGGGCAAAAGTTTGGGACTCACAATAAATCTTCAAAATGGGCATTTTATCTATCCACAAACGGGGGCAAATAACCTATTTTTAAGCCGTGGGTCATATTTTCTTCATAGCGCCATCTTCCCCCGGAAGCCTCGACAAGTTGAGTCAGTGGACTCTTCGTTGGCTTCTAGAAAACGACATGGCCGAAGACAATACCATGTACACCTGCAATTCCATCGAAGATGCTTCCAACATTCTGGAATCCGCCCTCATTCAGGGTGAATCACCGGCCCTCATCATCTTCGATCACGCTGACCGGCCCAAGGGCGTGAACATGGCCTTCACGAAGAAGCTCCACAACGCCATTCCTGAATCCTGGGTGGTGGAAATCGTGCCCGACAGCATGCCTCTCCCGCAAAGCGACAACAGCCTTTACTGGATTCGCCGCCCTCTCGACGAAGACGAATGGCGCGAGACCCTGGACCAGGTAATGCGCCGTACACCCACACCGCAGTGGGCCAATACCGATATATAAGTTTTATGATTGCCGGTGTTAGTTATTTTGGCGTCCGCACTCCAAAGCATGCACTGAGCGACATGGCAGACATCAAAGCCGCAGGTTTTAACGGCGTTCTCCACACTTGGAGCGAAGAGGACCTGCAGTATTATTTTGACTCCATGAAGGAGATTGTGGATGGCTCTGCCGCCATGGGATTGAAAGTCTACGTGAACCCCTGGGGCGTTGGCCGCGTGTTCGGCGGAGAAGCCTACTCGGAACTCACCGCCAGGAATCACGACCTTTGCCAGATTGGGTTGGACGGAAAACCTAAAGTGGCTGCCTGCCCCAACCATCCAGAATTCCGGACCTATATGCACCGCTGGATAGAGACTGTTTGCAGCACAAAGGTAGACACCATTTTCTGGGACGAGCCTCATTTTTATTTCGAGAAGGGCGGACTCAGCAACTGGAGTTGCCGCTGCGAAAAATGTCAAGCCGCATTCAAGGCCCGCTTCGGGTACGAAATGCCTGCAGCAGCCTTTGACAAAATGACGCCGGACGAAGCTCGGGATGTGAAGCAATTCCGGGAAGACAGCCTCATCGATTTCCTGAAAGAGATGACGGAAGATGTGCACGCCCGCGGAAAGCGGAACTGTGTGTGCATGCTGCCGCCCTGGTTCCCCGCAGGCCTTGACGACTGGAGCCGAGTGGCTTGTCTTGAGAGCGTAGACGAAATCGCCAGCGACCCTTATTGGGAAAAAGGCGCCACCGAGGAATGGGTTCGGGAGAAGTATGCTGAAACGGCTCACCGCCTTGTAGATGTAGCCGCAAAATACGACAAGGCCGTGCAGATGTGGGTGAAGGCCTACCAAATTGAGGCAGGCCGAGAAAACGACCTCGCCATCGCCGTTGCTGAAAGTCGCGCCGCAGGCATTGAAAACATCTTCGCCTGGAGCTACCGCGGAACAGAAACTCTAAGCTGGCTCAAGAGCGACAGGCCCGATGAAGTAACCAAAAGTTTCAGGAATGCACTGAAGTAAAATTCTGCCAATCGCAGCAAATACAGAGCATATTTTCGCTAGTTTTTCCGCATTTCGTTTTGTATATTGTGCACTCAGCGCCGTGAAAACGGCATTTATCCCTTATTCATTGATCGCCCCCTGCATAGAGAAACTCGACCGCATCGTGCGGTCTTTTTTGTTTTTGGAGGCAAAATGAAACGATACGAAGACTTGAACATTACCGACAACTTCATGTTTTGTAAGGTGTTCAGCAACGAGGACGTAGCAAAGGATTTTCTGCAAGACGTTCTGAAAATCAAGATTGATAAAATTACTGTGGTTGGAGAAGCCACAACACAGGAGGACCCCTTCCACAAAGGTGTGCGTTTTGATGTGGCCGTGAAGGAAGATGTTGTTGATGAGGCGGGCAACCCCAGCATCGGCCGCTATTTTGACATTGAGCTCCAAATGATAGATACAGGCGAACTCCCCAAGCGCGCCCGTTACTACCAGGGCATGTGCGATTTGGATGTTCTTGCCAGAGGAGTAAGTTATACCAAGCTTCAGGAACAATACATCTTGTTTATCTGCCCCGAAGACATTTTTGAAAAAGACAAGTCTGTATATTGTTTCCAGAACCGCGAAGAATCCGACCCTAGCATTTTGATGGGCGATCTTTGCTACAAAAATTTCTATATATTTAATAAGTACAGCGAAATTGAAGACGATTCTACTCGCGAATATATGCGGTATTTTGCTACCAAGACCGGCGAATCCGATAAGATGAGGCGGATTAACGAACTGGTGGAAAGGTATCGCAGGGACCCTATCACAAAGAAGGCTTATATGACTCTGGAACAGGAACTCAATCTTCGGTACGAGAAAGGCCACGAAAAAGGTCGTGCCGAGGGTCACGCTGAAGGCGTTGCAGAGGGAGCTGATTCTAAGAATAGGGAACTTGCCAAGGCCTTCCGCGATGCCGGTTTCCCAGTGGAGATTATTTCCGAAAAGACGAAGTTGTCTATTGAGGAAATCAAGGCGCTGTAGGCAATGCGCAGTGCGAAGTGCGTAATGAGCATTGTTCATTAATCACTCTCGTGCCATAGGCGAAGCAATCTACCGGCCGATGTCATTCCCGTGCATCATGCACGGGAATCCAGTGCAGTCTACTCTATCAATGGATTGCTTCACCCCTAATCGGGGCTCGCAATGACGTGCGTCATGGCGAGGTGTGTAACCCCGTGGGGGTCTATATTAGTTTGTTCGTAATCGCACTATATACCTCTAGTTGGAGTGGCGCTAAAGCGCACTACGCTGCGGCTCGGTAGTGTCAGCAAGCATGCTTGCTGACGTTACGCTCGCCTTGCTTCAGTTCTGGACGCAACGGACGGAGAACGCGTAGTACTTATAGTTGCTGTTCAGGAGGGCAATCTCGTAGCCGTAGTACAAGTACATGTAGTAGGCGAGGTAGCTATAGTCCTCGCTAGACGACCAGAAGTAGGCGTCGTTGCCGGCATTGTCGAAACTGCCATAGCCGTACCGGCTGCCTGCAGGGAGCGCGGAGAAGCCGTAGGTGTCATAACCGTTACCCGATTCGGACCAACCACTTTGGGACTTGAGATACTGACCCGCTGAGGTTGAATAGCGATATCCGGATTGTCCCTTGGTATATGAATTATCGATATAGTTAATCATCACGTCGTACTCGTACTGGCTAGGCAAGTGCCAGCCTTCGGGGCAGACGCCACGGATAGTTCCGCTGGCACTGCATGAATTTCCATAATAGCCGCAACCCTTGCCACTAGTGGAGAAAACTCCTGCGGAATCCATGGCTGCACTCCACAGGTAGAGGCGGCCGTACTTGGCACAAGAATCCGCCTTGTCTTCGTAGCAATAACTCTTAGCCGTTCCCTTGTTGTAATCGTAATTCAGGTTCTGCGCCATCCAGGTCTGGGAGCCGATTGTTACCGTCTTGTAGGTCTGCCCATCGCGCTTATCGGTAAACTCGCCATAATCGATATCAGGGTTCAGGTATTCCCACGCTCCCTCGGAACCGATGGATTGCGTCGTTCCGGAGGAACTCGCAATGACGTCGGAGGAGGAACTCTCCTCCCCTTCTTCGCTGGAGGAGGATTCGCCCTTCTTGGCTTCAGAACTGCTGGACTTTGCGTCTCCGGATTCCTCACTGGATTCCGGGGCCCCTTCCCCAGAATGACTGCTGGAAGACTTGCCTTCTTCCTCAACGGAGGAAGAGGATTCGTCTTCGGCCTCAACGGAAGAACTGGATTCTATTTCCTCGGGACCGGAAGAACTATCGTCACCGCAGGCGGAGAACAAGGCGAATGTTACAGCAATTGCGGAAGAAAGAAGGAATTTTTTCATAGCACAACCCCCCGTTTGTATGATTTTCGTAAGAAGTATAGAAAAAACGCCACTGAGTCAAAGATGACTACCGTACTGGATCGCCACGTGCTTACGCACTCGCGATGACGTTAGAGAGAGAAGGGTGCGCGATGACAGCGCGGAAGGCACTCAGAAAATCGCAAAATTTTTTACATGGCATTGTTTTACTTGTGTGTTGCCGCAGAACCATAAACAGAAGTTTACAAAACTGACGCTATCACCACTCAAAGTTAACAATCTTAATCTTTTACTGCACAAAATTTCACTACGACACAAATTGTCACTAGATTTTTGTTATATTCTAGGCATGGCAAGTAAAAACAAGAAAGAAATCGAATATCTGTGCACGGAATGCGGCAACACCACCCCAAAATGGTCCGGAAAATGCCCTTTTTGCGGTGCCTGGAGCACATTAAAAGAACACGCGATTGAACACTACGACCCCAATTCCAACCGTGGAGGCCGTGGTTTGGGTGGCCCCATCCATCAGGTCGTCCCTCTAAAAGACGTTTCTACCGAAGAGACCAAGCGGCTCAGTACCGCCAATTCGGAATTTGACCGCGTTTTGGGAGGCGGACTCGCCCCCGGTTCCCTGGTGCTGATTGGCGGCGACCCCGGCATCGGGAAATCCACCTTGGTGCTCTCGACTCTTGCCACCATGAACGCTGCCGGCGTAAAGAGCCTCTATGTCAGCGGTGAGGAAAGCGCCGTGCAGGTGAAGCTCCGCAGCGAGCGACTGCAGGTTTCAGGCAGCGACATGCTGCTCCTCTGCGAAACTAGTCTGGAAAAAATTCTGGAAGAGGCAAAGAAGGTCCAGCCCCAGATTCTGGTTATCGACTCCATCCAGACAGTTTACAAGCAGGATTTGGCTGGAACTCCGGGAAGCATGGGGCAACTTCGGGAATGCACGTTGGACCTGATGGTTTTTGCCAAAAATACGGGCTGCATCACCATCCTCATCGGGCATGTCACAAAGGACGGCCAGATTGCCGGGCCCCGAATCCTGGAACACATGGTGGATACCGTCATCTACTTTGAGGGCGACCGCAATCACCAATACCGCCTGATTCGCACCATCAAGAACCGCTTTGGCGCCACCGATGAAATCGGCGTTTTTGAAATGACGGGACACGGGCTCACGCCCGTAACCAATCCGAGCAAGGTGTTCCTGCAAGAGAATACGCCACCTACCCCAGGGAATGTGGTTTGCTGCACCATGGAGGGCTCCCGAGCCATGCTGTTTGAGACCCAAGCGCTTGTAAGCACAACGAACTTTGCGGTTCCACAGCGGGTGGCGGCGGGAATCGACCCGAAACGGTTGACGATTATTCTTGCTTTGCTGGAGAAGTTTGGCGGGGTGACCATCGGTGCGTCTGATGTATTTGCAAGCATTGCTGGCGGCATGAAGGTGAACGATGCCTCCTCTGATTTGGCGCTGGCACTTGCCATTGCCAGCAACCACTTGGGCATTCCCATCGGGCGGCAGACCATCGCCATCGGGGAACTTGGCCTAAGCGGTGAGGTTCGCAGCGTGCACCTGCTAGATCAGCGATTGAAGGAAGCCCGCCGATTGGGCATGACAGAAGCAGTCATTCCGGCCAACGGAAAGGTTCCGGAAAATACCGAGGGCGTGAAGATTATTCGCATTGCGACCATTGGCGACGCCATCAAATGGCTGATGGATAGGAAATAAAATATCATCGCCTCATAGGGCAACGGGAGCATCCAGCTTCCGGCGCAGCAGGGTTTCCGAAGCGGCGTTCAGGATTCGGGCAATGGCTTTCGGAACCATCGGGATAAATCCAGAGCTCATCTGCGAAGGGACAGCCGAGTTGCGGGCCCGCGACAGGAGAATTCTGAGAAACCGCGGTTGAATGCCGCGCAGAAGCGAGAGAAAACGGCGCCGATTCCGGTCTCGCAAAAAACAAACTGCCTTCGCTGCGGAGGATTTTGGACTGCAGTTTCTGGCGAAGCTCGTCCAATTCCGCTGCCGTCAATTCATAGCGGTTGCGGAAATCTGTCGCAGTCGCAGACAAGAATACCGCTGGATTCCATTTGATGTGGTGAATGCCAATGGATTCCGCCCAATGGAGAATGTCTTCTGCCTGATGCAAGTTTTTGCGATGGAGCGTAACCTGGAAAGAGATGGTCGCGAGGCGTTCGCAAGAGAACTGCTCGCGAGAATTCCGCCCGCAAGAAAGGCGTTCGCGGACCTTCAGTAACCGCAGCACATTGCCTTTCCACTGTTCAAAAGAAATGCCAGGCATCATCTCCTGAAAAACATCTGCGGAAAATCCCATGCAACTGACTTTTATGTCTCGCGAAACCCACACCAATCGTTCCAGCCCATCCTCTGTCCCCCACACTCCCGGAAATGTTCCATTTGTAGTAATGTTCAGAGGAATTTTGCGGGATTCACAAAGCGCAACAAGTTTTTCAAATTGCGAATAAAGTAACGGTTCGCCCATGGTGCTTGGAATTACTTCCGTGAGGGCAGACTGAGGATTTGTCGCCGTGCCCACATTGAGACAGAACTTTTCAATGGCGGTCTGTGCTATTTCAAAAGGCATCTCGCCCATGCCAAACGGGGATTTTCGCTGGTTCAAAAAACAAAGCGGGCAATGAAGATTGCAAATGTCCGGATTTGTGAGAAGCGTGAGACGCATGGATACTCAATTCAAAATTCACAATGCAAAATTCAAAATTAATAATTTATTTAGTTGCATCACACGATTTAGTTATCAATGCAAAAAAATAGTTTTACTACAGGGTTTCATTGCGTAGGAACTTGATGGCGGCGAGGCCAGCAATAGCGCCCTCGCCCACGGCTACAGCCACCTGCAAAGTGCCTCCGGTACAATCGCCAGCAGCAAAAAGGCCTGGAATTGAAGTCTGGAAATCCTTGTTCAGAACAAGATTTCCGTTCTCGAAAGCAGCGCCCGCTTTCTTCGCCAAATCCGTTGCAGAGGCACTACCGAGAGCGACGAACAATCCATCGAAAGCGGCGGATGTCCCGTCCGCAAATTCCACGCCCGCGAAAGCATCATCGCCCACAAGGCCCTTCAACTTGCGATTTTCAATCTTGATGGAATCAGGGAACTGCGCGCGAAGTTCGCTATCGTTGGTAAGTAAAGTCACGGAGCCCACCACAGGCAAAAGTTCCGAGGCTTCGTGAAGAGCGTACTCGCCGGCGCCGAGAACAGCTACATTCTTTTCCCGATAGAAAAATGCATCGCAGACGGCGCAGTAACTCACGCCATGTCCTTCCAACTCAGCCATCCGCGGAAGAGGTTGCTTCTGGCGGGCAGCACCTGTAGCGAGAATGCAACTGCGACCCTTGTATTCAACGCCAGCGGAGGTGGTGGCAACAAATGCTGTTCCATCAAAGAACAAATCCGTCACTTCCCCATCGTCAATTTTTGCACCGAGAGCAGCCGCCTGCTTTTTCCCGATATTGAAGAGGTCCGTGCCAGCCATAGGTTTTTCCAAGCCATAGTAGTTTTCAATGAGATGAGCCTTCTCAAGGGCGCCCATATCCTTCCCCACCAACTGCACGGAAAGTTTGGAACGAAGCGCATATAGCGCCGCTGAAATTCCTGCCGGGCCATACCCGAGAATGAGCAAATCTTCCATAAAAACCTCTTTTACTTTCGTAAAATAACAAAAATTACCGAGACGATGGATTTTATAGCAAAAATCCTGGCTTCCAGGGAAGTCAGGATTTTAAATTTTGCGGATGCGGCTCACCGCGGGCGTTCTTATTAATCAATCGTCAGAGGCGAGAGCAAAGGCCAATCAGAATTACTTCTTGCCGCACTTCTTGGCGCAAGCCTTCTTAGCAGGAGCTTTCTTAGCGCACTTGCAATTAGCCTTGCAGAACTTCACATATTCGGCGAGAGTATCGCAGAACACTTCGTCCGGAGTGTTGTCGCCGTTGATGTGGCTGATGATCTTCTTGTCATACTTGCCGAGCACCTTGGCGGTAGATTCCTTGTAAACCTTGAGACGGTTCTTGATGACGGATTCGTCAGCGTCGTCCTTGCGGCCTTCAATCTTGGCGCGGTTCAGGATGCGGGCCACGATAGTGGATTCGTCCTTGATGTCCAAAACGAAGATGTGCTTCACGTCCACCACAGACTTGATGAGAGCCACCTGTGCGACCGTGCGAGGAATGCCATCGAGGAGAAGGGTATCCTTATCCGGGTTGACCTTGTTCGTATTGACGAGGCCTTCAATGAAGCGGCCAAAGATTTCCACTGTAGCTTCATCGGGAACCAAGAGGCCCTTGCTGGAATAGGAAGCAAGGAGCTTGCCGGATTCGCTGGAAGGAGCGATTCCACGGAAAATATCGCCCGTGGAGATGTGCTTGAGGGAAGTGGTAGCAGCGAGCTTAGCGCCAACAGTGCCCTTACCGGAACCAGGTGCGCCAAAAATCAATACTGCAGGAATCTTTGCCATAATGTTAACCTCTTAGGTTTGTGTTGTTGAATTTTTCGGGCGGAAAGATAGAAAACAAGGGTTCGCAATCCTAGTTGCTCTCAATCTTTTCGCAGCTGAAACAAAGCTTATCGCCATCTACACCGATGCTGATGGTGGAGAAGTCCGTCAATTTGCCGAGGAGAAGGCCTTCCGCAATTTCGTCTTCCACCAGTTGCTGGATGGAACGGCGGATGGGGCGGGCACCCAAAGCAGAATCGTAGTTGTGGCTAACGATGAATTCCTTCGCCTCCTGAGAGACTTCCAGAAGGATTCCTCTTTCGGAGAGGTTCTTCTGCAAGAAGGTGAGCTGGATATCCACCACAGACACCAAGTCCTGCTTGGAAAGCGGGCGGAACACAATCTGCTCATCAATGCGGTTCAGGAACTCCGGAGAGAACACACGTTTGACTTCTTCGCGGATGGCGGTTTCCATACGTTCGTAGTCGTCGGTCTCCCCCATCTTGGTAAAGCCCATGCCACTGCTGTGGCGAACTTCGCGAGCGCCAGCGTTACTGGTCATGATGATGATGGTGTTCTTGAAATTAATTTTGCGGCCAAAGCTATCCGTCAAAATGCCATCGTCCAGAATCTGGAGGAGGAGATTGTACACGTCCGGATGGGCCTTTTCGATTTCATCCAGAAGCACAACGGAGTACGGGCGTTTGCGAACCTTTTCGCTAAGTTGTCCGCCATTTTCTTCAAAGCCCACATATCCCGGAGGCGCGCCAATCAAGCGGCTAATGCTGTGCTTTTCCATATATTCGCTCATGTCGATGCGAATCATGGAATCCTCGCTCCCGAAGAGAGAAAGGCTCAAGACTTTTGCAAGTTCTGTTTTTCCAACACCTGTGGGGCCAAGGAAGAGGAAACTTCCCATGGGGCGCTTGGTATCGCGAATGCCAGCACGAGTGCGGCGAATGGCCTTCACCACGGCATCTACGGCCTGGTCCTGACCAATGACACGTTCCTTGATTTCATCACCCAAGTGGAGGAGTTTCTGAGCCTCTTCGCCACCAAGGCGGCTT
Source organism: Fibrobacter sp. (assembly GCA_024398875.1). Taxonomy (GTDB): domain Bacteria; phylum Fibrobacterota; class Fibrobacteria; order Fibrobacterales; family Fibrobacteraceae; genus Fibrobacter. The sequence continues at coordinate 150,182 of JAKSIJ010000005.1, forward strand.
ACAGGAATGCCCGTCATCTTGCTAATCACATCGCGAATGACATTCTCATCCACCACAGGCGTTGCATCACCTGTCTGCTCTGCAGCCAAGGCCTTCTTCCGTTCCGCAATGCGGGTTTCCAAATCTTCCACCTTGTCGCGGAGAGAAGCGGCCTTCTCGAAATCCTGATCGCCAACAGCATCTTCCTTCTGCTGCAGGGCATCGGCCAGTTCCGCTTCCATATCCTTCAAATCCTGGGGGATGGAAATGGAATCCAGACGCACGCGGGCACCCGCTTCATCCAAGACGTCAATCGCCTTATCGGGCAGGAACCGCTCGCTAATGTAGCGCTCCGCCAGGTTCACAGACGCGCGAATGGCCTCCGGCGTGTAGCGCACCTTATGATGCTGCTCATACTTGCCGCGGAGCCCGTCCAGAATCTGGATGGAATCTTCTGCGTTGGGCGGATTCACCGTAATCGTCTGGAAGCGACGTTCCAAAGCTGCATCCTTCTCGATGTACTTGCGGTATTCATCAAGAGTTGTGGCGCCAATGCACTGGAGTTCGCCGCGGGCAAGGGCGGGCTTGAAAATGTTGGAGGCATCCAAACTGCCTTCGGAACCGCCGGCACCCACGATGGTATGAAGTTCATCGATGAAGAGAATGACGGAGCTATCCACACGCTGGAGTTCCATAATAAGGCCCTTCACGCGCTCCTCAAACTGACCGCGGTACTTTGTGCCAGCCACCATAGCAGCCACATCCAAAGTGACCACGCGCTTGTTTGCGAGCAAATCCGGAATTTTCTTCTGAACAATCTTCTGCGCCAGGCCTTCCACAATGGCGGTCTTACCTACGCCCGGTTCGCCAATCAATGCAGGATTGTTCTTCTTGCGACGGCAGAGAATCTGAATCAAGCGTTCAATTTCTGCTTCACGACCGATGATGGGGTCCAACTTTCCGGCACGAGCCATCGCCGTCAAATCGCGGCCAAAGTGCTCCAGAATCGGCGTCTTGGAACGAGATGCAGGACGGCCTGGAATCGGGCGTTCGCGGACATCTTCGCCAGCTTCACGAGCCTCCTCGCCACCACCGCGCTTCAGTTGTTCCAAAGTGCGGGCAAAATTTTCATACGTCACGCCGTATGTAGAAAGCGTCCCCGCTGCCGGAGAATCCGCCTGCTGCAAAATGGCCAGCATCAAATGTTCAGGACCAATATACTGGTCCCCTTCTTCCTTGGCAATCTTTGCGGCATTGAACATCACCGCCTTGGAGCGCACCGTAAAGGAAAGAAGTCCACCGTGGTTATCGCCACCGATGGTCATGAGGCCGCCATCATTGGTAAGGGCCCGCTGAACCGTCTCGCCCAAATCCGAGAGGTTCACCTTCAAGGCCTTCAGCACTTCTGCCGCATAGCCCGAATCCTCGCGAACAAGGCCCAGAAGCAAGTGTTCCACCGTAATGCTGTCACTCCCTAGATTGCGGGCGGCCATGCGGGCAGCCTGGAGAACAGCCTTGGACTTCGCAGAAAACAATCCGTTATTATCTGACATATCTGCTCCTATTGCTTCTATTCCACATTCTGAATGCAACCGCCGTGCATGACAACGCGACGCTTTGCAAAAGATGCCAATTTTTCATCGTGAGTGACAATGAGGAAAGCCTGATTAAATTTCTCGTTCAGTTCGCCGAAGAGCTCGTTGAGCTTTGCGGAATTGGCCTCATCCAGATTACCACTGGGTTCATCCGCCAGAATCAGGTCCGGATGGTTCATGAGGGCGCGAGCGATAGCGATGCGCTGACGTTCTCCGCCGGAAAGTTCCCGAGGCAAGTGTTTGAGGCGATCCTTGAGGCCCACGGTTTCCAGAAGCATTTCTGCACGCTCGCGGCATTCTGCATCGCTGGTCCCGAGAATGCGGCCCGGCACGCAGACATTCTCCAGCGCCGAGAATTCCGAAAGCAGATGATGGAACTGGAAGACAAAGCCCACCTGGACCCGATGGTACATATCCTTTTCGCGGTCGCTGAACTGGCTGAGGGCCTTCCCCTTGAACAAAATCTCGCCAGAGGTAGGCGTATCCAGCATGCCCACCAAGTTGAGGAATGTGGATTTACCGGAACCGGAAGAACCTGTAAGCGCCACCAACTCCCCTGCGTTCATGGAGAAGTTCACGCCCTTCAAGATCTCAAGCTCTTCGCCGGTTTCCTTAAACACGCGACGCAAATCTTTTGTTTGAAGCAGAGGCTTTTCCAAATTACTCATGACGAATTGCCCCCACAGGATCCAAGCGGCTCGCCTTCCACGCCGGCAACAACGTCGCCAGCACACAAAGCGCCACGCCAATCACAAAAATCAAAATCACATCCAGAACATGCAACGACACTGGGAAATAAGGAATCACATAGACATCGCCGGGGAGCTTGATAAAGTGGTAGGCCTCCTGCAACTTGCAGAGAACTATGCCAATCGTTCCACCCACCAGCGTTCCACCCACACCGATGAAACTGCCCATAAGCATGAATACACGCATCACCGCAGCCTTGCTAAATCCCATACTGCGAAGAATGCCGATTTCCTTGGTCTTGTCAATCACCACCATAATCAGGGAACTGATGATGTTGAATGCGGCCACCAGAATGATGAGGCAAATCACTGCCGCCACAATGAACTTCTCATAGTTCATCCACTTGAGGAGCGTAATGTTCTTGGACTTCCAATCCAACACGTAGTAGGGATAGGTAAGCCATTCCGCAATGCGGTTCACAGACTCCCCTGCCAACCAATGGTCCTTGATGCGGAACTGAATGCCAGAAACCGCATCGCCCATTCCGAGAAGCTTCTGAAGCTCTGAAATTCCCACATAGGCAAGGTTTCCGTCATACTCGTAAGTGCCCGTTTCAAAGATGCCACTCACTACAGCCATCATCATCTTGGGGCCGCCGGCACCCATCATCTCGTCCGGACTCTGGAAAGTCTGCAGCACCAGCTTATCGCCCACCACAACCCGCAGGCGGTTGGCTAAGCCGGAGCCCAAAATAATTCCCGGACGACGAACTCCAGCCATATCCTCCAAGCTATCCACGGAGTAATTGCCCCACTTCATAAACTTGTAGATGTCCGTAACACCTTTGGAGGTTTCAGAATCGATACCGTAAATGACAATGCCGTCATTCACCTTCTTGGAACTGATTCCCACCTTGTAGATGATGAAAGGAGATGCCGCCACCACTGACGAATCCCGAGTGCGGACTTCATTCATCAAGCTGTCGTACGGAACAATGGTTTCCCCGTTGTAAGACATCAACTCAAAGTGAGCGTCCTTCCCAATCATCTGGGCCGTAACCTCTTCCTCAAACCCATTCACTGCAGAGAGGGCCACAATCAGCGCAAATACGCCAATGCTCACGCCCAGCATACTGAAAATGCCAATGAGGGAGACGAAGAGGCTCTTTCGTTGGGCCCCCAGGTAACGCCAGGCAATGAGGAATTCGAGTTTTTTCATTAATCCTCAGGTTTCATCAGCGGGAAGAGCTGCACGTCACGGATGGTTTCCTGGTTCGTGAGCAGCATGATCATGCGGTCGATGCCGAAGCCCACACCGCCGGTAGGAGGCAGGCCACTTTCGATAGCGTGCATGAAGTTTTCGTCCATGGGGTGAGTTTCGCCTTCACCACCGCGGCCACGGCGGACCTGGTCTTCCAGAAGTTCGCGCTGGCGCAGAGGATCGTTAAGTTCGGTATAGGCGTTGCCCAGTTCCCAGCCGTTGGCGTAGGGTTCGAACTGTTCAATGAGGCCTTCCTGGGTACGATGCTTCTTGCAAAGCGGAGTAGATTCGGTAGGCATGTCCATGATGAAGGTGGGCTGGATCAGCTGTTCTTCGACGGTCAGTTCAAACAGTTCCAGAATGCCACGGCCACGGCTGAATTCGCCATCCAGATGGCCACCCAGTTCGTCGATCTTGGCCTGGATCTGTTCATCGGACAGGTCGTCCACCTTGATGCCGCCGAACTTTTCGATAGCACCCTTCATGGTGTAGCGGGGCCACGGAGCCTTGAAGTCGATTTCCTTGCCCTGGGTCATGATCTTGGTGGTGCCGTTTGCAGCGATACAGGCGCGTTCATAGATGTTTTCGAAATGAACCATCATATCGTTGTAGTCGGCGTAGGCTTCGTAGAATTCCAGTCCGGTGAATTCCGGGCTATGGGTGCGGTCCATGCCTTCGTTGCGGAAGTTCTTGGAGAATTCAAACACCTTTTCCATGCCGCCAACGATGCAGCGCTTGAGGTAAAGTTCCGGAGCCACACGCATGTAGAGGGTCATATCGCAAGCGTTGTGGTGGGTTGTAAACGGACGGGCATTTGCGCCACCGTAAATTGGCTGCAATGTCGGAGTTTCCACTTCGATGAAACCCTTTTCCAGCAGGTATTCGCGGATAGCCTGCATGATCTTGGAACGCTTGATGAAGACTTCCTTCACATCGTCGTTCATGGCCATGTCGATATAGCGCTGGCGGTAGCGAGTATCCACGTCTGCAAATTCGTTGAACACCACCTTGTTGCCGTTCTCATCAATCTTTTCCTTAGCAACGGGGAGCGGGCGCACAGCCTTACTGAGCATGGTGACCTTCGTGACACGCACAGAGTATTCGCCGCTCTGGGTTTCGAACATGTGACCGTTCACACCGATGAAGTCACCCAGGTCCGTCATCTTCACGATTTCGTAGTTTTCCTCGCCAACTTCATCACGGGCGCAAACCACCTGCAAGCGACCCCAGCGGTCCTTCAAGTGCATAAAGCACATTTTGCCCTTGCGATTGAAGCGAACCACGCGGCCAGCGAAAGCCACCGCTTCACCAGAAGCCATGAGGGCGTCCTTATTTTCCTTCAAAACCTTGGAGTCATGAGTGCGGTTGAACTTGTGGGGATAAGCCTCCACTCCCATTTCCTTAAACTTGTCCAATTTGGCGAGGCGAGCCTGCACCTGGTCATTCATATCTTGCATTGCCATAGTTGTAAATCCTGTGAAAAAATCACATTAAAATTTTGAACACTAGAAAGATAGAAAATAGACACCAGCGGTCAGCTAGCGCCAACCCAAAACTAGTCTTCCAGATAGTATTCCACGTTAGTCACTACACGGACTTTCTTGATGTAAGGCGTATTTTCGTCCCGATCAGAGATGGAGAAAAAGCCTTGCGTGGCCGTCTTGATTTTTCCCAGTTTGCTTTCGGAATCCTTGGCGAACTTCTCGCCAGCAGCACGGGCGTCTCGCGTAGCCTCCTCAATCATGGCAGGCTTAATAGAATTCAGCCCATTGAAGCTGAAAATCTTTCGATAGCGGTAATCATTATCTACAAAGGCAATTCCCTGATTCAGAAGTTGCCCCTGCTTTTCCATAATGCCGCGAGCCACATCCACTTGAGAAGTAGCTACCGTCACAACGTAGGTTGCCTTATAGCGGTATGGGGATTTACGTTCGCTATAGATTTCTCCGTCCGTATCTATAATGTCCGGAGAAGAAACGCTAATTTCTTCCTTCGCGATTCCGTTATCCAGAAGGAACTTCTGAAGCACTTCTGACTTTTCTTGCAATGTTTTGTACAACATAGAAAGGTCATTCCCCATTTCCTGGAACACAATGGGCCAAATCACATAATCTGCAGGTACTTCCCTTTCAGCGAGGCCACGCACCTGAACTACGCGCTCGCGGTCCTTCACGCCAATCATGGCCATGTAGATGAAGGCTCCAAGACCAAGAATGGCTAAAGCCAGAACAACCGCTTCCTTTACACGAGATTGCATACAAATTCCTACTTCAAATTTTTCCCGTCACTAAAGGCCTGGCCGACTTTTGCACCAATGGCAAAATAACCGTGGCCGCTAGGGTCATAGCAGATAGGAGCAAGCTTAGTCATATCCACCTTGCCATCTGCATCCAGCACAGATTCATCGGCACTAACATTCATGATTTCGCCAAGGAGAAGTTCAGCCTCGGCATCGTAACTTTCCACCTTGCATTCCAATGTAAGCGGAAGTTCCGCAATCACAGGGGCATCCACAAATTCACTCTTTGCAGCCGTAAAACCAGACTTGGCAAATTTGCCCACCACATTGTTACCGGAAACCACGCCAAGATAGTCCACCGCCACCACGTTTTTCGCATTAGCCATGGCTACCGTGAAAGACTTCCGTTTTAGAATATTCTCCATGGACTTGTGACTTGCCGCCACATAAATGGCCACCTTGTTCATATCGGCCATACAACCCCAAGCCGCCACCATGGCGTTGACAGAGCCATCATCGTTGTAACTACCAATGACGAGCACTGGTTGGGGGAAGATAAAAGGTTTAGCACCAAGATTTTTACGCATAAACATCTCCTTTCAATGTCCAAGATAGCAAAATATCGTTCACATAAAAAGGGACAGGCAGAATGTTCCAAAACGGAACAAGGAAGGGAAAAATCCGATGTCTCGCCCATATAGGAAACGCACCCCCTTTAACCGGGGTCTCAAAGGCTGCTCGCGAGGAAAGCGGCTCTGTCAGCAGGCCAGATTGCTCTTTTATAAAACCGGATTCTATCGCCATGGCGCCGGTTCTGAAGGAGACGAGGCCGGCGTTCACGCCGATGTTCGCAGCCTAGCGGACGTTCACACGCTTGGCAGTGTAGCCGTTCTTGACGATGTACACGCCGGCGCTGGGGAGAGCGAAGGTGAAGTTGGCAGCGGTCGCCACAACCGTCTTCACCATGTTGCCCTGCATGTCAAAGACGTTCACGATGGAGTTCGGGCGGGCGCCAGCGATGGAGACCATCTTTCCGGAGGCGGTGACGCTGAACTGCGGCAGTTGAGCCTGGGCGATGATGGATTCCTTCTGGCTGCTGCTGGATTTTGCGTCAGAAGAGCTAGATTCAGCCTCGGAGGAGCTAGACTTCGCTTCAGAAGAACTAGACTTTGCGGAACTGGAAGAACTCTTTGCAGAGCTGGAACTGCTCTTGGCTTCACTACTGCTAGACTTTGCCTCGGAGGAGCTGGACTTCGCTTCAGAAGAACTAGACTTCGCGGAACTCGAAGAACTCTTTGCAGAGCTGGAACTGCTCTTGGCTTCGCTGCTGCTGGATTTTGCCTCACTAGAACTAGACTTCGCTTCGCTGGAACTGGAAACAGCTTCAGAGGAACTGGATTCCGTCTCAGAAGAACTACTTTCTACTGCGCTTGAACTACTCTCCACTTCACTGGAACTACTCGAAATGGCCTCGAAATTGGCCGTATAGGTTTCATCCTTCGTCACGGTAATCGTACGGGCGGCAGTCTTCACGTCGTCTTCCCAGTCGGTAAACTTGTAGCCCTCATTCGCTGTGGCGGTAATTTCAACTTCTGTGCCGTATTCGTACTCGCCAGCACCCGTCACAGAGCCCATGGTTTTATCGTTTACGGTAACGGTGATGGCGTATTTCTTCACATCGCCCAACACATACTTATGCGGTCCAAAGACCTTGAGATACGGGTAGTAGAGGGTATCTTGCTTGACATTTTCACTTACCGCGCCAAGGACCCAAACGGTGGTATCCAATTTCAGGGTTGCACCAGCAACAAGGTCTGCACTGTTTTTGCCTTCGACATTTTCAGATGTGCCGTTCCCTCCGCCAATAGAATCACCTTCAAAGACTTCACTATTGTAGTAGGCATTAGCGACATTGCCACCTTCATTCAAGCCAACCACGCCGCCAACAGCAAATTTTCCACTAACAGGGCAGACACTATACACATTGCGAGCTTCGCCGACATTAAGCCCAATAACACCACCGACATCTTCAATTTCACCACTCACGGAACCCGTGTTGTACACATTAGTGACAAAACCGCCTCCGTTAACACCAACCACACCACCAACATTGACTTGCCCCGATACAGCACCTGTATTGAATACAGCATTGACGCTTGCATTTTCCATGACAAGTCCGACTACGCCACCTACGAAGAAATTCCCCTCGAAGTACGAGTCCACAACACCGACATTCTTCACGACGCCCTTTGTCTCGCCATCACTACCGACAGCACCGAAGAAACCGACGTTGCTCATCTCGTCATTATTAAAATACAGCCCGCTAACGGTGTGTCCTTGGCCATCGAACGTTCCGATATATGGATTAACGTCTGTCCCAATGGGGGTCCACTTGACGAACTTGCTGGTATCGGCCACATTCAAGGTCCCGTCGGCTTTGAGCACACCTTCGTTCACCACGATGTCTGCCGTCAACTTGGCGTTGAGAGTAGCATTGCCCGCATTTACAAGCTCGGCGAACTTGAGAAGTTCTTCAACATTGCTGATTTCAACCTCTGTCGCATTGGGGTCAAGTTCGATAAATGTCGGAGCAGTCCCCACGCCCTTCAAACTCGGGAAGGCGTATTTCCTCCAACCATTGGAAATAGAGTCATAACCAGCGACCCACACTCCATCAGAATTTTCAAACGCCTGCGCTACATCAAATGCTGCAAGTTCGGCAGTTGCCTTGCCAGTGGTGCCCTCGATTGGGCTACCGCAATTTTCGCAAGGCATGTCTGTATTGTAGTAACCGTTGCTGACGGTGCCATACGTATTTAATCCGACCACGCCGCCAACAAACCTACCTTCACTACTCACCGCGCCAGTGTTGTAAACGTTGCTGACGGTGCCACCATTGTCTCCGACCACGCCGCCGACTCCGATCTGGCCATTCACCGCGCCAGTGTTGTAAACGTTGCTGACGGTGCCACCATTATCCCCGACCACGCCGCCGACGCCGTTGCAGGGAGTAGTGCAACCCAACACACCCGTGTTGTAAACGTTGCTGACGGTGCCACTCACATTATATCCGACCACTCCACCGGCATTTTCCGCTACAAAAGAACCCGCCGCTGCTACTAAAATCACGGAACCAGTGTTGTAGACGTTGCTGACAGTGCTACCCTCATTATGTCCGACAACACCACCAACTTCAAACCTTCCCCCGATATAGGAATCCACCACACCCACATTCTGGATTTTCGCATGCTTGCCGCCAATGTACCCGAATAGACCCACGCCACGAGCATTCTCATCGATGAAGTAGAGCCCGCTGATGGTATGAACATTCCCTTCAGCATCCTTGCCATCAAATATCCCTCTATATGGAGTCGATGCCGTTCCAATCGGAGTCCAAGCCCTGGGTTCAGCATTTGCATGCGCACTTTTATACGCCTCCATATCAAAAGTGCCGTCATCCTTAACGTTCGCATCATCCGTACCCAGCAAATTCTCATTCACCACGATGTCCGCAGTCAACCTGCCGTTGAGAGTATTGCCAGCATTTACGAACTCAGCGAACAGGAATAGTTCTTCAACATTGCTGATTTCAACCTCTATCGCATCGGGATCAAGCTTGACAAATGTCGGAGCAGTCCCCACGCCTTTCAAACTCGGAAAAGCGTATTTCCACCAACCATTAGAAGTAATGCTATAACCAGCGTTCCAATTACCTTCGGAGTCATCAAATGCCGATGCCACATCAAGCGCAGCAAGTTCTGCAGTTGTCTTGCCAGTGGTACCACCGATTCGACTGCCACAATTTGCACAAGCCACGTCCTTATCGTAGTAGGCGTTAGCAATGGAACCAGCGTTATACCCGACCACGCTGCCAGCTCCGTCTATTCCACTCACCATGCCTGTATTGTATACATTGCTGACCGTGCCTATATTCTCTCCAACCACGCCACCGACATCGTCTGTTCCACTCACGGTGCCAGTGTTGTAAACGTTGGTGAGGTCGTCATCGTTATACCCGACTACGCCGCCAACATCATATTCTCCACTCACCGCGCCAGTGTTGTAAACGTTGCTGAGGTCGCCATCGTTATACCCGACCACACCGGCGACATATTGTTTTCCCTTGAAATACGAGTCCACCACACCCACGTTCTGAACTTTTGCATTTTCGCCAATGTACCCGAACAGGCCCACGAAATCCGCATTTCCATCGTTGAAGTACAGCCCACTGATGACATGAGCATTCCCTTCAGCATCCATACCATCGAATGTCCCTGCGTATGGTTTTTCTGCCGTTCCAATGGGAGTCCACTGCATGAAGTTGGAACCGTCTCCATTCAAGGTCCCGTCTGCCTTGAGCACGCTTTCACCCTCACCGCAGGCATTCAGACAGATGTCTGCCGTCAACTTGGCATCGACATCCGTCACGCCAAATTCACTTACCAGTCTTGCAAAATCCTTGAGGTCGTCCGCATTCGCAATCTGAATGACGTTGTCAACAACCTTGAACTCCAAAGCAGTTATCTTGTATTGGAAATCTGCGAGATTTTTTAGATAGGGGAAACTGGCGGTCAATTTTCCAGTCACCTTGTCGTAAGAGATATTGCCTGACTCCCAGGGGCTTTCCGTTTCGTCATCCAGCAGGGGGAAATCCGCGTCGGCAGTGCCAAACGTAAGTGCGGCAAGTTCTATAGTCGTTTTGCCTTCAACATTTTCAATTTCTCCAAGCTCAATTTCTCCAACAGCACTCCCTGTATAAGAATCCGTATTGTAATAAGCGTTTTCGACGGTGCCTAAATGGGATACAACTCCGACCACGCCGCCGACAGTGCCTGTTCCACTCACCGCGCCAGTGTTGTAAACGTTGCTGACGGTGCCACCATTATTCCC
>JAKSIJ010000050.1 GCA_024398875.1 Fibrobacter sp.
TTCATAATTAAAAAACTATTTCGTAGTTTTTTTTGCCTTCCACTCTACAAGAATGGGGCGGATGATTGCCGCCAGATTCATAGCAGTCCCTACCAGAATGAGGAAACTGGCGCAATAGAGCCCCGTACCAGGCCCCACCTGCATCATGGGGAGTCCCAAGGACGAACAGAGCTGACCCATCTGACCTAGAAACGCCCACAGCGAGAACATGGACAGCATTCCCATAGTGAGGGACGCCAGATTGGCAAACACACCAAGAAAGCCGAGCCACACAAAAATAGCGGCAAGAACTATTGCGCCCACAATTCCATAAAGGTGGGGAACAGGGTTCATCTTCGGGAATTCTGGCATGACAGTGCGGAACTTGTCCAGCGCCTTGGGGTTCCCGGTTTCCATTTTCTGAAGCATACCTTTAGCGGGTTCCTTCAGTTCCTGACTCAGGTCGACACCTGTGGCCAGCTGGTAGAAGGAAGGCTCTGCAACGATGGTTTCCTCTGCGCAGGACACGTTCATCAAAGGCATCAAGAGGCCAAGCAATGCCAAGAGATACGGGACTGAAATAAATCTTCTGAAAAATTTGAAACGACGATCTGCAATTAATTCTTTTGAAGCGTTCTGCACATTAACATTTTCTGACATTATTTACCTTGAGTTTTTTTCCCAGTAGACTCAAACTTGTCCCGAGGGAATACGCAACGGAAGCCGATGCCATCAGACCAATAGCGAGGATCTTCGTCATCCCGAGTAGAGAGGTTCAGCAGTTTCTCTTTATCCTTCCAGGAACCGCCCTTGTAGACCTTGCTGGAGCCAAACATTGCCCCTGTAGGATTGGACTTTCCAACATAGAAAGAGAACATGAAATAGCGGTCGCGAGTCCATTCTGCCACATTGCCGGAAACATCGTACAAGCCCCAGGCGTTAGGCTTTTTGGAACCCACCTTTTGAGGGCCGTATGCGGCATCGGTCTTTTTTGCCTTATAAGAGTTGTCGCGATAGATGGCGTAATCTCCGGCTGTTGCGGAATCACTAGTCCAGAGGAAGCCTTCATTGCTACCAGCACGAGCGGCAAATTCCCACTGGGCTTCGGTAGGCAAATCTCCATCCAGCATTTTGCACACCTCGCGGGCATCGTTCCAACTAATGTTGTGCACTGGCTTTTGGGCATCCTTGAAAGAGGAGCGATCATTGATGCGTTTTGTAGTGTCTTCTATGGAGGCCATCAGCTGGATAAACAGTTCCTGCGTCATTTCCTTCGTCATGATGGCAAAGGGAGACATGGCGACGACATTTCCATAATAGCGGAAACTTCCGGAATCAATCAAAGCGAGTTGGCCACGCATCTTGTCGTTCACAAGCTTCATTACAGGTTCCGGAGCCTTCACCTCTTCAGAAGAAGAGGAAACAGGAGCGACAACCTCAGAAGAGGAGGACGGCACTTCTACAGACGAAGAACTTTCCACCGGCTTTGGATTCAGCCACTCCTGAACTTCTTCCTGCTTAAAGATGTGTTCCGGCAAGACAAAGGCGCCAGTTGCCACATAAAGTTTCCCATTTACCTCCACTTCTAATTTTGTGTAGCGGTAATGATAGCGACGCGGAATCACATTATCCGTATAGACCCATACCGGTTTGTTGTTCTGCAAAGTGAAATAGACCTTCACATTGGAACTGTTCTGGGAAAGCAGTTCATAAAGAGTATCCATGGAAACTTCAGGAACCGTTCCATTCCACGTCACATCGTAACGTGCACCGGCCATTCCAAAGTACAAACTCAAGGACTTTACCTTGGTAATCGGTGCTGGAGGCAATTGAGCAGAATCGGCATTTACGGTGGAATCCGCAGGCACTACGGGTTTCGCATTTGGTGCAGAGTTCATGGTTTGTGTCGAATCCGGGACCGGCGCCAAAGTATCAAACTCAGCCGTAACAGATGTGGGCATAAGCATACCGCGATAAGGAAGCCTCTGCAAACTATCCAATTTTACCTTCAAAGCCGAATCCACATCACGTACACCACCCATCTTGGATTCACGCCAAGCGTTCATGGCGCTTATACGCTTAGAATCAAACTGGCTGCGATAGAAGGCATAGGTTTCATCATTGGATTCCAAACCAAGTTCTGCCACTTCCTTGGGTTGAGGGTAAAGTCCCACAAATTCCATGGTATCCGCCACATCCACGGCATTCTGAAGTTCCAGAACGAAAGCATCATGCAAAGCTTCTGTTTCTTCCAGAGTCTTCGTACTGGCTACAGATTCCTTTGTCACCTTCAAATTCATTTGCTTTGTAGCGGATTTTTCTAGGCGCGGAAGTTTTGGAGATACCACAAGCACCTTTCCCGAATTTAGGACGTCAATATCCACAAAAGGCAAATTTTCAGGGGACACAAAATTGAACACATAAACACCCGGGTCCATCACGGAGGCATAGCGGGTATCATAACTTGCGTCAGTATTCAAAATTGCGAATGTGGCATTCTTTGATTTTGCGTCAAATTTGATGACACCCGGAAGCGAGTCTTCTTTTAACAGCTGCCAGCGACCATTCTTCATAAAGAACAGCTTAGGAACACGTGAAGAGTAGATGTAGTCCTTGTCAAAATAAATATCCGTTTCATCCTGGAAGGC
>JAKSIJ010000051.1 GCA_024398875.1 Fibrobacter sp.
CCGGCGTGGTGGGCGAAAACCGCGGGCAGATTCTGAACTTGACTCATCAGGATGCGGGCGTGACACGTAGTTCCATTCTGGAGTTGACTCACGAAAATCCCGACAGGATGATGCGAGAAATCCAGCAGATTGTGGCACCCAATTCTTCTGTCATTGTTTCGCCCCAAATGGATTTGTTCGCCCCGCCGGAGAGTGCACAGCCCCTTATTATAAATCCATCGCGCGACCCTATCGTCGCAAATTCATCCCGCGACTGCATTATGCCCAGCCGTCACGAAGTCCGTGCCGAAGACGTTGACTTGAAGCGCCTCGGTGGAGTTCTTGCCACCGCCTACGAATCGGACCCCAAGGATTTTGAAAGCCTTTTGCTTACGCCGGGACTGGGCCCCCGCACTTTGCAATCGTTGACACTTGTAAGCGAAGTGATTAACGGAACACCTTCCCGCTTTAGGGACCCCGCCCGCTATTCCTTCGCCCACGGCGGAAAGGACGGTCACCCCTTCCCTGTTCTCACCCGCGTTTACGACGAATCCATCCGCGTTTTAAAAGGCGCCATCGAGCACGCCAAAATCGGCGACCGCGAAAAGATGGATTGCCTCAACCGCCTTCACGCAACCCAGCTTGCCATCGAAAAAGACTGCGAACCTCTCGCCGACTTCGACAAGACCCTCGAACACGAAAAATCCCACTCGCAAGAGTGGGGCGGAAGAACGGTTTAAGGCCTATTTCCATTCAATTGAAATCTTTCTCTTTTTGACAGCACAATCTGTCAAATAAGAATCAATCAAAGTCTGATAAGGAATGCCTTGATCCTTTGACATTTTCTTGAAATACTCAATGGTTGAAGAATTCAACCGAATGGTAATTTGTTTTTTTAATGCAGCCGCATAAGGATTTCTTACAGCCTTCATTTTTTCAAAATCATACTCTTTCTTCATGGTTCATCTCCTTTACGCGCATTCCAATAATACTGAAACTCTTTCTTCGTCGCCTTTCGCGCACTAATGATACGATTGACAATCAAATCATCATTACCATTAATACGTTCCGTATAGACAACAATCAAGATTCTTAGTTCAGAAGACAATCCTATGAGAATAGAACGATCTTCATCTTTTGAATGTTCTACATCAAAGAAAACTCTAGCATGTTCATCTTCAAAGCAACTCTTGGCTTCTTCAAAAGATACGCCATGTTTTTTCTGATTTATCTCATTCTTCTTTTCATCCCACTCGAAATCTATTTCCATAATAGACCTCGATGTATAACTACAATATAATTACATTCAAAAATAAACGCAAGTGCCTGCAATGCGATTGCAGACGCATTTAACTCCATTCTGAGTATTTTCACTTTTTTCCTGAAGAACGCATTTCCCTTTGAGATTGATCTCTTGGGCCCTTGTCGAGGACGGACAGCACTTAGGAATTTATTCCTTAGTGCGCATGATCCCCTTTAGGGGAGATATATCAATAATTCAGTATTTCTGAATAGCCTTAATATACAAAAATACGCAAGGTGAGCACCGCGATAGAAAATTCATTTTCTGGCATAGCCGAACCGAAGCATTTTATACGAAAAATCCCACTCGCAAGAGTGGGGCGGAAGAACGGTTTAAGGAGCGTTCTAGATTTTTTCGTCTGGGGCTTGTCCGTTATGGGCAAGCCATTTGCATTCCGTCAATTCCATATCCGTGAAGGTCGCCTTGAAGGAAGAATCCTCGGGACTGCAGGCGTAAATGCCAAACTGAATTTCTTCGGTCGCCTTCCACATGTGGCAAATTCTCATTTGCGTGAAGTTGGAGCCGTCTTCGGAACATTCAATGCAGAAGTCATTTTCGCGGCGGCTGAAGCGATACCACATGGATTTAATATCGGCACGGATCGCAGTTGTAGCCCAATCGGAATAGCCCATGTTGGTGGCCACGCTTCCAAGGTGCTGGAATTTTTCATTCTCGTATTCGATGGAAGCCTTCAGCCAGTTTTCGCTATCCAGATACATGGCTACGCCGCACTGGTCAAAGCGATGCTTGCTTTCAAACGATGTCTTAACCACAAAGGAAAAGAACTTTTCCGCTGTCTTTATTTGAAGAACCGGAGCGTTGTCATTACGAAAATGATAATACGTTCTCTGCCACAAATCTGTGTGCGGTTCCGTAACGATTTCAACGGAATCGTCGGTAATGATAAATTTTTTCGGAGCCCGAGTCCAGAACCAATCCCTGGCATTCATTTTCATTATTCATCCTTCACACAGCGAACGGATAGTCCGAAGTTTTTTGCGTAAGGGTAGACGGAAACATCCTTGCGGCCAGCCATCATGTGAATGCCGATGGCTTTTTTGCTAGAAACCGCCGAGGCGTTATCGCCTTGCGCGGCGGCACCTTCCTGCGCGACATCCGACGAACTTGCGCCATCTTCCGTCGCACTCCAGAGGTAAGCATACATTGTCTGGCGATCGAATCGCCCGC
>JAKSIJ010000052.1 GCA_024398875.1 Fibrobacter sp.
AAAACAATATCAAACACAACAAAAGGTGCAAGCAGGGCCGCAAGGGCTGTTCTGCGGTAAACATAAATATCCGGGACACCGCAGTACGCCACGCTTGCTTTAAAGCCGAAGGTCAGCTTCTGCCCGGTAAGCAGCTTATATACCGCACCGTGCACAAGCTCGTGCAGGACAATATACACAAGCATTACCGCAGCAAGGGCAAATACAGCCGGCACGGGAAAAGATACACCGGCCGAAAAAGGCTTTATTATTAACGCCGAAACCGATAATCCCACCAGCCTTACAAGCAGTGCCGCGGCATCTGCAGTGTTGTTTCATATCTCCGCTTCATGGTCCGGTTCCCCCGCATTTAAGCATTTATTATGGTAATTATATTTGCGCCCTCGCCGCATGTCAAACCCGCATATACTATTATTCTTGACTAATGCCGGATAAAGTGTTAAATTCCTTGTTGATAACTTTATACAAGCCGGTGTGGTGGAATGGTAGACACAAGGGACTTAAAATCCCTCGGCCTCACAGCTGTACGGGTTCGAGTCCCGTCACCGGCACCAAAGCAAAAATCCTGTCGTGACAAGCGGCAGGATTTTTACTTTGTAGTGCGCTCGGCGAGCGCACGTTCTAATGGGTGAAAGTCCCTAGACCGCCCGGCAGTGGGAAGGTCATAGCCGAACACCAAGGGTGTCCATCGTGAGGTGGAATCTGAAGGAAGGTGTACGCAAATCTCTGACCCGACGAACAGAAATCTCGTCAGGCTGTAAGCAAGGGTAAGTCTGCGATTCAAGACAAAGCCCAATAACTACACGGAATTGTTTGCGGTAAACGAGGCGGGGGCATGGAGAGAAAGAACGTGCGAGTACCCGAGGAGATCTCACAGACGCATGGGAAAAAAATGCGCAGTAACAACGAACTGTGAGAAGTCAGCAGAGGTCATAGTACCGCAGAGAAAAAATGCGGAAAGGACCGAACAATCGTAAGTCCGAAGAACGGAGAAAGGAGAACAACATGGGAAAAGCAGAATACCTTGAAACCAAGGGCTGCCCACAAAGGGATAGTGCGGAACATGAAGAGTATGTGGGAGCGCAGAGTGTTGTGACTCGGGAAACTGAAGAAGCGGACGGTGCAGACCTTTTGGAACGCATATTGTCGAGGGAAAACCTCAACAGAGCCTACAAAAGAGTCAAAGCCAATGGTGGAGCACCTGGAATCGATGGAATGACCATTGAAGATGCACTGCCATGGCTAAAAGAGAATAGGGATGAATTACTGGAAAAGATTAGAAGCGGAAAGTACAAACCGCAACCAGTCAGACGAGTAGAAATCCCAAAGCCAGATGGAGGAATACGAAAGTTGGGCATCCCAACAGTCGTAGACCGAATCATTCAGCAAGCCATTGCACAGAAACTAAGCCCAATCTTTGAGCCGCTCTTTACAGACGGAAGTTACGGCTACCGTCCGCATAGAAGTGCGCAGATGGCAATTCAGAAAGTGAGAGAGTACGCAGAACAAGGGTACAAATACGCAGTATTAGTTGACCTCTCGAAATACTTCGACACACTGAACCATGAGTTACTGATGAATATGGTGCGTGAAGAAGTCCACGACAAGCGAGTAACGGAACTTATTAAAAGATTCCTTAAAAGCGGAGTCATGGAAAACGGATTGCTGGTAAAGACAGAAGAAGGCTCTCCACAAGGAGGACCACTAAGTCCATTACTGGCAAACATATACCTCAATAAGTTTGACCACGAAATGGAAAGCCGAGGGGTGCATGTAATCCGATACGCAGATGACATAGTGATTCTAGCCAAAAGCCAAAGAGCCGCAGAACGACTGTTGGAGTCCAGCAGGAAATATCTTGAGGGAAAACTGAAACTCAAGATGAATACGGAAAAGAGCAAAGTGGTTAGCGTATTCTCAATCCGAAATTTTAAGTTTCTCGGCTTTGCACTCGGGAAAGGTGCAAAGGGTGTATACATCCGAGCACATGCAAAGTCGCTGAAGAAAGCAAAGCAGAAGCTCAAAGAACTGACTTCCCGCAGTCAGGGCAGAAACGTCCGCAAGGTAATGGAGAACGTGAAAGTATTCATTCGCGGATGGCTTGGCTACTTCGGAGTTGCAGATATGCGACAAACAATGAAAAGTTGGGATGAGTGGTTGCGTAGAAGATTCCGTTGCTACATATGGAAGCAATGGAAGAATCCAAGAACGCGATTAACAAATCTCAAGAAATTAGGCATCGCTGAATGGAGAGCCGCGGAAGTGGTTTACTCTCGCAAGTCATACTGGAGAAGCGCCCGCCATGCCGCAGTTCAGAAAGCTATCTCAAATGAAAGACTCGTACGAGCAGGATACTACAGTATCCTAGACAGGTACGAGTCTGTGCACTTATGCGATTGAACCGCCGTGTACCGAACGGTACGCACGGTGGTGTGAGAGGTCGGTCACT
>JAKSIJ010000053.1 GCA_024398875.1 Fibrobacter sp.
AGAAATTTAGAGATTTCCGTTTGGATTGAATTATTTATTTTTGCAGCCTAAACGAAGGATTAGGACAGACATGACTTTAGACAAACTCAACATCGGACAATGCGCTACGATTAAGGCCGTGGGAGGCGAAGGCTCAAACCGCCAGCATTTCCTCGACATGGGCATTATTCCCGATGCAGTGATAAAAATAGTGAAATACGCCCCTATGGGCGACCCAATGGAAGTACACATTCATGGCTATTCGCTCACCTTGCGCAAAGCCGATGCCGCCCTAATCGAAGTTGAGCCTTGTGAAGAAAGACAGGAAAAGCCACAGGCAAGCAGACCAAACCTTGACGAAACCGCACACCCAGGTTTCGGTGAAGAAGGAAAATATCACAGCAAGGACCACGAAAATCCTTTGCCAAAAGGCTCACGACTCACCTTTGCCCTTGTCGGGCAGCAGAACAGCGGCAAGACTACCCTTTTCAACCGACTCACGGGAGCATCGCAACATGCCGGCAATTTCCCAGGCGTTACCGTCGAGCGAATTGACGGCACCATTATCGACCATCCCGACACCCAAGTCACTGATTTACCAGGAATCTGCTCACTTTCTCCCTATACTTCAGAAGAAAACCTCACCCGACAATTCATCCTTGAGGAAAAACCTAAGGCCATCATCAACATCATTGATGCCAACAACATACAGCATGGTCTTTTTCTCACCATGCAACTGATGGAATTGGATGTTCCTATGGTATTGGCACTCAACATGATGGATGAAATCCGAAACAATGGCGGCACCATTCGCGTGAACCAAATGGAACAAATCTTGGGTTTGCCTGTCATCCCGATTTCAGCGGCTAAAAACGAAGGCGTAGCCGAACTCATCGACCATGCCCTTCACATTGCAAAATATCAGGAAAAGCCTGCCCGTCAGGACTTTTGCAGCAAAGACGACCACAAAGGCGCCGTTCACCGCTGCCTTCACAGCATCATGCACCTCATCGAAGACCACGCCCAACGCGCCGACATTCCCATCCGTTTTGCAGCCTCAAAACTGATTGAAGGTGACGGATTCATTCTCAATGCATTGCAACTCTCACAGAATGAGAAAGAAACGCTTGAGCACCTGATTATCCAAATGGAGGAAGAACGCGGTTTGGACCGTGCCGCAGCCATGGCCGAAATGCGTTTTTCGTTCATCAACAGGCTTTGCCAGCAAACCGTTGTCAAGCCCAAGGAAAGCAAGGAATACCAGCGAAGCCGCCGTATAGACCAATATCTGACAGGCAAATTCACCGCCATTCCAATTTTCCTATTGGTCATGTTTGCAGTGATTTGGCTTTCGATTGATGTCATAGGCGCGCCATTACAAGACCTGTTAAGCAATGGTATTCAAGGACTTGCCAATATTTGCGGTGATGCTTTGGCCAATTGGAACGTCCATCCAACCGTACAGGCGCTGGTAGTGAAAGGCATTTTTGGCGGTGTTGGAAGCGTGCTGAGTTTTGTCCCGATTATCATCATCCTGTTTTTCTTCCTCAGCATTTTGGAAGACAGCGGTTACATGTCGCGCGTTGCTTTTGTCAGCGACAGTTTTTTGCGCAAGTTAGGTCTCACGGGACGCAGCATCATTCCGTTGCTCGTCGGTTTTGGTTGCTCCGTTCCCGCAGTCATGGCCACACGCTCCCTGTCGTCGGCACACGACCGCTGGCGCACCATTCTGCTCATCCCGTTCATGAGCTGCTCGGCAAAAATACCGATTTATGCGTTTTTCACCTCCATGTTTTTCCCACATCACGGCGGGCTTGTCTTGATTTGCCTCTACCTGTTAGGCATCACCATAGGTTTACTTTCCGCTTTGATTTCCAAATGGTTAAACAAAAACAGCGAAGCCGCGCCATTCGTCATGGAGATGCCGAATTACCGTCTGCCAAGTCCGAAAAACGTTGGGCACCTTTTATGGGAAAAGACAAAAGACTTCATCCGAAATGCCTTCACCGTCATTTTCATTGCATCAATCATTATTTGGTTTTTACAGACATTCGATTTCCATTTCCACACGGTTGAAAACGGCGAAGGAAGCATTTTGGCAAGCATCGCGGGCCTCATCGCTCCGATTTTCAAGCCATTAGGATTAGGTGAATGGCAAATCGTCACTTCTCTGATAAGCGGTTTCATTGCCAAGGAAAGTGTCGTTTCCACCATGCAAGTCCTGAACGGGACAGCCTTCATCACCACCTTGACAGCCATCCCGATGCTCGTTTTCTGCCTGCTTTACACGCCTTGCGTGGCAACCATTGCCTCCATCAAGCGTGAATTAGGCGGCAAATGGGCCTT
>JAKSIJ010000054.1 GCA_024398875.1 Fibrobacter sp.
GCGCTCATGGGCTTGATGCCAACGGAGCACATGGTTTCGAATGCCAGTTCCACACCAGCCTTGATCATAGCGGTCATGAGAACGCCACGGTCGAAGTATTCCTGTTCGGTGATGACCTTGTCAGTTGCGGCAACCTTTTCGAATTCGAGTTCGCCGGTTTCGCCACGCCACTTGAGCAAATCCTTATCGCCAGCTTCCCAGTCCACCATCATGGTGCTGGAGAACTTGCCGGAGATAATGTTGTCCTGGTGTTCGCAGTAAAGCGGCTTCATGATCTTCTTCATCTTTTCGGCGAGTTCCGTTGCGCGGATCTTGGCCGGATTGGAGAGACGGTCCATCATGTTGGTGATGCCACCATGCTTCAAAGCTTCAGAAATGGTTTCCCAACCATACTGGAGGAGCTTGACAGCGTATGCCGGTTCAACACCGAATTCCTTCACCATCTTGTCGTAGCAGAGAATGGTGCCGGTCTGGAGCATACCGCAAAGGATGGTCTGTTCACCCATGAGGTCAGACTTCACTTCGGCGACGAAAGAGCTTTCGAGAACGCCCGGACGGTCGGCATGGAGGCCAGCGGCGTAAGCCTTGGCGTAGTCCCAGCCCTTACCTTCGGGGTCATTTTCCGGATGCACGGCAATGAGGCAAGGCATACCGAAACCGCGAACGTATTCGCTACGAACTTCGGAACCCGGGCCCTTCGGGGCGCACATGATCACGGTGATGTCCTTGCGGATTTCCTGGCCTTCTTCGACGATGTTGAAGCCATGGCTGTAAGAGAGGGCAGCGCCCTTCTTCATGAGCTTCATGATGGCAGGAATCACGTTGTGGTGCTGCTTATCCGGTGTGAGGTTGCAAACCAGGTCTGCATCCGGAATCATTTCTTCGTAGGTACCGACCTTGAAGCCGTTTTCCGTAGCGTTCTTCCAAGACTGGCGCTTCTGTTCGATAGCTTCCTTACGAAGAGTATAGGAAACATCGAGGCCGCTATCACGGAGGTCGAGACCCTGATGAAGGCCCTGAGCACCGCAACCCACGAACACAATCTTCTTACCCTTGAGGGCTTCAACACCGCGGCTGAATTCAGAATGCTCCATGAAACGGCAATGGCCAATTTCTTCCAACTGGCGACGCATAGGAATAGAATTGAAATAATTCATTATTTGAACCTCTTTAGAAAAATTGTTCCGAGGGAAAAATCTAGAAAAAAGCAGAATTTGGGCAACAGCAAATGCTATTTATCCATCACGTGACGGCGCCATTTGCCGGATTTCCAGCGAGCGAGGAACACGAAAGGCCAGATAGTATAGCCGGCAACGACCCACACCCAGGCGTAATGGGCGGGCAAGTCGAAAATGTAGGCCGCCACATACAGAGAACCCGTCACAAACCAGTTCATGATGGCGGAAGTCACCATCACCCAGAAGGTATCCCCCGCCCCACGCAGAGCGCCGGCGTAGATGACCAGAAGAACTTCCGCCATGATGTAGAATACCGCCACTCGAAGCATAAAGAGAGACATGGGGCGGGCTTCGCTAAAGATTGCACTGGCCTCATCCGGGCTGAAAATATCCACCAGCACTTCGGGCAAGAGCAAAAAGAGTACGGCTATCACAATAGAGTACATCCAACCGATGTGAAGGCCCGAGTAAGTAGAGCGCTTGGCTGCAGCGCCATCTTTTGCACCCACATACCGACCCACCAAACTTGTGGATGCCACCTCCAGGCCCATCAAAGGAACATAAGCCACCATATCCCAGTTGAACATGACGGAAGCCGCTGTCGCAGAAATTGCCCCCAGGCCATGGAACAAGAAGAGAAGGCATTGGAACGCCAGCATGTTCAGGAAGAATTCAATACCGCAGGGAATGCCCTTACGGCAAAGTTCCTTCATAATGGGAAGATCCCAGCCGAAAGTGGAGCCTGTAGCAAAACGCACGCGGTAAGTCTTCTGAAAATATTTGCAGGCAAGCATGACGACTGATACGAAGGTGCCGAGGAGGGTTCCGTAGGCGGCGCCCGCGACCCCTAACTGCGGGAAAGGTCCATACCCGAAAATGAGGAAGTAGTTGGCCACTACATTCACCACCATCGCCGCAAAAGCGGCCTGCATGATGATTTTCGTTTCGCCAATGCCAGAGAAAAAGTTGGCGAG
>JAKSIJ010000055.1 GCA_024398875.1 Fibrobacter sp.
AAAATTATAGCAAGAAAAAGCAGTACTTTGTAGCGAAAGATGTTTATTCCTGAAATAATTATTAATTGTGAATTATTAATTGTGCATTAGATCTTCCACATGGGGCGGCGCTTGCGCACATCCACCAGTTTGCGGATTTCGGAACTGAGGGAAGTGTTCTCCAGAAGTTCATCCACAGAAACCGGCAGGCGGTACGTCCAGTTGGCGCCACCAACAGTGCCCGGCACGTTGATGCGTTCCTCTTCCGCAGGCACCTCGGAAAGTTTTGCTGAGAGGGCGAAGAAATCCTGGACCGGCAAAATGCAGAACATGCTGTTGCTGCTGAACACATGGGTGAGAATGCTCTTCACATGGCTCGGCGTAAGTTCCTGAGGAGCGGCGCCAGAAAGGTGAGCGTGAGACCAGTAGAAGTCCTTATCGAAATCCTGTTCCTTCCACAAGCCGCGCAGGCTGGAAGTATCATGGCAACTTGTGGTGCACACGGAAAGCCGCGGGTACGCTTCCATATCGTAGTATGGCTGATAGGGAGCATCCCAATCACGGGCCCAGCGTTCAATGCGGAGGGAGAGAATGTTCAAATTGCGAAGTACCGTGGGCACGCAGGGCGGCACAGCGCCCAAATCCTCGGCGCAGACCAGCATGTCCGTTTCTTGGGTGAGAACGCTCAGGAGCTTGGTGGCGTTTGCCTCCCACAGTCCATTCTGAGAAGCCTCGTTCTGATGGATGAGTTCCTTCAGTTTTTCCTGCTCATTCTGCGGCAGCGTGAAGAGCACCTTCTGATCGTACCAGTACCAGTAAGGGTAGAAGGTATTCTCGTCGCCCGTAGGAATGAACACGCGGTTCCAGTAAACCTTCAGCATGGCATCCTTCACATTCTGCGGTTCGTCGGAACTGAGAATGGCCTTCTCGCTGCGGAATTCCGGCTTCAAGACAAAGCGGTCGAAGGTACCGTAAAGAGTCTCAAAGAATTTCGGGAGCACCCGTTCCGTATCGACACCCAGGAATTCCCGTAGTTGATCCACGGAGTAGTTGGGGTTCCGGAGATATTCCAGCGATTCGCGGCAGAAGCCTGCACCATGCAGCGCATCCCAAGTGAGTGGGATGCAAGGGTTGAAGCGGCCCATGATGCCTGTGACTTCCTGTTCCGGAATAGACCAGATGCGGAAGAAACCGAGGACGTGGTCGATGCGATAGGCGTGATAGAACTTGCTGGCCTGAGCAAGGCGGCTCTTCCACCAGCTATAGTTATCCTGTTCCAGCACATCCCAGCGGTACGTGGGGAATCCCCAGTTCTGTCCACCGTAGCTGAACATGTCAGGAGGTGCGCCAGCGCGGTCTTCCATGGAGAAATATTTACGGTTGGCCCACACATCGGCGCTGTCTTCGTTGATGAGAATGGGAATATCGCCCTTGATGCGGACGCCCAGTTTGGAAGTCTCTGCAACAGCGGCACTGAACTGCATTTCGGCAACGCACTGCATCCAAGCCTGGAACAGCACATCCTTTTCGTACTTCGTCCAAATCTTTTCAATATCCTTGGGACTCGGATTCTTGAAGGTCTTCCAATCCTTCCAGCTGGATTCACCATTTTTCGCCTTCAAAGTGGCGTAGGCGCAATAGGCCTTGGACCATGAATTCTGATCAATCCATTTGGCAAGGAGTTTATCCTTTTTCAGGGAATCAAAACGGTTGTCGAAAATCTTCCGGAGAATGGAGCGCTTCCATGTGGAAATCTGATAGTAGTCAATCTTACCCAGTTCATCAAAGCGGGCCTTGCCCTTGTTGATTTCATCTTCAAACTCAGAGGACCCTTGCACGGACTGCACATTGATGAATACCGGGTTCAATGCAAAGGCACTGCGGGCGCTGTAGGGGCTCGCCTCGGCACCCGTATCATTCACGGGCAGAAGCTGGATAATGTTGAAATCGCAAAACTGCACCCAGCGGGCGAAGGGAATCAAATCCAGGAACTCGCCAATACCGATGCTGGTTTTGCTGTGGAGACTAAAAATAGGGACGGCTACGCCGCTTTGAAATGTGGAAATATCACCATAACGCATGGCGTAAATATAATTATGAATTA
>JAKSIJ010000056.1 GCA_024398875.1 Fibrobacter sp.
AGAACGTGCTTGTTTTCGCCATAGGGCTTTTTCAAAGGCTTGGCTACCGCGGTGGACGTTGCGGATTCCAGAATCGACCCTTGCGGGCTGTGGTTGTTCTCCCCAGCGTTACCGACAGGGGCGTCCACTTTGGAGCCAAAGGTTTTTGCAGATGTACCAGATTCCAGATGCGCACGGTTGCCCGTGTTAGCGAAGTTCAGCGAGCCCTCGCGGGTGTCGCCATCTGCAAAATTCGTGCAGGAAGGTGGCGCTTTACGATCGTCCGCGGCGTTACCGTTCGCGGCTTCCTGCTGTGATCCGTTTGCGTTTACACTTGCGCTGGGAACGGTCACTTGGTCGTTATGCTTGTTGTAATATGCCTGGTTGGTTTGCTGGCGCTTTTGCATCCTTGATTCAGCAACTTGGTACTGTTCTTTAATGAAATCGTCAACATCGTTTGAACGACATCCAGAGCGAACATCTCTAATGGCTTTTCTCCACCAAGAACCGAGTTCTTCGTTGGTCATTGTTGATTGAATTGCGTCCATTTCTTGCATATCAAAAGAGATGAATCTTGGAATGTCGTTTTTGGGGCGAGCCATTTTTTAACCATTGACTCCGAGTTCTACTGCCTTGTCATAAACCAGGTCACCGACGATAGCGCTTAAAGGCTTGTTTGATCCGGTGGTGTTGCTGATTTGACTTTGGATGGAATCAAGAAGTTTTTTGGTTTTAGGGGTTACGCGAACATTGTAACCACTAGCCGTATTGTTAATATTTTTACCACTATTGTTAATCATATTACCATAAATAGATAAAAATTTTACCATTGTCAATAGGTTGTGGTAAAATTTTTCACTTTTTTTTATTCTTTTTTATATTCCTTGCCATGGATAGAATCAGGCTTCAGGAATTTATGGATCGTAAGGGGTATAAACAGCAGTCTCTTGCGGATGCTTTAGGGGTGAAAAGGGAACTTGTTGCTGCCTGGAATACCGGTAGAAGCGATGTCACTCGTGAGAATATTGGTAAACTCCTGAGTGCGGGAATGTTCTTGGAAGAAATTTTTGGTGAGGAAGTCGCCGCAAAAGCGCTTCGGAAAAATGAAGTGCCTTCTAATGATATTCCAGAAAATGAATTTAACGAAAAAGTTCGTTCTGCCCTTCTTACTATTCTGCGTTGATAGGTGGCATGGGTAAGACTTTGGAATACCTAAAGTCCGACGGCCCCAAGCCCCCTCAAAAGTAGGTGCTATGAAAAGAGATATGGATTTGGTCCGCGAAATCCTGCTTGACATTGAAAGTGTTCCTGCAGGATGTGATTGGGAACCCAAAGATTACGGAAAGAGCCGGTGCGAAGTCTTGCACCATATTAGGATCATGTCTGAAGCAGGACTTCTTTCTGGTAAGCTTCACGTTGAATCGGAGGATTCTTTTTTCGTTGTTCACATGCGCATTACCTGGCATGGATATGAATTCCTTGACGCTAGTAGAAATGGCGTGATTTGGGATTCGGTGAAACGAAAGGCGTTGGAAAAAGGGGTTTCTCTTACTTTTGACAGCCTTCTGGGCGCTCTAAAATCTGCTGCTCAGGTAGGGCTGTCTACAGTCGGTTCGCTCAGCAATATGTTCTGATGTTCGTCTCCGATTGCAGAGATGATGAACTCGTTCATCAGCAACAATGTGTTTGCGTCCAGTTTGGAGTTTATTTTGCCAAAGTAGATGTCGTTAGCTAGGTCAAAAAGCTTGTCTGCGAAATCCCGGACTTCCTCAATAGTGTTGAATCGCTTTAGGTTGCGTTCGATAAAGTAGATTGTACTTTCGTCTACCAGGGGTTCGTCATTCACCGTGCATCTGCTGAAACTACCGACTATCGAGATAAAGTCGTTGAACGCTTCGTTTTCGCGGAGGCCTTCTTTCGGGAACGGCTTCACCTTTTTGAGTTTTCGTGGAAGTTCTGGTATCATAACACATAATTTAAACCAATGTTTTTACTGACGGGGCAAAATTGCCCCATCTTTTTTCTAGAACCCCAGCTCC
>JAKSIJ010000057.1 GCA_024398875.1 Fibrobacter sp.
GCTTGGCGCTCACCCAATCAGGTACAGGCTCTGCTCGCCGCCGAATTTATCTGACTCCGTTCGGGGCTTCGCCCCTCTCTCCGTCAGATAAATTCGTCCCGCGCTTCGTTCCTCGAACTCAATTCCTCCGGTCTCACATCATTGACAAATGAACAGGGCTGTCTCAAAACAAATAAGAGACAGCCCCAAAAATACAGCGACCGGTACTATGAAAGTACCGGTCGTCGGCTTATAATTTAGGTGTGCAACAAAATCAAAAGCAGGTAGATTATACAGCATACGGGACTGGATATCAAGTAAGCCTGCCAATGGACATCGAAAAAAATATCCCGAAAGACGAACCGGCGGTGTTACTGAGCGCAATCGTGGAAAGGATGAAGCTAAAAGAGCTGATTGCGACTTACTCCGACGCAGGGAGAAACGAGTACCCGCCGAAAGTCTTACTGAAAATCTGTATATACGGATACATGCGAAAAATCATCAGCACACGGGAGATTGAACGAGCGTGCAGGGAAAACATCAACTTCATGTATCTGCTGAATGGTGAAGCACCCCCGGACCATAATACCATACATCGTTTCCGGAGCAAGCATCTTGCAAGCTGTCAGGACGCCATCCTGAAGGAAATGGCGGAGATATTGCAGGACATGGGGGAGCTATCGTTTGAAAACTCAGCCGTATTCATAGACGGCACGAAAATAGAATCCGTAGGGAATCGGTATCAGTTTGTGTGGAAAAAGAGCGTACAGAAGCACATGGAGAAGCTTCAGCAGACCATACGCGAAAAGCTGCCCGGTTTGTTAAAATCGGTGGGACTCCGGTTTTACATTGAGGGAGAAGTCAAAAGCAAACATCTTCAGAAATTCCGAAAACAACTGTGCGCCATTATGAAACAGGAGAAAATCGAAAAAGTCAGCGGTAAAGGCAAGCGCAAATCGCAGCATCAGAGGGTGCTGGAAACATTGGAGGATTGGATCGGGCGCATCAAAAGCTATACGGCCAAGGTACATATCTGCGGGTCAAGAAGCAGCTATTGTAAGACGGACCCGGAGGCCACCTTCATGCGCATGAAAGAGGATCATATGCTGAACGGTCAGCTAAAGCCCGGCTATAACATCAATACGGCTACAGTCAGCGAGTATGTCGTCGGAAATTATGTGTCGTCTGACAGGACGGATACCGTGACTGCGATACCGTTTATGGAAAAGCTCCGGTCTGCCTATCCGGTGAAGCGGGTGGTCTATGATTCGGGCTATGAAAGCGAAGAAAACTACCGCTATTTTGAGGAAAATCCGGGGATCGAGCTTTATGTGAAGCCTGCGAATTATGAACAGAAAAAGCAGCGAAAATACCGGACGGACATCAGTCGCAGAGAAAATATGGCGTATGACAGAATACAGGACACATATACCTGCGCGGAGGGGAAAATCCTGCGAAAAGTCGGCACAAAGCATACAAAATCTTCCACAGGCTTTGTCAGTGAGAAAACGATCTATGAATGTGGCGAATGCAGCGGATGTCCCCGTAAAGGCGAGTGTATTCGGTCCAGAAGTGCGACCCCTCTCGACCAGAGAAACAAACGGCTGGAGGTCGCGCAGTATTTCGCCGAGCAGAGACGGAACATGACGGAGAAAATATCCACAGACGAAGGCAAGCTTCTGCGAATGAACCGTTCGATACAGGCGGAGGGCGTATTTGCGTATATAAAAACCGATCTGAGTTTCCGGAGATTTATGACGCACGGGAAAAAACGGGTCGGCGCTGAGTGGACGCTTCTGGCACTGGCGTACAATGTTCTGCGTATGCACCATAAATCTCGAAATGGACGGTTGGGAATGCACCTCTACGAAATGGTCACTGTTTAGCCCATTTCCGACTTTCTAAAGTTATCCACAATCATTCAAAAAGACTTTGCAGAGGAAGGATTTAACGCCTTCCTGTTTGCTGTGCCTTGCGTTTCCACATTCTTTCTGATTGCGCTTCTTTGTAGAAAAAGAGGGCTGTCTCAAATGCGTTT
>JAKSIJ010000058.1 GCA_024398875.1 Fibrobacter sp.
CCTCTGCCGAAATCCTTCTTGACGTAACTGAGTATTCCTCCGTAGTCGTAGCCGATGAAAACCTTGGCCTGGTCGATGAAAAAGCCGATGTTGGCGCCGATACTGAGATTGAACCAGTTGTAGGGCTTCAACTCGGTGTCATACCAATTGATTTTCTGGGAATCCCAAATGCCGGGAAGGTATTCGTTCAGGTAAGTCGTATTGCCCACCATAAAATTGAGCGTGGGACCGAGATCGAAGAAGAACTTGGTGCAGCTGTCCATACTCCAATTGAACCTGTACTTGATCGGGACGTCGATATAATGTCTGTATGTGTACGTCTCGACTCCGACGAAAATCACAGGCACGTAGCCGTACGGGACATAAGGGAAACGCGGGTCCGGAATATATGTTCCCCGGCCATTGTACTTGTGGGCAAATTCATATCTGAGCCCGACATAGAAACCGTTCATTTTCTCAATGTTCCAGTCATAGCCCAATTCGACATAGGGGCCGAAATAGTACGAATTGTCGAGCGGATCGTCCGGATGGTCATTCAGCACGTAGAACTGGTTGACGAAACCGCCGCCTATGCTGAGCCCTTTGGGAGAACGTGCGATGGCGCAGATTGATACAATCGTAAAAACGAGTACGAGAAAGATTTTTTTCATAAGTTCTGCAGTTTTAATTTCTGCAAAGATATGAAATTTTATGCACGTCGCAAACCGGCAAGTGGAAAAATTTGTAAAAAAATGTAACAAAGTGGAAAATTTTCTTTATATTTGCACCCAGCGTCAAAAAGGAATGGTGTCCGCACAAGCGGCACAAGTAAAAGAGTATGGGAAAATTTATCGGCGAATACACTGCAAAGATCGATGACAAGGGCCGCGTGGTCTTTCCGTCACCGCTCAAGGCACAGGCCACCGAGCCTGATTTGCGTTTCGTCATAAAGAAAGCATTGTGGGGCGCCTGTCTGGAAATGTACACGTTTGCAGAATGGGAGCGCCAGAGTGAAGAGATAAATTCCACCCTCAATCCGTTGAAAGAAAAGGACGTAATCTTCTGGAGAGCATACACCAGAGGTCGCGCCATCGTGGAACCGGACGGAAAACTCGGCCGTATTTCCATTCCCAAGACGCTGTTGGAGTCTATCGGGGCAGGAAAAGAGCTCGTTTTCTGTGGCAGCGACCACAAAATTGAAATCTGGGGCAAGGAACAGTTCGAGAAGAGCACCTTGACCAATGAAGAGTTCATAAGCCTTACCGAAAGCCTCTTTGAGAAATAAAGAGACTTGAAAGGAAGGCAACGATGAGCGAATACCACAATCCCGTACTATTGAAAGAAAGTGTCGATTACCTGGTTTCAGGCAATCCTGACGGCGTTTTCGCAGATGCCACTTTCGGAGGCGGAGGACATAGCCGCGAAATTCTGGACCGCCTGTCAGCAAAGGGCCGTCTGATTGCATTCGACAAGGATCAGGACGCCATCGACAACGCTTTCCGTGACAGCAGGCTCACATTGATCAGAAACAATTTCAGATTCATTCATAATTTCATTTTGGATGAGGGATATGCCGACGGAATCGACGGGATTCTCGCCGACCTCGGTGTGTCCTCCCATCAATTTGACACCCCGGAAAGGGGTTTCTCATTCCGTTTTGACGCAACCTTGGATATGAGAATGAACACAAATGCGGCCAAGACCGCAGCTGACATTGTTAATTCGTACAGCGAAGAGGACCTGGAAAGGATTCTTCGCGTGTACGGCGAAGTGGAAGGAAGCCGCAAGGCAGCTTCGCTCATCGTGCGCGCACGCTCTGGGCGAAGTATCCTCACCACGGGCGCCCTGCAGGAAGTCCTTTCACCGGTTCTGCCTCAGAGAATGGAGCACAAGGCCCTGGCAAAGATTTTCCAGGCCCTCAGAATCGAGGTGAACGGAGAAATGCGTGATTTGGA
>JAKSIJ010000059.1 GCA_024398875.1 Fibrobacter sp.
GAATTAAACGTCTCCTGTGAGACCCTGAAAAAATGGAATAGGGATTTTGTCTATAACGTAGGGGAACGTGCGGGATATAAATGAGAGAAGGTAGAAATACCTTCTCTTTTTAAGTTTACGCAAGAGGGATTTTATGACAGGTATAATATAAATGAAATGAAAGGTTATTCATGCATATTATGCCCGGCATCGACAGAAAGACCATCAAATCCGAAAAAGGTTTGATGAAAGCGTTTAGGCGATTGTAAAAGAACGAAATAAACGGTCAGACGGAGAGAGGCGCAGGAGTAGGAAAGGCAAGAGTGGGAGGAAAAAGGACAAGAGAGGCTCAGGAAAGTAGAGACCGAAAAAGAACCGTCTCAAAAGAGGACTATCAAGTTGAGGAAGAATCAGGCGATCAGCTTACGGAGGCTTTTGAAAAGGTTAGGTTTATGGAGAGCATCCGCTAAGATTACACCGATGAGTTGTGTTATGGCGGCGAGATAAGTATCCGCTTTGGCGGAAACGGAACGGTGAGAGCAGCGGGAGTCCAGGACGAAGGTATCCTTGAGAAGATTAATGGTTCTCTCAATGGTCACTCTGTGGCGGTAAAGATTGTCCCAATGCTGCGTACCTCTGGGAATACCGGGATAGAAACGAAGGTTTTTGTTCGGATATGTGTAAACGCATCTGCCGTAAGGGGAATCGGTGCAGGGATGTTCACAGGTGCAGATTCGTTTGCAGCCGATCTGCACAGAGCAGGGACAGACCCACTTGAAACGTGGCGAACGATTTTTACCGCCGGATTTACCGAGGAAGGTAAAGGGCGTACCGTCAGCGGGGCAGACAGGCGTACCGTTTTTATCGAAAGCGGCATAGGAAACGCCGGAAGTCTTGGAGTTTCTTGCGTTGAGCGGAATGCAGGCTCTTTCAAAGTGGAAATCGTTCATCAGGATGGAGTAGTTTTGGTAGGAATCAAAGGCGGAATCACCGATGAAGGTTTTGAAAGAGAGATGCGGATGCGCGGCGAAGAAGTCCGAAAGGACGGGCTTAAGGGAAGTAGAATCGCCGATTTCCTTATCGACATCGGGAGAATCGGACTTTGGGGCAACGATATCGGGGTATTTCTGTTTGAAGTCGTCATCGAAGAATTCGATGTGGCGAGGGATACCGAGACCGTTGGAGAGGATACCGAGCTTCAAAGCATAGCAGAAATGACCGTTGATGTGCTGCTGCTTTGCGTCGGGATTCGATTTGGAGATATCCGGCAGGAGGGAATAAACGCCGCGATAGGGATCGTAGTCGGGATTGCCTTTAGCGATCTTTTTCGCCTGTTGAAGTTTTTCGGACATGAACTTTGGATTGTTTTCGGAGACGGGCAATTCGATGCCGGTTGTATCGTAGATCAGGTAATCCGCCTTTTTTGCGTCGATCTCCCGGCAGATGGGTTCCGTAACATCGACCAAATATTCAAACATGGTCTTTAGTTGATCGCAGTAATTTTGTCTGAAGCGGGTGAACTGAGAGGCATCGGGAACCTTGTCGAAGCCGCAAAAATCCCGAAGCTCAGCGCTGGTTTTCAGGATGGTGATCAACAGCTTGTCAGTCGGGATTCCCAGAAGCTTTTGAAGGGTCAGGGCGCGGATAAAGCTTTCAAGATGATAGATATGCTTTCTGCCGTTAAACTGATAGAAGGCAAACTTGAAGGATGCGGGAATGAGACTGTCAAAATCGAGGTGTTCCTCCAGAAGCTGAATAAGCTCCGGCTTATGCTCCTCCATGGATTGGGACACGCCGTTGTAGATGTCAGACAATGACATTTGCACACACTTATTTCGCATGATTTTTTCTCCGTCTTTTGTGTGTTTTGTTGTTTTGTGGTGATTCAATTTTACCACAAAAGCGGAGAAAAATCAGTTGGTAATTCACTCA
>JAKSIJ010000006.1 GCA_024398875.1 Fibrobacter sp.
GCCAATTATAGCATTTGCGGGAACTTTTGCAAGGCCTATTGGCAAACTTTTTTCACTTTTTTTGCTGTTTTTTGCTAAAAACTGGATAAAAACCGCTTGTTTTCAACTACATTCCAGTTTATCAACATTCTATGAACACGAATTTTTCGTTCGCTTTTTAGGAATCGCCATTAATCGCATTCTTTTCAGTTTAATTCGGGAAAATGAGCAGCGACATCCGTAGGATCGTCCAAATTTACGGGTTCAGATTCCATTTGCCAACGGAACCAAGTCAATTGCCGCTTTGCATAGTTGCGTGTTTTCTGCTTCACCGTATCAATTACAGACAAAATATTTTCGCCATTATTTTGCGAATCAAGAAGTTCACGGTAGCCCAGACTTTGCCATGCCGGCGCGTCCATGGGCACTATTTTAGACAAATGAACACATTCGTCCAACCAACCATTTTTCATCATCTGATCTACGCGTTCATTTATTCGTTTGTACAAAATTTCACGAGATCGTTGCAGATGGTAGGCTTTGATCGTCCCAATGCCGCCCACACGTTGCTTCTGAAGTTCTGAAAACTTTTTACCCGTAGCCTTCCACACTTCAAGAACCCGCATGATGCGGTGAACATTATTTTCGGGAATGGGAGTTGTCGCTTCCGGATCGACAAGCATGGCCTCTTGACGAAGATGTTCGTACCCCTCTTCGGCATACTGCTTTTCAAGAGCCTCACGAATGGAACTATCGATAGCAGGCATTTCGGGAAGGCCCAAAGTCAAAACCTGCAAATAAAGGCCCGTGCCACCGACGAGGATGTAGTTTTGCTCTGGATTTTCTGCGAGAAGTTTTTTAACATCCTTGCAAAATACGCCTGCGGAATAAGTTTTCGTCGGCTCCAAGAAATTCACGAGATGATGCTTTACCCGAGCAAGTTCACTTGCAGCAGGCTGTGCCGTTCCGATAGAGAAGCCCTGATAGATTTGCCTAGAATCAACGCTGATGATTTCTGCGTTATGACGCTCTGCGAGAGAAAGGGAAAGTTCTGTTTTCCCGATTCCAGTGGCTCCTACAAGTGCAAAAAGGATTGGCATAGCGACAATGTAGTTATATTTTACAACGATGAATAAAGTGAAACACATCCTAGCCATCTTTATTGTTTTGAGCGTAGTGGCTCTACTTGGCTACTTTCTGCCGAAGACGGGATTTGTGGACACACTCTCCCAAAAATTTGGAGGCGATTCTCCTGCCGTAGAGGACACGACCGCGGTGCAGGATACCACACCCTTCATTGAAAAAATGAAAATAGACCTGAAAGTAGTCCAAACCAAATTCTCGAAGAGAGCCAAAAGAGATGTGTGGACTTTGGGCAAAGGGCGCACCATCATCTACTACCTGCTGCAGGCCCAACGATTCGTCAATAAAAATGGTGGACAAATTCTCTATATGGAGGAACTCCATGACGAAAACCAGTCTGCAAAAATAGACGCACTTTCCCCACAAGGTGACACGTTGCAACTTCTATTTCAGATTAGCGACAATGTGTTTCGCGATAACGCAAGTTACCTGACCATCGCCTTCCAAGTCACCAAACTTTCACCTGAGCTGATTGTAACACTGAACAACCTGGATTTTCCCTATGACCTGTTGGTAACGCCCTTTGGAATGGCGGAAAGTTTCTTCCCTGATTTGGATCGTGTAAAGGACAAAGAACTTGTGCTTTGGCTTTTGATGGAATCCTCCAACCTGGATTCTAGGCATAGAAAAATGCGCCCCCTCCGTACACACCATACAGACGAACAGATTGAATCCATTATCAATGATGCAAAGCAGCTGGTTCCGTCCGCAAAAGGCATCGCCACACGATTTGCGGAACAGGGCGTAGAGCATAAACAATTGCTTCAAGCTATTTTTTCGCCAGCAAAAGAAAACAACCTCTGGTTTGTGGACCTTTCTGCCAACCAAAAGTCCAAAGTTCCCGATGTATGTAGCGAAACGGGAATGACCTGCAAGATGATTTCTCCCTACAACCCCTCCAACAGTGCACTGGATGATTACATCAAACGGCAACTGCGTGGGGCAGCCCGAAATGGCATGGCAGCCATGATTCTCCCCCTTAACGAGGAGAGCCTTGCCAAGGTTAAATCCATGAAAGAAAAGGCTGCGGCGCAGGGAACAACCATCATCAATTTATCTAGATTTATGACGTTCTAATCAAGGAGATGTTATGACAGTTCAACTCGGCATTAGCGTTGACCATATCGCCACCATTCGTGAAGCTCGCAAAATCCGCGAACCGGATCCGGTGACCGCGGCCCTCATTGCTGAACTCGCCGGTTGCAACAGCATCGCTGTCCATCTTCGCGAAGACAAGCGTCACATTCAGGATAGAGATGTGCGCTTACTCCGCGGCACCATTACCTCCAAGCTGAATTTGAAAATGGCTGCCACTCAAGAAATGGTGCAGTTCGCCACCAATGTACAGCCGGACATGGTGACGATTGTCCCCGAGAACCATCAGGAAATCACCACGGAAGGCGGCCTCAATGTGGCAGCGAAAGTGGATGAAATAGCGAAAATTGTCATGACTTTGAAAAGCAATGACATCGCTGTTTGCTTATTCATCGATCCTGAAACGGAGCAGGTGAAGGCCGCCAAGAAAGTGGGAGCAGATTTTGTGGAATTCAATACCGGAAAATACGCCATGGCCTGCGACCTGGGAAGCATCCAGGAAGTCAATCGTGAAATTTCCGCCATTCAAGACATGGCTGTTCTCGCCCGTAAGTACGGGCTTCGCGTTAATGCCGGCCACGGACTCAACTATCGAAACGTAGCAGCCATTGCGGCCATTGATGGCATTGAGGAAATCTACGTGGGCCACAGCATTGTGG
This sequence comes from Fibrobacter sp., assembly GCA_024398875.1. Classification (GTDB taxonomy): domain Bacteria; phylum Fibrobacterota; class Fibrobacteria; order Fibrobacterales; family Fibrobacteraceae; genus Fibrobacter. The sequence continues at coordinate 2,877 of JAKSIJ010000006.1, forward strand.
GTCGCGCCGTGATGGTAGGCATGGACCGCGCCGTGCGTGAAATGATTGAAGCAATCCGCTAAAAATCGCTAATTGACTCCTAATAATCCTTGTACTCCACATTGTGAAGGACTAGGCCTTGAGGCGGCGCCCACGTGCGTTCGCCTTTAAAATTTTTAGCAAAAATCTGATTTACGGTTCCCTCGGGATAACGGCCACGGCCCACATCAAAAAGAGTCCCCACCATAGCGCGAACTTGCCGATGCAAGAAACGATTTCCCTTGATGTGAAATACAACGCTCCAATCATTCAATCGTTCCAGACGGAATTCATACAAAGTACAAAGAGTAGATTTTCCGTCATTGCGAGGAATGCAGAAATCGATAAAGTCATGTTCCCCTAAAAACGACTGAGCCTCACGTTCCATGGCAGCCAGGTCCAGATTTAGAGAACCACATTCCCAACCAAAATCACGGAGAAGCGCCACAGGCCGGGTAAAAATTGTGTACTGGTAATAACGAAGCACCGCATCGTAGCGGGCATTGAAATCCGCGGCACAGGGTTCCAAATCCCGAATACGAATCAGCCGCTTCGTCAAACCATTGATGGAATGGACTGTCTTTACCGGATCCAGCTCGCCATCATAATCAAAATGAACGCATTGCCCGCGGGCATGAACGCCAGTGTCAGTACGGCCAGAACCAGTAATATGAATAGGAGTACGAAGAGCAATTGAAAAAGCTTCTTCTAAAGCAGATTGAACTGTCACGAACTTAGTTTGGCCAGCCTCATTCTGAACCTGCCAACCATAGAAAGCGCTGCCAAGATATTCGCAGCGAAAGCGGTAGCGCATCAGTTCCCCGAATCCAGAGCGTTCTGGATGATTTCTTCCACTTTTTCTTGAGGAACTTTCAACTGCGAAGCAATGGCCGAGGCCGGAAAACCGCGACGAGACATTTGAAGAATTTTTGTTTTCTCTGTAAATTCCCGATCAAAGCGGCTAGTTTCCAGCGGATGACTTGCACCCAAGGTAGGGTCTCCCGTGGCATTGTGGCTCTGCGCCCGAAGCTTCATTGTTCTATCACGGGTAAGGCCCTTGGGCGTGCGAAGTACATCGGAAAGAGACTGAATGGCAGAAGTAATCCGTTCCCGAGCCGTAGGACGAAGCTGCGGGCGACGATCCAAATCTGTGGTGAGAATTTTATTCTCTGGCACGCCATTTTCATCTTCAAAAGCCACCTTGGGAGCTTCCCCAGTCGTAGGAGTGGCCTTATCCTTTTCCGCAAACTCCATAGCCTCATCGATGATGGAATGCTTGCGGGGATGAGGGGCAAGAGTAGAATCGCTGTCAAATCCGTTCTTGGGTTCTTTGAAACGAGATTCCTCGTCTTTCACAACTTCCATCTTTTGCGTCAGGGCAATTTCACGTTGCTTCAAAGCAAGAAGCAAAAGAATGACGCAGAAGAACACCGCAGCCGCACCACCAGCAATCCAAGCCCAAGTTCCCTTGGACAAGCCCGCAATTGCAGTCTCGCTTTTCTGGGGAGCAGGAATATCACGCAACGCATTCAACGTTTCCCACGAAGCCTCCAGCTCACCCCGAATGGCCAGTTGAGCATCAGGCGTGCCTTGAACCTCAAACAAAGCTATTTGCAATGAATCAATTTTAGAGCGCAGTTGCAAATACGAGTCGACATCAAAAGACGAAGACTTTCCCGAAAAATCGAGAGTCAAATAAAGAACCACGCCCAAGGCGAGAACAAACAAAACAATTGGCGCAATAAACTTCTTCATATACCCAAAAACTAGAAAATTAGACCTTTACAAAAACTTATAGTTTTTCTTGCAAGGCTTCCGCCATCACCACCTGGTTTCCGCCATTTTCGGCAGCCATCTGCATGGCGGCACTAGCCGTGGCAACCAAAGTCTGCACATCACCTGCGTGAACAGGAAGCACAGAAACGCCCAAACTGAGGGTCGTTGCAAGCACTCCGTCGCCATATGCAATCTGCAACTGCAAAATTTCATTGCAAATCTTTTCTGCACGTTCGCGAGTAATCTTGTAGTCGGCACCTGGAAGAATCACACAGAACACATCTCCCTCATAGCGGCAGGGAATGTCTTCGTTGCGGATATAGCTCGGAAGGCGCTGACCCAACTCCCACAACAACTGTTCTACACCATGTTTACCCTTCTCTTCACGAATAGCATTAATCATATCCGGATAGAGCATGATGATGCCGATTGGCGTCTTATGGCGGTTGGCAGCAAAGATTTCGCGATAGAGGGTCTCCTCCATGTAGCGCTTGTTGAAGAGCCCTGTAAGATTATCGCGAATGCTATGCTGGCGGAAGCGCACATTCAAATTCTGATTTGCCACATAAAGTCCAAAGGTGGCGGCAACGATGCTGACTTTTCCCTTCCAGAAAGCAAGATCCTCGCCCTCGGGCAAGGCGTCCGTCTGAATCGTCAAAATGCCAAAGTGTTCTTCCAAGCCCTCAATGGGAGCGCAAATGTGAATGCCCTGAGGATGCATATGCAAATGCGTGCACTTGGTTTCTGCGCTTGCGCCCTCAGAAGTGAAATCCGTAACAACAATTTCACCGAGATTGAAACTGGCACAATCTGCCGGAGCCAGAACATCTCCGCCCACAGGATATTCACCAAACTCAAAAATTTTCTGCAATTCGGACTGGGCATCTCCGTACATGTAAAGCACGCCAGCACCATTGGGGAAAAGCTTTGGAAGAGTGGCCTTCAACGATTCCACCACTTCCGCAAAGGGGCGATTCCGCAAAATATCCTTGCAGAACGACTCCCAATCTTCCAGCGGAAATACGGGTTTTGCAAGTTCAATGGCATGGACAGGGGATTCTGCCTCGGCCATCTGGGATTCCACAGCGGCCATCTGGTCCAGCGCCTCGCTAGCAGAAATGGCACCCATGGGAAAACCAGCCCGCTCAGTTTCGGGAATCACCGATTCCGTGGCCGCAGGAGCAATTTCCGATTCCTCGGCTACAGAGGGAACGATGGGTTCAAATTCCGGCTTGGGCATCTCCTCCAATTTACGGTTCATTTCATTCAAACTCTGGGTAAACTCCAATTCTTTTGCATCCAAAGTCCTTTTGCAAAGAACGTGGTATACGAGACCAAGAACCGCACCCCAGGCGCCCACAAAGAGGAACTTCAAACCTGCAGAAAGGGTTGCCTCGGGGATAAAGAAGGAAAAAACAACGCCAGCAACAAAGGCTAGCAACCAGATGACATAAGAAAAGATACTCATGTTCTAAAAATACACATTTTTTTGAATTGAGAACAATATCTTATGACGAAATGGGGCTAAATTTGGCCCATGACCATTCTCGAAAAAATTGCCCTTGCGTTACCTGCCGTTGAAAGCCCCGCCCGCTATATGGGTGGCGAAGCTAATAGCATTGTAAAAGATCCGTCCCAGTGCCTTGCACGACTCGCATTTGTATTCCCTGATACCTACGAAATAGGCATGAGCAATAATGGTATGCGGATTCTGTATCACGTAGTGAACCGCGAACCCGATTTACTTTGCGAAGTGGCCTTCGCCCCGTGGGATGACATGGCGAGAGAAATGGCTAAATACGACATTCCTCTATACACCCACGCCAGCTATAGTGCAGTCAAGGATTTTGAACTAGTGGGAATGACCCTCCAGACGGAATTGAATTTTACCAATGTGCCCTATGTACTGGAGTTGGCCCGAATCCCAGTTTGGAGCAAAGAACGTAAAGAGGCCGACCCCATTATAGTGGCTGGAGGACCAGCCATGGCAAATCCCGAGCCTGTCGCCGATTTTTTTGACGCCTTTATGATTGGCGACGGAGAAAAAGTCCTTGTTGAGGTAATGCGGTGTGTTGGCGAAGGGCGAAAAGCAGGACTGAAGCGCAGCGAGATTCTTGTTAATTTGTCTAAAATCAACGGAGTTTACGTCCCGAGTTTGCGCAAGGTCAGCCAAAACGAATTTGGGGTTCTAGTTCCTACAGAACCGGCCAAAGGAAGCTACGAAAACACCAATGGCGTGCGACGGCTGTTCATTCCCGAAATGGACCCTAAGGATTATCCCGTCAAAAATCTAATAGCCAATATGCAGTTGATTCACAACCGTTTCAGCGTGGAGGTCATGCGCGGTTGCACCCAAGGGTGCCGCTTCTGCCAGGCTGGAATCTGGTACCGCCCTTGCCGCGAACTCCCCGCGGACGATGTACTAGATATTGCGAAGGCCGGATTGAAAGCTACCGGCGAAAGAGAACTAGGGCTACTCTCCCTCTCCACTGCCGATTACAAGCCCGTAGAAGCCTTAACGGACGCCATCATTGATGACGGATTTTATGATAATGTAGATGTAAGCCTCCCCAGCATCCGCGTCAACAGTTTTGGTCAAAGTCTCGCAGAAAAAGTTGCCGCATTGAAGGGCGGTCGTAGCGCCACATTCGCCCCAGAAACAGGTTCTGAGCGCATTCGAAAGATGATTAACAAGACCATCAGCGACCAGGACATGTATGATGCGGCGGAACACGCCTTCGCTAGTGGCTTCAATAAAATCAAACTCTACACCATGGTCGGCTTCCCTACTGAAAACGAAGAGGATATGGAAGCCTTCTGCAACCTCATCCAAAACCTGGTGAAGATTGGCCGCAAGTACAACCGCGGCATTCAGATTGCGGTGAGCATTGGAATTCTCATTCCCAAGGCTTTTACGGGACTACAGTGGGCACCCTTTATGGACAAGGAAACCGCCCTAGGTCATATCCGCTATGTGCGGGAGAAGTTCTTCAAACACCCCAATGTGAAAATCAATTGGGCCGGATGGGAAACGAGCCTTCTGGAAGCCATCTATAGCCGCGGAGATAGGAACCTTGCCTCCGTCATCTACGCTGCCTACAAGAAGGGCATTATTTTCGAGAGCGACTCCTACCGCTTCAATTTTGAGAAGTGGCAGCAAGTCTGGGACGAATGCAAATACGACATCTCCTGGGTATACCGCACCCGAGAAGCGGACGAAGTATTCCCTTGGGATTTTATCCACTGCGGCACCACCAAGCAATACCTGCGGCGCGAATGGGAAAAGGCTTTTGACCCGAACACTGTAGCGGTCCCCAACTGCAAATGGGGCGACTGCCAAAAATGTGGCATTCCCGGATTTGGAAAAGAAATCCGCCTAGCGGACGGACCTATCAAACACAAGGCTCCCAGCCGCACTCCAGAAGAAATCAAAAAATTGGTAGCCGAGCGGCGCCCCAGCCAGAAGGTGAGCTATAGTTATAAGATTACTTTCAAGAAGACTGGCCTCAGCAGATTCCTGCCTCACCAGAACATGCTGAGTTTCTTTGAGCGGACCTTCCTCTGTGCAGGCATCCCTGTAAAATTCAGCGAAGGGTTCAGCCCCAAGCCCCGAATTTCCAACATGGGCGCCCTTCCCCTAGGAATGGAAACCTACTGCGAGATTATCAGCGTGGATTTACTCCAAGAGCTGGATTTGAGCAAGGAAAACCTACCCAGCCTCATCAATACATTAAGCGCGCCCTTCCCCCGCGGCATGGAAATCGTGAATATCGAGCCCCTAAGGGAGAAACTCAGCAAGAACTTTCCTAAGGCGATGGTCTACCGCTATGTGCCCGAAAGCATTCCCACGGACCTAATGACGAAGTTCAACACCAAAAATCTTCCCATTGTAACAAACCACAGGGGGCAGGAAATCAACCTTAACGACCATGTTTTGGGCATTGAGGTTCAAAACGGCACCCTATTTATCAAGGTAAAGTGCAATAACCAGGGTACTACTGCCAGTCCTTTCGTGATTTATGCGGGTCTATTGGGCATAAAAATCGACCCGGGGAAGCTGGACGAGGTTTCCAGACGCTTTTTGGTGGCAAAAATCGCCATAGAATGGTAAAATTTGCTAGACAGCATCCAAAACGAAAGATATATTTGTGAAAATCAACCTTATTAAGGAGTTATACACTATGAAGAAGATGTTCCTCGCCGTGCTCACCTCCCTGGCTCTCTGCAGCTATGGCTTTGCACAAGATGACGATGACGAATACGAAGAAGACGAAGCCCCTGCCAAAGTGGTGAAGAAGGCCGCCGTCGAAGAAGACGAAGAAGAGGAAGAAGACGCCGCTCCTGCTAAGAAAAAGGAAAAGAAGTCTTCCAGAAAAGCTGGCGAAGCCTTCGTTGGCTTCGGCATTGACCTGAGCGACGCTATTGTCGGTGGCCTTGATGGTTCCGTAGCTCGCTTTAGTGTGGCATTCAAGCTGAACCCCTCCATGGAACTTTCTGCCATTTTCGGCATGTACCATCATGGTGAAACCACAGCTGATGTGAACGGAACTGAAGTTGGCGCAGAAGACAACTATACCGCTCTCTCCATTGGTGTCGGTTTTGACTACTACTTGGGAACCCCTATCCTCCCCACCTCCATTGGCGGACAGGTTATCTATGATAGTTTCGATGAAGACAACAGCGCCCTCGAATTCAACATTCTCTTTGGCGCACATGCCGAAGTGGTGAAGAATTTCGTTGTGTCTGCCCAGATTGGTCTTGGCATCAATTACATCATGGGTAAGGAAGGCGATACCGACACTTCCCGTCTTGACTTCGGATTTGCTCCGGGCATCAAGGCCACTTGGTACGCTTTCTAATCGGAAGGTCTAGCTAAAACATTTAATGCTGCCCCAACTGGGGCAGCATTTTTTTCTGAGATTGCTTCACCCCCTAAGGGTTCGCAATGACGTTTTGGGGGTTGAGCAGGCGATAGCGAGGTTTTCTACTGCACCAGCACGGCACCTACATAAATGTTAAACAGCCATTGTCCCCACAAATACATTACTGGGGCTGACACAGCCAAAAAGGGACCAAAGGGAATTTGGCCGGAGCCATCCGTTTTGCCTTTCTTTTCCACAATTTTTGCCCAGGGGACCATCACGATTATTCCTAGGATTGCAGCCAAAATCAAGGTTTCTACAGCACCCGTTATACCCATTAAGGCGCCATATCCAGCAAGAAGTTTCACATCCCCAAAACCCATGGCATCCTTCTTCAAAACTTTCGAAGCTACAAAGCCCAACAGGTAAAGTCCGCCACCGGCGGCCACCGCGCCGATCAAGCTTTCGAAGGGAGTAATTCCACCTGGAACAATGGAGAGGAGAAGCCCCACCACGATTCCACCTATAGAAATGGAATCGGGGATTAATTTGTACTTAAAATCAACGGCACAAACCGGATAGGCTCCTAGAAGAAGCCAGAACATGGCAAAGGCATCGGCCCACACCACAGGGCTCAGAACTGGAGCTGTAAAAAGTTCCGGAACAACAGAACCGTAATTAACAACAACAGCGGCAAACAATGCCAGTGCGCCCAAAAGTCCACACAATGATTCACCAATAGGATAAATGACGCTTATGGGCTGTTTACAACAGGCACTTTTACCCCTAAGCCAAAGCCAACCCACAATCGGAAGATTATAATAGATGGGGATTCGCTTTTTACAGAGGGGACAGTGAGAAGGCGGGTTGATAAGGGAAATTCCCCTTGGCATCCGATACACAATCACGTTATAAAAGCTGCCCACACAAGCGCCTAGAATGAAAAAAAGAATGAGGGCGTACCATAAGGGGATTTCTTCCATAAAAACCTCGTTTTCCTCACTTTAATATGCCTGCTAGAACAAGCGTTTCAAGTCCGTTTTCAAAATAAAAAGATAAATTTATATCTACGAATTGGTGTAAAAAAAGGAATGCGCTATGGGTTTTAGAAGCACATGTTTTTTTGTTATGCTGGCAGCAGCCATTCTCCTGAGCGGATGCTCCCGCGAATCTTCTGTTCGTGAGAACGTCACCCTGCGGAACAACCATTCCGTTGTCTTTGTTTCCACCCACCCCTTCAAGAACCCTGAAGCCTTTGCCGATTCCGTCACCAACCTCTCCAACCCCGATTCCGTCCTCGTACCCGACACCATTACAGTAACCATCAACGACACCATCTACATGATGGGATTCTTAAAACATTATTCTGAACGAATCGGACGCTATTATTGGATTCTAGACAGTTTGTTCAAAGACAATTCTGGAAAATTCAGCAAGAAAGAAATTTCCAAAATCAGTAAAAACGCTACGCCAATCGCATGGGCCTACCCTCAAGCCGGAGTGTATTCCCCCCTATTCGTTGCCATTGACGGAAACAATGCAACCGACACCGCCGGTGCAGACCAGTTCATCCGCGTTATAAATACGCCACCATTCCTTTCCGTGCCCAAAGATACTCTTTGGACAAAACACAAAACTCCCATCACTTTCCCTATCGCCGCACTAGATTCCTTCGGCATTATCAAAGATGTCAAGGTTGATTTGGATGCAAGCAAAAAGAAGGCCTCCCCTAAAACATGGAAGTACCAGCAGATAGAAAACACAGACTCTCTCTTATTAACCATTCCCTACGATTCAAACTATGTGGATTCCCTTGGAAACCAAATGATATACGTTTCCGTAACCGATGACGATGACAATGAAACCCTAGACAGCGTCCACATCCACTTCAACCAACTACCGAAGCTTGAATTGCAATCCCCTCCTGATGGATCAAGGCAAAACAAAAATGCGCGTTTTGCCTTCTACTATCAAGCTACCGACATTGATAACCCCGCTGCAGTTCGCTACTTCATCCGGGCAGCCAAGACACGCGATAACAGTGGTGAAGCCCCTGTACTTAATGACGGAGACATCATAGCTGGAGACTTACAGGCAACAAGTTTTGAAATCATTACCCCAGACACAACCAAGTTGCTAATCGAGAAGAACGGCCATTTCTATATGAGTAAAGATGGGGTTATTAACGAGGACGCAGGAGAAAAGCACGCAGAAGGTCGCATTTTCTGGGATGTCTGGGTTTCTGATGGATATGACACTGTTTATGCGGACAAAATACAAGATAATGGCAAATCACGCTCCAGAAGTTTCTTCCTAGGCGATCCCGGTGCAACAACGGGAACCTTCAAGGGCGTATTCAAATTTGATGGGCTAGGGGATTCAAGCTATGCCGACGCACGTATCTCATTCCAAGATGCAGAAGGAAACAACTTTGACGCAACAATTAAGAGCAATGGATATTTTGAAGCAAAGGTTCCCCCTGGAATTTACTCTATGGCAGTATCAGACCTTATCTTGGGTAGAGGATACCCCGAGTACAAGAGGGACAGTCTTTTCATTGAGGTCGACGACACACGTGACCTCGGGAAAATAATTTTAAAAGACACCAGCAAGCCTAATATACGGCTAACAGACAAAGACAGCGTCCTTTACTCCAGAAACGACACCTTTGCGGGAACATTCGTTGACAGCGGTTCACAAGTTAAAACGGCATCGGCCTGGCTAGATGACGCTCCTCAAACATTCTCTTTCCTCTCCTATGCAAAGTGGAGCGTTGTTTTAGCAGATCTCGCCGACGGCGAGCATTTATTTAAAATGGTTGCTCAAGACAGTGCTGGGAATATTTCAGACACTTCAGCATTTAGATTTTCCGTTCGGGCAACAAAAATTTCCCTTAACATTAATGGATTGAGCAACATGACGAGGGATTCTATCAGCATTCAGGCAACCATCTCTAATGCAAAGCCCGAAGTGACCTCATTATCATGGAACCTCCTTGATACGAGTGGAACAAAAATCGCAACTACCACGACTAAAGTCTCTAATAATAAATCAACTTTATTTATGGACACAACCACATTCAGAAAACTATTCGGTGTGTCCGTGGAGAGAAATGTCCCTTATAACATATACGCAACATCTTCACAGGACGCGACATCCGATAGCGTTAGCTTCGGATTCCTTGGTGATAAGCCCATGGTTATCTTCAAAGCACCTACAAACGGTACGACAGTTTCGATCAATGATTCCATCTTCCCCGTACTTGAAGCATACGCAAATAACAGTGACGGAACGGAATCCTACGAGCTTAGCTGGACTTGCGAAAAAGCCGTTTCGTGCCCAGCAACAAATGAATTGACAGCACCCATCAGTTGGAAGGTTCCTGGAGAATACAAGCTGACCGTTTCTATCAAAAATAAAGAGGGTAAAACGACTAGTCTTAGCATTACCGTCCATGTAATTGCAGACCCTCCTACCATAAAAGTTCAAACTGACGAGGACACAATCCGTACAAAAATCAATACTAACTACAATATTCCCATAAATGCTGCCGACAAGTATGGGACCATCACTGCAATTTCCGCAACCTGCAGTGGGAAGTCCAGCGCGGCTCAAAGTTTCTCAATTTCTCCATTCAGCCCACAAAAAAATATCCAGGATTCCATCCTCGTCACCCTTCCTGAAAATGAAGACCGTAACTATAAATGCATCGTTAAGGCCACCGATGACGACAACGAAATAGGATATGACACACTGTTCTTTGTTGTTGTTCTAGATGAACCGCATGTTTCATTGAACATCAAAAAACAAACTCTGACAATCCTCGACCCGGTAAGTCTGAATTTTGACGCAGTCGATTCCATTGGTTTTATCGCCAAATACGAGTTCGGTTGTCATCACAAGAGAGATTCCATCCAATATATTCTTAAAGATTTCGGAGGAGAGGCGCCCTTTATTACGATGCCTAGAGATTCTGGCATGTACTTCTGCGCCATAAGGGTCACCGACGATGATGGATTAACCGCAAGTGATACCGCTTCTTATCACGTGTTATTAGACCCTCCCTCCGTTTATGCCCAAGGGCCCTATACGGTCACAATCAATGACAACCTTTCGCTCGATGCCATTGCCAACGACGAAATGGGTTCTATTGTGGAATATGCATGGGGTTGTGGAGCCTCCCAATCTGACAGTATAGAATTCTCGCATTTCTCTACAAACACGCCCCAATATACCGCTACCATGCCAAGCATGCCAGAAAATGATTACATCTGTATTATCCGTGTTACTGATGACGATGGAAATCAAGCAATGGACACGACTCACATTGAAATAATTCTCGCTCCCCCAACCGTAAATGTTGCAAACGAGACCGCCGTTATCCGACAAGGGTATAACATCGTTCTAAATGCGGACGCCTACGATTATCCCAACTTCCCAGGAGAAATTGTAAAGAAGGAGTGGAGCTGCGGAGAAAATTCCAATGCCATCAACTCCAATTGGCAAACTGTATCCAGCTATGATACTGTATGGAAAGCACCCGCGGCAGTTGCCAAACTGTACTGCATAGCCCGAGCAACTGATGATGACGGGAACATTGCCCAAGACACCATGGTATGCACCTATTCCACTGATTTGCCCATAATCAGCGTAAAAGAAGATTCCCTGTTTGCCGTCCCCGGCGACGTGATTACCCTAGGCGCGGATACAAACTCCGTCTGGCAAGGAATCAACTGGTACAACTGGCAATGTTTTGACGCAGCAACGAAAAAACCGTTGGAAAATTTTTCCAAGCTTGATTACAAATCCAATTACAATCAAGTCGTCAACTTTAACAACGCCCATTCGGACAAACTCCCTTATTTCTACGCAACGAAAGACATCGCTGCTGACGGAAAGGACATGTATTGTGTCATCCGCGCGGAAGAATCCAGTACCAAAGTAGAATTTGCAGATACAAGCTATATCACGGTCATTTCTCAGGCGCAGAAACCCATAGGAGTCATATCCGTTGCAGATACCATCTACCTACGAAACAGCGACATTAGTTTGACTGGCAAAGCCAAATACTTCTATAGCAATGATTGGGGCGGATACAACTCCATCAATGGTCTGATTGGAGATGATGATGCGCGCGACTATTGGTGGAAATTCGGCACCCTAGAAGGCGACAACTACTACCAGGGTTTGCCTTCTGGCCTATTAGACACAAACATCAGCGAATTCAACGAAGCTTTTATTCGCCCTATGACGGAAACGGAGTTTAACATCTGTCTTGATTTTCGTGATAGCACAAAAGAAACAATTGTTCAATCCTTCCTGTCCAAGCACCAAGCCGATGAGGTCTGTCGAACCATCTATGTGCGCAAGGCATGGAAAAATTTATCCAATGATACCGTATTGGAATACAACAACAAGACTCCTATTCCTCCTGTTATAACAACGATAGGAACCAAACCCCTTGTTGTATATGCTATAGGAAACAACTCCATTCACAGCAAATACTACGATGGTTCCAAATGGGTGGACACGCAAACTCCATCCCTAACCAACAACATTCTAGAACTGAAATTGGAAAACAATGGTAGCGATGCATACCTTGCCATTCTAACCACTGATGGCGTACTCTCTATATACAAATCCACTAGCGGGACTTCTGCATGGTCCGCCTACGGTACTACAATTAAAGGCATCAGTACCGCCGACGTAATCTGCCGCTCCGGAGCAGCTCCCGTCATCGCCTACATCAAGTCCTCAGCACCTTACTTCTCCTACCTCAACGGTACCAGTTGGAAGGAAACTAAAATCACTGGGACCACCACCAAGTTCAGCGAAATCAAGGGTACCTTCGCAACAACAAGCAATCTGCTCGTGTTCGTCTATGTCAGCATTGACAATTCCGATAATTACGCTTCCAACTATGCGATTTATGGCAGTGATTACAGCAAAAAAGTTGCTGACAAAATTTTTGAAAACAACAAAAACATACATAACGCAAAATTCGCTACTGACGGAAGTACCCTCTACATGGCCTTCTTGAACCAGGATATTGAAAACATGAGAACGGGACCCTACGCTTTCAAAGGAACCGTTTCGGCTACCGAAATTAAGTGGACGAATGGCGTTGGATTCAATACCAATATCAAGCCCGGCACCACAGCCTACAGCATCAACCTTGCCATCCGTAACGGAACACTATTCGCAGCTTTTGACAATAGCTGGCTCAATTCCGCCCAAACGCAAGTCTACTATCATGATGGTACTGGATGGTATCCATATGGTGAAACAGATCTTCCCTACTTCAACAAGGATTTCTACAATACTCATGGCTACTACCTTCGCGGATACGCCCCCTCACTAAGCGTTTCCTCCGATGGTAAAGTTTACCTCTCCATGCTAGGCTGGGAGAATACCGGTGGTGCCGATAGAAACTACGGACCTATCGTGATGAAGTACGTGGCTGACAACTGGACCGTCAAAGATTTTAGGAATTAAGTATGAATATTGAAATCGCTGCAATTTGTGATGCCGCCACAGCCAATGGCATGGGCGGACGGCTTAACATTCTCGGAGCATTTGACCGCGTTTTTGCGAAGTTCCCCTTTGTGATTCCCCAATGCTCCGCCGCCTTTAGAATCCGCTACCAGCGGGCCGAAGTGGGTGTACACAAACTGGTTCTCTCCATTGAAGACGTTTGCGGGCACAATATCGTCCCTGCTATGGAATCCCAGATTCCCTTTGAGCAGGTTGCAACAGGTTTTGATACAGCAGCATTGAACCTAGTACTGAATATGCAGCGGTTGAAAATTGAACGCCCCGACAAATACATGGTGCGGTTGATTATCGATGATGAGGAATACATCGCACTACCATTGTACGTTCTGGAGGATCCTCGCTTGAGCAACCAGCCAAAGCCTCCTGCTGCCGAAAACGGACTGCCCAACTAAAAAGGGCGGTTTTTCGCCATGGCTTCCAAGATTGTCATACTCCGCCACTTGGGAATACTCGGCGCGTGTTTTGCGCTGTTCTGCAGTTGCAGTGAGATTAATGACAGTTGGGAAGTCAAGGGGGGAGGTTTTATCAAGTACAGCCTCAACGGCGGTGATGACAGAACCATTGAGCTAGAAGACGATGATGTAGAGATACCCTACATCCGGAACCACCACCACTACCTTCTCATCACGACGCAAGCGAAAGAAAGCGATTTCGGGGACCAATTCAACATCATGGTCAACCGTCCCGTCCTGGGGGAAAACCACCCCGTAGAGGGCTATTCCTGGTTCGTGAAAGAGTTCTCTGAACGGGGATTCCTTGACGTGGACAGTAGCATTGTCCATTTGGACCAGAAAGACGATTCCACCTGGACCGCAAATCTGGACCTGTATGCGAGGGACTGCAGAAGCGACAATTGCTCCGACACCCTCCCAAGAATCCACATTACAGGCCGTTTTCGCTACTGGATTCCCGAAGACGACCGTTAAAAGCGCCAAAAACGCCTTAAAAAGCCATAAACAGCCCATTCCCTTGACAAAAAAAGCCCAATTTTCTACTATTGGGCTACTTTAATGGACGATTAGCTCAGTTGGTTAGAGCGCCACCTTGACATGGTGGAGGTCACAGATTCGAGTTCTGTACCGTCCACGAAAAAGCCACCTCAAAAAATTTGGGGTGGCTTTTCGTTTATGCTAAATACGAATAACTAATTCTTAACACAACGGAGCCCAAAGCCGCGGTCCTTCTCATTGTAGGTAGAACCGTAATAATCAAAGTCGTCATAACGGTAATCCAAATACCAATAGAAGGCCCGGGTGGAGGGATAAAGGGAGGACTCGGTCGCCGCCCAGAAATTAGTGAAATAATTCACATCGTCAAACTCATATCTGCTATATTCTGCAGAGGCATTCGCATGCTTACCATAATATGCACCTGTAGGAATAGCGGAGAATCCATACTTATCTGTTGCTGCAGAGGCGTAATAGTATGTCGTCGACCAGCCCTTTTGTGACTTCAAATGGACACCAGCATCATCATCTTCTACTTTTGACACATAATTTGTAAGTGTTGCCCAATCCGTGGAATCTGGGACATGCCAACCTGAGGGGCAAATTCCCTGATGCTTTTCTTCGATAAGGTCTACTGCTGTTTCACCGACATAATCCTTGGGCAAATTCATGGCGGCAGCCCAGGTGTACAACCGTCCCGCGACATTACAATTCTTTTCCACATTCTGATAGCACCAACTTTGGCCTTGCAGATTTCCATTATTCTTATCGTAGTAGTTCAAATTCTCTGCCATCCATGTCTGGAGACCAATTGTCGTCGTTCTATAGGTTTTTCCATCACGCGAATCCTTCATGGTTCCATAGTCGTATTCTGGATTAAAGAAGGCTTCCTTCGGATAATCATACAAACCAGCCTTACGCCAAGCCCTTGCCTCACAAACATAATCAGTGCCACTGGAATTCGGTTCAATATTGCCTTCACGGCTCTCTGTACAGGCCTTTTGCATCGACTTTTCTGTAGACGTAAGCATTCTAATGATGTAGCCGTCGCAAACCAGCGTATCTCCTAGAAGTTCGCTGTAGGCATTCATATTTTTTGCCATATAGCCATCGCCTAGTTCCTCACAAGAGCCGAAATCTAGAGCGTTGCCAGCAAACATGTAAATGTATTTTTCAAAGTCGGGAACACTTCCCCCCAGCGTTTCAAGATTCTTTCTGATAGTGACGAGGTCTGCCGTGATAGCCCAATCAGCCATCTTTACCATGTTTGCATCATAATCCGTCTCATCGCCCGAAGTCCAAGCACCATCTTCTTCAATGGAAGTGCTAATATTCGTAAGCAGTTTCGTCAAATCAGCATCGGAGTTGGTACCCTGCAGCAGGAGCGTAATCGCTAGCAATTTCGCATCATCATCGCTTGACCCAAAAATGGACAAGTCCTCAAATGAATGATTGAACTTTGGCAAACCAAAGATATCTGCCACCTCTTGTTCAGCTTTTGCTTTTGCCGCCGGAACGTTTTTATAGGAGGTTGTCTGCGTGTATAAGTAGATGGCACGACGAACCACCAAATTCGTGAGCACGTTTATATTCACCTTTTCCTTTTCAGCAAAATCGGACAATGCACGCAATGTCAGCGGCACAGACGTCGTGGAATAATCAACAATATTCGTGTATAAACCGGAAGCCTGTATGGTGGCGTATTGAGATTGCAAAGACACCTTAGCAGAAGTATAGGCGCCAAGATCACTGGAGATTTCCCATTCAAAGACCGTCCCTGTAGGGTCCAAGACCTCATCCAATTCAGAAATTTTTACAGTGCCACCACTTGTATAGGGGCCCATTTCTACCACACCTGTAAATACTTTTTTAGAAATGGGCTTTGTCGGAATATCTTCTCCAGGACCGGGAACACTGGAACTAGAGGCCTTTTCAGAGGAAGAGGAAATAGGCTTAGATGAAGAGGAGGTAGAGTTAGACGAGGAGGGCTTTCCATCAGAGGAAGTTTCCTTCGTTGACGAAGAGGATTTTCTCTTTTGAGAAGATGAAGAATTTTCATCGTCAGGATCATCGTCATCATCGGTTTCTAGCGATTTCCACTCCAAATCTTCACACACAAAATCAGCAGCCTCGTCTTCGACAAAAATAACTTCGCCTTCACGAGCTTCCGTACATTTTCCCAAATCGTAGATAGTTTCTACCGAGGATACTTTTTCGCTGGATGAAGATTCTTTTCCAGAATCTTCCGAAGAGGTTGAGGAATCGCTTCCACAACCAACCAAAAGAGAGGCTGCAACACTGACAATGCCTAGCAGTTTCAATCCTTTCATAATTCCTCCAATAGGGAAAACATCTCTCTTTGAAATTTAATAATTATTGAAAACAACAGAAAAATAGTTTGTCAGGAAACCGCCGTTTAAGGGCGAGTCAACCTTTTTTTGCAAAAACAGCGACCCAGAGGCCGCCGTCCAATTACTGCACCAAGTCTCAGGCTAGAAATCTGCTGCCGAGGTCAAAGCCTTCTGCGCTTCCATCTCATCCAGCTGAATCTGATGGAGAACCACATGCCCCATGGTGAGGCTCTGCTGGACATCGATGATGCGCTGGTTGGTGGAGCCGCGGAACTTGATTTCCAGAGACCGCTTAGCCATAATGAATGGGCCATCGATGAGGATATCCGCAAAGCTGAGAAGTTCCAGCATTTCCGGCTTCTCGGGAATGAGTTCCATGAGACGCTCGTAGGTATAGCCCGTAAAGATGACCAAGTTCATGCCCCGCTCCTTGATTTCGCGGGCCAGAGGAATAAGAGCCATGGATTGCTCCATAGGATCTCCACCGCTGAAGGTAACGCCATCCAGCAGAGGATTTTCCTCGATCATCTGGAGGATTTCTTCACGATCGATGAAGTGACCGCCGGCGAAATCATGGGTCTGAGGGTTATGACAACCCGGGCAGTGATGGTGGCAGCCTTGAGTGAAAACCGTGAGGCGGATACCCGGACCGTCAACATACGATTCGGGTTCGATGCCTGCAATGCGAAGAGGAGGATATTCCATAGGAATTCTGCGCTATGAGATTAAAAGCGCTTTACACTCCGTGCTTCACGCGGTCATTCACTTCGGCACGCTTGGCGTTATTGAAGCGATCGATTGTACCTACCAAGTAACCAGTGATACGACGAATGCGTTCAAAACCAATACCTTCACCAAATTTGGACTTTTCTTGTTCTGACATTTTGTCTCCTTTTTAACATTTTAACGAATGCCACGGAAAGCAGGCATTCCCGGGAACTTTTTCCGGAGTTCTTCTATCTTTTCGTTTGAAATGGCGTGTCCTTCACTGCGGCCGCAACGAGGGCAACAGTCTCCAATCACACCCACAAATCCGCAAACGGGGTCGCGGTCTACAGGGTGGTTGATGGAGCCGTAGCCAATGCCCACTTCATCCATGTAGCGCACAATCTTTTCGAAGGCGTCCAAGTTCTGAGTCGGATCGCCATCCAGTTCGATGTAGCTGATATGGCCAGCATTGGTGAGTGCGTGGTACGGAGCCTCAAGAGCAAGCTTCTTGAAGGCGGAAATCTTGTAGTACACCGGCACGTGGAAGGAGTTTGTGTAGTAATCGCGGTCGGTAACGCCCGGAATGATGCCGAACTTCTTCTTGTCGATGCGGACGAAACGGCCAGAAAGGCCTTCTGCAGGCGTAGCAATCAAGCCGAAGTTAAGGCCCGTGCGCTTAGATTCATTATCGCAGAATTCGCGCATGTGGCCGATAATCTTGAGACCCAGCTGCTGGGATTCCTCGGATTCACCGTGGTGCTTGCCCGTGAGCATGACGAGGGTTTCTGCTAGGCCGATGAAACCGATAGAGAGCGTACCGTGCTTGATGACTTCTTCAACGGTATCTTCCCAACCCAACTTGTCGGAGTCCATCCAGACACCCTGACCCATGAGGAAGGGGAAGTTCTTCACCTTGCGCTTGCTCTGGACGTGGAAGCGTTCCATGAGCTGGTCGCTGACCAACTGAAGCATGCGATCCAGTTCCTTGAAGAACAGGTCCACAGACTTCATCTTGATGGCGATGCGCGGAAGGTTGATGGAAGTGAAGCTCAGGTTACCACGACCGAAAGAGACCTCGCGACTGGGGTCATAGACGTTACCAATCACGCGGGTACGGCAACCCATGTAAGCAATTTCCGTTTCCGGACGGCCTTCCTTGTAATACTGCAGGTTATAGGGAGCATCCTGGAAACTGAAGTTGGGGAACAAGCGCTTGGCACTCACGCGGCAAGCCAACTTGAACAAATCGTAGTTCGGATCGCCCTGGTCCAGGTTTATGCCCTTCTTCACGCGGAAAATCTGAATGGGGAAGATGGCCGTTTCGCCACCACCCAAGCCCTCTTCCGTAGTGAGGAGGAGGTTACGCATCACCATGCGGGCTTCCGGTTCGGTGCACATACCATAGTTGATGCTGGAGAACGGAGTCTGGGCACCAGCGCGGCTGTGCATGGAGTTCAAGTTGTGGACGAAAGCTTCCATAGCCTGGAAAGTGGTCTTGTCCGTTTCTTCATAAGCCTGCTTTTCCGCAAACTTCTGAGACTTCATCACCACTTCCATGTCGAAGGACTTGGAAAGTTCGCGGGCTTCTGCCTGAGCAAATGCTTCGTTAGGAACAAGCGTTGCCACCATTCCCATCTCTTCCATTTCGGAATGAAGCTTCTTCAACACAGGGCGGACTTCTTCTTCATCCTTGCCGGTAAAGAGCATCAAGGCTTTCACCATGTTAGAAAGATAAGCCTTGCGGTAAGTGATGCGAACACCATCAGCCATGGCATAGTCGAAGTTAGGGATGGACTGACCACCATGCTGATCGTTCTGGTTACTCTGAATGGCAATGGCGGCGAGAGCGGCATAGCTGCGGATATCGCGAGGAGCGCGAAGATGACCGTGACCCGTATTGAAACCGTTTTTGAACAACTTAATAAGGTCAATCTGGCAGCACGTCATGGTGAGGGAATAGAAATCCAAATCATGAATATGGATGTCGCCTTCCATATGAGCGCGGCTGTGTTCCGGCTTCAACATCATCATGGTGTAGAAATGCTTGGCAGATTCCGAACCGTACTTCAGCATGGTGCCCATAGCGGTATCGCCATCGATATTGGCGTTTTCACGCTTCAAATCGGATTCCTTGGCAGAACTATATGTGATATCCTTGAGGGTGTGCATCAGGCGAGTATTGACTTCGCGAACGCGGGTGCGTTCCGCACGATACAGAATGTAGCTCTTGGCGGTAATGCCATAGCCATTTTCCGTGAGAGCCTTTTCAACAGCATCCTGAATTTCTTCAATGTCCGGCTTATTCTTGCCTTCAGCTTCTAGGCGGCCCACTGCGTAGGCAGAGACCTTGAGAGCCGTGCTGCTCAGGATGTCTTCGTGGCCGAGGAGGTCCATCTGATCCTGGGAGGCCTTAATTTGTTCGTTAAGTTCGCCAGAAGCGCGGAACGCCTTGGTAATGGCGTCAGAAATCTTCTCAATGTTGAACGGCATTTCGCGGCCGTCACGCTTTTTCACTGTAAAAATCATCACACAACCCTTAATCTTTCGGCATTTTCACCAATGTTTCAAAAGATAATAGATAATTCTAGGACAACACAACATCTTGTGTATGAGGGCGGACCACCACCACAAGATGTAGGAAATAAGATAATAAAAAGGACGAACTAGGGGTGCCAGTCCGGGGTGGGAAAATTGTAATTTGTAGCTGGAAATTCAAAAAACATCCCACGGAGTTTTTTATGGCAAAAAATGTTCTGATTCTCCTCTCTCACCCTAATTTTGATAACTCTTTATTCAGCAAATACTTAGCAAACACTGTTCAAAAATCGGATGATTTTCAGGTACGACTCCTTGACAAAAACATGGAAAATGGTTACTTCGATTTGGAAACTGAAAAAACTCTTTTGCGGGATTGCAACGCCCTGGTGTGGCAATTCCCAATTTACTGGTATAACTGTCCCGCCAGCCTCCGGAATTGGCAAGACCAGATACTCAGCCCCATCGTCTACAGTGCAGACAACTTCTTGAAAGGAAAGCCCGTCCAAGCCGTATTTACCGCGGGCGCCGCAGAAAAAGAATACGGACCCACGGGCCTAAACCGCTATACTGCAGAGGAAATGCTTCGTCCGATGGAAATGGCCGTAAACGCCAGCGGCATGGTCTGGAAAAAGCCCCTCGGCTTTTACGGCTGCAGCGGAACACCCGACGAGAAAGACCTAGCACAAATGGCAAGGACCTACGAAAAAGCACTGCAGGAACTACTTTAATTCCACGCCCAACTGTACGTTCACGCTGATTTCCACAGAGTCCGCAATGGCGGATTCGTCGGGAGCGGAGCCGTCCATTCCGTTGGAAGCAAAGGCCATGGCCTTATAGCGATGCATTCCCATGGGCATTACATTTGAGCCCATGTCATTCATATAGAGCACACGGCCCACTTTCAAACCGGCGCCAGCTGCATAATGGGAGGCTTTGGCAAGGCCCTCACGCACAGCAGCCTCAATCATTACGCCCTGCAAAGAATCCTGAGCGGCAAGTGTTGTCTGCGTAGGGTAAATTTCCACATCCGGCTGGGACGCAAGCAGTTCCGACAAGGCCGCAGCATCTCTCCGAGAATCCAGCTTTACCTGAAAATGTTGAGTGGCGCGGTAGCCCGTCAATTTGCGGCCACCATCCCGATAAGACCATTCCTTCGTCAAGGAAACGCTGTTCTGCTCGATATTGGACTCCGCAATATCAAGGCTTTTGACAGTCTCGAAAATTTTTGCGCGACGAGCCGACAGTTTCTTGTAGGCTCCATCCTTATCGGTATCGCGAAGTTCCACCGAAAAATTAGCGATGAACTGGTTTGCCTCAAACTTTTGAGACTTGTGGGCAGTCAATTCCACCTTGGGCACAACAAAGCCCCCTGCAGCACTTTCCATAGCGGGGGTATGGTTGCAATCGCAGGCCACCAACAAAACCGCGATGCCCGTGAGGAACAAGGAAATGCTGGTTGCACGCACCGCAATTCCAGAAATGCGGAAAAAACGGGAAATTTTCTTAGCATTCATAAAACGCTCCTTTTAGGAACAATTTACTTATATGCCGTTTGAGGAACAAGAGAAAAAATCAGCTTCAGGAGAACCGCCACCAGAATGGTGGTGGTCATGCTGATGAAAGGCATCCAAGGCCAGCTGAATATGCCACCGAGCAGTGCCGGCACGCCAAAAGCGGGAATTCCCTGAATGAGGACAAGGCTTGCCATGCCACAGAGAACAGCCGCAATAACCATCCAAGGGCGAAGATTCTTCACAAAGAAGGCCAGGATGAACATGCCAAGAAGCGGACCAGTGAAAAGCCCCGTAAAGAAGAGGGCATTTTTGAGAAGGCTTCCCTGCTGTGTAGCTGCAAACAAAGCAAAGAACACGCCCAAAACGCCCCAGACGACAGTCCATATTTTTGCGCGTTTTAGGCCACCGATTCCCTCTTCTTCCTTCCAACCCAAAAAATCGTGTTCAGAAGTATTACTGAGAGAGTTTATTGCACCGGAAAGACTGCTCATGGCAGCCGCACAAATGGCAGCAACAATCAAACCCGTCACGCCTTGAGGGAGTCCATTTACGATAAAGTAAGGGAACACATCATTCTGGCCAATGCCCTCGGGAAGAGCGCCCGCCTTAGCCACCTTGTAGTAGACGAAAAGCGCCGCCCCCACCCAGTAGAACAAAACGGAAACCACACAGCCAAGCACCATGGAGAGAACACTGGAACGGTTGGCGGCCTTTACATCCTTGCAGCTGAGATAGCGCTGCACAAACTGCTGATCGCAACCGCGAATGGCAATTTCAAGAATGGCGTAGGCAAAGCCAGCAGAAATGAGAGTTCGGGCGTCGGAGATATCCATGGAGGGATTCCACCAGCGGGTTTTGCCCGCCTCCCCTGCCATGGCAGCCATCTCCCCAAATCCACCCACGGAATTAGCAATGAGAATGAGCACCAACAGGCCACCCCCAAAGAACACGCAGAACTGGAGCACGTCCGTCCAGATGACGGCTTTGATGCCGCCAAACCAGGTGTAGAAAATAGCGACAGCAGCAGAAACGATAATTGCAATTTTGAGGTCCACATGAAGGATTTGCGCGAGCACTAGAGACGGGGCGTAAAGCAAAATTCCCGTGCGGAGCAGCAAATGCAAGCAATAGAAAACTGCGGCCAGGCGGCGCACCGTCTTGGAATCAAAGCGACGTTCAAAAAGTTCGTAAGCGCTGTTGATGCCTGCCGTGCGGAATCGCGGAATGAAAATAAAACCTACTACAAAAATACTGAGGAGCGCGCCTATTTGGAACATGAGGAAAGTCATGTCATCGCCATAAACATCTGCAGGCGCGCCCAGGAATGTCGTGGCACTGACAGAAGTTGCAATGAGGCTGATTCCCACAGCCACCCAGGGCATGGCGCCGCCGCCAAACATGTATTCCTTCAGATTTTTATTTCCACGAGAGACGAACAAGCCTATCAAAAGGGAAAACAGCAGATAGGCTGCAAGAACAATCCAATCTATGACAGTAAACATTAAACTTCTTTCTCTGAGGTGTCTATGGGCAGTTCAGTATACTGAATCACCTGATTGCGACCGCCTTCCTTGGCCTTATACAATGCCTGGTCCGCGTAGTTCACCGCTTTTTTCATGTCGTGGAAAGAAGGTTCTACAAGGAAGGCGCCGATACTGATGGTCACGCGTAGAGGTTCCGCCTGATGTACGTCCACCTCCATAAGGCTTACCGCCTTACGAATGCGTTCTGCAGTCTCAATCATTCCCTCGCGAGTGGTATCCACAAGACCCACCACAAACTCTTCACCACCATAGCGAGCCACCGTGTCAATCTCCTTACGGATTTCTCCACTGATGGCAGCAGCGATGCCCTTAATGACTTTATCGCCATTCTGATGGCCATAGGTATCGTTCACGCTCTTGAAATGGTCGATATCCATCATCAAGACACCGATATTGTAGTTCTGACGATCGGCACGTATCTTCTCTGTCCGGAGATTCTCATGAAGCGTGCGATGATTGATGAGACCCGTCAATCCATCACGTGTGGCCAAATCCTTGCCCTGCTCAAACTGGCAAGCACGAACATAGGCAAATCCCGCCACGCCAGCAAAGGCCTTCAAAAGTTCCATGTTGTGTTCTGTGTAGCGGCCGGCCATCCGGCTTTCCAGGCAAATCACCAATTCCGTCACCTCTCCACTCGCATCCGTAGTGATAGGCATAGCGAACAACTGCCGGAAATCCATATTCTTCTTTTCCTGGCTGTTGATGCGCGGAATGTACTGATTGATGCCCATACCGAAGGTCCGCTCTATAGAGCGATTATTGACGAAAGGAAGAATGGCAAGGCCCACATCGGACAACGTAAACGTTTTGCCTTTGAACTGGTCGGCATCAATGCCAAGGCAGCTCACAACCCTGCCCGTGCGATCCTTACGCGGCTGAGAATCGTCCCTCTTATCCATGGCCAAAAGCATCATGCGGTCAAAGGAGAAGTTCTCCTTGAGGTATTCCTCAATCTGACGATAGATATCCTTCACCGTCATGGTCTTGAAGAACTGGTGCTGATAATGGTACAGCACGCTAAACTGCTGCTGCTCCACATAGTTTTTGGCAGAGGAGTAACTCTTGAAGCAAAGGGTGTAAATATTACTGCAGATGTAGGTTAGCGCCTGAGCCGTGGCCTGATTAAATGCGTTAGGGAACAGGGAATCCACCACGAGAGCTCCCACGCGATTTTTTGCACGATCCAAAATAGGAACCGCCACCAGAGATTTAATCATGGGATTGTCGATGTAATACTGAAGGGAACGACCACCCATCAAATCCCCTTCCAGCAACCTGTCTACATCAGGCTTCATCAACTGGCTTAAAATTCCGGAATTCTCTGTAATTCTAACATCCGTCGCAATCTGAGTGTTGGGGTCACAGCTATGGGATTTTACCCCCCACTCCCTAGGATTCTGTGCAGGCATGAACAACAAGAGAGAGTGGGCATTGGGAATCACACGCTTAAGGCCCTGCAGCAAATCGCCAGTGGACTTACAAATATCCGCATCCACACGGGCCCACACCTGATTCACTTTCAAGGTGGAATTGGGCTCGTTATATTCAGCGGAATCATCCTTAATCATGCTCCGAACTTCCGGGGCAACCGCTGGAGAGAGGCCCGTTGCACGCATAGCCCGGGTCACCACGGGAATGGAAGAAGTCTTTCCACCCGGGACACGAGGGAGATTCATGTAGCCGAGCGCCGCGGCCACACCTGAGAATGGAATCAGGAACAGGAACATTCCTCCCTTGAAGGCAATACCCAACAGGAGACCTGCAACCACAAACAAGATATTCGAAATCAGCATAATCCCTCTACAAGCGGAAAGAGCGGTAAAGCATGACGCTTGCGACCCCGGCATAGATGAAATGGCTTATCCAAGCTGCAAGGAATGGAGTCAGCGCACCATTTTCACCCATCTTGAGTCCAATCCGCTCCAAGATATAATAACTAAAAACAAGCAAAAGGCCAACTCCAAATTTCTGGGAAAGGCCTCCAGAACGGGTATATCGGTGGCACAGGGCCGCCCCCATCAAAAGAACAATCAAATTCATCCAATGAGCAGAACGCTTAAAATGGAGGGCTGTTTCCATGGCACGAGTGTCTTCGCCGGAGCGCTTCAACACCTCAATCCGTTCCTTCACCATCTTGGAATCCATTTCGTCAGATGTCTGACGTTCGTTAATCAAGTCATCTGGGCGAGTATTGACCCGACCCACCATCTTCTCGTTCTGCAAATTCAAAACGGTAACAGAACCATCCTTATTGAATATGCGACGGAAGCCCCGTTCAAATTGCCAGTAGGAAAGGCTGTCGTCCTCCACCCAACGCACCGTTTTTGCGTCATAGCGTTCCACCAGATGACCCTGTTCCCGAAGGAGAAGCACCACATCGCGCCCCATTTTATTTTTGCCGGAATAATACTTGAAGAACCAGCTGGCTTTTTCACTATCAATGAAAGTGAAATCCTGCTTTTCTTTGACGCGGGGATTCTTTTTCTTCTGGGCGTTGGTTTCCATCACTTCTAACCGTTTGTGGTTGGCATCTGGAAGCCAGAGTTCACTCATTTCATAAGAGCCCACAGAAACTAAAATGCCAAAGAAGAAGATGGGTATGAGGGTGCGGAAGGGGCTCCGGCCCGAACTCTGCATGGCGCACATTTCCAGATGCCGCGTCATATTCCCGATGGAAGCAAGAACGGCGATGAACAAAGCCACTGGAGAGATGAGGTAGAGCATGTAAGGGAGATAACTGAAGTAATAGTCCCCCACGTCCTTCATATCGCGGGCAAGCCAGGTTTTGATATTCCCTACGAAATCGATGACCACGAAAACCAGAATGGCCCCCACAATCACGATGAGGAACATCTTTAAAAAATTCCAAATCATATAGCGGGAGAACTTCATCCGAACCTCCCGGTAATCTTCTTGAGCTTTCCACTGATGGCGCGAATAGCACGGAAGAACTTGGAATCTCCAGAAAAACGGTCACGGACCATGGCGACTGTGATGAACATTCCGAATACCCCGATGATGGCGTTAGAAGCCCACATGGCGAGTTCTGGAGAAATGATAAGACGATCCGCCAGATTTTCGCCACCAATGAGGCAAATCCAGTAGATGACAAAGAAGGCGATGCTGTAAAGAATACCTGTACCAATGCCACCTTTGCGCGCCATGATTCCAAGAGGAGCGCCAATGAGAACAAATATGAAACATGCAAAAGAAGTGCTGAACTTCTTGTGAATTTCCACCATATACTGGGCCTGACGTTTTTCTTCCGCCTCCATGCGGCCCTTGAAACGTTCGGTCGTGCGGAGTGCGGAAAGTTCCTGAGGGCGAATCCGTTGGAGCGCTTTGCGAGTCTGGATAGAATCAATAGTTATGCCAGCCACACCTGCCGGCACAATGCTATCGGCTACGACTTGCTTCAAAGAATTTTCCAACGTACTGAGTCGCTTTGTCAACGCCTCCGTTCGAACAGTGTCATAGCGATTTTTAGCCTCTTCCACCACATCAAGCATCATCTCCACTGGCATTTCACGGTCGCTTCTGTAACTGCGGCTGCGGCGTTCCAGTTTGTCGTTCACATTCTGCATGGCAAGATCTTGAGCATAGAACCGAATGCGGAAGTAATTGTCCGGATCATCGGGATCCACAATGTGGGTTTCACCACTGCGAAGCCTGAACATCAGTGTGGCGCCATTATCCACATAATCCATGGTAGCACTATCCGCATAGACCACTCGAGGCGCACCTTTACGTTCCAGTTCAAAAACCTGAATGCCATACAAAGTTCCCGACACAGGATCAATCTTATTCACCCACAACTGGACATCGGGAAATTGCGTTATCAATCGCCCCGCGTCAATAAATGCATGGGGCTTTTTTCGGGAGACCGCATTCATCAATTCCACCGAGCGATGGTTGGCCTCTGGCAAAACCCAATTGTTAAATAGCACCATCAAAACGGAAAGCAGCACCGACACCAAAAGCACCGGACGCATGAGAGACAAGGGAGAAACCCCCGCAGCCTTCACCGCCGTAATTTCCTGGTCCCCGGACAAACGCCCGAAAGCCATGAGGCACGCCACAAGGACGGCCATGGGGATAGATAGAGCAAGCATCCACGCCAAATTCAAAACAAAAATTTCAAGGACCGTAGATGCGGGCAAACCCTTGGACAATACATTGTCCAGAATCTTCACCAGGAAATCCACCACAAAAAGGAACGTAATGCCAAACAGAGCCGCCAAAAAGGGGGCAATAAGCTCTTTCAAGACATAACGGACTAAAATCATTGTGCTAACAGGATTCTTTTTTCTAATTTGGTATTGAAAAATTAGAATTAACCGAAGAAAAAAAATGACCTCTCTCTTAAAGAAGACCCTGTTCTGTAGCTTTTTTCTCTCCACCACTTTGTTTGTCGGTTGCGCCTCGGACGGTTCCGACAAACTGAGCCATACTGAATTTTGCAAGGCCAAATACGAAAAGGCCGAAGCCATGTTCAAAGACGGAAAATACGGCCGCGTTCAGGACAAGCTGGAGGAGATTCTCTCCCTTTGTGCTGGAACCGGCTATATGGAAAACGCCCAGTTCCTCTTGGCAGAAAGTTATTTCAATCTGGAGGAATGGATTGAGGCCCGTGGTGAATACGGAAGTTTCGTTCTGAACTTCCCCGGCTCACCCTTCATTGAAACTGCAGAATTCCGCAAAGCTATCTCTTCCTTCAACATGGAATTCAAGGTTGCCCGCGATGAATCCAACACCACCATCGCCATGAAGGACTTCGAACGCTACCTTTCCAACTACCCAGAATCTCCCCTGCGCGATTCCGTGAATTATTATTACGGGCTCCTGGTGGAGCGCATGGCAGAGAAGGAATTCCAGACTGCACGGCTTTACCTCCGCATGGACAAGCCCCAGGCCGCCGTCATCTACTTCAAGGAATTTCTGGAAACCTACAAGAGTTCCAAGCGCCGGAAGGAATCCATGTTCCTCATTGCCCAGGCTTACACAGACCTGGACCAGTTTGAGGCCGCCCGCAGTTATCTGGAAATGGCAAAGCAGGAACTGGGCGAAGACAACAAAGACATTCAAAAGCTCTTGAAAAAGACCGAGAAGAAGATTGCAAAGGCCGAGAAATCCTTTGAAAAACGCATGAAGAAGGATTCCGAAAGCAAGCGCATCCAGAAAGAAGAAAAGGAAATGCTGAACTGACCCTATGTGGAGCGGGCTTAAAAGAGGTTGCCTGATTCTGTGGCTGATTCTTGCAGCCGCCGTTTTTGGATTTGCAAGTGAAAACACCGACATTCACGACAACTCCCGCATTTCCATCTTTTTGCAACCGGCAGTTTCCTTCCTCAGTTTTGACCAGCGGGAATACTTTCAGGATGCCATCGACACCATCTACGAGGAATTTCGAAGCCAGGCCCTGGATGAAGAAGAAACCCTCAGCGTGGCAAAACAGGACTTTCAGAAGGTGAACTTCTGCTTTCCCATTACTGGCGGTCTCCAATTCCAGATTTTCCAAGACAACTTCATCAGTGCCGGCGTAAGCTTCATTTACGACCACGAATCCGTTGTGCTGACGGACCGGAAGAACAAATCCCACAATTACGACTACACCATCCAGGGCATTCCTCTCTTTCTAGAATACCGATTCGCCATTCCTACCAACCTCATGAGTCTTTCTGGCGAGAGCCTCTTCAGCATATCTCTACGCTGGTACTGGGCGCTTCCAGGGACTGAAATATATACCACCTGGGGAAAACTCTCTGCAGAAACGCCCTGGTATGGTTCTGGATTTGGACTTAGCGTCGGTTATCTCCTTTTCAGTTGGAAAAATCTGAATGTCTTCGGAGACATCGGGTTCAGCACTATTTCCGTAAAATCCAAAAAGACCTACGAAACCATCGTACCCGATGGCCCGAATGAAAAAGCCAAATGGGACGTGGGCGGAATCCAACTGCAGATTCGCGTCAGCTTTGGCGTATGGAACAAGCCAAAGCCAGTTGAAGACGACAGCCTAGCAGCAGACAGCCTAGGAACGAAACACGACCCCAACGGGCTTAGGACAAATCCTCACGCAGAACGTTCAAAAACAATTGCAGATAGTTCTAAGGCCATTCCGACAGTAGACTCCGCTAAAACGGAGTCCGCGTCAGACTCTTCTAAAGTAATTGTAGATTCCGCAACGGATTCAAGCACAAAGACATCCGCAGATAGCGCGACAATCACCTCCACAAAAGATTCTATACAAACAAGACCCACTACCGATACCACAGCCTCCGTCGTAGATACAGCAGTAGCACCCGTGGATTCAGTAAAGACTACCACCGAGGCCTCTACAACAACGAATGCAGAGCCCAGCACTTCAACCGCCGCGAATACGGATGCGGCCCCAAAGGCTCCTGAACGTCCTAAGGCTGTCAAGCGGAATAATCCGTCCAAAGAACCGAGGAAAGAGTTAGTTCCATGAGTTGGTTGCCAGGGGAAAAACTCCACTACGCGGAGACTCATTTCAAATTCAAACTCCCATGGTCGCTTCTATACAGGCCATGGCCCGAAATCATCGTTGATGCACCCTTCCAGTTTGTGAAAGGTTCCAAACCTTCATTGTGGATTGTCATTCGCGATGGAGACCGTTTTCCTGTCACCCTTGAAAAGATTGATGTGGAATTGATTCGTACCACAGGCGAAAATATCAAAGGCGCCAATTCCGAAAATACCGAAACCATTTCCCGCACACTGGACATCGAGGCGAATGAAGCGTTCGGATTTTATCGTGTAGAATTGGGAGAACTTCCCGCTGGCACGTACAAAGCGACAGCCACCATTTGTGTGCGCCATGACGGAAAGAAAAAGCGATTCTCACGCTGGAATCTCCCAGGATTAAAGCCCGCGCCACTTCGTTTTCAAGTTTTGGCGGAAGAATTACCAAAGCCCGAAGGTTACGCTTTCGGCGAAATGCATTGCCACACGCACTACTCCTCCGACCATGTGGAATACGGCGCAACACCCGAGGTAATGCAGCAAGCGGCAAAAGCGGTAGGACTTGACTTTGTGAACTTTACGGACCACGCCTACGATTTTGCGTTTGCGGACGAAGATTACACGAAGGAAGCGAAAACGCCCGTCACGAAATTTCAAAGGTTGAAGGAAGAGATTGCAAACCTTCCGAAAAGCCCGCTGCTTTTGGCCGGAGAGGAAGTTTCTGCTGGAAACAGTAAAGGCGAAAACGTCCACATGACAGTTTTGGGGCCAGAAGGATATCTGCCCGGTCTCGGCGATTGCGGGCGCTATTGGCTTGACAACAAGCCAACAAGGCGCATTGACCAGATTCTCGACATGACGACTGCGCCTTGCTTTGCTGCCCATCCGTGGCAGCAAATGAGCGCCCTGGAGCGGTTCATCTTCCGGAGAGGCTACTGGCATTCCGAAGACCTCCAGATGGACAGACCGCACAGCATTCGAGGCATCCAATTCTGGAATGGAATTCGCGATGAAGGCTTTACCCTCGGAAGAGACTGGTGGATTGAAGAATTAGGGAAAGAGCATTACCTTTTGCCCATCGCAGGCAACGACGCCCACGGCGATCTCAACGACACTACCTCCGTCGCTTTGCCTCTTGTAAGCCTGCGTCATTCTCGGGAGCATGTTTTCGGAAAAGTCCGCACAGCCATCTACGTAGGGCCCGACGCAGCATCGCACGAAAAGGCTACAGATTCCTGTCAGCAATTCTCTTGCGAAGGCCTCCAGAAGGCCTTCCTAGGCGACAACTGCTTTATCACCGATGGCCCTGCCCTCTGGTGGGAACGCGGAAACGGAGCCCTCGCCTTCCATGCACGCAGCAACAGGGAAATGGGCGGAGGCTTCCGCTACATCCTCATCTACGGCCGTCGCCGCCTCATGAACGGGAAACTCGCCGAAACCGAGGAAGTTCTGAAAGAAAGTCTGGTGGCGGCTTCTGAAACCGCCGATCTCCGGATTCCTACCGCGGGCTTCGCCTACCTTCGAGCCGAATGCGAAACAGCCACAGGCCACTTCGCACTCACCTCCGCCGCGCAGTTATAGCCCAATGTTGCAACCCTAGCTAAAGTTTACAAGTATAACCCCAAAATCCATCATTAAATATGACTACCTCCATTCTTCACAAATTCATTCTCCCAACCCTGTGCTCCGTAGCCCTCTTTGCGGGCTGTTCTGACGACAGTTCCTCTAACGGAACTTCTTCCGAGGGTGCAGAAAGCTTTCAAGAGATTGTCTACGACGGTTCCTCTCGCATCTATGCGCTGGATTCCGGCGTAACTCATGTGAAATTCACGGGAGCTGAAGGAAAGAAAATCTTTTTTACCAGAGGGAATGTTGCCAAAGGTGACGAGTACGACCCTTCTGAAGGACGTATTGCCAAGAAAGACCTCTCATACGTTGTAGGCGATGCCGAAGATTTTTTGGGACTCAAAAAGCAAGGTTCGCTCCAGAAAAAAGACCATCGTCATTCTGACCGCGCAAGCCTAAAGCACCCATTTACCGCCAAAAGCAATCCAAATTCTCTCAAGAAAGAAACCACTTCTCCTCACGAATACACGGTACCTACCGAGCCGCAGAAACAATTGACAGCAGAAGACATCATTCCTGGAAAGACTACGCGAGTATTCAAAATTTCCAACACGCGCTATTACGGAGAATCAGGCTCCAAGATTGCACACCCCGACGCAAATTACAAGGATGACCCATGGCTGGAGGTGGAATTCACGGCCCGTTCTGTAGGCAAAAATGTCATTATCTGGTCCATCAGTTCCGACAACGACCCCAAAACAGGCAAGCCATGGACATTTACGAATGCAGATGGAGACAAGTTTATATCTGAAACTAATTCCAAGATAAAGTCTGAAGACTACGACATCATTCGCCAAAAATTTGAAGTCATTCTTGCCCGCGAAACGGAAATGTTTGGCGGCGTAGCCAAGAAAATTCTTACCAAGATAGACTTAGAAAACGAAATTCTTTCCGACCCCGTTGATGCGGCTAGGTACAACAACCTCACTAATTTTACCAACATCCTCATTTACGACTTCGCCGCAGTTTCAGCAGAAGAGGAAGCCCTTGGATATGTAAACCCCATTGACTTCTTACCCAGTTATGAGCATTACGGGTATTCTTCTCCTAGTGATATTGGTGCAGAGTCGAACGAAGGCTGTTTTCTTTACATCCTTGACAGGACCATTTACAGCGACCCCATGTATGTCTTTGAATCAGAAATTGACCCCGAAACAGGCATGAGCTACCAGTTCTATCTTACAATGGCTCACGAGTTCATGCACTCCATCCATTTTTCAAGACAGCAAATCGAGAAGGGCGTTAATACGGAGAACACGGCATTTCAAGAAATGCTGGCCCAGATCTGTGAGCACCTCATGGGTCCGCAAATTGGCGTGCCCAACAATCAAGGCGTTGTCGCTTACCGTTTCCAGGATTTTGCTCTCGGCTACGACAATGTGGGCATGCTTGAATACGCTCCCGACAGAGACTCGTACCCGATGGGCGTAGCTGTAGGCGTATTCCTCCTCCAGAACTACGGCGGGCAGAAGTTATTCTCCGAGATGCTCACAAATGCCTACGATGGCTGGGATGCCATTATCAAGGCCATCGAGAAAGTCACAGGCGAAAAGGTCACGAAGAAAGACTTGATGGAACACTTCATGGAAGCCTATGGAGCCAAAGGTTCCATCTATGCAGAAAATATGAACCGGAAATTGGAGGTCTCTTTCAATGGAAAGAAGTCATCCATAGATGGGATCAACACCTTTAACTTTTTTGAGCACGGATATTACAACGCAGACGATGGAGATGCCGACTTATTATTCTCCAATCTGCCCCCTACAGGATCTGCAGCCAAAGAAGACATTGGCAGCCCTCTTCGCCCCGAGGGAGGAATTCATCTAAACATCTTGTCACCCTCTGCGGACAAAGCTCTTGAATTTGACATCGGGAACGATGGTACGCCTTCCAAGCACGAGCACCTCTACTTGCTAGTAAGCGACGCAGACTAATCCTTTCGGGATTTCATACGAAAAGCGCCGCCTTATGGGCGACGCTTTCATTTTTTACAATAAGCTTATTTCTTATTTTCTTCAATTTTCTGCTGCCAACCCTCAGGAAGGTCTTCAGGAATCTTGAAATCAAGGAAGTTGACCTTCCAGAAATCAGCCACATCGTAGGCTCGGCTGAATAACTTATGACCAAAGAGACTGACTTCGGCACCAGCCTCAAATGTGAAGCCGCCATCTATTTTGAGATGACCTTCATCTGGGATATATCCCGTCCATTGTCCATCGCTGTTGAACTGCTTTTCGCTCTTGATTTCACCATCTATGTCAAAGCGGTAGCCTAGGCCAAATGTGGGGCCCGCAAAGCCATAGAGCAGGAATGCCGTACGCAGGTATACTCCTGCAGAAGCCTGGCCATCGATTGCCACATCAATATTGTTACTCATGAAATACTCACCGAAGCTATCGTACTTGTCATGGTTCGAATAGGAAGTGTCTATCATCTTCTCAGAAATCGGCTTGACGCCCTTGCCCTTTTCCCAAGAAAGTCCCGACCTGGACTTACTTTCGGACTTATACTGCCAATTATCGTTCATCATAGCGAAGGCATTGATGTTGTACTTGAAAACAAGATTCGGCTTGACAGTAATGGCGATAGGGACAAAGCCAACGGTAAACACAAAAGTCTTTCCCTGGAAATGAGTCAAATAGAATTCTCCCATCTGGTTTACGCCCACACCAAGGCCAAAATTCGAAATTTCTAAGCCACCGGATGATGTAGTATACAGGGCAAATTTATTGGGGATGCCCCAGGAAGTAGAGACGTTCAGATTGAAGTCCACCTTGTTTCTGAATTTGAGCGTATCCACCCTGACATAAATATTTGCAAGGGTTCCATCATCCTGGTTATCGAGGGCACTTCCCTTTATCAGTTCGTTTTTTACAACAGAGAAACTTTCCTTGAAAGCACCCTTAATGTTACTCTTGAGAAGATTTCCCCAAGTTCCCTGCTGATCGCCTTTGATTTTTCCAAGGAACGGCATGGCGATGGTGCCCGGATAAAATTCGTAATCATAATCGATGAGGGTCTTCTGCAACGTCGCGTTTTGCTCAACCGCCTCACGTATATCCAGGAACCCATTTTTCTCCACGATTTCCATAGGGTTATTGCACATAATACAAATGGGAACAAATCCAAGACCAGAGCCCGCATTCTCGCCAGGCACTTCATCAGGGCTATTGATAATCACTATGGGATGGTAAGTGCTGTTGGCTTCATCAAAAAACACTACTGCTCCAGACTCTCCAGAGTTGTCACCAGCCTTACTCTGATCGTAGAAAATTTCCGAGGAGAACTTGAAATCTCCATCAGGGATGGCGCTAAACACATTCGTCGATTCCACATTGATGAGCAAGCGATCGCCATCCTTCTGTGTGGAAAGCACACGCAAGTAATACGGAGCCTTGTTTACAGCATCCCAAACAACCACCACGTTTCCGGTCCTGGGGTAATCCTCATCAATTTCCTTCGCATAAAGCGTGTCTACGGAGATCTGAGTCGTATCTTCACCCGTAATCTCTACATCATTCTTTCCTAGGAACTGGTCATAGCGATAAACCACCACCTTCACAGAATCCTCGTGCGTGGCCTGCGTGATCAGAGGCTCATTCTCATCCCCGGAATTGGAGGAGGAACTGTCATCCGAGCAACCGGCAAAAAAGGCCAGCGCCAGGATGGGTAGGGAGAATAAAAGTTTTTTCATATTTAACCTTCCTAGTTTAGAGGCATAAAAAATCTAGAATTTCAAGACATTCAGAGCAAGACGGCGGGCATTATTTTATATTGAATGGGAGTAGGTATTTTTTTCAATGCGTCTAGCCACAGCCCCAAAAGAGACTAAAATCACAGCAAATTGGTTGATAAAGCGGCTCGTTTGTGCGCTTTCTGTGCTCCTGTGCGCTTGCGGAGATAGCAGTTCCAATAGTCCTGAAATTGCAAACTATACCCGCGGAGACCATTATGCGCTAGTGGTCTACTCCGGAGCAGGAATTGGGGATGACGGCTTTGAAGACAACATCTATTCAGGCTTCGTCTCGTCTGCAGATAGTCTCGGCTATGTGCTGGAGAATTTCAACCCTCCCGACAACAAATCAGCAGGAGAAGTCATTGAACGATTTTTCAATGAATCCAAAAACAGCCCCTATGAACACCGGCTGTTGGTGCTTGGTGCAGGAGAATATGCAGACTTGTTTGAAAAGCATCCGCAATGGAAACCGGACGAACAAAATGAAATCCTATTTCTGGACACATACCCAGGTTCCCTTGATGTCTATATTCGCGACATTTCCCTTTATGGCGTAAGCTACATGGCGGGGGCGGTCGTAGCTGACATGGGAAAGCGTGATGTCAAGGTGCTCGGCGCGAATTCAAAATCCAAAGCCGTAAATAGCGCCATCACAGGCTTCATTGACGGCTATAAGTCTACGGGGGCGCCTTTTGAAGCAGATTCTCAAGTCATTTACTTGGGAAAAGAGGAAAATGAGGGCTTTGATTTTGACGCTTCCTACTTTCTTTCCTATTCCTATGTATCAGACAGCATAGAGTTCGTCTTTCCCGTTATCGGAGGCAGCAACACCAACATGTTCCGCTATCTGCGGGAAGATGATAGCGATGCCAAATTCCTCACCTGCGGTATGGATGCAGACCAGCAGTATTTGAGCGACAACATCGCCTTTTCCATCGTAAAGCGGATGGATGTCCTAGTAGGGGATTTCATGTCCCAATGGGTGCGAGACAAGAGTCAACCTAAACGTACATTAGAGACATTGGAATCGAGATACGTAGATGTTGTAGTTGCCGAAAATTACAGTTCATGGGCGCCTCATTTTGAGAAATTCCGCAAGCAAGCGATAAAGGCAGAACAAAAGTATCTGGAGGAAAAATGAAGAAAGTGTTCCTCCTTCTTTTCGCCTTTGCCTTTACCGCATGTTCATTCCTCGATGACAGCAGTTCGGGTTCCAGCGAGCATTCCCAAAATGTAGACACCCTCAAAGTCGCTGTAATCCTCCCCATGAACAAGGAGATGGCAACCCATTGGGAAAGAACGGTAAATCTATTCCAAAATAATTTGGGGAAAGCCATAGCACTTTCTACACTGGATACCGCTTTCGTTTTCGACATTGAATGGATTGACGAAGACAAAGCGGACATGGACAGCCTAGGTCGGGCGCTTGCCTCCCGAACAAAAGAAATCTCCGCAATCATCGGCCCCTACTATTCCAAGAATGTTGACATTGTCGCCTCCTATTGCTCAAACGCCCAATACAAAAAGGCTTTGATTGTACCCATGGCGACAACGGCAGAAGTCGTCCGCAAGTATCGAAAAAATCGCTGGTTCTTTAGCCTTGCAGAAACGGATATCACCCAGAGCGAAATGCTGTTGCAAGAGGCGCTTGCCTCTGGCGCAAAGCAGGTATCGCTGCTGACAGGGAACACGCTCTATACCAGCACATTCATCGACTGGTTTGCCTTCCAGGCTACCGAAATGGGGCTAAAAGTAGGAGGCGTTTACATTTATGAGGGGGACAAAGAAATTGAGGCTGTAGCGGAGTCCGCCTTCTCTCAAGAAAAAGACTTTGTCATTTGTGTGCCGGACAAATATGAGGATGTGGCCCACTACATAAAAGCGCGCCAAAAGACAAAGTCTACCGCCAGAATGCTCTTCAGCAGTTCTGCTCACGAAGCGAACCTCCTGAAATTAGACGGCATTGATGGGCTGGAGGGTTTCGCCATCGGGGCAAATCCTGAAAGCGGTTTTGACAAAACCTATCAAGCCAAATTCAACGACTTCCCGATTGCGGGAGAAGCCCAACTCTACGACGCCTTGCTTTTATCTGCTTTCGCGAAGCTGCACCTCTGGGACAATCCCACCATGTATTTCTACGATGCATTTTCCAACGAGACTGCGGGAGATACCACCATCCAGGAATATTACGCATGGGAACCCGCCGCCATGGCCCGCGCATTTGAAAGCATCCTAGCGCATAAAGAACTCAATCTCAGCGGTGCATCGGGGAACTTGAACTTTTCCATCAGCGACGGTTCCATTATCAATCGATCTACCTATACCCACTGGATTGTCTCTAACAAAAAATTCGTCCCCTTGGAATACATTTCATCCAAAGGGTCTAAACGCGTTGTCCAATCCAAATCATCCATCAACTGGCTTGTCCAAAATTACAGTAGCCAATTCGATTCCACCTCTGTTTTCCATTACCCCGATGTTCAAGACAACTATGCCCTATTGGTGGCGGCTTCCGCAGGATGGGAGAACTACAGACACCAGGCCGATGTCTTAAAATTCTACCAGAAACTTAAATCGCTAGGAATGAAAGACGACCACATTATTCTTATCATGGATGACGACTTGGTAAACAACCCCAGCAATCCTTACAAAGGGGAGCTCCTGGATTACGAAGAAATATCTCTCTACAAAAGCGTCAAGATTGATTACAAAACCAGCAAGATTCACCCCGAAGATATAACGTCCATTTTAATGGGAGAAAAGAGAGAAGGGTTGGACAAAGTTGTTGAAGCCGACAGCACCACAAACATCCTGGTTTTCTGGAGCGGACATGGTTCAATCGGAAGATTTATCTGGGGGGCAGATTCCCTAGACGAGGGATTCTCCTATAGTGAAATGGAAGAAATGCTTCAAAAGATGTCGACACAAAAGAAATATCGCAAAATGCTTTGGCTTGTGGAAACCTGCTTTAGCGGGAGCGTCTGTTCCGCATTCGACAAAGTGGAAGCCTGGGGAACCATGTGTATTTCGGCAGCAAACGAGTTTGAGAAGTCCAAGGCTGATTTGTACAACGAATACATGGGCACCTACATGACTAATAGCTTTACACGAAACCTGATGACCGAAATCAACAAAATTCAGCCCAACTCTGAACTGACTACCGTGCACATGAGTGACTTGTATTTCCATGCCGTAAAAAACACCATCGGTTCCCACGTGTCGGTGTATAACTCCGCCAAGTTCGACAACCTGTACGCCAGTGGAATTGACGAATTTCTGCTTCCCGCCACAAAATAAAACAACCCCTAGGAATCCTAGAGGTCGTTAATCTGCCCTTTCGTGGTTATTAAGCGCGACTTTTGCGGAAGCGCTTCTTCTGGTTCATAATCACGAGGGCCGCGATTAAACAGTACATTGATTTTCTCCTTCTTTCAATTCACTGTTTTGAACGGCCCCAATGATAACAAAAGTTTACCCGGCAGAAAAGGGAGAAAAAGAGTCGTTTTTCATTATCTGTTCCCCCATTGTTCCCAAAAAAATTGAATTTTCCTAGACTTTATCA
This sequence comes from Fibrobacter sp., assembly GCA_024398875.1. Classification (GTDB taxonomy): domain Bacteria; phylum Fibrobacterota; class Fibrobacteria; order Fibrobacterales; family Fibrobacteraceae; genus Fibrobacter. The sequence continues at coordinate 41,097 of JAKSIJ010000006.1, forward strand.
ACAATTTTTAATTATCTTATAAACAGGATATACCACATTTTTCGGAGCAATCAATGACCTTAGAAAACATCAGCCTTCTTTCGCAGAAAGTAGATGGGGTTCTTGCCTCCATGCGCGGTTTACGGCAGGAGATAGCGAGCCTAAAACAACAACTCTCTAACGCACAGGCAGGCCTGCAGGATAAAGACATGCTCCTGAATGCCGCCAATGCTGAAATCGCCGACACCAAGGCCGCTTTGGACGCTCGCGCAAACCAGGTGGCCGCCCAGGACGAGGCCTTGCAGCAAAAGCAGGCAAACATTGACGAACTGAACGGCAAGGTGCAGGAGCTGGAAGGGAAAATCCAAGACTTCTCCGCGCAGCTGGAAAACGCCAATGGTGAAATCGGACGTTTGAATGGAGTGGTTGCAGAAAAGGATCAGTCCATTGCCCAGCTGAATGACGAAAAAGAACAACTGAACGCCACCATCCAGGCTCGTGACGAGGAAATCCTCATGGCCCAGGAAAAGTTCAAGGAAGTGGTCTCCACCATCGAAAAGGAACTGGATACGGAACTCCCCGTGGAGATGCCCAGTGCTTCCATTGAGCCCGTTGTGGCAGCAAGCGAAAATTCCTTCGCAAGCGAAGAACCTGCTGCAGAAGTCAACGAACCCACCATCGTGCCCATCGACGAACCCGTTCCCGAAGAGGAAGAGGCTCCCATCGAAATTCACGGTGCCGATGAAAAAGACTCCCCTGACCTATTCGCGAGCAAGGGGGACTCGCAAGGAAATTTTTTCGGCTAAAGTGGCTGATGGATGACGATCCATTCGGCGTAGGAATGCGATAATGGCAGAATTTGAAGCACATCGACCGGTAGGCGTCACTGTTGCAAGGGAGAAACTCCAGATACGGACGGACCTTGCAGACAGCGAACTGAAAGAAATTCTGGACTACATCAATCAACGCCACGAAAGTTACGCAAAATACAACCTGGAAGCCAGCAAAAAACTGGCCCTCCTCGCCCTGGAACTGGGGCAGCAGCTCTTTGAAACAAGGAAGCAGCTCCATGCCATGAAGGTAGAAAGGGACCAATTGAATAGCGGAATTACGCAAATTTCCGCCATGTTGGACGAAGGGCTAGAAAGTGATGACAATCAAGGAGTTACGTAAAAATAAAATAAGGTAAATATATTTGCCTTTGCCCGCAAAAGAGTGTATATTACTCTTAGGCACCTCACGGATTAACGCCCGATCTAACAAGATATTTAAAGCTCGTCGCTCTTGAAATCCAGTTTAGGCACGCTCCGACGCGAAAAACGAAGTTCCAAGGCACTGCTATCATTTTTGAATGAGTAGCTTCGAGTGTTCCACCGTGGAGAGTGCCTTATTTTTTTTTGCATCAGCCTAAGGCTGATGTTTTTATTTTGTACAAACTGCCATGACCATCCTTGTTAAACCGCAGCAATCGCTATTATTAAACTGCCACAGCCTTCCTTATTAAACCAGCGTAACCGCTCTTATTAAACCGCCGCGGCCCTCCTTATTAAACCGCCGCGAATTTGAAATATTTTTGATTTCTATATTAACAATTGATGAAAAAATGGAAGACACTTGATTCGGAATTCCTGGTGGACGCCCCCTGGCTCAAGGTGGCGAAAGAGAAGTGCAAACTCCCCAACGGAAAAGTCATTGACGATTTCTACACGCTGTGGCAGCCCGATTGGGTACTGATTCTCGCGCGCACGAAAGACGGCAAGTGGGTTTTGACGGAACAATACCGCCATGGGACGGGTGGGTTGGAAGTGGAATTCCCCGCCGGCATTATAAACGCAGGCGAATCTCCGGAACAAGCCGCTTTGCGAGAACTGCAGGAAGAATGCGGATATACTTCGGACACCGGCACTTACCTCGGGCAGTTCCCTGTGAACCCGGACCGCCATCGCGGAAAATTTCATGTGGTATTTATCGATAACGTGGAGCGCGCCGGCAGCACGAACTTCGACGAGACTGAAGAAATCGAGACCTTCCTCATGACGGACGAAGAACTGCAGAAAAAAATTGCAAGTGGAGAATTCAACCACCCGCTGCAAATCGCAGGCTACTACAAGTGGAAACTGAGCGCAAAAAATCTGGCGCAAAAATAATGCCAGATTCAAGCAGCACATTTAAAGAACAACCGCGGCGAGAATTAAAATTGCCCATTCTCGTTCTCGGGCTAAATGGCGTGCCCGGCTACGCCTTGTTCCGCTACTTCAATCGCCTCTTCGGCGGCACAGATACCTTCAGTGGCGAGCGGGCGGAAATCTTCCCGGCACCGCAGTCTTCATCTCAAGATAAGGCATCGCCGCCGCTCATCGGCATCCGGCCCATAAAACATCCCTGCGTGTTTGGCGAAAACGTTGTAGCGCTGGATGCAGAAGATACCGCAGGCCTCGCCGCACTTTTTGAACAACATAAATTTCAGACCATCATCGATGCCAGCGGGAACTGCGCACTAAAAGCCTGCGAATGCGATACACCCCGAAGCCGCCTGCTGAATTACAGTCAGGGCGTTGACGCTGCCCGTTTGGCAAAGCAGTACGGATGCCGATTCGTGCGCATCTCCACAGATATGGTGTGGAGCGGTAGCGAGAAGACAAAACCACCGCGCCCCTATATAGAAGACGATCCCAAGGATCCCATTCACAATTACGGCAAGCACCAGCTGGAAGCAGAAATCGAGATTGAAAAAATTCTGCCGGAAGCAGTAATGTTGAGGGTGCCCCTCCCCATGGACTATGCCCCAGGCGGATGCGCTGGCGCCATAGACTGGATTTCTTACCGGTTCCGCCCCGGATGGCCCGCCACCCTCTATACCGATGAATACCGCAACCCCGTTCATGGCATTGACATGTGCCGCGTGGTGGAATACATCCTGACACATGACTTTCCTGCAGGAATTTACAACTGTGGTGGCCCGAGACGCGTAACCCTCTATAATGCAGGCCAGCTGGTGAATGCCATCGGAGGCTACCCCGCGGAACTTCTCCACGGTTGCCCGCGGGTAGAAGCAGGCCCCATGCCGCCCCGCGTTGGAGACCTGAGCATTGATAGCAGCAAACTCTACAAGCTGCTGCCGCCCGGATTTATACGGCCCTGGCCAAACGATGACAGAATCGTCCCTACCGGGCCCGATTGGCACAAGACCTTTGGCCGCGACATTGCGGACAAATCCAAAATGGGTTCCGAGGAAGCCATCTACAAATTACTGATACTGGGCGAGAAACTCTCTGTGTAGTTCCTTATCGCCGTATTTGTCGGGAGAGCCTTCGGCTAATTCCTCGGCGGTGTAGCCGGAGAAAATGCGGTTCAAAGTGACACGACGTGCGATTTCGTCATAACTAAATTCGATGCGGAAAGTACGATAGGAAAGCACGCCCGTTTTTGCGGATTCATCAAGCGTAAGCCGCCGGCGGGTTTCGTCAAAAGTCCCGTTGCTGAAGCCACCACGGGAGAGCTGCACTTGCGCAAAACTCATCAAGTCGAATTCCGAATGTTCCCGAATCCAGGCTGTTTGCGCATCAAACAATGGCGAGGAAGCAACTTCCCAGAGTTCGCCCTCCTGCGCTTCCACCCAGCCCGCTTTGGCATCCGGGAACGCATCCGCCATCGGGATGTAAGGTTTTATATCCAACACAGGCGTTCCATTCAACAAATCTGCCTCGTCTACATACAAAGTAAGCCCTTCAACTTTCAAGAGACGTACGCAGCTGAGCCCAATAGGGTTCGGGCGGTAAGGGCTTCGGCTAGCGAAAGTACCCACGCGGTCCCTGCCTGCAGGCGGTACCGGAGGCCGCGTTGTAGGCCGCCAGCCCTCATTCTCGTGAAAATGGAACAGCACCCAAATGCGGTCGAAACCCTCCAAATCCCGGAGAGCGGTTTCAAAATTCTGACCCGACGCAAGAACGATTTTTCCGGGATGACCGGCAAAAAGCCTTCCCTGCCGCGGCGCTTCGTACTTGTACACCGCATCGCCAAAAAATGTGCCTATGGGTTTCACTTCCATAGCAGTAAAAATAGAAATTCTCCCTTTTCAATACAAAAACACCCCGCCTTGAAGGCAGGGTGCAATTTCTCGCGTTGTGCTAAGACAGTACGAACAACTTAATAAACGGTGTCTATTAAGCAGCCTTTACAATCTCGACCACCTTGGCGAATGCTTCGGGGTCAGCAACGGCCATGTCAGCGAGAACCTTGCGGTTCAGGTTGATGTTAGCCTTTGCAAGCTTGTAAATGAACTGGCTGTAGCTGATGCCATGTTCACGAACAGCGGCATTGAGGCGGGTAATCCACAGAGAGCGGAAGGCGCCTTTTCTGTCACGGCGGTGAGCGAAAGCATACTGACCGGCATGGGCAACAGCAGCGATGGCAAGGCGGATATTGCTCTTGCGACGGCCATAGAAGCCCTTAGCGGCCTTGAGGATTTTTTTGCGGCGTTCGCGGGAAGGAACTCTAGATTTTGCGCGTGGCATTCTTACTCTCCTTATGCAACAACAAGCAGACGCTTGACGTGGAACATATCAACCTTCTTAACGAGAGCGCCCTTACGCAGGTTACGCTTACGCTTAGTGGTCATCTTAGCTTGAATGTGGCGCATACCAGCGCGCTTGAACTTGACGTGGCCAGAGCCAGTCAGGCGGAAGCGCTTCTTGGAACCGCTATGTGTTTTCATCTTTGGCATTTTTACCTCGTGGGTTTGTAGTTAAGCCTCACCTGCTGCCATGGGCTCGGTTGCGGGCTTGGGTGCCTGGTCCTGCTGGGAAGCTTGCTTCTTTGCAGAGCCTGCACCGCGTTTCGGACCATAGATGGAAAGCATTGTGTTGCCTTCCACCCGTGAATCCATTTCCAACTCGCCAAACTGGGACAGGTCTTCCTTGGCCCGTTCCATAAGGCGCTTGCCGTAATCCATGTGCGCCATTTCGCGCCCACGGAACTGCATAATCAGTTTCACCTTCATTCCATCTTGCAAGAACTCGCATGCCTGCTTGATGCGGTACTGGTAGTCGTTCTCCGCAGTCTTCGGGTGCATCTTGATTTCTTTCAGCTTCACCACGTGCTGCTTGGCCTTGGCCGCCTTCGCCTTCTTAATCTGCTCGAACTTGTACTTGCCGTAGTTGATGATCTTGCATACTGGGGGCTTGGCATTCGGGGAAACTTCCACCAGGTCCAGTCCGGCATCTTTTGCCATCTGCAGTGCCTTGCTCGTCTCGATGACGAGGGCCTCGCCATCTTCCTTGATGAGTCTAATCGGGGAGATATGAATCTCTTCGTTGATACGGGTCCCATCGCTGGGACGGTTGGGCATGCGGCGATCGCGCGGGTTCGGGAACAAGTAGTTACCTCATTTGATGGTTTGAAAGGTAGACCCGACCACCCGGTCAGGTTACCGTTAAGTGGCGGTAAATTTAGCAACAAAAAAAAGGGTTTCCAACTTCTTTTTCAACGACCCCTTTATAAAAAGGGCTTTTTTTTATACATTTGGCCTAGCTCGCGGCGGTAGCTCAATGGTAGAGCCTTAGCCTTCCAAGCTAATGGTTGCCGGTTCGATCCCGGTCCGCCGCTCTAAGAACCCCGCCTGAACGTCAATTTCGTCGTTTCTAGGCGGGGCTTCTTGTTTTATTCGTTTCAGGGTTTCGTCGCGAGATTCGCCTCGGCCCCAGGAGGCACCCATGTTCTTTGAACAAGCCATCGCAAATAACCTCCCCGGTTACACCAAGGAATCCGACAGCGCCTACGGCGAAACCCTCGCCCCGCTGGACTACAAAGACGAACTGAAAATCAAGAATGCGGCCATCAAGGAGTTCTGGGAAAAGAACCGCCTGCCCCGCGGCCCGCAGCCCGTGATAGCAAGCCCCATGCCGAGGAACTACCGCACCACCAGCAAGCGCCGCGTGGACATGCAGCCCGGAGATTTGCGGTTCAACGAATACGACAGCATCTTAGAGCCGGAAGAGCACAATGCAATTTACCGCCTGCTGTTCGACAAGCTCATCACGCCAGCCTACAAGCCGCTGGCCTACGCCCTGAACTGGATTATCATCCGCGGCACCTACCAATATCGCGTGGTGATTTTCAACGTGAAGAAGATGGACGCTAGCATCGTCCGCAAACTGAAAACCATCGCAGAAGTTTTGCAGCAATGCCCCTACCATGTGACGGCGGCCCACGCCTATCTGGACCAGACGGAGAGCGACTACTATCTGGAATCCAAGCGCCCCACCGAAGGCCTTGGCTTCAAGCAGCTCTTTGGCCCGCGGGAACTCTCCCTCAACCTGGGGCACTTCAGCCTCAAATATCCGGCCACCGGTTTCAGCCAGATTAACGAGAGCCAAATCCACAACCTCATCAAGGCGGCCAGCCGCATGATGGGGCTCGAGAAGACGGACAAGTTCCTGGATTTGTACTGCGGTTACGGGCTCTTCAGTTTCGCCCTAGGTGAAGCGGCTAAATCCGTGCTTGGCGTGGAATGGGAAGGCCCGAGCATTGAAAGCGCGAAGAACAGCGCGAAGTTCTTAAAGAAGAACTACCGATTCATCGCCGGAAAAATCGATGAGGAATTTTTGCAGATGCGGCTCCCGCGGCCAATTCCCGAAGAGCCCGAGCGCATTCTGCTGGACCCACCGCGAAAGGGAACGGAACCGGGCGTGATTCGCTGCTTGGCGGCCCGCCATCCGGTGCGGGTGCTGCACATCTTCTGCGGTACGGACGAGATTCCCGATGCGATTAAGGAATGGGAGCGGTTTGGGTACCGCGTCAAGGAAGTGCAGCCCATGGACTTGTTCCCGGGCACACCTCATTTGGAAACCCTCGTTGCGCTGGAGAGAAAGTAGGCGACAATTCATAATTCAAAATTCACAATTCATAATTCAAAATTCATAATTTTGAGATCTAATTAAAAATGAGCGATTGCATACAAAGTAATGTTGCGGAAGTTACCTCGCAAAGTCGTGAAAAGCTTTGGAACAGAAGTTTTGTCACTATTGCCATCGCAAACTTTTTGCTGTTTTTCAGCTTCTACCAGCTGCTGCCCATTCTGCCTTTATACATCATCGAGAAATTCCAAACCGATAGCGCCACAGCAGGCATCGTCATCTCCATGTACACTGTGGGCGCCCTAGCCTGCAGGCCTTTTGCCGGTTTCCTGGTAGACACCCTCAACCGAAAGCCGCTGTACTTCTGGTGCTTTTTTGCATTCACCCTCTGCTTTATCGGATATAAGACCTTAGGCCTCATCCCGCTACTTGCTGTTCTACGGTTTGCCCACGGACTTTCCTTCGGCATTACCAGCACCGCAAGCAATACGGTGGCCATTGATTCCCTCCCCGCCAGCCGTCGTGGCGAAGGCATCGGCTACTTTGGTGTCAGCGTGAACCTGGCTTTCGCCACGGGCCCCATGACCGGGATGTTCTTGTACGAGGCTCTGGGCGACACCATCGTCTTCGTCTCCGCAATTACTTTGTGCGTAATCGGTCTCATTCTTGTATCCACATTGAAGGTAAAACCCCGCGAAAAGAAGCCTCACGCTCCCCTTTCCCTTGATAGATTTTTTCTCACCCGCGCCATTCCCCAATTTGTAAATTTCATTTTCGTCGGTTTCGCCTACGGCCCCGTGACCAACTACATCGCCCTCTATGCAAAAGAGCTCGGCTTTGGCGGTAGCGGCTGGTTCTACGCCCTCATCGCCGCGGGCCTTATCATCAACCGCGTGACCACCGGGCGGCTTATTGACCGCGGTTACCTTACCCGATTGGTGGGGATTGGCATGACTATCATCGTCTTCGCCTATGTGCTTCTCTACTTCTGCACATCCCTTCCCATATTCTTCATTTCCGCCTTCCTCATCGGAACAAGCCTGGGTCTCATCTTCCCGGGCTACCAAACCATGTGCGTGAACCTCGCCCGCCACGACCAGCGCGGAACCGCCAACAGCACTTACTTAAGCGGCTGGGATATTGGCATTGGAGCGGGAATCTTTGCCGGCGGCGCCATGGCGGAACACTTCGGGATGCACCGTCCCGTATTCCTCGCCTGTACTGTCGCGCTAGTGATTGCCGATATTATTTACTGGACTTGGACTTCCAGGCACTATCACAAAAATAAGTTGGAAGGCTAACCTTAGCGACCAAAGATTTCTTCCACCACTTCCTTGGTGTAGGTGTTAGGCTTTACTCCGTACTTAATATTATAGTAGGTGTCGTTTTCCTTGGTATAGGGAACGAAGGTTGCCTTCAATTTATAAACATCATAAGTGCCTTCAATGGCAAATCCGTTTGGAATCTCCGTCACCTTCAAATGCGCGGTTTCGGGAGCCTCGAATTCAATTTCCGCCCAGGTCACAGCCTTGTTCCCTGCATGCAGTTTTGCCCAGCCTTCCGGGTCGTTTTCGTTGGCGGTTTCAATGGCCATATTCCAAGCCGTTACATATCCGTCGCGGACTAGAGCCAACTCCTCACGGAACTCATGGTAAACATCAATATCCACCTCGGCGCTGCAGGGAAGCACCAGGGAAAGGAGCAGAAACGCGATGACAGAAACGGATTTGGTAAAGTTCTTGATTTTCATGCCAATCAAAATAATAAAAAACAGGCGTTTCAACCCAACTTTTGTTATATTTGGCACACGCGCACCGCCCAGGTGGTGGAATGGTAGACACTGGGGACTTAAAATCCCTTGGGGGCAACCTCGTGCGGGTTCAAGTCCCGCCCCGGGCATTAAAGCGCTATAAAGAGTGAATTATGATTGAATTTTACCCGAACAGCATCTATTACCCTCGTGAAGCCGTCGAAGAGAAGTTGGCTCGTGGGGAACTGCAAAAAACGGAAGAGCACTTGATGGGTTGGACAGAACGCCATCGTGGCGAAATCTGGGACTGCGCTCGTGACGATGCTGATGAGCCCACCGACGAAATCCTTCTGGACAACTTGCGTGCGCTGCTCCTGTGCAAAGGCTCTTTGCAGCCTGCGGCAGAAATGGGTGACATGATCAAGGAAATCACCAAGGAAATCTGGTACCAGAACGAAAAGAAGCCTGAGGAACCCGATGAAGTGGCCCAGGAATGGCTGTCCAAGTACTTGGTGAAGTGGCGCGAAGCCCGCATGTTTGAAGCCTTCATTCTCATCGAGAAAAAGGCCGACCAGCTTCTCGCGCTGTTGAAAGCTTAATTTTCGCAATCGTCATTGCGAGGAACGTAGTGACGAAGCAATCTAAGACAAATACGGCCTGGATTGCCACGCCCTAAAGGGCTCGCAATGACGTGGGAGCCGAGGGTTGCGATAACAAACTTGTTTAATTTCTGTACCGAGGCGAACCTGTCATGGCGCGTAGCGCAATGACGCATAAAGCGCACTCATGACATTCAGTATTTATACCGCCAGCGGATGGGAATCCAGATTTTCGTGGTGCCCGCGGTGCTTCGCGTGTAGCGCCAGAAGCGTTCGATGTGGTCTGCGAGGCGAGTCTTTAAGTCTTCATCGTCTGTGGTGGAAAATGAAATCTCGTCGCAGCGAAAAACGCCCGCGGAATCCAGCGTGAGCATGACGCCCATGGTGACGTCGTCCTTCTTTTTTGCACGACGAGCCTGTTTGAAGTGCTCCTGCGAAAGCCAGTGGAGGCCAGCGGCGCGACCCTGGATGTAGGTTTCCAGCTTGGTGAGGTCGCGGCCTGCGGAATTTTCTAGCACATAGATGTCATCCAGAGAGGGCATGGCCATACGGCCCACAAACGCCTTAGATTCGCCCGCGGCTAGTTCCGAGGGGGCGATGAGGTTCTCCTGCGGCGAATACCGCGGAAATGCGAAAATGAGGTACAGCAGTATCCCGAAGAAAATCGCAAGTGTGATGATGGGGAGATTTCTGGTGACCATAAATTTCAGAGGTGGCCAGCCACTCTATTCGATGGCTTTAATGCAAAGTTGCAGGCTCCGCCTTCCGTTGTAGTAGTTCCAAGTGGGCTCGAAAATGATGGAAGCGGAATGATTTTTGCCAAGGAGGTTCTTGCACTTGCGAAGTCCAAAGGCAATGGCCGAGAAGGAGGGGCTCCCCGCCTGAGAGATTTCCATCTGCAAATGTCCGCCGCGAAGTTCCCGCAGTTTGTGGACGGTAATGCCGGAGGCTTTGAGTTGCGGGTAGGGGAAGTTACCGCCAAAAGGTTCCATGCGGTCAAAGTAATCCAGCACCGTGTGGGATTCATCCACATAGAGTTCGCCGAGAGCGACTTCGATGTCGTAGGAGTGAGGTTCTTCCACCGGGGCTTCCCCCGTGAAACCCTGCTCCGCGGCAGACGCCTCAAAGCGTTTGCGAAGTTCGTCAATGCGGCTCGCCTCTAGCGAAAAGCCCGCTGCATTGGCGTGGCCACCCCAACGATCAAACATGTCGCGAGCTTCAAAGAGGGCCTTGTGCCAGTTGAATCCCGGAACTGCTCGCGCCGAGGCGTGAGCCATTCCGTCCATGATGGAAAGGACCGCAGCCGGACGGGAGAATTCCTGGGCCAGCTTTGCAGACACAATGCCAATCACACCTACGTGCCAGTTTTCACCTGCCACCACCAAGACCTTGGGAATATTTTCTCCATAGACTTGGCGAACCTGCTCCATGGCGGCTTCTGTAATTTCGGCTTCTTTTTCCTTGCGGCGGGAATTCCAGTCCTTCAATTCTGCAAGCAGATTTGGGGCTTCCTTTTTATCGTCGCACAACAAAAGCTTCAATGCCGGGTCCGGCTTTTCCATACGGCCGGGAGCATTCAGAAGCGGTGCAATCTTGAACATCACATCGATGCCGCCCACTGCACTGTGAGGCTTCATCAGCGAACTATACAGTGCCTGGATTCCAGGCCATTCGCTCTTCTGCAATCGCGCAAGGCCCGACTTGGTAAACACGCGGTTTTCTGGCGTCATCTGGACCAAATCCGCCAGCGTTCCGAGGGCCACCAAATCCAGATATTTTTCGGGAACCGGAATGCTCAACTTTTCAAACAGGGCGCAGATGAATTTGTACGAAACGCCCACGCCGCAAAGTTCCGGATTCAGGTAGGTATCGCCCTCCTGATGGGGGTCCAGAAGCACGTCGCAAGGGGGAAGTCCATCGCCAGAGGGCTGATGATGGTCGATGACCAGCACAGACATTCCCAAAGTTTTCGCGTAGGCGATTTCTGCATTGGCGGTAATGCCCGTATCTACGGTAATCACGTAGCGGGCTCCAGCCTCATGCATTTCATCCACTGCCGAATTGGAAAGCCCGTAGCCATCGCCAAAGCGATTCGGGAGCCGCCATTCCGTCTCCATCCCAATTTCTTGCAAGGCCTTGGTCAGAAGCGTCACGCTAGACATGCCGTCCAAATCGTAATCGCCAAAAATGAAAATCTTTTCCCGCTTTTCAAAGACATCCAAAAGCCAGCGGACTGCTTTGTCCATGCCGAGAATGCCCCAGGGGGAAAGGATGTCTTCCTTGGAGCATGAGAGCATGCGGTTTGCATCCACCGCATTACGAATCCCGCGGGACACGAGGAAACGTGCCACCAGGTGCGGAATTTTCAATTCCTGCGAGAGCGTAGAAGCGATTAAATCTTCCATCACTTGTACCCCTCGAAAAGCTTGATGGCAAGAGACTGGAGGCACATCATGGCGCCCGTGCGGCGGCTTGCAATGCGGGACATTGTCTCTTGCACCGTCACGACGGCGCGTTCCAAGGCCGCAGCATCCACCCGCGGGAAGCGCTCCAAATCCACTGCATTCGTGGTCGCGGGCAAACGGAGCGCCGCGCCCGATTCCTTCCGAAGCAAATCCGCTAAGAGGAAGGAAAGCACTTCCAGAAAATATCCGGATTCCGCGCGGCCCGCATCTGTAGAATCCGCCATATCCGTTTCTGCAAGCTCACCAAACAGCTCGCTGTAATCTCCGCTGAGGGATTTTTCCACAAAACTCTTAGCCAGATTGCACCAGGCGGTGGCATGGTCCACATAGTAGAGGGCCTTGCCCGCAGAGCCCACCGCCAAACCAACCACATCATCCGTCACAGATTCCTCGTCGCCATCTTCACCAAGAAGCTTGACGGTTTCCTTGCGGACTTCTGCATCGGTGAGAGGCAGCAGATGGAGGGCCAGACAGCGAGAGCGAATGGTCTGCAAAAGCCGTTCCCGAGAAGAGGTGGTCAGAATGAAATAAGTGTTTGGCGGAACTTCTTCCAGCGTTTTCAGGAAGGCGTTGGCCGCAGAATCGTTCATGCGGTCGGCTTCTGCCACAATTACCACCCGAACGCGGTCGCCCTTCAGTGCAAACGACTTCGTCATGTTGCGGATGAGGTCCACAGAGATTTCTGCGCCGGCGCCAAAGATATCCGTGCGGTAGGGGTTCTTGAAAATTTCGTCGATGTAGGCCCGCTTGAAATCCTCCACCGTCTTGGCGGTACTGCCGGCAGAGACATCGTCAGAGCTGCGGGCGTGAGCTTCCTTGCTTTCCAGAGGGATGACCCAGTTGTCGGTGACGCCTGGGTCTGCCGCCATCTTGCAGCCAAAGCAGCAGCCGCAGGGCCTTAAGTTTTCGTTAGAGCACTGGAGGGCCTTCGCGATTTCGATAGCCAAGGCCTTCTTGCCGATGCCTGCAGGGCCGTCGATGAGAATCGCCTGAGGGAACCGGTTTTCACGGAGCGCAGCCATCAAGCGGATGCGTTGCCGTTCCTGAGAAACAGGTCCATTTAAGCGGTACTCAATCATTTCGTCTTTAACCACTCCAAGGGATCCACGGTCTGAGTCCCTTCACTCACTTGGAAATACAATTTAATTCCATTTAAGCTGGCAATATCGCCCACAACGCCAATTTCTTCGCAATTCTTGACTTCTTTACCTTCCTGAACCTTGATGGAACTCATGTGGCCATACACAGAGTAGGTTCCACCCTCATGTTCGATAATCACGGATGGGCCACGTCCATCAATTTCAGCCACCATCACCACAGTTCCAGGAGCCGCAGCCTTGATTTTTCCGCCCCGCTTTCCGCGGATTTCCACACCCAGATTTCGCGTCTGAATATGAAGCACAGGATGTTCCTGGAGGCCATAGTGGCTAATGATTTCACCTTCCATCGGCGTACACTTGGGGCCCTTCACAGAAGTGACGACCGTCGGCTTCGGCTTTTCAGCGCCCTTCTTCTTACCCTTCTTCTTCCGTTCCGCTTCCGCCTTCTTTGCAGCCTCGATTTCCTTCTTTCGCTTCTGTTCCAACTTCTTAATCAAGGCGAGCATGGTCTTCTGATTGCGTTCAAACTCCGCCAAAGCCTGCTGTTGCATGGCCTTGTCCTGCTTTAGGCTGGTGAGCATTTTCTCTTGCCCGTTCATCTGGGTCACAAGACCTTTTTCTTCCACAGATTTTTTGGAACGAAGGTCGTTCAGTTCTGCCAGATGTTCTTCTTCCTGCTTCTTCTTTTCGTCGCGCTCCTGCATCAAGCGGGAAAGCGTTTCCACCTGCTCCCTATCCTGATTCAGAATGTGGTGCACCCAATAAACCTGCCGTTCCGGGTTCCCTTTTTTTGTCAAAAGCGTATAGAGGATTTCCGCTTCGCTGCTGCGGCCCTTGATGTACAAGGTGCGGATGCGTTTTTTCATCACCTCTTTCCGGGCATGGATATTTTTATCTAGGGAATCAATTTCCGCACCCAACTGCTCCACCGCCTGCTGCACCATGACTTCACTTTTGGAAAGTTCATAAATGTAGTTTCGAGTTTGATTCAAGTTTTGATCCAAAAGAGAAATGGTATTGAGCACCCCCTTCTCTTCTGTTTCCAACTGCGCCAGCTCTTTTCGCTTTTTGGCCAAATCCGATTCCAGCTTCTTCAGAGCCGTCTTTTGTTCCTTGATCTGGGCGTCCGTCTTTTTAGGGGCAGCAAATCCAAACCCCACCACAAAGCACAGGAGTAGCGCAATCAAACGCATAGATTAATCCTGCTCGTTCCTTTTTGCCAGCAGGAACCCACGCACCGTCAAATAGCTGAAGTAGGCGGAAAGAAGCGTCACCAAAGCCACCACGCCAACAAACAAGATTCCAATGCCCGTCAGATTCGCACCGATAATGGGAATCATGCGGCCCAGGGAATTGAGGAAAACGGCTAACAAAAGGACCGAGAGTCCGCTGCCGATAAAGCCCTGCATAATGCCCTGCATCACGAAGGGGAACTGGATAAAGAATGTGCTGCCGCCGGCATACTTCATGTTCTCCACCAGAAGCCTGCGGGAGAGAAGAGAGAGCCGCACGGAATTGCGGATGATGAGGGCGAGAGTGATGAGAAGCATCACGCTAATGAAGATGGGCCAGAAAATCATCTTGAACTTCCAGGCCGCAATCCGCTCCGTCCATTCCACAGGAGCCTGCACCTCTTCGAAGGTACCCTCATGCGTTAGTGCCAGCCGCACGTTTTCAAGCTCCACCGGATTCTGGCTTTCTTCATCCAGCGTCAGGCGGAAAAACGGCGGGATGGGATTCCCTTCCACAAGGTCCAGCATTTCGCCCGAGAAGTGCCTCCGGAAATCCGCCAGAGCGGAGTCCGCACTCACAAACTGCACCGTCTCGATATGCTTCAGATGCGAAAGCCTGTCCTGAATATGCCTGAGGGAATCCTTAGAGACCTCACCCGGGAGGAAGGCTTCCACCGTATAGAGGGTCTTTTCTGCAGAAAGTAGCCGTTTTGCGCCACCGAGGGCCACCAACGAGGCCGAAAGCAACAGGGAGCAGAGGAATATGGTGATGAGGGACGGCAAAATTACCGTGCGATGTTCTCGCCACCCGCGGATAGATTCCGATAATAAATATCCTAACTGTCCGAACACGCACCAGAATATAACTAAATTTAAGGAGGTCTCAAGCGAGCTCTTTATGAATAACATCGTCCTAAAGATTACGGCACTTATTTTCGGCATCGCCCTCTGGTTCTTCGTCATGTCCCAGCAGGATTTTCAAATGCAAATCGATGCCCCCGTGAAGCTGGTAAGGCTTCCGGAAATGCTGGCCGTTGCTTCCAAGCCGCCACAGACTTTGCCCATCACGGTGCAGGGTCCGGCCTTTGACCTGATTCGTTTGCGCGCCGACATGCATTCCAAAAATCCCGATGCGGTGGTCATCAATATCGACTTGCAGAACGCGGAACTAGGTTCCACGCGCAAGCACATCTCAAAGGAAAACATCCAGGCGGCAGGCTACCCCAACGTGCAATTTGTGGAACCTTCCAACCAACTTCTTTTTATTGACTTGGATTTGGATACACGCATTGAACGAAGCATTCCCGTCCATTCCAACGCGGTATTCGAAACTGCGCCTGGCTACATCCGCGCCGACACTCCGAAACTGAAACCTGAATTTGTAAAAGTGACAGGAGCTCGCAACGCCATCACCCGCATTATTGAGATTCCTACAGACTCCGTTCGCTTCGACAGCCTGACGGCAAGCGATGGTTTCAAAGTCCACCTGAACTTTGATTTGTTCCCAGCGTATGTGACACCCAGCGACTCTACTGTGATGATTGACGTGAACATCCAGAAAATCGCAAGCAAGAAGTTTGAGAAAGTTCCGGTGCAGCTCATTGGCATTTACGACAAGAGCCTGGCAAAGCTTTCGCCGGATACCGTTTCTGTGGAAATCTCCGGCGGTGCAGAAGTTCTGGATTCCATCAAGGCGACTGACATCGAGCTCCTGGTGGAAATCAACCGCTTTACCATCGAAGATGTGGATAGCCTTGCGCCTACAGTGAAATTGCAGCTTTCGCCCGATGTGAACCGCGACCTTTCCATCAAGGGAATGCGGCTCATTCCAGAAAAAGTGAAGCTGAAAAAGTATGACGCCTTTGCAGATACGTCCGCGGCGAAGCCCGCAGAGAATGCTGCACCAACTGACGAAGCTAGCGTCGAGGCGCCCTGATGCTTTGGCTTGGCATTGAATCCAGCTGCGATGAAACCGCCTGCGCCATTCTGCAAGACGAACCCCTGAAGGTGATTTCCAACCCGCTCTACAGCCAGATTGACGAACATGCGTTGTATGGCGGAGTGGTTCCCGAAATCGCCGCCCGCGCCCATCTGCAAAAAATCGTACCCGTGGCAGAAGCCGCTGTAAAAGAAGCAGGCATCAAACTCAGCGACATCGACGCCATCGCCTACACTACAGGCCCGGGCCTTATGGGACCGCTCCTCGTTGGCGCCAGTTTTGCAAAAGGCCTCGCGAGAGATTTGAACATCCCGGCCTACGGCATGAACCATCTGGAAGGCCATCTGGCCGCCGCATGGCTCAGCAACCCTGACATCGAGCCTCCCTTCCTCACCCTCACCGTCTCTGGCGGACACACGGAACTCGTGATGGAAGAGCCCGGCTTCAAGTACACGAGCATCGGCCGCACCCGCGACGATGCCGCCGGCGAAGCTTTTGACAAATGCGGCAAGCTTCTCGGTCTCAAATACCCCGCAGGCGCAACCATCAGCCGCCTGGGTCAAAACGGCAACCGCAAATTCGTAGAATTTCCGCGGGCCCTCAACACCCACGACAATTGCGAATTCTCTTTCAGCGGCCTCAAAACCGCAGTGCTCCGCTACACGGAAACGCATGACCCCGAATTCATCCAGCAGAACCTGGGCGACATCTGCGCCTCCCTGGAAGACGCCATTGTCGGAAGCCTCGTGACAAAAACCGTGAACGCCCTGAAAAAGATCAAGATGAAAACCCTCGTGGTGGGCGGTGGCGTGAGCGCAAATGCCTGGCTCCGCACGCGCCTTCAAGATTATTGCAGCAAGCACGGCATTCGCTTCTGCATCCCCGACAGAAGCCTCAGCACCGACAACGGCGCCATGATTGCAGCCGCAGCCATCCGCCGCAAACTCCAAGGCAAACTCACCTCCATCGATGTGGTGAAGCCCTGGATGCCCCTCGCGCTGTAATTTTACCCTGCAGCAGTTCCCGCCCGAGGAAACAGGAAGTCCAGTTTCCTTGCGATTTCATCCCCTTCAGGCAACATATTTTTCAAATCACCCGGCAATTCATTTGTCAAAGTGTATGTCGCCACACCTATTGGCATGTTAGAAGAACGCAAAGCGTAATCTACAGTCGTCCGATCCTTTGATTTGCAAATAATAATCCCAATGGAAGGATTTTCCTCCGGCATTTTCACCGTGTCGTTCAGCACATTCAGATAGAATTCCATCTTACCCTTGTACTCTGGTTTGAATTCGCCGATTTTCAATTCCACAGCAATCAAAGCCCGCAACCGACGGTGATAAAGCATAAGGTCCACAAAATATTCAGTTCCGCTCACCACCAGACGATACTGGTTTCCAATGAAAGACATGTCTGCCCCAAAATCCATCAGAAATGCGCGAATATTTTTCACAAGCGAAAGTTCCAAATCTTCCTCAGAATGCTCCATATCCAAGCCCGTATAACTCAGATTGTATTCATCCTGAATAGCAAGAACAGCCTGCTTTTTCACCTTGTCCGGCAAATTGGTTTCAAAATTCGTTTGGCCCAGCAGCACTTTTTCAAAGGTTTTCAGTTCAATCTTATGGATAAGGACATCCTTCGTCCAACCAAACTTCTTCGTTGCCTGGATGTAAAAACGCCGTTCTTGGACATCCTTGCACTTTGTAAGAATGACAATATGTTTGGTCCAACTGATTTCTCCAACCAATGGTTGGAGAATTTCATTTCCATTATATTCAGCCTGCCATTGCGCCATATACCACAAATTTGATGTGCCAAATCCCTGGATTCCCGGAAATTCCTTCTGAATGTCCCGCGAAAGATTTTCTACGACGGCCTTTCCCCATCCCGAAGACTCCCGCTTAATGTTGATTTGGCGACCAATTTCCCAATAGAGGGCGATGGTTTGGCGGTTCACCTCCCGCATCGCCTCATATTGTGACGAACGAATTCTGTCCTTGATTTCATCCAAAAACTTGGAATATTCCACGTTCTGAAGATTACTGATTTTTTGTTTTGACATAACATCTCCTTGAAAAAGAAAAACAACTGATTTAATCAGTTGCCACAGGAGATACTTCATCAAGCCTCGGGATATAATATAAAATTGTTTCTGAAATTGTCAAGGGAACCATTGGCGGGAAAGCCCAAGTATTATATATTGTAAGTATGAAATGCAAGGCACTCCATAAAGCACTGGCCCTAGGCGCAATCCTCTTTGCGCTTGTCCCCGCTGCTTTCGCCGAGGAGCCCGCAGACCTCACCAAACCCGTCAGCGACGTGCAGGTGTTCCGCCCCGAAAAGCGAGAAACAAAAGTGGAGCTCGTCGACTCCACCAACAGCAACTCCATCAAGCTGAACGTGGACATTTTCGGAAGCCTCGACGTAGGCTCCTACTACATCCTCTGGGATTACGTGGACCTCTCCGAAGACATCAAGAAACTCATGACCACCCGCGACTTCGCCCGTGACGAATTCTTCATGCAGAACATCGACCGCGAGCAATTTGAGCAGGAGCGCATGCTGCAACTCTTCGAAGACAAGAAGCGGGAATTCTTCGCCATCTTCCCGGAAGAAGCCCTGAAGGAACTGCAGCAAAAGCAGGAAGAAGACGAGTAGCCTTGCAAGGTTCTGCTCTTAATAAAATGGGTTGGCATGATATGTTTTCTCCGGAGCGCGAATTCAGGAATTGGAAGATTTCAGCATTCGCAGGCGCCCAGACATTTCTCTTCGAGACCATCGACAGTACCCACAGCAAAATGAAGCAGCAGGCCATCGCGGGCGAAATTTCCGCAGGCACCCTCTTTGTCGCGGACTGTCAAGACGCGGGCCGTGGCCGCCATGACCGCACCTGGGTCTCCCCCGCCGGGAAAAACCTCTACTTCAACATCCTCCTCCCTCTGGAGGGAATCCCTCAAAACCGCTTCGCGCAAATCACGCAGATTGCAGCCCTCACCTTTGCGGAAGTCTTCAAGGGCCTGGGCGCCGATGTCACCGTCAAGTGGCCCAACGACATCCTTGCGGGCAAAAGCAAGTTCTGCGGAATCCTCTCCGAAATCATTTTCATCCCCGACGGCTGCGAAGCTGGCGAGTTTTTCCTGAATATGGGCGTGGGCATCAATGTGAACAGCGAGCCTGAGGATTACAAAAACCTCAATCGCGACGTCACCACACTGAAGGCGATTACAAACAAAGTAATCAACCGCGAAAAATTACTTCAGGCCCTCATCTCCTCTCTGGAACGAGCCCTCGGGCAGTTCAAAGCCTTCGGCATCTCGCCTTGGGTAAATGCCTGGCGACAGATGGACAAGTTCATCGGAAGTCGCGGCACCGTCATCGTAAACAATCACTGCACGGATGAAAACCGCAACAGCGGCGAAGGCTGCATCAAGAAATCCGGCCAGATTCTCGACATGAATCCCGACGGAAGCCTTCTCTTCAAAACCGACGACGGCGAAACCCTCACCGTCTACTCCGCCGATCTGGAAATCTAGCAGGCTCCCTTACTTCACAGCGTAGCCGTTTTGGAAATTGGGGAAGCAAGACGCATCATAATTACAGACCGCCCAGACAAAACCTCCAATACAAATGGCATATACGAGAACTGTCCAGAACACGCGTCTGCGCGCAAAAAAGGCTTCCGTCTTTTCCTTGAGATAACGCGACCACACAATAACTATGAGAATAGTCAACACAAGAACGCCGAGCCAAGCGGAAAGCACCTGAATATCGTTTGTCAAAACGATTTTTCTGAATACTAATATATATGAATAGAAAATCAACACCCATGATATGCAATAATATTGATTAATATGCTTGGAGGGGTGGGTCAACACAGGCATTACCTTCTTTGGAAGCACTTTGGCGATAAAATAGAACAGGCTGATTAGAGAAACATTCAACGCAATGCACACAATTGCGTCCTGAAAAGGGCGATGAGCCAAACCGATTTCGGAAACAAGCGCGGTAAACACATTTTGTTCCACCTTAAAGGACACAAACAAATATGCAGCACACAGAATTATTCCTAAACCCAAAGAGACGATATGGAATTTTTTTGGATTTTGCAAATGTTGGTAGATCTCACCAAAACATTGACCAGCAGCCACAAAAATGAACCAGTTAAATAGAGGAAAATAACATTCTGAATAGGTTCCCCAGAAGATTCCAAGGATCTGGTCAATACCATAAACATCCGTCTGCACCCCTCTGAGAAAAGTTCCCAATATACTCATCACAACAGCAATCGCCAATATACTCCACTTGCCAAATTTCGCATGTTTCAACAAGGCAACCAACATGTACGCATATCCAGCGAATGGCAAAATGTCATTGCTGACACCAAGGGCCAGAAACGCAAGGCTCTGAGGTCTTGAAAACAAAGCAATACTCAAGAACCAACTCATCATGTCCCTAACTATTATAAGAATTAAACCTATAGTGAGAATCTGGAATCCGCGATTCAGGAATTCCCTACTAGAATTGTGGCGCGTATACGACATCCCTATGCCCATACAGAACATAAAAGTCACCGCACCGAACATGTTTCCCCTCACATAGGCATTGATATGACTCAGAGATGGCTCAAAATAGTTCGAAATAGTCTCAAATACATGCGTCCAAATCATCAGCAATATGGTCACTGCCTTCACAAGATCAAATTCCAATTGCCTGCCAGTATTGACGCGCTGCTTCGAAAAAATCATTCTACATCCTTTTCTTGTCTAGTAAATAAATAACATCTCGCGATACTTAGGTAAGGGCCAGCAATCGTCGGGAACCACTTTCTCCAACCCATCCACCACCTTGCGGAGGTCCGCCACAGCGGCGATGATGTCTTCGTGGGAGCCCTTCAAGGCCTCTTCCATCTTGGCGATGTTTTCCATCAAGTTGTTGCACCCTTCGCCGAGAGTCTTGGCGTAAGCGTCCAACCCAGGGAAACCCTGATTCAAGGCCATTTCATTTGTCTTTAATGCCTTGGAGTAGGCCTCCACCACCTTCGGGAGAATCACGTTCTTCGCGAGGTCACGGGCGATTTCGCCTTCGATGTGAATGCGCTTGTGGTAATCCTCGCTGTTCACCTCGTAGCGGGATTCCATTTCGCGGCGGTTCATGACGCCGTACTTTTCGAAGAGGGCGATGTTTTCTTCCTTGGTCAGAGCCTGCAGCGCATCCATGGTGGTGCAGATGTTGGGGAGTCCGCGGCGTTTTGCCTCTTCCACCCATTCGTCAGTATAGCCGTTACCGTTGAAGAGCACGCGCTTGTGTTCCTTCACAATCTTCTGGAGGATTTTCTGTAAGCCGGTGTGGAAGTTTTTCTCGTCCAGCTTTTCCAACTGTTCGGAAATCATGTCGAAGGCTTCCGCCACAATCGTATTTAGAACAACGTTGGGCTCGGAGCAGCTTTGGCTACTGCCTGGTGCGCGGAACTCGAACTTGTTGCCCGTGAATGCAAATGTGCTGGTACGGTTGCGGTCCGTGGCGTCGCGAGGGAGTGGCGGCAGCATGTCGGCACCTATGCGCATGGCTCCCGCCTGCTTGCTGGATTTGGGAACTCCCTGCTCCAGCTGTTCAATCACATCCATCAGCTGATCGCCCAAGTACATGGAGACAATGGCTGGAGGCGCTTCGTTTGCACCCAGGCGGTGATCGTTACCAGCGCCAGCACATGTCATGCGGAGCAGATCCGCGTGAGTATCCACAGCATACATGATTGCACACAACGTTGTAAGGAACACTGCATTCTGGTGGGGGTCCTTCCCCGGATTCAGAAGGTTCCCCTTACCGTAGGAAATGCTCCAGTTGTTGTGTTTGCCACTGCCGTTCACGCCGGCGAAGGGCTTCTCGTGCAGCAGGCAAACGAGGCCATAGCGGTCGGCCACATTGCGGAGAGTTTCCATGATGAGCATGTTGTGGTCGCAAGCCAGGTTCACATCCTCAAAAATCGGAGCCAGTTCGAACTGTGCGGGAGCCGCCTCGTTGTGGCGAGTCTTGGCCGGAATCCCCAGCTTCCACAATTCCACCTCCACCTCATTCATAAAATTCAGAATGCGGGTGGGAATGCTACCGAAGTAGTGGTCGTCCATCTGCTGATGCTTGGCAGGAGTGGCGCCAAAGATGGTGCGGCCCGCCTGGTACAAGTCCGGACGTTGCAGGTAGAAGCGTTTATCGATGAGGAAGTATTCCTGTTCGGCGCCCAGCGTCACCGTAGTCTTCTTGGGGCTCGCCTTGAAGCAAGTCATGAGGCGGCGGGTAGATTTGGAAAGGGCCTGCAGGCTGCGAAGGAGCGGTGTCTTCTTATCGAGGGCCTCGCCCGTGTAGCTGCAGAATGCCGTGGGGATGCAAAGCGTCGCACCATTGCCATGGCGCTTGATGAAGGCAGGGCTGGTGGGGTCCCAGGCGGTGTAGCCTCGGGCCTCGAACGTAGAACGGAGACCGCCACTGGGGAAGCTGGAGGCGTCGGGTTCTCCTACAATGAGGTTCTTGCCCGAAAGCACCATGATGGCCTTGCAGCCACTGGGTTCAAGGAAGGAGTCGTGCTTTTCGGCGGTGGAGCCCGTCAGCGGCTGGAACCAGTGGGTAAAGTGGGTGGCACCGCGATCCATGGCCCACTTCTTCATGGCATGAGCCACATCGCCAGCGATGTTCGGGTCCAGAGCCTCGCCCTCGTCGATGGTGGCCAGAAGCTTTTCACAAATGTCCTTGGAAAGGTAAGTGCGCATGGCGTCGGCGTTAAAGACGTCTTCGCCGTAGAATTGCACATTCACCGGTTCGGCAGGTTTGATGGAACTGGCGGGTGCGGTGGCGATATCGTAGATGGCGGTATTTCTGTTCATAATCTTCGCTGGACTCCCGCACTGCGTTCGAAAGTGACCGCATGGGGAATTTCTTCGAGGGCAAAGTTAGCAAGGAGGAAGATGCCGGGCACGGGGGAAAATGGGCTGTTTTCGCCTGTTTTCATTACATTTTTGTAAATATCATCTATTTTATTACATTTTTGTAAAGTAAGTAAGAAAAATATGTATATTTTTAGTGTCTAGATCCTTCATACGGCATATTCTGTGCCTATTCAGGATGACACGAGGGCGGAAAACTGCCTCAAACGCTAACCAGTTCAAGGATGACACGAGGGCGGAAAATACCGTATGCCGAGAGATTTGAATTTCCAGTCCGTCTACAGGGACATCGCCAACACGCTGAATTCCGTTCGGCGGTGTAGCGAGCAGTCCGCCCAAATCCAGCACATCCTGAAAAACGCCTTCGAAAGTCTGGAGGTCGCCCACGAAAAGGAGTGCGAGCATCTCCGGAACATCGTAGAGGGAACCCCCGGCGACCTCATCGGCAACACACGGGAGATGCAGGACGTCCGGGAGCAGGTGCAGCAAATTGCAGGCACTGAGGCGACACTTCTATTGCGCGGGAATTCCGGCACCGGCAAGGAATACACCGCCCGAACCATCCATCAGCTTTCGGACCGCAAAGAGAAGCCCTTCGTGATTCTGAACTGCGACGCGCTCAGCACGCTCCCCGGCGGCAATTCCTTCGAGAGCGAGCTGTTCGGGTACGAGCGCGGCGCTTTCGCCGGCGCCATGAGCAGGCACATCGGGAAGGCGGAGCAGGCAAGCGGCGGGACCCTCTTCCTGAACGAAGTGGCGGACCTTCCCGCCGCGGCGCAGACAAAGCTGTTGCAGTTCATTCAGGACCGCAGCTTCAGCCGACTGGGAAGCAACATCGTCCAGCGCGCAGACATCCGCATCATCGCGAGCACGGGCAAGAATCTGGAAAGCCTCATCCAAGAGGGCCGCTTCCGCGAAGACCTCTTTTACCGCCTGAACATTTTCCAGATTCACCTGCCCGACCTGGCGCAGCGCAAAACGGACATTCTCCTTTTGGCAGATTACTTTATCGGCAAGATGAATCTGAAATACGGGAAGAAGATTCTCCGCCTCAGTTCCCCCGCCATCGACATGCTCATGAGCTACCACTGGCCAGGTAACGTGCGGGAGCTGGAGAACTGCATCGAGCATGCATGCCTCGCCACAACAGACGTGGCCATCAACGCCTACGACTTGCCGCCTACGCTACAGACGGATGTGACCAGCGGAACAACGTTACTGCCCGAAGGCAGCGCCTCACTCACAACCCTGCTGGATAGCTACGAAAAAGAAATCCTCACCGAGGCGCTAAAGCGCAACGGCGGGAACATGAGCGCCGCGGGCCGAGAACTCTCCGTCAGCCCGCGGATGATGCACTACAAAGTTAAGAAGTTCGGTTTGAGTTAAACCGCGACGCGGGAATTAACTACGACGCAGGCAGTTAACCGCGGCGGCGCTAGAATTAACCGCGGCGGCGCTGATAGCGGACGTAATAAAACAAACTCCAGGCACCCCACAGCATGCTAATTGTTGCACCAACGAGGGCGACAGTTTGCACAGTAGCCGCAATGGATTCGCACTTCACCAGCACACCCCATTCCGACAAAAGATAGTTCCAGTCGTGGAAGCCGTATTCCATCTCGGCGCCAGTGCCGCCACTAGTGAGTTGCAACCGCATCACCAGCGCATCTGCAATGTAGGGGACCCAATCCATCAGGTTTTCGAAAGCCCACCAGAGGCCAATGGAAGCACCAAACAAATCCCGAGGCTTAATCCATAAAGCGAAGCAGAAAACCAGCGGCATGATGACTTGGAAAAGCGAGCCGCCAAGGCTCATCAACATGTGCCCGCCAAACAGCCCAAACAGCGGGTGCCCAAATTCATGAACGCCCAAATTCAAACTGTGGAGAAAATTCACAATCCAGGCGTCTGGCCCCTTGACAAACATAGTGATGGTGAAAATTGCAAATACAATCCACACTGCAATGCGGAACAACAGGCTCTGGGAAAATCCGTAAGCCCTGGGGTAAAAGAAGAATCGCAAAACCGGATGCCACGTATCGGGCTGGGAAAGTTTGCCTGCGAACCGAGTGGCGAAGGAATCACCAGAATGCACATCGCGACTCACGTTCGTAATGCGCAATTGCACTTTGTCGGTAGGCTTCATTCCCTCGGGCATGCGTGTAAAATAAATTATTTTTTTGTCGTGAAGCAAGAACCATCGACAAAATCCGGTGCTGTCAAGTCCGTCGTCAGTAATCAAGACGGCATCTATAAGGATTTAGCCGAAATCGTCCAGAAATACGCAAGCACAAAATACCGCAGACCCATCGCAGACCATACACGTGAGGCTTTTGCGCAGGCGGAAAAATTTGTGGATGCGTTTTACAGCGCAAATTCACAGCAGGCGATGGCTTCGCCGTTTATCGCGGGAACTCTGAACTCCGCGGGTCCCGTAAATATCGCGGGCCCCCGGGCCGTCATTCTGGATTCCGGCTGCGGCACGGGCGAAAGCACGCTGCATCTGGCAAAGAAATTTCCTGACATTCCTGTCATCGGGATTGACAAATCCGCCGCACGCCTTACCCGCGGGGAAAATGGCGGCCGGGACGAACTCGCCCGAAATTTCGCGACTGCCGAACGGAACTGCCCACGAAACGCCTTCTGGATTCGCGCCGAACTTCTCGATTTCTGGCGGCTCGCTCTGGAGAAAGTGCAGGCGGGCGAATGGGCCATTCCCTATCACGCCCTCTACTACCCGAATCCATGGCCCAAGCAGAGCGAGGCCACCCGCAGGTTTCATCTGCATCCCATCTTCCCCACACTGATGGCATTGGGCGAGACATTGGAACTCCGCACCAACTGGGAAATCTACGCTCAGGAATTCAAGAAGGCTGCGGAAATTTTGGCAACTTTTTGCCCGACAGGTACATCCCCGGCGGCGCACCTCGTTGTCAAACTTTCAAGCTTCACACCAGATACGCCATGCACCGCCTTCGAACGCAAATACAGCGCCGCCGGGCAAACCCTCTGGCGCGTCATTTGCACAAAGTAAAGCTACCGCGGCAACAGCTGTATATAGAATCTGGAATAGCCTACGTTATTCTTGGGCAACATCAATTCGCCCGTACGGGTCGCCAGATACACATCTGAAACAAAGGTCTTCGCGCCAGATGCCGTATAGATAATCAAGCGGTATTCGCCAGGCTTCTGAACGTTGTAGCGCAGTTTCCATAAATTGCCAGCGCGGACCACTTCCAAACCATTCAAAGAATAGTTCCCTTTTTTGAAAGGCACAATTCCATCCTTGCGCGTATCCGGCCCATCCTGCACCCACTTGCTGGAATCCAAAGCAAACGTGCTCCGCAAAGTATCCTTCACAGGCACCTTAAACATCCGCACAGAATCCAGTTCCAGCGTGATGTCGTAACGGCCGTTAGTTCCCGCCTCGGCCTCATGCAAAGTAAATGGCTTGGAAACCGCCTCGTTGCCCCAAACATCCATAGTGATGAAGACGAATTTGTCGTTATCAAAAAATACTTTATCTGTAGCATACCTCATCTTTTCATTAAAATTTCCGTCCGCATGGAACCGCGGAAGGAAGCAGTATTCTTCCACTCCCGCCTCACCAGAGCATTCGCGACCCGTACTATGGGGGAAATAGATGGAATCCGGCTCGTGAGCCATAACGCCCGATTCTGAACGAGTAGCAGTCGCATAGGCCACCGTGGAATCCGTAACCTGGTCTTCATGACCCCAGGTTCTCACAGGCTGGTTGATTTTCACACGATGAATGCCGTGATCGTCCAAAGCCCCATTCCACTTATTGTCCAGAGCACCCTCCCAATAGAATTTGAACACCCTATCAGAAACTGGATAGCCCTTTTTCACCGACTGGGATTCATTGTAGGCCAAGGTGTCAATCACATGCAAAGTTTTTGGAAGCGTGGGCGCCACCAAATCACCCTGCTGCGTCTGCAAATAGTTCAACAACACCTCATAGTAACCAGGGATTGCGTTCAATGGAGAATGATAGTGGGAGAACGCAAAATTGAAGATACCCTTGGTATGGCGCTGAGCGATAGCAATCTGCCGAGCAAAGCGACCGATGTGACCCGCACTGATGTAACTGCGGCCATAGAGCGGCGTATAGGCCTGCTCCTGATGCCATGCCAAATCCGGCTGAGCAAAGTCTTCAATGTTGGCGTAGTAGCCGATTTTACTTCCACTATTCTTCACCGCGTTTTCGTATGCCGCCGTCCAAGCCTCCACGCGGTCAATCTTCTGACCGCCACCACCTACAGCATCCATAGGGAGGCACTTGTCTTGTTCGCGGAAGTGGGCGGTTTCAAAGAACTTCTGCCAGAAAAGTTCTGTATTTTTAAGCGTTCCATAGCCACGGGGGCCAGCCCTTTTCACTGAGCCATTATCATTATAAATCGTATCCCGGATATCCAACGCATCCAAATCCTCCGTAGCGAACTGGCTGAAAAGCAGAGGGCGTTTGGGGTCCACCTTGTTCAGGGAATCAATGAGAATGTTAAAACCTGCCGCCAGACGTTTTGCATACTCATCGCGAATGGAGTCCCCTTCATTCAAATGATTGTGATTCCAAATCTCATACACGCTATAGAATCCGCCAAAAGTTTCGCCATAGCCCATGGAATCCACATAAACTTCGTACAAGTCGCAAGCGAAAGCCCCGGCCTTCATCATGGCATTCTTGAAGCCCTGGAAATCCTCGTCCCTCAAAAGATCCCAGCCCCACCAGGCATTATCCACGCCCAAGCCGAGATACACCTTGAATCCATATTTCTTCGCCTTGGCCATAATGATGTTCTTGTCCACATTACCGCCATATTCCACGCTATCTTTCAAGTGGCCAGGATAACTGGCATGCCACCAAGGGTCGCCCACATTCTTGTAGGCAATGTCACCATCTATGACCTGCGTGACGCCCATACTCTTCCAGTAAGCGGCTTCCAAATCCCAAGCGTTCTCCGCTGTGATTTTTGGATTGGGATTATCCCCGTTCAATTGCTTCCAGTGGTCTGGATTTTCCCAGCTAGCATAGAGCCACGCCTGAATAAAGACGCCCTCTATAGGAATGAAACCTGCAGTTGCAAAACTAGCGGCCGCTAAAATTGCAAGACCCAAAACTTTAAAAGATTGTACACCCATGCGGTTAAATATACTCTAAAATCCGGCTCCCGACCATTGCCACTCCCAACTTGTTTTTATATTGATTATCGATGCTGTATATCCACCAATTCCCAGACTGGACCAATTTCCGCTACAACCACAAAAGCGTGGTCAAAGCGCTCGGTAAAGCTCGCATGGAGCAGGGGCACCTGCTGGGGCTTGCCAAACTGGTGGATTTCAATAGCCGTGCAACAGAGATTCTCGCTAAAGACATTGCCGCAAATTTCGCCATCGATGAAAAACTTGTGGACCCCGAAACCATTCGGCAGGAACTTTTGTTGCGGAACGATTCCACAAGGGCCGAAGTCAAGAATCACCTGGGCATGTTGCAAAAGGCAGAACAGCCTCTGACAGAAGAGCGCATTTTCAACTGGCACGCCTCCCTGGGGCAGAACCAAGCCCACCATTTTAGGGAAGAGGATTCCGAAGTCATTTTTGGCGAAAAGAAATTCCAGGGTGTCAGTGCCTACAGACTCCAGGCAGAAATGGAACGTTTTATCAACTGGTTCGAAACCGACGACGAAGACGGAGTCATCAAAGCTGCCATTGCCCAATTCTGGTTTCTAACCATACGGCCTTTCGACGATGCCAACGGACGCATCGCCAGAATGCTTTCCGCCATGCTTCTCGCCCGCTGCGAGGGCACGAAATGCTGCAGCTACACATTAAATGCGGAGATTCTCCAGCAGAAAGAGGAATACTTCCAGATTCTAGCCAAATGCCAGGCCGGCAATGGAGACTTGACGGAATGGATTTTGTGGTTCCTCGCCCAAATGGGCAACGCCATCCAGAAAACCATTGAGCAGATTTCCTCGGAAGTTTTCGCCAAGCAGCACCAAGCCCAAGGCGCTGTTGGCAAAAATAGCGCTCGTGAGCAGAAGCTTTTCGAAGCCGTTTTCAACGGAACATTGCCACAGCCCTTCACCGTAAAAGAATACGCTGCACTTGTCGGCACGAGCCACGACACTGCACTCCGAGATTTGCAAAGCCTCATAGAGCAGGGCACTGTCAAGCAAAACAAGGGAGGCCGCAGCACCTGCTACAGCCTCACCAAATAAAAACAGCCTGCAATAAATTGATTTACTTTCCACTAACGGTGATGCCGTATGGTGGAAGTGGCGCCACATCGCCTTTTTCTACGACGAGCACATCTTTGCCATCATAAAAAAGCACATCGCTAAAAGTTCTGTCACCGGTATAAAGCAGCCCAGACTTTGCATCAAAATAAAATCCGCCATCAGCTCCGGAAATGTCCTTCAGCTCTTTGACGGAGCCATCCTTCAAATTCACGCTTACAACTGCTTTTGAAAATCCTGCGGAAACCGCCACATAAGCGACGGCATTTTTCTCATCAACAGCAATATCTGTAGCGCCACCGCCGAGTTTTGCACCCGTTACAAACAAACTAGATGTTTTCTTAGCCAAATTCACTTTCTCAATGCCGCGATTTTCATCTGCAGGCAACGACCACATTTCATCATATTCGCCCTGAGTCGCCACGTAGAGATTCTCAGATGTCGTGGCCATCATCGCCGGATTTTTCGTTGCAAGGGTCAAGGTATCCAGCAATTTGCCTGTCTTCAAATCATACCAGGCCAAAAGTCCCTTCGGATATGTGGAAGTGTAGGTTGCGGCATCATAGACGTACCGCTGGAAAATTGCAAACAGCGTATCTCCCCGCACGGCAAAATCCGCCAGATTTGGAGATGTCCCGCCCTTGCTTGTAAAAACATCCGTCTTCACCGTTTTCAGGATTTTTCCATCGGCTACGGAAACCTTGACGAAGTTCTGCGCGCCTTCCAAAGCCATCCAAGCAGAAGATTCATCCGCCATAACGACGTCCGTGGGATTAGAATAATCCTCCAAAGCAGTCTGCCACAGCACTTCTTTTTTGCAAGGGTTCAGCAATGTTAAGTTGTCTGCACCTGCGCGTTCCAACACAAAAAAGTTTCCGCCCGCATTGATGATTTTTGAATCCTGATAAAAATCCAGTTTGTCTTCTGAAATCATCGCAGCATGCTCGGCCTTTTCTTCAATCCAGCGCAGTTCTCCAGCCTTGTAATCTGTGCCAAAAATGAAAACTGTCCGGTCAGTGCAAGCGCTAGTGACGCAGCCAGCACCATCGCAATCCATTTCGCTGGATGAAGATGTTTCCGGAGATTCCGCCGACGAAGAATTGTCGCCACAAGCCCAAGTAATGAGCGCCACGAGCAACAATAAATTCTGCACCATATTAATTTTAAATTTTTGCTTTTTCATGTTTTTCCTTGTTATATTTTATGTAATACATTTTGTATTACACGGGGTTAAAACCCCTGGGTGAATGTGAGCCGGTATTCTCGCCCCGGCATGGGGAAAGGCGAATAGGCGTTTCGATACGTTTCGTCCGTAATGTTTTCGACTGCAAAAACAAAGCGTGTTTGCGTATAAGGTGTAAAACCTAAAGCGGCACGATGGTTGGGCACCGCAGGCTGCTCCAGGCGATTTCCGCGGTCTTCATAAATTTTGGTGCGGTAGGAACTGGCCCAGGTAAAATCAAAATGGAAGGGCAACTGCAACTTGGCTTCCGTATAATAACTCTGCACAGGTTCACCAGGAAGATTCTTATCACGGTAAGCAACATCATCCGTGTGGTCCAAGGCCTTCTGAATCGTAGCCCCCATCAGCACCTGCAAGAATTTCGCCGGATGACTTTCCAAGTTCAGTTCCAACCCGCGAATGCGAACCTCCCCCACATTCAAAGCCTTCATGAAAGCGCCGCTTGTAACCCAGTAAATCCCGTTATCCACGGCGGTTTCGTAGTATGTTACCCGCAGTGTAGAAATTTTTTTGGGTGTAGAAGCGAAGAGGCCGCCCTCAAAGCGCAGGGATGTTTCCTCCTTCAAATCTGGATTGGAAACGACCCCCGGGTAGACGCCATACAATTCCATCAGTTGCGGCTGGCGATAGAAGCGCCCGAGGCTTATATGCCCGCCAAAATAGCCCGCGGGCTGTGTCAGCAAAATCGCCCCGCGGTAAGAGTAGGAAGCGTCCCGATTGCTGGCGGTTTTCAACTTCTGCGTTGCAGTAGGGAGCACGAATTTTCCACCATCGATGTCGTCTTGCAATAGCTGGAGGGATGCCTCGCCCGAGGTAGCAAGCCAGCGAGTGATGTGGAAGTTCACCTCGCCTGCAGCATTTCCAGAATAGCGTTCCAGCGCCCACTCCCGAGAAGTTCCGCGGGCCTCCATGCGGTCGAAGCCGCCTGCAATCCGGAGCGTTGCCACAAGTCGCTCACCCAAATATTCCGCAGTTATTTCCGGCAGCAGATGATAGCCCGCAGCACCATACTCCAGATATTCTGTGGAGAAGTATCCGATGTGATCCAGCGGATAGTAAGAGTGGGAAACGTTCTTCTCAAAACGTCCCGAAAGGCCCGCCGTAAGCCACAGCCAGCCCAACAACTCTGGCGATTCCAGACGATAACTGAGGGTAGCATTTTCCCCCTCGTAGCCTGCAACTTTCGTCTGGAATTCTCCGCGGCCAGGATTTCCACCTTCGGCATACGCGCCGTTGAAAGCGAGCGTAGAGAAGGCGCCGTTCCCGTGCAAAATCCGAAGTTCCGCACTACCCGAATACTCCGTAAAATCTGCATTCTCCCGATTTGCCGTAAAGTCGTCATCCTTATTGTAGGGCGTTCCATTTTCACTCTTGAATTCATAGTCATTGTCGGAATGCCTGGCAGAAACTCCCGCCGTAAAGCCCACACTGTCTGTAATTGCGGAGTTAATTTGGATTGCCGTCTCCCAGTAGTTGTGGCTTCCGTAAGCGGCGAGGAATTTACCCGACGATTCCTGGTTAGAAACTTTTGCGGACTTGGTAATGAAATTTACAGCGCCGCCAACTCCCGAACCGCCAAATTTTACAGGCACACGATCCTTATAAACCTCAATTTTTTCAACCTGGTTCAAGTCAATTCGTCCCAAATCCACCGCACCACCGCTGCCGTCATTGAGAGGGACGCCGTTCACGCAAATCAAAATATCCTGGCCAGCAATTCCCCGAATGCTGATGGTCTGAAAACTCCCCACGCCACCTTGGGAATGAGCCTCCACGCCTGTGAGAGAAGAAAGCAGTTCTGCCGCCGAAATGCCGCGGCCCTCCCATGCTTCCGGCGAAATTTCTTCATAAGAAGATTGCTTTTGCGACGTTTCAAAAGTGTCAGCACCCGCAATCTCGCTTGCACCCAAATCACGAATAGGCCCATCTTCAGCAACAGCCAAAGAAAGCCATCCACACACAGGAAGACACAGACAAAGTAATCTACGGAATCCCGTAGTGGTTAAAGCCAACGTCTCTCGCATTCAGCCTCAAAGTTGCGGCATAACGCTTTGCGCCATGCCCGTGGAGCCTTACAGTTCTTCTGACTCGGGAATCATCCTACTTCCAGCCCCTTCACATCTGGCTTCGCAGTTGCCTGCCCGCCAAACATTGGTTTTTGCTGGTTTCGTCCTCCCTTACAGCGGCGGGACCGTTCCCGAATTTGCCTTGGCGTTTTGCCAGTTGCAGCACGGGATTCTCTTACAAAGTAGGCCGGCGATTCACAAACCGCGACACCCCACCTTGCAGCCTTTCACAGCATAAGGTTTTGACGAGTTAAATATAAAAAATCGCGAGCCATTCCGTGCCCGCGATTAATTGTAAATTGTGAATTTTGAATTGTGAATTGATAACTAAGGCGAGTGAAGCGACCAAGCTTGTTTGGGCATTTCCGAGCCGGTTATCAACAATGACAAAGTCATTAATTGTTACGCCATTGCTTCTGTATCGAGAGCGATGAGCAGTTCTTCGTTGGTAGCCACCACCATGGCAGTCGGCGTACCATCCTTACTGATGATGTGGCCAGATTCCTTACCGCTCTTCATGTTGCGTTCATCGTCAATCTGGTAACCCAGCAGAGCCAAGTTCTCCATCACCGTCTTACGCACGAGGAAGCTGTTTTCGCCAATGCCGCCAGTGAAGACGAGAGCATCAATCCGCGGAAGTGCCATAGCGATGCCGCCGATTTCACGTGCCAACTTGTAGCAGAAAGTTTCAATAGCAATCTGTGCGCCCACATTGCCTTCGCTTGCAGCCTGGCTCAAAGTGCGCATGTCGTTGCTAAGTCCAGAAAGACCCAGCAAACCGGATTCCTTGTTCACCATCTTGTCCAGACGATCAATATCGTAACCATACTTCTTGCTGATGAAGAAGAGAATGGCGGGGTCGATGCTACCGGAACGGGTGCCCATGATGAGGCCATCCAACGGTGTAAAGCCCATAGTGGTGTCGGCGCACTTGCCGTTCAGGATTGCAGAGCAGCTGGAGCCATTGCCCAAGTGGGCGGTAATGAGGCAAGTTTCTTCCGGCTTCTTGCCCAAAATCTTGCAAGCTTCGCCCGTCACAAAGCGGTGGCTGGTACCGTGGAAGCCGTAACGGCGGATGGCGTCCTGTTCATAGAACTTGTAGGGAATGCCATAGAGAAAGGCCTTACGAGGCATAGTCTGATGGAAAGCCGTATCAAACACTGCAACCTGGGGAAGCTTGGGGAAGAACTTCATGGCGCATTCCATACCAGTAGCATGGGCGGGCTCATGGAGCGGGGCAAACAGAGTGATGCTACGGATGTAATCAATCACTTCCTGAGTAACTTTTTCGCTCTTGATGTACTTACCGCCATGCACCACGCGGTGACCGATGGCCTCGATGGAATCGATGAGTTTCTGTTCTCCCAAGAACTTCTGCACTTCTGCCACAGCTTCTGCGTGAGTGGGGCAATCGAAGTTGAAATCAATCTTTCCCTCCGGGCCCTTGGCCTTCACATGACCGTCAACGCCGATGTTTTCCACAAGGCCGCTGGAAATGGATTCCTGAGTTTTGGTATCGATGACAGCGAACTTCACAGAAGAGCTGCCGCAATTGAGAACGAGAACACGCATTATAAAACCTCTTAAAATTTGGCGACAAAATGCCGCTACAAGAAATGATTTGCTTAAATCAAAAGATATGAAAATTTCACCTTTGGTTCCTCGCGAAAATAATTAAATTAGAGCAAATGTTTAAGAAAATCGCAGAATTTGACAACCGGATATCTGTCAGTTGGACAAATCGACATTTTTCAAAGAAAGTCGAAAAGCTGATGAAATTCTACGTCCGTCTAGGAGACGGATATGGCTGGGCTCTTTTTATCGCATTCGTCATCTGGAAAACAGGCTGGATAACTTTCCTCAAGGCTTTGGACCACGCCCTCATAGCCCTTGTCATAAGCCTCATCGTCTATGAGGTTGTTAAACTCAGCACCAAGCGCCCGCGCCCCTTTGCCGCAAACCCCGAAATCAAGGCAGAAGTTCCACCGCTGGACAAATACAGTTTTCCCTCCGGCCACACCATGAACAACCTAGCCGTTGCCACCTCTGTATTTTTCGTAGTTCCTCAGTACGGCTGGATTATGCTGGTTCTTCCCCTCACCTGGGGACTTTTGCGGGTCTACTATGGCGTTCACTGGTTCACTGACGTCATTTGCGGATTCTTCCTCGGAATTTTCAGTTTTATCGTCGGCTACGTATTATGGCTTCTAGTGGAAGGGAGCCTCGGTCTTCCCTTTGCAGAAAAAATTGAAGGCTTGTTCGGAGCGTAAACTTCTAGAGCATAAAGAAAGCGACCATGGCAAACAACTACATCCAAGCCAAAGATTTCTTCCTCTCCCTTAAACCCGATGACCGCGTTTTCTGGCTCATCCGGCATGGCACGCGTCGCCACATTACCGAAGGCGATGCCCACAAAGGCGCCCTTGTAGGGCTTACCGATGAAGGCCGTGCAGAAGCTTTCGCCCTCGGAAAGCTCTTCCCCACATCTGGTGATGCCATCTATTTTTCAAGCCCCGTAGGCCGCTGCATCGAAACCGCGGAACAGATTGCCGCAGGCCGCGAAACCGCCGGCGGACCCTCCGCCTCAAAAGTCAACGTGATGGATTCTCTCGGGCATTATTTTGTCCGAGACTACGACGAATACCTCAAGCAACTCAACTCCCATTTCTACCAGAACATCTGCAACTGGATGTACGGCAAGGACCATCCCGCATTCTTCCCCATCGGGCCAAAAGCGGAAGAACTGGTGCAGATGATGTTCGAAAAAGGAACTGCCCGATTCAACATTTTTTCGACCCACGACGCATGGGTCGTGCCTTGCCTCGGTTATTTCTGCAACTTCGAATTCTCCCCCAGTCACTGGATGAACTACCTCACTGGAATGGCAATCGTCGTTAGTGGCAGTGGCGAAAAACGAATCGTTCCCGTTACAGGGCTTTCTACAGGAAATCTAGACTTCTAAGCATCTCCCTTTTTACTTTCACGGTTTTGTATATTGCGGCTATGGCTACGGATTCTACAATGAATGAAATTTCTGCGACAGATTCACTGGTCCAACCCATGGAATCACAAGAACTCCCGTCTCCAAAGGACTTGGGAATTGGAATTACCATTGGCTGCGTAAAAAACGTCCACGTTGGTGACACCTTTGAATTCCCCGTGACGGTAAGCTGGAGCGTTAACGGAAGTTCACTTCTCGTACTTCCCACTAATTCCGCGAATGCCAAGGGCCTCACGCAAATTAGCATGTCTCAGGAATCCAGCCGCTCTGTAGTGGATGGGCAAGAAAAGGCTTCGGTACTTTTCAAGTATAAAATTGCCGCCGAAGACACCGGAAGTCTCGCCATTCCCGCCCTCCAGTTCGAAATTCCAACCTCAATGGGAGTTCCGCTCCAACTCAAAACGGAACCCTTTCCCCTGCAAGTAAAAGAGCCCGTCAACAGCACACCCATTGCCGTAGGATTCGCCGTGGGCGCCATCGTCGCTGCTGCCGCCATCCTCCGCACCCGCAGAAACAAGCAGCGGGCCCTCGCCAGCCGCACCGAACGCGAATTCCAGCAGGAACTCAGAGAACAAATGCTCATTCTCAAACAGCGCATCAACGTGGCAGATGGCCGCCAGTGGCTTCTGGAGCTGGAACAAGCCTGCAAAAAATTCGCAGGCCACAAATTCGGCAGCGAAAATCTGGAAACTCTGCAAAAAGAAGGCGCCCTAGAAGGTTGGGAAGGCATCATTCAAGCCTTCGCCCACGCCCGCTACGGCGCACTAGCCCGGGACACTTTTGAAAACCGAGAAACCTGGAAACTCGCCATGAAGCTCATGCAAGTGGAAGAAGAGGATTGACAGGCACTCAAAATTGTTTTTTCAAAAATTAATTTGTAGATTTTTGCGAGAAACAAGGTAATATCCCTTTGTATTTATAAAAGAGGTTTGTTGATATGGATATTCAAGAACTTTCTGAAAAAATCAAGCAGCAGAGCGTTTTCTGTCAAAATCTGCTGAACGAAGTCGAAGATACGGTAATTGGCCAGAAATCCATGGTGGAGAGCATCTTGACCGGCATTCTCGCCGATGGCCACGTGCTCTTGGAAGGGCTTCCAGGACTTGCAAAAACAACTGCAGTCAAAGCCTTTGCCGATGCCGTCTCCCTGAATTTTAAACGCATCCAGTTCACTCCGGACCTGCTCCCTGCAGACCTCTTGGGTACTACCATCTATAACGCAAAAGAAGCAAAGTTTGAAACACGAAAGGGCCCGCTTTTCACAAACCTGGTGCTGGCTGACGAAATCAACCGCGCACCCAGCAAAGTCCAAAGCGCCCTTCTGGAAGCCATGCAGGAACGGCACATCACCATCGGCGATGAAACCTTCAAGCTGGACGAGCCCTTCCTGGTGCTAGCAACGCAAAACCCCATCGAGCAGGAAGGAACCTACCCGCTCCCTGAAGCTCAAGTGGACCGTTTTCTCTTGAAAGTAAAAGTCAGCTACCCCAACAAGGCTGATGAAATGAAGATTTTGGATGCGGTTAGCGGTGCAGGCCTTCGCCAGCCCAAGGCCGTAGCCACCAAGGAAGACATCCTGAACGCTCGGCAATTGGTGAAGCAGGTCTATGTGGACGAACGCGTCCGCGAATACATCGTGAATCTGGTTCTCGCCACCCGCGATCCGGGCAGCATCAAGCGTAGCGATTTGGTGGGCTTTGTAGAAGTGGGCGCCTCTCCCCGCGCCTCCATCGGTCTTGCGCAGGCGGCAAAGGCACACGCCTTCATTCAGGGCCGCGCCTACGTCACGCCCGAAGATGTGAAAGCTGTGGCAATGGAAGTTCTCCGCCACCGCTTGATTTTGAGCTTTGAAGCAGAGGCCGAAGAAATCACGCCGGAAGTTGTGGTCCAGAAGATTCTGGATACAGTGGAAGTTCCGTAGCATTGGTCATCCTATGAAAAGACCTTTTCTCTCCATTTTTTGGTTAGCCGTATTGACGATTTGTTGCAGCAGTTTTGTAGCTTGCGATAGCGGTAGCAGTTCTACCGGGGGCTACGATTTCGATGTTGTAAACGACAGTTCCTCTTCCGCCCAATAAGCTTTGCCGAGAAACCAAATGCTTTCCAAAGACGTTCTCAAAACTGTTAGCCAGATTGAACTTTCTGTGCGGGGCACCCTGGATTCTGTGATGACCGGAGCGTACCACAGTTCGTTCAAAGGGAACGGCATGGAATTTAGCGAAGTCCGGGAATACGTGCCCGGAGATGATGTCCGTGAAATTGATTGGAATGTAACGGCCAGAACGGGCACTCCCTACGTCAAGAAGTTTGTGGAAGAGCGTGAAATGACCATGCTTTTGATGGTCGACGCATCCAGCAGTTCGGAATTCGGTAGCGGAAAGCAGATGAAGGGCGAAGTCATGGCAACCCTCACCGCGCTTCTCGCCTTCGCCGCCATCAAAAATAACGACAAAGTCGGGCTATTGATTTATACAGACCAGGTGGAGCTTTTCATTCCGCCGGAGAAAGGCCGCAAGCACGTGCTGCGGCTCATTCGCGAAATTCTCTACTTCAAGCCGCAGCACCACGGCACGAACACCCAGGTGGCGCTGGAATACGCCGGCAAGATTCTCAACCGTCGTGCCGTCGTCGTGGTGATGAGCGACTTTCTGGACGAAGGCTTCGAGACGGCATTCAAGATTCTCCGCAAACGCCACGACGTGCTTGCGGTGTCTGTGGTGGACCCCCGCGAAATGCAGCTACCGCCCGCAGGACTTGTAGAACTGGAAGATCCTGAAACCGGCGAGACGCTTCTCATCGATACAGGCGATGTAGCCTTCCGTGAAGCATTCGCCCGCGAGGCAAAACGGCAAGGGAAAGCCACTAAGGAACTTTTCCAGCGCATGTCCGTGGATTTTGTCCGGGTTGAAATTCATGATGAATTCAGGGATACGGTAGCGCCTCTCATCGAGCACTTCCGCCGCCGTGCCCGAGCCGCGCACCGCTAATCCGTCGCAGGCCTAAATCCCAGCAACTTCAAGCTATAAAGTGCAGTGCCCTTGCTGATGCTGCGTACACCTGTGGCATAGCCAAAAATTTTCCGGAGCGGAATTTCAGCTTTCAAGGTATGGATGCGTCCATCGCCGCCAATTTCCTTAACCTGACCATCACGACTCTGGATATCCCCCGTCACTACTCCCGCAAAATTCGCTGGGCATTCCAGCGAAAGTTCCATCACGGGTTCAAAAAGTTCAATATCCGCAGGCTTGATGAGCTTGATGACCGCGTCTGCGCAAGCCTTTTTTATCATGAAGGGTAGCGCCCCTTCCGTCCACTCAAAATTATGGACTTCAAAACGCACACCTACAAGAGGACCCTTTCCGAGAACGCCGATTTCAGTGGTCTCCAAAAGGGCGGAACGCACGCCCGCAAGAATCTCGCGGGGAGCCTTTTCCATAAATTCTGCGGCAAGACGAATGTCATGAGCCTCCGTTTCAAGAGGCTCTGCCGAGAGCCGGATGGAAATTTTATGAGGGCCAATCTGGAATGTATTTTCCACAGGACCCACGTTATGGCAAAGCCGTTCCTGCCAGCGAACTTCCGGCTGGCCCGCCCGCACCTCGCAGCCAAATTCCCGCTGTAGGCGGGCAAGCAAAACTTCCAATTGCACCTCGCCTACAGTATGCAGATACCAGAACCCGCCATCCTCATGCTGCACGCGGAAACTGGGGTCCATGCGGCTGAGGGTCGAGAGGCTCTTTTCCACATGATGGTAGTCTTCGGTACTCACGCATTCAATGCGGGTCTGCAAAAGAGGCTGGTAGCGGTCACCAAAAACGCTACAGCTAGCCCCTAGATTGCTTCGGCCGTCGGCCTCGCAATGACGTATTCCGTTGTCGGGGCTCGCAATTTTCGCCACACAACCATCCCGCAAAACAATCTGACCAAGTTCCGTTTCAAAAGGCGCCCGCATGGCATAAATGTCACCCGCACGGATTTCTTCCACCGGCAAAAGCAAGTTTGCCTTAAGCCGCGAGAATTCAAAACCCGCTGGCCATTCCTTCCGCTCCATATCAGTGTGGGCCCGAAACAGCGAAATCTCGCCAATCCCTTTAAAATGCCGCAGGCGAATAACTTGACCGAGTTCGCCATCACTAAACTCCGGAACCTCCGGCAAAAAGAAGCTGAGGCCCGTCACAAGGCTCCGCACACCAAAACCCGCCAGCGCAGATCCCGCATAGCAGAGCGCATAGCCATCGCTCGCCACAAGCTTTCGCAGACCTTTCAGAAGCATCTTGGGCGGCACAGGCTTCTTGTTCATAGCAAAAGCGAGGACTTCGTCATCAAAATTGCTTGCAAACTCCACCGCTTCCGCATAGCACTTCTTGATTTCGCGGGAATGATCCCAGCCATCTTCCACATTCCAGCCTTCATCTACGGCTTCTTCGCCTGTTTCGGAATGTTCCAAACGGCTCTGGCTCAACACATCGAACACAGCGGTCATTTTGCCGTCGGTATATTCGGGAAGCGTCATCTGCACCGGGCGCACGCCCAGCACCTCTTCTACATTAATGAGCGTTTCGTCCAGCGAATAATCTGCATTGTCCAGCTTGTTGATGAAAATGATGGTGGGGACGCCTGCTTCACGCAATTTTCGCCAGGCAGCGACTGTCTGCGTTTCCACGCCACTGGCAGCACTCACTACAAGTACGGCCCCCTCCACAGCAGAGAGTGCCATATCCACTTCGGCGCCAAAATCCACATGCCCCGGAGTATCTATGAAATTAAACCAGGTGTTCTTCCACTCGAAATGAGCGACACCACTTTCAATGGTAATTCCCCGCTCCTTCTCCTCCGGCATGTAATCCATGGTAGCAAGGCCATCTTCCACCTTGCCCGGGCGCCGAACTTCACCCGCCGTAAAAAGGATGCGCTCGGAAAGGGTCGTCTTTCCGGCATCCACATGAGCCAAGATGGCTATGTTACGGATGGGCTGCGTCATCTCTACTTCTGAAGTTTTGCTTCCAGTGCGGCAACGCGCTTGGAAAGTTCCGCACAGAGGGTTTCCAACTTTTCCAGCCGGAAATCATGTTCCGCATCCTTTGCCGTCTGCACTTTCAATTTGAAGTTCTGTTCGTTGTTTTTGGTATAAAGAGAATCGATGCGGAGGTCATGCTCGTTATCCTTTTCCACCTGGGCATCCAGGCGCTCGTCATGCTCCTTATCCTTCCGTTCCAATTCCCGAAAGCGCTGATCTTCATTCTCCATAAAAACCTCCCAAACTTTATGCCTGCTCTGGAACGCAAGCAAAAAACACTAATGGTTCCGCATTATCGTTGATGAGACTGTGAGAATGTCCCTTGGGGCAGTAATGACACTGACCGGCACTGACGATCTCCTCGCCATCGTCAAAAATCACACGACCAGAACCACTCAGCACAAAGAGGATTTCTGAATTCGTTTCGTGGGTATGAAGACCGATAGATGCGCCCTGCACGAGAGTGCCATGCATAATGCGGTTCTTGCCATCAAAAAACATCTTTGCCAAAAACTCTTTCTCGCCACCCTTAAAATTGGGCATGGCCGTAGCTTCCATATTCTTCAAATCAATAATCATATCAAACCTCCACTTCAAAATTAAATTAAATCCACCATCCTGTGGAAGGAGGGAACGCTGAATGCGGGGTCTTCAGCAAAAGCCCGACTCAAAATTTCCATGACCTCATCGGAATACTCCACCTGCTTGGAAAGGAGCTTCACCGCATCTATTTTATTTGTTCCAAAAGCAGCACCAAAACGCTTCAGAACCAACCAGAAAAACACCGCAAACTTCACCTTTGTTAAAGCATCGCCATCAAAGAGCGTTTTCCCATAATAGCGGAACAGCGTGTAGGCCACAATTTTCGCCCCATCAACAGCACTGAACAAATTTTGCGATGCCTCGTCCAACTTTGTAAGAGCCCTATCCCAAGCCGGGCCAAAGCTCTCCCCCGCATTCAAAATGTTTTTCCACGCAACTAAAATTTCACCCTCGGACAAATTTACTTTATCTGTAATTTGATTTGGGTTGGCAGGGGAAGGCTCATCGGGCGATGTAGCGTCCAGTATCTGATGAAGTCCCTCACGAAGCGCCCTCTCCGGCAAAATACCTCGGGCCGGAGCAGTTCCCTGGGCTGTAGAGGCAAGCAATCCAAGCATCCAGTCCCGCTCTGCAAAGATGGCATCCCGAGCCAGTACTGCATTCTCGGAGATTTCGTCCGCCGGCTCATCCACCTCTCGCTCCTCCAAATCCAGCATTCCCGGGCTCTCCAGCAGCAGTCGCACCCCCTCTTCGCAGCACAGCCCAATGCCTTTCTCCATCACATCGCCATAGACCTCCACGAATCGGGGGTGCTCCCGGCAGATGTCGCAAAGGTACTCCGGCCCCAGGTGGCGGTGTATTTCACAAAGATTGCGGCTATCTAGGAACGGGCAGCGGTCACCGGGCCGCAACTTGAAGCAACCTCCCTCAATATTTTCGCGGAGACGATTTCCGAATTCCCCACCCACCTTGGCGTACTTTGACAAAGTTTCCTCGTCTATGCAAACCTCCCAACCCGCGCAGCAGGTATCGGTACATTTGTCTGCAAGGCATTTAAAATCTTTATAAAATGAAGGAACCCTTAAAACCATTTAGGCCCCGCCTGTTCCCACTTGAGTCAACGCGCTAGCGGTGCAGATTATCGCCAACAGGAAAAAGCCGCCTATTCCAAAAAGAATAAATTTTCCCATTCCAGGGCTGGATTCTTCAACTTCCTCCTGGGAAGATTCACTGCCACAGGAAGACGCAACATCATTAGATGTATCGCAAACCCCTGAAGTCGATGCCTGCCTGTTTGCGGAAGTGCATCCCGTCATATTCACACAAAGCACCATAGACAAAAGGGATAAAAGGAAAAATCTCAGCATACTATCAAATATTACAATAAAAAAGTTTGCCTACCACTCTTTGCACGTGTTTTTCATGATTTAGGCTTCAAAAAGACCTTTTCCAGGCAATCCTAGGCAATCCATTCTGCATAAAAAAAACAATTTTTTAAAAATTTCTATCTTTTTGGTGCTATGAAACATACATGGAAAATCTTAACTCTCGTTAGTTTTATGGCAATGGGTGTATTTGCGCAACAGACAACCACTGCCACTACTCCGTCGGCTCCAGCTGCTGAACAACCTGCAGCCCCAGCCGCCGCACCTGCTGCTCCTGCTGCCGCACCGGCCGACACCGCAAAGGCCGCTCCTGCCGCAAAACCCGCTCCCGCAGCGAAGCAGGACTCCACAAAGGCGGCTCCTGTAGCAAAGCAAGACTCCGCAAAAACCGCACCAGCAGCAGCTCCTGCCGATACGGCAAAGGCAGCCCCAGCCGCAAAACCGGACACAACAAAGGCTGCACCTAAGGCTGATTCCACTAAAATCGCTCCTGCCGCAAAGCAGGACACGACCAAGGCCGCACCTAAGGCTGATTCCGCTAAAGTAGCGCCTGCTGCAAAACCGGACACAACTAAGGCCACTCCGGCACCTCAAGACACTTCCGTTGCGGCCAAAGATTCTACAAAGGCAGACACCTCCGCAACCGCTGACACCGCCAAGGTCGACTCCGCAGCCGCTCCTGCTAGGGTAGATACAGTCTACATCGTCAAGGACACCACAAAGAGCGAGAAAATGCGCGGCAAGCGCTACTTCAAGGATCATCAGGATTCTGTGATGGCCGAGAAAGCCAAGCGCGATTCCCTAACAACCAATCATGGTATTTCCGTCATGTTCGGGAATAACAACGACAAGCGCTATGGTTACATCGGTTCTCAAGATGACTATGATGATCACTGGGGTGCTGGTTTCGGTATCTACTACTTCTACCGTCACTACTTCGGCAGCCATTTTGCTTTGGAAGGTCGTCTCGGCGGTGTATACCGCTATGCTCGCTGGTCCCAAGACCTTGACTTCCCTCAATACTACAACATCGCCCGACTCGGCAATGGCAAGTACGACCTGAACCATCATGTCGATATCTACTATGACAACTACGCCATTGACGCTCCGCTTTCTGCTAAGGTTGGTGGTCATATTGGCGCAACAGAATTCCTCTATGCTGGTGTCACCCTCAGCCTTATGAAGGACTTCTACGATAAGGTAACCTCCCGCAACGAACTCACCTTGAAGAACGTCTCTCCAGAAATGAAGAAGGATTTGGAAATTCTTGAAAAGGAAGGAAAAAATCCCTTCCCCATGGTGGAAGACCACTACACCAGCG
Source organism: Fibrobacter sp. (assembly GCA_024398875.1). Taxonomy (GTDB): domain Bacteria; phylum Fibrobacterota; class Fibrobacteria; order Fibrobacterales; family Fibrobacteraceae; genus Fibrobacter. The sequence continues at coordinate 84,786 of JAKSIJ010000006.1, forward strand.
ACTGGTACCAGATGGTGGACTGGGAATCTGGATTGTGGGCAAACTTCGGCCTCGATTCCAAGTTCTTCTCTGTGGAAGCTCAGTTGCTCATTATGTCTGCTGCTACGACAGACTACAACCACCGGTTTGAATATCTGGGCCATGACTGGAACCCGACATGGCGCATATTTGTGGACTTTAGCATCAGGTAATCATCATGAAAAAGACAAATTTTATGAATAAGCTTTTATCTGTTGCCTGCCTGGCTACAGCATCCATGTTCTTTGCCGCCTGCGATGGCACAAACCCCATGGAAACCCAAAACGAAATTCAGAAGGAAATCTTCAGCAGCAAGGACGCTACCTTCGAAAAATTGGATGCCGACCTCGCTCAAGTAGATTTCTACGCTTGCAAGCAGACGTACAACGCCAAGCGTTGCAAAAACTTCTACGAGAAGTACGGTGCCTACGACACACCCGAAATTGCGAACCCGCTCTACAATGATGAGGGCGACACAATCCAGGTCAAGGACTCTGTAGATTACTTGCAAGAAAATGCTATGCTGAACATCACCTTGACTGGGTTTGATTTACTCGCTTCTGCTGAAGCAGCAGACACCCTGGAAGTCAAGTTCATGGTCAAGTCTTATAGTGAAACCGTTCTTGCAAATACCTCCATGTCCCCCATCTTGATTGACACGACGGATGTGACCACTTGGGAAGAAAAGTCCGCAGGTGCTGTTTCTCTGGCACGTGGCATCAACATCATCAAGATTTGCCCTGTGGTCACATTGAAGAAGCCCGTTGGCGAAGATGACGAGACTCTATCCACAGATGAGGATTGCGTCACAGTCGAAGCTCTTGGCCAAATCAAGGCCAACGAAACCACCGCCGTATCTAGCGAGACGGAATTCTTCAATATTAAGTGGGATTGGTACTTGTACTAATCTTGAATCTCGGCTAACCACCGAGGTTATCTAGATATTCAAATCTTTCGTAGGCTTGTTCCAACTCGGACTCCAGGCCTACGATTTCTTTTTGTAGTTCCAAAATCCGGGGCGCATTGGTGTAGACTTCCGGCTTGGATAGTTCAGTCTGGCGACTAGCGATTTCCGCTTCCAGAGATTCAATCTTTTCCGGAAGTGCGGCATACTCCCGCTCCTCGTTGTAGCTACGCTTTTTCTTTTTGATAGGGGTTGGCATGGGAGGCACCACGCCGGCCGGAACAGCCGTTGCTGACAGGGGCTGCGCGGAAATTGCAGCGGACTTGGATTGCGCGCGGGCAGCCTCCTTCTCCCGGAACTTGCGGTTGGCTTCATAATCCGAATAGCCGCCCACAGCCTCAAAAACGTTGCCGTCATCCTCGATGGCAAAAATGCTGGTAACCACGGAATCCAGAAAGGCGCGGTCATGACTGACGGTGATGACAGTTCCCTTATAGTCGGCAAGCAGTTCCGCCAACAAATCCAGAGTTTCCATGTCTAAGTCGTTGGTAGGCTCGTCCAGAACAAGGACGTTACTGGGATGGCTGAAGAGACAAGCCAGCAGTAGGCGGTTCCGTTCGCCACCACTCAAGGCGCTGATGGGTCCGCGGGCTCGTTCTGCAGAAAAGAGAAAGTCTTGCAGATAACTTAACACATGACGCTTGACGCCATTCAGTGTGATGTAGGCCTGACCATCGCCGATGTTCTCAATGAGAGATTTATCTTCCCGAAGGCGCGTGCGCATCTGATCGAAGTAGGCGATTTGCAGATTGCTACCCAAGCGGATTTCGCCTGAATCGGGAGTGAGTTCGCCCAAAATGAGGCGAAGAAGCGTCGTTTTGCCCGAACCATTGGGCCCTACGATGCCAATGCGGTCACCGCGAGAGACTTCCGTAGAGAAGTCGCGGATGAGAGGTTCGCCCTCATAGGCGTACGTCACGTTCGTGAGGCGGGCAACCAGGCGCCCGGAGCGTTCCGCCTCGGTAATCTGCATGTTGACGCTTCCGGTGCGCGTGCGCCTTGCCGCACGTTCTTCGCGCATACGGATGAGCGCACGCACGCGCCCCTCGTTCCGAGTGCGCCGCGCCTGGATGCCCTTCCGTATCCAGACTTCTTCTTCAGCCAAGCGCTTGTCAAAAAGCTGGTTCGCCTTCTCTTCTTCTACTAATGCCTGATCCCGAAACTGCACGAACTTGTCGTAAGGGAAATCCCAACTGCGAATGCGACCCCGGTCCAACTCAAAAATGCGCGTGGCAATCCGCCGGACAAAAGCTCTATCGTGACTGACGAACAGCACCGCACAATCCAGGCGTGAAACGATTCCCTCCAGCCATTGAATCGCGGGAATATCCAAATGGTTGGTGGGCTCATCCAGCAATAGCAAATCTGGGTCTTCAGCAACCGCCCGCGCAAACAGCACGCGGCGCTTCTGCCCGCCGGAGAGGTCGTCATACCGCAGGTCTGCAGGGATACCCGTCTTCCCCAGGATGGCTTCCGCATGAGAATTGCGGAGAGCATCATCTGCGCCCACCTCGCGCGCGGTATTAGCGCCCGTGATAGGAACACGTCCCATCACCACATCGCGGACAGTTCCTTCCAAATGCGCGGGAATCTCCTGAATCATGCGGCTGATCTTGAGGCCCGACTTCTTGACGATATCGCCGGAGTTCATCTCCATCTCGCCCGTCAAAATTTTCAAGAGGGTACTCTTGCCCTCCCCATTACGGCCCACAAGGCATATCCGGTCCCCAGCCTCAATATCAAAAGAGACGTTATCTAAAAGCGGCGGACCGCCAAACCGGAGCAGAATGTTCTGAGCCGAAAGAATGGGCATTACATCTTTCCGGTTTCCATGAACCGTGTATGCATTTCAAAAGCGCGGGAAAGTGCTAGCGGCAAATGCGTTCCCTTCGCATGCTTCAAGCCAAATTCCAGCACGTCTGTCAATTCATCGCGAAAATCGGGATGTGCGCAGTTCTTGATAATGAGGCGAGCCCGCTCTTCGCTGGGGAGGCCACGCAAATCCGCCAACCCCTGTTCCGTCACAAAAATCTGAGTGTCATGTTCCGTGTGGTCCACGTGGCTCACGTAGGGAACAATGCTGCTGATGGCGCCACCCTTCGCTACAGAGGGCGTGAGGAAAAATCCCAGGGCGCAATTTCTTGCAAAATCTGCAGAACCGCCGATGCCGTTCATCATGGCAGAACCGCAAACTAGTGAACTGTTCACATTGCCAAAGATATCCGCCTCCAACGCCGTGTTCATGGAAATCACACCCACGCGGCGAATCAAATCCGGACTGTTGCTGACTTCCTGCTGGCGAATGACGAAATGCTTTTTCCATTCTGCGGCATTCTCCACATATTCCTGCTGCGCCTTTTGCGAAAGCGTCAAAGCTGTTCCGCTTGCAAAGCCCAACTTTCCTTTTTTGAGAAGAGGAAGCACGGCCTCCTGAATCACTTCGGTAAACAAATCGATGCGCCCCAGGCGTTCATCTTCGGCCATAGCGCAAAGCACCGCATTCGCGACCTTGCCCACACCGCTCTGGTAGGCCATTCCCTTGGGGAGGCGCCCACTCCTTTCCTCAAACCGGATAAAATCCAGAATCCGCTCGCCAATATTCTTGGAGACTTCATCGGGCTCCACAAAAGGCGTCACTTCATCAAACCCATCATTCTCCACAATGGCGATCACCTTATTCGGATCAATGCGGACAAAATCCTCACCGGCTCTATCGCCAGAACTCATAATCGGGAGAGACTTCGCATGAGGCGGAAGTTCTGGTAGGGCATTGTCGTGAACGCCCACGAAACTATCCCCATAACGGGTATTCAATTCCAAAATAATCTTCGGGGCCATTTCCAAATAACAGACGGAATTGCCACCAGATGAAGAAAGATACACGCGACCGTCCGGCAGAATGGCGCTGACCTCGATAATCGCCACCGTAGGCGCAGGCACAGCCCCCGTGCGGACCAGATAGCCCATCTTCCCGAGATGAGCGTCAATATACTTGATGGAGCCGTTGTTGATGCCCTTGCGCAAATCCGCATTGCTCTGGTAGGGCATGCGAAGTTTCATCGCGCCCGCACGAGCGAGAGCGCCATCGCAGCTATCGCCGGTACTGGCTCCCGCAAAAAGAGTCACCTGGAATTCCTGGCCCTGCTCATGAAGCTTTTCTGCACGAGCCGCAATGGCTAGGGGAACTGCCTTGGGGTAGCCCGCCAAGGTAAAGCCGGAAACGCCGAGCACATCTCCGTTTTCAATCATTTCTGCTGCCGCAGCAGCACTGCATCTTTTGCTTGTAATCCAGTCCATGGCCTAAAATTAGTATTTTAGCGGTGTGCTAAACTTCATCAAGTACAACATCATTGGCGTTATGAATACCCTGATCACGCTCCTAGTGGTTTGGATTTTACACCAGTGGTTGGACTGGAATATAGAGCTCTCCAACTTCCTCGGGTTCATTGCCGGTGGCGTGAACAGTTACATCTGCAACCGCATCTGGAATTTCAAAAGCCAAAACAAAAAACGCGCAGAAGTCGTCCGGTTTCTCATCGTGTTTCTCGTGAGTTATGGTCTGAATTTACTTGTACTGGAAGGAAGCACATACATTTTGCAAAACGCCACCTGGTGCGCCTCTTTCACTGCATGGATTTCCCAATTTATGAAGCCCACATTCTTCGCAAATATCATCGCCAACGTGGTGTATGTGCTGGTGAGTTTTACGCTCTACAAGAAGTGGGTTTTTGCGGCAAAATAATGCTTCTGCTTCAGGCAGAACGGCTCAAACTCAAAACGCACGAAAACAAGGGGCTCTCTCCCTTCGGTCGCTCCGCATTGTTTTCTTAGCGTTTTAGTTTTTCGCCTTTTGCCTTTCGCCAAAGGCACCATTATTCCACCTTATTTCGCGGAATAGCTCTTGAACCAGTCGGCGAAGGCCTTTATACCCACATCCAAATCCGTGTCGGCGGTATAGCCCACATCCCGTTCCAAAGCCTTGGTATCAGCCCAGGTGATTTCCACATCACCCGGCTGCATAGGCATGTAGATTTTCTCGGCGGTCTTGCCCAAATGCTTTTCCAGAGTCTTCACAAAATCCAGAAGATTCACCGGATTGCCATGACCGATGTTGTAGAGGCGAGATTCCGCCGCGCTGGCAGAAGCGCCAGCGGCTTCAAAACGAGCAGCGCCCGTTTCATAGACCTTCACCACACCGCCTACGATATCATCGATGTAGGTGAAGTCCCGCTGCATATTTCCGTTGTTGAAAATCTTGATGGGCTTGTCATGGAGTATTGCATCGGCAAAGAGCCAGGGCGCCATATCCGGGCGGCCCCAAGGTCCATAAACCGTAAAGAAGCGAAGACCCGTAGAATTCACCTGGAAAAGGTGGCGGTAAGTCTCCGCCATCAGTTCGTTACTGCGTTTGGTAGCCGCATACAAGCTAGACGGAGAACAGACCGGATCATCCGTAGAGAAAGGCGTCTTTGTATTCCGGCCATAAACGCTGGAAGAGGAGGCATACGTCAAGTGTGCTACCGGGAACTTGCGGCAACCCTCTAAAATACTTAAGAAGCCCGTAATGTTGCTGTCGATATAGGCTTGGGGATTCTGAAGGCTATAGCGAACACCGGCCTGAGCTCCCAGATGAATCACGCCATCAAACTTTTCCTTGGCGAACAAATCCATGATAGCGGCGGAATCCGCCAAGTCCATTTTTTCAAAACGGAAGTTCACATCGTCCAGACGCTTGAGGCGGTCTTCTTTAAGACTCACCTGGTAATAAGCGTTCATGTTGTCGATACCAACCACCTGGTAGCCCTTCTTCAACAAAAGGAGGGACACTTCACAACCGATAAAACCTGCGGCACCTGTCACTAGAATCTTTTTAGCCATTATTCGCCTATTCTCTAATTTCTCAAAACATAACTTTTTTCAGTGTTTCCACAAAAGGCAAATGGCTAATAAAACTAATTTTTATGCAACTTTTTCAGGGTTCAGCACATCTAAAGAACGTGGAAACGACGAACTTCAATACCTCGGGAGAGCCCATCCTCTCCATTCAAAACCTCCGCCGTGATTTTAAAATGGGCGACGAGGTGGTTCACGCCTTGCGGGGTGTGAGCTTCGATATCCATCGAGGGGAATTCGTCACCATCATGGGCACCAGCGGCTCCGGCAAATCCACCATGCTGAATATTTTAGGTTGTATGGACAAGCCTACCGGCGGGCACTACATTCTGGATGGCGAACATACGGAAAAACTCTCACGGGATGCCCTCGCCCGCATTCGTAGCCAGAAAATCGGTTTTGTATTCCAGAGCTACAACCTTCTCTCCCGCACCACAGCAATTGAGAATGTGGAACTTCCGCTGCTCTATAACCCGAAAATCAGCGCCGAGGAGCGGCATCACCGCGCTCTCGCAGCCCTCAAGATGGTTGGGCTGGAAGACCGCATGAACCACATGCCAAACCAGATGAGTGGCGGTCAGCAGCAGCGTGTGGCCATCGCCCGCGCCCTAGTGAACGACCCTGTCATCATTCTCGCCGACGAAGCCACCGGAAATCTGGACACCCGCACCAGCTACGAAATCATGATGATTTTCCAGGAACTGCACCGGCAGGGGAAAACCATCGCCTTCGTAACGCATGAGCCCGATATTGCAACTTTCAGCGGTCGCACAGTGACGTTGCGCGATGGACTCCTGAAAAAAGACGTGGTGAACGAGAAGGTGCAAGATGCAAGGGCCGCCTTTGAAGCGCTGCCTCCTCCCGAAACTTTTGATGACGAGGAGGATGCATGAGTCCGTTAACCCTCGCTAAAATTGCCCTCAAGGCTCTTTTCCGGAACCGGATGCGCACATTCCTTTCTGTACTGGGCATCGTAATTGGTGTTGCCGCCGTGATTACCATGGTGGCTATGGGCGAAGGCTCCAAGAAATCCATCAAGGAAAAGATGACGGCAATGGGTACCAATGCCATCGTCATCATGCCCAATCAGCAACGCCGCGGTGGCGTGCAGTTGGACGCCAACAGTACTGCCCAAACTCTAGAAGAGGCCGATGTCATCGCCCTCCGCAGGGAAGCCACATACATCAACGCCGTTTCACCTGTAATTACCGCAAACGGGCAGGCTGTTGTAGGCAACAACAACTCCCCCACACAACTCACGGGCGTCTCTAGCGACTACCTCCTCATCCGCAATTATGAAATCGAAGATGGTGTGATGTTTGATGACGAAACAGACCGCATGGCAAAAGTCTGCGTCATCGGGCAAACTGTCGTAAAGAACCTCTTCCCTGAAGGTAACCCCATCGGGAAAACCCTCCGCTACAAAAGCATCCCGCTGAAAGTCATCGGGACGTTGAAGGCTAAAGGCTCCGGCGACTTCGGGCAAGATCAGGACGACATCATCTTCACGCCCTACCAAACCGTCATGAAGCGTTTCAACGCCACAACTGACATCCGGCAGATTTACGCCAACTCCATCGGGGAAGGCTACGCCGAGAAGGCGACCGAAGAAATCATGGGCATCTTGAAGGAGCGTCGCGGCTGGACAAAACCTGTGGACCCCTTCCGCGTCCGCACGCAGGAAGAAATGATTTCCATGATTACCAGCACTTCCGATTTGCTTTCTCTGGTACTTACCGCAATTGCAGGCATCAGCCTCTTTGTGGGCGGCATCGGCATCATGAACATCATGTACGTGTCCGTCACGGAACGCACTAAGGAAATCGGCCTCCGGATGGCCATCGGCGCCCGCAGCCGCGACATTCTGCTGCAGTTCCTGTTTGAATCCGTGATGATTAGCCTTCTGGGTGGCGCCATCGGAATAGCCCTTGGCATAGCCGCATCCCAAGCGATAAAGACCATCATGAACTGGCCCATGAGCGTCTCCATCACCAGCGTGATTGTGAGCTTTGGCGTGTGCTTTGCTACAGGCGTTTTCTTTGGCTGGTATCCGGCCCGTAAAGCAAGCCGCCTGGATCCCATAGAAGCCCTGAGATTCGAGTAAAACTAATTATTCTTAGAAGCAATGAGTTCGTGGGCTTCTTTAAGCTTGCCAATCGCTGCCGTCGAGGCATCAAAGCTCTTCTTGACCAAAGCCTGCGCTTCTTCAAAGAACACCTTATTACAGAACAAATCTTCCTGCGCAGCCTTGATGTTCTTATACACTTCACGCATTACTTGAAGGTTTTTAGATTCCCTTTCAGAAACTTCCTGGATTTCCTTGCAGATGGCATCCAGTTCCTCTTGCTTCTGGGCAATGATAGTGGGGTCATTTTCCCGAATGATATATGAGGGTACCTTTCCAAATTCCTCATACTTCCCTACAACCGCAGAAGCTGCACGGGCGGAAGAATTTCGAAGTCCCACAGATTTTGCAGCAGAATCAATAGCGATAGAGCAGAGAGATGTCCCATGATAATTGCAAAGCACCCGTTTTTCTTCTTGACGTAATTCGTTATACGGATGGAAATCCTGTTCCGTCTCCACATAGCGAAGCGGAGCGTACAACGGTGTAGGTTCGCCTGCAACGGTAATGCGATAGAAAAGACAAGGTTCGTTATTGAAGCTTTTGGTTTCGTACAAATTATTACTGCGATTTAACAATTTGTGTACACGCTCTAAAAGTTTATCCCCATCGTAAGGATCATTCAAAACACCCGGAGCATCCTTAAACAGAGCGCTATAGACAATTTCACGATACTTGTCTGCGATAATCTTGTTAGAAGTATTACGGCCCCAAATCGATGTTCCAAGGAAGAACGTATCCGTCAATTGTGTTTCCGAGCGGCCATTGAAAAACGCCACCGCCTTCACCATATTGGTGAGGGCAATCCATTTGCGGATGGATACATAAAAATTATTCTGCTCACAAATTTCAGCAACCTTGCCAATAACATTCAGAGAATCCGCCGACAACGAGACCTTCTTGATTTCTTCGTTCCAAAGGTTACGTTCCTCCGCAGATACCGCCATTCCAAGGGGAACATGTGTTGCGGTCACGTCACCTGGGGTTTGGAGTAGCGAGCAAAGCGCACCAGAAGAAATACTATCCGGGAGAGCGATGGTCAGCGTGATCTCATCCACAATCTCCCCACGATTGAGAGCCACCTCAGGGCGAAGTTCTCCAGAAATGATAACGGATGCCTTACCGCCATCCTGCAAAGCAATGTGGACTTGGGTCTTTTCGTCTTCCTCAGCAGGGTCAAACTTTTGGAATACGATAATGTCAAAAGCATTCAGTTTTTCAGGAATTTCCTGATCTCGCTTGCCAATTTTCAGCACCTTTGCATTCTTAAAAGCCGCAATCAAGCGTTCCACAATCAGAGACTTTCCGGAACCAGCACGTCCATACAGATAAAAAGGCTCGCCAATGAGAGTAGAAAGAAATCCCAATTGAATAAAAAATTCGCGTTCGGGAATCCCTGCCGATAGAGACTGCAAAAGTTCTGAAATTCGTTTCGTCAATGTCATACAACACTCCTGTAAAGCACGACAAATTTACAAATTTCTTACAATGCCGTCTAGATAAAATTCAAGCGAAACAAAAGTTCCACTTTTTGAGCGAAGTATGGCGACACAGAAACTTTCTGCCCTACCACCCTGATTTTAGGATTCCTCTGCAACTCCGCAGGCAATCGACAAGAATCCTTTTCAGTCATCCATACAGCATCTGCAAGCTCCATGGCGGAAATTACAGCTGCTGTAAATTTTGAGTCGTGGTCAGGACGTTGAATCACAGTCTGCACATCCACTCCAGCCTTCTTCAAATCCTCCACAAAGCGATCCGGATTTCCTAGCCCACAAACAACAGCATTTCTCGTCCGCTTATCTGCAATTTCAACAGTTTCCAGTTCAAAAGAAACATCCCTCTCCGCACCGTAGCAGCGTGCAACCAAAGCCGGAGCCTCATGATCTTGCACCAAACTACGATGTTTCCCTAGCGGAATCAAATCTTTAAAAGACGTGGGCGGTTGCGACCAATCCAAACGGATAACTTTTGCCCCCACCAGGCGAGAATCCTCAAAGCCATCATCACAGATGATGAAATCAAACAGTCTATCAATTTCATGCGCCGTTTTATACCGATTTTTTGTGGCAAATACCCGCACATTCGTGCAATCGTACAACTTCATTTTATACAAATTAACTTCATCCCAAGCCTTGAAATGGCACAAAACCGCCACCTTGTAATTTGCAGGAATCCTCCGCACCAACCACAGACAAAAAGGTGTCTTTCCAGCGCCACCGACCAAAAAACTCCCAACCACAATTAGCTGGGCATGGGAAAGAGGCTTCCCCGATTTGAGGCAAAAATGATGATGAAGCAAATACCCAATCCTGTAGACCAGAGCTAGAAGGTATTTCAGGAATAGAGGCACAACGCCCTCTTAGAGAGACTGACGCTTTTGCTGCAGATAGAGATCGGCTAGCACCAACGCCGCCATACTTTCTACAATCACTGGAGCGCGAACAGCCACACAGGGGTCATGACGTCCTTTCGCCAAAAGTTCCCCATTCTCACCATCCCGACTAGCGGTCTTTTGAGATTGGGCAATTGTAGCCGTCGGCTTGAAGGCGATGCGGCAGAAGATATTCTCTCCATTGCTGATGCCGCCTACAGAACCGCCCGCATTATTCGTGCGGGTATGGAAGGCGCCATCAAAGAAGATTTCGTCATTATGCTCGCTACCCTTCATGCGGGCAGCCGCAAAACCGCTTCCGATTTCAAAGCCCTTGCTTGCCGGAATGGAAAGCATAGCTTGAGCAAGAAGCGCATCCAGGCGATCAAAAACGGGTTCGCCCAAACCAGCGGGTACATTCTTCACCAGAAGGCTCACAACGCCACCAATGCTATCCGCATTCTTCTTGGCATCTAAAATAGCCGCTTCCATCCGGGCAGAAGCATCTTTGTCCGGGCAACGAACCGCAGAAGCCTCAATAGCCTCGCGAGAAATCGCATCCGTTGTCATTGCAGGGCAATCTACATCGCCTACGGAACTGACCCAAGCCAGAAATTCCGTTCCTGCAACTTTTTCCAGCAATTTCCGTGCCACCGCACCTGCGGCCACGCGACCGATGGTTTCGCGGGCAGAACTGCGGCCACCACCGCGATAATCCCTGAACCCATACTTCAAATCGTAGCTCAAATCCGCATGGCTCGGGCGGTACCATTTTTGCACATCGCTGTAATCGGCGCTGAGCTGGTCCTCATTGAAAACCACAAAACTGATGGGAGTTCCCGTGGTCTTCCCTTCAAAAACGCCAGAAAGAATCTTCACCTGGTCTTTTTCATTCCGAGTCGTAGTCACAGCACCTTGACCGGGGCGGCGGCGGTCCAGAAATTCCTGAACATCCGCTTCTGTTAGGGGAATCCCTGCAGGGCAACCATCCACAACGGCCCCAACAGCGGGACCATGAGATTCACCCCATGTGGTTACCGTAAATAATTTTCCAAAGGAGCTAGACATGTTTCAAAATATAGATATTACAAAAAAAATCCACAAATACCCCTTAATTAAAACGAAGCCGTTTGCTATATTTCGCTTACATTTTTTGATTTTAACTATGCTGAAGTCCGCATCTATCATACTGCTTTTTGTCCTCGCCATCAACGTGGAAGGTTTTGCGCAGGATTACAATAAATTTGCGGGCATTCCCTTTGGTGCTACTCGCCAAACCGTTGCGGAAGAACTCCTCAAAAGAGGCTACGAACCCTACGGGCAAAGTTCCCACGGCAACATGGGGCTTTCCACCTACCAGTTCGGGGAATTGCTAGTCCAAATCGAATTTCTCTTCAACCAGAATGACAAATTCTACGCCTTTGAAATCCGCACTGGCAGAGTGGAAGAAGCTCGCCTCCCGAAAGTTTTCGAAGCAGTTTCTTACATGTCCGAACAGTTTGATTTGAAATACAAGAAGCATGCCAGCGATGCAACCCTTACGGAAAAGGACTTACACGAAGGCCGTAATATTTATGAACAATGGTTTGGAGTCCGAGCGCTCGATGCCTACACATCCATCATAAAAACGGGCAGCCGCTACCACGCCACTGGGTACGTGACCCACAGAGCGCTGGCAAAAGAAAAGAAAAACGAGAGCGGAGAAAAACTTCCGCCGCACCAGTATTCTAAAAATCAAAAATACAACTAAGACAGGCCTCTACAACTAGAGGCTTTTTTATTTTTTCTGAGCGCAGTGATTACACAGTCCATGCAAATAAAGAGCAGCGCCCTTCAAAACATAACCCTTGGGGAGCATGGATTCGCAATCCTTCGGGGATTCAAAAATGTCCGTCACCTGACCGCAGGCATTGCACATGAAGTGGCTGTGCGGTTCCGTCGTTGCGTCGTAACGGAGAAAGCCCTCTCCAAAATCCAGCGTCAGCACCAGGCCCTTGCTATCCAAAAGTTCCAGCGTGTTATAGACGGTGGTTCGGGACATGTTGGGGTACCGCTCCTGCAAAGCCTGATAAATGGTATCTACGGAGGGGTGCGTCGTCACGTCCATCAAATACCGCAAAACCTCCACCCGCTGGATGGAAGGCCTAATGCCACGTTCTTGCAACAGAATAACAGGATTTTGCATACAACCTAAAATATAAAAAAGGCGAGTCCCAAAGGGACCCACCTACACCCAATTACTTGAAGTAACGGCCCAGTAGACCCTGGAAGGCGCTTCCGTGACGGGCTTCGTCCTTGCACATTTCATGAACGGTGTCATGAATGGCATCATAACCCAGTTCCTTGGCGCGCTTAGCGAGAGCAAGTTTGCCCTCGGTAGCACCCGCTTCGGCAGCTACGCGGAGTTCCAAGTTCTTCTTGGTGTCCGGGAACACCACTTCTCCCAGAAGTTCCGCAAACTTGGCGGCGTGTTCCGCTTCTTCAAAAGCGATGCGCTTGTAGGCTTCCGCCACTTCAGGATAGCCCTCACGATCAGCCTGACGGCTCATGGCCAAGTACATGCCCACCTCGGTACATTCGCCGGCGAAGTTCTCCTTGAGACCCTGCACCACCTCGGCATCGAGACCCTGGGCAATACCCACCTTATGTTCATCAGCCCAAACAATCTTACCACCAGCAGGCTGTTCCACCTTCTCAAAGAACTTGCTCTTGGGAGCATGGCACTGCGGGCATTCCTCCGGAGCTTCCGGACCCATGTGCACATAACCGCAAACCTTACAAACCCATACCTTCATTTTTCACTCCTTTCCGCCTCGCGGAATCTTAGTTGTTTATTCACTTGTTTGTTATTTTTGTAATAATTACAATATAACAAATACAACAAGAGAGTGTCAAGGGGTATTTTAAGAAAAATTATCCTTTGAAGGTATCCAAGGCCTCGTTGGGGCCAATCAGGAACAATACGTCCTGCTCCTGGAGCACATAATCGGCGATATTACCAATCTTGGGAGTGGGTTCCAAAGGATCACGAATGGCAATGACCTGCACGCCATACTTGTGAGTCAAGGAAAGCTCTTTCAAAGTCTTTCCGATGAAATCCTTGGGGCACACAATCTCCACGATGGAGAAGCCTTCCATGAAGGGGAGGTAATCCAACATGTTGGGGCGATTGAGCCGCTCCGCCAGAGAAACAGCCATGTCTCGCTCCGGATGGAAGATGTCTTCCACGCCGAGTTTTTCAAGAATGACGGTATGTTCCGGGCTGCTGGACTTCGCAATGATGTTCTTAACGCCAAGCTCCTTCAAATTGAGAATCGTGAGGAGAGAGGCTTCCAAGTCCTCGCCAATGCAGCAGATGACTGCATCCACCTTAGAAAGGGGCAAGGCCTGCAACTGCTTTTTGCGGGTGCCATCGGCCACCACCGCCTGAGAGACAGAGCTGGAAATGTCCTGAATCTTTTCGGGACTGGGGTCAATGACCATCACATCATGACCCAAAGCCGTCAAATGTCTAGCCAGAAAATACCCAGTATTCCCGAGGCCGATTACTACGAATTGTTTTGAAGCCATAATGTTTACACCACTCGAAGAACTTCTTGTGTCGTCTGATCGCAGAAGGAATTATCCTGCACCAGGCGGCGCACTTCCATAGGATTCACGCGAGCGTAGGCGATGAGAGCCTTCCCAATGCCGTTCCGGATATAATATTCGTCATCCTGAGCGCAGGTGAGGCAGAACTGCCGGAGAAGCGGCCAGTCGGTACGAGCGTTATACTGAATCTGGAAGATGATGGCACTGCGGCGCACCCACACATTGGGGTCGCGAATCCAAGCCGTAATCTTGGAACGGAGTGCAGGAAGTCTCAAAACCAAGTCCCCAAGAATGCAAGTGGCAATGGTATCCACCGTATCGCGCCAGGCACGGGTCTTGATGAGCTTCTTCAAAAAGTTCAGATGTTGCCCTCCAAGCATCTCCTTATGACGGAAGAGATAATCGCAGGCGGCATACTGAATCTCGCGGTAGGGCTGTGACCACATGTCCTCCACCCGATTCACAAGTTCCACATCCGTCTTGGGCGGGTTCCTGTCAAAGATGGGGTACGTAACTTCACGACGCGGCACCACGTTGATTCCTAAAAAGTCAAATTGTTCGCGCGCCTTCTTGGACATTTCGTGAGATTCTTCTTCGTTGGCGATGGAGCGCAAAGCGAGCAGTATTTCTTGTGTAAACCGTAACATCGCTCTCAAAGATAGTCCAGAATAAATTTATTTTCTAGGTCTTGACAAGCATTTTTTTTCACTTTTTTTTAAATTTCTTCTAGTTTTTTACAAAAAAACACAAAAAACACTCTTGACAAATTAAAAAAGCATCTATTTAATCCGATATTTACATGGAAAAGCCCAAAAACAGCCTACCTGTTATAGAGGTCCCGCCTGAACTCCGGGGCCCTTCCGACGAAGAAATTCTGCAAATGTCCGAGTCAAACGACTCCCCCAAAAGACGAAATTCCGCCAGACGCCCCTCCAAGAGAGAGCGCATGGAGCTGAAAAAACGGAAGGCTCTTGGAATCATGAAGACCATGGCCGAAAAAACGGTGGCCCGCACCGAAAATATCTCTAGTACTATTAAAAGCGCCGCGGCGGCAGCAACCGCCGCCGCCAATACCGCATTGAATTTCGCACGGGAGACGGAAATCAAAACCGGAACGCTTTCCGATGCCCGCAAAAAACTGGAAACCCTGTTCACTGCAAAGAAAGAGGTAGTCGCCCAGAAAGCCGCCCAGGTGGTCAAGACCGTCATTCATGAAGCCCCGAAGATTCCAGCTTCGGGCCGCGTCATCCGCGGAGCCTTCGGAGCAAAAGGCGCCATCCTCAAGGCAGAAATCATCTCCTCCGCAGATTTGGCCAAGAAACGCATGGAAGAGAAGGCGAAGAAAATCCGTGCAGCACTTTTCGCAAAGAAATCCGCCGAAGCTGGCACTGGGACCGCCACCGCTAGCCAAAGCAGCGCCACCGATGGAGTAGTTCCCGTGAAGCGCCCCCGTGGCCGCCCCCGCAAGAACCCCCTCCCACCAGAAAATCCGTAATTCGGAAAATCGTGCAATTTTGTAAATAACAAAAAACTCCTGGATTCACTTCCAGGAGTTTTTTGAGAGGCAACGATCAGACTCGAACTGATGAATAAGGCTTTTGCAGAGCCGCCCCTTACCAACTTGGGTACGTCGCCATTGTGGGGGTCAATATAGGTAAATCCCTTTTCTTTTTCAAGGGTTGGGGAAAATTCTATCTTTGAAACATGCAGTTTGCCAGCTTGAAATCCCGAATTCTCCTGATTTTGGCCTCCCTCTGGGTCCGAAGCCTCAGAATCCGGCTCCACGCCCCAGCGGATTACCGCCCCGGAGTCCTGGGACTGTGGCATCGGGATTTGCTGGCCAGCACCGCCTGCTTCAAGAATAAAGACGTCCATGTGCTGATTTCGGAATCCAAGGATGGGGAATTTTTTGCGAAACTGGTTGCAAAACTTGGGTACAAAGTCACCCGAGGGTCCGACAGCCACGGCGCCCTCAACGTGCGGCACCTTCTGCGGACATTGAAAGAGGATGGGTTTGTGGGAATGGCCCTAGACGGCCCCCGCGGTCCGGCACTTGAAGTCAAGCCCGGATCTTATTGGCTCGCTGAAACAGCAAACCGCCCCCTGTGGCTTATCGAGCCCCATTATGGGCCTCATTTTTCTCTAAAATCCTGGGATAAATTCATCGTTCCCTTGCCCCTGACAGCGATTGACATTCAAATTAAATATCTTTCGGACGTAGTTGAACATTCTAACCTAAAAGGAAAACAGCCGTGATTGCAATGCCGCCTAAATTTGTCGCTTTTGACCTGGAAACGACTGGACTTGTTTGTGGAAAAGATGAAATTATCGAAATCGGTGCCGTGAAATTCACCGTGGAAACCAAGGCCGGACGCGTGGTTCCCAAAATCGAGAAGGAATTCGAAACCTTCGTGAAGCCGAGCATGATGATTCCTGCCGAAGCTTCCAGCGTGAACCACATTACCGACGCCATGGTGGAAAACGCTCCTCTTCCGGGCGAAGCCATCAAGAACTTTGCAAACTTCTGCGGGCAGGGTTCCATCCTCCTCGCCCACAACGCCAATTTCGACTCCAGTTTTTTGCGGGATGCCTACAAGAAGAATCCGCAGTTCGTGCCCGGGAACCCCATCGTGGATAGCCTCGCCATCGCCCGCACCATTCTGCCGGAACTCACCGACGAAACGGGCAAGCACAACCACAAGCTGGGCTTTTTAGCCAACATGTTCAAGCGCCGGAATGAAATCGCCATGAGCATTGATTCCGACAAGATGCACCGTGCGGTCTATGACTGCGAAATGCTGATGGAAGTGTTTGTGGCGCTGCTCCGCCGCCGCCTGAAAGAGAAGGACTGGGAGATGGGGAGCATTATGCAGGCCATGGCCAAGTATAAAGGCATCCCACAGTTCCTGAACAAATAATGCAGAATGCTGAATGCGGAATGATGAATTAATCGCGGGCAATGACGCGTCCGAGGCTTCTCATAATTCATACTTCGTAATTAATAATTTTTGGATTGCCGCGCTACGCTCGCAATGACGCTTACGAAGCAATTCACAATTCAAAATTTAAAATTCAAAATTCACAATTATCTTATGAGAGTTCTTCGTCAGAAGCCTCTCGTACTTCATACTTCATAACTCATAATTTATAATTAGTGCTTCGCACTCATTTTGACTTCGGCTCGGAAGCGCCCAAGCAAGCTTGGTCGTTTCACTCGCCTCGACAAAATTCATAATTACATTATGGGCGTTGGTTCGTTACAGACTGTAACCCAGTATTCGCCCTCGCACCCAGAGACGCAGGACCCGTCGTGAATCTCCCTCCGGTCCAGTTTGATGACATTGGCATCATTGCAGAGATTGCTTTTTGTCCGCTGCTCCGAATAGGTGTCCGGAGCGCAAGCCATAAAAAGACTGCATAAAATACACAAAACACCGCCATGCGTTAGCATAGCGGCTTTGCGAAAATTTCTATTGAAGAAATTAGATGCCAAGTTCAGCAGCGACGGCCTGAATGCCACGCTTGCTGATGGTACGGAGACCAGCGGCACTGACGCGGAGGGTAACCCAGCGGTCTTCTTCAGGAATATAGAAACGCTTCTTCTGGAGGTTGGGAAGCTGCTTCATCAACTTCTTACGATTGGAGTGGGAAACCATGTTACCCACGAGGCCGGCTTTTCCGGTGACTTCACAAATACGGCTCATAATAAACTCCGTTGTTTTTTATCGTGCCCAATTTTAGTTAAAACGGGCCTTTTTGTCAAGATGGGAATCAATCTTGTAACTCTTTGGGCAGGTTAAACTTAGTCGATTCCACCAATTTTACGAAATTTTCGATTTCTATAGGCCCAAATTTGACTTTGAGCCAGTCCACCACCTCTTGAACCAGCACCTCAGGTGCGCTGGCCCCACTGGAAAGTCCAACGGTCTCTATGCCATCGAACCAGGCCATGTCCAGGTCTTCCACAGAGTCAATCAGGTGGCTCGGAATACCCTGTTCCTGCCCCAGTTCCATCAGACGGGAGGAATTGGAGGAGTTTTTGGCCCCCACCACTAGGAGCATGTCCACCTTGCTACAGAGGTCCAGAACGGCAGACTGGCGGTTCCCGGTAGCATAGCAGAGGTCGCCAGCATCCGGACCGATAATTCCCGGGAACTTGGTCTTCAGAGCCTCGATAATCTTGCGGGTCTCGGCCACAGAAAGCGTGGTCTGGGTGATATAGGCCAGTTCCTTGCCTGCGGGAACCTGAAGATTTTCCACATCGGTCTCGTTGCGGATGAGGGTGATGGAACCTTCCGGCAACTGGCCCAAGGTGCCTTCCACCTCGGCATGGCCCGCGTGCCCAATCAAAATGATATGGCGCCCGGCGTTGTAGTGGCGCTTGGCGCTGTAATGGACCCGAAGCACTAGAGGGCAGCTGGCATCCAGAACTTTCAAATGGCGAGCTTCCGCATCCGCATAAATCTTCTCTGCCACACCATGGGCCGAGAAAATCACCACGGAACCTTCCGGAACCTCATCCACCTCGTCCACAAAAATCACGCCCTTGGATTTCAGGGTCTCCACCACAAAACGGTTGTGCACAATTTCATGACGGACATAGATGGGCGTACCAAACTTTTCAATAGCCTTCTCCACCACATGGATGGCCCGGTCCACTCCGGCGCAAAAACCGCGGGGCGTTGCAAGAACCAGCTTTTTCACTAGGCAACCCCTTCTGACTTCTGAAGCAGCTTTTTCAGGAATTCCAGCAGTTGGTGGTAGGAATCCTCGACCTTGGTGCGCTCGTGAGCAAGGAACGTACCCACCAGGCGAGTGTCCGCCATGTTCCGGCGGGAATAGCCCGCTGTGGACTGAAGCTGCGTAATGACGCCTTCACGAATGAGGGCGGAAACCGTTTCCTTCTGACCCCGAGCAAAAGGCCCGACGCAAGTGGCAACACCCATCTGGAGGGGTTCCCAGAAATCGTGAACCCCCAAACCACGACCGAAGGAGCCGCCAATCACTGCGGACTTGGAAGTGGCAAAGACATCCTTGGTGAGACCATACTGGCTCACGATGGAGACAGCGCCCTTCTGCACCAGGGGCCATTCCACCACTATGATTTCCTGGTCCTGGAGGGCCTTCCTGAATTCTGAAACCTCGGAAAGACGGCGAGGCACCAGCACCACTGATTCCTGACGCTTGATGGAAGACACAATCATGCGGCAGAGGCTAACCCATTCCGAAATATGCATGGAGATGAATGCCGTATCCACCGTGGGATTTTCCGGAGCGGAGACTTCCTTGCCTGAGCGGACCCAAGGAAGAAGTTTCCAATCGCCACCAATCATCATGTGGGACAGGGCGGACTTGGAAACCACCGATAGAAGTCTGGAAAGGTCGGCGCCTGTCTGCATGCAGGCAAAGCCTACGGCTGAGAAATCTATGCCCGGCAGGGAGCGGTAGTAACGGCCAGAAACCAGAGCCACCGAGGGCTTGGTAGAAATGCTGCGCATGGTGGAAAGGTAACCCGGCCAGAGTTCATTTTCAGCGAGAATCAGACCCAATGGCTGCACCTTCTCCACAAAGTTCTTCATGGCGGCGGGCGTATCGGCGGGAGCGAGAGCGGCATCCACCTTGCCCTTGCCTGCATCTTGCAAAAAAGAAAGTACCTCCACCTTCTGGGTGGTGATGAGCATTTTCGGGCAAGCGGGCAGGTCTTCCTGAAGGAAGGTGGCCAGATTCAAGAGCATGCGGCATTCGCCGAGACTTGCGCCATGGAGCCAGAGATAAGGACCCACCGGCCAGGGGCCATCCAAACGGTCTTTCACATGAAATTTGCTTTCCAGCACAGGCACCTTGGTAACGGCCTGCGCTGCGACTCCCGCCACCTGACGGGCAACATCCAGAAAATTAAACATGACTAACCTATATACAATTTCTTTAAATACAGCAATAAATTAAAAAACAAGAGCCAGCCCCAGGTAGACCTATCTGCCAAAAAAGCAGCACAAAAGGAACGTTTGGGGGCAAATACAAGCGGATATTCCTTCTGGAGTGGCCGAATCTGCTTCTGCTTTTTATAAATCGCAATGCGGTTCAACGGAATCATGGGAGTCTCCCGAGCCCAGTTCCTCCACGTATCGCCAAACTTCCCTTCCAGAAAGCGGTCTTCCTCTCGAGCGAGAATCCACTCAAACGTAAAAACCGCCAATACGAAAGGAAAGGCCAAAAGATTCGGGCCCAAGGCAATAAAAATCGCGCCCACCGCCAAAAGAGTGTTGGAAAAATACAGCGGGTGCCTCGTATAGGCGTAGGGACCAACCATGACGAGTTCATCGGCTTCCAGCTTGTTCCCGCGGGAATGGGCACCAATGTACTGGCGGGCTTTAATGCGAAGTAGCGCTCCCGCCACATAAAGAGCAAGACCTATGCAATAAAATTCCATCTGGTCCAAGGACAAAGGCTGAAAAACTTCACCGGAGGGCAATAGAAATGCGGGTACTAAAAATTCGGGCAACGGCTGCCCCGGCACCGCAAGAAGCGCAAGCGCCAGAACGCCCAGAATGTAGCCGCGGAATTGGTACAACTTATTCATGTTCCACATCCACAACCTGGAAGGTACTCTCCAGATTTTCGGGCAGGGCGTCGTGGCTGGACATGAGCACCCACTTTCCGGTGGCTGCAGCAGCCGCCAGAAATTCCTGCAGGATGGGGGCCCGATCGGCGAGGGCGATGGAGGCCAGCGGTTCGTCCAGCAGGACTACTTTTGCTTTGGAGGCGAGGGCCCACAAGAGGCCCATGCGGGAGCGCTCCCCGCCGGACAGGCCCGATTTTTCTAGCAGCGGCTTCGCGCCCGAGACCTCGATAAAGCGGAGGACGGCGGGGGCGCAGTTTTTTTCTACGAGGGTGCGGAGAAGTTCCCGCGGCGGAAGTTCAAAATCCTGCGACATCATGAAAATGCCCGCGGCAAGGGCCTTAGACGGAAGGCGCATATCGCCCGAGTTCCATTCCTCAAGCCCTGCGATAAGCCGGAGGAGCGTTGTCTTGCCGGCACCATTTCGCCCGCGGAGAAGCACGGGGAGGTTTTCGTTCAAGGTAAAGTTCTGGCCCGAAAAGACGACCGCTGCCGACCCATCATAACCAAAAACGCCCTTCTCAATCTGAAGTCCCTCGCCCATTTTCACCTTGCAGGGATTTTTCTTGGGCACATCGCCAAAGCGAAGCAGCAGGCGGTAGGCGCTCATGGCGGAGCGGAACTGGGGAATCACCCGGGCGCATTCCTTCACCGGTTTGTAACTGAGGAGCACTGCCGAGCAGAACAGCACCAGACCCTGGGCGTCCATCCAGCCTTTGGAAATGAGAAGCGCGCAAAAAGCTAGTACCACAACCATGGCCAGGACCGAAACCGTCTCCATCATGAGGGAGAGTCCGTTTTTCTGGATGGAAGCCTTGAGTCCCCGTTTGGCGAGATAGCGGATGGATTCCAATAGGTTGGAAGAAACGGCGGCACGTTCGAAGGGAGAACTCCAGTTTTTATAGAGACGGCGGGCACGGTTCAAATCGGTGCGGAATTTGGATTTTGCAAAAAGGAGCGTTTCCTCCTCGGGTCCAAGTTTGTGGAGTTTCCGCTGCATCCAGGCCACCAGAGGGACCACCACCACGAAAAGGAAAAGGGTCAATGGCCAGGAAATGAACAGAAGTACCGGCAGGAAAACCAAAAGCTGCAAAACCGCCTGGATTCCCTGGAAAAAAACGGTCCCGTTGGTTTGGAGGACTTGAGTCGCCTCAAAGGCGGATTCCACCTGGGCCTCTCCCTCCGGCAAATGGAAGAATCGGGGGGAAATGCTGCGCAGTGTCCGCAAAAACCAGGCGGTGACGTTTGCTCCCGTGTTGAAAATCCAAGTTTCCGAAAGGCGGGTCTTACCGAGGAGAAGGGCCAGACGGATGGCAGAAAGGACCACCATGATGAGGACCCATTGCCAAAGGGCGATGGGCGGCTCGCCAGACAAAAGCTCCATGAAGGAGCGGATTCCCCACAGCAAAGCGGCGTCTACGGCACTGGCCAGAAGGGCCACGGGCAGGAAGCGCAAAATGCCGCCACAAAGGGATTTTTTGAGCCATTTTCCTAAATTCACGCCTAAAATGTAAAAAATTTGAAGGGGGCCCCTTTACAAAACGACTTTCTTTCCTATATTTGGCCCTACACCAGATGCCCCTATCGTCTAGTGGCCCAGGACTCGGGATTTTCATTCCCGCAACAGCAGTTCGAAACTGCTTGGGGGTATAATAAAAGAGGTACGTCGCAAGGCGTACCTCTTTTTCGTAATGAATTAGTTTTGCCACTACACCACATATTCAGACATTTACAAAAGCCAAGAAACTGAGGCGGAACCAAAGAACAATCTTTCATTGAGCTGATCCCCGTTGATAACAGTAACGCCAACGCTATACTGCATAGTTTTGTGGAAATTGTATGTGACACCAAAGTAATTGGAGAAATAGAGCGGAAAATCAAAGGTGATTTGCGCTTCATTCTTATCATAACCTGTTGACCTTCCTGCCAATTCCTTCGTCAAAAACTGCGGAAAATGAATCATAGGAGCATAGATTAAAGCGACGGGGCCAAGAAATAAACTAGCAAAGGAGCCAATTCCAGCCCTTAAGTGGAGTTGATAATGATCATAGCTGTCTATAAAAGCTTCCGGCTCAGGCCAGGTTTGAATAAAAGGTTCCGAAGCCGATATACCCTCATAGCTGTATTTAGTGCTATTGTAGTCAACGCCTAAATATGCTGAAGCTCCAAGCTCGCCATAATTTCCGTTGATGCCAATGGTTGCCGTGCCATAAGGCATAAGGTCGAGTCCAAGCCCCAAAGAAACGAATTTCAATTTATGTTTTTCCAACATTTCTACTTGAACGCTTAGGGGACTTTCCTTAAAAATATAGGTCAGATCTGCGCGACCAGGGTTAATTTTTTCAGAATAATCATCTTTACTAGCATATCTTTCCCCATCCCGCACATACGCAGAGCCAGTCCAAACTTTTGACAGTTTCGTTTCCTTGCCTCCGTAACCATTGGTACTCAGGGACACTCTTTTGACTTTAGAATTCTCCTCCATCTTGAATTCGGCTCCACGAACAGGCTGCTGGAGAGTGACGTCAAACTCCCCTTCAATGACGCTCATCTTGTAGCTGGTGGTTGCACAGCCAACGAAAAGGCTGCACAACCCTATGCACGACATCAAGAAAATATGTAAAACAAATTGTTTCACTTAGAAATCCTTCACACAGACGATTGAAGTTTCTGCATTTTGGGGCCACACCGCACTTTGAAGTGTTCCCACCCCATTTTGACCCGTAAAAAAGACCGCTATTTCAAGTTCTTCTACAACAGGTGTGCTAGTTTTATAGGAAACAGCTTCAATGGAAGTCGTATCAGTTTTAATCGCTCTAGCTTCTCCACGCTTAACCAAATTTGCATACGCTCCCCACTCATTCACGCTGGGAATGTGAAAACCATCGGGACATAATAATCTCTCCACATTTTCCCATTTTCCAGAACCTTTCCAAGCCAAAGCAGAATCGAGCCATATTTTATCTTCCAATACAATAACACCATATAGGTGGCTATCTTTGGTATTATAGACATATCTTATGTTTCTATAATCCAGATTATTCTTATCTGGTCCAACATAAAACATTCCGTCCTTCATCTGCCCATACATTTCCCTGCTGGAAGAATCAGTTTCCTCCACAAAATAAGAATACCGCCCATCAGACTGATTAAGTTTCATCCACTGGTATGTTTTGTCGTTGTCAAAGCACCCATAAACTTCGGATTTATATTTCAAAATCTGTAGTGTATCACTTTTACGGTTACACAGCTGACCAGTCCTAAACGCATAGGCATCTAATTCGCTTGACCAGTGCCACTCTCCAATCGGCCCCCAATAGATATTTGAAGGCTGTCCGCAAACCGCAATAGTGTCGTTATATTCGAACATTTGCCCATACTCAATATTAACACCACAAATTCCTATATCGTAATCCAGAAGGGAGGCATCCATCCACTCATTACCTCTACAGTAGAAGTAGCGATCAAGGATTCTCTCCACCTGGTTGTCTTCACATTTCCCCAAAAGGTACTTGCGGTTTTCACGGTCATATGAGCCCTCCACCCAACCGCTATCCTTGCAAATAAGGAACGAAGAGTCGGTCAATTCGTAAGTGAGATCTTTCCGATAGGTAGAACACAACGGCAGGGAGTCGTATGAGTCATTATACAATTTCCAGCCATAGCCTCTGTTGCATACTAGGATTGTCCCATAAAATTTGCTACTTTCATCAAAGATTGTATCTGCAAAATAGTCGCTACTGCATGTATCAAAGCCATAGGCCTGTGTACATATACCATTGTAATTACCACAACCCATTTCCATATTTTCCAACACAAAATCAGCAATAGGAATTGTGCCCATTTTTAACTGCAATGATTCGCCGTAATCCTTCACGACTGCAGCAAACTTTTCCTCAAAATCAGCGTCTGACAAATATACTTGAAGCCAAATGCCTAATTGATTCTCTACAACCGCTATGTAGTTGTAGGTACTATCTAAATCTTTCTGCGCAAGCCTATTAGCAATATAGTAGGGCAATCCCTCTTCCTTCACATAATGCAAAATACGGCTAGATTTGAATGCCTGCTCAAAATTAAGATCGAAATCTGCTGAATCCTGACCTATATCAACAATAATTTCCAGTTGTCCTGTGGTGACAAAATTGGAATTTTTCATCCACGAGCCAGATATGACGAATTTAACAAGGGGCGAATCATAGTCGGCAGCCCCAAATTGACAATTTAATCTCGCATCAGAAGTTTCGCAATTTGCGTTGTTTTTTAGAACCGGATTGAATAAAGAATCCAACTCATATAGACTTACAGAATCAGGTTTAAAGGTACAAACACTAGTAAAATCCTTATGTTTGAAGGTTTCATTTAAGGCTCTCAGTGACAGCGGCCTATTTTCCAAAGAATAGAATGTTTCTAACCGACTATCCTTATCATCAATAAATTCAACACCATAGTCATCACTACAACTCCAAAACATTAGAAGCGATATGAATAAGAATATCCATCTCATAGATAAATCCTCACATCACAACGTTCCTCTGCATGCTGCACCGACATGCTTAACTTCATATCTTTCGACTTTATGTTCAAGTCAAAGAAATAGCTCACGCGTAGTTCACAATCGGTACCAAATTCCTCGGAATAGTACTCTCTATTGGGGATGGTGAATTCAAAGTCGTCCTTATCCAATTTATATACATAATCATACCCTTCATCATGGATAATAATGGATGTAGCATTTAGGCAATTCATATCCGTACAATCCACAATGTCCATCCAAAGTTTCCACCTACCACTTACATTAATCTCATACGAAAGATTGTTAACCTTCGAATCGAACTTGCTGATAGAAACAAAAATCGGCGAAAGGGAGGAATCTTTAGACCTTTCTTTAAGAAGGATATTAGAAAAGGGGACATATCCAGAATAGAAGTGGCGATAATCTACAATGCTGTTGGAGTCCACCCTCTCCTTGTCATACTCAAGAATAAACGAGTCTAATTTGCTTAAGGATAAGTCACCAACTTTGAGGTAAGACATACCCAATGTTTCTGTTCCCCATTCATAGCCACACCCACAAATGCATAGCAAGACAAAAACAAGGATTATCTTCGGCAAGAATCGCATACATGATAATTCTAGTAAAATTTTTAGTTTATGGCGATGCCCCTTTGCTTACGACAAATTTTCAAACTATTTGTTTGGATTTCTACAAAAAATATGTATATTTATGTTTGGATTTTTACAAAATAGGACAAAAATATGTATTTTCAGCGCAATATCGACAAATTTCTGCTAGAATGGGCCAAATCAAAAGACCACAAACCTCTTTTACTCCGCGGCGCACGCCAAGTCGGGAAATCTAGCGCGGTTGATCACCTGGGTAAAAAATTTGGAAATTGCGTAACCATAAACTTCGAAAGAAACCCGGAATACAAAATCGCCTTCCAACAAAATTTGGATGTGGGCAGAATCGTTTCACAACTATCGGCTCTTAGTGGCATGCCTATTTCCCCAAAAAAGACTTTGCTTTTTCTGGATGAAATTCAGGAGTGTCCTGAAGCCATTATGTCGCTTCGATTTTTTTGGGAAGATTTACCGCAATTACATGTAATCGCAGCCGGCTCCCTTTTGGAATTTGCATTGCAGAGTCTTCCAACATTTGGTGTCGGGAGGATACATTCCATGTTCATGCATCCTATGACATTCGATGAATTTCTAATTGCCACCGGTAATAAGCGCTTGTTAGAAGTGCGGCTTCAAGCGTCTTCCAAAGCACCGTTGCCAGATTCAATTCACAACAAACTAGTTGAATTATTCCGAACCTATATGATGGTGGGAGGCATGCCCGAAGCGGTCAAGAAATGGGTTGAGAGCAAGGACTACCTGCAATGTCAAGCCATACAAGACGACATTCTGATTACTTATGAAGATGACTTTGCAAAATACAAATCGAAATGTGACCCTCAATTATTGCAGCTAACTTTTAGAAGCATTGCCCTGCAAATTGCAAACAAGTTCTCTCCAACAAAAGTCGGAAGCGGCTACAGAATAGAAAAAATAAAGAGCGCCGTTCAGTTACTGACGCAGGCAGGAATTGTCATTCCCGTAACACACTCCGATTCAAATGGTCTCCCCCTCGGTGGTGAAGCGAATCCAAGCTATCAGAAAATGCTCTTGCTTGATTCTGGGTTACAACTCCGATTGATGAATATGTCCCTAGGGAACGCTACTGCAACAGCCGCAGAAATTCTTACATCAAGTGTCGAAGATCTTGTAAACAAGGGTCCGCTCACAGAAATGCTTGCCGGACTGGAAATTTTGCGGAACAAAACGCCGAACATGCGACACGAACTGTTTTATTGGAACCGTCAACAGAGAAATAGCTTAGCAGAGGTTGACTATGTTGACGCAAGAGCCGCAAAAGTCGCGCCCATTGAAATTAAAGCTGGTAGTCAAGGTGGCATGAAAAGTCTTTGGATTATGATGCGAGAAAAAAATATTGCGAAAGCCTATCGCTGTTCCCTGGAAAACTTTGGTGAAATAAACTACACAGACAATCAAAGCGAAGGGGCTCTGAGGCATGTGGATATATACCCCCTCTACGCCATTTCGCAGATGCCGTAGGCATTGCGAGAGTTCTCAAACTGGTTTTCTCCAGAACATTTATTGCCAAACCCATTATCTTATTTTAAATTTGGCGGCACGTTTAACTTTGGGCGTCTAAACAGCGTCCTACAGTGGACATTGGCTTCAGGATAGGTGCGAAGCGATGTCCTGAGGTGATTATGTCAGAAGATATCTTCAACGTCGAAAACGACGCCCTTCCCGAAAATGTAGCGGAACTTTACAATGAAGTCGAGGAGACACTCCGCGACGAGTCCATGGTGACATTCGAAGACTTGGGCCTTGCACCCGAAGTTTTAGAAGCCGTCAAAATGGCGGGCTACGAGACCCCCTCCCCCATTCAGGCCAAGGCGATTCCTGCGCTGTTGCAGGGAGCGAACTTGCTGGGAACGGCACAAACCGGAACCGGAAAGACTGCCGCTTTTGCACTACCCTTACTTTCTCGCATCGAATTCAACGGCCACGAGACTTCCATGCTGGTTCTCACGCCAACCCGTGAGCTCGCCATCCAGGTGGCGGAAGCCATCCAGCAATATGCGGTAAAACTGCCGAAGGTTCATGTGGTTCCCGTCTACGGCGGCCAGGACATTCAAATCCAGTTACGAGCCCTCAAGCGCAAGGCGAACATCATCGTGGCGACACCGGGCCGACTCATCGACCACTTGAAACGCGGCTCCATCGTACTGAGCGGCGTGAAGGCCATCGTGCTGGACGAAGCGGACGAAATGCTGGACATGGGATTCATGGAAGACGTGGAGACCATCCTGAAAGAAATTCCGGCAGATGCACAGCGCGCTCTGTTCAGCGCCACCATGCCCGACGATGTGAAGAAAATCATCAACCAGCATCTGGGCGATTATGAGGAAGCCCGCATTGAAGGCAAGACAACGACGGTGGAAAACATTCGCCAGCGCTTCTTGCTGGTCCGTTCCGAGCACAAGTTGGAGGCTTTGGCCCGCGTGCTGGAAGGCGAAGATTTTGATGGTGTGCTGATTTTCGTCCGCACCAAACAGGCCACTTCTGAACTGGCGGAAAAACTGGAATCCCGAGGATTCAATGTGGCTCCCCTGAATGGCGACCTAGCCCAATCCATGAGAGAGCGGACAGTCAATCGCTTGAAATTAGGGAAGTTGGATATTGTGGTGGCGACTGATGTGGCCGCCCGCGGTATCGACGTGGACCGAATTTCTCTGGTAGTGAATTACGACATTCCTTATGACACGGAATCCTATGTACATCGCATTGGACGTACAGGTCGTGCGGGCCGTAGCGGCAACGCCATTCTGTTCATCACTCCCCGCGAACGCCGCCTTTTGAAAACCATTGAAAAGGCAACGCGCCAGCCCATTGAAGCCATGGCGCTCCCCACTTCAGAACAAATTAGCGCCAAGCGGGTGGAAGCTTTCAAGAACAAAGTCAAGAGTGTTTTCAGCTACGGCGAACTGGACAAGTTCAAGAACCTCGTACAAGATCTCATGGCGGAAGGCTGCAACCTGAAGGAAGGAGTCGTTCAAGAGGACGCTCCCATTCAGGAAATGACCGCTGTAGATATCGCCGCCGCAGTCATCAAGATTTACCAGAAAAAGCAGCAACTGTTCCCGGAACTGCCCTCCCTTGAAACGCCGAAGGATCGCCGAGAAAAAGCACGTAGCGGGCAAGATTTCATCGGCGCAGATACGCCAGAAATCGATGGACTTACCGGCGAAGAAAAGCAACGCATCCGCAAAGAGCGCAAAGAAGGCCTCAACGGCGTGGAAGAAGGCTACCTCCGCTATTATCTAGGCGTGGGCCGCGTGGACCACGTAAGCCCCAAGGACATCGTGGGTGCCATTGCCGGCGAAGGCAATATCAGCAGCAGCAACATTGGCCGCATCAAACTCTTCGACAAGTTCAGCACGGTGGAACTCCCAGAGGCCTTGCCCCAGGACGTCTTGGAGGCTCTCTCTGAAATGACCATTCGCGGGAACGACGCCCGCTTCCGCGTCATGACGGACGAGGCACCCTCGGGCCCCATGCCAGGCTCCAAACCGCGGGAAAGGAAATCCTTCCACAAGGAAGGCCGGGGCGGTTTTGGCGGGCGCGGAGAGCGCGGCTTCGGTGGGCGTGAAAAGCGCGGTGGCGGATTCCACAAGAATCGGGAAGAACGTCGCCGCGAAAAGTTTGGCGACAAGCCCTTCCGCAAAGATCATGACGAGCGTGATTTCGGAGACAAGCCTTTCCGCAAAACAAGACGGTTCGGTCGACACTAGTTTTCGCGAATTGCGCTACAACTTCTGCTGTAAAATCTGAATCTGCTCCGCGGACCATTCCTCAAAAGAGTCTGCCGCAATATGGGCGCGAGCTGATTTCATCAACCGCAAATAGAAATGCAAGTTGTGGATGGTGGCAAGCGTCCATCCCAAGGGCTCCTTCGTGTTAAACAAGTGCCGGAGATAAGCCCGAGAATAATTTCTGCAGCAATAGCAATCGCAGTTCGGGTCTAACGGAATATCGTGAGAATGCTGATGGGCTCCCGCCTTATAATGCAGAACGCCGGAGCTCGTATACGCGAGACCGTCCTGCGCGTTTTTCGCCGGAAGAATGCAGTCGCACATGTCTACTCCGCGGGAGATGAGTTCCAGCAAATTCCAGGGAGTTCCAACACCCATCACATAGCGGGCTCTATCCGCCGGCAATAAATTCGTGCAGTAATCTGCTATCTCGTACATTACCTCGGGCGGTTCTCCTACAGAGAGGCCTCCCATGGCATATCCATCAGGCCCGATTTCCTTTAAAGCCTCAATAGCCTTCTTGCGAAGTTCCTTGTGCATGCCGCCCTGCACTATGCCGAAAAAATACTGCGGATAGCCAAGAAGCGGCGGATTTTCATCCAGCCATTTTTTAGCGCGGCGAGTCCAGTCCAGCGTATAGGCCAAAGACTTCTCCGCCTCTTCCAATGTGCTGGGATACGGTGTGCATTCGTCAAATGCCATGATGATGTCCGCACCAATTTCCCGCTGTGCCTTCATGACACTTTCAGCCGTAAACAGATGACGGCTGCCGTCCAGATGGCTTCGAAATTCCACACCCTCAGGCGTAATCTTCCGCAAATCTTTCAGGCTCCAGACCTGGAATCCACCGCTGTCCGTAAGCATCGGGCCATTCCAGCCCATAAACTTCTGCACACCGCCTGCATCAGCAATGAGCTTCGTTCCCGGCCGCAAATAGAGATGGTAGGTATTGGCGAGAATAATCTCCGCATCCATCTCGTGAAGGTCTCTCGCCGACAGCGACTTAACCGTCGCCGCAGTCCCTACAGGCATAAAAATCGGAGTATTCACTTCCCCATGAGCGGTGTGAAGTTTTCCAAGCCGGGCTTTTGACTTGCCTGAAACTTTTACAAGTTCAAAGGGATTCTGATTCATCAAAACTACGCCTTCAAAACCGGCTTTTTCACATCACTGGGCTGCACCACAGCCACGGCAAATTTTGCATTGGCAAAAGCCCCATTCATAATGTCAAGAACCTTCGCCTCATCCATATCCATGACGGATTTTTCCACTTGACTCATAGGCGTAAATTCATCCAAATGGAGGGATTGTTCCGCCAATCGCATCACCCGCTTTTCAGGATTATCAGCCCCCAGCCGCATGCTCCCAATGATGTTGGTTTTGATGCGAGCAAGTTCCCCTTTGGCAAAACCATTTTTCAAAAGTCCAAATGTCACATCCCGCGTGAGGTCCAATGCCGTCACCAACTGTTTCGGCTCCGTTGCCAAAGAGACACCCCAGTCCACACAATCCGGGAACACATCCGCCAAGGAATATACGGAATAGGCAAGACCACGCTCCTCACGAATTTTCTGGAACAAGCGGCTCGTCATGCCAGCACCAATCGCCACATTGAAAATGGAGAAAGCAGTGCGGTTTTCTTCGGTCAACATTTCAGGGCCAAAACTGGTTCCCCAGAAGAGATTGGACTGTTGGATGTCCTGCTTACCTATAATCTTCACGCCACTGTGGCAGACGTAAGAATCGGTGGGCAATTTGCGCCCCGTTTTCTTTCGAGCAAATTTCTTTACGCACAAGTCCACCAGTTCGTCGTGATTCACTTTACCGGCAGCACAGACATAGATGGGCATATCCTTCAGCACCTGCCGTTCATATTCCCACATCTGCTCATTCGTAAGCCTGCGTACATCGCTTAGTTTACCTGTAATGGAATGGGCTATACCGCAGCCCTTGAAATGGAGCGCGTTGAAAACATCCCCCACCAATTCTTCGGGAATGTCGTCGTAACTGCGGACCTCTTCCATAATCACACGACGCTCTTTTTCCATCTCCTCTTTTTCAAACCGAGGATTCATGAGCATGTCTGCAATGACATCCAATGCCAGCGGCACATCGCCCGCAACGACGTTGGCGTAGAATCCCGTCTCCTGCCGTGTGGTATAGGCTTCCAGATTTCCACCGCGGTCTTCCAGCGAGCAAGCGATTTCGAAAGCGGTACGATTCCCCGTGCCCTTGAAAACTAGATGTTCATAAAAATGGCTGAGGCCGAATTCCTCCGGCTTTTCATGTCGAGACCCACGCGGAAGCCAAGCGCCCACGGTCGCAGAATAGGCATGGGGCATATAGTCTGTCTGGACCACCACTCCATTAGGGAGAACCGTTTTGCGATATGTCTGTTTTTCGTTCACCATCTTCAAATTGTCCACTTCTCGGCAAAAATCATTTCCATTTGGAAATCATGCTCCCGCCCAACGCCACCGCCAAAACCACAATCATGGCCGTCAAACCAAAATTGGCAAGTTGCAGATTTTCATCTTTGGCAATACCGCTTTCAATCAGAAAAATCAATATCAAGGCGATGACCGCCGCCACGGCGCCCATCCGCTGAAACATCTTTACACGATCATCTTTAGTAAAGGGCATTTGCGTCTCCTCCCAAACAAACCCACAGGACAAGGCCAACCATCACTAGGCAACTCACTGCCACATTGGCCAAAAAGAAATCCCGATTCATCTTGTCCAAATCATCAGACTTCCGAAAGAAATGGAGATAGACGATGGCCGCCGTAATAAGGCCCGTCACCACCCACCAAATCACGCCCAGATTCCAAAACCAGCCAAAGGCACCGCAGAGAATCAGCATGGCCACGTGACTCCAGCAGGCAATTTGCAGCGAACGCTTGCGCCCAAAGCGGGCCGGCACGGAATGCAAGCCCTGCGCTTTGTCAATCGCCTCATCCTGTGTGGCATAAATGATGTCGAAGCCGCCCATCCAGAGAATCAGAATGAACATGAGGAAAATAGGGAACAAGCCGAACTCACCGCGAATGGCAATCCAAGCCCCAAGGGGGCTCATGCCCGTCGCAAATCCCAGAAACCAGTGACACAGATAACTGAAACGCTTCCACAGGGAATAAGAAAGCAACAACAGCCAAACAGGGAAAGCGAGGTAGCCCGCCAAAGGCTGCAGCATCCAGGCGAACGCCACAAAAAACACGCCGTTCAAAATCAGGAACGCAATGACAGAAGCCTTGCTGAGCCTGCCCGAAGGCAAATGCCGCCCCGCCGTCCGCGGATTTAATGCGTCGATTTTCGCATCCGCCAGGCGGTTGAAACTCATGGCGCTATTGCGGGCCGTCACCATGCAGGCGACAATCAGAATCACAATTTTTGCGATAGCCCAAGCATCCATTCCGCGAAAGCCATTTGCCGCCACCCACATGGCGCCTAACGCAAAAGGCATAGCAAAAAGGCTGTGGCTAAACCGCACCATATGGCCAAATTCTACAATCTTCTTGAACATGATTCGCCTACCCTCTCTCGCTAGCTTCGGGCGATTGCCAGGGTTTCACGATGTTAGCATCCATACCTAGATGCTTCAGAATTTTTGCAACTACAGTATCCACTAGTTCTTCAATGGATTTGGGTTGGCAATAAAACTGCGGTGATGCGGGAATCACGACAGCACCCGCCCGCGTGACGCGCTCCATGTTTTCCAGATGGATGAGGTTGTAGGGCATTTCCCGTGGGACAATAACCAGCGGGACTCTCTCCTTCAGGCAAACATCCGCAGAACGGACCAGCAAGTTGTCAGAAGTTCCTGCGGCAATCCGGCCAAGCGTTCCCATGGAGCAGGGAACCACCGCCATTCCCGAATAGCCGCTGCTACCGCTGGCGCATTCCGCAAAGAAGTCATCGATGTTGCAAACCTTGTCGCAATAATCAAAGAATCCATTCTGGCCTTCGTATTCCATCACCTCTCGGCCCGGAGCCGTAACAATCGCCGTCACCTCACATCCCAACTTTTTGAGATGCATGGCAGTACGGGTAGCGTAAATGGCTCCACTTGCACCAGTAACTCCGAGAATGAAACGCTTCATGGCGCAACCTCCCGCGCAACTTCGGCCACCTTTGGACGCTTCCGCAACAGCACTCGATAAGCCACCCCAAAAAAGCAAGGCTTCACATGAACGAGCTCAAAACCATTCTCTTCCGCCAACTTCACAAAATCAGCAACCGGCAAAAACTGCAATACGGAATTCACCAGATACTCATAAGCATCCCGCTTGCTGAAAAACGCTCCCATCACAGGAATAAAAAGCGGGGCCAACACCTTGTAAAAAAACTTGTTGAAGGCATTCCGCGGCGAAAAGAATTCCAGAATCTGAAGATAGCCCCCATCGTTCAAAACCCGCGCTGACTCTCGCAAGCCGCCGCAGGCATTCGGCAAATTCCGCATGCCAAAGCCATTCAGAATCACATCGAAAGCGCCATCGGGAAAAGGCATTTTCATGGCGTCCAGTTGAACGGGCTTGGCGCAAGTTTTTTTTCCAGAGCTGCCCTGCAGCATGCCGAAGGAAAAATCGCCCAAAATTGCTACATCGGGCGTTCCATTGTACTTCTCGTATGTTACCGCAAAATCTCCGGTGCCACCACACAAATCCAGCAACCGAACCCGCGGGCTATTTTTTCGCGAGCAATTTTTTCCCCGCGCACCAACCTTATTGGAGCAATTTCCGTCTGACATCAAAACACGCCACAAATCCTTACAGCACGCACGACGCCAAAATACATCCTGAAAGCAGCTCAAGGAATGATTCAAGAAATCATACCGATTCGCAATTTCATCAAACATTGCGCGGACATAACTTTTGTCCTTCGGGTCTTTCTTCTGAGAACGGGGCATGACTACAATATAGAAAAGGCGATGAATTTACTCATCGCCTTCTTTACATTTTATGAGCCAGCAATCTACTACTTGAATTTTGCCGTATAGGTAGCGCCATTAGTAGGCGTTACAATCCACGGATTAGCCGTGTCAACAGTTTCGCCATTACCATTAACCCAGCCCACAAATGTAGCACCGCTAGCAGGAACCGCAGTGAGTTCCATCTGAACTCCGCCAAAGAACGTGCCCGTATAATTCGTAGAAGTGGCAGTCGAGCCCGGCAAGTTCATTCCTTCCATCAGCACTTTACCGTTTCCGCTAGAAGCAATGGATACCATGACATTTGAAGACAGGTTGTATTCTTCTTGGACTTCCTTCCAGAAAGTATCATCACGGGACTTCGCCCAGGACTTAATACATGACCCACCAATACTAAATCCATTACCACAAGAATTCGTATACCAGTGAGAAGCCCTATCAAATTTTTCCATATCGCGGGATGTTTCTGAAGAAACAAGCGTTGCTGCTATAGCATCTACCACCGATTCTACGCGCGCGCCATTCACATAGTTGGTAAGCATTACCGCAGCATGATTGATAAATAAGCGCCTAAAATCATCGGATCCCGATTTATTGGCATTAGCCTTCTCCGAACCCATCAGTTTAATAAACAAAGTAGAGAAACATACTTCCGGTTTATTATTACAACCGCCATTTTTGCCTCCATCTCTCACCCATTTAAACATATTGGAACTCTGACCAAATCCATCTACGTTCCACATCCAGTCAAAACCATGGTCCAAATCATAGACCATAAATTTCCATGGCTGGTCCGGGCTACGCCAAGCACGGACGTTGTTGTTCGGCCAATCTCCATTATGCATATACATCTCGGCAATCATATAATCGGCATAATTACCCACATCCATCATGGTTTTCAACGTTTGATAATTCGGGTTATTGGAACCACTAAAAGTATTACCTGCGGCTGCGACAAAAGCGAGCAAAGACTCATAATTCGCCGTCGTTCCGTTGCTTGCCGTAATGGAAGACCCAAGATGTTTGATAATATTAACCACACTAGCATCAATACCATAATTGGTTTCTACGTAATTCTTGTTGTAACGTTCCCGCATATCGTGAATTCCATAATACTTTCCGTTATAGAACACCACCACCTGACGGCTACGCTGATAATCCACACCACTACCTTCCAGAATAGCTCCTCCAACGGCATCTTCCATATAATCGCTCACAAAGCGATTTCCATTATTGCGGAGGTTGAACCCCTTATACTTGTCATTCACGCCCTTACGGGTTTCAAATAGTGGATAATGAAGCCAGCCATCCTCGTAATCCTCACGCATGACGATGGCAACGGACTTTTTGTCTTCCAGACGGCTATAATTTCCCATTAGGGAAATGCCCGCCTCGATTTCAAACGCAGCGCCATTAGAAGCACTTCCATTTTCAAAATACTCTACATGAACGGGATATTCAACATCCTCATACATACCAGACGGAGCGCCTTCCGGTGTACTTGCCGATGTATGCACGTAATGCTTGCTAAAGAAATCAGGACTAACACTGACTGCCACCACCGGCATATTCACCGATTCGCCAATGAAGAACGTTTTCGTCACAACTTTAGAAGGCAGGCTTCCATTCTTGAACATAGCACAACGTAGCGGCGTACTCTTTGTTATCTCCAGCGGTGCCGTAAACGCAGAAGAACCTTCTGTTGGCGCAGAACCATCCTGCGTACAGCGAATAGTTTCTCCCTCACCCGTAGATGGCGGATTAATCGTAACAGACTTACTGTAAAAACCAGCCTTCATCTCTCCAAAATCAGGTGCATCGGCAAACCCGTCATAGGCTATAGATTCCGTATTCTTCGCTTCAGGCGTAGATATTCCAAAATACTTCCAGGCGCCACCATCCACAATGCCCCAACTTACGCCAGCACGACTAATGTCTGGATACTGAACAGAATCGCGAATTCCGTTACTAGGGTCAATCAGGTAAAGCGTTCCACCACTTTTGTCCAACTTCCAGTTAGTATGGGTACGAGCACGAAGCACATGACCCTCTTCATCCACCCCATCCTTCAACGAAGAGACATTATTTATGTCCTTTTTATCAAGAAACACCGTTCTAAAGGATTTTGCAGCCACCAGTTCATCTCCAAAGACCCACTTTTTCGGTTCTTTCAAGGATTCAACCAGTGAATATCCCTTCAAATTAGCAGACTTGTCCCCAGAATTAAAAATTTCAACCCAGGCGCCATCATCCCCATCCAAATCACGCCAATCCGTATTCAAGGGGGATATTTCCGTAATCAACAATGCAGAACTTCCGACCCAGCGCAGCGTTGTATCCTTATACACAACCACGGTATCTTCAACGTAGATGGTATCTCCGGTCACGGGATCGATTACTCTAGATTTGCCACTATTCGGATCATCCTCAATTTTTGCCGCAGTTGAATGACCATCGCAAGCCCACATAACAAACAGGCCAGCAAGCAAGAATAACCATAAGCTCTTTTTTATTATGACCATATCAAATCACCAAAAACGAGAATAGACATCTATTCTACAACCATTTGTAAATCTATATGAAAAAAAAGCAGAAAATCCACATTTTGGAGTAATATCTTCTTTACCCTTGACAAAAATCACGCCTTTATCTAACTTTGGCTTACCAAAATGGTTCTGTAGCTCAGTTGGTAGAGCAGTGGACTGAAAATCCGCGTGTCGTTGGTTCAATTCCAATCGGAACCACGAAAAAACCTCAGGTTCTTCCTGAGGTTTTTTCTTTTCCGCCATTTTCCTTGAATTTTCGCGGTTTTTGCCGATTTTGATTTATTTTGAAGATAGGTCAGCGTCTTTCGCGGTAAGGCGCGTAGATCTCGTCCCAATGTTCAAGGAGCACATCCACCAGCTCCGGTTGGAACTGCAGACCACGCTGTTTCACAAACTCTTCGCGAACCCGATCCTCAGGCCAGGGTTCCTTATAGCAACGCGGGCTAGAAAGAGCGTCCAGCACATCCGCTACAGCACAGATACGCGCTGCCAGAGGGATGTCCTCCCCCTTCAGTCCACGAGGGTAGCCCTTACCGTCCCAGCGTTCATGATGACTGCCGGCGATAACCGCAGCAAAGCGCAGAAGCTTCCGCTTTGAGGCATTCAGCATCTCTTCACCAATGATGGAATGAGACTTCATGACGCCAAATTCAATATCCGTTAGACGGCCAGGCTTGTTGAGCACAGCGTCTGGAATTCCAATCTTGCCCAAATCATGCATAGGCGTCGCGAGGCGAATGCGATCAGCGTCCTCCTCCGGAAGTCCCATCCACTTGGCCAACTGGTACGAAATCTCCGACACCCGCTGGATATGGTCGCCGGTTTCCTGACTACGATATTCGGACGCCTCACCCAAGATATGGATGATTTCGCGCTGCGTCGCTTCCAGTTCTGCCGTCAAGCGGGCGGATTCCACAGTCTTTGCAGAATACACGGCAGTCAAGGCCAGGTGGTTCAAATCATCTTCCGAGAACACCTTCTCTTCAGTCACCTTATTAATGGCCTGAAATACGCCCATGACCTTTCCCTCAGAATCAAAGAGAGGAACGGTCATTACAGAAGTGGTGTGATAATTGGTCTTTTCATCACTGCGACGATCGAACCTGGGGTCCTTGTATGCGTCTGCAATGAGGAGCGGTTCCCGCGTGCTGACGGAATAGCCCACAAAACCTGCGGTTAGGGGGATGCGGAGTTCATCCACTCCATGAGCCACCTTAGTCCACAGTTCTTTTTTCTCTTCGTCCACAAGCCACAAGGAGCAACGGTCCGCCTGAACAATGGAGCGGCCCATGTTCGCCATAAGCATAAGAAGATTATTCAGATTGCGTTCAGCAGCAATCTTCGGCATATATGAAAAAAGCAATTCCAGAATCCGCTGGGATTCCGCTGCAAATTGAGCACTCCAATCAGCCATACCTATAAAATAACAAATTCGCAAAATACCCATAAAAAGAATTGACGAAACCACTGGACTTTTTTATTCTTTGAGCACTTTTTGGAGGAATAGGCTAATTGGTAAGTCAGCGGTCTTGAAAACCGCCGCCGTCAGGCTTGGGGGTTCGAGTCCCTCTTCCTCCGCGAAACGCCCGAAACCTAGTTTCGGGTGTTTTTTGTAGAATTTTGCTCTATTGGTAATCCCACATATGGTTTTGGTCGGCGGCAAAATCCATAGCTGCGCTGGCTGGTTCGTCAAACAAAAGCGTGCAAACCTTTACATCCAAGGATGTGCATTTCGAAAGCGCACTTATACAGGCTCCCGTGGTCGCCCCCGTTGTAAAAACATCATCCACCACCACAATCGTTCCATGAGTTGGAAACTTAACTGCGGGGACTGCCGTAAAGGCTCCTGCTACGTTCCATTCCCGCTCATCTCGATGAAGTTTTGTCTGGGAAACCTTGAAGCTCTGACGACGCAGCAACAGCCTTACCTGACCACCTGTGACGGTGGCTAGAGCGGCAGCAATTCGTTCCGCCTGATTATAACCACGCTCCCGGTACCTGGCCGGATGTAGCGGCACCGGAACAAAGGCCAGAGGCTGGGCCCATTCCCCTACATAGTCCGCCAAGATTCCATCCTTAGTCAAAGACGATTGACGAACTAGATAGGAAGCAACTCCCGAAAGGCTGCGATACTTGAGAGCATGAACTAAGCGACGCGTCCGCTGATCTAAGGGAAAAAGACAAGCCGTATTCTCGTTGGGAAACCGAGGTTCCTTGCCCGCCTGTTGCAGTTTCGCCTTGCAATCCGGACAAAACCAGGGATCCAGATATTCTGATGTGGAACCACAACCCAGGCATTCCATACCAAAAAAGAAATTTGAGCAACGTTTTAAAAAATCCATACCCTTATAAACGTTTTATAAGGATATTTCTCCCACATTTTTTTGAAAAATTTTTCTTACTTGCTCAAGCGGTAAATCTGAACATCCTTAACATAGTAAGTCTGAACAGAGTTTCCCAAATTCATTTCAAAGCGGGCAAAGGGAGTGCTTTCTTCTGGCGTAAATTCTATCTCAACCGATTTTCCAGACGTTGGCACCTTAATGTGCTCCTGGAACCCAATGGTTTCGTATGTGGCATAGGAGCCTATGCGAGCGGTGATTTCGCCTTCCTTATCGGACCAGATGGTAAATACGCACTTGTATTTTTTGCCAGCCACAAGACCGATATTCTCGTGAATCAACTGAACGCTATAAGAGTATCTGCCAGCAGTTTTCACATTTACCTTCATGATGTGCTGGCCATCTTTTTCAGTCACAATGCTACTGTCCGCAAAACCACCAAACTGGTTCATCAAAATCCAATCCTGGGACCCATTCGAAAAATCGCTATTGGAGACCACGTTATCCGTACGTGAGCCCACAATCTTTTCCCAAATGTCCAGAACATATTCCTCCTTCACATCCCCATCACCTTCCATATATCCATAGCGAAGGGCTTGGAAACTGGGCAGGAACTGGTCATTCAAAACTTCCCACAAATCCTTGTTGTTTTCTGCATCAAAGCGAATGATTCCATCCTCAGAAACCTCCGCTTTAGCCAAATCCAGACCATCTACAAAATGGCGGACGCGGAACATTACAGACAAATTATAAACACTATCAGAAACCCGTTCAATTTGGGAATAGTGGTACCGTAACGTGAATTTCACAAAATCGCAAAGAGAATACTCAAAGGGAACATAATCCTTACCCACCAAGATACGTCCCTGGATAGTGGAGGATTTGTTCGGCACAGCAAACGAGACACCCATCTCTTTCAAGAAACCTTCATCTTGCAGATTGATACCGCTAAAAGCATCATCGAAGGAATTGTCTTCAGTAAAAGATATAGGGAGCACCATTCCCGGCGTAGACTCATACGGCCAAAGTTGAAGGCCCGCGACAGGGTCAATGGAAACAGAGACATAGTAGCTGGAATAGGAACGAATTTCCTGCAAATTCAAAGTAAAACTATCAAGGAGAACCGGCTCGTCCTTGGCGGCAGACTTGGCAAGAGAAGTCTTTTCAACCTCGGAATAATCTACCGTAAAGTCTGCAGTAAAAGCGAGGGCCGGGTTCCCGATTTCAATCCCTGCTACAGGTTCGCTGCTCTCGTCAGAACAGCCTACAACAGCAAGCACCATCAAAAAGAACCCAACAAACACTCCGCAAAACTTCATCACTATCCTCGAGTCAGGGGGAACAGCTGGATGTTCACCTGCACAACATCGTCAGCTTCTCCAGACTTTGCAGAGAAATCTAGCAGTTCTTTGCGCATCAGTTGTATGTGATTCTTCAATTTAGGGAAATCTTCACGCCGAATACTGAATGTGAGGGCAGAAAAATCTCGTTCCTGGGAAGGCAATTCCAGCATTCCCGCAGAAAGCTGGAGCATCTTCTGATGATAGGCCTTCACCATCATGTCCTGAACCTCATCGTCTGTCGTAATCATGGGATCCCGCTGGCGATAGCTATTGGCCGTCTTCACAAGGAGCCCGAGTTCCGTCAACAGCTGGAGCGATTCCATCACTTGTGCAGGCGTCACAAGACCCCGAAGCCGTTTGGATATAGCATCGGGAATGGGCTTGAAACCCCGCAATGACACCATCTCCAGAATTGCGGAATGATGCCATTCCTTGAAAATGCGGAATTGCGCCTTTTCCATCTTATGCAGTTTGGAGCGAGGACTCGCCTTCACCAACTGCGCGTAATAAATCTGCTTTTCCGAATCCGTCTGAGCTTGGTTGAAAAATACCAGACTTTCAAAGTAGGCGGCGCGCTGTTTTTCCAGCCCCAATCCCTGAATCAGTTTCAGCACCGTATTCTTGGTGATATTGCGTTTGCCATCAATGGTAAGCTTAAGATGAGCGTGGCTGGAAAGCCCAGACTTCTCCGCAAAATAGCGCAGACTGAAAGAAGCCTGAGTCCGCTTTTTGAACTCATAGTAGTCCCGCAGATACACTCTAAAATTCGTGTATTGCAGCACGTCAGGTTCTTGGGATTTTACTCTTTCAGTCATTTCCATGCCCATAAGATAGATGTTTAATGGGTAACGGGAAAGGGTTCGGAATTATTTCTCGTTTACTGGGGTAACCAATCAGGAATGATTCTGATAGTCGGAGGCCAACAGAGAGAATCGGATGTGGTCCTCAAAATTGCCCTTAATTCGTTCATACTGACGGCAAATTCCCTCTTCCTGGAACCCGACGCGACGTGCCACCGCAGCACTGGGCAAGTTGTTGACGGACACGGAGATTTCTAAGCGATTCAGCTTCAGGGTTTCAAAGACAAATTGGCTCAATGTCTTTAAGGCGTCCGTAGCAAAACCCATGCCAGTAAAGGGCTTCCCCAACCAATAACTGATTGTGGCGGAATGATGCTCCTTCTGCACCCAACCTAGAATAATACAACCTGTAATACAGCCTTCGTGAAAAATACCCCAGCAGCCACCACTGCCCATTTCTGCCTGCAACTCCCAAGATTCAAGGCGAGCCTGGACATCCACTTCTGATAAGACGTCCGCTGGCCAGGGCAAACGCGCCGCCAAAAAATCTCTGGACTCCACTATCAATTGGAAAAGAACCGGAACATCGGCTTCCCCGATTTTCCGCAGGCATACCTTTTCGCCGTGCAAAGTTTCAAGCGGGATTTCTTCAATATCAAGCATGAGAAAGCAAGAGAGAGACTGCTTTTTCCCAAACAACGTCTACAACGTGCCGGGCAACAGACTCCGTAGGGCGAGGAAGCCAGTCAAGATTAAAATCGGAATCAACACCCGCATTTTTTATGAGAGAAGCATAATCCACATTTAAGGCATAGAGTGCTCTGTGTCTCGCAAAGAACGCCTTCTCGTTCATGGTAAAGCGACGCTGTAAAAGTTTGCGCTTGATAAACCCAGAGCCATTCTTTACGAGTTCTGGGTAAGCAAAAATAGCGGTTGTCTCAGGAGAATAGAGCGCATCCATAACAACTTCCGCCTCTGCGAATTTACGGCTGAGGCCCATCTCCAGGAGGCGCACCACATCATAGAATTGCTCCTGCTCCGGAGTTTCAAAAAGGTGAGCGTAGAACGCCCCGAGAGCAGGCTGCTTCATATACAAGAAGAAGGACTGCAAATGCGGCGTGTATTCTTCATTACGAATCAGAGAAAATACGTCTGCGGTGGAATTTTCCGCACATTCAAACACCTGCGGAAAAATGTTCCGATAATAGACTATCGAGTCATTAATAAGCAGCAGGCGCTCCAGTGAGGCGAGAGATTCGCCCGCGGCTTGGGCCTGAAGATAGCGACGCCACATCCCGAAATCAAAGCCGTGATTTTCCGTGAGAAACAGTTCAATGCCACTTTG
Organism: Fibrobacter sp.; assembly: GCA_024398875.1. Lineage (GTDB taxonomy): Bacteria > Fibrobacterota > Fibrobacteria > Fibrobacterales > Fibrobacteraceae > Fibrobacter. The sequence continues at coordinate 127,567 of JAKSIJ010000006.1, forward strand.
TTCAAGGAAAGCCTGCGTTTCAGAGGAAAGTTCCCGGCGGTTTGTCAGCAGCACGACATGAAAATCCGTTGCGGCTAATTTCTGAAGCGCAAAACGCACATAGCCCGGGAGATTTTCTCCCGTTTGATAACTGGCGTAAAGTGCGATTCTTTTATATGACATAGATTAGCGGCGACCTCTGCGGCCTCCATCTCTGCGACCACCGCGGCCACGAGAATCTCCACGGCCGCTGCCTTCGCGACCTTGACCGCCGCGACCACTGCTTTCGCGTCCCCGACTGCCGCGGGAATCATCACGCCCGCCGCGGCGAGATTCGCCACGCCCGCGACCGCGCTCACCCATGTCGGCACTGCGCTTGCGATCACGACCCCGCTTCATGGGGAAGCGTTCCTGTTCGTCATCAAAGCCATCATCAAATTCCGGCTGACTCAAGTAGCCCAAAGCCTCAGCGGCACCTGCGCGATCCGCACGTTCCTCGGGACTGCGGCGATGTTTGCGCTCGGGCGAAAGTTTCTCCAGGATTTCAAAGTCCACCTGACCGCGGAGAGGATCCACTCGGAGCAGGCGAACTTTGACCTTATCGCCGCGGCGGAACGTCTTACCGCTCCGCTTCCCGACGACAACGCCTTGGTCCGGATTGAAGATGTAAAAATCGTCACCGGCGATGTCGCGGAAGCGTACCAAGCCTTCTGCAATGGGGTCAGCAATGGAGACAAAGATGCCCCATTCTTCCACACCGCTCACGGAAGCTTCAAATTCATCACCAATGCGGTCCTTCAAAATCCAGCTAGCGCAGACCTTAATGGCCAGGCGCTCCACCTTCATGTTCTTGATTTCGTTGGTAGAAATCAAATCGCAAACTTCAATGACGCTGTTGGTCCGCTCCGCCTCGATTTCCTTACCCGTGCGTGCAAGTTCACGATGGCACCACAAGTCCGCATAACGGCGGATGGGGCTGGTGAAATGGCTGTAATCCTGCCAGTTCAAGGCGAAGTGTCCAAAACTGTTACTGTCGTAATGAGCCTTCTGCATACTGCGGAGGATGCGGTTCGTCAGCACCTCATCATCGCCGGCACGTTTCACCAGATGTTCATAAAGTTTGAACGCCGTCGGATTCAAGTTGGTATCGCCACTGCGGGGGCGGCCCAATTCACGAAGCATCACCGGAGCATCCTTAAACAAATCCGGATACATGTAATAGAGCTCCATGATGTCCTTAGTATCCGGAGCCTCATGAATGCGGTAGATACCCTGCAACTTGCGTTTTTTCAATTCCTTGGCGCAGCAATTGTTGGCAATGAGCATGCACTCTTCCACCCAGGAATTGCTCTCGTCCGTTTCGCGAGGCACAATCTGGATAGGTTCGCCATTCTCATTAAACTTGCAGCCATATTCCGTGCTCTTGAATTCCAGCAAACCATCCTTGGTGCGATTGATTTTCAAAAGCTTGGTCACTTCGGCCAAAGCCTTCACATCCTCATCGCCCTGCTCCATCAAGGCAACTGCCTGCTGGTAGGTGATGGACTTGGTAATTCTCACAATACTGCGATGGAAATCCCAAGAAAGCACATTGGCATTCTTATCCAGTTCCATCATGCAAGTGAATGCACAGCGGTCCACGCCTTCGTGCAAACTGCACACATTGCTGGAAAGTTTATCCGGAAGCATAGGAACAGCCGTCCAGGGCAGATACTGCGTGTAACTGCGCTCCAACGCCTCTTCATCCAAATCACTGCCTTCGGGCACATAGTAGCTCACGTCCGCAATATGGACGCCCAACTTGAAACCGCCACCTGGCAAACGTTCCACGCTGATGGCATCATCGTGGTCCATGGCGCCTTCCGGGTCAATACAGAGAATGGTGGTTTTGCGGTAATCCACACGACCCTTGAAATCCTTGGCCGTAGGTTCCTTAACGCCATTCACATATTCCCTCACCGCGGGCCCAAAGTCCTTGGGAAGATTGCTTTCTTCCATGAACTTTTCTGCCACCTCTTTCCATGTGATGTTCAAAATGTCAGCGCTGTGGTCCACCTTGGCGAGCATGCTGTGCTTGCGTTTCGGGTGCGGATACAACGTGAAGCTGATGGTCTCCCCATCCTTACCAGGAGCCTGACGGCGGTGGGCCATCTCATATTCCTTACCGGTGGCAAGTTCCGTCACCACCCACATTTCTTCATCCACCTGATGGAGGATGCCCCGCTTGATGCGGGTCTCGCCGGAATCGTCCTTCTGGCGACGACTGCGGGCACCAGGCCTGCGATTGTCTTCAGAACCCTGGTCCGCAAATTTCTTGCGACGTTTTTCCGCCTTCTCTTCCAGCGGTTCTCCGTCACCCAACTGATATTCCTTATGGCTGGTGCGTTTGAGGACGCCCCGTTCCACCATGTCGGCCAAGAGCTGCTTGAAAGCCATCTTCTGCTTTTTCGGGAGACCCAGAGCCCCGCGCAGCTGACTCCCCACCATGGGTTCGTCACGCAAAATCGCAAGGATTTGTTCTTCACTCGGTAACTGATGCGCCATCCTAGGCCTCCTTATCTGCGGGTTCGCCGACGGCACCGCCCGCATTTGAAACTTCGTTTTCCGCCTGCTTGTACGGGAGTGCCGACTCAATCAAATCGTGCATGCCGTCTCTAAATTCCGCTATGGGCATTTCGGCGTAATCCTCATACTTCATCAAGGGATGAACTACAATTTTGACTTCACCGCCATAAATCGCCCACTTGACTTTTGGCAAGCGTTCGCCAGTATTCACTAATGTAATCGGTAAAATGGAAAAATGGTGTTCTTTCGCCATTCTGAATATTCCATTTTGGAATTTGAACATGCGGCCATCAGCGCTGCGGTGCCCTTCCGGGAACACGGCGATATTATTGCCCTTTTCCAAACGGTCCTTGACCATCTGACCCATACCCGCATTCTTACGAGGATTGGAATGGACAGGAATGCAACCAATGCGCGTCAAGACCCAGCTGAAAACGGGCGCCTTCCACAAACTAGCCTTAGCCATAAACGCCGCATTGTCAATGGAATGCCACACTACGTTTGTATCCAAGAAACTCTGATGATTCAAGACCATCACATATCCACGTTCCTTGGGAATATTTTCTGCACCTTCCACAGAAACGGTTATGCGGAACAGCTTGAAAATAAAGTGCTTGAAGTCAAAGCGACAGATGTTGGTGCAATCTTCCCAATGTCCACGCAAGCCACAATACCACATGTAGGGGATTCCCATAATGCACATGGTGGCAAACACAAGAACATAATATGCCAATGCTAATAATGCGCGCATGATTTACCTAATCAAAGATTCTACACGTGAGCAAAGATTTTCAGCTTCCTCTGCGGTAGGAGCTTCTGCAATCACGCGAATGACAGGTTCCGTATTACTTGCACGGACATGGACCCAGGACGTCCCCTTTCCAAGCCAGAGTCCGTCACGGTCGTCGCTCTTCCAGCCTTCAAATTCCTTGCGGACCAGCGGGAGAATTTCTGCCACGCTCTTAGCACCCAGTTCAAACTTCTTCTTAGGCATCACGTAAGCCGGATTTTCCGCTACAAACTTTTCCGGGCCACCATCATGATGTGCCATCCAGCTCAGCACGAGAGCCGCCGCCACCAGGCTATCGCGGCCATAGTGAAGTGCCGGAAGAATCACGCCTCCGTTACCTTCACCACCAACCACGCAACCATTCTGAATCATCTGGAGGCTCACGTTGATTTCGCCCACTTTCGCGCGACTGAAATCACAGCCGTACTTTGCCGCCACATCTTCGTTCATGCGGCTGGTACTCAGGTTGACGCAAACGCTTCCCTTCTTCTGGCTCAGCACTTCTTCCATTGCAATGGCCAAGGTATACTCCTCGCCAATGCTCTTGCCTTCACCGCTCACGAGGGCGCAGCGGTCCGCATCCGGATCCACCGCAAAACCAACAGCGCAACCATTCTTCTTCACAGCCTCACGCAAGTCGCCCAAATTTTCGGGAATGGGTTCCGCCCCACGGGGGAAGGTTCCGTCCGGTTCGCAGTGCACCCGCACCACCTCGCAGCCCAGCTGTTCCAAAAACCGCGGGACAATGTAACTGCCGGCGCCATTCACCGCATCCACAGCCACCTTAAACTTCTTCGCCCGAATGGCA
>JAKSIJ010000060.1 GCA_024398875.1 Fibrobacter sp.
TGGGAAATAATTGTTGCGCAAAATGTCGGAGCATTTGCATTTTTCCCTATTTTTGTCGCTTGTTGAATTAAAAAGACAATCATTATTAATTAAAATCAAGTAATATGAATTTGTTATCCATTCAAACGCTTTGGCAGAATCACGCTACATGGGTGATTTTCGCCATCATCCTGATTGTGGTGATTCCTTTTTTGATTTTCTATCTGAAGGAAGCCAAGAAACACCCTAAAGGCCTGATTGCCGCCGCCTTGAGTAACATGGGCGAACGCTTTGGCTATTACATCATGAACGCAATCCTTTTGCTGTTCATCGTGTCGAAGTTCGGTTTGCCTGATGGCACTGCCGGTCTTATTTACTCTTTCTTCTACTTTGGCATTTATGTCTTGAGTCTGGTGGGCGGTATCATTGCCGACCGCAAGCAAAACTATCACGGCACCATCCAATGGGGTCTGATTATCATGGCTATCGGTTATGTGGGCATGGCCATTCCGTTGTTCAGCAAGAACGCTGACGGCATCATTGCCGACGGTACTGGTTCATGGTGGCTCTATCTGATTCTCACTTGCATCTTCTTGCTCTGCATCGCTTTTGGTAACGGTCTGTTCAAGGGTAACTTGCAGGCTTTGGTTGGCCAAATGTACGACGATTTCGAGGCAGAAGCTGCCAAGAAGGGTCCTGAAGCTTTGGCTGAAGCCAAGGATAAGCGCGACAGCGGTTTCCAGATTTTCTACGTGTTCATCAACATCGGTGGTGTTATTGCTCCTTTCATTGCTCCTTTGCTCCGCGAATGGTGGCTAAAGGCTCACAATTTCGTCTATAATGCTGATATGGCTGGCCTTTGCCACCAATATCTTGCCAATGGCGAAGTGACGACCAAGTTCACCGAGACAATGGCAAACTCAGTGCTGCCTGCCGCTAACTATGGCGACAATCTGGTGCAGTTCTGCTCCGATTATATCCTTACCTTCAACCAAGGTGTCCATTTCTCATTCATCGTGTCAGTCATTGCCATGATGATTTCTTTGGTTATTTTCTTTACCCAAAAGAAGAAGTTCCCTCAGCCTGGCAAGAAAGTCGCTGCTGAAACTGTTGGTTACACCGCAGCTGAAAAAGAAGCTATGGCAAAGGAAATCAAACAGCGTATGGCTGCTTTGTTTGCAGTGTTGGGTATTGCCGTGTTCTTCTGGCTTTCGTTCCACCAGAACGGTCAGTCGCTTTCAGTTTTCGCCCGCGATTTCGTCAATTCCGATATGCTCGCTCCTGAAATCTGGCAGGCTTTGAATCCTTTGTTCGTCATCATCCTGACGCCATTGGTTATGGGTATCTTTGCTGCTTTGGCTCGCAAGGGCAAGCCTGTTTCAACACCTCGCAAGATTGCTTTGGGTATGGGTATTGCCGGTTGCGCTTACCTCTTCCTGATGGTGTTCTCTATCATTAAGAACTATCCTTCGGGCGATGCTTTCCGCGCTATGGATGCTCTCCAGATGGCTGAAGCAGGTCTCGCTAAGGCTGCTCCTTGGGTAATGATTGTCACCTATTTCTTCTTGACTGTAGCTGAATTGTTCATCTCTCCACTGGGTCTGTCATTCGTTTCAAAGGTGGCTCCTCGTCACATGGTTGGTCTCTGCCAAGGCTTGTGGCTCGGTGCAACTGCTATCGGCAACCTGTTCATCTTCGTTGGCCCTATCATGCTGAATGCTTGGCCAATCTGGAAGTGCTGGGGCGTGTTCCTCGCCATCTGCTTCGTGTCGATGTGCGTCATGTTCGGCATGGTGAAATGGCTCGAAAGAGTTACTGAATAATTGTAATTCATTCAATATTGTGGAAAGGCTGCCTTTTTGAGGTGGCCTTTCTTGTTTTTTGCTAATTTTGTCGGCAAAT
>JAKSIJ010000061.1 GCA_024398875.1 Fibrobacter sp.
AAGTGCACATGAAGCTCATCATGTGCCACTCCAAGAAGTTCCCCGGTGTGGACTGCCCCGGCCGCTTCGTGATGACCTGCTGCGAAAACGACATCCAGTTCGTCGGCATCGTCGCCAAGGGCAGCGGCATGAAGGCGTACAAGAACCGCGACTGGGTGGAGGTCACCGCCACGGTCAAAAAGGAGAATTTCGAAGCCTATCAGGGCGACGGCCCCGTGCTGTATATCGAGAAGATCACCACGACAAAAAAGCCCGAACAGGAAGTCGTCACGTTCTGAAAGAAAGGGGCTGTAAAAAAGTCCCGCCAAAAACGAACCGGGCTTGGAGAAAAATCCAAGCCTGGTTTTGTTATGTGGCTAAATTCCACATCTTATACTGATCCTCAATAGAAACACGACAAGCTTTGCGGTCTGATTTCTATTGAGAATCAGTATTATTTCCACTGTGGAATTTACTGCTACATTTTTCTTTTGGAAAAGTTCAAAAATGTATAGCTTAAAATGATATGAACCAATAAAAAGAGAAGTCCAAACTCTGGTATGGTATAATCAAGTCGCCAAACAAAACCAACCGTACCAAAGGAGGACTTCCCATGAACATTTTATCACAGGAAGCACGAAAAAGGCAAGCAGTAGTGAAGTTGGCGCGGAGAAAAGGAAAAAGCTTTGCAGCGCGGATGTACGGAGTCAGCCTGTCAAGCGTAAAACGGTGGGATAAACGTTACGACGGGACATGGCAATCCTTGAGAGAACGGTCGCACCGGCCGCACGGACATCCTCGGCAGCATACCGAAACCGAGGAAATGCTCATCTCCAAGGCATTTTGGAGCAAGTTCAAGCGGTACGGATGGGACGGGGTATACGAAGAGGCCAGGCGCAACGGATACACGCGGAGTCTCAGCGGATTGATCTATGCAGCGAAGCGATTGGAGCTTGTGGAGAAGGCCAGGAAGAAAGCAGGCAAGCGGATCAGCAGACGTTACCCCGAACTGCTTGTACCGGGTGAAAAGGTACAAATTGACGTAAAAGAAGTGCCTTTTTGCTGTTTACGAGGCGATCTGGTTCGGGATAACAAGCATTTGTACCAATGGACAGCGATAGATGAATGTACAAGATATCGCTTTGTCTACGGTTTTGAGGAGCATACACCGGAAAACTCGGTGAAGTTTCTTCGGATGTTGGTAAAGGTATTTCCATTCAAGATTCAAACGATACAGACAGATAACGGAACAGAGTTTACCTACAAGTATATCAGCGAAGCAGAGGAATGTCCGTTTGACACAGAACTGCAAAAACTGAAGATAGAGCATAAGTTAATTCCGCCGAGGACGCCGTGGCACAACGGGAAAGTAGAGAGAAGCCACCGGAACGACCAGCGATATTTCTACGACTGGGAGGTTTTCAGGAGCGTCGAGGATCTGAACCGGAAGCTGGCACAACACTTGATTTGGAGCAACAACAAACCGATGCGGACGCTGAAGAACAAGAGTCCAAAAGAGCTGCTAATAGAGAAGTTAAGAGACCAGAGGACGCAGCAGTGAGTCGCCGCGTTTGGTGGACTTCTCCGCCTCCGCCCTCCGGGCTCCGGCTTCAAAGTCCACCAAACGCCATGCCATACCGAACGTCTATCTTTTTTGGCGAAGTTGGTTCACATCAATTGACATCACAGA
>JAKSIJ010000062.1 GCA_024398875.1 Fibrobacter sp.
CCCCATAACCCCGCTTGCCGGGGTGGTTCGTGACACTAACGCCTGCAGCTCTCCGCGCCTTTTTTTGCAAAAAAAGCATTTTTTGTTGTGCATTTTGCCTCTTGGTGGCTTAATGGGGTATGGGGAAGCGTATGCGCTCGCCTGAAATACACCCCCAATATCCAACAAAATGAACATTTTCATTAAAATTGCCTCCTTGGCAACGCTTGCATGCCTGGCTGTTGGTTGCAGTGACAACAGCAAGGAGATTTGCGGCATCAAGGCTGTTCTTTCGGCTCCAGGTTCCAAGTCCGTCCAGTTCCCTCGAAAGAGCCTGGACGTACATGTGGTCTGGCGCGATAAACAGCATCCCGAGAAAGAGGCGATTGTCGGTATCGGCAACGATACGCCTGCCATCCGCCTAACGTACCGCTGTCCCTACGAAAACGCGACGGTGCCCGATACTCGAACCATACCCCAAGACACACCGTGCTATCTGGCTTGCAACGGCAAGATAGTCATTGGCAAGATATGCGATGATGAATGGTATATCATGCTTGTATGGGAAGGCGATACCGTATACCTTGTCTGCAACCACAGCCGTACAGACGGCGAACCATATTTCATCACCGACCAGCATCCATACACCTACAGAAGAATCCAAATAACAGCCCAGAGCTTCGATGACATTGATTTCAAATTTAGGGTTTCAGTTCCCTAATTCTAAGATTGTCAATTCTCCAGAGCATATGAGACCCTTCCGCATTCACACCTTCGCAAAACTCCTTTTCCTGCTTCTCCTGTCATCCTGCGCGTCGTGCAGGCAAGGTTACAGCAGCATGGATATATTCAATCCCAATGATTCCACATGGTGTTCCCGGTATCCCATACCCTATATGGCCGATGCCAAATGGAGGCGTCAGATGACCCGGGAGCTCTCTTCCCCGCATGAGCAGGACAGGCATCTCGCCACCCTCTATTTTAGACACACCGACAAGCTGAAACAATGTACAAAGACCCTTCAAGGCCTTTCATTGGAGGAAATGACCGACATTGCGGACAAGCTGTATGAGGCCTTCTCGAGCGCATTTGAATCGAAGGGGGTGGCCATATCCGACATTAGGGACGTTTGCCGCTATGCATCGGAAAGCCATCTCTATAATCTGGATCAGTTTATCCCATGGGACAGGTTTTACAACGGCCTGCCACCAGAGATCAGGGCAGACTTGCCGCAAGAAGAGGCGCTCATCATATTCGACACGCATTGCGCCCGCATCCTCCTCCAGTATATCGAGCAGAATGACAAAATGCCAAGCAGCAAGCGCAAAAATGCACGAAACATGGCTTACTACGTTTTGCTCAAATCGGATGGCGAAAAGGGAGACCGGGCATATTTCAGGAATGAGTTTTATCAAAGGATGCATTTCCCCAGCCGCCCCTGCAAGGATTCCCGGAGCGGATACCCGCTTGCTTGGTGATTGCGGGCGGGAAGGCGGCCTCCCCACTACCCATAGGGAGAAGGCGTGGTCGGTAGGCAATGATTGATGCCAACGCATGCATACCAAACACCCCTGGTGCGCGGCCGCCTTTTGGCTTCCCTTTCGTGCGGAAGGGTGTATAATACGCGCAGCGCATGTACGAAGAATCCATCCATATCTATGAGAAGCT
>JAKSIJ010000063.1 GCA_024398875.1 Fibrobacter sp.
ACTTTTTCCGTTCCAAACCGCCCGCATAGCCCGTCAAACTGCCATTAGAACCCACTACGCGATGGCAAGGAATGATGATGGAAATCGGATTATGGCCTACGGCATTGCCCACGGCACGAGGCGAGACATTACGGCCTAATTCAGCAGACAATTGTCGGGCAATGGCTCCGTAAGTGCTTGTCTTTCCGTAAGGAATAGTACACAATGCCTTCCAAACCGAAAGTTGGAAATCAGTTCCTTGTGGCGACAAAGGCATATTTTCCAACGATGGTTTTCCACCTGCAAAATAAGCATCCAACCACGATACGGCGTTTCCTAAAACCGGAACAATTTCATGGCACATCGTCTCAACCTGCAAGGAAGAACCGAAATAGCGTTGCCCTTCCATCCACAAACCCACAAGTGCCTTTTCATTGGCAGCCAAAGTCAGTTTGCCGACAGGCGATGCATAATCAACGGAATAGAGCATCAATCTTTCTGCTTGTCGGTGATGATGACATCGATGGCGCCTACACCAAACTTGGCGATACTGGCCATGCGGTTTTCGGTATTCTTGTAGTTTTTCAGTTCGTCGATGATAGCATTTTTCAAGACACCATTGCCCACGCCGTGAATGAATGTCACCTTAGTATATTCCGAAGCGATGGCGCTGTCGAGCATCTTCTTGAAATAATCTGTCTGGATGCGGAACATATCGTGACTTGAAAGGCCCAAAATGTTGTCGACCAATTCGCCGATATGCAAATCCACAGTAGCCTCGCCCGGGGCGGTTCTGTGCTTGTCGATAGGCGATTCCTTCTTCACCAACTCCTTCTTAGCGGCCTGTGAACCAATGCCTTCCTTCATGATTTTGGCAAAATCGCCATCGCCACTCTTCAAGGCAACCAGTTCGGAAAGACAAATCATAACGGCCTTTTCGCCGAGAATGCCCGATGCCGCATAACTGCCTTCCTTGAAGAAACGGCCCGGTCGCAACGAGAAAGGCGCGTTCAAAGGAAGCAGCACATTATCAGACTCTTCCTTGGTAAAGACGGCTTGAACGATACCATTCAGCCAATATTCCAAATCGTCGCGTGAAATGGATTCAATCACGACTTTTTCATGTTTGTCGACCTGACCATAATCCACATTCACAAACTTTTCCTCTTCCTTTATCGTGAAGGTGTAAAGCATCTCGTAAGGCGTATGGTTGACGAGCACCACATCCATAGCACCCGTCAGAAGCCACTGCTGTTCGTGCGGTATGAAAGCCAGATAAACGCCCTCTTTTTCAGCTTCTTTCGCAAAACGGCGCAACTCACCCTTGCGGGCTGCATCGGCGCGTTCCTGTTCAAGAAGTTCCTTGGCCTGAATCTCTTTCTGTACCGTATCGACCACTTTCTGCTGATGCGAAACTTGCGGTTGCGAACGGTAATCCAGGACCAAATCCGTAATCAAGGTCGGGATTTCAAAACCATCCTCGACTTCAACCATAACCATGCGTGTATCAATGATTTTCGTAACTTTACCACCGCCCACTGCGCTGATGAAATTCACTTTATCGCCTACTTTAAATTCTGCCATAT
>JAKSIJ010000064.1 GCA_024398875.1 Fibrobacter sp.
CACGGCCACGGTGCTCTTGCCTACGCCGCCCTTGCCCGAAGCCACGGCGATTACCCTGCCAACGTGCTCAAGTTCTTCATTACCCAGATCAAGCCCCGTGGACGGCTTCTTGCCCTCGTCCCGCAAAACGGTCTTCACTTCTGCCGCGGTCCCTTTCGGAGCGTTGCGGATTATCGCCGCCTTGACGGCCTGGATAAGGTATTCCGCCAAAGGATCACGGTGGCGGCTGAAGGCCAGCGTGACGGTTACGGTATCGCCTACGATTTCAACTTTTTCAACCATCCCCAACTCGACGACGTTCTTGTCCTTGGCGGGGTGCACAACTTCGAAAAGCCATTTCTGTACTTCGTTCTCTTTCATATATTCAAAACAATGTCGGTTCCAATTCCTTCAGGTGGAAACTCTTGCGGTGCCAGGGCGTGAAGCCGTATTCCTTTATGGCTTCCACGTGCTCCCGCGTTGGGTATCCCATATTCCTGTCCCATCCGTATTCAGGATATTCAAGGGCAAGTTTTTTCATAAATTCGTCACGATGTGTCTTTGCCAGCACCGATGCCGCGGCAATAGATGCATAGGTTGCGTCTCCGTGAACGACGGTTGTGTATCCGAATCCGTCAAATGCCCTGAAACGGTTGCCGTCGATCAGCAGGTGGTCCGGCCTTACTGAGAGTTGTTTCACGGCCCGCTGCATCCCCGTCACGCTGGCCCACAATATATTCAGTTCGTCTATTTCTGCCGGACTCAAAGACACCACGGCCCAGCTGACGGCCTCTTTTTCAATTATCGGACGCAGCATATCACGGTGTGCAGCGCTCATTTGCTTGCTGTCATTGAGCAGCGGATGATGGAAGCCCGCAGGAAGAACCACCGCCGCGGCGAACACCGGTCCCGCCAGAGGACCGCGTCCCGCCTCGTCGCATCCGGCCTCTATCCTGCCGGCCTCCATATATGGTAACAGACTAATCGTGGGTTTCCCTATGTTTTCTTTCCCTTTCCAACAGTTCCCTCTGCAGGAGGTTGATTTCCTTGAGATCGTCGTAACTCATCATCTCCCGCGAGAGGTTTTCCTTAACCTGCGCCAGTTCTCTCTTGGCGTTGCCGCACTCGGCAAGTGTCAGGGAGAGTTTGTGACGTGTCTCGGAAAGTTCCTTGGACAAAGTTACAACTTCTTTTTCGTACTCTTGGTTTCTTTCTCGCAATAATGCGGGGGACGGTCCGGAATAGTCATAATCTGTAATGATGGCTTCAATGGGCTTTTTCAACGCCTCGGCCACCCTTATGGCCGTTTCGTTTATGATTTTGGTCGCCCCGGACTCGAGGTTGCGGTAGGTCGTGCGTTTGATGCCGATCATCCTGGCCATTTCCTGTTGTGTAATGTTTGCCTTTTTTCTCAGTTCCCTGAGCTTCTTTTTTGCGTCATTGTTGTTCATAACGTATATGGTTAAATTAAACATGACCGCAAATGTATATTAAAATTTTTTTAGGAATCGGGCAATATTTTTGAACAAAGTCACAAAAAAAATGACATTT
>JAKSIJ010000065.1 GCA_024398875.1 Fibrobacter sp.
TAAAGACCACATCTTGGGTAGAGATGCCCTCGATGTGGTCTTTTACTATGTTTATTTTTTTCCGTTGTTTAGCCTTCGGGCCAGCAGTACTTTTGATTTTTTCCTCGCGGAGTTTTGAAGGCTGCGGACAGGGCAGATGCTTTGTTGTTCTGTTTGTCGTCAGTGCCGGGTGTTCGTTCAGTACCATCAGCCCGGGAACGGTACGTCAGGCGGAAGGCCGAGAGCCGCGCATTCAAGGGCTCTGTTGAAGAACGCGCGCCGCTTTGCTCCGATTTCCAAAGCTATTTCGGCAAATGCCTGTCGATTTGTGCAGTACATTTCATACAGCTTCGAGTCATCGCCGATAATGATATTTGTCTCGCCCTTTTCGATGCCCTCGAAAAGAATGTCAATGGCGTCATCAAGCCGCAGCGCGCCTTCCGGCGGAAGCGTATTCTTTGCCGCTTCGGCGATCTCTTCCTCAGTTTTTCCCGCTTTTCTCATTTCCTCGGCTTGCTGCGCAAAGAAGATGTTTGTTGCGACATTTGTCGGGGAGTACTGCATGAAATGAATATCGGTGCCGTCGTATTCGTACGCGAGACACTGCGTGAATGAGATAACCGCTGCCTTTGTCGATGCGTATGCGGCCTGATACGGGAACGGCAGCAGACCGCCCATGGAAGCCGCGTTTATGACATAGCCTTTTCCGGCTTTTTCCATCATCGGGAGCACCTTCAGCGTTCCCATAGCGACGCCTATGTAGTTCAGATCCACAAGCTTTCTGAAATCATCGGGATTGATATGGCTGGTCGGAAACGTCATAGGGCGGCCGGCATTGTTAAAAAGCATGTCGATTCGGCCGCTGACCCTGCAGGCTTCATCGATCGCGGCCTCTATTTCACCCTTGACGGAAATATCCACCCTCTTTGAGAACACGCGCCCCGGAAATTCTTCGTTCAGCTGTTTCTGCGCTTCCGCAAGCTTGAGAGCGTTGAAGTCCATGAGCCAAACTGCTGCAGCCCCATAGTCCAGAAGCTTTTTTGAGATCGCGAAGCCAAAGCCTGATGCGGCGCCGGTGACGATGGCAATGGCATTCTTGAACATCTCGTGCATGGTGATCCCTCCTATTTTGAGTCAAAGTCGAATGTGTTTTGAGGTTATTGTGCGCCTTGGTTTGTTTTGCTGTTCTGTGCCTATTTCAGGTATGAAGGCGCGGAGGTTTGGACGCAGCTCGGTCATCCTTTCCAATTGCCTGCCGAAACTTTATATATAACAACAGCCGCGTTTAACCAACGCAGATATTGTTGTGGTAGGGTTAGCAGGGCTCAAACCTATGACCTTCACGATGTCTACGTGACGCTCTAACCAACTGAACTATATCCCATTAACAGCGGTCAGTTTAAGGGGTAATCGCGGTTTTGTCAATCCATGGTTATGTTATGACTTGCGGCCCTGCGGCGAAATGAGAGCGGATGCGGGATTGAAAAAAAGAACTGGAACTGGCACAGGCTCGTATCCGTAATCCCTAAGACGCACCCTCAAA
>JAKSIJ010000066.1 GCA_024398875.1 Fibrobacter sp.
GGTGAATATAACAGACAGGGTTAGGCGGCTTTTCCATATCGGATTCATCCGTTCATACGATTGAATTCGCAGTTGCAGTGGACATATACGAGGCTGCTGACCAATGGAAAGACTTTGAGATAACTGATGTTGCTCCAGTTCAAGTGACCGCCTACGAAGATCCAGACAACAAAGGAACCTTCTACTCCAGCACGGAGGCATACAAAGTACCACAGACAGCCACAGCCTTTGCCGTAGTCAATAAAGCTACCGGGAAAATGGAACTTATCAGTGTAGGCAGAATCGTCGCCGCAGACGTTCCCGTGCTCATCAAGTCAACTCAGGGCAAGGTTGTCCTCAAACTGACGAAAGAGGCGGGCACAAAACCAGAGAAAAACGACTTGAAAGGTACTGATACAGCCATTGAAAGTGCCGGTGCTGGCATCAAGGCCTTCACTCTCGGGCAGAACGGAGTTGGATTTTACATCTGGGAAGGCAAGCCGAGTCCTGCCAACAAGGCTTATCTCAATGTACAGTAGTCATACTTCCATCTATGAACAATTCAGAGCCGCATCCTTCCACAGGGTGCGGCTCTGCTGTTAATCCGCAATGATCACTCGCTTTTTGCGCAAGATTTAAGTGAAGATCTATCCCTTTTTTGGACAGTTCGGCTGCTACAAATTCTTCTGAAAGTGCGACCTCATTTACGTCTATCGTACCATTCATCACTTCAAACTGGCGACCGGAAAGGCTCATATAACATACCAGGCCGGGATCAACCATAAACAATTTGAACAGAACCTTGTTTTCTATATTAGCAAAAGGAAGCGAGAATGCATTTACATTGTAGGAGTAATAGGCCATCCCCGCATCAATCAGCCATTGTGTAGGTTCCCACTCATGTAGGAAAACTCCCTGCCTTTTGGACTGCGGAAAGATAAGTTGTTTACTCGTCAGGTATTAGAAACAATATTTGAAGCCGAAATCGATGCCTGAATAGCCGAATTTCGCCTTGTTGTCAAGTTTTGGTTGCCAGGTAAGGTAGGGACGCCAGTCAATGGAGATGGCAAGAGGCACCTTGGAAAATACATACTCAAAGCCGGCAGCTCCGGTGAAGCCGAATGCGGCGCATGCGTCGCCCTTGCCGTTATAGTTCGGGACGAAGCCGAAGTGGACACCGGGGCCTCCGTAGAAACGGAACCCGCCTTCTCCAATATATACATCCCATTCATAAAGTCCCTCGAAAATGGGGCCCCAATTGAAATTATAGAGGGCGCGGACGTCAAGGTTTGTCTTCTCAGACAGAAAATGGTTCCATTGTACGCCGAGATTGTGGTCTGGTCCTGTCCAGTTCGGACCGAACGATATACCGACCGCATTCTTGTATGGTTGTGCATTGGCAGTCAAGGAGAGGAGGATAGCGGTTAAGATGGTGAAAAGCGCTTTTTTCATTTGGTTTACATTTTGGTTATGCCAAATGTAAGAATAATTCCCGAAATAGAGAAAAAAACAGCACAATCATAAACGGC
>JAKSIJ010000067.1 GCA_024398875.1 Fibrobacter sp.
ATGTTAAGATGTCAATGATGGGTGACACTTTTTGCCAAAAAAAGAATACAACATGGAAATCAAGTAAAACGAAGAGAAAAAAGAGGAAAAGACCTGCTTAAAGATTCCGAGCCGAGGCAGCAAAGGATACGCAGGAGCCATCGCCGGGACGGCGACCGCAGGCCCTTGACCGGATGCAGAAAAAGCGCTACAATGGAGAAGCGAAGGCGGGATATAGGAGACCTGCTTATGAGTTCTTCGCCTTCGGCACAAAACATCTGCGCTTTTTTTGCAGACTGTCAAGGGTGGCGTGGGAAACGGAAGGCTTGTCTTTTTAAGGCGGTCTCTCGCAGGCAGGCAGCCGTCAAGCCGTCTGCCCGCCACTCGCGATCGCCGTGCCGCATAACCCGGCATCAGTAACCGCAAAGGCCTGCTGCGGCACGCGGCGACGAAGGTGGTGCACACCCCGCCAGGGCCGTGAACCGCCATGAGGAGCCGCCCATATCACATTATGGACAGATAATCATAGAGGACGGTCTCCGGGCATTTGAACTGCAGGCATGTCTTGGGAATTTTGTTGGATTGCCGGGTGTAACGGTCGAGCTGCTTCTGCCCATCGGCAAGGCAATACATGCGCATCCTGTCATAAAAACGCTTCTGGTCCTCCCGGTGCTGCCGCTCCACCTTTCCGTTGTGCCGCGGGGTCGCAACCCTTATTCTGTGGTATTTTATGCCATATTTCTTTAACTTTTTTTCAAAAATGGTCAAATTATTAGGATTATTCGTCAGAAGTGCCTTGGTAAACTCCGTTCCGTTGTCCGTCTGAATCTCCCTGACCGGCGCGGGAAACGCCTCCAGAAAACGATCCAGAAAATCCGCGGAACTTGCGGTACTGTGCTCGGCGTACATATAGCGGAACGTCCATCTGGTGCATTCATCCACCGCTGTGTACTGGTAGTATTTGTTGCCGTCGCTTATGCATTCCGACGGTACGTACTTCACATCCACCTGCACCTTCTCGCCGGGAAAATCCGCCCTTTTATACGGCTTGTTCTTCCTCCTGCGTTTCCGCAGTTCCGGCTCCACCCATTTCCGGATCACCCGCAGCATACTGCAATAATGCCTGCTGTATCCCTCTTTCCTCAACGAGTCCCAAAGCCGGATTAGGTCGTGCTTGTAGTACGGGTACCGCTTTAGAATCGCTTCTTTCTCTTCCGCTGTGTGTTCCTTTGGATGATGGTGCGGACGATGACTTCGGTCCTCCAGACTCTGGCGAGTTCCATCATACTTCTTTCGCCATTCATATATGGCATTTCGGCTTACTTTGTAGTAGTTTGATGCCTGCGTTACCCCTATTTTGTAACTTCTTTTCACTACCCGTTGACGAAACGATGCATCTGATGCTATAATATTCATGAAAATAGAATCCTTTCTGGTTGTGTTGGAATGGTGTCTTACATTATACCACATTGGATTCTATTTTCGTTTTTTATTTGTCACCCATCAATTGTATCATAACA
>JAKSIJ010000068.1 GCA_024398875.1 Fibrobacter sp.
TGTCAAGCATTTTTGATTATGTCCCGAAAATTTCAAAACATTAGCCCCGGATTTTAGCTGGGGCTTTAGTCTTTTTTGTGGGCTCTGCCCACACCCGTCCCTCGTCGGGAGGGCAGGGAAAGAAGCGTGGTGCTTCTTTCCCGCAGGTAGGATATTCCGTGAGCTTTATGCGATTTTTGTATCCTCGTCATTCCAGTGATGCTCCTGCTGTCTGACAAACTTACCGAAGTGGCTGAGCCGCCATGGATGGTTCATGGGCGGGATATATGTCTTCTTTGGCTTTCGCGGAGTATAGTCCGCATCTAGGTCTTTTGATTTTGCTTCGTGTTCCGGTATTTCGTCCAGAGCGTAGATGTCTTTGTCATTGACGCAGCAGTATTTACAGCCGTCAAAAGCCTGGATGAACATCACCTTTGTTCCTCTGCGGTAATGGATCTGGTTTCCGTTGCCGTCAACCATGCGGTAGTACTTGCCTGAATGCCTTAAACAGTGACCGGTGTCTACGGTCCTTTCACATAGAACTGCAAGGATCAGGTTTATTTTTTCATTTTCCGGTTGCTCTACGAACACAGACTTGATACTATTAAGCGGAAGCGTGAACTTCTCATTGAATTCCTTTATGTAGGAGTTTAGGAATTCATTGGCAGCGTCTATGGTCGTTATGCCTGCAAGCCTTAACTCGACTGGCAGGCGCGACTGTAGCGTCTGGTTTAAGCGTTCCACGCGTCCCTTCGCCTGAGGCACGCTGCTTGATTCGAGTGTAACGCCGAGCTGTCTGCAGGCATAGGCGAACTGCGTATAAGTATCCTCATCAACGGAGGGGGAGTTTTTCTTTTTATAGGTAAAAACAGTGCGCCGGTCTGTAAAAAACTTATAGGGGATGCCGTAGGTTGTGAGGATCTGATGAAACACACGGTAATAACCGCTCAGGGTTTCCTGGTCATCAAACCAACCGCCGGTGATCCTTCCGGAAGCATCGTCAATAGCCAGATGGAGATGCCATATCTGACCGGGAATCCATTCATAGGGAGAGGCATCCATCTGTTGCAGTTCCCCGAAATAAGCGGCTCTGGGACGCCGGGAATGGGCATCTTCAACCGCGACAAGATTTTTCTGTATCTGATCAGTTTCTTTTTTTGTTTTGGCAGCGTTCTTTTGTTCTCTTAATAGTTCTTTAATTCTCTTTTTCTTAGCTTTTGTAACCTTAGGAGAGAGGATATATTTAGCCTCCAGAATAGACATGACGGCTGAAGGAGAAATGTGGATATCCTCATATTTTGCTAATAATTCAGTGAAATGTGCAAAATTGGCGTCGTAGTATTTTGTGCGGTATAAATCGACAACGAGATCACGTGTTTCATCGGGTATGGTGTTGGCAGGCTTCCTGTCCCTGTTGCCGTGAATAAAGAACTCCTTACCATGCTCCCTGTAACCTTTAAGCATGCGGTTGACGTGCCTCATGGTACAGCCGAGCATAATGGCAGC
>JAKSIJ010000069.1 GCA_024398875.1 Fibrobacter sp.
GTTTCACAAAACAACCCACTGATTCGTAAAGGAGAATGTAACTTCATGTTTGCTAAAAATTCAAAGGCATATTCTGTCTACCTGCTGTTCCGATTTGTCTTTTCCCTGGCGGTTTCTATGTCCACAGTGCTTTCCATCGTGTACCACCTGGAGGTGGTGCAGCTGGATGCTTTCCAGCTTGTCCTGGTAGGGACGGTTCTGGAGACCTCCTGCTTTCTGTTCGAGATACCCACCGGTGTGGTGGCGGATTTGTATAGCCGTCGGCGCTCGGTGCTGATTGGAATGTTCCTCTACGGCCTGGGCTTTCTGATGGAGGGTGCGCTACCGTGGTTCGCGCCGGTTCTGCTGGCCCAGGTTGTCTGGGGTTGCGGTGATACCTTCATCACCGGCGCTCTGGAGGCGTGGATTGCCTCGGAGGAAGAGGACAAACCCATAGACAAGGTGTTCCTGCGGGGCAGTCAAATGGGGCAAATCGGCGGCGTTCTGGGCGTGGTGCTGGGCACACTGCTGGGAAACATAAACCTGCAAATGCCTGTCATCTTGGGGGGCAGTTTGTGCTTGTTGTTGGGGCTGGTGTTGGTTCGCATCATGCCAGAAACCAACTTCTCCCCTGCTATTGAGGAACGGCAGGGCTTGCTTAAAGACTTTGTCTGCCTGTTCAAGCTCAACCTGGGCTTTGTGAAAGGCGCACCTGTGTTGCTGGCGCTCTTAGCAATCACACTATGCGGGGGACTTGCCAGTGAAGGCTTTGACCGGCTCTCCACCGCTCATTTTCTGGATGACACGGTAATACCCGTTATCGGGCCGCTGAACAGCGTCACTTGGTTCGGTGTTATCAGTCTTATCGGCAGCGGCTTAGGTATTCTGGCTTCTCAGTTGCTCATCGCCCGCATGGAGAAAAAAGGGACTGTCAGCCGAACCAGTGTGGTCATGTCCACCAGCGCCGGGTATATCCTGTGCCTGGTTCTCTTCGCGGTGGGGCGGAGCTTTTGGTTCATGTTGTTGGTGTTCCTGCTGGCGGGGCTTATGCGCACCATCAAGGAGCCTGTGCTGGCCGCCTGGATGAACGACCATGTGGATGAGAAAATGCGCGCCACAGTCTTTTCCACCAGCGGACAGCTGGACTCTTTCGGGCAGATCATCGGCGGGCCTATTGTGGGGCTGGTAGCCCAGCAGGTGTCCATACCCTGGGGGCTGGTCTGTACCGCTTTCCTGCTGTTGCCCGCGCTGTTCTTAGTGCCGGTGGCGGGAAAGAAGCGGGATTGATATGGCATAGTTAAGTTTACTGACGAGCGGGAGATTACTTCCGCTCGTCTTCATTTAGTAGCGCAAAATTTGAGGACTCTTTATTTCCTTATTCGGTATAGCGGAGGCGGCTGTCAATTCGACATAATTTTCTTGTGATACTTTACCGTACATGAGCATT
>JAKSIJ010000007.1 GCA_024398875.1 Fibrobacter sp.
GCCTTTAGTGGCAAGGGCTTAGAAAGAATTTAGGTACCCAAATGTCATATAGGCCGCGTTTTGTTAAAGTGTTAAGAAAGCAAGCCAGAGCAGGAACAACTTCGTGTAGCGTAGTTTAAACCTACGTGAACGAAGTTGTGACGCACTATGGCGCCGCTTTATTATCCCTTAATAGCGTCGCCCATGGAGAACATAGGCATATACATTGCAATCAACAGGCCACCTACGGCACCACCGAGGAACACGATGATCAACGGTTCAATCATGCTCACCACGGCGTCCACAGCGGCATCCACTTCTTCATCATAGAAGTCGGCTAACTTCAAAAGCATTCCGCCCAGGTTACCAGTCTTTTCACCCACGCCAGTCATCTGAATCACCATGGGAGGGAAGATGCCCACATCGGTCATAGGCTCGGCAATGGACTTACCACCGGCGATACCGATTGCAATCTTGTTGATGGCTTGTTCCACAACCATGTTACCAGCAGTAGAGGCCACCACCTTCAGTGCGTCCATCACAGACACACCTGCGTTAAGCAGTGTTCCCAGAGTTCTGGAGAAGCTTGCGGTGACGGATTTAATCTGCAAGTCGCCTAGTTTAGGAACCTTCAACATGAATTGGTCAAAAGCGTAATGGAATGGCTTGACTTTTAACGCCATTTTAAAGCCCACAATAACAGTTACAGTTCCGATAATTAGGAATGCGGCATTATCTCGTAGGAAGTCTGAAATGCTCATCACGAAGAGCGTAGGCGCCGGAAGTTCTGCATCCAAGGCGGCAAACTGTTCTGCGAAGGTAGGCACCACGAAGGTCATAAGGGCGATCACCACGAAGATACCCACGATGATAACCATGACCGGGTAGGTAAGCGCTTTTTTCACCTTGCGTTTGAGGCGCATGGAGTTTTCCATGGTTTCCGCAAGACGGGCGAGAATTCCTTCAAGAATACCACCAGCTTCACCTGCGGCCACCATGTTGCAATAGAGGGAGTCAAAAACCTTTGGGTGTTGGGCCAAAGCATCAGCTAGCGAAGAACCGCCGTTGATGGATTGAGTAACCTTGTGAATCACTTCTTTCAGGTTCACATTTTCGCACTGTTCTTCCAGAATGTTCAAGCACTGGAGCATGGGAAGACCGGCAGAACACATGGAGGAGAACATACGCGTGAAACGGGTCAGGTCTTCGTGCTTGATGCCGGAGCCAATCTTGATTTTGATTTCTGTTGGCTTCTTCTTCAAACTGGTAATGACCAACCGGCGGCGAAGGAGCAGGGCTTCCGCTTCCGCTTTGTCTTTTGCCTCCAAAGTTCCTTCGAAATTGGTCCCTTGGGTGTTTTGTGCTTTATAGAGGAATTCTGCCATAAATTACACACCTTCTTTCTGGAATAGTTGTTCCAGCTGGTCTGGACTGGGAGAACGGGAAAGAGCTTCGAACCGGTCCACCTTGCGCTGTTTGACTAGGTCGCAAAGACACATGTTCATGGTGTTCATGCCGAACTTCTGACCGATTTCAATCATGGATTCAATCTGATGGACCTTGTCATCGCGAATGAGGGCGCGAATACCTGGAGTCACGTTCATGATTTCGTAGGCCATGACGCGGCCTCCGCCAACCTTTGGTACCAGGGTTTGACATATGACGCCCTGAAGCACGAAGCTGAGCTGGGTACGCACCGTCTGCTGTTCGCCTTTGGGGAAGGCGTCGATGATACGGTTGATGGTCTGCACGCAGGAGTTGGTATGAAGCGTTGCAAAGGCCAAGTGACCGGTTTCTGCAATGGTCAGTGCGCATCGCATGGTCTCATTATCACGCATTTCGCCGATAAGCACCACGTCGGGGTCCTGACGGAGGGCCATTTTCAGGGCCATGGCAAAGCTTGTGGTATCGCTACCCACTTCGCGCTGGTTCACCATGCAGCCCTGATGCTTGTGCAAAAATTCAATGGGATCTTCAACTGTGAGGATGTGGTCGTGCCGTTCCTTGTTGATTTTATCAATCATAGCGGCGAGGGTGGTGGACTTACCAGAACCGGTAGCACCAGTCACCAGCACGAGGCCAGAAGGACGCGTGGTGAAATCTGCAAGAATCTTCGGGAGGCCCAGGTCTTTAAAGGTCTTGATGTCCAGCGGAATGATACGGAGGGCGAGAGCCACGCAGCCGCGCTGGAGGTAGGCGTTGGCACGGAAACGGGCCAGGTTGGCGATACCGAAGGAGAAGTCGCATTCCTTGGTCTGTTCGAAGGTCTTTTTCTGAGCTTCGTTCATGAGGCTATAAGTCATGCGCATGGTCTCATCGGGCTTCATTTTTTCAGTGCCGATGGGGGTAAGTTTACCAGAAAGACGAAGGAGCGGAGGGGAACCGGCCGTAATGTGCAAGTCGGAACCGTTACGCTTAACCATTTCACTAAGAAGTTCTTGAATGTTGTATCCCATGGTAGAGAATATAACTAAAAAGGGCTAAAAATTTCGTAAATTGTTGAAAGATATGCACTTTTCGCCCTTTAAAATTATCCTTCTGGTGGCTGTTTTACTGTTTGCCGTCTTTGTGCAGCGGCAGTGCAGTTCCTATGGGCAGGCTTTCCAAGAAATTCCCAAGTATGTGCCTAGTTTTGAGGCCCAGAACATGTTGGGCGAGAAGGTGTTTTTTGGAGAGGTGAAGGGAGAGGTGACCCTGGTGGTTCTTACCGCCTCCTGGTGCCCTAGTTGCCGTGCAGAATTGCCAAGCCTGCGGAAAATCCATGAGGCTTATGAATCCCGTGGGTTGAAGGTGGTGATGATTGACGAGGACGAGGATTTTGCCTCCGCCCAAAAATACCAAGAGAAGGAAAAGTTCCCCTGGACGATGTTGTTCTGGAATTATGATGCGATGAATGCCTTTGGCAACCCGCGGGTGATTCCAGTCAATTTCCTTGTAAATGCAAAGGATAGCATCACCTATGTGGGAGTTGGCACATTTGATGAGCGAGAAATGCGCTCCGCTATTGAAGGATTACTGACAAAGTAATTTTAGAGTTCCACTAGCAAGCCAATTTGCACGTAGGCGTAGCCCATGCCAAAGTGGTCTAGGAACTCATAGCCACCCATCAACATGATGGAGGTATGGTCGCCGTTTTTGATATCCAGGCCACCGCCAGTACGCCAGAACATTTGATGGTCGCTGCCGATGAGATAGCCGATATCGCCGGTGATAACGGGGAGTGTTTGCCCGCCAATGGGAAGCCTAATCCAGGCGCTGGCAGAAATGGGCACGAGGCTCACGTTGTCAATTTCTTGATAGCCGCTACCCACGCCCACGAATACCATCTGGTCAATAGGGAACCAGTAATGGGCGTAGATGTTCAGATTGAAATCCAGAATTTCGCTGACATGGTTCACCACGCCACCCTGAACATCCATAGTGAAGGCATTTGCCTTTGTAGGAGCTAAGGCAAGAAGACATGCAAAGAGAATGGGGAGAGTGCATTTGACGATGGAAGTAGCTTCTTCATCGCTGCGGGCTTCGCGAGCCCAGCCTCCACTTTTTTCCTTGGTAAAGGACAGGAAAAATCCCTTAAGCATTGCAAAGTTCATGGACAAAAAATAGTAAGCGCTGGGAATTTTTTTGGAAAGAGCCAGGAGCAAAACCAGAATCATGAGGGCAAATGAGACTTGGTAAAGGATGCCGCTTGTTAAAAGGAGGGCGTTTGCCGCAAAAAGAAGAATCAGGATGTGGGGAGAGAACCAGCGGAGAATCTTGTGGGAGAAGAAGAGATAGGCGAGGAGGGGACGGAAGGGATTCAAGAGAGGGAGGTAAGAAAGTAAGTAGTTGAAGTTGGCGCGGCCAATGCGGACTTTGCGGCGGAACTCGCCAGCGCTTTCTTTGGAGGTTTGCTCGGTGCCGATGGCGCTGGCGATGAAAGTGCAGTAGAACCCCTTCTGGAGGATTTTTGTAGTGATGTAGAAGTCGTCCATGACGCTCTTTTTGATGGGGAGCTCGGAGTAGAGGCTTTTCCGGATGGCGTAGAGGGCGCCGTTACCGCCAATGAGGCGGTCTAGAATGCCTTCGAACTTCTTGATTTCGGATTCCAAATCCCAATAGGAACTTTCCCCCTGCCCGAGAACGCTGCCGCTTTTGTCAGAGAGGATGAGGTGACCGCAGACGCAACCGATTTTCTTATCCTTGAAAGGGTCCACCAGTTTTCGGACTACGTTGGGGAAGAACATGGTGTTTGCGTCGCAGAAGACGAGAATCTCCCCGGTGGCGATTTTCTGCAGGCGATTCAGCATGGCGGCCTTGCCCGCATTTTGTGGAGCCTTCACGAGGGTGATGCCTTGGTCTTTGTAGCGGGCGATAATTTCAGCCGTTTTATCAGCCGACCCATCATCACCAATGAGAACTTCCAGTTTGTCTTTCGGATAGTCAATTTCCAGAATGTTCTGGATTTTCCGTTCAATTACCGCTTCTTCATTGAAGGCGGAAATCAAAAGTGAAACAGTGGGCAGTTCAAAGTTTTCATCGATGTCCCTGTGGCGCCTCTTGAAAAGTTCGCTCACGAAGGGGAGCGTGAGAGGGAAAAGTCCATAGCACAAGACCAGAAGGAACAGGAGAACCCAGAAGGCGATTTGCACATAGAAGAGGAATTCTGCACTCATTGGTTAATCCAGTCCTTTTCTTTTTCTAAAAACTTACGGAGAAGTTCCAGCATTTCTTGCGGGCTCATGGAATCTGTCACTGTGAGAATGGACATACCCTTGGGGGCCACTAGAACAAATGAAGGTAAAGCGGTCAATTCCCAGACTTGATGAAAACAATTTTGGATGGTGTTTTTGACGCCATCGCACTTGATGGTATCCTGAGAATCCGCATCCAGTTTTACGGCATAGAACTTGGTATTGAGAATGGCGGAAACGGTGGGGTCGCCGTAGACGTTTTTATCCATAATGCGGCAGGGGACGCACCAGTCTGCATAAAGATCCACGAGGATGAGTTTGGGTTCTTTTTGCGCTTTGGCAAGGGCCTCGTTGTAGGTCATCCAGTGGACCATTGTGGCAGGGGCGCTATATGCAAGACCGCCGGCAAGAATCAGGAAGACGAACAATTTTGCAAAGAGTGAAGGGCGAAGGTTCATTTGTCCGCTCCTTCTTTTTTGGATTTTCCAGGCTTGGGACTCTTGGACTTTTTTGTCTTCTCTTTGGCGGCTTTTTCTGCTTCTACGCGCTTGATGTAAGCTTCGGGGTCCAGAATGGAATCGATGCGGTCGGTGACCTGCTTTTGGAAGGGGATCCACATGTTATCGTTGGCGAGGATTTCGTTTGTTCTTTGAATGAAGGATTCCCGAGTGTAGCCGTACTTTTTGAGGATGTCTCTGCGGGCAAGGCCAGCGGAGGGAGATTCTATGCCGTAGGTGTGCTCGGCCACACGTATTTCTACAAAGGCTGCAATGAAGCTTTCTTCGATGGTGATGTTTTCGTCTTTACATCCTGCGAGGCACAGGAACGCTACCAGCAGAAAAAGAAGGAATGCCGTGCAGGAACGGGAGGCCTTGATTTTATGACTGCTGAAGAAATTCATTGGGACTACGGCTTCGGCCGACCTCAGGTTTTTTCTTCCAGGGCGTTCTCGAAAAGTCCGGAGACGTAGTCGGCCTTGCTGAAGGGGACCAGCTGGTCGATGCGCTCCCCCATGCCTATCCAGCGGATGGGAATTTGGAGGGAACTTGCTATGCTGAGGACTGCGCCACCGCGGGCGGTGCCGTCCAGCTTTGTGACGACCAAACCCGTGAGAGGGAAGCTCTGGTTAAAAATCTTGGTCTGACTGATAGTGTTCTGTCCGGTATTGCCATCGATGACGAGCCACATGTCTTGTGGGAAGTCTGGATTCACCTTCTTGATGACGCGGACGATTTTCTTCAGCTCTTCCATGAGGTAGTCTTTGTTGTGGAGACGGCCCGCGGTATCGACCAAGACGACGTCACAGCCACGAGCTACAGCGGCATTGCAGGCATCGAAGGCTACGGCGGCGGGGTCGCTTCCTTCCTGATGCTTCACGAATTCGGCGCCGGAGCGTTCGGCCCAGGTTTCCAGCTGTTCGATGGCGGCTGCACGGAAGGTGTCGCAGGCGGCAATCATGACTTTCTTGCCCTCGCCGATGAGCCGTGCGGCAAGTTTTCCGATGGTGGTGGTCTTGCCGGCGCCGTTGACGCCGATGACCAGGACTACATGAGGTTTCCCTTTGAGTTCAAAGGGAGGTGGATCCTTGAGGAGGCGTTCCGCTTCGGAGCGCATGATGTCTAGGACCTGCTCTGTGGTGAGGGACTTGCCAAGCGCGTTTTCCCGGAGAGCGTCGGTCAGGAGGAATGCGGCTTCTACGCCTACATCCGCCTTGATCAAGTGTTCTTCCAATTCCTCAAGTGTTTCGTCAGTAATCTTGCCTGCACCAACGATACCCTTCAATTCGCCCAAAAGAGCGTCACGGGTTTTGGCAAGGCCACTTTTAATCGCAGAGAAAAATCCCATTGTAATCCTATAGAGCCATTATACCAGGCTCTCGACTTTATCCACCAAACCGTATGCTTTGGCTTCTTCGGCGCTCATGAAGTTGTCGCGTTCTGTATCGCGGTCAATTTCTTCCATGGAGTGTCCGGAAGTTTCCGCCAAAATCTTGCCGGTAATGCTTCTGATGCGGAGCATTTCTTCGGCCTGAATCTGGATGTCACTTGCCGGAGCCACGATTTCACCATGAATCAGCGGCTGATGAATCATAATGCGTGTGTTGGGCCATGCGACGCGCTTGCCTTTGGCGCCTGCAGTCAGGAGAACGGCGCCCATGGAGGCTGCTTGCCCGCAACAGACGGTGACCACATCGCTCTTGATGGCGTTCATGCAGTCGTAGATGGCAAGGCCGCTGCTGATGACGCCGCCGGGGCTGTTGATGAAGAAGATGATGTCTTCATGGTTTAGGGAGTCCAGATACAGGAGCTGCTTCACAATGCGTTCAGCGCTTTCGTCATCGACGGCGCCCCAGAGGAAAATGCGGCGCTTGTTCCCGAGGAATTCCTCGGCCTTTTTCATCATTTCTGGAGTCTGGGCTTCTTTCTTTTCGTTACAATCTGCCATAAAGCATCCTTTTTTAATTCTCTCGCAATTTAGAAATTTACAAAACGGGAACTCGCGGCGAGTACGCTAAAATTATGGGTTTCCTACTATTTTATCGTAATGAACGAAAGATATGTAAACAGATGGTGTAATTTTAGTGAAATCAGGTTGTGCCTTCCGCGACTTTTTCTACATTTCTAGCGCAACAAAATACCCGCGCTTGCGGAAAGGATTAAGCTATGTCAAAATTGACGGATTCTATGGAATGGAAGGCCCTTGAGGCCCATGCCGAAGTCGCAAAGACTTGGCACATGCGTGAAATGTTCGCTAAGGACCCGGCCCGTGCCGAAAAGTTCAGCGCAGAAGCCTGTGGCATCTTCCTGGACTATTCCAAGAACATCATCACGGAAGAGACCCTGGAGAAGCTCCAGGCTCTTTTGAAGTCTGCCAATTTTGAAGAAATCCGTGCCAAGTATTTTGGCGGCGAAAAGATCAACTCCACGGAAAAGCGCGCCGTGCTCCACACCGCTCTCCGTTATAAGGGAAATGACCCCATTTGCGTGGATGGCAAGGATGTGATGCCTGAAGTTCGCGCTGTGCTCAAGCACATGGAAGAATTTACCAAGCTGGTTCGTAGCGGCAAGTGGAAGGGCCATACGGGCAAGTCCATCAAGTATGTGGTGAACATTGGTATTGGTGGTTCTGACCTTGGTCCGGTGATGGTTACGGAAGCTTTGAAGCCCTATGCCGACAAGCCCATTGCTGGCGAAACTTCTCCGGAAGTCTACTTCGTCTCTAACATCGATGGCACCCACATGGCAGAAACCTTGAAGAAGGTGAACATTGAAGAGACCCTCTTCATTGTGGCTTCCAAGACATTCACGACTCTCGAAACCATGACGAACGCCGAAACTGCCAAGAATGCCGTTCTCAAGGCTTTTGGTGGTGACAAGGCTTCCATTGCAAAGCACTTTGTTGCTCTTTCTACGAACACCGAAGCTGTCACGGAATTCGGTATCGATCCGGCCAACATGTTTGAATTCTGGAACTGGGTGGGTGGCCGCTATTCTCTGTGGTCTGCCATCGGTCTCAGCATTAGCCTCCGCATCGGTTTTGAAAACTACATGAAGCTCCACCAGGGCGCCTACGAAATGGATCAGCATTTCAAGACCGCTCCCGTGGAAAAGAACCTTCCTGTGCTCCTCGCCCTCATTGGTGTGTGGTACAACAACTTCTTTGGCGCTGCTAGCTATGCCATGCTCCCGTACGACCAGTACCTGCACCGCCTGGCTGCCTACTTCCAGCAGGCTGACATGGAATCTAACGGCAAGACTGTGGACCGCGATTCTAAGCGCGTGAACTATCAGACTGGCCCGATTCTCTGGGGCGAACCGGGTACCAACGGCCAGCATGCCTTCTACCAGCTGATTCACCAGGGCACGAAGATGATTCCTTGCGACTTCATCGCTCCGGCAAACAGCCACAACAAGGTGGGCGATCACCATCAGAAGCTGCTTAGCAACTTCTTTGCGCAGCCCGAAGCTTTGATGAACGGCAAGACTCTTGCTCAGGCCCAGGAAGAACTTCGTAAGGATGGCAAGAGCGAAGAGGAAATTGCATTCCTCGCTCCTCACAAGGTGTTCGAAGGCAACAAGCCGACGAACTCCATCATGATGGACTACGTCTCTCCGGAACGCCTTGGCGCCCTCATCGCCATGTATGAACACAAGATCTTCACGCAGGGTGTTATCTGGAACATCAACAGCTACGACCAGTGGGGCGTGGAACTCGGCAAGCAGCTTGCGAAGAAGATTCTTCCGGAACTCGCCAAGGCTGACGCTGAACTCAACCACGATGGCTCTACGAATCAACTCATCAAGTGGTTCAAGAGCCATCAGGCCTAATTTAGGTTGCGGGTAAAACCGCTCCCACATAAAATTAAAACGGCGGTCTCAGGCGGGGCCGCTGTTTTTTACAAGGCTGATAAATCCAGTGGTATTTTTCCTGGAGAATTTGTCGACATTACATCCCGCATGGGAATTTATCTAACAGCACTATGTTCTCCTCATGGCTTCAAGTAATTCCATGAAGTAATACGCCTTATTTCTCTTTTTGTCGTTACTACAAAGTATTTGTTTTTCTTCCAATGTTTCCAGATATCGCTTTGCTTGGCCAATAGTCACGCCCAGGCGATTAGCCAATTCCTTTGAATTGAGGATTGGCTGCTTAAAAAGTATTTCCATAATGGAATCAAACTTTGGACTATTGACAGAATCCTTTACAGCAATTCGCGTTTTTTCATATAATGCGTTCAACAAATCAATATAGCTAATGTGTTTTTTTGCTTGAACAATCACTTTTTTCAAAAAGAACGCGATCCATTCATCATAATTTCCTCTTCTTGAACTATCAAGCTTGTTATAGTAAACAATTTTATCCTGTGCAATCGCCTCACTTAGGTAGAAATACGGATGACGAATCAAACCTGCCTTATATAGACACAAACTAATGACCACTCGTCCAACACGGCCATTCCCGTCCTCAAATGGATGGATTGATTCCATTTGAGAATGAACGAGTGCCGCCTTGATAAGGGGATTGATACCATCGTTTTTATTATTCATGTATTGAATAAGTTCATCCATATATTTTCTAGTCTCTAAATAGGATGGCGGTTCAAAAACAATCTTACCAAACGAATTGACAATATGATTATTCTTCTCTTTATAACGGCCCACCACATTTTTTTCAGGATTGCAAATATCGTTCAACATTAATCCATGAATTTTTTGTATAAAGGAGTGCGAAAATATATCGGCTTTTAGGTATTCTTCTCCATAGTGAAGTGTATGAATATGATTACGGAACTCAACGATTGCCTTTGCCTGCGATGGTTTTGTAGCAATGTTATCTTCCAGAACGTCCGTAATCGTTGTTTGCGTGCCCTCAATGTACATTGATGCAATAGCCTCCTTGTTGTGAAGCATAGGCATCAAAACGCTATTGAATTTATAACTGCCTATTTTCGCCTCAAGTATACCAAGAAGCATAGAGGCTTCCACCAATTCGTTTATAAACGCATTGGCATTAAAATCGTTCAACCGATCTTTAAGAAATGGGAGCATAGGTTACCAATAATTTTTTTAATCCTTACAAATTTCCGCCGGAACGAGGAGCAACGCCGCCTTCGATTTCAATTTTTTCTCGCTCTATTTCTTTTCCCGAGTATTTTGTTCTTTTAAATTGTATGGGCAGCTTAAATTTTGTTTTCCCGTTAGATTTTTTAAATATCCACTTGGAGGCTTTTTGTTTCAGCTTTTCGTCAAAGGCGTTGTTATTTGTCGTAGAAGTCTCTATGTAGATTGATTCAACGACACCACTGCTATCGATGGTAAAAACAAATGTGACATTGCCTGCAAAGTAAGAGGAATCCTGAGAATTTTTTCGCATTTCCTTTATATAATTTTCATACATCATGTCAAATTTTGAATAAGAGATTCCTTTCATAACGCCCGAAAAAATATCAACATCAGAAAGAGACGCTTCAGAAGCGAGCTGGGCATTTCCCAGAACAACTTCAAAAGGGGCGTGAACCACATCGCAATATCCTGGAACAAGATTTGTGCACTTCAAATAAATGGTATTTGTAAAAACAGGAAATTTTTCTTTAGGTATTTCCTTAGCTTCTGTATTAAGGGCAAATGCCATTAATGCGATAACAATAAAAATTGATTTCATTTTGAAGTTATCCCTTGAAAACACGTTGCATTGAAGTTTTTTACAATGCAACGAGATTTCGTTCTTGTTAATTCATACCTTCTTTAATGATTTGACAATATACATCTACAATAGCTTTTAGCAGAGGCCAAATGTCAGATTTTTTGTCAATCACAATTTTTTGAGTTCTTGCGTCTAGTCTTGCTTTGTCCATTTCATCAAGCAATGCGTCGTATTCATCAAACTTACGCATAAATGCATTATAGGTTTCATCGGACAACGAAATTTTAGCACTTCTTCGCCGGCGTTGATGATCTTTTTGCAGCATTTGACGAACAGACACTAAAGCTTGGTGAGACAACTCATGATTGAAAGCGTTCTTGACATATTCCGCAGCCCACTCTTGGGCGAGATATGTGGTTGAACCAGGCTTCTTGTATGGTTCAAACAAATTGCCATACCAATCATTTTGCTTTGTGCAACCAAAATAATCGTTATTGCGGTTCGACTTGACGATTTCGCTGCATTTATCGCTAACCAGATTCAGGTCGCTTACAATTAGCTTGTCGTTTTGCGAACTGAACCGCACATTTCGCTCCCCCAATTTTTCTGCAATGGGTTTGAACATTTCGGTTGCTTGAGCGAGAGCCCAATCCCAATGCCGATTGAAGAATAATTCCCTATCTTCAATGTAATTTTCGAGGGGATCGTTTTGCACACGCTGGGATTCTGCCGCACCGTATGCATTGTAGTTGTATCTTGTGGAGGGATTACTAGAGCAACCCCGTTCCAGGCTTTCAAAAGAAGACATAAGTACCTCTTTGTTAGCCATTTCAATGGGAATTATCGAAATAGCAGTTGAACTTACCACAGATAATGCTACCTTAAAGATATCAGGGTCTCTCGAGGTAGCAATACCTGGTGGACTTGAACCGGAGGTCTGCGCTAACAGACTTCCGGTTTTTTGTGAAAATGGTTTGCAATTCCCGCAAAACGCATTTTCACGGAATAAACTACATTAATTTAACATTTTTGTCAAATATACGTGCATATTTTTAATAAAAATGCACGTATAACTTATATAAATTGTATAATGACTGCATTTTTTAGCAAATTTGCGATTAAATGCTACCTATTCCCTTTCGATTTGTTATGCGTTTTGCAAAGCATTTCGCAATTAGCGGGGTCGATGGCGCCGCCCTTGCTCCAGGCAGCCACGTGATCAGCGTCCATCTCGGCGAGTTTCCAGATTTTATTCTTATTCGGCTTCACTATAAACCGACGGGCAAACAACCACCCATGCGGCATAAAGACCATGAGCATAATATAATTCTTTTTATGTGTCAGGAAATTGTCAATGAACAGCAAAAATGCGGTTTTATTTAAATCTCATGAATTTTCCCGCTCGGGAATAATATGGCTGGAAAGCGTTATCGGTGTAAATATATTCCCGTTCGGTAATTTTTGCGGCTGTTCCTAAAAAATAGACTAGATTTTTCCCGTTCGGGAATGTATATTTATAATATGGACATGAAAGA
The DNA here is from genome assembly GCA_024398875.1 of Fibrobacter sp. Taxonomy (GTDB): domain Bacteria; phylum Fibrobacterota; class Fibrobacteria; order Fibrobacterales; family Fibrobacteraceae; genus Fibrobacter. The sequence goes on from JAKSIJ010000007.1 coordinate 12,332, forward strand.
ACTTTCAAAAATCGTTAAAAGTAGGCGAAAAGAACTCGGAATCACCCAGGCCGATGCTGCAGGTATGTGTGGTGTTGGCAACCGCTTCCTCTCTGAACTGGAAAACGGGAAAGAATCTCTCCACATAGGCAAAGTACTGCATGTGCTCGCTATGCTAGGTATTGACATTGCTCTAAATACAAGAGGTTAATGTGAAAGTCTTTCTCTTTGATAAGCTGGCGGGCCTTCTTGAGGGCACCTCGGAAAACGGGATCACGTTCACTTACGATTCTGCATATATTGCCTCTGGTGGGCAACCTCTGTCCATATCGCTACCGTTGCAAAGCGGGTCTTTTTCGCAAAAGCAATGTCTCCCCTTTTTTGAGGGTCTGCTTCCAGAAGGCGATCTTCGCAAGGCTGTGGCTGACCATCTTCACATATCAGATAGGAGCGTTCTCAAACTTTTAGGCGTTCTGGGTAAGGAATGTGCGGGTACCGTGTCTATCGCTGTTGAAAGAGCACGCCACCAGATGCCAAAATACAAGGCCATCACAAACGCCGAAATTGCAGAGATGATTCGGAATCGGCCTTTTCGCCCATTTATTCACGGTAGTGACGAAGTCAGACTTTCGCTGGCCGGGGCACAAGATAAAATTGCGCTTGCATATATAAACGGGAAATGGCACCTTCCATTGAACGGAGCGCCATCTACGCACATACTTAAACCGTCTCGCGATGCGGATTTGTTTAAAACGATTGCCGCAAATGAATTTGTATGTATGAAGCTTGCGGCCGCATGTGGGCTCAATGTGCCTAGATGCGATCTTACAGATTTTGCCGGTTATCCTGTGTTTATCGCAGAACGCTACGATCGGCACATTGTAGGGAAGGTCGTTAAACGCCTCCATCAGGAAGACGTATGCCAAGCGTTGGGAATACACCCCGATAATAAATATGAATCGGATGGGGGCCCCTCTGTAACGACTATTGTGCAACTGCTTGAAAAATACAGCAGCCAACCTATCCTAGACATCCAACATTTGCTAAAAAGCGTGCTGTTCAATTTCGTTATCGGCAACTGTGATGCACACGGCAAGAATTTTTCTTTACTAGAGAATGATGGCCAAATTCAGCTTTCGCCACTATATGATTTAGTCAGCACTTTGATGTACCCCGGACTCACACAGAAGTTCTCAATGAAAATTGGGAAACGCTACGACACTAGGAAAATCAATTGGAATGATTTTCTGGAAATGGGAACGCAATGCAAAATTACGGGTAAGGCACTGCAAAAATTCCGCGACACCATGACACCAATCATTCTGGACAAACTTGAAGAAATGGAGAGCGTTCCTGAATATGGAGAAGTGGCAGGTAAAATCAAGATTGTAGCAAAAACACAGTTAGCGAAGCTTAACTAGTTGCTGCTCTTTTTCTAAATTTCCGCTTGCAAATGGAACAGAGTGTTCAAAATAGTGCCCCTACTTCGGCGCCTGCGAAACCCGAAGGAGCGGCAAATGCAAGGCCTGCGGTTAAGGCTGCCTACTTCCCGGCTATAGACGGCCTCCGCCTTTTAGCGAGCATCAACATCGTGATGCTTCATTTGGGCAGTTCCAACGCTCTCGTCTACATGAACGATTTCAAGTGGCTTACCCCCATCATCAATGCTCCTGCTTTTGCAGCGGGCATTTTCTATGTGCTGGCGGGATTCCTCTTTGCAAGCAAGTTCAGTGATCCGGACCGTCGCATTCCGGTGATTCCCTTCATGTTCAGCCGCATTGCGAAACTCTACCGCCTCCATTTCTTCATGACGCTTCTCATGTTTGTGGTGCTGGTGTTCAAGTTCAGCGGCTACACTCACTTGCCGGGCGTTGGTGGTGGCGCCTTCTTCGCAGAACTTTCGGATTGCGCTTCTAAGGGCCTTGCCGCCATGACCCACCCCTGGCGAAGCCTTGTGATGCATTTGACGCTTACCTGGTCTTTGGCGCCTGATTTCGGGATGAAACTAAATGAACCTTCCTGGTCTCTAACCAGCTTCTTTGTATGCTATGCTATTACTCCCTGGTTCAGCCGTTGGCTTTTTAAACAAAATAAAAAGACGCTTTGGATGCTGTTTGGTGGCGTGTTCATTCCCGGTATGGTTTGGGCGGCGATTTTTGGCGCCACGGAGAATTTGTGGTTCAACGATTTTGAATGCAAGTACCGCTTCTTCCACATGTTCGCCCCCGTCCGCATTTTTGAATACCTGTTTGGCATGGTGATTTATCGCCTGTATAAGGAAGGCTCTTTTGACTTTTTGAAGAAGGATTTTGCAAGCGGCATCATGCAGCTTTTGATGCTCCTTGCGCTGTATGGAAGCCTTTTCCTTATGGGCCCGAACAACAATCCCGGCGTAAACTACTTCTTGCATCATAGCCTCCCCATATTCATTTACGGCATGCTGGTGCTTTCTCTTTTAAGCGGTAAGGGGTTCCTTGCCCGATTCTTCTGCATCGGCATTGTGCGTAAGATTGGCCGCGCCAGTTTCTACCCGTACTTAATCCACCTTCCCATTATCACCATGGCTTGGGGATTCTGCAATTTGAATACGCCTGCCAACACGGTGAAAATGTTGATTTTCATTTATACCATCAGCACACTGTATATGGAATTCAAGATTTGGCGGAAGAAACGTAAAAAAGCGAAAATCGCTCGTTTGCGCGAGTCGTAAATTGTATATTCTCGGTTATGGATATTGGCAGTTTACATTTTCAGAATCCTGAAGCCTTCTGGCTGCTTATTTTTGTGCCCCTTTTGGTTGGCGTTTACGTCTATCGGGAACGGCGCCGCAAGAGTACCATAAAATTCCCTGCACTTTCTATTGCTAAAAAGACGGTTCCCAGCCGCCGTGTAAAGTTTCGCCACATTGTGCCAGCCCTTCGACTGGCGGCGCTTTGCTGTTTTGTCATCGCTCTTGCACGCCCTCAGAATGCCATGGAGGTGGAATACACCAATACCGATGGCGTGGACATTATGCTTGCGCTGGACGTCTCGGGCTCCATGGGTACGCTGGACATGCTCACTCGCGTAGAGCAGGCAAAGCTTGGGGTCATGAATGCGGAACGGATTTTGAAGTCTGGCGATTACTGGAAGTATAGTCGCATGGGCTATGCGCAAGAGGTGATAGCAGAATTTATCCAGAAGCGTCACAGCGACCGCATCGGGTTATCTGCTTTTGGCGCCCGTGCCGTGACGCAGTGCCCTTTGACTTTGGATTACGGCAGCCTTCTGGAGATTTTAAAAGCAACGGACGAATTGGCTCGTGATTCGACGGTTGGGGGCCGTACGGCTATCGGTGATGGCTTGATGAATGCGCTTGCCCGCTTGGAAAAGTCCGATGCAAAGTCCAGAGTGGTGGTGCTTTTGACTGATGGCAAGGATAATGCTAGTGTGATTTCTCCGGTTCGAGCCGCCGAGGTGGCGCAGTCTTTGGGTGTAAAAGTCTATACCGTTGGCGTTGGAAAAAAGCGGGGAAAGATTCTCTCCTTCCAGCAGAATCCTTGGACGGGTGAAATCTCCTGGGGCGAACGGGAAATCACTCCCGAGGAAGGCATCGATGAAGCCACTCTGCAAGCGGTTGCGGCAAAGACTGGTGGAAAATTCTACCGTGCCGAAAACAAGGAGCAGTTGGAAGAAATCTACGCAGAAATTGACCAGCTGGAAAAGACGGAAATCGAGACTATCGCCTACGCACGCTATGCGGAAAAATTCTATCCGTGGCTGCTGTTGGGAGCGGCTTTAATCCTCTTGGAGCTCTTACTTTCCAACACCCGCTTTGTGCGGATTCCCTAAACTTCTAGCTTGCTCGCTGGTTTGTAGCAGTTTCGGGCAAAATCCTTAAAGAACATCTCGATATTGGGCGTCTTTTCGGTGCCGTATTCACTCCAGTGAATGGAGAAGGTCAGCGTCCATTTTAGCCCATTCTGTAACTCGGGAGAGCTACCGCCCTGAGCTAGCAGACTGCAGAAGTTTTCCGTTTCTGTGAAGTCTTCCTTTTCGAAGACAATGATGAATTTCTTGTTTTCAAACCGAGCCAGGAAGGCGTTTTGGTTTGCACAAGTTTTTCTCAAAAAGCGGGCCATGTTGTCTATGCCGAGGAAGGCTTGGTCTTTTCCAAAAGTTTTTCGAATGTTGTGGTAGTTGTCGATTTCAATGCACAGTGCAAACAGGCGCTTGGAAGGATTGGCGTGGAGAGTGATATACTCCATGTAATTCCAAAGCTTGTTGTCGTTGTTTAGCCCGGTGAAGGGATCGGTGGTGATTTGCCTTTGAAGGGTGTTCAAGTGCAAATGGAGAATCACGAGCGTCAGAATGGGGGCGAGAATGGCGATGCTTAGCGTTTGGGCTTGCAAAAATGTTGCGGCGATGGGGATGATCATGATGTAAGCCAAGTAGAGGAACTCCTTGTGTAAGAAAGGAGTTCTGCATTTTTTTGCACGCACCACAGAAATGCAACTAGCAGTGAGGATGTAGAGGATGGTGGATGTGTTGAGAACAATCCATAGGAGAATGTTGTCTTCGACGGTACCGCGTTTAATGCTGATGAAAAAGTCGGCGACGGCGAGAGCATCTGTCGCTAACAGGGGAATGAGGAATAGAGGCAGCCATTTTCGCAAGTGGTAGGAGTCATGCCCCGTGGTGAAGAATATGTAAAGGAGCCAGCAGAAGGAGGCTAAGGTCCAGGAGAAGATTTTGAGGCAGCTGAAAATGAGTTTTGGTTCCAGGGAGTTCCATGTCAAAAGGAGGCCCACATCTGCAACCATGAAAACCGTGAGCCCCTGAAGCATGATTTTGAATGTCTTGGCTTGCAACCGAAGCGAACCAGTGGAATGGCTGGCTTTAAAAATCATCAGTAGGATAACGGCGCAGATGATGTCGATTTCGATGGAGATAAGGGACTGTTCCATAAGTCGATTCTCAAGTAAGAAAAATATAATAAAATTTCAAAATTGCAAGTGCTTTCGGGAAAAGGCGGAATTTAGCGAAAATTCTTCAATTTTGGGCTAAAATGGGGTCAAAAATGTGGATTTTTTGTATATTCCCTTCAGATTTGGAGCTTGTATGCGATTTGCCGAACCGACATTTTTGTGGGGACTTTTAAGTCTGCCCCTTTTCGCATTGCTGTTTTATTATGCCTACCGCCGCCGCAAGGCCTTGGCGGCCCGTTTTGTGTCTTTGTCCATGTTGCCCAAGCTCTCCACCTCGGTTTCTCCATGGAGGCGGCTTGCTAAAGTCCTGATTCTTTTGCTCGCCATTGCCTTCCTGTTTGTGGCGCTGGCTCGCCCGCAGTGGGGCCGGAAAATGGAGCATGTGGAACGCCGCGGCCTCGATTTGGTACTGTTACAGGATATTTCCCTCTCCATGCTGGCAGAAGATGTGAAGCCCAACCGCCTCACCCGTAGCCGGCACGAGATTTCGGCATTCTTGGAATCCTTGACAGGGGATAGGGTCGGCCTGGTGGCTTTCAGCGGGGAGGCTCAGGTGATGGTGCCTTTGACGTTAGATTATGGCACTGTGCAGATGATGCTTCGAGAATTGAATCCTGGTTGGCTCATGCCGGGAACGAATTTGGAAAATGCCATCCGGAAGGGAATGAATTTGTTCAAAAATTCTGGAGGAGCAGGCCAGTATTCCGTCATGGTTTTGATGAGCGATGGTGAGGAATTGGAAGCGGAAGCTGTGAATGCCGCAAAAGAAGCTGCAGAAATGGGCATCAAGATATATACCATCGGAATAGGCTCTCGCGAAGGCGTTCCTATCCCTGTTCCAAACCGCAAGGGAGAAGTCTCTTACAAGAAAGACATGCAGGGGAATATCGTGACGACCCATTTGGAAGAGGCGACTTTGCAGGAGATTGCTAGCGTTACGGGAGGCCTGTATTTTTATGCCAGTCCCGGAGAATTCCAGCTGCAGAAAGTGCTGACGGAAATTGCTGCCATGGAAAAGAAGGATCAGTCCAGCGACCGCATGGAGAACTATCAGGACCGCTATCAGATTTTCCTCGGGATGGCAGCACTCCTCTTTTTGCTGGAAGCCCTTGTTTCGGAACGAGGCCGCCGTCGCAAGCAACTGAACGGAAGATTTAGTTAAATCTGAAAAACATCTGTGAAAAAGCACACCGCCGGAAATAGATATTCCGTCTTTTGCTTATGGATTTATATATTTAGGCTGATGCGAAAGGTATATCCATTAGTTTGTTCGGTGATGGCTCTCGGAGCCATTTTTGCGGCCTGCAGTAGCGCACCTACGCCTAAGGCGGAAACGTCGCTGGCTGTAGAGAGCGCGGATTCGTCGAACTTGGCGAATCCGCTTCAAACAGAAGCCGCGATGGCGGGCGGTTCTGCTGGCGTCGCGATGGAAACAGCGGCGTCGGATATCCCTGCCAGCTATAAGGATATCAAGTATCCCGAATTCAAGTATGTAGCGCCCTATCCGAAGGATTATCGAGTGGAAATTGCGCCGGGCATCTCCGGCTATATCGTCAGCGATAGAAGCCTTCCGCTGGTGAGTTTTACGGTCTACTTTGAGGAACCGCGGGTAGTTTCTGCCTTGAAGGATGAGGCCGCTTCTGAAATGGTGGGCTCCATGCTTCGTCGCGGCGGTGGCGGTAATATCACAGCCCACGCTCTGGATGATTCGTTAGAGTTTATCAGCGCAAGTCTCAGCACCTCGGCAGGGACCTTCACTTCCATGTTTGATATAGATTGCTTGACGAAGGATTTCCCGGCAATGATGGAACTTGCCCGTAGTGTGCTGACGCAGCCGAATTTTGATAAAGAACAGTTGGAAATCTTGAAGGCGAATTTCGTGACGGCTTACGAGCAGCGCTATGACACTCCGGCCAAGATTCTTTCGGCGCTCCGTTCCAAGGTGAATTATGAGGGAACGAACCCGAGGCTTTGGGATGCTAGTTTGGAAGAGTACAAGAAGGTCTCGCCTGAAGATGTGAAGCGTTTGGCTGAGGGTGTTTATAGCGGAAAGCGAATCGTATTCGCGCTTTCTGGCGATGTGGATAAGGATTCCGCCATCGTTACCTTGAAGAAATTCTTTGAGGGTTGGAAGGTGGTTCCTCCCAAGAGTGAACCCATCAAGCCAACCCCTCTCACCTTCCTTCGCAAACCTGGCACTTATGTAGTGGACAAGGACATTACGCAGGCGAACATTTCCATGAATCAACCCTTCGTGCGTCGCCCTCATGAGGATTATTATCCAGCGGCGGTGGCGAGTTTCATTTTGGGCGGTGGCAGTTTCTCGTCGCGCCTGATGAACAGCGTGCGCACGGAAGCGGGCCTTGCCTACAGCATTTACAGCACCGTAGGGAATGATTATCGGGACACGGCCATGGTGACTATTGCCCTTCAGACGAAGGTGGAGACTGTGGATTCCGCTATGAAAATCATCTACCGCGAAATTGATAAACTCGCGGCAGAAGGCCCGACGGAAGAGGAATTGGCGTTGGCAAAGAAATCCTTGATTGAAAGCCTGCCCAGTCTTTTTGATTCTCCGGCTTCTACGGCCCTGATTTTTGCGAAAGGTGAATTGCTGGGGAAAACGGACGACCACTACCTGGATTATGTGAAGGAAATCAATGCGGTTACGGCGGAACAAGTGAAGGCCATGATTGCAAAGTATTTCGATAAGAGCAAGATGACCATTTCCATCGTTGGGCCTGTCGCAAAATTTGAAAATCTCAAGCCCTTTACCGTAGTGCCTCTGGATAGTCTGGAGTTTAGATGAGGGCTTCCGCAGTAGCAGTGATTGTGATTCTTGTCTCCATTTTTTGCGGGGCATCTTTTGCTGCACCTGCGGATTCTGTTGTGCAAAATAGGGCCCACGCACGCCTGATGCATCAGGCCGGTGGCGCTGACGAGCTTCGTTCTCTTTGCTCTGGCGTGAAAAAATGCCTGAACATTGATTACGGAAGCTGCACGGAAGAAGATCAGCAGCCTTGGCCGAAAGTGAAGTATGACGAGGAGTTCTGCGCTCCCTATATCGAGATTACCAAGCGTGGGTTCCCAGCTGACCCGAAAGTCACCATGGCGACGGAAGTGTATACGCGGTTGGGCCGTCAGTACCGGGCCATCTACGTTAACGAGGGAAATCTCCCTCTAGGCGCAAACGTCATCAGCTATCTCTTCGACAACATGCCTTTCACCGCTCAACTCATTAATGCTTACCTCGGAACCGAGTATTCGCTGGAATACACGCATCCGAGTCGCCGCTTTTTTTCGGGTAGTAACGGCCGTAGCCTTTCGGGCGAATTCTACTGGGCCCTGCAGGATAGCGCTGGTCAAAAGCTTGGCATGCGGAATCTCTTTTTCGGGTATGGCCACGCCAAGGTGTTGAAGTGGGCACTGCATGGAACGGCTATCGCGTATTTGGACATGGAGCCTATTTCCAACAAGCAGCTTCATTACAAGTTGACGGCTATCGTATTCCCGGGCAATTCCGTCCTGAATTCCATCATGCAGATGAAGGTCTTCAAGAAGGTGGTGAACGATAAAATCGATCACATTGTGGATGACATCAAGAAGGCCTCCGGGAAGTATTTTGGCGGAGACAAGGAGCCCATGCTGAAGAGCGCTTCCTTGAAATCCATGGAAAATGTCCAGTATGTGCTGGATTTTGAGAATGTGGTGAATGGAGCCCCTTGGCAATTGGGAGATTTTGTAAAATTGCAGAAGGCTCGTGCCGAAGAACAGCAGAAAATGATTCCCTTGAAAATGGAAGAATAGAGGTATATGATGGAACAGGAAAGTTTGGAGTCTCTACTTGCTCGTGTGACAGATCGTCGCAAGGAACTTTTGACAGGCGTGGTGTCTCGCCGTACGCGCCATTTTTGCATGGTACTGGAAGATTTGTTTGACCCTCATAATATTTCCGCAGTGATTCGCACGGCGGAGGTTTTTGGCCTTCAGGATGTGCATATCATTGAAGAAGACAATGCTTACAGTGTGAATAAATCCATCTTGAAAGGTTCTTACAAGTGGATGAGTCTTTATCTGTATAAAAAACGCATGCTGTGCATGGAAAAACTTCGCGCCAAGGGCTACAAGATTGCTGTCGCAAGCACCAATACCACCAATTCCGTTCTGGATTTGGATTTGAGCCAGCCCACCGCTTTCTACTTGGGCAGTGAATTCCACGGCAACCATCCGGATACGCTTGCCCACGCGGATTACGAGTTCAAGCTCCCGCAATATGGCATTACGGAATCCATGAATGTGTCTGTCGCAGGCGGCGTTTTGATGACCTATCTGGATGTTTTCATGCAGAAGGAAGGCCGCGAAAAGTTTGCCTTGCCTGCTGCAGAAAGGGACGCTCTTTTGCGGGATTTGCTGGACCGGCACGTGAATGGCATTGAGAATAACAGCCCGATTACCCGTATTGAGGCCTAAAAAGCGAGAAATTCCGGTTTTTCCCAAGGTGAAAAATCTGGAATATGCTATCTTGATTTTAGAATGAAAAAGAATTCTGCTCTATACTTCTCTGTCGGTCTTGTAGTCCTTCTGGCTATAGTGATTCTTATTTTTGGAATGTTCTTTTTGAACGAGAAGGACCCTCGCGAGGCTTTCAATACCTTCTACCTCCGCTTCACCCAGGTCAGCACTTTGGTGCTGGATGACCCGGTGAAGGTGAATGGTGTGAAGCTTGGCAAGGTAGAGAATATTGAACTTGCTGGCCACCGCGTGGTGGTGCGTGTACGCCTCCGCACGGATGTGAAGATTCCAAAGGATTCCGAAATCCGGGTACAGAACATCGGTATCATGGGCGAACGCCAGATTGGTATGATTTTGGGCGATTCTGAAGAGTATTTTACACCTGGGGATACCATTACGGGCCAGTTTGATGCGGGTATTGCTGAAGCGCTCGGCCTTGCTGGCGAAGTTTGCGACAGCACCAAGGTTTTGCTGGAATCTGTGAAGAAGGCTTTGAATGGAACCATCGCCAACCCGGATTTCCAGGATAGATTCAAGACCCTTCTGGTGAAGGCGGAAAGCCTGGAAGATCGCCTAATGAACATGGTGAATACTACCGACCCGCAACTGAAGAAGAGTCTGGATGGACTCAACCAGGTGACGGTGAAGGTGAACGATTTGGTGGATGGCGTCAAGCAGCCCATCGACAACCTGTTTGGCAGTGCCGACAAGGTCATGGGTGGGGCAAACAACCTGATTTCCGAATTGGAAGGCGTGACAAAGCATTTGGATGAGCTTATTGCCAAGGTGCAGTCTGAAGACAACACTGTGGGAGCTTTGCTGAACGACAGAACTTTGCATGACGATTTGGTGAAAACCGTGCATTCTGCAGACAGCCTTTTCCGCGTCATCTTGCATGATGGCCTGGATGTGAATGTGGATATTTTCTGAGGAAGCGATGATCGTCAAAGTTCTAAAAGTGACTAACAAGTTGGGCGTGCATGCAAGGCCTGCAGGGATGATTGTAGATATTACGGGCCCTGCCAAGAGCGATGTAGTCATTGATTTTGAGGGCGCAAAAGCCAACGCGAAAAGTATCCTGAATGTGATGATGCTTGCCATTCCCATGGGCTCCGAAGTGAAGTTCGAAGTGGATGGGGAGGACGAAGAACTGGTCGTGCAAAAGTTGGAGCAACTCTTCCATGACAACTTCAACGAGGAAGCTGGCTGATTTGCCACAAGAAAACCGTAATCTGGAAGAGAAATCCCGCATAGTTCTGGTTGGGGTTCCTGCTTCTCCTGGCTTTGCCATGGGGAAGGTGTTCCCGGTTGTGAATCGTGAAGTGACGGTGGTGGAAGAAACCATTCCCGAAAGCCGCATTACCACGGAAGAGCAGCTTTTCTTGAAGGCGGTGAGTAGGACCGCTAAAGAAGTTGCCCAGATTAAGGAGATTTCTGAAAGCCGTACTGGCCTTCGGGACAGCCTCATTTTTGCGACACACTTGATGATTCTGCAGGACCCGGGTCTCGTGAACGGAGTTCTGGACAAAATCAAGCAGGAACGGAAGAACGCCCGCTGGGCCATGCATTTGGTCTTAAGCGAATACATCGGCAAGTTCGAAAAGATTGATTCTCCTGCCATGCGGGACAAGGCTGCCGACTTGCGGGACCTGTACAACCGCCTCATGGTGGCCATGGAGGATTCCGGACCGGCCTTGGAGGAAGTCTCTAGTTCCAACGGCGTTGTGCTGGTTGCTCATGAACTTGTGCCTAGCCTTTTGATGGCAGTGAAACCGGGCCAGGTGGCGGCCATCGCCATGGATACAGGCGGCCGAACCAGCCATGTGGCGATTCTTGCGCGTTCGCTCCAGATTCCGGCAGTTTCTGGCCTGAAAAATTTTGCGGGTTTAGTAAAGGCTGACGATACCATCATCGTTGATGGTTCTGGCGGCATGGTGGTGGTGAATCCTAATGAAGAGGATATCCGAAAATTCCACGAGCGTCAGGAGATATTCGAACGCCAGCGTCGGGAACTGTACACCATGCGTCGTCTGGAGCCCATGACCCGCGATGGCAAGTACATTACACTTCACGCAAACATTGAGTTGCCTTCTGAATCGGAGAAGGTGACGGATTTTGGTGCCACAGGCATTGGCCTCTATCGTTCAGAGTTCCTCTTTTTTAGGAAGGACGCTCCTACCGAAGAAGAGCAGCGGGATGCCTACAAGCAGATTTTAGAAACCATGGCGCCTTGCCCGGTGACCATCCGCACTCTGGATGCCGGTGGCGATAAGCTGGTTTCCGGGATTTCAGCCAGCAATGAGGCGAACCCCTTCATGGGATGGCGCTCCATTCGCGTGTGCTTGGACCGGGAAGATATTTTCTGCACGCAGTTGAGGGCACTACTTCTTGCCAATACTCAAGGGAATTTGCGAATTCTCCTTCCTATGATTTCGGGGCTTGCAGAACTGCGCCGGGCAAAGGCTTGTATTGCCCGCTGTCGTGAAGAACTTGTGGCGGAAGGTCATGAATGCGCCGAAGTGAAAGTGGGCGTGATGATTGAAGTTCCGGCGGCGGTGATGCTGGTGGATTTGCTCGCCAAGGAAGCGGACTTTTTCAGCATTGGCACGAACGACTTGATTCAGTTTACCTTGGCGGTGGACCGCACCAACGAACTTATTACGGACATGTTCCAGCCTCATCATCCAGCCGTGCTCAACATGATTAACCAGACGGTGATGGCCGCGCATAGGCAAGGAATTCCTGTGGCAGTTTGTGGTGAAATGAGTGCAGACCCCATGAGCGTTCTTTTGCTGGTGGGTCTCGGAATAGATGAACTTTCCATGACGCCGTGGAGTGTGATGGCCACCAAGAAGATTATTCGCTCCATCAACTTTGAAGATGTGCGTGAAACTGTTTTGAACGTGCTTCAGATGGATGATGCGGAAAGCGTCAATAGTTATTTGCATAAGAAGTATGCCCAGACGATTCGGAATCTGGGAATCTCTAGTTTTGTGGGCCAGTTGGATAAATAGTTGTAGAATTGGAGAGTGTGTTGAAGTTGTTTTCACGATTGGTAGGCTTGTTCCTTTGTGCGTTTGTAGGTCATGTATTTGCAGATAGTACTGCAGTGGTTGTTCCCAAGGATTCTGCTTCCGTTCCCGTACCAGCAACCGCTACGAAAGAATTGATTGATTCCATGCCTACGGCCCTTCCCGATCCTTATGAGGACCTGGAAAAAATACCGTCTGCGAATTTCCAGAATTTGGTGGTGCGCGCTTCTCGTGCAAAGGCCTTGAGTGAAAATCCTGCTTTGCCGCAGGACATTCGCGATTTTGCGAAAGCAGCTTATTACTACGATACCAAGAACTGGGATAGCGCCTACTTGGCTTATGACGCCCTTCGCGGTAGAGATTCCGTGTTGGATGGAAGTGTCATTTTGCGGATGGCTCGCACCAAGTTTAATCTCAATGATTACGAAGGAATGCGTGCTGCGCTGAAACTCGGAAAGAAATATGAGAAGAACGCTTCTTTTGATAGAACGGCCTCTCGCCTGCGGATTGAAGCCGCAATGGCAGACACAACCCTTAGTGATAAGGCTCATTCTGATTCCCTGAAAGTTTTTCTGGACAAGTACCCGAAAAGCGAAGATGCTGCGGCACTCAAATATCGCTACGCAGTTTATCAAGAGCAGTTCAAGCAGCTGAAACAGGCAAAGCGGCTCTATATGCAGCTTCTCACTAGTAGCACCGTCTATAAGGATTCTGCATTTGCGGCAATCCGCAGGCTGCGTACTGTGCAGGGGGCGCCAGAGACTTTGCCCGAAAAGATTGCCTACGCCAAGATGGCATGCGCAAAAGACGATGCCGCCAATTGTCTTTCTCTTTTGGATTCCATTCATATCTTAGATTCTTTGCAACTGGCGAAGCATCCGGAAATGGCCGCCCCCGCTCCGGAAGATTCCCTGCAGAAGCTTCTTCCGGCAAGTACCTTGGATATGGACACCCGCATCATTCTCTGGGAGCGGCGCGCCGTTGCTCTCCGCGGCCTCGGGCGTGAGGTGGAATCCATTCAGCAGTTCCGCTACCTCATCGATTCCGTAGATGCGCGCCCCCTGTGGATGCAATCCATTTTGCGCTTGTACCGTAATGATGCCAAGAAGTACGATAAAGAAATCAAGTTCATGGATTCCTTATTGCAAGACGTGAGCCAGTACAGCAAAGAAAATGCCAACAACCTCTGGGTCCGCGGTTTTGAATACGAACAGAAGCAGGAATACGATAGCGCTCTCACATGCTTCCGGAAACTTTCCAACAAGCGTTTCAAGAATAATGTAAAGCGGCAGTGGGCTAAGTTCCGCATAGGCTTCATCTACTTCAAGCAAGAAAAGTGGAATGAGGCGGTGGAGGCTTTCATTGACGCTTCGAAGGAGCCTTTCCTGTGGAGCGGTAGTGGCGCTCGCATGTTCCTCGGCGATGCCTACATGAAGCTGGGGAAGGATTCTCTTGCGCGCGAAGCCTACCTGGATTGCATTCAGGATTTCCCGCTGGCCTATTACGCCCACCGCAGTCGCATGAAGCTTGTGGAAAACAAACTGATGGATGCCGCCAAAGTTCCCTATGCTCATGGCGTCACCATGACTCCAGAAGAAACCTTAGCCTGGGTTCGCGCTTCTCAGAAAGTCGGGAAGCCCGACACTTCTTACAGCACGGAACGCTATAACCGCATTCGCCTGCTGTTCCAGTACGGCTTTAGCGACGAAGCTTTTGCCCTCTATGACGAGGCTCGCAAGAAAAACGCCAAGCGCCTGGATTTCTTGTATGAGTATGGACAGCTCTTCTATGAAATGGGCGAGACTGCGGCAGGCTACCGTTTGGCAAGGCAGTTTCAGAACAACATCGATCGCCGTCGCTTGATGACGCCACCCATAGATGTGCTCCACTACCTCTATCCTGTTCCCTTTAAGGAGCAAGTGCTGTTCCATTCGGGAGACCGCATCGATCCCTTCTTCGTCTATAGCGTCATGCGTCAGGAATCCATTTTCAATTTCGAGATAGCATCTCCAGTTGGCGCCTGCGGGCTGTTGCAGATTATGCCCGCTACAGGAAAAATGCTGGCAGTGAAAGAGGGGATCTCCGATTGGTTTGATCCGAAGCTGCTTTATAATCCCTACATGAATATTCGTTTGGGTGTTCGCTATCTTGTGGATTTGAAAGCAGAATATGCAGACGATTACATGTATGTTTTAGGAAACTACAATGCAGGCCCCAAGCCCACAAAACGTTGGCAGGCGGCTGGTGCGGGACTTCCTTGGGATGTTCGTGCTGAAGAAATCAGCTATTGGGAAACTCGCGATTATGTAAAGCGCGTTATGGGCAATTACTGGATTTATCAAGAAATCTATGACAAATTTTAGATGATGTAGTTTTATGCTGTTCCTCCTCCTCACCATAGGCCCTGCGTTTCTCTTTGCTTGCGGAAACATCCTGGAAAAATCCGGAGTTTCCAAAGTGGGCAAGGTTACAGGCGGCGTGTCCCGCCCCTGGGCTTTTTTCAAGGGAGTGGTGAGCAACAAATTCTGGTGGCTGGGGATTTTCTGTTCGGGTTTTGCGACAATCGGTTATTACATCGCCATGGCCCGTTATGATTTGAGCCAGGTGCAACCCATGATGGTTTTGAACCCTGTGCTTACGGCATTGATGGGTTTTTGGCTCTTGAAGGAAAAACTCACCAAACGCATCATTTTGGCAATCGTATTTGTGGTGGCGGGTCTTTTGTATTCCGTGGAAACGGCAGGGGAATCTACCAGCGTGCAAGATGTGTCCATGCTCTGGATTTATGCGGTCGTGGTTTGCGGAATCACCCTCATTATTCATCTCTTCGGCAAAGATCGTGAAATTGTGGATTCTTTGATTATGGGCGTCGGGTTTGGAATCTCCGCCGCTTTTTATAAAAGCGTCGCCATGGATTTTGATTTGGACAATGTGGGTTTGGGAACCATTGGGAACTTGCTTCTGGATTTGCGGGTTTGGGGCTACATTGTCACGTATGGGATTGCTTTCCTCTATTCCCAGATTTCATTCTCACGCGGCCGCGCCCTGTTCATCATTCCTTTTAGTGCCGCGGTGGGCGCGGCAGTCCCGACGCTTGCTGGGGCCCTCGTGTTTTCGGAGGCCTTCCCCATCGGGAAGATTATTTCTGTAGTCTTGGTTTTGACAGGTGCGGCACTTTTTGTAGTGCGTCGCCCTCGCCGTTCTCAATCCACGGCTCAAAAAGGTTAAGGAACTTTCTATGCGTAAATTTTGCGGGATTTTATTGTGCGTCTGGGCGGCAATTCTTGCTGCTTGTTCTGGAGACAATTCTGCGGAATCTGCAATTCAGGTTCTGGATTTTCCAGTACTCTTTTCGGAAGTGGACCCCATCAATACGGTGTATGAGGACCATGAGGGCGGTGATGCTGGCTGGGTGGAACTCTATAACAAGTCCGACATTTCTGTAGATTTGACAGGCTATTTTTTAACAGATGCTGCAGAGGAACCGCAGAAGTGGACTTTTGGAAATGTTGCCATTCCACCTAAGTCCTATATGCTGGTATTCTTGTCGGGCAAGGACTATCCCGATTTTGTGGCGCCTTCGGACACGGTCAATTTAATTGGCCCTGGTTGCTGGACCTGGACGGATGCCCAAAATGAGCCTATTGCAGGTTTTAGTACGGTAGAATTTCTTCCAGGACAATCTCAGCCCTGCTTCAATGAAAATGGAAACCGCGTGTTTGGCGGAACAATGCAGTATGGCGAAAATGTTGAACTGGGCTGGCATTCTATTTCTTATTTTGTAGGTACCGGAAATTCTTCTTCTGCAGATGCAAAGGATATCAGCAAGATCAATGAAATTCTGATGACGGGTTTTGTGACACAAAATCGAATCCTTAAACTAGGTTTAGCTCAGCCGGATTTGGATGATTGGAAAGGCTGGAGTACAACGGTTACAGGTACAGGAGATTCCAATACCACTTACACGATTCCTGTGCCAACGGGTTCCACATTCCCAGATTTGTCTCATATCTATGGCACACGTTTTAGCCCCGATGAAAACGAGGTTCTGCCATTAACGTTTAAAATCACTTCTTACATAGCGCGCAATCGCGGTCATGAACCCCATGCCAATTTCAAATCTAAAAAGAGCGGCGGCAGTCTCTATCTCTTAAATGAATCTCAGATTGTGGTGGATTCCGTCCACTATCCCGCAATGCCTACGGGAAAGACCTGGTCTCTGGATTTGGCGACTGGCACAAAGGTCTGGGGCTTTGCTGATCCTAGCCCTTATAACGCTCCCGCAACAGCCGTTGCAGCGTCTCAATCTGTTGCGCCTACAGAAAATCTTCCGGTTTCCGGTTTTTATTCGCAAGCCCTTGAAGTGAGTTTTCCGGAACAAGAATTCGTCCGCTGTGAAGAGGGCGGCTACGAACCTTCTGAGGCTTCGCCTTTAGTCACCACAAAAATCATTGACAAAACTACAGTACTTCGCTGTGCCTCTTTTGTAGAAGGCAAATTACGTAGCAATATTGTCACGCGAACATACGTCTTTGAACCACGCCCACAGACGCCCGTTGTATTCTTGGCGGGGAACCCTCAATCCTTCTTTGACCCGGATACAGGAATCTATATGCCAGGCCCCTATGCACAATCTTCAGACCCTCATTATGGCGCCAATTATTGGGCTGATCGAGAAATTCCCGTCTTTGTGGAATTGATGGAGCCGGGCGCCGCAACTCCAGCTTTCTCTGAAAATGCGGGTTACAAGATTTTTGGAAATTACAGTCGCGCCAATGCAAAGAAATCTGCGGCCATTGTATTCCGCGAAAAATATGGCAGCAAGCGATTGAAGTACGCACTTTTCCCGGATTTCCCGTCCTTGACGACATTCAAGGTATTCTTATTGCGTAATAATGGCGGCAACTTTGGGGCGGATTATATTCGCGACCGCTTGTGCAGTTCCGTTTCTGAAGGCCTTGGCGTTGATTACCAGCGGGGTCGGGGAACGGTGGTGTATTACAATGGCGAATATTACGGTATTCACAACATTCGTGAACGCTCCACGGAGTATTACTTTGAAACCCATTACGGAATAAATCCGGATGAAGTGGATTTGTTGAAGGCGGATAATTCTGCAACGGCAGGCTCATCTACGGAGTACACGGCACTGATGAATTGGCTGGAAACCAACCATTTAAATAATCAGGAAAACTTTGATTATGTGGCTTCTCAAATCGATGTGGACAACTTCTTGAATTACATGGAGACGGAAATCTTCATGAACAATCGTGATTGGCCTGCGAACAATTTGAAGAAGTGGCGCGGCACGAATCCCAAGACCAAGTGGAAATGGTTCATCTACGACATGGACTTCGGTTTTGGCAATGAGTATAGCGAATACACGAATAATATTTTTGAATTTGCTACTTCCGCGAGCGGCCCAGATTGGCCTAATGGCCCTGCTTCCACGCTACTTTTGCGTCGGCTACTGGAGAATGATGGTTTCAAGGCTGCGTTTATCAATCGTATGACCACTCTTCTTTCCATGAACTTTGAATCTGGGCGCTTGCTTGCCCGTATTAATGCGTTGATGTCAGAGGTGGAATCTGAAATTTCTAAGGATCAAAAACGCTGGAATTTAAACGCGAATTACATGAATGGACAATTGACGAAAATGCGGACTTTTGCCACAACGCGTCAGCAAGTGATTCTAAATGAAATGCAGGAATATTTTGGTCTGGGTAGCTTGGCATCCGTAACACTCTCCTCCAGTGGAAACGGAACGATCCTTGTCCACAATCTTCCGCTAGATCAACCGTCTATGGCAATCAACTTCTTTAAGGGAATGCCCGTTACTTTGACGGCAAAGTCTAATGGGGGCGTTTTCACAGGCTGGAGTGATGGCGAAATGGCGGAGACACGGACCATTCTTCCGGAAAATGTGCAAAATCTGGTGGCAAATTTCAGATAAATGGCTTTTAGGACTATTGAAGAACCCTAAAATTTTGTCTACATTTGTTTACATTAGTAACAAAAAGAAGGAGTTTTCCTATGAAAAAGTTTATTCTCACAAGTGTTGCGGCTATGGCAACATTGGCTTTCGTTGCCTGTAGCAGCGATAGTTCCTCCTCTTCCGGTTCTTCCACGTCCATGAAGGCGGATTTGCAAATCGATGAGGATGCACAGCTCTTCACCATGACGTTTACCGAAGATGTGGAGAAGTGCATCAAGGATGGCGGTGATTTCGTGTGGAAGAATCTTGGAACTGTACAGGAAAGTGAAACCTACAAGTACAGTTTTGTGGGTGATACTCTGATTCTTCGTGAGAAGGAAGGCTCTTATATCGAATCCGATGGGATGGTGTTTGTTGGCGGCTCTCAGGGTTCCCTTAAAGGAACTTGGAACTTGCTCTATAATTGCTGGTATTATGATGGTGAAATTGAATGTGAGAAAGACGCAAAGGAGCGTTTCTCCACCACATTCAAGATTTCTGGCAGTTCTATCACTATTGAATCTGAAAGTAAGGCAAAGCCCTTTGATGATTACATGAGTTCCGGATTCGTGTATTACCTGGTGAAGGACATTGCCAGAGGCTATAACATTGATGTGGATGAAAGCGATCTTTTTGACGACTATACAGAAGATATGTTTGAGTATCTCCAAGATAACGAAAACGTCAAGGCTTCCTCTGTAACCAAGACTAGTGGCACATACACCATCGATGGCGTAGATTATTCCATCAAGGTGGAAAATGTGGAACAGGATGAGATGAACGAATCTTATTCTGCTGTGGTGAAGGTTTCTTCCAATGGAAACACATGCACCCTTAATTATGAAGAGGCCTATACGGTGACCAAGTCCATGTGCTCTGCAAAGAATGCAGAATACTTTGACCTTGACTCTTACGAAGATGAGAATGGCAACAAGTTCTATGAAGCAGACGAATTCTACAAGAGCAACTACGGTGAATTTTCGGATTGCGTGGAAGACATGATTGCTGCCAACGAAGGAAAGAAGAGCAAGGAAGATGAACCTGTTGGCCCGGCAATGGAAGAGGATGGAAAGTCTGACTTTATGGCCGCATGCTTGACGGCGATGACTATGGAAGAATGCGAGGCTATGTGGGGCGACGAATCCTACCTCGCCAAGAAGGGCGCAACTAGGCACCAGTCTGTGAAGTCGATGACCAAGAAGTTCACTAGAACTGTGAAAGCAATGAATAAGTAGTCCCAAAACTGGTAGACTTTATTAACCCGCAGGTTTTTCCTGCGGGTTTTTGTTAAATTAGAGGCATTATGAGTTTCAATACTAATATCGTTTGCATTGGTGCGGGCTACGTCGGTGGCCCCACTATGACTGTTATTGCCGACAAGTGCCCGGATGTTAAAGTGACTGTGGTGGATATCAACCAGAGCCGCATTGATGCTTGGAACAGCGAGAACCTCCCGATTTTTGAACCGGGTCTGGATGATGTAGTGAAGCGTGCCCGTGGTCGCAACCTCTTCTTCAGCACGGACATTCCCGCCGCCATTAAAGAAGCAGACATCATTTTCGTTTCTGTGAATACTCCCACAAAGACTTTTGGTCATGGAGCCGGCAAGGCTAGCGACCTCCAGTATTGGGAAAAGACGGCACGTCAGATTTTAAGCATTGCTGACGAAGGCAAGATTATCGTGGAAAAGTCTACACTGCCGGTCCGTACCGCTGCCGCAATGGAACGCATCTTGAATTCTAATGACAAGGGCCTCCACTTCGAGGTTCTCAGCAATCCGGAATTCCTCGCCGAAGGTACTGCCATCAATGACCTGTTCGAACCGGACCGCGTGCTCATCGGTAGCCACCAGACGGAATCGGGCCTTGCCGCCTGCCAGAAGCTAGTGGACGTCTATGCACACTGGGTGCCCCGTGACCGCATTCTCACCACGAACCTCTGGAGTTCCGAGCTCACGAAACTTACCGCTAATGCATTCCTTGCACAGCGTATCAGTTCCATCAATTCCATCAGTGCCCTCTGCGAACGTACCGGCGCCGACGTGGATGAGGTGGCATTTGTGATGGGGAAGGACAAGCGTATCGGTCCCAAGTTCCTCAAGGCTTCCATCGGTTTTGGCGGTTCCTGCTTCAAGAAGGACATCTTGAACCTCGCATACCTTTGCGGCTACTACGGCCTTCCCGAAGTTTCCGCCTACTGGGAAAGCGTTGTGAAGATTAATGAATGGCAGACCCACCGCGTGGTGGACCGTATGCTGGAAACCATGTTCAACACCATTGCCGGCAAGAAGATTGCGGTATTTGGATTTGCCTTCAAGGCAAATACGGGTGATACCCGCGAAAGTCCCGCGAACTTGGTGGTGCGCGATTTGCTCAGCGAACATGCGCAGCCTGTGGTGACTGACCCGAAGGCCATTCCCGATGCCAAGCGCGACTTGAAGGACGTGCTGGACCAGGTGGTGTTCGAGGAAGACCCGTACAAGGCTGCCGAGGGCGCCCATGCTGTGGTCGTTTGCACAGAATGGAAGTGTTTTGCTGAACTGGATTGGAAACGCATCTACAATTCCATGGCAAAGCCCGCCTTCGTTTTTGATGGCCGTAATATCTTGGATGCAGACGCCCTTCGCAAGATTGGCTTTGAAGTGACCAGTATCGGTAAGGGCAAAGCCGAATAAAACGCGAAAATGGTGGCTCGAAAGCCTCAATTTTGTTCCAAACTTATGGCAGTCCTGGCATTCAGGACTGCTTTTTTCTATATTTTGCCCCGCTTGGAGTAATCCAGGCAATTCAATCACTGGTTTGCAAGAGTCGCTTCGGTGGCACGAAAGTGCTTGGCGGCTTAATTGCGGACTGGGTAGTTTAACCGATAAAAAAGGATAACAACATGGCTAATTTGCCTTCCGTTGAAGACCTGCTTGCTGCAGGCTCCCACTTTGGTCACCAGACTCAGCGCTGGAACCCGAAAATGAAACCCTACATCCTGGCTGAAAAGAACGGCATCTACGTTCTCAATCTGTCCAAGACTCGCGACCTCCTTGAAGAAGCTGCCAAGGCTGCCAAGAAGATTTCCGAATCTGGCAAGACTGTGCTCTTTGTAGGAACCAAGCCCACTGCTCGTCAGTGCGTTTTGGATGCTGCTGCAGCATGCAATCAGTTCTCCGTCACCAACCGCTGGTTGGGCGGTATGCTGACCAACTTCCAGACCGTTCGCAAGTCCATCAAGAAGATCGATAAGATCGACGCTATGGAACAGGACGGCACTTTCCAGGCTCTTTCTAAGAAGGAAGTTCTGGACAAGAACCGTGAACGCGCCAAGCTTCTCGACGTGTTCGGCGGTATCCGTGAAATGGTGAACCTTCCTGGCCTCCTGGTCGTGACCGATCTCGCTCACGAAAAGATTGCCGTTGCTGAAGCTCGCCGTCTCCACATTCCTATCATCGGCATCTGCGACACGAACGTGGATCCGACTCTCGTTGATTTCCCGGTTCCGGCCAACGACGACGCTGTGAAGTCCATCAAGCTCATTGTGGACTACATTGCTGCTAATGTCAAGGCTCGCACCGCTAACGACAAGAAGGAAGAAAAGAAAGAAGAAGTGAAGAAGTTCGACAACGAAGAGGATGACAAGTAATATGCAGATTACCGCTTCCCTCGTAAACGAACTCCGCCAGAAGACTGGCGTGGGCATGATGCAGTGCAAGAAGGCCCTCGTCGAGACTGATGGTGACATGGATAAGGCCATCGAGCTCCTCCGTAAGCAGGGTGCCGCCGTTGCTGCAAAGCGCGCCGACAAGGCTGCCAAGGAAGGCCGCATCTACTTGGTCGAAACTGCTGACAAGGCTGCTGCCTTCGAACTCTCCTGCGAAACCGAACCTGTTTCCAACAACGATGACTTCATTGCTCTCGCTGCCATGGCCCAGAAGGCTGTGGAAACTCAGGCTATCGCTTCTGTGGATGATTTGAAGAATGCTGTTGTGGACGGCGTTAAGGTGGGCGACCGCCTTCAGGATGTGCTGGTGAAGATTCAGGAGAACATTGACTTCCGCAAGTTTGCTGAAATCAAGAAGACTCCTAACACAGTCTTCGGCCTGTACAGCCACATGAAGGGCAAGATTGGTGTCATCACCGAACTTGCATTCGAAGGCTCTGCCGACGAAGCCGCTCTCAAGCAGGCTGCCAAGGACATCGCCATGCAGGCCGCTGCATTTGCTCCGGTTGCTTTGAACGATGCCGCTGTGCCGCAGGAAACCATCGACAAGGAACGTGAAATTGCTCGCGCTCAGATCGAAAACGCTGCCAAGGAATCTGGTAAGGTTACCAAGCCGGAATTCGTGGAACGCCAGCTGGACGGTCGTGTGGCCAAGGTCCTCAAGGAAATTGTCCTCGAAGACCAGGAATTCTTCATGTCCGAAAAGAACCCGAAGAAGCTCAGTGTCAAGGCTTACCTCCAGGAAGTCGTGGCAAAGCAACTCGGTCTTTCTTCCTTGAAGGTCGTTAACTTCATCCGCTTCGAACGCGGTAACTAAGTTAGACGAAAGACTAAAAGGTGGCGGGCTTCGGCTCGCCATTTTTGTTTTGTAAAGTCTTTGGTCTTACATCTCCAATACACTATTTACTACATTGTTTCCTGATAGAAATTGGAGCTTATTATGGCAAAGTTTAAACGTGTGCTTTTGAAACTCAGTGGCGAGGCTCTTGCTGGCGCCAAGGGTCATGGCATTGATAACGACATCCTTTCCGACATGGCTGGTGAGATTGCCGCTATTGCCCGTCAAGGAGTTCAGGTTGCCCTTGTGATTGGCGGTGGCAATCTGGTACGTGGAATTTCTGCTTCCGCTGGTGGCATGAATCGTGCTCAGGGCGATGCCATGGGAATGCTTGGAACGGTGATGAACGGCCTTGCCATGCAAGACGCCCTGGATAAGCAGGGTATGGACAGCGTGGTTATGAGTGCCATCCGCATGGAACCGGTCTGCGAGTTCTTTGACCGCCGCAAAGCCATCAAGCTTTTGAATGCGGGCTCCGTGGTGATTTTCTCTGCCGGTACGGGCAACCCCTTCTTTACAACAGACAGCTGCGCCGCTCTTCGCGCTATCGAAAGCGAATGCGATGTGATTATGAAGGCGACCAAGGTGGACGGCATCTACACTGCCGACCCTGTGAAGGATCCCTCTGCCACCCGTTTCGATGACATTACCTACCAGGAAGTCATCGCTCGTGGACTTAAGGTGATGGACACGGCTGCTGTAGCGTTGTGTATGGAAAACAATATGCCCATTTTCGTGTTCAAAATGGTCAAGGGCAACTTGACGCAGGCGGTAATTGAAGGTAATTTAGGAACACTGGTGCACTGCTAATTTTTGCACAAAGGAATATTTTATGGCTGCTGATTACGAACAGAAAATGGAAAAGGCAATTGATGCTACCGAACGCGAATTCTCCAAGGTTCGCGCCGGTCAGGCTTCTCCTGCTATTTTGAACGATGTCCGCATCGACTACTACGGCACACCTACCCCTATTTCTCAGGTGGCCAAGATTTCCGTTCCGGAACCCCGCATGCTTTTGGTCTCTCCTTGGGAAAAGACCTTGGTGGACCAGATTGACAAGGCAATCCTCGCTGCAAACATTGGCGTCACTCCCATGAAGGATGGCAACTGCATTCGCGTGAGCCTCCCGATTCTCACCACGGAACGTCGTCAGGAATTGGCCAAGATTGTTCGCAAGCACGCTGAGGAAGGCCGTGTGGCTATCCGTAACATCCGTCGCGATGCTAACGACGCCCTCAAGAAGAACAAGGATCTTCCGGAAGACGAAGTGAAGAAGCAGCAGGACGAAATCCAGAAGGTGACGGACAAGTTCATTGCCCGCATTGATGCTCTCTTGGCAGAAAAAGAAGCTGACATTCTTAAGGTTTAATTCCGCAGAATGGCGAATGAGCTGAGACATGTAGCCATCATCATGGATGGGAATGGGCGCTGGGCCAAAAGTCGTGGCCTGGAGCGTTTCTTGGGCCACCGCAAGGGGACCCAGGCTACTATCGATGCTGTGGAAGTGGGCGTGAACCTGAACTTGGAGCACATGACGCTCTATGTGTTTAGTTCCGAGAATTGGGGCCGCCCCAGTAAGGAAGTGGATTATCTGATGAACCTCCTCATCGAGATGGTTATCAAGGAAATCCCGGACCTGATGGAAAAGAATGTGAAGCTCACGGTCATTGGCGAAATGAGTCGCCTGCCAGAAAAGCCGCGGGCAAAGCTCCAGGAAGCCATTGATGTGACGGCGAATAATACCGGCATGCAGTTGCACCTCGCCATCTCTTACGGAGCCCGTCAGGAAATTGTGGGCGCTGTAAAATCCATTGCCGCACAAGTTGCCGCAGGCACCATTAAGGTGGAAGACATCGACGATACTTTGTTCGCAAAGAACCTCTACCTGAAGGGCGCTCCGGACCCGGATCTCATCATCCGTACGGGTGGCGAATTCCGCCTGTCCAATTACCTCTTGTGGCAGGCCGCTTACAGCGAATTTTATGTGACGGACACCTTGTGGCCGGACTTTACCAAGGATGAATTTTTGAAGGCGGTGGAGTTCTTCAAGACTCGCGAACGCCGTTTTGGGAAGGTGCTTTCATGAGTAATTTGGCGCAGCGTTTAATCACGGCTTTCATTGCCATTCCGGTGGTATTTTTCCTCCTGTGGTTCTGCGATTACAGCCGCATTGGTCTCATGTGTTTTTTGGCTGGCGTTGGCGCCTGGGAATGGGCTGGCATGGTCCGCAAAATGTACCAGGGCCCCGACATGCGCTACCTTTCCTTTGCCGCAAGTTTCGCGCTGACTCTTGCATGGGCGCTCTCCAAGGGCGGTTTCTTTGGCCTCCCGGCAGTGCCTTATTTGGTGGGCATGACCGCCATGATTATTTTTGGCATCTACATCGCTGTCGCTTACGCCCGAGTGAAGATTGAAGTTTTGTTCCCCTGGCTTGTAATGCACATGGGCGCTCCGCTCTATGTAGGTTTATGGGGAGGCATGAATGTGCTCATGATGGGGAATGGCAAGGGCTTGGATCAGTGCTATCCTTTCATTCTTGTAATGACATCCATGTGGGGTTGCGATACGGCTGCTTACTTCTTCGGGAAGTTTGCCGCGGGCAAGGGACCTTTTGGCCGTCACCTCTTTGCGCCTACCATTAGCCCCAAGAAGACTTGGGAAGGTTCTGTGGTTGGTACTTTGTTCACAATGGGCTGGACTGCCTATTGGGTCACCTACAGTTCTGCCCTCGCCGGTTTCGGTGTGCAGTTTGATATTGTGAAGGGCCTGATTCTCGGGTTCCTGTTTGCAGTTGCTGGCCAGGCGGGCGACCTCTTGATGAGCGCCCTCAAACGCTGGAGTGGCACCAAGGATTCCGGAAATCTCTTCGTGGGCCATGGCGGCGTTTTGGACCGCTGCGATTCCTTCTACCTTGCGGCCCCCATGCTCTGGCTCCTGCTGGATTTCTTCCAGAAAGTCGCTTAATTTATGTCAACGATTATTTAAGAGAAAGAAGCCTCGTTTTTGAAAGAGAGGCTTTTTTGATATAGCGTCGCCAGGGCCTCCTCCCCGCGAGCAGTTATTTACTGAAATAAAATGTCTTTTTTCAAATAAAAAACATTCGATTTTCTATCTTTTCTCGCGTAAAAAACGCGAGGTCTATCATGACGTTTGAAGAAATGTTTGCGCTTGCATGCCAGCGCAAAAAAGAGATGCCGGAAGGCAAGGGAACCACGGAACTTTTCAAGAAGGGTCCCCACGCCATTGGCAAGAAGCTGGTGGAAGAAGCTGCCGAATCTTGGCAGGCCGCCAACTACGAATCCCGTGACGCCCAGTGCCTGGAACTTTCTCAGGTGCTCTACTATGTGGCCGTCATGATGGCAGAAAAAGGTCTCACCCTCGAAGAAGTGTACGCAAAACTATGATTAAGGTAGCTCTCCCGAATAAGGGCATGCTTTTCGAGCCCACTCAGGAACTTTTGAAGGCCTGCGGTTACAAGGCTTCCAAGCCTTACAAGACTTTGACCCAGATTGATACCAAGAATGGTATCGAGTTCTTCTTCCTGCGCCCAAGCGACATTCCCATGTATGTGGGTCGCGGCATTATTGACGCAGGCATTACAGGCATTGACTTTAATGCCGAGGCCAAGAGCCCTGCGGTTAAGGTTCTGGATTTGCCTTTTGGCGCTTCCAAGATGTGCGCCGCCGTGCCGAACGAAAGCCCCATTCAGGGTCTGGATGAACTGAAGGACAAAACCATCGCCACCAGCTTCCCTAACATTGTGGAAGGCTACTACAAGAAGTCCATGGACTTTGTGGTGCTGGAAGGCGCTGTTGAAATTTCTGTGAGCCTCGGTGTGGCCGATGCCATCGTGGATGTGGTGGAAACAGGCACGACTCTCAAGCAGGCGGGTCTTCGCATTATTGGCGATCCCCTGTTCAGGAGCAATGCAGCTTTGTTCTGCAACCCTCAGAAGACGGAGCTGGAAGAGGTCAACACACTCATCCGCCGCATTGAAGGTAAGCTTGTCGCGCAGTCCTACATGATGATTGAGTATGACTGCCCGGCTGAACTTTTGGCAAAGGCCTGTGAACTCACTCCGGGTCTCGACGCTCCCACGGTGACAAAGCTCCACGGTCGCGAATGGTATTCTGTGAAGGCCATGGTCCCTCGTGAAGAAGCCAACGCCATCATGGACAAGCTTTGGGACGCCGGCGCTAGAAGCATCCTTCTCTTTGGTATCGAGAGCGCCCGCATCTAGTGCGCCATAGTCATTTGGTCCGCGGATGGAATCTTTAGCCTACTTAGCACGCCAACCCATTCTCGATGGCAATAGAAGAATCTTTGCCTACGAACTCTTGTTCCGTGATTCGCCTACCAGCGACTCGGCGGTTATTGCAAGCGATGTGTTAGCGACAGCCCAGGTTCTTGAGAATGTGTTGAACAACATCGGTCTCCCCAAACTTATCGGGAACCATAAGGCCTTTGTGAACTGCAGCCGGGAAATGCTTTTGGGCGATATGTTCGGGCTGTTGAACCCGAAGTGCTTTGTGCTTGAGATTCTGGAAGATGTGAAGGTGGATGCCACTTTGGTGAAGGCCGTGAAGCGCTATAAGGCCCGCGGTTTTGAACTGGCATTGGATGATTTCATCTTCAACAAGGAATTCATTTCCCGCTTTGAACCGCTGTTCCCCTACGTCTCCTACGTGAAGATGGATGTGGTGGATAATTCCGAAGCGAATCTTGCGAAGGCTGCGAAGTTCTTCAAGGAAAAAGACATCAAGCTTTTGGCAGAGAAGGTGGAAGACGCCAAATGCTTCAAGAAGCGCATCGCGGAAGGTTATGAACTTTTCCAGGGTTTCTTCTTTGCCAAGCCCGAAATCGTCACCGGGAAAAAGATTGACTCTACTTCTGCCGCCATCCTGAAGATGCTTTTGCTATTGCGGAAGCACCCGACGCTTGCGCAACTTTGCAAGAGTCTGAAGGATAGTCCCGAGCTTTCGGAAAATCTCCTCCGGTTCGTAAATTCCGATGCCCAGTACAAGCAGCAGAACATCTCTGAAGTGAAAGACGCCATTGCCTGGATTGGCATGCGGAATATTCAGGAATGGCTCATGCTCATGCTTTACGCCCGGCCGGAAATGGGCGTGGCACCTCAGAGCTCTCCCTTGTTCCAGAACGCTAGCCATCGGGCGAAGTTCCTGGAACTTTTGGCTCGCGTGGTTTATGGCCCGGATGAAGACATGCCGGCCCGCGCCTTCACGGTGGGGCTCATCAGCCGCATGGACGCTCTCGTGGGCGCACCGCTGGATTCTATTTTGAAGGACTCTTCTGCCGATGACGAAATGTGCGAAGCCTTGCTTGCAGGCTCTGGTCGTCTCGGCCTCTTACTCCGTCTTGCTGATGCTGTGGAACAGGATAGGCAGTCCGTCATCCGCGACTTGCTTCAAAAGTTGAATTTGAATGTAAACCTTTTGAACCGTTGCGTCAATGACGCTTATTCCTGGGCCCATGAACGTTGAACCTCAAAGTCTTGAAGCGCTGATTGCGGAATTTGCGGGACTTCCTGGAATAGGGCAGAAAACCGCCCGCCGCTTGGCGTATCACATGCTCACCCGCAGCAAGGCTGATGTGGAGCGCTTCTCCAACAACATGCTGAACGCGGCCGAGAAGGTGCACCCGTGCCCCAAATGTCATGGATTTACAGATCAGGAAGTTTGCCCCATTTGCGCCTCCCGCGTGGGCGCCAAATCGATTTGCGTTGTAGAGAAAAGTTCTGATATCGTTCCTTTTGAACGTTCCGGAATCTATAAAGGGCTTTACTTTGTTCTAGGTGGCGTGATTTCTCCACTGGATGGGATTGGCCCGGAACATCTCCACTTGCCGGAGCTGGTGGAACGCATCAAGACGGAAGGCATTGAAGAACTGGTTCTGGCGCTCGGCAGCAGTCCTGAGGCCGACAGCACCGCCCTCATGATAGACCGCATGCTTGCAGGCGTGAATGTGAAGCGCACGCGCCTTGCCCGCGGCATCCCCATGGGGAGCGACCTTGAATTTGTGGATGAAGTCACCATGCTTCGGGCCTTCGAAGGGAGAGTGTCGCTATGAGTTTTGACCCGCAGAATAAATCCCGTCAAGCGCCTGTAAAGTTTGGCGATTTTACAGTCACTTCTTCCGCATTTGCAAAAAGCGCAATTTCTTTGAAGGGCGTTCCTAGTGATGGCGTGCCCCAGGTGGCGTTCCTTGGCCGTTCCAATGTGGGCAAATCTTCCCTCTTGAATGCGCTCATGGGTCAGAAAAAGCTGGTGAAAGTCAGTTCCACGCCGGGAAAAACGCGGGAACTCAATTTTTTCAAAGTCAATGACGCTTTTTTTCTTGTAGATTTACCAGGAGTGGGTTTCGCCCAGGTCAGTGTCGCCAAGCGGGACGAAATGGCGAAATTCATTCGGGAGTATGTAGAGAAGTGTAAGGACTTGTGCGGCCTCGTCTATCTGGTGGACATCCGTCATGGCGGAACTCCTATCGACATCGAGACGGTGGAAAGCATTCGCGCAACAGGCTGCCCCGTGTTGGTGGTGGCGAGCAAGCGCGATAAAGTGAACCAGACGGAACTGGCCAAGAACCTGAAGCTGATTCAGGAACGACTTTCTCTCCCTACGCCCCCTTTGTGTGTGAGTGTTTTGAAGAAGTTTGGTTTGGAAGCTCTTTGGCAAGAAATTCTAGGTGCGATTAACGGAACCAATGACACAGAACGATAACAGAGAAATGGCGCGATTCACCCTGATGGGGACGCTTTTCCACAAGTTGGGATTGTTCCTCATGCATCGCACGGCAGGCCAGCAGGTGGTCTTGTTTTTCCGTGCCCTGGGTTCTCTGTTTTCCAAAAGCCGCAGTTTCAAGACTGACTCCAAGAACATCATCATGCAGACCTTCTTCACGGGGGTGGAAATTTTCCCCATTCTCTTTGTGGTGGCTACTTTGTTCGGAACGGTGGTGATTGTAGAAATCATGACCTTGATGGGGAAGGTTGGCTTTTCCGATGTGGTGGGGAGCCTCATGGTGGTGGTGATTATCCGCGAACTGGGGCCCATTCTTACGGCGTTTTTGATTGCAGGTCGAAGTGGTTCTTCCCTTACCACCTACGTGGGCAGCATGGTGATTAGTTCCGAGGTGGATGCGCTTGCTTCCATGGGGGTGGACCCTATACGTTATCTCGTGATGCCAGGCCTCATTGGCGGTTCCATCGCCACCTTCATCATGACCATCTTCTTTAGCACCAGCGCCATTGTGTCTGGGTTTATCGTAACGAAGTTTGTGATTTTTATTAGCGGAAATGCGCTGAATTTGCAGTTGACATGGGATTATCTCTCCACAGAAATTTTGAAGGCCATGTCCATGATGGATTTTGTGCTGATTGTGGTGAAGCCCCTGATTTTTGGTTGCATTATTACGACTAACGCTTGCTATCAGGCGCTAAACATTCCCCGCGATATTCGCCAGGTGCCAAAGGCAACTTCCCGCTCCGTGATCAAATCTTTCCTCTACATTGTTTGCGCCGACGTGTTCCTTTCCCTGTTCTATTTCTTTGACTACTTTAACGAGATATCGAAGATTATTTAGAGGCCCCGAATGCAAGACGAAGCTTTACGCGTAGAAGATTTGCACTTGACTTACGGGAACTTGGCGGGGACCACGGTTTCTAAGCCGAGGGCGCTTGGCTTCTTTGAAATGGGAAAGACAGCCCCCAATGACAAGGAACTCATTTCTGGCGCGAATCTTTTGGTGAAGCGCGGTGAGACGCTTTGCATCGGCGGCCCTTCTGGCCAGGGAAAGAGTGCCTTTTTGCGCGTGATTGCAGGGCTTTCTCGCCCCAATCAAGGGCGCATCTACTACTTCGGGGAATATATTCCGCCAGAACGTTTGACGGCTTTGGAAGTGGCAAAGCGCCAGGTGGGAATGGTGTTCCAGAATGGGGCCCTCATCTCAAACATTCGCGTGAAGGATAACATCGGGCTTCCGCTGCGCTACCACAAAAAAGGAAGTGCCGCCGAGATTGAAGAAAAAATACGCATGGCTATGGATTTGATGCGCGTGCGCGATAGTGCGGACTTGTTCCCCCACCAGTTGAGCGTGGGCATGCAGAAGCGTGTTGCCATTGCTCGCGCCTGGGCCATGGACCCGCAGCTTCTTTTGATGGACGAGCCTACGGCAGGGCTTGACAACTACAACCGCCGCAATCTCCTTCCGCTGATTGACAACATGCGTACTTTGTTCAAAACCTCCATTGTCATCGTGACTCACGACTTGATGATGGCGAAGGAATTGGATTGCAACATCTGCTTTTTGCACCAGAAAACTTTGACAGAGCCGAAATCTTTTGATTACTGGGTGGATTCCGATACGGATATTTCACGCGAACTATTCCGTGACGTACGCACCAGCGGGTAAATCAATTTAAAATTCACAATTCATAATTCACAATTGATGAATTTTTGCTGCGGCTAATTTTTAATTTTGAATTATTAATGTAGAAATGCAATTCACAATTGATGGATCTAGAGAAGTTTTGTTGTGAAATGATGAAATTTTTCTGCAACCAATTTTTAATTTTGAATTATTAATTTATAATTGTATTACTATGTTTCTTCCCTTACCAGATGATTTTCATGCACACCTTCGTCAGGGCGATTTGATGCCGGGCTATGTCCGGGATTTGGTTTCCCAGTTTGGTCGTGCCATCATTATGCCGAACACCGTGCCTGCCATGACCAGTGTCGCAGCCATTGCGCAGTACAAGAAAGAGATTCTCGCTGCTGCCGCCGATGTGCGCCCGGATTTTGAACCCCTCATGACTTTCAAGCTGAATCCGAATTATACGGAACAGGATTTGAAGGACATGATGGCGGTGGGCGTTGTGGCTGGCAAGTATTACCCCGCAGGCGTTACCACCAACAGTCAGGATGGCATCAGCGACTTTGAGGGAATCTTCCCTGTGGTTGCCATGATGGAAAAGCTTGGCCTGGTGCTTTGCGTTCATGGTGAGGAACCGGGCGAATTCTGCCTGGATCGTGAACCCGCCTTCATCAAGCGTGTCGAAACTCTCGCGGAAAAGTTCCCGAAACTCCGCATCGTATTTGAACATCTTTCCAGCGCAAAATCTGTGGAAGCGGTGAAGCGGCTCCCTGCCAATGTGGCGGCTACCTTCACGGTGCATCATTTGATGATGACGTTAGATGATGTGGTGGGTGATGCTCTCCGGCCCCATCACTTCTGCAAGCCCCTGCCCAAGCGTCCCGAAGATCGGGCGGCTATTCGTGAGGCAGCCTTCAGCGGATCTCCCAAGTTCTTCCTCGGGACAGACTCGGCGCCTCATCAGCAGGGCAAAAAAGAATGCCCCTGCGGTGCCGCCGGCGTCTACAGCGCTCCCGTGGCCATCCCGCTTCTGGTTCAGGAGTTCGAGAAGGCAGGCCACTTGGACAAGCTCCCGGACTTCATCGCAGGATTCGGCGCCGACTTCTACGGCCTCCCGCGCACCACGAAAAAGATTGAAGTCGTGCAGGAAAAATGGACTGTTCCAGAAATCGTGAACGGCGTCGTCCCCCTCGCAGCAGGGAAGACTCTGGAGTGGAAGATTAAATAAGCTAGTTAGATTTAGCAATGAAAACGCCAGGCATCTAAAACCTGGCGTTTGTTTTGCTTTACACGGGATCGGGAATAATTATTTGCCCAGTGACATAGCGATGGACAAGCGAGTTCAAAAGCGTCTGGTAGGGAATCCCAGCGGCATAAGCTTTCTCCTTGAACTTCCTCATATCCTCTTCATTGGACCTGAAGGAAACCATCTTGGTGTTTGGAGTGCCCTCCTTATAAGCCGCCTTGAAATCCCGCCAGATTTGTTCTTGTTTTTCTTTTGGAAAAGGTTTGGCATCACTATTTTCCACGGCCTCCATCAAGGCGCGTTCTTCTTCATCGAAAGGTTCGTCAATAAATTCCATGTTAGACTCCTTTTCCTTTGTTGTACTTACGGCTCCTAAAAGCCGTTTTCAAAAATGTGTCTCCATTTGACTCTTTTACGTAAGGAACACAGACTGCGTAACCTTCGTAATCAAGTACAAACATCTCCTGACCTGGATGATCCTTTTGATTTTCCACAGGGTAGGCAAGAGCTTTGCCCCGTTCAATAATCTCGGCGACCTTCGCAAGATCAATACCACGTACCAACAGCAATTGTCGGTACTTATCGTCATTCCATTTTACCATAATATACCATTATGTTTTTACAATGTCAATACAAAAGCAAACCAAATTGCGCAAAAAACGCAATTTCAATGCCGAAACACGTCGCAATACGCGACAACTCTTCTTTTAGGGATTTTTTAGCAGCTTCCGACTGCCATGATGCTTCCATTTCGCAGGCGGAGGCACACTCCTCTGACCAGCCGCGCTACTCGCTGATCCTCATCCTGCTGGGCACCTGAAGTGCCTGCAACATCGACCTCGCAAGATTTTCTTGCTCAGTCTAGTCGCTTACTTATCCGCTAACGGAAGCAATGTTTATGTGCCGCCCCGGGACCTATAGAACAATGCAATAAAGCAATCGTTCCTCACCACACATCAGACGGTGTATTTGCTACACAGCAAATATAATCTATTTGCAGGGAAGTGGCAAAAAAGTTATCTGACTTAGTTTTTATTGATTCTCTTTTGCACGGATTGAACATGGTTGGATTGCGTCCAGCAGTTTTCCTTTACTTTTTCCGCCAGGGCATATTGCGCGATTTCGTTCCGGCGATAATTGCGCATGACGGATTTGACATCCAGTTGAACGCCAACGATTTTGTGGTAGGGTTTAGAGCCGTCCAGCCAGTCGCCGGAAGCGGTCCCGAGAAAACGCATCATGTACGGGCCGGTTTGGGCTTTTGTCGCAGGTTCTACAAAGCGAAGGATGGCATGGTCATCGCCGGCATCATGGCAATACGGTAAAAGGAACACATTGTAGATTGCCTCGCCACTTGCGAATCCCTTCTGTTCCGCGAATTCGGCGTACACCATCTGTTTGCTGATGGAACTTGACGTAGGAAGATTGCCGTTGGTATAGAATTACATTTTAAAAAACGTGTATCCATCAGGTAATGTAATTGCTGGCATCCATAGAGGGGTCCCGTTCCAGCCTAGATTTCTTGCTCCAGTCAATCGATACATCACAAATACAATCTTATCTAGATGTTTTTGAATTATTAATCTATCATTCGCAGAAAGCATTGTCCCCGTTCCCGAACTTATTGCACGATTCCTTTTTACCAATAATAATGCTTTTTTATTTTCAAATTCATCCATCTTCGCAAGAGAATCTAATGCATTAACAAAGTTTTTCGATTGCCAATCTTCCTGACAAGCACTATCAATCAAGTTCAAAATTTGTTTAAGCAATGAGATGTCAACTTGATACATTTTTTCAGAATCGGGAAAACCAGACATTATTTGATCTAGCAACATTAAATCTTTGTTTTGCGGATATGATGCAAAATAATTCACACCTCCAACAAGTAATTGTAATTTTTGAGCATCAATTACGTTCTTTCTAGTTGGACGAATTCCATTCATATAAAGTAAATGAGTATCATCTAAGCCATTATTTCTAATTTGTCTTACCAATGCATTCTGTGAAGAATTTAACTCTTGGAAAAGTTTATGAACAAATGGAGGCATATACAATCTAATACTACTTCGATCTCTATCGTAACCAAACATACGGCAATGTTGCCAAAATGTATCTGCCTGCGGGACCCTCGCCGTTCTTGAATAGTAAACTGTTTGTAGGTGTGGGAATGTTACGCCACGTCCCAAAGTATTTCCTCCAATCACAATATTGAATCCTTTTGTGATTGTCTGCGATGCATCAGATTCTGAGTTTAATGTGATAACGTTAACCCTCATATCAAACAATAAATCTCTAACACTAGAATAAATCTTGTTGAATGACGGGAAATCGGGTTTTGAAGAACGAATGTCACGCCAAACATCTTCAAATGCCTTTTGCTGGATGTCATCATCTATATTCAATAAAATATCATTAAGATGAGCCCTGATTTTCAACGCAATCAAATTGTGCTCTTTAATTCGGACACTTGGGTGTACAAGAGCCGAACACGTATCTTTTCCAAGAAGACTCGTTTCTGAGGCAACAAGAAGAAAATGTCTTACCGCGGTTGCCAAGCCTTCCGTAATTTCTGCATTTTCTTCTTTATTGTCGTCAATTTCTGATTCATCAATTTCGCGAATACAAAAAGAGTCTGGTTTGGCAAAGAAAAAGTTTCCTCCAACATAAGCTTCGCCAGGTTCAAAATACGTCACAGCGTCGGGCCTAAAGTCTGATTCCAAACTTTGTAACATTACTGCTTGAGGTGTTGCCGTGACTTGCATATAAATACAAGAGTTTGCATCATCACGAATAGCTCTTAAATTCATATTAATTGCACTATATTCATCCTTATTGACCTTAGTATTAAGACTTCCTGCATCCGCTTCGTCATCAATTATGAAAATAGGGGAATCTTTCAATCGTTGAGAATCAAGAAATTCATTTCTCCATTTTTTTAAAATTTTAGAGTTTTTCTTCAAAATCACTAAAGACGGCAAAGTCATATTTTTTTTAAAACGAAGGGTGTCATTTTCGCCACAAACAGACACTCCTTCTTGAAAACTTTCCAAAGCTCTTGTAAAAGTTTGATTTTGAAGTTTAGTGTTGTCACTCGTCACAAGCAAAAAGTGATAAAAACCCGCATCTATAGCGGCAGCCATTACTCCAAACATATGACTTGTCTTTCCACTTTGCACTTCACCTAAAAGAAGCTCGTTGAAAAACTTTTTCTTAAATCCTGCAAGAAGGTCTTTTTTTAGAATTTTGTTAGCAGTATCTTGAATACTTTTTTTAGTGTCCTCAAAAGGCACAGACGACAAATATTTTTCCAAATAACTCATTGGCTACACTCCAAAATCCAAGAACCACTCATTTTCATTGAGACGAATCATCTTCATTGTATTTCGTCCATACGAACTCAAGACACTCTCCGTAACCGGTTTTCCAGAAATTAAAGAGCCAGCATTTTCAAGACGGCCTTTCAACCATTTTCCTAGAATTCTCAAATCTTTAGCAGATCTAAGGTTCTTTGAATAGTCGCCACTTGTTTTACATTGAAATGTAAAACCATCGTCCGTATAAACAGTGAATTCTCTTTTTTGTGGATAGCTAGTTTCACCAGTTATAGATTTGGGGACAATTAATTCAACCTCGTACCAATCTCTCGGTAACGTAATACCGTTAGCAGTATTTTCGCGACCTTTTCCAAAAAAAACGTTCAGATTACTCTTTTCTTCTGTTTTCAAAGGTATTTCAAATACTTTCTTCGACTTTTCCGCAAGAACTTTTAGCGAGGCCAGTTTTTCATCGCTAATCTTTTTAACATCAAGATAATTCTCAAATAACTTTCGGTCATTCTGGATTTTCACATCTTCATTACGAACATCTTGTAATGAAATGCAGTTTTTATCTCTAAGTTCGGAAAAGAAAGTTTTTAGTGGTTTTGTGATTCCTATTTCATCAGTAAAAACGTCATTATCAAAAACACGTTCCATGATGTTTAATTTGGATATATTACTTGATCCAACTATTGATTTGTATTTGTTTTGAAAATATTTGACGAGATATATTTTGCCATGATATTTCGTTCTATTAGCGAGATAGACGCAGCCTCGTTCACCTTTTTGCAAAATTTCGTTCAAATATTTCAAGCCATCGTATTGAGCTTGTGTAAATCCTTCAAAATAGTGCATTCCAATTATGAGTTCTAGATGGGCAGAATATTCTTTTTCATATAGACCTACTAGTTTTGCAATAGATTCTTCGGAGCAATATCCTGTAGCGATAGAAATTTCTTGAGCTCCATCTAACATGGAATCAAATGTGTCGATAAAAGTTTTCCCTCTCCACTCTACTGGGAAATAGCTTGCTCCCAATAGCTCTATCATTTCAAGCCTCTTTGCTGATAATCATACATCAAGCGATCTTTTATAGAAAGCTTTTGCAGTTCTTTGTTGATTTTTTTAATATCAACTCGTTGATAATTGTTTGAAAAAAGAGGTTTCAAAGTTTTTGCAATAAGCTTAACACCTGTAGGAGGTACCGCGTTCCCAATTTGTCTACGAACTTCAGCAATTGATCCCTCAAAAACAAAATTGTCTGGGAAGGTTTGAATTCTGGCGCGTTCTCGATTTGTTAACGGCCTAGGTTCAGGATAATGATAGCCCCATGTTCCTCCGCCTCCAGCAGCGATAATTGTTGTAGAAGGTTCGCTTCTGTGAATTCGACGATACACATGGCTAATCATTCCCTTTACATACAAGGGGTCATCTGGAGAAATATCTGTAAAATTACCACCCTCAGAAATTTTTTCAAGGCGTTTTCTTACCTTTTCTGTAATGTTGATGATTTCGTTGTTTGCAGAGACTTTTTCAACATTTTTGAATGCGTCACCAACAGTGACGTAAGGTTGTGAGCCTCTTGGCCCATGAGTCGGTGCTGGGTGAATGAAATTAAATCCCAAATCTAATCGTATTCCAACGAGAAGCACCCTTTCTCTAAATTGAGGAACCCCATATTCCGCAAAATTGTAAAGTTGCATTTTCACCATGTAACCTGGTCCAATTTTGCTAAAATCTTCGATAATTTGTTTTATAGCTCGGCCATCATTTGCGGTAAGAAGACCCTTCACATTTTCAGCCACAAACGCTTTAGGTTTCTTAGCCGCAATAAAGCGCAAGAAATTTTTGTAGAGGCTGCCTCTATTTCCTTCTAGCCCAGGCTGTTTCCAAATGATAGAGAAATCTTGACAAGGGAAACCTCCAATAATTAGGTCGCAGTCTGGAATGCTTTTATCTATATCAGGCTCAATGTTCTCAATATTCTCGGAAGTTATAACATCGCCAAAATGGTTTCGAAATGTTTTAACAGCCCATTCATTGATGTCGTTTGCCCAAACGGTTTTGTAACCACCAACTTGTTCAAAGCCCAAATCAAGTCCACCACACCCAGAAAATAAAGAAAGGACTTTTATTTCCTTTTGTTTGGTCTTTTTTCCCGCCATGTATGTCTCTCGCTCCTCGCGTTGAAAGTGAACGAGTTCACCCTCATTCGGGAGCAAGAAACCGCGATGTCAGAACAAATAAAGAAAACGCTCGCACGCGCGTGAGTACGCGTAAACAGCACGGCCTATCAATCATAGGTCGCCGAACGTTTGTCTTATTTCGTGTTCAGAAATTGTCGAAGTTTCAGGTGCGAATAAGAGCAAACCCAACAAGAGCCGCTCCTGTCGCGAAACTTCCACACGATACAAATGAAAAAGGCGTGAGGCTGAATGCGCTTACCCACCTTAGGCCTTCGACTGCCATGAACAAATAAACGCAAACAACCCACGCCCCAAAAGGTCGCACTACACAAGGGCAAACCGATATACAGAATACCAATGTGGTAGAACGATGCGGTAGAGTAAACCACCGCAGACGTGAGCGTCGCCTTATTCCCTGTTCAGAAATTGTCGAAGTTTCAGGTGAGGAACAAGAGCAAAACTCTTTATGTACGATAAAAATATAACTAATCCGCATGTCAGTAGATGTCAAAACGCATGAATTTTGAGCGATGGAAAATTGCATCGCCCACAGCGGCCTTTGTAACCGCATCTTGGGCGGTGCCGATTTTTTCAAGAAAATTGCGCGGCTGAACCGACTCAGGATGATTGGTGTTTAATTTTTTAATTACAAACAATTGACAAACAAATACATTTATCATATATTTTACAATGAGGTTAAATATGGCGACATCATTACTACAAATTCGAATGGATGAAGATTTGAAAAACCAAGCGGCCGAGTTGTTCGAAAGTCTCGGCATGGACATCCCTACCGCAATTCGGGTGTTTTTCAAGCGAGCCCTTGTCGAAAAAGGTTTGCCCTTTGATGTCAAGGCCACGTCGTCAAATGAAGTTGATGACCCGATGGGACTTTTGTCTTCGCTTCAAGCCCTGAATGCCAATGCTCAAAAAAATGGAACCGCCGGCATGAGCGAAGAGGAGATCGAAGCCGAAATCAAGCTGATGCACGAGGAGCGGAGGAAGAAAAAATAGTCCGCATCTTGGGCGGCGCCGATTTTTTCAAGAAAATTGCGCGGTCTGTTGCTTTTTCGCTTAATTTTAGTTATATTTTGTTCACTAGCACATTTGTGCATTTGTTTTGTGTTTTTCAGCTTGTAACACAAAGGAGTGAATATGAGCAAGATCGAAGTCATGAATACAGGCATATCCCTTAGAAAAAATAATGACGGGGATTATATAAGTTTAACGGATATGGCGAAATACAAGAATTCCGAGGCTACAGGTCTTGTCATTTCTCATTGGCTCAGTACACGTTTTGCAATCGATTTTTTAGGAATTTGGGAAACTATAAACAATCCCAATTTTAATGTTACTGAATTCAGTAACATTAAAATGAATGCTGGTGCAAACGGAAATGTTCTTTCCGCAAAGCAATGGATTGAAAAAACAAACGCTATTGGCATCGTTTCTTCTGCAGGTCGATATGGAGGGACCTACGCACATTCCGACATAGCTTTTGAATTCGGTTCTTGGCTCAGTCCGGAGTTCAAATACTATCTAATTAGAGAGTACCAGCGTCTCAAGGCGGCCGAACAGGCAGAGCTCGGCTGGTCCGTCAAGCGGGAACTCTCAAAAATTAATTATCGAATTCACACGGACGCCATTAAGCAGAACTTGATTCCTGCGACGCTTACTTCACGCGAGACGTCCATTGTGTATGCAAGCGAGGCCGACGTTTTGAACATGGCCCTGTTCGGCTTTACTGCGGCGGAGTGGCGCGAGTCAAATCCTACGTTGCCTGGGAATGTTCGGGATTATGCGACAGTCAACCAGCTGATTTGCCTCAGCAACATGGAATCGCTGAACTCCGTATTGATTAACGAAGGTGTGGCGCAAAGTGAACGTCTTGTCAAGCTGAACCAAATTGCCATCTCGCAGATGACGGTTCTTGAAAACATCGAGGGACGAAAAATTTTGAAGTAGCCTTGACCGTTTTGAAAATTTCGCACATTTGTGCATTTGTTTTGTGTTTTTTTTCAGCTTGTAACACAAAGGAGTAAAGATGAGCAAGATTGAAGTCATGAATACCGAAATTTCCGTTCAAAACGTGAATGGCGAAGATTACATCTCGTTGACGGATATGGCCAAAAGCCAACTACAAGAGCATATTATTTTTAAATGGCTCAGTACAAAGAATACTATTGAATACATTGGGGAGTGGGAATCTATTTATAATGCAAATTTTAATTATACCGAATTCGGTACAATTAAAAATGCAGCAGGCTCCAATAACTTCGTTTTATCAACTAAACAGTGGATTCTCCAGACTAATGCGATTGGCATTATTGCAAAAACTGGCAGATACGGAGGAACGTACGTCCATCGAGACATCGCTTATCATTTTGGAATGTGGATAAGCCCTAGATTCCAGTTACTTATGGTAAAAGAGTACCAGCGTCTCAAGGCGGCCGAACAGGCAGAACTTGGCTGGTCCGTCAAGCGGGAACTCTCAAAAATTAATTATCGAATTCACACGGACGCCATTAAGCAGAACTTGATTCCTGCGACGCTTACTTCACGCGAGACGTCCATTGTGTATGCAAGCGAGGCCGACGTTTTGAACATGGCCCTGTTCGGCTTTACTGCGGCGGATTGGCGCGAGTCAAACCCAACGTTGCTAGGGAATGTTCGGGATTACGCGACTGTCAACCAGCTGATTTGCCTCAGCAACATGGAGTCGCTGAACTCCGTATTGATTAACGAAGGCCTTCCTCAAAGCGAACGCCTTGTCAAGCTGAACCAGATTGCCATCTCGCAGATGACGGTTCTTGAAAACATCGAGGGACGAAAAATTTTGAAAGATTTATGACAAATTAATCAACATTTTTTATATTCTACATAGACTTTAAAAGGAGAAAAATATGAACTTCAGAATTTTCGGCATTCTCGGCCTTTCCATCACAGCCTTCAGCCTGGTTGCCTGTGGCGACGATTCCAGTTCCGGTGCTAATGACAATGAAACTTCCGAGGCTCTTGGCCCCATGGAAATGCTCACTACTCCCGAGCAGGAAGCCACCGCCAAGACGTTGAAGGATATCGCCAAGGGCAAGCTCTATTCCATCGAATACAATTCCGATTATCTTCTGGACGACGCCATAGAGACTGGGGCATCCCATTCCTCCCTGGAACT
Source organism: Fibrobacter sp. (assembly GCA_024398875.1). Taxonomy (GTDB): domain Bacteria; phylum Fibrobacterota; class Fibrobacteria; order Fibrobacterales; family Fibrobacteraceae; genus Fibrobacter. The sequence goes on from JAKSIJ010000007.1 coordinate 53,657, forward strand.
CGTCAAGTTTGTGTATTCCCGCCTTCTCAAATTGCCGACCTCCCAGGCTACAAAGGCGAAGATTGACGCCGGTTGCAGCGCCTTCTGCGTCAAGACCCCCGATGGGGATGTAATCTGCGGCCGCAATTTCGACTACAGGTTCGTGTCTTCGGCCAATGTGCTTGTTCAGAACACTCCAATAAGCAAGGGTGAGTTCAAGTCCCTTTCCATCGCGGCAATGCCCTTCCTGGATGCGGAGAAGTTCGTGGCGGGCTCCCTGAGCGACGGCAAGATGGACATCTCTCCCGTCATTGCCGTACCCTACCTTGGCATGGACGGCATGAACGACAAGGGCGTGTTCATCTCTGTGCTTTCCCTGGATGGTGGAAAAGGCGGTGCTGCCCAGTATGAAGAGGGCAAGAAGCCCATCACGCCTTCTGTCGGCATCCGGTTTGTGCTTGACCGTGCCGAATCTGTGGAAGATGCCCTCGATATTTTCAAGAGCCACAACTTCTTTGCCGACGGTGACAGTAGCGCCAAGAGCTACCACTTCATCATCGGTGATGCTACCGGCCATACGGTGCTGCTGGAATATATCCAGCCCGACGGTAAGAAGGAATGGGTGATGAACGTCATGGATGGCCAGAACTTCGCCACCAATATGTACATGAGTGAAGGCTGGGAGACGTTTGGCGTAGGTGCCGACCGCTTGGAAAAGATTCGCGAGAAACTTGCCGAAAAGAAAAACGTGCTGACGGAAGAGGAAGCTATGGATTTGCTTCAGGCAGTGAGCCAGGAACTTGACCCGAAGGAAGTCACCAGCAACACCCAGTGGTCTGCGGTTTACAATTTGACGAAGAAGACCGTGACTATTTGCGTGGACAAGGACTTTACCCAAAAGTACGATTTCGCACTGTAAAAAGAAACAATTGGACCTTAAATTTCAAAGGTCCTATACATAATTCAATGACAATCAACGAGTTGCAAAAATTCCTTTGATTTTTGCGTTGACAAATTTTAATTTATAATGTATATTTGTAATGATTACAAATAATTGGGAAAGGTCGTGGGCGGCGATTTACTAGGTGTCGCGGTCCGGTTCTTTTCATAAATTTGTGAATGGAAAACAAGAAAAAGATGGTGCGGACATTGTCCGCGAAAAAGAGGAATTATGGTTGTTAAAGAAGAATGGAATGGCTTTGTAGGCCAGCGTTGGAAAGAAGAAGTCAACGTTCGTGTGTTCATCCAAAAGAATTACGTCCCTTATGATGGGGACAAGTCCTTCCTTGCCGGTCCAACGGCTGCAACAAAGAAGCTGTGGGACGAGGTTCAGGATCTGCAGAAGCAGGAAATCGCCAAGGGCGGCGTGCTGGACATGGACACAGATGTGGTGTCCACCCTTACCAGTCATCCGGCAGGTTTCATTGCCGAAGGTACCAAGGATTTGGAAAAGGTCGTCGGCCTCCAGACCGACAAGCCTCTGAAGCGCGCCTTCATGCCTTTTGGCGGCATCAAGATGGCGGAAGAGAGCTGCAAGAACTATGGCTATACGCCTAGTGAAGAACTGCACCACATCTTCACGGACATTCACAAAACGCACAACCAGGCTGTGTTCGATGCCTATACGCCGGACATGCGCGCTGCTCGTAAGGCCCACATCATCACGGGTCTTCCGGACACTTATGGCCGTGGTCGTATCGTGGGCGATTACCGCCGCGTTGCCCTCTATGGCGTGGACTACCTTATCGAGAAGAAGCAGAAGGACAAGGCTCTTAGCGACAAGGCGGATATGAATGAGGAAACGGTTCGCCTTCGTGAAGAACTGGCGGAGCAGATTCGCGCTTTGGAAGGCCTGAAGGCCATGGCCAAGATTTACGGCTATGACATTTCTAAGCCTGCGAAGAATGCCCGCGAAGCTATCCAGTGGCTCTACTTCGGCTATCTCGGCGCCATCAAGACGCAGAACGGTGCCGCCATGAGCGTGGGACGCGTGTCTACCTTCTTGGATATCTACTTCAACCGCGATATCAAGGCCGGCATTCTTACGGAAGAGGAAGCTCAGGAACTGGTGGACCACTTTGTGATGAAGCTTCGCATGGTGAAGTTCGCCCGTATCACTAGCTATAACGAACTGTTCAGTGGCGACCCGGTGTGGGCTACGCTGGAAGTTGGCGGTATCGGCACAGATGGCCGCCACATGGTGACCAAGACGGACTACCGCTTCCTTCATACTCTCATCAACATGGGCCCCTCTCCGGAGCCCAACCTGACGGTGCTTTACAGCCCCCGCCTGCCGGAAAACTTCAAGAAGTTCGCTGCGGAAATTTCTGTGAAGACCAGCGCCATCCAGTACGAGAACGATGAAACCATGCGTCCCATCTGGGGCGACGATTACAGCATCTGCTGCTGCGTGTCTGCAACCCAGACCGGTAAGGAGATGCAGTTCTTCGGTGCCCGTGCCAACTTGGCAAAGACTCTCCTCTATGCCATCAATGGTGGCCGCGACGAGGCCATTTGCAAGGGTGTGCAGGTAGGCCCGGAATATCCGCCCATTACCAGCGAATACCTGGATTACGACGAGGTGATGCACAAGTTTGATTTGTACATGGACTGGCTTGCTCGTTTGTATGTGAACACGCTAAACCTCATCCACTACATGCATGACAAGTATTATTACGAAGCTGCAGAAATGGCTTTGATTGATACAAATGTGCGTCGTACTTTCGCGACGGGTATCGCAGGCTTCAGCCATGTGGTGGATAGCCTTTGCGCCATCAAGTACGCCAAGGTGAAGGTGATTCGCGATCCGGCTACGGGCCTTGCCGAAAACTTCGAAATCGAGGGCGACTTCCCCCGTTATGGAAATGACGACGACCGCGCCGATGACATTGCCGTGTGGCTTTTGAAGACCTTCATCCAGAAGATTCGTCATACGCCTACATACCGCAATTCTGAACCGACCACCAGTATCCTCACCATCACAAGTAACGTTGTCTATGGTAAGGCTACGGGTACGCTTCCCGATGGCCGTAAGGCTGGCGAGCCCCTTTCTCCGGGTGCTAACCCCAGCTATGGCGCCGAGAAGAACGGTCTTCTCGCTTCCCTCAACTCTGTGGCCAAGCTGCCTTACGATTATGCTCTGGATGGCATCAGCAATACCCAGACCATCAATCCCAGCGCCCTCGGTCATGACGATGAGGAACGGACCATGAAGCTCATGCAGGTGTTGGACGGCTACTTCGGAAAGGGCAGCCACCACCTGAACGTGAACGTCTTTGGTGTGGAGAAGCTGAAGGACGCCATGGAACATCCGGAGAAGGAAGAATATCAGAACTTCACGATTCGTGTTTCTGGTTACGCCGTTCGCTTCATCAAGCTCACGCGCGAACAGCAGTTGGATGTGATTGCCCGCCAGGCTCACGGCGTGCTGTGATCGTTACGGCGCTTGCGCAGTTTCTGCCACGATATAGTCGCGCAGCAACTGCCGCATCCTCAAATTTAAAAGGCTCGGAATTATTTCCGGGCCTTTATCGTATGCTTTGCGTGTTTATTGAGACTCGCGCAGTAATGGTTGTTGGTGATCTTTAATCCAGGACTAGCACGGCCTTTCCGTCTTCCACATAGAGGTTCTGCTTGCGGTAGGTGACCCCTTCCATATCCCAGCTATTCTGGTTTTGCCAGTATTCGGAATTCAGAGAAGTTCCGTCGAAGTCATCTTGCCAATCAAGTGTAAACGTCTTGGCGGTAGAGTCGTAGGAATAGACGCGCACATAATCGATGTACTGCTTTTCCGGGAGATTTTCGCCGGTAAATGCGCCTGTCCACTTGGGGTCTTTGGAAACCCAGAGGTTGAAGCGGAGTGACTGCGTGTCGCCTTCGCTCAGGTGCTGAATTTGTCCCTTGGTATCGCCGAGTTCAACGCGGCGAACCTCAACGCTATCAATTTCCCAAGATACGTATTCCGGAGTCCAAATCATGCCATAGAGGTGGTAGTCTTCGCGAACGTCAAATTCCAGGGAGTGTTTGCCTTCTTCCGTAATTCTCTTTTCGGCTGTTCCTGTGATAATATTGGACTGGAAACCCTTGGAGTTGTTGCCTAGAACTTCGATGTCAATTTCGTTCCACTTTTCGCCACCACCTTTGTAGGAGTTGTCGTAATAGAGGAACATGGAACTGACGGAACCAGAAATGGCAGCCATCTTCATGCGGGCTTCGAAGCGGCCATACTTGAACTGCTTTATCCCAGTGAGCTCGGCGCCATAGTATTTGGTGGGTGCGGCAGAAGAACTGCTGGCTACGGTGGCGGAGGACTCAACCGCGCCGCCTTCGGAACTTGTGGCGTCTGCGCTGGAGTTAGTATCGGAAGACTCTGGAGCCGCTTCTTCGCTAGAAGTTGGGGTGATGTCTGTGGAAGAAATAGAGTTGTCGTTATCGCCGGAGCAGGCAGGGAACAGCATGGCGGCGGCAGCAATAAAAGGCAATAGAATTTGTTTTTTCATAAAACTTCCTTGATTTTACCCTCCAAAAATACAACAAAATTGCAGAGAGACGCAAAACGCCAACGCTATTTTCTCGTCGTCGTGGCCACTATTCTATATTTTTGCCCATGAACAACAATGCATCTGATTTCAATTCCCAGCACTTCGAAGTTGCCGGTTTCATCCGGGAAGTGTTTGGCTATGTGGATCGGTTCAAGGGCCAGCTCTTCATTTTGAAGATTGACGACGGCCTGATGGACCATCCGTTGTTCCCCGTCCTCATGCGGGATATTGCCCTCCTTCACAAGGCAGGCATCCGCATCATCATCGTTCCTGGGACGCGAAACAGCATCGATGCACAGTTGAAAGCTTGGGAGATTGAATCCAAGTTCCACAACGGTGTCCGGCTTACCAGCGAAGAAGCCCTGCCCCTCATTGAGCAGGCATCTCTTGGCGTTGCCCAGCGGATTATGAGCCACCTTACCGCAAGCGGCTTGCGGGGCATTCAGGGTAACTGGATTCTGGCCCGGAGTCTCGGCGTCATTGGTGGCGTGGACTTTATGCGGACTGGCAAGATTGAGCGGGTCCAGCGGGATATTCTGGAACAACTCCTGGATGAAAAATTCGTGCCCATCATTCCTCCCATTGGTTGGAATAAACTGGGCCACGCCTACAACATCAGCAGTACGGAACTGGCAACGGAACTCTGCAAGTACCTTCAGGTGGGTAAACTGTTCTTCATCGGTAACGAGAACGGTATCAAGCTGAAAGGCCTTGTGACGGGCAAAAACACCAAGTATCTAGAGCCCACCGACAGCGGCGTGATTTCCGCTATGGATGTGGATCAGGCCAAGGAACTTTTGGAACTCAATTCCGACGTGTTGAATTTTGCCCAGATGGATTACCTTCTGAATGCAATTCACGCTTGTGAGGCTGGCGCCAACCGCGTCCATTTGCTGAGCGGTGAATTCCAGGGCAGCGTGCTGCAAGAAGTCTTCAGCGCTCGGGGCGATGGCACCATGGTGTACGCAAACCAGTACTCCAGTATCCGGCCCGCCAACATCGAAGACATCCCGGATATTCTTCGGGTCATGCAGGATTACATCGCCAAGGGCTACCTGGTGCCGAGAACCCAGGAAAGCATTTCCGAAAAGCTCAAGGACTATGTGGTGTACGCCATCGACAACAGCATTCATGGCTGTGGCGCTCTTCATGAATTCGAAGACGGCATGGCCGAAGTGGCTGGCATTGCCGTGGGCGCCAACTATCGCAAGTCGGGCATTGGCGACGCCATCGTGCGGCACCTCATTTCTGTTGGTCGGATGAAGGGCTACCAGAAGTTGTTCCTGCTTACCACCCAGGCTGTGGATTGGTTCTACCACTTCGGTTTTGAAGATGGCTCCATCGAGGATTTGCCGAAGAGCAAGCGGGACCACTACAACACCAAGCGGAATTCCAGAATTCTCGTGATGTCCCTGGACAAGTAACGGCGCCTCATGAAGATGGATTTTAAAAAGATGGAAGATGGCTTCAAGATGATTCTTGAAGGCATGGGCGAAGACGTCAATCGTGAGGGCCTTCTCAAGACTCCGGAACGTGTGGCGAAGATGTACGCTGAACTCATGACGGGTCTTTCTGGCGAAATCAGGCCGGAAGATATTTTGAAGACCCGCTTCCACGAGAAGTACGATGAAATGATTATCGTGCCGGACATTGAATTTGCCAGCATGTGCGAGCATCATTTTCTGCCTTTCACAGGGAAGGCCCACGTGGCCTACATTCCCGGCGATTGCGTCGTGGGGCTTTCCAAGATTCCTCGCGTGGTGGAATACTACGCCCGCTTCCCGCAGATACAGGAACGCATGACCCGCCAGATTGCGGAACTCATCCAGAAGGAACTGAACCCGAAGGGAGTTGCCGTGGTGCTGGAAGCAAGCCACATGTGCATGACTATGCGTGGTGTGAAGAAACCTGGCGCTACTATGGTGACTACACAGCTTTTGGGCCGTTTCAAGACCGACGAAAAGACCCGTGCCGAATTTATGGCACGGATTTATGCGCCGCGGTAATATCTGCGCGCCCCTTGCTAACCTATTATTTTATAAAAACAAAGGCTTGGATAGTCTTTTTTATAAAAGTATATCTATTTTAAGGGTACTATGAACGCTGCTATCCTTACGAACGAATTTCCGCCAGAAATCTATGGCGGTGCTGGTATCCATGTCAAGTTCCTCACCCAGGAACTCTCTAAGCTTTGCCACATCGAAGCCCGCTGCTTTGGCCCTCAAGATGAGGACGAGAACAACATCCGCGCTGTCGGCTTCAATCGCAAACTAGGCCTCTCTCCGAAGGACGACCGCTTTCAGAAGATTTTCAAACCGTTGGACATCAACCTCCAGTGGGCGGCAACGCTTAATGACATCGATGTGATTCATTGTCACACCTGGTACAGCCATTTCGGTGGTGTGCTGGCCAGCCGCCTTTTGGAATGCCCGCTTATTCTCACCACTCATTCTCTGGAACCCCACCGCCCGTGGAAGGCGGAGCAGTTGGGCGATGGCGGCTACGCCATGAGTTGCTGGATTGAGAAAACCGCCTACGAAGCAGCAGACGGCATCATCGCCGTGAGCCAGGGCATGAAGTGTGACGTGATGAAACTTTACGGCGTGCCCGAAGACCGCGTGAAGGTCATCTACAACGGCATCGACCCGGATTTTTACAAGCCCACATTCAGCGATACCATTTTGAAAAAATGGGGTGTGGACCCAGGACGTCCCTTCGTATTGTTCGTGGGGCGCATTACCCGGCAGAAAGGCATTAGCCAGTTAATCCAGGCCATTCCTCAGATTGACAAGAAGGCCCAGGTGGTGCTCTGCGCTGGCGCTCCCGATACACAGGAGTTGGCGGATGAATGCAAACACCTCATCGAAGAAGTGCAGAAGACGCGTGATGGAGTCATCTGGATTCAGGATGTGGTTCCTCACGAAGAACTGCGCGTGCTTTACAGTCACGCTACCGTTTTTGCGACACCTTCTCTGTATGAACCTTTCGGCATCATCAATCTGGAAGCTATGAGCTGTGGCACGCCTGTGGTAGGGAGCGCCGTAGGTGGCATTCCCGAAATCATCGTTGATGGCGAAACAGGCTATCTGGTGCCGCTGAAGGCCGTTTCAGAAACTAACTTCGAACCTGCAGAACCCAAGGCGTTCCAGACGGACTTTGCAAACAAGCTTAACAAGATTTTGGGTGACGAACTGTTGGCAAAACAGATGGGCGAAGTGAGCCGCAAGCGCGCTGTGGATGTGTTCAGCTGGAAGGCTATCGCTCAGCAGACTTTCGACTTCTATCAAGAATGCATTGAACGCTACAAGCGTGAAGGCAAGCGGAAATAATGCAGAATGCAGAATTTTGCCGAGCCGAAGTCAAAATGAGTGCGAAGCACTAATGCAGAATTAATTTCTGGCGAAATCGTCGCGGGCGGTTTACTGTGCCGCGGTAATTTTCTCAACGATTCCGTCAGTCGTCAAAAGTTCTGGCAATGTAATCAGGCGTGAGGCATCCCCTTTCGGGTAAATGCCGTAGGCCGGCACTCCGGACTTTCCAAGTTCCCGTAGCAAGCTGTTTACCTCCGGCGTCTCCCGCGTCCAATCTGCTTTAACGAGGGCCACGTTCAGGCTGTCCATGGCCTGCCGGAACTCGTTGCTGTGAAGTACGGCGGCCTCATTCGCTTTGCAGGTGAGGCACCAGTCTGCAGAAACATCCACAAATACGGTCTTGCCTGCTTTTGCAAACTGTGCCATCAGTTCGGGGCTGTAGTTGTACCAGCCATCTTCCGCCATCTGCTCGTGAATTTTCGCATTGAATTTTTCATTCACGATGGACTCATATTTCGGTGCGATGGCGAAGAACCAGATCCCTGCAATGAGGATGGCGCCAGCTGCAAAACCCGCAACCTCCCGATAGAAGGCAACTCCTGGCGGAGCGAATTTTCCGAGGGCAAAACTTGCGACGATGCTTGCGATGGCGACGATTGCAAAGAGGCCAACGCCCGACATGCCCGCTTGTTCATTTACAATCCACAGGAGCCAAACTACCGTTCCGAGGAGCAGAACGCCCATGACCTTCTGCAGGTAAACCATCCAGATTCCAGGCTTGGGGAAAACGTTCAAAACTTTTGGGAAAATGCTTACCAACAGGTAAGGCATAGCAAGCCCGATGCCAGCTGCCGTAAAGAAGAGGAACAGCACGGGAATGCTTGCTGTAAATGCGAATCCCATAGCGGTTCCCAGAAGTGGTGCAGAACATGGAGTGCTGAGTAAAACCAATAGTGCGCCTGTGAAGAAGGCACCGGCAAGTCCCTGCTTTCTTCCGGCTTCATCCATTTTCGTGGTGGTGCTGCCTGGGAGCCAGACTTCAAACACGCCGAAGAAACTCATGGCGAAGGCGCTGAGAATCACCACCATGAAGGCGATGAATCCGGCACTCTGGAACTGCATTCCCCAGCCGGCATTTCCACCGCCGACTTTGATGATGGAGATGATGGCGGCTAACACCCAAAAACTCACGAGAATGCCTGCGGTGGTGCTCATTCCCAAGGCGAGAAGGCGGCTTTTGCGCTCTCCGGCTTCGCTAATCAAGCTGAAAAGTTTTAAGGAAAGGACCGGCAAAACGCAGGGCATCAAGTTGAGAATGATTCCGCCAAGAAATGCGAAAAAGAGGAGCATCAAGGTGCCTGCGCGGTTACCATCCGCGCTGTTTTGGCTCGCAGCAGCCTCGCCGGCGCTGTTTTCCCCAGCGGCTAAAGTCCCTTCATCGTTTTTTTTTAATTCTGCCGAACCACCCAGAGCCGAGGATTTACTGCCCGAAATAGCGCTGGACAATTCTCCCAACTCAACAGTCACTTGCGCTGGCGCAAGGCAGATGGAGTTGTCGCAGGCCTGATAATGGAAAATTGCTTTTGTAGAAAGTGAATCGTAGTCGGCTGCCACACTATTTACGGGAATGGTAATCTGGAATTCGCCCTTGAAGACGAGAATTTCCAGTTCCAAGGCTTCATTGTATTCCTTGATGGCTTTTGGCCAGACAGGTTTTTCGAAAGTTATTCCTTCTGCGGAAATTTCCAGTGATGAGGGCTTCAGAAATTCATCTGTGACGGAGTCCGCATTCACATGCCAGTGTTCCGGGATAACCACATCTACCATAACTGTGGAGCCTTTCTGGAGTGCTCCTTCGCTAAACTGCATTGCCGTTTCTGGGGGCGGCATGCTGTTCATGTTGAATTCTTCGGCTCCAACAGCCACTGCAATTGTGAACAAGATAAAACAACATTTTGCAAAAAGACTACAGGTGTTTGCAAAATTTCGATTTTCTTGTTTTTCTCTTTTAAATATCATAATTTTGGCACACTAATTTTTGAAAGAAGGCAAAGGTTACGTTAATGGACAGTCTAGAGGAAAGGGATTCTCAAACTCCGGATTGGTTGGAAACAACATGGAACAAGTACGCTCCTAAAATTTACAAATTGTGTTGTAAAAAATGTAAAAATGTGGAGGATGCCAAAGAACTTTTTCAGACCGTGGCTCTTAAATTCTGTCAAAACGCCAATAAAATTGAATTTCATGAAAATATGGGGCCTTGGTTGATGTGCGTATTGACGAATGCTCGCTATGATCAACTACGGTCCAAGCAACGCTTTATGCAACCGTTGTCTTTGACGGACGCTACAGTGGAGTATTCTGCTTTGCCTCCCGAAATAACGGCGTTTTTTACTCCAGGAGCAGAAATTCGCTTGCAGGTGGAACGTGTCTTGAAAACACTTACGGAATTAGAACAAAGTCTGCTGAATCTCTCATTTATGGGCGGCCTGTCACTTGCAGAATTGAGTGCGCTATTCGGCCTCTCTGCAACTTCCATTTCCAAACGCAGGGGGCGTGCTCTTGCCAAGTTCCGAGAGAACCTGCAAAAAGATCAAGTGATTTACGATTTCTTCTCCCATAACGCCATCTAAATTTGGTAATTTTGAAAGGTGCAGATTATTCGGTGGATTATAATTGCCGCGCTCTCCCTTTCTACGGTGTTTGCAGCGGACGAATGGATGAATTTTGCGGAGCCTGCTCCCATTTATTCCGTCATTCCTTATCAGTCCGGTGTTCTTATGGGAACTGCGGGCGGGTTGCGCTATTGGTCTCCGGAAAGAGACGTGATGTTTACATCCAAGGATGGGTTGGAAACGTCGTCAATCTATGGCGTGGCTAGTTCCCCCGCTGGCGTTTTTGCAGTTTCTGAATATGGAATGATTGCCCGTATGAACGATGGCGGTAATTCTTGGAGGGTGGTGAATCGCTCCTTCCTCAAAAATAATGTGCGGCTTATTCCGGACCAGGTTCTCATTGTTGAGAACATCATGGTTCTGGCTTTTGAAGATAGACTTTCCTTCTATAACATCGTGCAGGAAAAATCCTTACTAACGGTAAACCGCATTGGTTCAAATTCCCTTTCCATTCAGCCTATTAAAGAAATTGCAGTTCATGGTGATGAACTTTTTGTTTCCACGGGCACAAGCCTCTATTCTCGGCAAATGCAGTGGAAGAATTTGGATTCCGATATCCGATTGGTGGATCCGGATTCATGGAAGCTTGTTTCCAAAGGGAAAGAGCACCTGGGGCTTACTTGGAAGAATGATTCTCTGAAAACACATAAAACTTATGGAACCTGGCTTTGGAACAATGGTAAGGAATCTTCGGTGGCTTTGGATTCCTCTGCAATTCTGATTGATGGGAAACCCGTCAAAGACGCTGCATTGTACAATGAGGGCAAGAGCCGTATTCGTTGGCTCATTCCTAGCGGAAAGGATTACTATTTAGTAGGACCCTCTGCCTTTTTCGTTTACAGCAGCGGAAAACTGAAGGATGTGTTTCCTTATTCCGCATACTTGCTGGGCGGCACATACGAGTTGGCGGCGACAGTAGATGGTGGCGTTGTGGCGGCAACGGCAGATGGTCGCATTGCTTATAGCAATGGTTACTCTTGGCAGCTTCCGCAATATGTTTTTGATGGCATTGGCAATGCAGCAGAAGCCTACAATTACAGAATGAAGGTCTTGTCTGCGGCAAATGACGGCTACCTCCTGTACCATATTTGGGGCCACAGGATAGCCTTGTATAAGGCAAATGGCTATGCTCCAGTAAAGTTCTTTTCTCCATTGGATGACAATAGTTGTCTGGACGAAATTTTGGAGAATTATACCGTCGCAGTCGGCGCAACTGTAGCGCCAGACAGTTCGGGATTCCTTGTCGCCACATCTTCACCTGGTAAATATGGCTTGGTGTATATTTCCAAAAACGGAAGCATTACTTGCGCAAAGAATGTGGGAAGCGTTTCTCATGCTGGTCCCTTGAAGGCTAGAATAGATAAGAATAATTCGGAATGGGTGGTGTATGTTTCAACTCGTGAAAATTTTGCATCATCTGATTTGGGTGGTTTAGATGAAATTCGCTTTTTGCCGCCTTCGAAAACAGGGGGCCGTATTGCCACTGTGAAACTTACTCACTTTGATGGCCCTGGCGGTAAGACGCCCGTGGATATTGCTGTTGATGAAAAAAATGAAGTGGCTTGGATGGTTACCAGCAGCATGATTGGCTATCTTGATTTCCAATTGGATACTATTAAATCTCCACAATCTACCAAGGGCCTTCTTGGCGCGGAATATTCTTCCGTCGATGTGGACGTCCACGGCAATATTTGGTTGGGAACAACGCAACAAGGCGCTTATCGTCTCTCTAGGGTGAACAAGTCTTTCGATACCCTCTCCACTATGCATTTCAATGCGCGAAATGGAATGCTGGATGACAATGTGCTGGATTTGGTCATCAATCCCAAACAGGGAATGATTTGGTTTGCTCATGAGAATGGTGTTTCCTGGTATCGCAGGAATGATTTGCGAGAGGCGGAATCCTTTATGACGGATGACGCTGATGTTGGGGTGAAAGCCTACCCTGTGCCTTTTAGACCTAAGCAATATCCTCGGTTCACGATTGACAATATTTCTGAAGGAGCCTTGGTTAGCATTTATAATCGTGGAGGTTCTCTGATTAAGTCGTTCCGCAATGATGAGGTTCTTGGTGGTCGTGCAGAATGGGATGGCACCGGGAAAAATGGAAAACTTGTAGCTCCGGGTGTTTATTACTGGACTGTAGTGGACGGGTCTAAAAAGGAAAAGGGCAAGTTTCTGATAATCCATTAGGAGAGAGAATGAGGTATTTTTTCTTAGTTGTAGCTTTGTGTGGGTGCGGTTTGTTGCTCAGTTGCGCCGGCCAGCGCCAGGGTGTAGTTTGTGATGAAATTGAGTATCGATTGAATAATATGGCCTACTCTCCGGACCAGCGTTATTATATGGAAGAGGAACTAAAAGCCTGTCGGGAAGATGAAGCAAAGAAGAAAACTGCTTCGGCTGAAAAACGCCAGAGCATTTATGACCGTTTCAAGGCTAGCGATACCACGAAAGTTCATACTGCCGCAGATACTTCTGCTGCCGGAACAGAACCTGCGGATATTTCTGTTTCTGAAGCCCTGAAGGATTCTTCAGGGACTCCCACAACCAGCATTTACGACCGCTATGGCGGAACAGAAACGGCTGATTCTTTAGTGCAAAAGCCGGCAGAGGAAACTGCGTCTGACACATCGGCAAGTGATGTTTCTAACTTCCAGTAAAACATTTTTGGGCTTGTAAACGCAATGGCAAAAGTAACGACACTGGCAGGCGAACCTTTCGAACCGGAACTTCCGGGGCGCCTGCTCCGCATTGCAGAAGAAATTCGTAATGCTGGTGGCCGCGCCTTTTTGGTGGGCGGCTGGGTTCGCGATGCCCTCCTGGGGAGGAACTGCCGCGATTACGATGTGGAAGTCTACGACATCGGTCAAGAGGAACTTCTCCCCATCCTGAAAAAGTATGGCAAGACCAACCTGGTGGGGAAGGCCTTTGGCGTAATTCATTTGGCCATGAAGGGGGAATCGCTGGATTTTTCCTTCCCTCGTACGGAAAGCAAAGTGGGTTATGGTCATCGCGGGTTCATCGTAGAGACCAATGCAAAACTCAGTTTTAAAGAAGCCGCCTATCGTCGGGATTTTACCATCAATGCCATGGGCATGGAGCTGCCGGACTTGACGCTTTGTGACCCGTACAATGGCATTGAGGATTTGAAGGCGGGCGTCCTTCGTCACGTGGGTGCGGCTTTCGTCGAGGATTCCCTCCGCATTTTGCGCGGGGTGCAGTTCGCCAGTCGCTTCCAGCTGACACTGGCTCCCGAAACGATAGAATTGTGCCGCACGCTTTCCCTTTCAGACTTGAGCATCGAGCGGCTTTTTGAGGAATTCAAGAAGTGGCTTCTAAAACCTGGTAAACCCTCTCTCGGGCTGCGCGCCTTCCTAGAAATCGGGCTGGATCAGTATTTTCCAGAAATAAAACCGCTGGATGGGTCTTGGGAAATTCTAGGGCGAATTCTTGATAATGTAGCAGAACAACGTGCTGACCATTGCCTTGGCGGAATTTGCTCGGAATTTACGGAAGATCAAATTTCTGAAATCGCTTTTGCTGCACTCCTTTGCGGGAACGTCTTTGTGGACATGTTCCCTGCCGCAGGTGAAGATGCCGCTAGTATGAAGCCAGCGTTTGTCAATATTCCAGAAGTTACAAAGGCTGCCCAGAAATTCCTGGGGCGTATCACTAGTGAAGTTCATTTGATGCGTAACGTACCAAAGCTACTTTCTGGTCTTGCAAATTTGGATTATGATAGCGTTCCAATGGATTCTGATATGCGTTGGGATGCTGTGGACCAGGGTGGCCTCAAGTCTCTTTGTGTTTTACTGCGAGCCATTCCTGCCGAATTACTTGCATCAACCCGCTCTGCAATTCTTGGTACTGCTCCAAATAAGCCTACGACGGATTTTGCGGAAAAATACATCCAGTCAGCCGCACGGTTAGATCTGTTGGAAAAAGCGCCAGAGCCTTTTCTTACCGGGAAAATGCTTATCGATCTTGGGGTAAAACCAGGGAAGCAGATGGGTGAACTCATTAAGGAAAGTTTCGAACTTCAGCTGGACGAAGTTCTCGAAACTGTAGATGATGCTATCGAGTGGGTCCGCGAAAAAATAAACCGGCAGTGAGTCTCCGGTTAGGCAATAAGCGGCCGAATTGAAAGTCTGGATTTTACTTCCACCGGAACATTCCGGTAATGCCCGCAGGCACTGCAAACACAATCATCGGTATTTGGATGAGTTCCGTTGGCAGGAATGCAAACATCTGCCGCTTGGCATGGAGCTTCGCCGCTGCGATACTCAGGAAGACAAAGTCCACCGCAAACTTCGCGAGAATGGGGTAGGCGCACCACTGCCACGGGCAATCTAGGAAGGCCACGCACCACGGGCTCACAAACATCCAGATGTAGAAGGTGTAAATCAGCGTGAGCAGCAAGATGTACGCCTTGTTCTCGTAGCTGGTGCCGTTACTGCTCCAGCGGCTCCTCTGATTGAACAGCTGTTTCCAGGTGTGGACGGGTGCGGTCTCAATCACGGCATCTGGGTCCAGATTGTAGCACACCTTAGTTCCCGGCACCTTCATCATCTTATGGATGAGCATGTCGTCGTCGCCGCTGCTGAGGTTAATCAAATCTCCGAAACCGCCTACCTGGAAGAACAACTCCTTTTTGTAGGCGAGGCAGGCGGCGCTTGCCACCATGGGGTGCCCGAGACTAAAGCCCGCAGCTTCCATGGCGGTGTAGCCTAAGGTCTCCAATTTCTGGTACAAGTGGGGCATGGTTCGGGTGCCGTAATTCTGTTTGGGCCCCTGGACAATGCTGATGCCATCCACAAAGCGGCCCGCCATGGCGGTAATCCAGCTCTTGCGCGGAGTGCAGTCCGCATCCATAGTCAACAGCACATCATATTTTGCAATCTTGAAGGCGCTTTCCAAAGCACGCTTCTTGGGGCTTGCAATGACGGGCAAGTCCTGAGACAGGTTCAGTACCCGAAACCGCGGATGATTTGCCGCAAATTTCTCCAAAATTTCCTGGGTGGAATCCGTGGAGCGGTCATTGACGCAGATGACTTCCCACTCGCCTGCGTAATCCTGAACCGCCAAGGCTTCCAAAGTGCGCTCGGCGAATTCCTCTTCATTGCGCATGGGCACCACCACCGTCACGCTAGGGGTCGCTTTCTCCCCTTTGTAGCGGTGGGTCTTCAAAAGCCCGATAATGAAGAACAAGAACAAGAGCACATAAAGTGCCGCAAGCCCTGCAATGATGAATCCACTCATGCCTGAAAATTTAGTAATTTGCCACTATCCTATGATTCACCCTTCCGCTTTTGTCAGCCCCTCTGCGAAAATACACCCTACGGCCATTATCGGGCCCTGGTGTGTTATTGATGCAGACGCAGAAATCGGTGAAGGGGTGGTATTGGAATCTCGTATCCATGTCTACGGCGGGACCTTCATTGCAAAAAATACCCGCATTTTCGATGGTGCCATCCTCGGTGCCCCTCCTCAGGACCTGAAGTACGCCGGCGAGCCGACGGAACTCCATATTGGCGAAAACTGCACCATTCGGGAATACTGCACTCTCAACCGCGGCACGGTTCAAGGTGGTGGCGTCACTCGCCTCGCTAGTAACGTCCTCATTATGGCCTATTCTCATGTGGGCCATGACTGCCAAATCGGCGAAGGCGCCGTCATCGCGAACGGTTGCCAGTTGGGCGGCCACGTCCGCATCGGGGAGTTTGCCACCATCGGTGGCACAACCGCCATACAGCAGAGGAATCAGGTGGGCGCCTACGCCTTCGTGGGCGGTACTTTAAAGGTGGATAAAGATGTCCCGCCAGCAAGCAAGGCCTTCGGGAATCCGCTCCAGTGGGGTGGCCTCAACCTTCACGCCTTGCGGCTCCATCCCGAAGAATTCCCACAGGAGCGGATAGACGCTCTTTCCCGCGCTTACCGCGCCCTCTATCGCGGCACAGCTCCCATCACGGCAGCCGCCGAGGAATTGAAAAAAGGCCCGGAACCATTGTTCCAAGCCTTTTTCGATGAACATTGGGGCGGCAGCCTTATCCGTCCTTAGAGCGTCGAGCCCTTAAATAGATTTTTATCGACGTGATGTAAATCACGAATTCCGCCGATTTTAAGGGGCGAAAAAGCTTTTGTTTCTAAAAACAAACCTTTGTTTTCAAAAAGAACCGCATAAGTTCCCTATTTCCCCGTGTAATCCCATCATTTTAGATTATTTTTATGGGAGTCCCTTTCGAAGAGAGGTCTTTTATGGCTATTGCTAAAAAAATTGCCGGTCTGTTGGCATTGACATCCGCATTTGCTTTTGCAGGTCCTGTGAGTCATTTTGGTAAACTGGTGACTTGCGGTCATGCTTATTTGTGTGGTGAAAAGACGAATGCCGCAGTACAGGTGAAAGGTCCTAGTTTGTATTGGTCTACGGGTTTGGGTACCGCTTTCTATAATGAGACTGCAATTAATTGGTTTGTGAACAACATGAACATTGGCGTTGTCCGCGCTGCCATGGCTATCAAATATTGGGATGGAGGAAGTGACCCCATCTCTATGTCCGATGGCAACCCTGGTCCCACAACGGATTTTGGTTATTTGTCTACGGGGTCTACGAACAAGGATAAGCAAAAAGAGATGATCGAAACGGTCATTCAGGCTGCCATAGATAACGACATCTATGTGATTGTGGACTGGCATTCTCATAGGGCCGACCAGGAAACTTCCGAGGCAGTAGCATTCTTCTCTGCAATGGCTACTAAGTACAAGGACGTCCCTAATATCATTTGGGAGGTGTATAACGAGCCTCTACAGTGGACTGCTGCAAGCACTATCAATAGCTATGCCTCGCAGGTTGCCGCCGCTATCCGTAATGCAGGGAATAACAATCTGATTGTGGTGGGTAGTCAGAAATGGACTTCTTATCCCCTTCAGCAGTCTCAGCAGGGTTTGCATAACACCTATCAAAATATTGCCTATAGTTTCCATTTTTATGCTGCTGAACATTCCTTAGGAAATGGTAATGACGCCGGTTCCGCTGCTAGTAGTAATGTTCCCATGTTTGTAACGGAGTGGGGTACTACAGCGGCGAGTGGCGATGGAACGCCAAGCGAGTCGGGAACTAGAACCTGGACGCAATGGATGGACCAGAACAAACTTAGTAGCTGCAATTGGTTTGGGGGAGCCGATTCCCAAGGCTCGGCCATGTTCAAGGACGGGACTATTCCTTCTACGATGAGCACTTCCAATTTGACATCGTCGGGAAATCTGTTTAAAAATTATATGGCCCAACAGCCTTGGACGGATTATGTTCCTGCCTCGCAGCCTATGGGTAAGAGCATTGAAGGGGTCATTCCGGATGGGTCTTCTAAAACGTTTTCATCTGAGCTGAATCTTCGGGGAACTATTTCTGCTGCTTCCTCTGACTATGGCACAGTGACATTTACGGATAATTCCATCACGGTTTCCTTGGGATCAGCCACTCCAGAATCCTTCCCTGTAAGCTATACCGTTTCTTATGGGGGAATGACCATCAAGGAAAGAATTTTGGTGAAGGTGACGAACCGCAAGCCTGCATTGAAGGATACTACAATTTCTGTGAGCTATAAGGCGCCTTCAAAATTCACTTTGTTAAAACTTGGAGCGGTGGACCCTGAAACGGGCAGGACAAATTCTCTCATCTTGAAGGGAGCTTCTGCTGATGTGGGCTCTGCCAGCATTTCTGGCGATACCGTGGTTTATGAACCTGCTGGCGAGGGAGTTGCTACGGTAAAGTATCAGGTATCCAATGCCAATGGCACCACGGAGGGCACGTTGATTTTGAATTGCGAAAATCAGGCTCCCACCATCTACTCGGGATCCTTCACCAGCATACAAAACACGGAATCTGCGGTAATAGACATGCACTTAGTTCGTGGCAAGGATGCTGATGGGGATTCTATTTGGTTTAAGGCTTATACGAAAGGGCTATTCCCGGGAACCATCAATGTGGTTGCCCCAGATACATTAGTCTATATTCCTGAACCAGGTAAGATTGGAACGGTTACTATGCTTGCCGTGCTGACGGATGGGAAGCTTGATTCTAAGATTGGTCCTATTGAAATCACTATTGGTGGGTATGGAGTCAGCTTTGATGGAACTATTCCTATTCCCACACAAATTGAGGATTATGATCCTTCAGAAGCCGTTTACGTGTTTAAAGACCCTGTCCGTGCCAATCTGAATGTGGTAGGTACAGACGTGCTTTTCTCTCTACCTCAGTCTGCAGAAGTTTCCCTGGCGGTCTTTGACATCAAGGGCCACTGTGTTGCAACTCTTGCTAAGGAGAAGTTCTCTGCAGGTAGCCATCGCGTGGGGCTCAAAGGTGAGTCTTTCCCCAAGGGAATGTATATTGCCCGTATGCAGTATGGTAGCCAGGTGAAATCAGTTCGGTTTGTCAATAAGTAAGGACAGAACGTAAGAAGTCATTAAAAAAAACATAAAGAAAAGGCTCGGAAATTTTCCGAGCCTTTTATGTTAAATTAGATTGCGTATTATTCTTCAGAAGAGCTGGACGTTGCTTCTGAAGAAGAGGTGTCTATAGAAGAAGAACTTTCTGTAGAGGAAGAGCTAGAAATGCTTGCCGAAGAAGGAGGGAACTGCCCTTCAACCAAAGAAGGATCTATTCCTAAAGCCTCAAGAGTCGAAACTTCCCAGGTGTTGCTCTTCTTGTTATAGAACTCGAATCCGCCCACGGATGTGAATGCCCAATATTGCCAACTCATGTCGTGGGAATCCATGGTTTCAACGACAAACTCAATCCATTTTGCTTTGGAGTCCAGATTGTTGCAGGTGGAAACGCCAAATTCGCCAATGGTGATAGGGATACCTTCTGGATTTGTGGCAGGGAACCTTGCGTCGGCATAAGCGCGCATATTATCAAAGTCGGTAGAGATTTTGCTCTTTTCCGCTCGTGATCCAAGCCATTTCACGGGATTATTGACGTCGCATTTAGTGTTGTGACCTTGATGCGTCAGCAGCTGCGGTTCATAGTAATGAACGTCGATAATGACGTTTCCGTCGTTTTCCGGCAGAACCAGTTTCTTGATGCCTGCATAGCCACCCCATGGATAAGTGTTATAGACGAGGGTTCTGCCAGGATTGTGCTTGCGGATGATGGGGTAGGTCCTTTGAATCATAGTGTTATAGAGATCGGAGCTGACCCCGTTGACAGGCTCGTTGAACAATTCAAACAGCAAGAAATCGTTGTCATAATCCTTGAATTCTCGGCTAATTTGCGCCCAGATGGAATCCACGCGAGTTAGATTATATTCAGCATTGGCCTCGTTAGGCATGCCGTTGACCATGTCGTTCAAGAATGATGCGTGATGGTGCATGTTCATCATCACCCGCATGTTATTGTCCTTAAAGTATCCCAGAACTTCCTTGATTCTGGCGATATATTCCGGCTTGATGGTGTAGGGAGCCTCTTTGGAAGCGGCTTCATCCCAACGAACCGGGAGTCTGGCTGTCTTGAAGCCTAACTTAGCCATTAGGGCGACTTGCTCTGGTTTGACGGGCCCAGCGCCCCAGCAGGTTTCGCAGGTGGCGTCAAAAGTATTGCCGAAGTTGATGCCATTCCCTAACTTCTTGTTCATGGCGGCGCCTTTGGAATAGTCTACAGGGGTAACTTCCTTGGCGGAGGATGAACTTTCAATAGGTTCTTCAGCGGCGGAGGATTTGCGGTCGGGGCCAACGATATTTCCGTCGGAGTCGCTGGAAGAGCAACCGCATAGGCCAAAAATCACCATGCAGGGAAGGATTTGACTAAGGAATTTTTGCTTCATGTACCGAAATCTACCAAATTTTCGCTGTTTTTCATAGAGAAACAGCCTCCTTTTTGTATACAGATGTATAAGAATTGGCCAATTCCTATGCCCTGCATTTTGAAAAAAGAGGTATATTTAACCCTGACCATTGGTTTAAGTATGGAGTTTCTATGAGAATTCCCGGTTTAGTAGGTATAGCAGTGCTGTCTCTTATGACGGCATCCTTTGCCTCGTTTAGCGATTATCGTGATAGAGATGCTTCCCACTTCATTGTCAAGGAAGTGAAACCTTTCCATAGCGATGCAGACGTTGTGTCTGTGGTGATGCGCGAAGGCATTCCCCGTGGCGGCGGATACACCTACCAGTACCCCCGCGAAAACCCTGAACCGTTTATGACGGACGTGGCTGGTTCCAAGGAAGGCGACCTGGCTATGCAGATCGAGCTCATTGCCGACGACTATTCAGGTGTGGCTATTTGTGTTGCCGGCTCTGTGGACTTGACTCCCTACTTGGAAGAAGGCGTCTTGGAGTTTTGGATCAAGGGCGAAAAGGGTGAAGAAAATGCCCTTTTCGTGCTAGTGGACGATGGCGTGAAGAGCAACGGTGAATCTCTTCAGGTCAAACTCCGTTCCAAGAGTTTTGGTGAAATTACGAAGGAATGGAAGCACTTCAGCATTCCTCTGAAGAACTTCGGTATGACCGGTTTGTACTGGGATGCCAAGAACACTAGAGATGTAATGCTTCCCTTCGCCTGGAGTAACTTCAAGGGATTCCGTCTTGAAGTGCGTAAGGGTGAGAACGAATCCTTCAAGGTTTGGATGGACGATATCGTCATCAAGAAGCATGGCGAAGCTTATCAAGGTCCTAGTGGCTATCCCTTCCGTAATGAGCTGTGATGAGGTGTTTCATGCGTAGAAAAAATATTGTATTCTCTGCCTTATCCATTGGCCTTTTGGCTTCCGCAACCTATGCTGCTCCTATGACAGCTGCGAAGCTGGATTCCCTGAACGAACGTCTGGATTCCCTGGAGGCTTATGCCGGTTCTACCACAGTCGGTAAGGACGACAATCCGGTGGCTGTATCTGGTGATATTGCTGTTCGTTTCAAGAATTTCGACTACTACGAGGAATCTTCTTTGCAGATAGATGACCGGGTTCGTACGAGAGTGGAAGCTGCCCTCACATTGGGAGTGGTGGTCTCCCCGGCATCGTTCTTGACGGTGTTTACCAACCTTTACCTGCCCTTTGATTTCTCTGGTTACTTTGCAAATTCCAATGCAACAGACCCAAATGATGGCCCGTTCAATAACAATGAGCGCGTCCTCTATCTTCACTCTTCCGACTACTATGGGCTGCGTATTTCCGAAAATATGTTGGCCGGCGTGGATATGCGTACAGGAAGCTTTGGAGCCACCCTTCTTGCTGGTGGTGTGATTTGGAAGAGCGGTAGCCCCCTTACTTTGTGGGAACGTGAAACTATGCCCCGTTTCATCTCCCAGTATGAACTCTTTGAAGATGAAAAGGTGGTGAGTACTTACTATAAGGAAAAGGGTTTTAAGCCCGTGAAGGAAGGTGGCCGTGCATTCTGGACGAACCGTTCTTTCGGCGGCTTGTTCCTGGATATTCATACGTTGCCCTGGAACTTGAAGGCTCAGGCAATGCTGTCCCAGCCGATGGACATGGATGTTGGTGCTCGTGATGGTCTTCGTATGCTGGGTTCTCAGGTGGGTGAACTAGAAATGACGGGTACATACGACTTCCGTGGCCAGGTGGTTCATGGTCGTTTGGCCAAGGAAAAAATCAAGTTCCTTGACGCCGACATGACCTTGGGTGCCAACTATATGGGTGTTATTTACGAGAAGGATCAAATCTATGAACCGGATTATCAGGTTCACCCAGTGGTGACGGATGGTGAAGGGAATCCTGCCATTTCCGATTATCATGTGGCTTCTGTTGATTTGAAGGGTAACTTGACTCCTAAGTTCTATTTGATGACTGATGTGGCTTTGAGCTGGGATGACTCCACGATTTTTAAAGATGCTTCCGAAAATTTGAAGGAAGCAGGCTCTAAGCAGAAATACGAAAAGGAATACAATCGTACGGAAACTTCCAAACCTGCTGTGGGTGTGTATGTGAAGGCTCAAGACAAGCACCTCATTCCCATCACTTTGGAAGCGGTTTACTTGCAGAAGGATTTCTTCTCTCCTTATGGAATGACGGATCCGTCCCGCTTCCGTTCTTGGCGTCAGGATGAATGGTATGCCGGTGCGGGTACATTCCGCTATGGTCCTAACATGGTGGGCGGTAACTTGAAGTTTGAACCGGACTTTAATCGTGGCCGCGCTCACTTCCAGTATGGCATCCATCGCCAGCTTGAAGAAGGGGATGACATTGTCAACTACAAGTACAACTTGAATGGTCGCGCCATGTGGGAATCCTCCAATTCCTGGACTCGCCATAAGTCTATGTTCAATTCCGATTCTGGTAACGCTCGTTCTGCCGCTCGTCAGCTTTCTCGCGTGGCAGGCGGTCCTGGTCAATCTCGTTTGGAAAACCAAGAAGGTGGTGTTCGTGGTGGTACATGGGAACTCTGGGATTCCTTTGTTCCATTTGAATCCGTTGAAGATGCGAAGGCGGGCAACATTCCACAACATACCAAGTGGAACTCTACTTTGGCTTTTGATTTGGGTTATGATATTGGCCATTGGTTCCATACGGACCGCAATATCATGCTTCAGTTGTATACCGCTCTTTCTGGTGTCTCTACGTCTTTCTCCCCGTTGGGTTACAGCGAAGACCAGAAGGATATGCTTCTTGTGAACTGGTATGTTCAGTCTGAACCGGCTATTGCCATTACTCCAACAATTCACGGCGTATTGATAGCTGGTTTTGAAACCTTCAGAGCAGAAGACGCTTATATAATGCGTTCGATGTCCACGGCATTGACTAGTAATTCTGGTGCTTATCAGGCTCCCTATTCAAAGGGAGGTACTTATTATGAAAAGGCTCCGCTAAATGTCCTGCAGACTTCTCTTGGCTTTGGCTTGGATTGGGACTTTGCGGATAGAGCTGGGCTGCACTTCCGCTACAAGTGGATGACTAGCAGTGATGAGACTGTTCCTGAAAATGACTGGAAGGGTCATTACATTCAAGCTGAAACTAAGGTATGGTTCTAAGGAGGCTTGACATGCAAAAGAAGAATGATATGAAGATGGAAAAAGGTTTGAGCATGTTGCGTATTACAGCCGCCTGCTTGCTGTCTAGTGTTGCGATTGCTGCTGCTACGGAGAATGCTACAAACGCAGCGAAGATTGATAGCACATTAGAATCTATAGAATCCAAGAAAGGTGTAGACATTGGTGGAACAGTTCGTGCTGTTTACTCCAACTCTCACGTTTCCTCCGATCAGGATGTGAACGCCTATAACGTGATGCCCGACCGTGAAGTGGCAGAATTTGTCCAACTAGATTTGGACTTTGCCTTCCGCCCATGGGATAGCATTCGTTTCAATGCCAAGATGAGGGCTTTTGCGGGAATGCAGGATTACTTCGCTGCTTCTGCAACTTCTGTGACTTTCCCTTGGTTGAATGTGGAAGGGAACGTTGGTTCCTCCTTCTATTGGACTTTGGGCGATTTCCGCAGTCAGATTTCTCCGCTGACGGTTTTTGCGCCAGGTGTGGAACTGATGTATGAACCGCTGATTTTTGCTCGCAATAAAGAAATGGCAATGAATGATGCTCTTCTTTCTGGCAATCAGCGCAATTTGCAGGGAGCTAACCTCCAGTTCCGTCATGACTTTGGCGGCATGCCGGGAGAACTTCGTGCTGAAGCTTTTGCAGCCCGCGTCCGTCGTGGCGAAATGCTGGACTATTCCGGTTACGAAGGAAATATCCTTCCTAATGAAGGTATCGCAGGTGCTACACAGGCGGGTAGTTACGACAAGTACGCCTTGAGTGGCAACTTGGAATGGTTCCCCATGAATCGTAATTTGATGTTGGGAGCCACCTATTTGTGGGTTGTGGATGATGAGAATTCCATTAACCGCAATTACTTCTACGATCCTAAGGGGCAGAACTTCTCTTATTTGCCGACCAATTATCTGGATTCTCTGGCCCAAGATACCAAAGTTATGTCTGGCCGCCTTGGTGGAGACATGGCCGGGGCTCTTGGTAGCAAGAACCTTATTTTGGATGTGACGACTGAAGTCGCTGCTTCTATCGATAAGGTTTACGAATATCAGGAAGCGGGTACTTTGGAAGATGGAACGGTGATTTTCGAGCCGGTCAGTGATGATGAAAAGGGAATGGCAATCAATGCCGCTCTTACTGCTGGTTATAAGGCAGATTTCTGGAGTGCAAAACTTGCGGCAAATTACATTCACAATGATGAAAAGTGGTTCAATAATATGGCCCAGTCTCCATCTTTTGTGGCCCGTCGCATTCTCAATTCCGATAAGGATGGTAACCTGACCAAGTATGGTACATACGCTCCGTTGTACTCTTCCTTTGATGCGATGTATTACTTCCAGCCTAGACACTCTCCAATGTCTAATTCTCTAAGCAACGCTTCCCCGCTGAATACAAAGGCTGGTAAGATTCAGAATAAGAGCTACAACATCGCTCCTTATAGCAAAACGTCTTACACTAGTGCTACATTCACGCGTAGTGAATTGGCTTTGATTGAGCTTCTTTCCGACCCCGCTCTTCAGATGAGCCTGCCAAATGGTTTTGCTACTGCAAACCGTACGGGTGTTCATGCAAATCTTGTCGCCGGTCTTGGCAAGGATAACGCCTTCGAGGTTCAGGGATTGTTCATTATGCAGGAGCAGGTGAAGGCCATTCTTTTGGATGAAAAGGCAAAGTTCATGGAAATGGGTGGAGGCGCAAAGGTTGATGTGCTTAAGCTCTTTGGATTTGACAAGACTTTGGAATTGAGTGGCAGCTATAAGTATTCTACGAAGGAGTTGGGTGATGCAGAGATGAATTCTGATTTCACCAATGGCGGCTTCTACTGGCGTTACTTTAAGCGCTTCGGAATTGCTGCTGGGTTCCAGATGGTTCGCACCAATTTGAATTCTGCCATGGCAAAGGTGGAACAGGCTAGTGCTATGGGTTTGAATGTAGATGTGGCTCCTGTGATGGAAGGAACCCAGATGCAATGGATGGTCGGTTTGGACTATACCGTCGCTCCTCACGCTTGGTTGTCCATGAACTATGGGCAGACTCGTGTGAAGAACAAGTATAATGTTTCTGGTTTGGAATTGGGCAATACCAACATTCCGGACTACATGGCTGCGCTGCCGGATAACGCAGGAGCATCCAAGCTTACTCATGAATTTACACAGAATATCATTGATGCCCGCATCAATATTGAATTTTAAGAGGGGCTGAGATTATGAACTTGAAAATGAACATTTGTAAGTATTCATTGCTGGTGTCTTTTGCAGCAGCCTCGGCATTCGCGGCGGAACCGACTACCGATTCTGCCTCCGTAGAACAGAAGCAGCAGAGCTTCTTGGAAAAATTGGAAGACATCCAGAAGAACGTTCTCGGATTCTCCGTTAACGGATCTGCAAAGGCTGGCTATATGCGCTCCTCTGTGGATTCTGACATGCTTTGGGATGACGCTCAGACGGCAGAAGCCCAGGCTTATACACGAGCAAACCTGCTTTTCTCCATCCGTCCCAGTAAGGAAACGGTGGCGAAGTTCGGTATTCGCGCTCATAAGGATTGGAACAATGCCCATCGTGAAGGAAACAACGTTCCTCTTATTGACTGGTGGTCTTATGATGGATTGATTTTGAACCGTCATGTGGACTTCAATTTGGGAACTATGCGGGTGGGCTATACTCCCCTTACTATGTATCAGCCTCAGGCAGATTACATTATGGAACCGGAAGTGTTCAAGGAACGTCGTGAAGAGGTGATGGCGGAACGCTCCTTAGATGGCTCCAATCGCCGCCTGATGCAGGGTTTGAACTTTACCTTCCATTCCTACGAACTGGGATTTTTGAGTGACCTTTATGTTCAGGGAACTCTGGCTCGTTTGAGAATTAACGGAAAGAAGGCTGACCAGCTGTTCTTCGACTTCGATGATTCTGACCGTTATTTGTTTGGTGGACGTCTTGGAGTTGAAACCCATGGATTCACTGTGGGTGTAAATGACGCTTTCGCCTTTGACCGCGTCCGCAGTACCCGTGCCACCCTGTTGCAGGGTAATTATCCTGCAGATTATGAGTGGAACAATGTGGTGAGCGGTAACGTGGGCTACGATTCCAAGAAGGTGGGCAAGAGTAAGTTTAACTTTGGCGCCAATGCCGAAGTGGCTCTCTCATACTGGAAGTCTTCTGTGGATGAACTTGGTAGTGATACGCTGAAAAATCTTGCCTTCTATACGGACTCTGTTTATATGCCCGATGGTTCTAAAGATCTCCGTGCCTATATGTTCTACAAGGATTCTATAGATTTGAGTCCCGTTGAACGGAATTTGGGATATCTGAAGAACAAGATGGGAATTCATGGTGATGCATACGCAGAATACGAGGCCTCTAAGTGGAGCGTGAAGGGTTCTGCAAATGGCATTATGAATGATAAAGGGTTTCAGGCAGAGCTTGCTATGAGTCCTGTGACCATGGGTCTTACCTCTGTTTTGAATAGCAATGCCATCTTTGATCCTAATGATCCCACCTCTGCTTTATTGCAGGGAGCTCGTTCAGGTGCTTTGGAAAACCTCTACTTCTCTTTCTACGAAGCGGTTCCTCAAGCTGCCTATAATATGATGATTAATAATACGACTGGAGCTGCTCAAGTTGTTGGAACGGAAAAGATTTATGTCCAAAGTGACACTTTCGAACTTTTCAACAATTACAAGTATGGTCAGTACTATCGCAATGGCTATAGCTATAAGACCATGAAGCGCGCAGAGCTTTTGGCTATGGCTCAGGCATTGGATCCAGCCACGAGCATTGCTCTTCCGTACGGGTACGCTACGCCTAACCGCAAGGGTGGCGACTTGAATTTGGAATTCACTTGGAATGATGCTATTACGGTTCGTGCTGTAGGTGGCTTCTATAAGGCCGATAAACTTGATGCTGATAGCCTCTACTTTGCAAGCGGTTCCTCTTACCTGCGTGTAGGTGGTGGCGCCTTGGTTAAGTTCGGCGAACTTTTCTCCTGGAATCGTACTGTGAATCTTTCTGGTTCATACGAACAGACCAAGGAAGAAGATTACTTGGAGCGAACCTCCTCTAGCATCACTGCCGGCTTGAATGTAGATGTGTTCGGCCCTGTGGCATTGCTTGGCGGCTTCCACTTGTTGAAGAATGACTTTGGGGTTGCCTATGCAGGATTCCTCAATGGTACTACAGAGACTTTGGCTCTGGGTGGTCCTCGTGTCAAGTTGGCTCAAGGCGCTTATCTCACCCTCCAGTATGGTTGGATGAAGAACTCTGTGGATATGACAGTTCTTGATGAGGCTGGCGCTGCCGCTTCTAAGTCTGTAGATATTACCAAGAATATTATCATGGCCGATGTGAAGGTCAATTTCTAAGAGGTTGAATATGCATAAGAACGTTGTAAAAGCTTTTATCGCATCAAGCCTTCTGCTAGGTTTAACGGCATGTTCCGACATGGCTGTCGATGAAAATGAAGCAATCGGAATGCCTAGCGATTTTTCCGTTAGCGAATATGTGAAAATCAATCCGGATGTAAAGTACCAGCAAATCAGAAAAGATTTGATGGACAATTTCTTCTATAACAAGGCTCGTCAGGATTCTTCTAAATCTGCTTGGTTACTGGAAGATGGCTCCGTCGTTATTTCTGAGACTATGCCTGCAGGCGGTTCCTTTGCAAATGATGTTCGTAAGGCGGCCAAGGACGCTATTGAAGCGGACAACGAGGCTTTCCTTGCAGATACGGCCTTGGCTCACGAAGTCTTTTCCAAGTACATTGGTTTTGACGATAGCTTGTGGGTGGAAGAACTGGATCCTGATGTGAAAACTGCTATTTGTGAATTCAACAAGCAGCAGACGGGTGCTCCAGATGTGAAGGAAGACAAGGCGTTTTTGAAAAACTTTTCGTTTAATGAAGACCTGATGGCCAACCACTATCTGATGTTGGGCACCCTCGAGGGTAGAGCCTATCGTTATTGTACCAAGTCCGATAAGATGTCCACAACCTTCGCAGAGGTTGTTCCGGACACCCTTGGTTCGGCTCCATTCATGTTGGATTACAGTGCCAATCGGTTCTGCTATGATTCCACTTCTGCACAGAAATACATAATTCAGTGAGGCATGTATGCGTTTTAAGTATTTATCTATCGCGCTTCTCGCTTGCTCTACTTTAGCCTGCGCCGCGGGTGCTCGTGTTGCAGGTTATTTCCCATACTGGCTGCAGTATTCTCAGTTCACGCCGGAAGATGTCCGCTATGATTTCTTAACGGAAGTCCGCTACGCTTCCATGATTCCTTCCGAGTCTGGTGAACTGACCTTTGCTGACGAAAGCGACGCTCCCAATATGGAAAAGTTGGCTCAACTTGCAGAAGAGAATAAGGTGAACTTCATCATCTCTGTGGGTGGCGCGGGTAATGAAGATGCTATGCGTGCTTTGACGGATGACGCTCTTATGAGTGCCTTTGTCAACTCTGCAAAGCAGGCTTTGGAAAAGTATAAGGGCGAAGGCATTGAAATCGATTGGATCCCGGAAGAGGATTCCGATTTTGAGGTGTTCAAGAAGGTTGTTTCTGCCCTTGCTGATGCCGGCGTAGCTGTTTCTGCGAATTTAAGTGCAGATGCGTCAAAGGCTTCTTCTTATAGCGATGTGTTTGCAAAGTTTTCTTCTGCCTCTGTGTATTTTACAGACCAGTCTTCTGCTGAATCCTCTGAAAAGGTGGAGGTCAATGCCAACCTAAAAGACGCTCAGAATGTTTTGGAAGCCTACATTTCTGCTGGCCTTTCTGCGGAGAAGATTGTTCCCATAGTACCCATGTATGGAAAGACCTTCTATAATGCAAAGGGCTTGGGGAGTTCCTTTGAAGGCGCTGGTTCGGGTAATGAAGGAGCCATCTCTTACAAGGAACTGATGAAGTCTTTTGATGGTCCGGATTATCAGGTGACCTTTGATGAGGCTTCCTGGAGTGAAGTGGCTGTCAGTGCAACGGAAACAATCACCTTTACAGGAATTCCTTCTTTGAAGAACTTCGCAACATACGTGAAGGAAAAGGGAATGGGGGGTATCGCCCTCTATGACCTATCTGGGGATCACAACGAACCTATTGTCTCCTTGATGGTGACTGTGGGTCAGGTGCTTCGCCCAGAAGTCAATTACCAGCCCAAAAAGAAGAAAAGTAAATAAAAATTTACGTCACAATTCCTTGGAAGGCGGTAATGTAAACAAAAATATTGTTTTTAGGGACCCTTTTCCCTCTAGAAAAAATTATATTAAACACAACATAACTTAACAAGAGAGAGAACTATGATTCAAAAAATTGCAATGTTCGGCTTGGCCGCTGCTGCTACCTCTGTATTCGCTGCTGGTAGCCTTTGGTCTATTTCCGAAGGTAAGAACTATTCCTATCAGGTCCAGACTCCTGAAGTCTTGGCTTGCACAGGTGGCGCTCCTAGCAAGATGGCTGACTATGGTGCAGCCTGCTTCCAGTCCACTGGTGGTTGGTGGTTTGCATACGATGCAACCAAGGATCTTGCTGGCACGACCGCTTCCATTACCCCTGCTGACAAGAACGCTGATGGTACTTGGAAGTTGATTACGACTTCTGAGGAAGATGGCTCCATTCTTCCTGGTGGTAACTTGGATGCTTCCAAGGGTCTTTGGGCCACCATGAAGACCACTGGTGTTTCTGGTGAAGTTCCGGGCGTTGTAGGTATCGGCTTCAACTGGACAAAGGCTGAAACTGCTATCAGCATTACTTCCAATGGTGGTTACTGCGTAGCTTATTCTTGGGATAGCGCTGATGAACTCCAGATGGAACTCGGTTGGGATTCCAAGACCAATGGCGATGACACTTGGTTCTTCGTTCTTCCTTCGGGTTCAAAGACCCTCGACATTACTTGGGCTCAGTTTGGGCAGGAAAATTGGGACACCAACCACTCCACCACCGTTTCCACCGCTACCGATGGCGCAGTGAGCCTCAAGTTCCGCGTGAAGAATGGTACTACAAGTGAAATGGGCGGTACCTTTGCTCTGTCTGAACTCGGCAAGCCGGGTGAATGCGGTGCAGCTCCTTCTGCCATTTCTGATGTGAAGGCTGTCTCTGCTAAGGTCATGCTCAATGGCCGTACCCTCTCTGTCGCTGGCCTCACCGCTTCTGCTACTGTTGAAGTTGTGAACCTCCGCGGTCAGGTGGTTGCTAGCCAGATGATGAGCGGCTCTGCTGCCATGAACCTCTCTTCTCTCGACGCCGGCATGTATATGGTCCGCGTTCAGGGCAAGTCTGTGAACTACACTCAGAAGGTCATTCTGAAGTAATTCACTTCTGCTAGTTTAGCGAAAAAGGAAGGACCCGGTCCTTCCTTTTTTGTGTGATAGTATTCACGAATTTTAATTGAAATAAAAAAAATACTTTTAAAAATTTCTTTTTCTTGCTAGAAAATGTATTTTAGAGCGGTATATTATGAGGAATAGTATGAAATTCTTAAAATTCTTTGCATTTATGTTGGCCTTGGCCTTTGCTGCTTGTAGCAGTGATTCTGGGACTATTTCTAACGGCGATCCAGGCAATCCGGATAATCCGGATAATCCTAATAATCCGGACAATCCGGATAATCCTAATCCTCCCAGTGGTGGTGGAACCATCTATTTCCCGGCTAACAAGAATCCGGACGCTGCATCGGCCTTTTATAATGGCTGGATGGCAAACTTCTATGTAACTTTTGGTGAAGAAGTTTCTCCGGCTGATGAAATTTATTATTCTGATGATTTGCTTCCTCTGTTGCGGCAGTCTGCTCGAATCAAATTTGACCAACCCACAGAAACGGTTTCTGAAGGTATTGGCTATGGAATGCTTGTGGCCGTGTTCCAGGGTGACCAGGCTCGTTTTAATGCATTGATGAACTACTATTTGGCATTCCGCTATGGTCCCGCTGCAGGGGATTATTACATGAAGTGGAAGGTGACGGGATTCAAGACTGGTAAGGGTTCTTCTGCCTCCGATGCGGATTTAGACATTGCGGCTTCATTGCTGATTGCTCATGAAAAGTGGGGTTCCACAGAGGCTGCAAATTATTTGCAGCACGGAATTAATGAGGCCTCCTCTATCATGGCCAAGGAAGTTAATCCAGAAAGCCATTTGATTGTGCCGGCTAATGATGGCCCCAAGCTTTCTACAGGCGCTGTCTATAATATCAGCTATTTTTCTCTGGTTGCTATCAAGCTTTTCTCTATGTATGACACGCAGCGTGCTGACCAGTGGAACCAGGTTTTGGAGAGCACTATCGCTTACATGAAGAAGGTGCAAGATGCGGGTAATGGCTTGTGGCCTGATTGGTGTGATATAAACGGAACGCCTACAGATCCAGAAAATGGTTCTTCAACAGGCTTAAGGAACGACAGCTGGGGTCTTGAGGGAATTCGCATTCCCTGGCGCTTGGTTTGGTACTATTCCTGGTTTGGTGATGATCGGGTGAAGGAAATGATTCAGAAGGCTGCGGCATTTGCTGTTAATGTGACGGGAGGCGATATCAAGATGATGATTAGCCGTTACAACTATCAGGGGGAAGTCAACAAGAGTGGAATTGGCATCGGCTCCGCTGGGCACATGGGTGCTTTCTGCTCTTTGACTATGATAGACCCTCAATATGCGGATTTCCTGAATACATGTAACCAGGTTGTTTTGGATACTCCACTTGGATCTGGAACGATTTATTTTACGCCTAGCATCCAATTGCTCTATTTGCAGTTATTGAACGGGATTATGGCTCGTTAATATTGATATAAATCACATTTAATTTTTAAAAGGCGCTAAATGCGCCTTTTTTTTATAAAAAAACTTTACATGCGAAAAAAAGAAAGCAAAACAATCTATTTTAAGGGGTGTTTGGGCTAAGTCTTTAAGAGATAGAAGGTTGTATGCGTAAAATATTTTTTCTAGTGCTGTTTTTTGTGGTTGCTGCCATGGCTACGCCCGTTTCTGAAAATGGCGCCCTTTCCTTCAATAGCGAAGGCCGTATTGTCAATGAAAAAGGGCAGGTGGTGCAACTTCGTGGCATGAGCCTTTTTTGGGATCAATGGGCCAGTGGGTGGTTCAACGAGAATGTGATTAAGGGTTTGGCGTCTACGGACGGGAGTACGGGTTGGAGCGCTTCCGTGATTCGCGCACCTCTTTCGCAATTAAATGTGACTCAGGCGAAAAATATGATTGATTGGGCTGCAGCAGCAGGCATCTATATCATTATTGATTATCATTCTCATTGTGCGCACAAGAACACGAACAATAGTGCCAATTTTTTCAGAGAGGTTTCTGCATATGTGAAGCAGAAAAGCTACAAGCACGTGATTTACGAGTTGTATAACGAGCCCTTGTATGAAAATTGTTGGGGAGAAACCGATACGCAGTCTGGAGGCACGAAAACATCATGGTCCATTATTAAGACGTACGCTTTGTCTGTAATTCCTGGAATTCGTGCCAATGATCCAAATGGTCTGATTCTAGTGGGTACCCCTCAATATTCTCAGGATGTTTTTTCGGCGCAAAAAGATCCTATTACGGGATATAATAATATTGGCTATGTTTTGCATTTTTATGCTTCCGAGTCGGGCCACTCGGGACTGAAAACAGAACTTCTCCGTGCTAGATGCCAGAATTTCCCTGTATTTATTACGGAGTGGGGAACTTCCCCGGCAATCGGGAATGGAAGTATTAATTGGACCTGGGTAAACGAATGGATGGCTTGGATTGAGAAGTTGGGTTACAGTTGGGCCAATTGGTCTTTATATGACAAAAATGAAACTGCATCCGCTATTTCTTCAGGAGGTTCTTCTGGGTATTGGCAGGATTATCAATTGACGCAATCGGGCCAGTATGTTCGCAAGATGATTCGCGGCTTCAGTTCTGGTGGCACGCTCGCCACCATGGGTCTTTCTGAACCATCCATGCAGAGTTGTTCTATTTTCGAAGGCGGGGAGGTCTTTGAATTTGAACGCACGGGTTGGGGAGAGTTTGGCCCTGCCATTAATGCGGAGAACTATGCAGATTCTTCAAATATTCAATCTGTGGAGGATAAGAGTATCCATGCAAGTCAGGATATCTATATCAAAACTACGGGGGATAATGCCTGGGCTAAATACGAGATGAGAAATGTTCCCGCAGATGGTTATTACCGCATGGTTTTTGTTTATCAAGCCCCAAATAAAGAGTTGAAAATTCCGTATACAGTTGAAGGGGTGGATGGTACCAGTTACATTACTCTTCCTCAGACGACGGACAATACCATGTTTAGTACCAGCAGAGCGCCTATTCAATTGAAGTCAGGCACGGATTATATCACTTTTGATTTGGGTGGAGTGACCTCCAATGATTTGAAGTTTGATGCTTTCTGGGCGAAGACTATGGATTCTACAGATAGTGTCAATTTCGGACTTCTGGAAGTTGATGAGAACGGGAATCGCATTGTGAAGGATCCGGAATCAAGTAGTTCTGGAATGCCTGAGTCTAGCGCTACTGAGGCAATTGCGCCGGTTCGCTCTTCCCTTGTGCAATTACAGTTGCAGGGACGCACGCTCTCGCTTGCTGGCGTTGAGGGCGATATTGCTTTGAACATTATGGATTTGCAGGGTCGTGTGATGCTCACAAAGCGAGTGCGTAGCGGCCAGGTGGATTTGTCTAATCTGCGTTCTGGCTCCTATGTATTGCGGGCAACCGCACGCGGTGCTGTAGTGAACCAGCGGATTAATCTGAAATAACGATTGCGATAGATGTGAAAAACGGCGGGTCTTCAATTTGATGAGACCGGCCGTTTTTTATTTGCCTTGAATTTCTACAACTTTCTTGTTGTTGGTGCTGCCTAGCACAATCTGCACGTCCCGCTTGTGGACTTTGAAATAAGTGGCCAACGCTTCGCAAATGGCTTCGTTAGCAGCACCTTCTACAGGTGGCGCTTTCACCTCCACCTTATAGCTGCCATCGGGCTGTGGCGTTACGGATTCCCGCTTACTGCGGGCGTGTACCTTGATGTTGATGCGCATGAGTGTTGCGCGGTGCTTAGGCTAGAACTTTGCCTGCAGCTGGGGCCATGGGGTCTGCTGGGCGAGGTTCCGCTTTCATGGCATCCAACTCCCGCTGGTCGTTTTCCATGGCGGCGAGGAGTTCCTCCTGCCCGCGGATGAGGGCGCGGCAGCGGATGAAGTAGTTGTTGCGCAGTTGTTTCAGTTGCTCAATCTCTACGCGGAGTTCTTCGGCTTCACGCTTGGTGTTTTCTACTTCACGAACGGCGCGGGCCTTGGCCTCGGCGATGATGATTTCCGCTTCCTTTTCGGCAGAGGCCTTCACATCGTCACAAGTTTTCTGCATGGTGACCACGGCATCCTGGATGGTCTTCTCGATTTGGCGGTAGTAGTTCACGCGTTCTTCGGCAATCTTCAACCGTTCCGTCAGATCGGTGCGGTTGCGGGACATCTGTTCAAAAGCGGTTGCGGCAGTTTCCAGAAATGCCTTTACCTCTTCGGCGTCAATGCCGCCAAAGGTCTTTTTGTGGAATGTCTGATTGCGAATGTCGAGAGGTGTAAGTTCCATATTTAACCATCCGTGGAAAACTTTCATGGAATAATATAGCAAAGAAAATATATCTTTCTTGGAGAAGGAAGGCTATTGCATGATTATTGAACGGTGGAAGGCATTTTGGAAAAAACAGGATACCCTGGAGAAGTCCATTTTCTGGATGATTCTTGCGGCGGTGTTTTTATCGGCCCTGGTATCCACTATTTTTACCATTGCGGAACAGCAGGGGGTGTACGCCTCCATTGCAAGTGCAGGTGGTTGCGTGGTGAGTTTGCTTCTGGGCATAGTGGCGCGGAAGACCTCCATGATTAACCAGTGCTACCTGGCTTTGTGCTACTTGCTATGCTGTTTTCTGTTTCCCTTGCTGTTTTTCTTTTGCGGCGGCTTCAAGAGCGGCATGCCTTTGTACTGTTTTGCCGTGCTGACGCTTTGTGCTTTTGCCCATAGTAGCCGTGCCAAGTGGATGACCTTCTCCATCTGCCTAGTGGCGGTGGTGCTCACATTTGTCATTTCATGGCTACATCCAGAATATGTGCTCCAGATTTCTGACGAGGCGATGGTGCTGGATGCTTCCGTCTCCTTCGTGATTGTGGCTATCGGTATTTTTGCCGTGGTTTCCTACGCCTTGAATGCCTACGATGAGGAACGGAAGAAGCGGGAGAAGTTGGTGACTCAGTTGGACTTTCTTTCTAAGCGGGATTCCATGACGGGGCTTTACAACCGCCCCTACCTCATTCGCTATTTGGAGAATATGGTGTGGATGCGGAGGGAGCAGTTCTTTGTGATGATGTTCGATGTGGATGATATACGGCAGGTGAACAATTCCTTTGGCCATGCTTTTGGAGACAAAGTGCTCATGAGCATTGCGGGTCTTTTAAAGCGGACAGAGGACGAGGAGGCTGGAGAATGCGCTGCTCGCTATGGTGGAGAGGAGTTTATCTACGTGATTCATGCGGCTTCGGAAATCGAGGCCTACGCCAAGGCAGACCGATTCAGGGAGAGAGTCAGCAATTTGAGCTGGGAGGAGTTTCCGCAGGTCCGGGTGACCATTAGCGGGGGAATCGTCCCTTGCCATGGGGAGGATGTGTACGACCACAAGCAGATTTTGAGTCAGGTGGACGACCTCCTTTACCGGGCAAAGACTCGGGGGAAGAACCAGATTCGGAACATATCGGGGTGATTTCTTGGGGTTTGACGGATTTTCACACATGTTTATAAATTGTTGATAAATTGGAGTCTGTTGGGGATAATCCTTGTTATTGGCGAAAATTGGCCAATGGATGGCGCTAACCCCTTGATTTATATTGACTTTTTGCTATTTTTGGGACTCAAAATTTTGCAAATATTGAAGGTTTTATTATGAAAAGAACATTCCAGCCTCACAACCGTAAGCGTGCCAACAAGCAGGGTTTTATGGCCCGTATGGAAGATCGTTGGGGTCGTGCTGTTTTGAGCCGTCGCCGCGCCAAGGGTCGCAAGCGTTTGACCGTTAGCGATTCCATCTATAAGAAGTAAGTCGGGGTTGGCAATCGCCACTCTGCGTTCTTATCGGCTGCCGACGCAGCCCGCTTATCGACAAGTCACCATCCAAGGCAAATATGTCCGTGCATCTTCATTAGCGATGCGGTGGATTGAAAGCCCGGATGGTTTTTGTCGTTTTTGCTTTGTCGCTCGTAAAAAGAATGGTAATGCGGTTTACCGCAATAAGTGTCGTAGGGTTCTACGGCCTTTGTTTTTTTCTCAGGTTCCCGAAATCAAGAAGCCTGTGTGGGCCATGGTTTTCGTGAACGACGATTCCAAGGAAATGACTCCGGAGCGCCTGCGGGAATCCGCCCTGAAGTTGTTCCGCAAGATGGAATGGCGCTCGGATGTGGGCGAGGCTTAAGAAGACTCTGGAATGGGTGCTGTTGGCCCCCATTCATTTGTACCGGATTGTGCATCCCTATTTTTTTAGAGGGGTGTGCCGCTTCCAGCCGACCTGTTCTGAGTATGCAATTGAAGCTATTCGGGTCCACGGGCCCTTCAAAGGTTTCTATCTTGCAGTTTTTAGAGTTTTAAGATGCAACCCCTTCTGTAAGGGCGGCTACGACCCTGTACCGCCGCGAAAGGAGAAATGATGAACAAGAATACGATTATTGGTGCTATACTCATTGCTGCTATCATGATTTGGTGGATGAGTATGTCTTCTGCCAACAGCAAGGCTTTGGCGGAAGCCAAGGCCAAGGAGAAGGCTGCTGCTGAAGCCGTGGTGAAGGATGCTTCCAAGACGCCGGAACTCGTGCTGCCTGCGGCGGAGGGTGCGGCTGCGCCGGAAGCGGCTCCTGTGCTGGGTGAGGCTAGCGCGATTGCAGATTCTGCTGCGGTTGGTGCTGCTGTTGCTGCGGATAGTGCTTCTGTCGCTTCGGATAGTGCCGCTTCTATGAATGCCCCTGTGATTGAACCGCGGACCATTACCGTGGAAACAGAAAAGTTCATCATGACTTTGAGTAACAAGGGTGCGAAGATTCAGAGCGTGGTGGTGAAGGCCTTGGCCGATAGTGCAGGAAACTTCCCGGAACTCATTCAGGATACGACTCTTGGCGCTTTGGATTTGAAGCTCGGCAAGGCGGACCTTTCTCAGGTGTTGTTTGATGCAGGCGATGCTCCGGCAAAGATTGTTGTGGATGCAGATACCACTGTGCAGTTCGTGTTCAAGGATGCCAATGGCAATCAGGTGGTGCGTAGTTATGGTTTTACCAAGGCTGGCGCTGCAGTCCGTCAGGAAAACAAGTTCATCGGTTTCCAGCCGGAGAATTACGAACTTGCCTGGAATGGCGGTATGAAGGAGACGGAGGAGATTCCTCAGGGCAAGAGCTTTGGTGGCGCAAGCTACTTCTTCAGTGAGGTGATTTTCAATAACACCAACACGGTGGAACGTGAAATGGTGCGTGAGGATGAGGAGTTCAACGAAGGGAAGTTGATATGGGCTGGCATTCGCCGCAAGTATGTGGCCATGACGGTGCAGTTCGATTCTCCGGTGGGTGCTTCTCTGAAGGCTTCTCCCATGAAGGTTTTGGAAAATGAGAAGGACCCGGGGACATATAAGGTTTCTATCCGCGATAACCTGAAGGGCGATTCCTTCGGTTACAACTTCATGGTGCTTCCGCTCCAGTGGGAAGAACTGGAAGCCTTGGACAAGGATTACGAGAAGGTCATCGTCAGTGGCTGGACCTGGTGCGGCGCAGACGTATGGTTTGTGTGGATTTGCAAGTGGCTCCTGAAGCTCTTGAAGTTCTTCTATGAGATTATCCCGAACTACGGCGTGGCCATCATTCTCGTGACGTTCATTGTCCGCGGCGTTACCACGCCGTTCACTGTGAAGCAGCTGAAGTCCACTCGCGGTATGGCGAAGCTTAAGCCGCAGTTGGATGAAATCAATGTGAAGTATCGCAGCGATCCGCAGAAGAAGCAGGCCGCCATCATGGAGCTTTACAGCAAAAATGGTGTGAATCCTTTGGCCAGTTGCACGGGCGGTTGCCTCCCCATGCTCATCCAGATGCCGATTTTCATGGGCCTCTTCTTTGTGCTGGGTCGTGCTATTGAACTGCGCGGTATGCCCGCATTCCTCTGGATTAGCGACCTTAGCCGTAGCGATGTGATTTTCAACGGCTTCAGCATTCCGTTCATCATGCCGGATGGCTTGGCGGTGCTCCCCTGGATTATGGTGATTACCACCTACTTCCAGACCAAGGTGACTATGGGCACCAGCGCTGGCATGGACCCCGCCCAGCAGAAGATGATGACTTGGATGATGCCTGCCATGATGTTCCTCTTCAGCGCAGTGATGCCTTCTGGCCTTGTGCTCTACTGGATTATCAGCAACTTCTGGAGCATTGCCCAGTACAAGATTATCAATCGCGGTCTTGTTCCTGCCAAGGCGGAATCCGCCAAGCTGAAAGGCAAGGATGTGAAGGACGCGGAAATCGTCAAGAAGAAATAGAAACGCTTAGATCGCCACGCCCCATAGGGGGCTCGCGATGACGTCTAATTGGAAAATTTGCTTTTAACGTCATTGCGAACAAAGCCCTCCAGCCACTTAAACCTTAGTTTTTTAGTGGCTATGGTCCCTTGAGGAGAAGCAATCAAAGAAATTTTGTCGTGATTATGTTATGAAAAAACTCGCCGGGAATCCCGACGAGTTTTTCAGTGCGGATGAAAGGACTTGAACCTTCATGCCCTCGCAGGCACTAGAACCTGAATCTAGCGTGTCTACCAGTTCCACCACATCCGCGTGGTGCACCAAATTTTGAAAAAAAACGGGCTTTTGTCAAGGGTGGAGCACCCAATCCAGCCGATTTTCCTTCCAGTAGCTCCAGTCGTGTTCCCCTTGCGGGTCGTATTTCAATTCACAGTCTACCTGGACCGCTTTGCAGAAGGATTCCACCCAGGGGATGGTTTCTGCAGGAGAATAGAGTCTGTCGGCGCCACCCTGGAGAAAGCGGTATTTGCCGGTGTGCAGTTTAGGCTCTTTTGCGATTGCTGCTGCAGGCCCCAGGAGGGAGCCGTTTGCGCTGATGAAGAGCCTGCTTTTGATGGAGCGCTTCCCGTACAGGGAGTAGGCGAAGATGCCCATACCGCCATCGGAAACGCCCACCAGGGAGACTTCCTTGATGGTGACGCCGATTCGCTTTTCCAGAGAATCTAAAGCGGCATCTGCGATGGGAGCGGTAGTGGCGGTCCACCAGTGGTTTGCTTTGCAGGCGGAGGTGCTGATGACGATCGCTTCGGGATGGAGTTTCGCGAAGTCGGCGCCTGCGATGAGGCCTTTGGCGCAGTTGCCGCTGGTCATGCCACCGTGAAACCAGAGGTAAACCGTGTTTGCTTGGGCTTTCGCGGGTTTTGACTGCGCCGCGGACTTTGATACTGCCGCGGGGACCCACATCCCTACAGGGCTTTCAAAGCCATTGATGGCGATGCTGAGGGAATCCTTCTCGCCGGTTGCGCAGGCGACTCCGGCGAATAAAGCTATGGCTGCCAATGTTAGGGCGATGGAATTATGCCTGAGTGTGAGCTTCATCGGCGGATGCATTTTCTGCGGGTGCAGTGGCGGCGGATTGCGCAGCCAGTTGCTTTCGCGCGCGGCGTGAGGAACGGACCCCGAGAATCATGAAGATTAACCATGCGAGGAAGCTGGAGGTAATAATTCCGAGGCCGATGATGCTGTTGTATACATGATATTCCGCTAGAGTGTCCCAGTCCAGTTCGCCAAAAGTGGAGGCCATGGATTTGACGACGTAGGTATTCTTGTTGATACGAACGGCACTGATTTCCAGAGGAACATCAGCCGCATTGATTGCCGCAAAGCTGAACCAGTCCGACATGTCCTCGTTCATTTCCTGGGAGGAGTATAGGAGGAATGTGGCATCATCGCCGTTGATTTTGAAAATGGTTTTATCCATGAAGGGAATGTTACTTCCGCCAAAAATGCTGGGCATGGCGGCATAGCTGATTTTCCCGTAGAACAGATGCTCGTCCTTGAAGAAACTGCGAAGCACAGGCTGCATGTAGGCAACGCACCAGATAATCACCAAGAGGCAGATCAAGGCCAGGTTGAAGAAGATGGAGCGTTTTGTGTAGAAGTAAGAGAGCATACAAAAATTACTGTTTGGACCGGTAGATGAAGAAGAAGGTGGAAAGGAGCAGCACCAGAGTCAGGAAGTAGAAGACCATGGGGATCTTTGCTTTCAATGCCATTTCGCGCATCCGCTCCATCTGGAAGAATTGTACCAACTCCGCAGCGCCGAGGAGAGTGGCGTCGTTGTTGAACCGGGCCCAGGCCATGGCCAAATCGTTATTGACATTCAGAAGGGAATCCAGAGCGTGTTTGGTGGAATCCGGCAGGGAAAGGGAATCCGAAATGACGCAGGGCCTTCCAGCGCGGGCGGCTGTCAGCAGGGGCTGGAGCGCCTCATATTGTGTAGAATTGAGATGCAGCAAGTTGTTTGCAAATTCGTTGATGGACTCGTTCCAGCGTGCTCTGGCTGAGGCATAGCGCCTGGTGCTTGAAACTTTTGCAATGACTTCTCGCTCAAAACGGGCGGTAAGGGATGTTGGTGGTGTTTTGATCTGAAAACTGTTCAGCTC
This sequence comes from Fibrobacter sp., assembly GCA_024398875.1. Lineage (GTDB taxonomy): Bacteria > Fibrobacterota > Fibrobacteria > Fibrobacterales > Fibrobacteraceae > Fibrobacter. The sequence goes on from JAKSIJ010000007.1 coordinate 94,812, forward strand.
GTCCATTTGCCGGGAGAAAGAAACCGCCATTTCTCGGAGTGTCATGGTCTGTGCCTGAATCCGGATGGTGTCGCTACTGTAGCCACTGCGGATTTGTTCCATGGACCGCATCAAGTTCACTTCCAGCAACTGGTAGTCGGACAGCGTTTGGATGTATTCGGAATACACCACAATCTGAGGTTTTTGGGAAAGAGAGAAGAGGATGGTGAGCCCGATGGTGATGAGTACAATCAACCACACCCAGGGCGTTTTCAGCTTGGTATGAAATGTATCCTTAAGCGGTCTGTTCCTCAATTCTTCCACGAAATGAAAATACCTTTTTTCTACTTTGATGATGATGAGATTCCTCGGAAAAGTTCTTCTTTTTTGCATATGTGCGCTGCTGTGGGCCTGTAGCTACCAGCATGCCGAAGAGCAGGTGTTGGATTATCATGCCAACGGAGTGAAAAAGACGTCGGTCTGGGTATTCCCGGATGGGGAAATCCTAAAGCGCAATGAGTGGTATAACAACGGCATCAAGGAATTTGAAATCCCTTACAAGAACAATGAACCCCATGGCGATTTCAAACGCTGGACCGCCTACGGCGACGTGGTGCTGACGGGTTCCTACAAAAAGGGAAAGCGTCACGGCGAGTGGACCAGCTATTATGTGGAAAACCTGAATAGTCGCAAAAAGGAGGCGGTGCGATACTATGAGGATGACCATCCTGTTGGAGACTGGATGGGTTGGCACTATAACGGCACCAAATCTTTCGAGGAACACTACAGCGACAAGGGTGAGCGCGTTGGTCTTTGGAAAAAATGGAATGAGAATGGAACGCTGGTTCAGGAAGATGCTTGCCATTTGGGAACGGAGAAAGGATATTTCAAACGTTATGGTAATGACTGCAAAATTCTGGAATATAACGATTGCGTTTTTGGAATCAAGGAAGGAACCTACAGACTCTATTACGAATCCTTTGGTGCTCCAGACACTTCGGCCGAAAGCTGCAATACGGCGAAACTCAGGGAAGAGGGTGTTATCGAACACGACGACGCAATGCTTCCGTCAGTTCTCTATCGGGCCGATGGTTCCGTCTTCAAGAAGGTGGAGTATACGCTTTGCGAGGGCTGCGAAACGCATCAACGTTCTCGGGAACAGTGGTTTGATGAGCAGGGCAACTTGCTGCGTGAATCGATTTATGAACACTTTAGCCAGAAAGGTTCGGATGGGGTGGCTTATGGGCTTTGTGATGGCGATGCCCGCTTATTTTGTGCGGAAACGTCTTTCGTGGAATCCACCAGTCCTAATGGCAGTCTGGATGGCAGTGCTCTGAGCCAAAAGGGTGATTTTGAACAAAGTATCGGCAGGTACAAAGCGTCCATTCGCTACATCAAGTCCGACCACAAACTGCTTTATGAGGAATATTGGGAAGTGGATAAGAAGGAAAGTCGCAGTTTTTATCCGGATAGCCTTGGCGGAAAAATTGCTAGCGAAGGTTTTTGGAAGAATGGGAAACGGGATGGCATCTGGCGGAACTGGTACTCTAGCGGAATTTTGCGCGATAGCCTTTCCTATGTAGGTGGCGAGCGGGTAGGGGAACAGTTCAGCTACGATAGCACGGGCAAACTCACCATCCACAAGACGGAAGCAGGCAAGAACCGCCCCGTGATTATGCATTTGATACAGTGATGTTACATTATTTTCTAAATTAAACGGCACTATGAGTGAAGCTATCAATAATGTTAAACAGACCTTTGACGCAGAGCTTGCGCAAACGGATCTTGAAAATCAGGAAGCTGTCAATAACCTTCGCGTGAAGTACCTAGGCAAGAAGGGTATGGTCACGGATTTGATGAAGCAGATGGGGACACTGTCTGCAGAAGAACGCCCTGCTTATGGAAAGCTAGTGAATGAACTGAAGGTGGCCGTATCTGAAGCTATTGATAAGGCTATTGAAACTGCAAACCAGGCGGCACTTCAGAAGAAGATTGCAAGCGGCAATGTGGACATTTCCCTCCCGGGTGCGGGCATTCCTGCTGGGAGCACTCACCCGCTCTATGATGTTCGTGAAGAGATTATCGACTTCTTTGCCCAGATGGGTTTTGATGTGGATATGGGCCGTGATATCGAGACGGACTGGTACAATTTTGAGGCTTTGAATACTCCTCCGGATCACCCTAGCCGTGATATGCAGGATACTTTCTATGTGGATGACAAGGTGATGCTCCGTACGCACACCAGCGGTACTCAGATTCACTACATGGAAACCCACAAACCTCCTTTCCGCATGATTGCACCGGGGCACGTGTTCCGCGTGGACAATGATGCAACACACGCTCCCATGTTCCAGCAGTGCGAAGGCCTGGTGGTGGATGAAAACATCAGTTTTGCGGATTTGAAGGGTGTACTTCAAGTGTTCATGAACAAGTTGTTTGGCGAAGGTGTAAAGACGCGCTTCCGCCCCAGCTTCTTCCCCTTCACGGAACCGTCTGCCGAGATGGATGTGAGCTGCGTGTTCTGTGGTGGCAAGGGCTGCCGTCGCTGTAAGGGTACGGGCTGGATGGAAATCGGTGGTTGCGGTTCTGTGGACCCGAATGTGTTTAAGAACTGCGGCATTGATCCGGAAAAGTACACGGGATTCGCCTTTGGCTTTGGCCTCGACCGCATCGCGATGCTTCGTCATGAGATTCCGGAAATCGGCCTCCTTACAGGTAACGATCAACGCTTCTTAAGCCAGTTCTAAGATAGTCGAAAGCATTTCAAAAAATCCCGAGAGTTAAACTCTCGGGATTTTTGCTTGAAGAAAATTAAATCAGTTATTGTATGAGAATGCAGTTATACTCTGAAATAATTCTGCATTCTTAATTTTGCATTCTGCATTATTGCTAGCTTCTCTTGTAGTCGTCCTGCATGCGGATGATGTCGTCTTCACCAGTGTATTCGCCGACCTGAACTTCCACAATCACTAGAGGGAGCTTGCCTTCATTCTGCAAGCGATGGACTGTGCCTGCGGGAATGTAGGTGGATTCGTTCGGGCGCACATAGAAGATACGGTCGCCAACGGTACATGTGGCGGTTCCATTCACAACGACCCAATGCTCGGAACGATGAAGATGCTTTTGCAGAGAGAGTCGTTCGCCAGGGCGAACCACAATCCGCTTCATCTTGTAGTTGTCCGTAGATTCCAAAACAGAGTACGTTCCCCAAGGGCGGTTCACTGTTTGCGGAACAGTGGGAAGATCGGAGCCGCGAACCTTGAGCTCGTCCACAATCTTCTTCACCTTCTGACTGCTCTGAAGTGGTGCCACAAGGAGTGCATCGGGCGTATCCACGATAAGCATCTGGTCTAAATCAATAGTGCAAATCTGACGCTGGTTACCGAGAACCAAGGAATTCTTGGTGCCAAGGCCGAGATGTTTTCCGTTCTTGTTGTTCCCGTCTACATCGTGTTCGTATTCACCATAGAGGGAATCGAATGCCCCCAAATCGCTCCAACCGATATCGCTGGGCACGACCTTCACCTTGCTTGATTTCTCCATCACTGCATAGTCGATGGAATTGGAGGGAATTTCCATCATGTCGTCATGAGCGATGCGAATGAGAGAATTCTGGTCTTCTTTTTTTGCTCCAGCATAGGCGCGTTTTGCGGCGGCCAGAATATCAGGGGAGAACTTTCCTAGTTCGTTCAGGAAGGTGGAAACCTTGAAGCAGAAGATGCCACTGTTCCAGAAGAAACGTCCGGATTCCACATATTTTTTCGCAGTTTCCAAATCGGGCTTTTCCACAAAGCGTTTGACGTTTTCACCATCGGCCTCGATGTAGCCATAGCCAGTTTCGGGGCCTGTAGGAGTGATTCCGAAGGTGACGAGGGCGCCTGCCTTTGCGAATTCCTCTGCCTTCTTGAGGCAAGCTTCATAAGCGCTCGCTTTGCGGATGACATGATCGGAAGGAGAAACCAACACAATGTCGTCGTTGCTCAAACTAAGGCATGCGAGAGCAATAGCGGGAGCCGTGTTGCGGCCAACAGGTTCCAATAGGAAGCGTGTGTTGTGGGCGCCAACTTCTTCCAGTTGATCCTTGGCAAGGAAGTATTGTTCGGCATTGCTGACAATATATTGCGCATCGCAAATGCGGGCATTTGTCCGCACAGTGCGTTGGAAGAGAGAAGAACCTTCAAACAAACGAGCGAATTGCTTTGGCATTAAAGAGCGACTAATGGGCCAAAGCCTTGTTCCACTGCCGCCACAGAGAATCAAGTTAATCATAAATTTTTACTCCATCTCATTGCTGATTAACTGTATATTACGCACTGTTTGGACACCATAGTATAGAGTTTGCACAGTAGGCAGAATCTGGCTGATAAGGCGGTTCCACGTGGCAAGCCCAGATGCGTCAACATAAACAATGTCGTGTTCTTCCAAAACAAAGTGATCGGCAATGACAAGGGACATGACGTTTTTAGCATCCAAATGATAGACGTCAATTCGATCTTTTTTCGAGTTTCGAATGACATAGACGGAACTGGATGAAGCAGTTACTTTATTCATTCCACCGGCGGAAACCAGAGCTTCCGTGAGGCTTACTTCTCGCTTTTTCAGAGAAATGGACGTGGTCTTGCCCAGTTCTCCTATTAGGAATGCGTGGTTTTCTTTTTGAGTAATGGATGTGCTAGGAACATAAATTTGATCATCGGGTTTTAGGAGAATTCTATCTAAAGGAATGTTTTGATCGAACAATTTTTTATAGTCAATGACATAAATTTTACCATCACGCCGTAGTTCCATATTTTCAGTGTCGGCACTGCTGGTAAAACCGCCAACTCCTGCTATGGCAAGAGGAATGGTTTTGGGAAGTTCAGAGAAATAGGAATAACCGGGGTGATGAACTGCACCTGTGATGGTTACTTTGGAACTATGATGAGATGAAATTTGAACGTCTACTTGGGGATCGTTGAGAATCTTATCCGAGAGACGTTTGGTAATTTCATCACGAAGTTCCTGGGCTGTCAAACCAGCTGCCTGAATTTCCCCTGCATAAGGGAAGAACAACTTTCCGTCAGGCCTTATTTGCTGCCCAGATTCTTGGTATTCGCCTAAAGGAGATGTGAGTTCCGGATGCTCCCACACGATGACCTTAACCTTATCCAAGGGCCCAATACGATATTCCAATGGAGGTATGGAATCGACAACCAACTCTTCTAAATTGCCCAATGTGACTGTGGTGTCAGTGGTTGTTTCGACATATTCAAAATCGCCATCGTTAATGGAATGCAAAAAAACGGTAGCTCCGTTGTATTCTGCAGAATCAGATGGAAGGCTCATTTTCATGGTAGGCGACGCAAAACATCCCGTCAATATCAGGGAGGCTGCACTACATAAAGTCAGAAAATATTTTTTCATAAACGACCTTGAAACGAGGCTATGCTTTACCCTCGCTCTCCTTTATTTTTTTGACCCATCCAGGAGTTAATTTAGAGATATAATTCCATGCAAGTACAAAAGCGTTTTCAGGGCGACGGTAGGGGTCAGGAACATCTACCTGCATATCTTCTCCGTAACGGAAGACCTTTCCTTCGGTCCAAGGATATTTGCGAATGATTTCCTGTTTTTGCCCATTCTCCATAACGAGCACCAAATCGGCCCATTTGAGAATATCCATGTTGATCTGTCGAGCGTGATGGGCGCTCATGTCCACGCCATGTTCTAGAGCAATCTTTTGAGAAAGCTCATGGGCAGGGTGGTCCACAAGTGCTCCAAGGCCAGCACTCATTACATTAAAGTCTGGTCCCAATTCTTTTTTTAGGAGATATTCTCCCGTAGGGCTGCGGCAAACATTGCCAGTACACACGACAAGGATATTCTTCATGAATCTTAATTTAGAAATGATTAGAGCTCAAATGCGAAATTCAAATTCTTCAAAAGTGGGTTTTTCGTGTCTTTTTCGCTGAGTAGGGGCTTGAATCCATTTTCGACGGGCCATTTGATGCCGATTTCAGGATCGTCCCAGGCGAGTCCACCTTCGTCAGTAGGGTCGTAGAGACGGGTGCACTTGTAGACAAATGTAGCGCGTTCGCTAAGGACGGCAAACCCGTGGGCAAATCCCTCTGGAATATAAAACTGTTTTTTGTTCTCTTCGCTGAGAACGACACCTTCCCATTTTCCAAATGTTGGGCTTCCCTTTCGAAGGTCTACGGCCACGTCAAAAACCTCGCCTTCAATAACGCGGACCAGCTTACCCTGGGGATTCTTCTTCTGAAAGTGAAGACCGCGGAGTACGCCCTTCTTGCTGCGCGATTCGTTATCTTGGACGAAAGTCATATTGAGACCGGCGGCGGCAAATTCAGCTTGGTTGTATGTTTCCATGAAATAGCCGCGGTGATCACCAAATACTGTAGGCTCGATAACTACAATGCCTTCAATGGATGTTTTGATGAAATTGAACTTTCCCATGGTTAGCGGTCCTTATACATGTTTTCGTAATACTTCTCGTATTCGCCACTGGTAATATTGTCCAGCCATTCCTGGTTTTCCAGATACCATTTCACGGTTTTTTCAATGCCTTCCTCGAACTGCAAGGACGGTTCCCAGCCAAGTTCCTTTTGGAGCTTGGAGCTGTCGATGGCGTAACGGGCGTCATGGCCTAGACGGTCGGTAACATAGGTGATGAGGTTGAGGTCCTCGCCATCAGCGCGACCGAGTAAGCGGTCGACGGTCTTGATGACGACTTTGATGATGTCAATATTCTTCCATTCGTTGAAACCGCCGATGTTGTAGGTTTCGGCAATTTTTCCGTTATGGAAAATGATGTCAATAGCGCGTGCGTGGTCCTCCACAAAGAGCCAGTCGCGAACATTCTCGCCCTTGCCGTAAACTGGCAGCGGCTTCTTGTGACGGATATTGTTGATGAATAGAGGTATTAATTTTTCTGGAAATTGGTAGGGCCCGTAATTGTTGCTGCAGTTCGTCACGATGGTTGGCATGCCGTAGGTATCGTGGAATGCGCGAACGAAGTGATCGGAACCTGCTTTTGAAGCAGAATACGGAGAATGAGGTGTATATTTCGTGGTTTCGTAGAAGAAGTCTTCGCCATAGGCCAAGTGGTGTTCGCTAGAGCTGGCCGTTGTCGTGAACGGAGGCTCGATACCTTCAGGATGAGACATTTTGAGAGCCCCATAGACTTCGTCGGTAGAAATATGGTAGAAGCGTTTGCCCTCGTACTTTTCTGGGAGGCTTTCCCAGTAGAGTTTTGCGGCTTGAAGAAGAGTCAATGTTCCCATCACGTTGGTGCGCGCGAAGGTGAAGGGATCCTTGATGCTGCGGTCTACATGGCTTTCTGCGGCAAGATGGATGATTCCATCGATTTTTTCATCCTGCATCAGTTTGTAGAAGGCATCGAAGTCGCAGATGTCCATTTTTACGAACTTGTAGTTGGGCTTTCCTTCGATGTCTTTGAGGTTGGCAAGATTTCCGGCGTATGTGAGCTTATCCAGATTGATAATCTTGTATTCAGGATACTTGTTTACAAAAAGGCGCACTACATGGCTTCCGATAAAGCCTGCACCACCTGTAATGACGATGTTTTTTTTAGGCATAAAATTTTGACCCTCTAAATTCTAGTTCCTACGTATGCCTGATTTTTCCTTCGGCAACTTTGCGCAAATGCTGTCCGTAGGGAGATTTTCCGTATTTGGCGGCGGATTCCAAAAGTTTTTCTTTGTCAATCCAACCGTTGACATATGCGATTTCCTCCACGGCAGAAATTTTGATGCCCTGACGGCTTTCCACCATCCGCACAAAATCTCCTGCTTCGATGAGACTGTCCATGGTGCCTGTATCCAGCCACGCAAATCCACGACCCAGAAGTTTTACGTCCAATTCACCGCTATCGAGATAAGTCTTGTTCAGGTCCGTGATTTCCAGTTCCCCGCGGGCACTGGGCTTTTGGGCTTTTGCAAACTTGCTCACGCGGTTGTCATAGAAGTAAAGTCCTGTAATGGCGTAGTTGCTCTTGGGTTCCTTGGGCTTTTCTTCCACAGAAATGACCTTGTCATTTTCGTCAAATTCAACAACGCCGAATCGTTCTGGATCATCTACGTAATAACCGAAGACGCTGGCCCGCCCTTTTTCCGCTGCGTTTTTCACGGCACCTTTGAGAATGTCGCTGAATCCGTTTCCGTAGAAGATGTTGTCACCAAGAACCATGGCGCAACAGTCGTCACCGATAAATTCTTCGCCGAGAATGAATGCCTGGGCAAGTCCATCAGGGCTGGGCTGCACCTTATAGCTCAAATGGATTCCCATGGCGCTTCCATCGCCAAGAAGTTTTTCAAAGTTGGGCAAATCCGTTGGAGTGGAAATAATGAGGATATCTCGAATACCGGCCAACATCAAAGTGGAAAGCGGATAGTAAATCATGGGCTTGTCATAAACAGGCAAAAGCTGCTTTGACGTGACCATGGTCAGGGGGTATAAGCGTGTGCCGGAACCACCGGCGAGAACGATTCCTTTCATGCCTCTAATTTACTAAAAAGAGCTATCTTTGCCTATGATGACGGAGCTGATTAAAAGGACACTTAAGGATTTTCTGCCCAAAAATGGTGAAAATGGGGTGAAAATCAGTGCTGAGGACATTCTGGAACAGTTTATGGCCTGGGCGGATGCTCGGGGGACAACGCTGTATCCGGCTCAGGAAGAAGCCATCTTAGAACTCCTGGACGGGAAAAATGTCATTTTGAATACTCCTACGGGCTCTGGAAAATCCATGGTGGCGTTGGCGCTTCATTTTGATAGTTTGGCTCATGGTCGTCGTTCCGTTTATACTTGCCCTATCAAAGCTTTGGTTAATGAAAAGTGGATGGCTCTTTGCAAGGAATTTGGAGCAGAAAATGTAGGGCTTTCTACCGGAGATGCCACTGTAAATCGGGATGCTCCAATTCTTTGTTGTACGGCGGAAATTTTATCCAACATGGCGCTTTGTGAGGGTGAAAAACTTTCCATTACGGATGTGGTGATGGATGAGTTCCATTACTACTCTGATAGAGAACGTGGTGTGGCCTGGCAGGTGCCGCTGTTGACGCTTCCGCAAAGCCGTTTTTTGCTGATGAGCGCTACAGTGGGTGCGACGGAATTCTTTGAAAAGGAAATGACGAAGCATACGGGGCGCGAATCTGTGACGGTGCGCTCCACGCAACGTCCGGTGCCCTTGGATTTCACCTACTCTGAAACGGAACTTTCCAATACGGTGCAGAAGTTGGTGAATGAAAATAAAGCTCCTGTCTACGTGGTGCATTTTACGCAGGCGGCTGCGGCCATGAATGCCCAGAATTTTATGAGTCTTGACCTTTGCACCAAAGAGGAAAAAGTCAAGATTAATGAAGCCATCAAGGAAGTTCGTTTTTCAAGTCCCTATGGCCCGGATGTAAAACGCTGGCTCAAACAGGGAATCGGGCTCCATCATGCGGGACTTTTGCCCAAGTATCGCATTCTCTGCGAAAAACTTGCGCAGCAAGGCCTGTTGAAAGTCATTTGCGGAACAGATACCTTAGGCGTTGGTGTAAACGTCCCGATCCGCACGGTTCTCTTCACACAGCTTTGCAAATACAGTGGCGATAAAACCGCCATTTTGACGGCACGAGATTTTCACCAGATTGCTGGACGTGCCGGGCGCAAGGGCTTTGACGACATCGGCTATGTAGTGGCGCAGGCTCCAGAGCATGTGATTGAAAACCTGAAACTGGAGGCGAAGAGTCGCCAGACGGGGAAGAAATTCCAGAAGCGGAAACCGCCGGAACACGGCTATGTTCCTTTTGACAGGGGAACATTTGAACGCTTGATTGCGTCCCAGCCGGAGCCGCTGACTTCTAGTTTCCAGGTAAGTCATGGAATGCTTTTGAACATTCTCAGTCGTGAAACTGATGGATGTCGTGCCATGCGGAATCTGCTGAAGGATTGTCACGAGAGTGCGGCTAGCAAAAAGCAGCTGATGCATCGCTCGTTCCAGCTTTTCCGCAGTCTAGTCGAAAAGCATATCATTGAGTTCGTGAAGCCTGTAGCGCCTGGATATGCCAAGGTTCGCGTGAACATGAATCTGCAGGATGATTTTTCCATGAATCAGCCGCTGTCGCTGTACCTTTTGGATACGCTCCCGAAGCTAGACAAGGATAGTCCGGAGTATGCGCTGGATGTAATTACGCTATGCGAATCCATTCTGGAAAATCCGGAAGCAATTCTCCGAGTGCAGCAGAACAAGGCCCGCAACGCCCGCATGGATGAACTGAAGTCCCAGGGAATGGAATTCAACCAGCGGGTGGAAGAAGTGGAGAAGGTGGAATACCCGAAACCCCTCCGGGATTTCATTTATGACACCTTCAATGTTTTTGCGGAAAATCACCCGTGGGTCGATACCAACATTGAGCCCAAATCCATAGCCCGCGAAATGTTTGAAAATTTCAGCACCTTCAGTAGCTATGTGAAGCAATACAATCTGCAGCGCATGGAAGCCATCCTTTTGCGGCATTTGAATGGCGTCTATAAGGTTTTGAGCCAGACGGTTCCCGATGGGTTCAAGAATGAGGAACTATGGGACATGGAGGATTATCTGGGCGAGATGATTCGCCGTACGGATTCCAGCCTGCTGGAAGAGTGGGAGAAGATGGCTCATCCGGAGGATTACCAAAAGCGTTTGGAAGCAGGAATTGCCGAGGAAGAGGCGGAGAAGGCTTTTGGGGCAGACAAGGCTGCTGCAGACATTACCTACGACAAAAAGCGGTTCCTCAACATGGTGCGTCAGCGAATCTTCCAAATTATGGGTGGGCTGGCGAAACAGGATTTCTCGGGCGTGTTGGACATCCTTGTCGAAGACCTTGCCGAGGGCGAACTTTTGGCTGATGCCGCCGGCGTTCCTTGGACAGAAAAGCGCCTGCTGGAAATCATGGCGGCTTATACCGCAGAACATCACAAATTCCGTTTGGATGTGGAGGGCCGTGCTCTGGCGCATACCCTTGTGACTTATGAGGGCAATGTGATGCACATCCAGCAAATGCTTCAGGATGAAGAGGATTTCAACGACTGGAGCATTGATTTCGAAGTTTCGCTTGACGATTCTCGGGTGGCAGGAATGCCTCTCCTCAAAATGACAAGAATCGGGGAAGCTTAAAGAACAGGAATTATATACATTTTAGATATGCAGAACTATCGTCGTATCTATGTTTTGGGCTCGGGCTTCAGCAAGTCTTTTTTGCCCAGCCTTCCGACTCTTCGAGATTTGAACTCCTATATTCCGGGAAAAATTCCTCCGCAGTTCCCCCATTTGCAGGAATACTGTCGGCATTTTCTCGCCATTTGCAATGGTCAGGACGAGTACCTGAATATTGAGACTCTAGCGACGGCGATTCTTTCCACCCAGATTTTCCCAGGAGAGAAGGAACGGCTCTATCACGAAAATTTGCGATTTGAGTTGCTCCGGTTTATTGCTTCTGTGATTCGCAGGGAAGATCCACTGGAACCATCTGCAGCAGAAGTACTTGGCCGCTTCATCAAGGCTTGCGCTAACGATTGCGGGGACGCTCGGCGAGAAACACTTCTTCTCTCCTTCAATTATGATACCTTGATAGAACGGGCTATTGCCATGAATCCAGAACTTTCTTCCAAGATTTCGGTGGATTACGGCGTCCATATTGAGCCTGCGGACCGCTCCGCTAAAAAAACAAATTGCGAACAAACTATCGACTTGATAAAACTTCATGGATCTTTGAATTGGTTCCCTTTGAAGGGTGTGAGCGACGAGCTGGATTTGAAGAATGTGTGCCAAGTGGAAACTACAGACAGGAGTTTCCCCATTTATGAGGAAGATACGCCCATTTTTATTCCTATGGCTCATGCCAAGGAATCCTTTTTGCGGGGGAGTCTGTTTAACCTGCTTTGGGCCAAGGCGGATTATTACCTGAAAAATGCAGAGGAAATCCATTTTTTGGGTTATGGATTCCCCAAGACGGACATCAACAATCTGGAATTTTTGCTGAAACATCGCGACCGGATTGCCAATGTGGTCGTTTTTGAGAATGAAGAACATCCGGATTTGAAACGACTTCGCCGGTTGCTGGGCAAATGCGTCATTAGCCGCGATGCCAAGGACTATTTGAGCCGGGTTTTCTGATTTTTTTTGATTTTTCAAAATCTGAAAAGGGTGAGTGACACTTTCCCTTTGTTTAGGTGTTTTAAGGGCAAAGGCAAAAAAAGGAAAAAACTAAATTTGTACTCAATTTTTGCTAATGGTGGATTTGAAGAGAAGCTTTCGACTTTTTGGGATTTTGCTGATGGCCACATCTATTGTGATGGCTAGCGAGTCCCTTATGTACGAAGGTGTGATTCAAGACCCGGAATTTGCAAATGCTGAAAGCCTTCGAGTAGAAGTTTTGGAAACGGGGGAAGTGGTGCAGGTAATGCCAGGCAAACCCTTTAAAGTGACTTTGCCGACAGACACTTTGTGGAATCTTTGTGTCACAACTTCGGATACGGTTGGTGCCGATGGCGAAAAATGCTATGAGCTGGAATATCATGGCAAGGATAGCGTTTTTCAGATGCCTATTGGTGGAGATTCTCTAGCGACAAAATTAGCGGATGATGAGGAAAAGTTGGCGGCAATGATGGCTGAGTCGGGCAGTAAACCCTCTGCTGATTCGGGTGAATCTAGTCGAGAGCCTGCGGATTCTACGCAGGATGAAGATGTGGATGCTCTTTTGGCGGCGGGACCTGTGGCCAATGTGACGGAATTGAAAAAAGTGGTGGTGCAGTTGCGTCGTCGCCCTAAGCGGCAGGCGGGCCAGTCTGTGGTGAGCACCAAGAGCATCAAGAGAATGCCGGGCCTTGCAGAAGCAGACGTGATTCGCAGCATTCAGGCTTTGCCGGGAGTTGTTGCCAGTTCTGACTTCAGCACGAAAATCTATGTGCGTGGTGGTGCCGCAGACCAGAACCTCTTTCTGTACGATAATGCGGTGGTGTACTCGCCAACTCATTTCTTCGGACTTTTCAGTACTTTTCTTGTGGAAACCATAGACGACGTGCAGTTCTACAAAAGTGGATTTCCGGCGCAGTATGGAAACCGCCTGAGTTCTGTATTGAAAATGGATGGACGTGCCGGTGGAAGCGATACGACAGAGGAATGGTTTTCCCGTTCCAGCATAAAAATCAGCACTTTTGCGGCGCAACTCCACACGGAAGGGCATAAAGGCAATGCCCGTTGGGTATTAGCTGGCCGAACGACTTACATTGGATATATTTTGGATTTATGCAATGCCATTGGCCTTTTGGATTTGGACCTGGATTATGAATTTACAGATTTGCAGGGGACATTCCTCTACGATTTTGATGAGGATACACGCTTAAAATTCAGTTTTTATGTAGGTGGCGATGACCTTTCGTTTGACCCCCTGTATGTAAATTGGGGAAATGTTGCGGTTCCCATCAATTTCTACCACCGCTTTGGAAATTGGGATTACAACGCCACCGCCGCATTCAGCCGTTTCTACCAGCAGATGGAATTGGCTGATTTGATTTCGATAGGAATGGACCTTTATACTTTTGCGGGGAAGCAGTGGGTCAATTATCGCGGGATAGACAATCATACGCTCACTTTCGGATATGAACTGGAGTATGATTACGATAAATTCTGGGAGTACATTTCGGAGACAAAGGTGGAGGATATTCCAGAGCCCTTCCATCATGTAGTCTACGTTCAAGATGGCTGGCGTTTTGCTCCCAATTATTTGTTGCAATATGGTCTCCGTTTTAATTATCAGACTTTGGCGGAACACTTCGGCGTGGAGCCCCGTGCGTCTCTCACCATCAATCTGGATGAGACGAAGGATTTGGAATTCTATGGCGGGTATTATTTGCAGTATATGAATTCCATCATGTTCGGTGATGGGGAATCCCTCAATGAGTTTTATTATCCGGCGGTGACAACGACCAAAGGGAACCACTTGAAACCTGCGTCTTCATGGCTCGCGGCTGCGGAATATCGCCAGCGCGGGATTTTTGAGGATTATGATGGAAGTGTAGGCGTTTACTACAAGACGCAAAGCGGCCTCAATACCTTCAATATGCAGCAGGACAGTAGTGAGGAAACAACATCGGACGATTTCGTTTTGGCGGATTACTTCGGAACGGCCGATGGCTACTCCTTTGGCTATGAACTCTCTCTCCGGAAGGATCGTGGCGCTTGGTTTGGCGGTATCAACTGGAGTCAGGGCATTAGCGTTGTCCGCAGTAATGATGGCACGAATGCCTATTACCCTTCTTGGCACCAACCTTATGCCCTAAAGTTGGATTTGGGAATCAACTGGAAGGGTGACGAAGATGCCTTATGGAAGCACGAAGTGCAGGGGCGTTATTTCCGTTCCTCTGTGATGGTGAAGTATTCTGCTGGAATGCCCATTACGGATTACGTGGGATATTTTTATGCAGACCAGTTGGGCGCAAAACAGTACGAAGATGATATTGTGGTGGTCCCGGGGAGTCGTAATGCCAGCCGCCAAACCAATTATTTTAGAGTGGATGTGAAAGCCATCGATATCGGTCGCGAAAACAAGTGGAATTTCAGTTGGACCATCATCAATTTGACGAATCACGACAACATGTTTTATGGCTTCTATGACACCCGCAAGAATCCACCGGAATATACCCGAATATCTCAGTTTCCTTTTTTACCCATTATGCTGAATTATGAATACTATTTCTAAAAAAGTAATGGGTTGGTTTGTGGTGGCCTTGTGTACGCTCGCTTTTTCGGGCTGTGATTTTCATGGACCATGGGAATTCTATCCTGAAGAAACGGAAATCTATGGTGGTATCTACACTTATGGCTACATTATTGAAGGTAGTTCGCCTCGTGTTTGCTTTGAAAAAATCTATCAGTTGGAGGAAGCAGCGGCAGAGAACTTTGCCTTCTATGATAGCGCTTATGTAACGGTGGAAGGAAAGTTCAATGATGGCGCTTCTACGCTTCGTTTATTGCCAGGCAGCACAGACCCCAACTGCTTCGGAGTTCTCCGTGTTGCGTCTATTGCGGGAATGCAATCCATGCCAGATACAAGACAAGGCGTCGCTGGGGAAACCTACACCATGCATGCCTATTTCAAGTGGGATAGCGCAGGAACAACGGTGGAATCCAGATTCAAGGCAAAGGCGACGATTCCCGTGAATTTTGGAACCAAGGGAATCAGCATCCCGTTGCAAAATGGCAAATATAAATGGCGGGATTACAAGGCAAAACCAATAGGTGAAGGCTCTGAAGTTGTAGATGTGGATTTTTTGGAATATCCCATGGATATGAGTGTTTTCAAGATTGCTCTGGATTACAATGAATCCGTAGGTGGTGTCATTGCGGTGATGCTATACGATAATGAGAAAGGCGGCGAAAGTATGAATACTACCGTCAACCACATGTTGGGCGGAATGTTGAGTTCGGATTCTACAGGATATACGGGCATATCCATGCATGATCCCTTGGAACACATGGTTTATGAGGGTTATGAAACTAACGAAGTCATTGCCGGAATCCGCAATCTGGATTCAGTGATGATGACGAATATGTCTTTCCCCATTGGTGATGTGCGGTTGAGAATTTATGCTACCGATAAGGCCTATGCCGATTATAGGAATAAGGTCATGGCAGCTTTGGAAGATCCGCGGGTGGTGCCGGAATCCAACATTGAAGGCGGAATGGGTGTGTTTAGCGGAATGACGGGTGTGGAGGTGCGGCTGAAAGTTCATGCGGATGATTTTGTGACTTTTGAACATATCTCGCAAAAGGAGTGCATTATCGATGGTACGGGACAGGATCAAAAACCATGGGGCAGTAAGGCTTGTCGCTTGAATCGCGAAAAGTTGTGTATGCCATCTTATTATTATGTGATATCGGATGAAGCCTGCTATTCCACCGAAATTGTCGCGGGCTTGAGAGAAGAGGGATATGTATGGTATACATATTTGCCTACGAAATATGATGCGAAAGCAGCCTCGACGGCATTTGCAGAAGGTTTGATGCTCTATTGCATTGAGAGTGATTTTGAAAATAATGACGAAGCAGATTGCAACTCTTTGTACAAGCAATGCCAGGAAAGTTTGGAACGGACATCTTGCAAGGAAACGGAATGGGAGTGGTGCGCCGATAGGGATTGGAACTTGGAAGAATATCCGCAGTGTGGAACTGCTTTGGTAAGCCGCTATTATTTGGAAGAACAGAAATCCAGCATTTTGAAGAAAGTGGTGGAAAACTGGTGTAAAGCGAATCCGAAAGACAAGCAATGCAGTAGAGAATAGTATTTTGAAATAGGAAATGAAGATGAGAATAATGCGTGAAAAAATCAATAAAAAGTATGGCCTGATTTGTGTCTTTGTAGTGGCGATGCTTTTTTCATCGCTGGCTTTTGCCGATGTGGATTCCGACATTCGGGATTTGCAGCTGGAGAAGGAGAAACTGACTAGTGAAATCCAGAAGCTGACGAAGCAGATTGCGGAAACGGATTCCATGATTCAGGCGGATAGCGCCAGGTACAAAATGCTGGAGGAGCGTTATCAGAAAGATGTGGAGAATCGTCGCGCCGAGGTGGATTCCCTGAATGCGAAAATTCGGGATGTGGCGAAAGATTTGCAGGCGGAGCGTAGCAAACAGGCTCGCGCCAAAAACCGTACGGATAATGTGAAGGCAAAACGGAAGGCGGTGCGAGAAGTACTGCTATCTCTGAGCAAGCAGCTGGAATCTCAGATTGAACAGACGCTTCCGTGGGAAAAGGAATCCCGCCTGGACCGCGCGAAATCTCTGTCGCGAGATATTGAAAGCGGAAACGCTAGCGAAGAGGAAAGTTTTTCCCGCTTGAAATCCTTGATTGGCGAAGAAACGCGCTTTGGCGATGAAGTGGCCATCATCAACGCACCCCTCACGCGGAAAAATGGCGAGATGATTAACGCAAATATCCTGCGTATTGGAAATCAATGGATGGTTTATTCCGACGAGAACAGCACTGTTTTTGGCGTGCTGGAGCGGAAAGTTTCTGGAGAAAATGGTGAAGTGAGTTTTGAATGGAATGAGGAATTGAGTCTTGCGGAACGTGAGGCTGTGCGGACGGCGATTGATGTAAAGCAGGCGAAGAAGCCACCACAAATTGTGACATTGCCAGTAAACCTTTCCATTGTTCGCGGGGAGGGTAAATGATGAATAATTCACAATTCAAAATTCAGAATTCACAATGGGAAAATTGTGGTCATATTTCCGTGCGGATTTTCGTTATTGTTCTGTTGTTTACTTTTTTGTCTACGACTGCAGTTTTTGCAAAATCCAGCAAGGACGATGAGGCCCGCGTTCGGGATTCCCTGAAAACGCTGGAACTTAAAAATCTGCAGAAAGAAGTAGATGCTTTGGCCCGCATTCGCTTGTCCAAGGCGGATTCTCTGGAGAAGAAGGAAGCGGAACACTGGCGTCGTCGTTATGCGGAAGCACAGTTGGGCGAGGAACATCAGAATACAACTCGTGAATTGGATGGTCGCTATTCCAAACTTTCTACAGATTTGGGTCGTGTTACTGAAGAATTGATGGCTAGCAAAAATGTCACCACGGAAGCAGAAGATAAGGCGAAGGAAGATGAAATCGCCTACGATGCCTTCCATACGCAGGTAAAACTCTCTGTAGATAAATTGATGGGCGAAGTGGCTGGCGATTATCCCGTGGGCATGGTAGAGCGGATGGCGAATTTGCAGAAGGCTCAGGCGGAATCCGACAAGAAAAATCCCAATACCTTGATGGTACTTCAACTTTATGTGAATGACCTTCTAGCACGTCATGAGAAAACTTATTCCGAAAGTTTGACGGAAGAAAATTCTCAAATTGGAAATCGACCCGATGTTCCTGTAACGCGGCTTCGCTTGGGGACGGTTTTCCTCGGAGAAGTGGAGCGAAATGGAACTGGCGTTCAGGCTCTGATTCGTTCTGGAAATTTGCAGGGCAAGATTTTTGAGTGGAACGGAAATCTCCCTGCGGAAATGAATGCTTCCATCCGTACGGCAATCCAGACGGCTGGGGCGGAACAGAAGGCTTATATCCCTATGGATGTGCTTCAAAATAAGGCTATCAAAAATGCCATTACGGACACTAGGGAAATGACCCTCAAGGAAGCTTTCCTGGATTGGTTCAAGAAGGGCGGTATTGTGATGTATCCCTTGGCATTGGCGGCATTTTTTGCACTGTTCCTGTTCTTTGAGCGATTGATTGTCATAACCCGTCGCGGGCATTTGAGTCGCCGTTTTGCGAAAAAGATGGACCGTCTTGTTAGTGAAGAAAAGTATGAGGAAGCGGCAGACCTTTGCCTCCGTCATGAATCCAGCCTTTCTCTGGTGCTTTTCAGTGTTCTCAATAAGGCTCGCGAAACGCGGGAGGCCGCAGAAAAATCCCTTCAGGAATCCCTTCTTCGGGAACAGCCAAAATTGGAGCGCCGCATGGGGCTTATGGCTGCAATTGGAACGATTGCACCGCTTCTCGGCCTTCTTGGAACGGTGACAGGTATCATCACACTTTTCACGGTGATTACGGAAGTGGGAACAAATGATGCTCGCGTTTTGGCAGGCGGTATTTCGGAAGCCTTGATTACCACAGAGGCAGGGCTTATCATCGCCATTCCCATTATGATTCTTCACGGACTTCTCAGTGAAAAAATTGAGCGAGTGATTAGTGAACTTTATGTGCAAAGTACGGCATTATTGAATCGAATTTTCCACGAAGACGAAAAAGCTTGAGAACGTGACTGCCCCGACCTATGAGTAATAGTTTCTACATCTTCATCGAATCCGTTTGGCACAACTATGAGGCAGGCGGTGTGGTAATGCTCCCCATTTTAATTGCGGGAGTGATTGGATTCTATTATCTGTATTGCTGTTATGGCCGCATCGGTCGCGATGCCTTCCGCAAAGATGTGGGTGAAATTGTGGATCAATTGCGAAAAGATTTGCAGAGTACTACTTCTTTAGGCGCTCAAAAAAGTCCGGTGACAATGGCTTTACGGCATCTTCGCAAGCGGGGCGGAATTCTTTCTCGCGAAATGCGTTATGCGTTGGATGTGGCCTGCAAAAATCCCGCGGAATATCAGGATTACATGCAGGTGCGGATGATAAAGACTTGCCGCTATATGGAGAAGGGACTTCACATTGTTTCGGTTATGTCTGCTGCGGCCCCGCTTCTCGGTTTGCTGGGAACCGTGACGGGAATGGTCTCTACATTTGAGGTGATTACTTTGTATGGAAATCAGAACCCAGTGCTGATGGCGGATGGCATTTCGGAAGCGCTGATTTCTACCCAGAGCGGGCTTTTGATTGCGTTCCCTTTGACCCTTTTGAAGGGTAGCCTCTATGAACGCATTGAACTTTTAAAGAATCAGATGACGCTTGGCGCCACGGTGATTGAAAATTTTATCTCGGCAAAATCAACGCAGGTTTCTGCCGAATTGGAAAAGGCTTGATTATGGAATTCAAACTCCCATCACGACGGCAGAAGGATATGGGCATTGATATGGGCCCATTGATGGATATCGTGTTTATTCTGCTCATCTTTTTTGTGGTGACTTCCAGCTTTACGCGGGAAACAGGTGTAGACGTAACGAAGCCACAGGCGCAAACCGCAAGCCAACTGGAGAAGGAAAATATTCTCGTGGCGATTACGCGGGAGGGAACGATTCATATCAATGAAAGACAAGTGGATTTGGCAAGTTTGCAGGACATTTTGAAGCAATCTCTCGCGAAGGCGCCGGATAGGGAAGCTGTAGTGATTGCAGACAAGGAGGCGGAAACGGGAGTGTTGGTGCAGGTGATTGATGCCTGCAATTTGGCGGGCGTGAAGAAGGTATCCATCGCAGCGCAGGCGGAGTAAAGCTAATTATGAATTACGAATTATGAGTTACGAAATTTGATTTGATTATTGAAAAATCTGGAAGGTTTAGATATTGATAAAGAAGTTGGTTAAACGTTTTTCTGTCTTGATCGTTGCGGTGCTCACCAGCCTTCTTCTGGTGTTTTCCGTCACAGTGGCAAACCTCTTTATTTCTGGCAAGATGTTTCACGAAAAGAAGTTTGTGAAAACTGAGGTGTCGGTCAAGAAAATCGATCAGGTGGAAAAGAAGGTGGAACAGAAAAAGCCTGCCCGCAAACCCAATCATTCCAAAACGACAAACCGCTCTCCAAAGGCGGGGCCACGGATGGCGATGAATTTGGCGGTAGCGGGCATGGGCGATGGGGCTGCTATCAATGAGGATCTGGTGGCCGATTTCCGCGGTGGAGCGCTCACTGCAGAAAATGGCGATGTGGATAAAAAGCCCAACAGTCGTGCCATGCCCAGTTTTCAGGTTCCGCCGCAGATTCGGGATAGAGAAATCGATGCCACCTTGCGATTGAGTTTTTGTGTGGATGTTAGCGGTAGGCCTTATGATATTAAGGTGGTGGAAGAAACACCTGCGGGTTCTGGTCTTGCGGAGGCTGGGAAAGAGGCGCTTGGCCGTATGACTTTTGAACCTGCGGAGAAGGCGGGCAAGGCCGTTCCCTTCTGTGGAATGGAGCAACCTTTTGAGGTGAAGTTCCATGACTAGAATCAATTCAGAATTCAGAATTCAAAATTCAAAATTGTGGTGTGGCGAGGGCCGCAGCCTCCATAAAAAGTGGATTGTTTTTGTGGCGCTTGTTTTTGTGGCAACTTCCTTTGCGGCGCAGTCCAGTGCAGATTTGATGGACCGGGCCAACGCGCTTTATCGGGAGGGTCGTTTCAAGCAGGCAATCATCCTCTATGAAAAAGCGGAGCAGCGCGGCGCTGACCCTATTGCCTCTTCCTTCAATGTGGCCAACAGTTATTTCCAGACGGGGAAGTACCCTGAGGCGGCAGCAGCCTATCGGAAGGCGGTGGATTATTCCGAAGGCAAATTTGCTCCGGCGCTTTTCAACTTGGCCTCCGTCTATTTCCGCCTGAAGCAATATCCGGAGTGTATCGCTACTTACCATAGGGCCCTTAAATTGGAGCCCGAAAATGTGAGCGGTTGGCTCTATCTGGGGGAGGCATACGGCAAGACTGGCGATAAAGTGGGTGCCTTGCGGGCGATTGAATCCGCCTACCGTCTGGACAAATCCGACGTGAGTCTCGTGTACCAGCTTTCGGAGGCTTCCATTGCGTTAGGTGACTATGACCGGGCTACCCAAGTGATTCGGGAAGGCTATTCTGCGCACCCGGAAGAGACTGATTTTCTGGTGTACTTGGGCGATGTCTATCGGCTGGAGAAGAATTTTGAGGAAAGTGCTGGTGCCTACCGTGAAGCCCTCAGTGTTAGTCCTGAGGATGTGAACGCCATGTACAAGCTAGCGGATGTCTTGGTGGAGGACGGGAAGAATTTTGTGGCCATGGACATCCTTTCGAACATCTTGCAGATAAAACCGGATTTTGCAGATGCGGCCATTTTCCTCGGAAATCTGGCGTACGATGCCAAGTTCTGGGAGCGTAGCGAGGCTGCTTATGAACTGGCGGCCAAGGCGAATAGCCCGGAGGCGGTTTTTGGGTTCAAAAACCTCTCTTATGAGGCGAAATTGCAGAAAAGGACCGCAGAAGCCCTCCGTTATCTTGAGAAGGCGAAGGTGTATTACCCCTCCGATATGACCCTGGATGCCGAGATTCTGGACCTTTCCCCATAAAAAGCTGTTTTTCGCCGGAATCCAATTCTGCATTCAGCATTCAGCATTCTGCATTTTCTATCTTTGCCCCCACTTATGACTGCATCAAAGCATTTCATCATCGCCATCGATGGCGGAAGTGGAACCGGCAAGAGCACCACAGCCAAGATTATTGCCAAACAATTGGGCATAACCTATCTGGACACGGGCGCCATGTACCGGGCCGTCACTTTTGCCGCCTTGGAGAAGGGACTTCCGGCTGAGGAAGGGCCTGCAATGGATGCGCTGCTTCAGGAATTGAAGCTCACTTTTGATGCGGAAAACCACATTTTGATTAACGGGGTGTCTCACGAGCAGGAAATTCGCGGCATGCGGGTTTCGAACAATGTGAGCATATACTGCGCCCTCCCGTCCGTCCGCGCCGCCATGACGAAGATGCAGCGTGAAATCGGAGCTGTGTCCAGTTGCATTTTGGATGGCCGCGATATCGGTACGGTGGTCTTCCCCAATGCAGAGTACAAGTTTTTCATGGTGACGGACGTGGCTGTCCGCGCCGAACGCCGCCTCAAGGAACTCCTTGAAAAAGGCGAGCAGGTTACCTATGAAGAAGTCCTCGCGAACCTCACGGAACGTGACCGCCTGGACTCCTCCCGCGCCAACGCCCCCCTCAAGAAGGCGGATGACGCTATCGAAATTGACACTACACATATCTCAATCCAACAACAGGTTCAAAAGATTCTCGACTACGTAGGTGTAGTGGCGTAGTCCTGGATTTTTTCTACCGCAACCCAATAAAAAACAATATGTCTCAAAATCTCAAATTCGGAACTCAGGACGATCTCGCTGAAATTCTCGCTGCTCAAGGTGAATGCAGCCCGAACTTCCGCAAGCAGAATGCCGATATCTATGCCGGTATGGATTGCCTCGAACAGGGCAAGCTCGTCAATGGTAAGATTGCTTCCGTGAACGATCAGGAAGTTCTCATCGACGTGAACTACAAGTCCGAAGGCGTGATTGATCGCGCCGAATTCAAGGACACCGACTCTCTCGAAATCGGTTCCGAAATCGAAGTGTTTGTTGAAAAGCTGGAAGATGAAGACGGTCGTCTCATCCTCAGCAAGCAGAAGGCCGACTTTGTCCGCGTGTGGGATCGCATCCACGCTGCATTCGAAAACAACGAAGTTGTCCGTGGCAAGCTCACGAAGCGCATCAAGGGCGGCGTGGTTGTCGACCTCTTCGGTATCGATGCCTTCCTCCCCGGCTCTCAGATCGACCTCCGTCAGATTCCCGATATCAATGCTCTCATTGACCAGGAATTCGACCTCAAGGTTATCAAGGTCAACAAGGCCCGCCGTAACATCGTGGTTAGCCGCCGCGTGGTTCTCGAAGAAGAACGCAACAAGCAGCGTGGCGACGTTCTCGAAACTCTCGAGAAGAACCAGGTCCGCAAGGGTATCGTCAAGAACATTACCGACTTCGGTGCATTCATCGATCTCGGCGGCGTAGACGGCCTCCTCCACATCACCGACATGAGCTACAAGCGCATCAACCACCCCACCGAAATGGTCCAGCTCGGCCAGGAAGTGGAAGTCATGGTGCTCGACTTCAACGACAAGAAGGAACGTATCTCTCTCGGCATGAAGCAGCTTAAGCCGCATCCCTGGAAGGATATCGCTGAACGTTATCCGGAAGGCGCAATCGTTAAGGGTAAGGTTGTTTCCATCACTGATTACGGTGCATTCATCGAACTGGATTCCGGCGTTGAAGGCCTCATCCACGTTTCCGAAATGTCCTGGACTCAGCACGTTAAGCATCCGTCCAAGATCCTCACCGTTGGTCAGGAAGTTGAAGCTGTCGTTCTCAAGGTCGAAGAAGAAGCTGAACGCATCTCTCTCGGCATGAAGCAGCTCGAATCTGATCCGTGGGATTCCATCGAAACCGAACTTCCCCCGGGCGCACGCGTTGTTGGTGAAATCCGCAACATTGCTTCCTTCGGCGCATTCGTCGAAATCAAGGAAGGTGTTGATGGCCTCATCCACGTTTCCGACATGTCCTGGACCAAGAAGATCACCCATCCGAACGAAATGGTCAAGAAGGGTGACAAGGTGGAATGCGTTGTGCTGGCCGTCGATAAGGAAAAGCGCCGCATTTCTCTCTCCATGAAGCACCTCACCGAAGATCCGTGGGATTCCATCGATACCACGTTCCCGGTTGATGCCGAAGTGAAGGGCAAGATTGTTCGTATGCTGGACCGCGGCGTTGTCGTCGAAATGGCCGAAGGCATCGAAGGCTTCATTCCTGTTTCCAAGCTCACCGCCGAATACATCAAGGTTCCTGCCGATGCATTCAAGGTTGGCGACGAAGTTCCGGCTGTTGTGACCGAAATCGATCAGAACAACCGCAAGATCTTCCTCTCCGTGGTGGACTACTTCAAGAACCGCGAATCCGCTGAGCTGAAGGCTTGGATGGATTCTCACAAGCCGGGCGAAAATGGCACCACCATTGGTGAAGCCACCGCTCCTGCTAAGAAGAAGGCCACTAAGAAGAAGGCTGAAAAGCCCGCTGAAGAAGCTCCTGCTGAAGAAGCTTAATCAGTAACAGAAACTGTAAAGGAACCTCGCGCGTAAAACCGCGGGGTTTCTTTTTTTATGTATAATTTTTTAGAGTGAGACGGAAAATTTTCCGCTCTATTTGTTTGAGGTCAACATGGGTTACGTTCAGTCTCAGTGTCCAGAATGCAAATCGAAGTTCAACGATTCCAGCAATACATGGAATTATGGAAGCCCTATAAGAGTTTGTCCTAAATGCAGGGCGGAATTTCTGGACAAGCGCTTTCGCGAAGTGGCTATAACTGGTTTTGACCCTCACAGTTCCAACCCTAAATATTATTTGAAGTGTTGCCTCATCCTTATCGCTCTTGCTGCTGCAGGTGGAGCATGGTTTTATTGGAAGTTGGTGTTCCGGAATGTTATTTCCATTTCGGGCGGTGCCATTGCGGCTATCAGCGTTATCGGCATGTTTTGGTGCTTTGCCCAATTTGTCCGCATCAAGACGGGGGCCCAGCAGAAGGCCAACCAGAAGTATATGGCCGAGTCCGAAGAGCGTTTGAAAGATAAGACATACGTGAAGAAACTTTTGGCGGCGGGTTATAAGGTTCCCGAAAAGTATCTGTAGAAAATCGAGCGTAGCCAAATTTCTATCTTGATGGACGTATGAATCTTTCGGGCAAGCACATCCTTCTTGGCGTTTCCGGCGGTATCGCGGCTTACAAGAGCTGCGAACTTTTGCGGCTGTTGCAGAAGAAGGGTGCCGAGGTGCGCGTGTGCATGACGGAGGCGGCCACGAAGTTTGTGGCGCCTCTTACGTTTGCGAGCCTTTCAAAGTGCCCGGTGTACTTGAAGGACGGTGCTGTAGAGGCGCGGCCTTTCCAGCATATCGATTTCCCGCGGTGGGCGGACTTGTACCTGGTGGTGCCAGCGACCGCCAACATTATCGGGAAGTTTGTTTACGGTTTGGCGGATGACCCCGTGAGCCTTTGCTTTATGAGTTGCGCTTGTCCGCGGTTTGTGGCGCCTGCCATGAATGTGGCCATGTTTGAGTCGCCGGCGGTGAAGCGCAATTTGGAAGCACTCCGCAGTTTTGAGAATACTGTTGTGATGGACAGCCCGGCTGGAGAACTGGCCTGCGGTGAAGTGGGGAAGGGAAGACTTCTGGAGCCTGCAGAAATTGTGAAGTACCTGGAGAATTATGAATTATTAAGTACGAAGGCAGTGAAGGATAATCGGGCGGGAGCCGCTCCGTTGTCCGATGCCCAGAAGTATTTGGAAGAAACGGCAGAACAGGAATTCCCCGTATCTCATAATTCATCATTCATACCTAGTAACTGCACCCGTCGCGTGCTGATTACTGCGGGCCGTACTGAAGAAGCCATTGACCCTGTGCGCTACATCAGCAATCGCAGCAGCGGAAAGACTGCGGTCGCTTTGGCGGCTACGTTCCTTGCCAATGGTTATGCAGTGGAAGTTGTTGCGGGCCCCATGGAAGCGGAATTCCCGGGAGGTGTCCAGGTTACGAAAGTGCGCAGTGCCTGCGAAATGCACGATGCTGTTTTAGCGCGTGCGCCTAAAGCGGATGCGGTGATTCATTGCGCAGCGGTGGCGGATTACCGCCCGGCAAAACCTGCTACGGAAAAAATCAAGGATAGCCGGAGTCAGTTGACGTTGGAGCTTGTACCGAACCCGAATATTTTGCGGGATTGCGTTGCGGCTCGAACAGCGAACCAGGTGATTGTGGGCTTTGCTCTGGAGACGGATCATTTTGAAGAGCATGCTGCAGAGAAACTGGCAAAGTCTGGCGCGGACGCCCTTTTGCTCAATGCGCCTGTGGCCGAAAATAGCGGCTTTGGTTTTGACGAAGTGAAGTTTGCTCTTGTTCGCCGTGATGCTCCAGTGCCCCAGATGAAGATGGGCTCCAAACTGGATTTGGCGGAGGCGATTTTGAAGTTTGTGGAGGAGTCCCATGGCTAGCGAATACGATTTCAGCGAACTGCGGAACTACCTTCGCGGTCAGATGGATTTGGGTGAGGCGGAGATTTTTTTGGATGAGCCGTGGACGCTTCAGAAGCGGAGCGCGAAGGCGATGCAAAGTCCCGCGTCGCCTGCAGTGAAAAAGCCCGCGGCAGTATCCAAGCCTGCAGTTGCTGCTCAGCTTGCGGTACAAAAGTCCGCGGCAGTATCCAGCTCTGCAATTGCTGCCCAGCCCGCGGCGCAGTTCTCTCCGGCAATGCAGTCCCCAGCCCAAGATCCGGCACCGATTTTCGCAGGCTTTGACGCTCCGGCCCCACGCCTTGCACGCCAAACAGCTCCCGCGGCATACGAGTCCGCAGCTTCTCTGGACGAGTTCTACACGAAACTTTCTGCAGAAACCCTCTATGCTCAGGTTGGGAGCCTCGCCCGCTATGAAGGACCCGCCAACCCGCGGCTGCTCTTGCTTTTCGCGGCGCCTTCCGCAGACCTTCCTGCGGGCAGTTTCTCTCCCGCAAATGCCACTAATGCCAACCCATTTTTTGCTTCTCCCGTGGGCCAGATGCTCACGCGCTTGTTTGCGAGCCTCGGCATTCCGGCAGAGTCCATCGGCGTCACCTTCTTCTACAAGGGCGCCGTTCCACGGAACATCCCGCCGCTTCTGGAGGCTGCCCTCCGGAAAATGCTCACGAAGGAACTCTCCTTTATCGCGCCCCAGGTCATGGTGACTTTTGGCGAGCCCGTGTTCCATCAACTCTTCGGCAAAGGCCAGAACTTCAACGCTCTCGCAGGCACGGACTTGGATTTTGCGGGCGTAAAGACCTGCTCCCTCGTGGATGCCGTCGCCATGTCTGCCGACAAGCAGCTGAAACTTCTTACCTGGAAAGTCCACATTCCCAAGAGCAGCTACTTCACTGTAGCGAAGTAGTCTTTAGCTACGCCTTTTTTGTATATTCCCTGCATTGATTATTCGTAGATCGCCTTGCATTTTTGCCGGCGGTCTTTTCTTTTTTTAACAAGAAGAATATATACTGTATATGAGTGTATTGACAATGTGTAATACATTATGTATATTCATTAAAGCGAGAGGGCGTGTATGAATATTATTAGGCATGCCTTTGAGCAGATGAAGGAACGAGGATTTACAGTAGAGATGTTGGGAAGGCTTGTTTGTGGAAGGACGTATATAAGAACGTCTGAAACGGATGATTGCCGGTACTTAATGACGGGTATTGTAAATAAAAAGTGGTGGACAATCGTTTTAGATAAAGACTTATACACAGTGATAACGGTAAGGAGAGCTCATGAGGACGAAATCAAAGAAGCGCAAAGTTCGTTTTAAGGTGGTGGACGATTTTTTGCCTAAGGAAGTTCTTGAAGATTATGATGGCGGAAAAATAAAGGGAACTAGTGAGGGAATTGTATCGAAGCCCCCTGCAGGAGCGTCATTGGATGAGGCTTTAGAATATATAAGAGACTTAATCAAAGAACGGGAAGCGCAGAAAAGGAAAGTGTATTCTTTCCGTTTGAAAATATCCACAGTGGAGTCCATCAAGAAGAAAGCGTCCGCTTTAGGCCTTCCATACCAGACTTATGTGGGTGCAATTTTGGATCAGATGGCTTCCTGACCCCCTTTCAATCTCTGGTTCAAAAATTCAATGGGCCAACAAAACTTATATTTCCATTGAGTTAGTATATGCCAGAGTTTGAAGAACAGAACAGTTTTGAAGGTCGTCAGGTCCCAAACGACAATAATGCCGAGCGTTATCTGCTGGGTGGCATTTTGCGTGACCCCGATGTCATGACGACGGTCACCGGGGCGGTTCCCGGCGAAGAATTCTTTTATTTCGAGCGTCATCAATTGATTTGGCGCGCCATCAGCAACCTGTACCGCATGGGGACTCCCATCGACATGCTCACCCTTCCTGCTGAAATGGAGAAGGAAGGCACTCTACAGAAGGCTGGCGGTCGGGAATACCTTTTTGACTTGATGGAATCCGTGGCGTCTTCCGCCAACGTGGAATGGAACCTGGATCACCTCAAGAACAAGTTCGTCCTCCGCAAACTCATCAAGTCTTCCTCGGAGACGATTAAGAAGGCCATGGATGCCTCCAACACGCCGGACGAGGTGCTTCAGGATGCGGAGCGGGACATTTTCGCCATCGCCGACACCCAGGTCCGCAACTCCCTCAAGCCCATCGAGAATTTCGTTTCGCCGCTCTTGGAGCGCTTGGAGCACCAGCGTGAAGGCATCACGGGCATCCCCACGGGCCTTACGGAACTGGACCAACTTACCAACGGGCTCCAGGATTCCGACCTCATCATCTTGGCCGCGCGCCCCGGTGTTGGAAAAACCTCTTTCGCCCTCACCATTGCCGCCAACGCCGCCATCGACTACAACAAGAAGGTTGCCTTCTTCAGTCTCGAAATGGACGGTGTTCAGCTGGCCCAGCGTCTCCTTTGCTCTCGGGCCCAGGTAGACCAGAGCAGGCTCCGCCAGAACAAGCTGAACAAGGACGAGATGAACAAGATTATCGCTAACGTGGCGCCCATCAACCAGTCTCCCCTGTATGTGGACGACAACGCCGACCTTGGCATCATGGAACTCATGAGCAAGGCCCGCGACTTGAAGCGGAAGGACAAGCTGGACATGCTCATCATCGACTACCTCCAGTTGATGAAGACCGGAAACGAGGAAAACCGCGCCGTGGCTATCGGTAACATTTCCCGTGGCCTCAAGATTCTCGCCAAGGAACTTCACATTCCGGTGATTGCTCTCGCACAGCTCAGTCGTAAGGTAGAAGAAAAGGGCCGCGATAGGCCTCAGCTCAGTGACCTCCGTGAATCCGGCTCCATCGAACAGGATGCCGATATGGTGTGGTTTGTGGAACGCCCCTTTGTGCGCACCCACAAGGAAGAGGACAAGTATGTTGCCCAGCTCATTGTGGCAAAACACCGCAATGGTTCCGTGAAGGATATCGATCTCGCCTTCGTTCCCGAGTACACCACTTTCTTTGATGCAGCCCCAGGCGGCAATGGGGAAGGTGGCGATGACCAGCCCTACTCCTACGACGATGGAGACATGGGTGGCGCCTCCTTTGGAGACTTTGGCTGATGTTCGTTCTTCTTAAACCTGTGGCCTTCATCGGTCGGATTATTGTGGATGGCATCGCAAGTCTAGGCGAAGTCATCTGCATTCTCCTGAACACCATGAAGCAGTTGCCCCATGTGTTTAAGAATCCGGACCTCATTGTGAAGCAGATGATTTCCATTGGCGTGTCGTCGCTTCCATTGCTTTTTGTGACATCCATTTTCACCGGCATGGTGGCCACGGTCTGCGCCGAGTTCGAATTCCAGAATCTGGTTGCAGATAAATTCGTGGGTACCGCCACCTGTAAGATGGTACTTATCGAGCTTGGACCGCTCCTCACCGCTATCGTGCTTTCTGGCCGTGTGGGTAGTGCCGTTGCCGCAGAACTTGGCTCCATGAAGGAGAAAGAGGAACTTGCCGCCTATACGGTGCTTGGTCTGGAACCCTACCGTTATTTGGCGCTCCCCCGTTTTGTGGCCTTCATGACCATGATTCCCTGCCTTACCGCAATTTCCAACAGTCTCGCTTTGATAGGGGGTTGGATTGTATGTGTGCTGGGTCTCGACATTACAACGTACACCTATACGACGGGTATGCAGTATCTTTTTAACTCCATGGATTTGTGGTCCGGAATGATTAAGTCCTTAGTTTTTGGTGCCGGGATTTTTGTGCTGGCCTACTATCACGGAATCAACGCCAAGGCTGGCGCCCGCGGTGTGGGCCTTGCTACCATGAATGTGGTGGTGTCCAGCTGCCTCATGATTTTGATTATGGACTTTTTCCTGGATGCACTGATGTTCTTCTAGAGAGGTTGAGTTATGCCAAATGTAAAGATTGACCCCAACGATATCGCCATTCGCCTCAAGGGACTCCGCAAGTCCTTTGGCCCTCAGACCGTTCTGGAAGATGTGAACCTGGACATCCGTCGTGGCGAAACCATGGTCATCATCGGTAAGTCCGGCGGTGGAAAGTCCGTGATTCTGAAGCACATGATTGGCCTTCTGCAGCCCGATGGTGGCGAGGTGGCTGTAGATGGCGTGACCATCAGTACGCCCAAGTTCTTTGACACTCATACCATCCGCCGCAAGATGGGCATGCTCTTCCAGATGGGCGCCCTCTTCGATTCCATGAATACCGGCGAGAACATCGCCTTCGCCCTTCGCGAGCACCATCCGGAGCTCTCGGAAAAGCAGATTCAGGATGTGGTGACGGAAAAGCTCCAGATGATTAACCTGGTGCCTTCCTTCCGCACGAAGATGCCCTCGGAACTTTCTGGCGGTATGCGCAAGCGTGTGGCTCTGGCCCGCGCCATCGCCCTCAATCCGGAAATCCTCTTGTACGACGAACCGACGACGGGTCTTGACCCCATCACCAGCGACGTGATTAACGACCTCATCCTCGACATGCAGAGCAAGCTGGGTGTCACGTCTGTGGTGGTGACTCACGACATGGTGAGCGCCTTCAAGGTGGCGGACCGCATCGCCATGCTGTACAATGGTCGCATCATCGAGGTGGGTACGGTGGACGAAATCAAGAACACCAGCAACCCCTACGTGCACCAGTTTATCACCGGCCAGCGGAAGATTTCCGTGGAAGAAGCCACAAATCCCCAGTAAACACTTTTTTTGTGCCATCTCGGCGTTTCTTGCTCCGTCCCGATTTTTTATCGTCATTCCCGGCTTGACCGGGAATCCAGCCGTTTTTTTTGCTCCATTGCGGCATTCCTTGCGCCATCGTGGCGTTTTTTCGTGTCATCTTGAGTGTAACTATACGACACTTGGGGCTTCGCCCCTCTTTAGTGGCCGTTATCCACTATGTGGAGAAGGATCTAGCAACCTCCATCGCTTTATAAAAAAGTTATTTTATTCTTGAGGATTTTTATGAAGAAGCTCTATCTCGGCATTCTGGTGGCAGTTTTCGCACTTTTGGTGTGGGCTTGTGGAAGTGGTTCGGTAGATTCCGTTGCGGACGAAGAACTTCTGCTGGTCGGCAAGTGGGATCCTACAGTTGAGGATGCCCAGGCAGCTTGCGATGCATGCCTGGCTGATCCAGTGTGCAAAAAGGATTATGAGCGCTTCTCCAAGGAACATGGCTGTATTGTTTTGGATACAACAAGCAGCAGCTCTCAGAGTAAAAATGACGATGGAGACTGGGGAGACGAAAGCTCCAGTTCGAAAGTCCCGGTGAAATTGAGCAGTTCCTCTGCAATGGAAGAGGAATCCTCGGAATCCGAGGAACCGACCTCGTCTGAGGCTGAAGACGATTTTTCTAGTAGTGGCACCGCCAAGCGCAGCAGTTCCTCTTTTGAATGGGGTTCTTCCACGGCTGGCGGTACGAGCAGTGCCTCTGGCGAAGAGGAAGATATCGTTGTGAGCAGTAGTTCCAAGAAGGTGAGCAGCAGTTCTGCGGAAGCAGAGGAAAGTTCTTCTGCCGTGGTGTCGTCTAGTGCGGTCGCCTCTTCCAGTAGTGCGCGCGCTGCTCGTAGTAGCAGTTCCAAGATGGTGATTGAGATGAGTTCCATCGCCCAGAGCAGCAGCTCTGCGAAGTCTTCCAGTTCTGCAAAGAGCAGTTCCAGTAAGGCGAAGAGCAGTTCATCTGTATATGTTCCTGTTTCAACAGGTTCAGGTGCGACTTGTGCTGACGGCGATTTGCAGGGAGAATGCAAGGTGTCTGGTAGCAGCACCGTGTACGTGGGTGAAGAAGTGACTTGGATTTGGGTCCCCGCAGAAACGAATAAGTGTTCGGGTGATATTGTATGGTATACCCAGGATGATGGCCCTATTGGTGGGGATGTCCATAATGGCGGAACCACCTTGAAAGTTGCCTATACTGTTGGTGAGAAAAAAGATGAAACGGTTTTCCAGATGGGTGGGCGCCGAGTTGGTTGCGAAGCCGCCACGGTGGTTCAAATCTCTGCAACATGTCCAACTGTAAAGGCTTTCCCCGGTCAGACCAAAAGTTTGGGAAATAGTGTTACAGGGTTGACTTCAAGTGAGATTCCTTATAGCATGGTTGTTGGTTCGGATACCATCGGTAAGGTGGCCTCCTGTAAGTCGGGCAGCTGTTCTTTGAACTATACGGTGCCTAGTAGCTGGTCTCTAGGTGCAAGCAAGTCTTATTCCCTGTACTTTGGTTCCTATAAGGCTTGCTCGGGGACGATTTCCGTGCCGTCGGACTATTTGGTTTGTTCCGCGAGTTCCACGACTATCGACTTGGGCAAGAACTTTACCTTCACCCATAACTATGGTGAGGGTTCGGGATGCAACAGCGCCAGTATGACGGACAATGGAAGCTCCGCTTCCACAAGTTGTGGAACTTCGCAGCTCATCACGCCATTGACGACGGGTACGCATAAGTATGTCTATACTGCAAATGGAACATATGGTTCTCGGACATGTAATCAATCTGTTAAGGTGAATGCGGTTACGCCTTCTTGTACGGTGGGTAATCAGACTGTTATTGTAGGCAATTCAACATTCTCCATTAGCCCTACAATAAAACAGGGTTGTGCGATTTCAAAGTGCAATTGGACGGTTTCTGATGGCTCTTCAACTGCTGGCAATGGTTCTGGTTACGAGAGCGGAACGATTTCTGGAATTACGGCGGCGGCTGATTCCGGTACAGTTAACTACACCTTGTCTTTGACGAATGGTAGCAATTTGAGTGGATCCTGTCCGTTTAGTGTAAAATATGTGTCAGTCAGTGATACCATAGCGGCAAGTACAAGTAGTGTGGTTTTTGCTCCGGGGAATCATTATGTCACTACGGGTAGCTTGGGTCAATATAATAAGTTCAAGTGCACAATTAGCGGTTCTATGAATGTTACTGTTGGAGTGATGAATGGAACGACGTTGACGCTAGGCGGTTGGAGCGGCGCACCTTCAAATACGGTAACTCTTTCGAATAATAGTGGCTATTTGTTAGAAGTGTATGAGAATCTTCCGGGTAGTTTGACATGTTACCTTCAGAATTGGTAGCCTTCATTTTTTATCCACAACTTATCCACATGACCTAGTCGTTTATACACCTGTTTAACCATCGGCTCCCCTTGCGGGAGCCCTTTTCGTACAACATTTGTTCGAAATTTTATCTAGATTTAGTGCCGAAAAAAATTGGACTTCTGTTAGAGGTTGGGTATGAAGAAGAAACTTTTGGCAGGACTTGTTGTCGCCTGCATAGGTGCTGCCTTCTGGGCCTGTGGCGACGATGCTCCTTCCATTGATCGTGTTGATCTTGCTGAGTTTGTGGATTACGATGTCGCAGATTCTCTCAGCAGTGAGGCCGATCTTGAGGAATCCTCTGATTCCGCAGACGAACCTGACTCCTCGGATGAGGAATCTTCCGACGATGCCGCCGAGTCTTCTGATGATGCGGAATCTTCTGCAGAAGAAGCTTCCTCTGACGATGCTGCTTCCTCTGAAACAGTTTCTAGTTCTTCCGATGCAACGGGTTCTTCCGAGACTTCTGCAGCATCATCTTCTACGGAAGGGACTTCTTCCGACGCAGCCTCTTCCTCTGCCGAGGTTTCCAGCAGTTCCCTTTCCCCAAGTGCAGTGAATGGTGTTTGTTCTGCAAAACCTTCTAAGAATGTGACTCCAGACAGTACGGTGGTTTGGTCTTTTGCTGCCACAAAGGGAACGGCTGAGACATACGAGTGGATGCTGGAAGGAGCTTCTGTTGCCACTAGTACCGATGCAAAGCCTTCCGTGAAGTATCCCTATGGTGGAACATATGGCGCGAAGCTCGTGGTTAATAAGGGAAAGGAATCCCAGAGTGATACAATTGTTTGCGCGAATTCGGTTACTGTTAATGGGCCCGCGGCTCCGTCTTCCAGCAGTGAGGCCTCTTCTGCTTCAGAGGGAAGTTCTTCTTCTGAGGTTGTTGATAGCAGTTCCTCGGCTTCTGGAACGGAAAGTTCTTCCAGTCAAGATGTGACATCCTCCGCTTCTGAAACATCGTCCTCCTCCGAGACTCCGGCTTCTTCTGAGACCCCAGCCTCCTCCGAGACACCAGTTTCTTCCGAGACTCCTGTTTCTTCCAGCAGCGAAGAAAGCTCTTCTAGCGAGGAATCCAGCAGTTCTGAAGAATCCTCCAGCAGCGAGGAAAGTTCCTCCAGTGAGGAGT
>JAKSIJ010000070.1 GCA_024398875.1 Fibrobacter sp.
TTGAGCCAGATTTGGTTCCAATATTTCTTGTTCCAATGATGGGCACCTTCGATGGCGCTGTACTGTTCGCGCAGCTCGATGGCCTTTTCGGGGTCGCATTTCATCACCACCAGTTCGGGCTTGTCCAAAATGATGGCGGCAAAGATTTTCCCCTTGATGCGGAACACCAAAACGGTGTCATCGAAAGGCATGTCTTCGGTGGCGCAAGGCAAAGAGAGGCAATATTCGCGGAATGATTCGATGTTCATTTATGATTTTATTTATTTGATATTGAATAAGTTCTGTTCTTGTTTGCACCTTGAGCCATCAGCAATCCTTCTTGCACCATTTGACGCAAATAATCGCGGGTGCGTGACGGACTCAAACCGAGAAACAGAACTAATGCTTCCGCTTTCGTATTGCCGTTTTTGGAAACGAAATCCAAAATGGCTTGTCGGTTTTCTTCCGCATTGCGTTTCACTGCCGGTTTCCCGTCAGGCTCGCCGATGTCTTTCAGGAAAACCTGAATTTCATCGTTGATGTGTTTTTCGTGCAGCCGCATCATTGTGTTGGTGAAAATACTGACGTCATCTTGTTCGCGAGATTTGACAAGTGCTTCAATGTATTCCGATTTTTCCTCTTTCATGACTTTTGTGGCTGGCAAATCGTGTTCCATCTGAAGCAGATTCATTACCAATCTTGAAACCCGCCCATTCCCATCAACCCAAGGATGAATTGTAACTAATTCGTAATGAGCCCAAAAACTCAGGTTATAAATCGCTTCTATGTCATCGGCCTTGACTTTTCCGCGGCGGCGGTTCAATTCCTTGCAAAATTCTTCCAAACGACTTGGCACTTTCTGGAAGCTCAGGTAGGAGTGACCGCCAAATCCCGCCGACACATTTACCAAACGCAAATCGCCTTTGGCGGAAGAAAAACTGCCCAAACTCGTGTTGTATTCGGAGCCTGTCCGCGCCATCACCATCGACGACAATTTGCAAAGTTGCCCGACAGTGAAATCTTCGTGTTTCTGAATCCAATCCATGCCGTAATCGTAGGCTGCCTTCAGGTCGAGGTTCATCAGTTGCTCAATCATGGAGCGGCCTTTTGCGGTCGTTCCTTCGTCAAAAAGCAACTGGTTTTCCAATTCAGTGACGGTGCTTCCCTCAATGGCCGTGGAATGTGTGATTAAGGAATAGAGATAGAATTTCCGACTGTCAATCTGGTCTGCAATTCCTAATCGGCGATATTTTTCTATCAAATCGGCGATATTCATAGTGAATTAATTAAAAATCGGCGACAAATATAAGCATTTTTTATTATTGTCGCCGATAAACGCCGTATTTTGCATTCTTAATGATAAGATTCACCTTTCAGGTGCTTGCCAGAAATATTCAGCATCAGT
>JAKSIJ010000071.1 GCA_024398875.1 Fibrobacter sp.
GGCAGTTGGGGTGGTCGTAGATCTCCAAAGGAGGCCCCATCTGCAAGATCACGCCATCCCGCATGACCGCCACGCGGTCAGACATGGTCATGGCCTCTTCCTGATCATGGGTCACGTAAACGAAGGTGATCCCCAGCTTTTTCTGCAAACGCTTCAGCTCGATCTGCATCTGCTTGCGCAGCTTCAGATCCAAGGCACCAAGGGGCTCATCCAGCAACAGCACCCGGGGATTATTGATGAGGGCGCGGGCAATGGCGATACGCTGCTTCTGTCCGCCGGAAAGAGCTTCCGGTTTCCGCTTTTCGTAGCCGGACATCTGCACCAGCGCCAGCATTTCCGTGACCTTTTCCTTGATCTCGTCCTTGGGCATCTTGCGGATGGTGGGACCGTAGGCAACGTTATCGTACACGGTCATGTGGGGGAACAGAGAGTAGTTTTGGAACACCGTGTTTACGTCGCGCTGATAGGGTTCCTTCTCCTCTACCCGTTCTCCCTGCACCTCGATGGTGCCGCTGGTGGCATCTTCAAACCCGGCGATCATGCGCAACGTGGTAGTCTTGCCGCAGCCGGAGGGACCCAGCAGTGTCAAGAACTCCCCTTCCATGATCTCTAAATTCATGTTTTTTACCACATGGTTATCGCCGTACCACTTTTCCACGTTCTGAAGGGAAACGATCGATTTTTGCAATATCCTCACCTCATTCAAATACTTAAAATGCCAGTTTCCTTTTTAGCGTAGATAAGTATAATATTAAATTATACCAATTACAATACTGAAAGGGCATTTTCTCTAAAATATACAAAGTAATTTTAAAAACAATGTGCATAATAACCGATAAATAGGCAAAGAAAACCCGCCGATTTTTTCAAATCAGCGGGTTTTCTTATACTATGTGCTTAAAAAATTATACCAATTATTGATTTGTATAATGGACGGTGAATTCCGTCTTGTCGCCGCGAATGTAGTTGCGGGCAAACTCAATGATGCGGCCTGTGGTGTCCTGGGTCACGCAGGAAAACTCCATCACCGCCTGACCTGCATCCACACCGATCAGCTTGGCTGCCGCCGGCTCCAAGTGGGAAATGCGTAAAACCTGTTTGCCAACCTCCGGTTGGATGCTGTTCCAGAGGTACAGGTCATAGATGGAGAATAACTGCAAGTCTACATCTCCCAAACCCGGCAGTACCTCGTAGGGAATATAGATCTCCTCCAGCGCTACCGGTTCCCCTTGGGAGCGATCAATGCGGCGGATAAACCACACATCATCGTTCTCCCCCAATCCCAACACTTGGGCATAATAAGGGCCTGCTTTCCGCAGGGCTTTCACCAGTACCCGTGTGCTGGCATCC
>JAKSIJ010000072.1 GCA_024398875.1 Fibrobacter sp.
GGCACCTTTTCCGCCGGGAATGAAGGCGTAGGGGCCCGGGTCCTGTACGGTGTCACCGCCGTTCGGAACACGGCGGACATTCATCACAAAGTCCATATGGGCAGAGCTGATTGTCAGTATGCGTTTTTTTATCTGCATCGGAACCTCCTTTGGGCGCGGGGCTTGTGTTTGCTACATTATTATTAATGGCAGTTGACTGCAATTATTATACAACATGCCGGAAAAATATGCAAGAGGTCAAAAAGCAGGGAAAAGGAGCTGTTTTGGGCAGTTTCTGTTGAAAAGTCTGTGGAAAACCCCGGGACGGATTGTGGAAAAAACGGATATCGAAAAAAAGATAAAAACTTTTGAAAAAAAGTGAAAAAAAGTGTTGACAAGGTGGCGCGACGGAGGTATAATATGCAGGCTGTCGCGCGAGAGAGCCTCTGAAAAGAGGGGATTGAGCGAGCGGCGAAGGTCATTGAAAACTGAACAACAGACGAGAAGTACAAGCAATTTGTGCGAGGAAAATCGGTCAATTATTTGAAACTTGAGTACAAACTCAAAACAGTAAATCTGAACGCAAGTTCAGAAAAAGCAAGCTAGCTAAACAAGCTGCTCTGAATGATTGAACCGTCCGAAAGGGCGATTGAATACAATGATTTAGAGAGTTTGATCCTGGCTCAGGATGAACGCTGGCGGCGCGCCTAACACATGCAAGTCGAACGGTGACGGGGACTTCGGTCCCCTGATCAGTGGCGGACGGGTGAGTAACGCGTGAGTAACCTGCCCCGGTGAGCGGGATAACGTCCGGAAACAGACGCTAATACCGCATAACGCATTCTTCCGGCATCGGAGGAATGCCAAATGAATTTCGCACCGGGATGGACTCGCGTCCCATTAGACAGTTGGCGGGGTAACGGCCCACCAAATCAACGATGGGTAGCCGGACTGAGAGGTTGAACGGCCACATTGGAACTGAGATACGGTCCAGACTCCTACGGGAGGCAGCAGTGGGGAATATTGGGCAATGGGCGAAAGCCTGACCCAGCGACGCCGCGTGAGCGAAGAAGGTCTTCGGATTGTAAAGCTCTGTGTACAGGAACGATAATGACGGTACCTGTATAGAAAGCCACGGCTAACTACGTGCCAGCAGCCGCGGTAATACGTAGGTGGCAAGCGTTATCCGGATTTACTGGGTGTAAAGGGTGTGTAGGCGGGGGAGCAAGTCAGATGTGAAATCCATGGGCTCAACTCATGGACTGCGTCTGAAACTGTTCTTCTTGAGTGTCGGAGGGGTAATCGGAATTCCTGGTGTAGCGGTGAAATGCGTAGATATCAGGAGGAACACCGGTGGC
>JAKSIJ010000073.1 GCA_024398875.1 Fibrobacter sp.
GCCGAAGGCGAATTAGCCTGCGGCAGCAACGGCAAAGGGCGTATGCAGGAGCCGGAACAAATCGTGGCGGCTGCCGATTATATGCTGACGGACAAGGACTTAACAGGACAGCACATCCTCATTACAGCCGGACCGACACAGGAACCGTTGGACCCTGTGCGTTACCTCAGCAACTACTCCACAGGCAAGATGGGATATGCTCTCGCCCGCCAAGCCTACCGCCGTGGCGCACACGTGACCCTTATCTCCGGACCGACGAACCTACCCGCCGAACAAGGAGTCAACACTTTCATTCCTACTCAGGGAATAGAAACAATCTCAGTCAAGACAGCCGAAGAGATGTACCACACCTGCCTGCACCATTGGAACGAGGCAGATACGGCTATTCTGTGCGCCGCTGTAGCCGATTTCACGCCGCATGAGGTGGCCGACGAGAAAATCAAGAAAGCCCCCGGGCAACAGACGCTCTCCCTGTCAATGGACCTCACACACGACATTGCGGCAGCCTTGGGACAGACCAAACAAGCCCGGCAAAAACTGATAGGCTTTGCATTAGAAACACAAAACGAGACCGCCAACGCGTTGCATAAACTGGAAAGTAAGCACTTGGACATGATTGTGCTGAACTCGCTACGCAACCAGGGAGCCGGATTTGGGTGCGACACCAATATAGTGACCCTTATCAAACAAGACGGGACACAAAAAAACTGCCCCCTTCTTTCCAAGGAGGCAGTCGCCGATATCATCTTAACGGAACTTTCCCGTTAATCTTTTTTCAATCTACCAAATAAGCCTTTGCGTTTGGGTTCTTCCTCCGCAGGCATAGTGGCATCTTCCTCACGCGGAGTCCATTCTTCACGCTCGGCAATATCACCTAACTGACTTTGCACATACGCGATGACATCATTCAGCCCCTCGGTGAAGTGCGCAAAATCTTCCTTATACAAGAACACTTTGTGTTTCTCAAATTGAGGAACTTCCTCCTCCGGACCCGATTTACGCTTGCTCTCCGTGATGCACAGATACAAATCTTCATTACGCGCCTTCTTCACATCTAAATAATAAATGCGCTTACCGGCCTTCACCGAACGCGAGTACACGATTTCGGGTTCTTTCCTGTCTTCAAACCTGTTATTTTCCATCTCCAATTAAGATTAGTTGATTTTTCGGGATGCAAAATTACAACATTTTTTCCAAATACACAAATTCTGACAACTTTTTTTGCAAATTCCATTTTTTTTTTGTAATTTTGCAGCCTATTTAAGGAAAAAGA
>JAKSIJ010000074.1 GCA_024398875.1 Fibrobacter sp.
AAATAAAATTTAGGCGATAGATGCAGAATTTAGAACAAAGTAATTTCAGGCCTACGGCTACCCGAGAGAATTGGGTGGCTCGCCAGCAATTGATGGCGAAAGTGCGGGAGTTTTTCGTCCGTCGTGGTGTTCTGGAGGTGGAAACTCCAGTGCTTTCCAATGCCTGCGGCACTGACCCGCAACTGGATTACTTTGTGACCGCGACGACGCAATCTTCTGCGACTCAATCCGCGACTGTGAATGCTGCGCAGTCTTCTGATGAAAAGTATTTGATGACCAGCCCGGAATTTCACATGAAGCGCCTCTTGGCGGCGGACTTTGGCGACATTTTCCAGATTACAAAATCCTTCCGCAAAGATGAATTCGGGAGCCATCACAACAACGAGTTCTCCATGGTGGAATGGTACCGCGTTGGCATGCCACAAGAGCAGTTGATGGACGAGGTGGAAGCTTTAGTGAGCGAAGTCCTCGGGGCCCCGATTCACGCCAAACGCACCCGCTGGATAGACGCCTTCAAGAATTATGCCGGCGTGAATCCCTTCTGCGAAAATCTGGCGGATTTTGCAGCCGCCTGCAGAAGCCGCAACATCCCAGTTCCGGAGCACAGCGAGAACCTGACTCGGGAGGAGTGGTGGGATTACCTCATGGTGTTTGCGGTAGAGCCTGTTCTCGCAAGCAATGGACCGGAGTTCCTGCTGGACTATCCGCCAACGCAGGCGGCGCTGGCCCAGACGTACACGGGCTCGGATGGGCTGACCTGGGCAAAACGCTTTGAACTGTTTGTGGATCAAGTGGAGCTTTGCAACGGCTACACGGAACTGACGGATGCCGCGGAACAGCGACGCCGTTTTGAGGCCGATGCCGACATCCGGAAAGCCATGGGGAAGGACGTCCCGAAAATTGACGAGAACTTCCTTGCGGCATTGGAATCGGGAATGCCGGCCTGCTCTGGCGTGGCCCTCGGTCTGGACCGCCTCTTTATGCTGGCGTTACACAAAGAAAATATCTCTGACGTAATCCTGTTCCCCAGTCCGATTTCCTAATATTTGCAATATGATGTTTTGGCGCGAAATTTTGAGGCGTTTTTCGGTGGACGGATTTCTCCACAAATCGGGCAGTCCTTGCTTGAAATTGAATCGTTCTTGCCCAAAGTTGATGGGTATTCTTCCGATGGGTTTTCTTCTCGTCTTAGTTTTTTTCTTGCTCAGTTGCGGCGATGCCTCTCAAAAGCAAACCATAAAAACAGCCAAGGATTT
>JAKSIJ010000075.1 GCA_024398875.1 Fibrobacter sp.
TTTAATCCGCAAAACTTTTTTGCAGATTTTCGACAACTTTTTTTGAATACTAACTATTGATTTTTCAGCCCGTTACCCCTATCGGAAAAATCTTCAGCACACCCCGTTTCGACCAACCGAAAAAAAGACTTTACGGAAACTCCCGGTTTGAAATGTCAGCGGAAAACTTTGAAGAATCCAGAAAAAGAGTGATTTAACCCGAATCTCTCTGATTTCCTGAAAATTTCAGCGAAAAAAGAGAAAATCAGGGCTATTCGCTCTGAAAATTCAGCCGCGTGAGTTATGAACGCACCTGTCGGCAATTCAACAAGCATTCTCCATTTATTGAAATAAATTCCTATCTTCGCATCATAGTTCTTTTCATCGCTGGATTTTCCGGTATGCGAATTACTCATACCCTGCTGTGGGGGAACCCAAATTTGCCGAATGCTCCGGGCAGCGCCGGAGACAAGGCTTGCTTCCGTTCGCTTTGCGAGAACGGGGGCCCGGAAAATCGGGACGCGGTCCGGCGGTGATTATGATTGAGAGGGTGAATAGCAGCGGAGCCGGGGCCTTTTGGCTGCCGGGATGTTTAACCTTTCAATCATTCAAGTTATGGCACGCAAGTACCGCAAATTCGTCTACGACGAGAACCAACGTTTCATCTACCCGACCTCCGACTGGGGCTTCAAGTTTCTTCTTGGCAGCGAGGAGAACAAGGACATCCTTCTCGAACTGCTCAACAGGCTCTTCCCCGACTATCACATCGAGTCTCTGGAATATCTTCCGCGCGACATCACCATTCCCGTGGGCAAGATGCGCGACGCCAGCTTCGACGTCCACTGCCGGCTGCAGGACGGAAGCCGGATGATCATCGAGATGCAGAACTATGTGAAAAGTTCTTTCATCGACCGCTCCACCATCTACACCGCAGCCGCCATTCTGGAGCATTACGTCAACTGCAGGACCAAGGGCTACTCCATCGGCAGGACCATCTTCCTCGCCTTCACCGGGGACCCTCTCTTCAAGACCGTGGGGAGAACCCCAATAAGGCTCGCCCTCTGCGACATTGACGAGAAGACTACCACTCAAAGGAACGACAAGGTGTTGCAAATCTTCATCGAGTTGCCTAAATTTGCAGGTAGCCTGCAGGAAATCAACGAGCATACACCTTTTTTGGAGAAGTTGTCATACGTCCTTATGGAAATGGCCGACTGCACCGATATTCCGGACAACCTCAACGACC
>JAKSIJ010000076.1 GCA_024398875.1 Fibrobacter sp.
GTCAGACACATGGAGTACATCATGTTGAATTTTGCGCCGCAGAGCAGGTCGCCGGGGAGAATTTCCACGGGCAGCTTTTCGCAGACCGCTTTCTTGGTGAATATTGCCTTGCGCTCGACGATGGGTTTCTTCCAGAAATCCTCGTCAACGGGTATGACCTCGGAGAAATTTTTGAACGATGCTGTGAAGGGAGACAGATAGGTGTACATCTCGGGAACGATGAAATAGGTTATCTCATCAAACTGTACATCCCAGGGTGTGCCGGTAGTGTAAGAGCAGTATTCGTTGTTCCATTTTCGCTTTGTGCCCTCGAAATAGTAGTCACGGAGCCATTTGACTCTGGGGCTCAGGTTTCCGGGCTGCTTTACCGCGTTTTCGTACTTTGCCATAAAACTACCTCCTATTTGATTTTTGTATATATGATCTTCTCGCCGTGCTCAAGAAGCTCGCGCATTTGACTGACGGCGAGGTTTTCATCCTTATTCTCTATTGCCCTGCATATGCTTCCGTGCTTTTCCGACACGAAGTTCATTACGTTTTCATCGTTATAGAATTTTTCAATCAGTTTCCGTCCGCTGTCGCTGAAGGAGTTTATTATCATGCCGTAGATGAAATTCCCGCTCATCTGCGCCACAAGGGTGTGGAAGCGGATATCGCACTTTGCGCGCTTTTCGGGGCGCGTTTCGGCAGTCTCCTCGATGACAAGCGCCTTGAGCCTTGCTACGTCCTCCCGAGAGGCGTTTTCGCAGGCAAGGCGTACGCATTCAAGCTCCATGAAAAGACGGCTCTGCAGCAGGCTCTCCAGCTGCTCGCGCTTTATGAGGTCAAATTCTATGAGGTCGTTGAGGATTGAAAGGTTGCCCTCGGTTTCCCAGTCTGCAACCTCTATCCACTTGGTGGGGACTATCTTTATATATCCGCTGGTTTCCATGTCCACCACGACGGCGTTTATCACCGAGCGGCTCACCTCAAAGATGTCCGCCATTTCACGCAGAGTCGGCAGATGTTCCCCGGGCTCATACTGTCCGCTGAGTATCTGGTATTTGAGTTTTCTTATGACTTCTTCCGTAAGGCTCATTTTTTGCTCCAAAGTACAATTTGGTGGTATTACCACCAAATCAAGTTTATCATCGCACATAGTATCGGTCAACTGACAAATACGCAAAAAATCATACGGTT
>JAKSIJ010000077.1 GCA_024398875.1 Fibrobacter sp.
GCATATTCTTATGGCAGCGCGATTGACACGCTGTACAGCGGTCAGTATATGGTCGAGGAACATCCCGATATCGTTGTGGTAAATGCGAACTACCGTCTTGGACCTTTGGGCTACATAGACTTTACCGGTGTTGAAGGCGGCGAGAAGTTCCCGACTTCCGGTTACAACGGTCTTCTTGATCAGATTGAAGCTTTGAAATGGATTCAGCAAAATATAGAAGGATTTGGCGGCGATCCTAATAATGTCACCATCTTCGGCGAATCGGCAGGTGCAGGTTCTGTTTGTGCACTTCTCGTAGCGGAAGGAACGGAGGGGCTTTTCCAGCACGCCATTGCGCAGAGCGGCGGACTGAATTTTACCTATACGCATGAGAATTTTGCAAGATACGATGCCGCGAACCTGCTGTTAAAGAAAGCGAATGCAAGCTGCGTAGACGATCTTCTTAAACTCTCTGAGGAAGAATTCTTTGAAATTTATCTCGATGAAAGTGACGGGGAGTCTCTTTCTTATCTTACCTACGCCCCGCTTCGCGGAGAGGATAGCATCATTCCGGAAGACCCGTATCAGGCCGTACTGGACGGAGCAGGAAAAGATGTTGACCTGATGATTGGAACGGTAGCAGACGAATATAATTACTTCATCTTCGATCTGCTCAACCCGTCCGTGGAGGAAGAAGGTCATGTGCTTTCGGAGGAAACAAAGAATGCTTTTTCCAAATATATGTTAGATGGCAGTGTTGACCGCTTTATTGGTAAATGTACAGAGGAAGAGCAGGAAAGCATCAAAGACTTCATGGCGCTTTATTCCGACAAGGAAGAATTTTGGCAGAAGCTGGCCCTTATGACCGAAGCCGGATTCCGCTCTCCCGCAATTAAGCTTGCGGAAAATCATATCAAAGCGGGAGGCACAGGAAATACGTATATGTATTACTTTGCCAAGAAAAACACAAGATACGACTGGATAGGCGCAAGCCACGGCTGCGAGCTTCCGTATGTTTTTCATAATTTCGAAGATGAACAAGAATTGGTTTCTGGACCTGTCATTCATGAGCTTGCCGATCAGGTCTGTGGGGCATGGGTTAGTTTCGCCATCAATGCCAATCCGAGTTATAACGGGGTTAAATGGCCTGCGTATTCGTTGGAA
The DNA here is from genome assembly GCA_024398875.1 of Fibrobacter sp. GTDB lineage: Bacteria > Fibrobacterota > Fibrobacteria > Fibrobacterales > Fibrobacteraceae > Fibrobacter. The sequence continues at coordinate 1,144 of JAKSIJ010000077.1, forward strand.
AAACGGGAGACCATGATGTTCAATGACGA
>JAKSIJ010000079.1 GCA_024398875.1 Fibrobacter sp.
CGTCGTTATTGGTCAGCCTCGCCTCACCGGCACAATATCCTGCCCAGAGGTCGCGAGCCAGCGCAAGTTCCTTGTAATCATCAACGTCTTTTCCGCGAAGGAATGCATCCACGTCGCAGACATACTGCTTGCCTACACTTATCTGGCGGTCCACCATCATGAATGCAAGCGCAAGATTCTGGGAGGCCTGCTCATAGTCGACGGATGATTTCTTCTCCTCGGCGATAGCGTTAAGCGCCTCTAGTGCCTGGTTTCCGCTGGTGCGGGCGTTGGAAGCGAGCTGCTTAACATTCTGAAGATTTTCTATAGAAGCTGCGAGCTCCTCATTGCCTTCAGATACGGCAACGGCGAGAGTTACGAGTTCGTCAAACTCCGTCATACGTGAGGTCAGGACTGTAAGTGAAAAGGTGGCTTTCTCAAGTTCCTCGGGATTGCTTGCGATTTTCTCCTGAAAAGCGCTCATCGCCGGACTTACTACATTTTTGTTGAATTTTGACGCCTTTGAGATATCTCCCTGCGCAAGATCCGGTGTTATCTCTGCCCCCCTGAAGAAGAAGCCGGCCGCTCCTCCTACCAGAAAGCCTATGACTGTGGCCAGTGCCAATTTGGAATTGGTTTTCATAGTGGACAATTTTTATTTTACAATTATTATTTCCATACTTTTCCCATCTTCATCAACTGCCTCATACCTGACTGTGTCTCTGCTTTGAGCGGAATCATCTCTGACGGTGGGAATATCCGTGAACTTCCCGAATTTGGCTGCCTTGGAGATATCTGCAGATGTATTTCCTTTATCAACTCCGAACTCGGACCCGGGATTGCCGAAAACGACTCCCAGGACAAAACCGACCAGAGTTCCGGTCAGGACCCCAAGGAATACATTTTTCTTTGTTTCTGTCATTGCCATTGTTTGTATTGTTTATTCAAATTGCGGACTTTCCGCGATTGGATATTGCAAAAGTAAGACAAGAAATCAGGATTTGGACTGCAAATAATGGAAAATTCCAGAAAATGCACGATTATTCCGCCGATTCTCTGAATTTTGACGGGGACATTCCCGTCACTTTCGTAAAATTCCTATAGAAAGTGCTCACGTTAGAATAGCCCGCCATATCGGAAATCTCCTCCATCGACAAGTTTTCTTTCTGCAGGAGCCTCTTGGATTCCT
>JAKSIJ010000008.1 GCA_024398875.1 Fibrobacter sp.
GACCGCGTTTTAAATCCGATTCAATCATAAAAGGATAAATCGTATTTTCGGAATACGCAGAACACTTTCTCAAGTACATGGCGCTAATCGCACTCTGATTCTTTACAATGAAGTCGCCATCAGCACCACGGTCATAAACCTTTCGATTTGTTCTATGAACTTGTGAACTCGCCGGGACAAAAAAGTATATCAACTTTTTCCCATTGCAATCAACAACCTGCGGATCCAGCAAATAAGTCGGGTCGAGCTTATCGGGATTATTGCTCAGCGTGGCAATTTCCTTGCAAAGTTTATCAACAGCATCCTCATCGACTCCCTCGATAGTCTTATCATCAGCAACACCCAAAACAACATGACCGCCGTTCCTGTTCAAAAAAGCCGTAACAGAATCAAAGAGATTGCCAGGCAAAGAATTCTTCGCCTTTTTAAATTCAACGGTCATCCCCTCACCCATGCGGATAACCCTTAAAACGTCTTTGCTGTCAAGTTCGGAAGTGTTCATAATAACTCAAAAAATTAATCCGCCGTTTATTCCGCCACTATACACGCCATTCACCGGTGAGAAGTTTCTGCATTAAACCTTGTTTTTGCTTCTTGTATAAAGCGAGTTGCTGGTTTAGAAGGGAGAGTTCTTTTTGAGAAGAATCTAAAATTTCAACAATATTTTTCTGTTCCTTTTTCGTAGGGTACTTAAATTCAAAGTTGGTTATAGAATCCTTCTGTATATTTGGCAGTCCAGAACCAACTCGCAGTTTCATAATTTCTTTTTCCTTATTTTTTAGATAATGGAATAAAAACTTTGGCAGGACTTCAGGAGAAACATCAATTAACGTGTAGCAGTGGCCTCCTGCCCAAAATTTTTCATCATTGAATGCAACGAAACCACAAGAATTTCCGCCCTCACTAATAGAAACTGTATTTTCAGGAGTATTCCATTCATCGGTATAACCAGACGGGACAACACCCCCATTCATGACATAATAAGATCCATTGGAAATCATATTTTCACCATTCAATTGAATTCCTTTTTTTACCGTAGCAACAGATTCAATTGAAGATATTTTCCAATCAGCACAATGCATACAATCATTCAGCAATTTTGCATGTATTTTTTCCTTGCATTCAATCAACTTCTCCATTTTTTCAATGGCGGAATCCCAAACAGAAAGCGTCTCGGCAATTTTCTTCTGCTCTGCAAGAGGTGGCAGGCATAACGGAAATGACTCTAACACACTCTTGTTTATTTTTACCATACTTGTGCTGGTTCCGGCTGCATGAGACATAAAATAATTTCTGCCAGCAGGAGATTGCAGACACATTGTAACATACCTGCAATCAGCTTTTTGTGCATCTACTTGAAAACGCATCATTAAATCAGGATAATAATACTCAACAACATCTTCCAAAACAACGGCTGCACGACCAACTTTATCCTTCGTATTTGAACGACTTACAAGGATATCATTTTTATGCAACATGGAGTGAGAAGGCATTTCACAATCTTCGGAAATAAATTTTTCCTGCGTTAGATCCAATGAATTCCCTGTTAGTGCGCCCAAACTTAAAGACTTTCGTCTAGTTGCATATTCAACACACATCGGAGAAAAACCGTTTTGAACTTCCACGGTTTGAATATCCTTTATTTTGCAAGCAATCCATCCATTCGGCAACATTATCATTCTCCTTTAGCCATCTTTTCAGCCTTTTAAACGTATCGATTTCGCTACGTTTGCCGCTTATTTTTCTTTCTTCTCTACCTTAACCCAACGCCCAGTTTTTGAGACTCATTTTGAAGCTCATTTTGGGGCTCATTTTGAGGGACATTTTGAGGGACATTTTGAGGGACATTTTGAGGGACATAGTCTATTTTTTTGCCTCAACCACATCAGTTTGCAAATCCTATCTCTTAATTTCCTTCAGTTTTTTTGCCCGACAATCATTCAAGATTTAATAAACGCATCGAATTCGCTACGTTTGATTATCTTCGGCTTCAAACAAATCTAACGTTGCTTCTTTCTTCTTTCGGCTCTTTCTTTTCTTGGGTTCTTTTTTCTCTGCATTATAAACAGCTTTTTCCTCACAAACGGCTTGCATCTGCGGAACTGCAATCGGGTATTCTATGACATTCTCACCACCCAAACTTATCGGCGAGCACCCCTTTTCAATCAGAATGCGGTTTGCATTCTTTTCACCATCGTCAGGCTTACGGACATAAATTTTGCAACCACGTTTCAAACCATTCATCACACCAGACCAAGTGCCACCACCTTCATTTGATTCCGCAACATAAATTTCACTAGCCAAGCCATAAATAAAGCGATTCCGATCCATCGCCAAACGGGTCGACCAAGGGACTTTCGGGGCATAAGCGCTAACGACGAGAACCTTTCCTTCTATGATTTGCTTGTAGTACTGTTTAAAGCCCGACGCAAAAGTCGATATTCCCTGGGGCAATACAATGACGCTTTTACCTTCAACAGAAACCGCTGCATCCAAAGCCACTCTATCAACGCCCTTCGCAAAGCCGCTCACAACGACCTTGCCTTCTTTTGCCAACTTAGAAGAAATCTTGCGAGTAAAATCCAACGATATTTCGCTTGCCGAACGCGCCCCAACAACGGCAACAGACGGCTGGTTTAACAAGCCAATGTTTCCCTTTGCATACAACAAGACAGGGCAGCCGTTTTTCTTGAGATTATCTTTCAGCAGTTGCGGAAATTCTGGGGAAGTTGAAGGAATCAGTACAAAACCTTGGCTCAATAAATTTTCCACAGCAAAAGCATTATTAGCCAGTTGTTCCTTAGCTCTAGAAAGAGCATCGACATCAGCAAGGTTCATACCAAAGACGGAATTCCAATCCTGAGTGGACATAGAGAAGAAATCTACTACGGATTTTTTCTCTTTAAAGCACTTGATTAAAACGTCATTCTTCACAGACGTATTTACAGCAGCATGAGCCAAAGCCATCCAATATGCCAACTCGTTCAGTTCGCTCATAAATCACCTCCGACAGTCTTGGCGATTACAATCGGCGTTACCGTTTCCGCTCCATTTTTCTTTAGCATTTTTGCAATTTCATTCATTGTAGCACCGCTATCGTAAATGTCGTCCAGCAAAAGAATATTTTTCCCGACAAGAATCTCTGGCGAAGCAAAGCCAAACGCATCCTTGACATTACTCCTTTTCAAGATAGCATTTTGAGGAATCTTTTGAGCCTCGGTCAGTCTCATCTTCTTTAAATCATGGCTGAGAGGAACACCAATCCTGACGGTCAACTTTTCTGCAAAATTTTTCACCAAGTCACCCGAAATCGTTGGCGGCACGTACAACAACATATCAAAGTGTTGTGCAGAAAGCTTTTTCTGCACCATTCTAGCCATTCTCGCAACAAGTTCATCGGGAAAATCACCACCGTTTTCGTATTTGCAGTGATGCAAAATCTGACCGATTTCGCCCGCTTCCTGAATGTAGTTATCCAAAGCATAGCCAATATCCAAAGAAGAGGTCTTCTTCGGAACCAATTCCGGGAAACGTTCATTTTTAAAAGTCTTGAGGTTCGTCCACAAGTCACTATGTAGGGAATTATCCAAGAAACCCTTTAAATTTGTATTATCGCAATTGCTTGAAGGAATATCAATTTTATCGCCAAGGTATTTACGAAGATAGTCCATGCGAGGTTCAGTCGTGTTTACGTAACCAATCATAGCGTTCAAATCTTCCAATTTCGCTAGGCGCAGTTTTTCAAACGATTCCGTTTTCAATTCAGGAGCATCGTATTTATACTCATACTTACCCCCATCATTCTTAAAAATTATTTTCTGCTCTACCAAATCCGCAAGAATCGTCCTCACGGGGGTCTGCTTCATATTCAGTTTTTCCATAACGCCCCTTTCGCCAAGGGGTTCGTTTTTCAAGGCTTCAACAACAGCTTCATATTCCGGTATTTTAGGCTTCGCATTATTGATAAAACTCAACGGGAGTTTTTCATCAAAAGACTCGCCAGCATCATCCCTATTTTCATTATAAAACAGGATGATATCTGCCGGCAGCCCATCTCTCCCTGCTCTGCCGATTTCCTGATAATAGTGTATCGGCGACTGGGGCATTTGCGTATGGATGATAAAGCGAATGTCGGGTTTGTCAACACCCATTCCAAGCGCATTTGTGGAAACTATAGCTTTCCAACGATTTTCCTGTAGCCCTCGTTCAATGTCAACGCGAGTTTCAGCCTCAAGAGATCCGTTATACATGGCGGCCTTGATGCCAACATAATTAAGCCAATCGGCATACACAGCCGTATTTACCCTTGTTCCCGTATAAATCAAGCCAGATCCTTCGCAATTTTTCAAGTACTCTGCAATGCGAATTTTCTTCTCATTTTCCGATTTTACTTTCACAACGAACAGACGCAAATTTTCACGAAGAAGATTTCCGCGAATTACAGACATTCCATTGCCGATTTGCTCTTGAATATCGTCTTGAACCCGCTGCGTCGCTGTAGCAGTCACTGCCAAAACAGGAATATCAACAGGCAATATTTTTACAAGGTCAACGATTCTCCTGAAATCAGGACGAAAATCATGCCCCCATTGCGATATACAATGAGCCTCATCGACAACGACCATGGATATTTTCATTTGCCGAACAGCTTCTTGCCAAGATACGCTTCCCTGGCGTTCTGGGGCGATATACAATATTTTTAATTCGCCTTTTTTCGCTTGCTCAATGACAGCATCATTTTTTTCTTGCGTCTGGTTAGAATTGATGCACTGGGCAGCAATTCCCTTATTGTTTAGGGAAGTGACCTGATCACGCATCAAAGCAATTAACGGAGAGAAAACGATTGTCAATCCGTTAAATTGAGTCGCCGGAAACTGATAGCACAACGATTTTCCAAAACCTGTCTTTTGGATAACAAGGACTCGTTCCTTGTTAAACACCTTTTCTATCACCGACCATTGATCATCATAAAAATGGTCAAAGCCGAAGATTTCCTTTAGCCGACACTCAGCTTCCTGGCGCTTCAACATACCAACCCAATCCCTTTTTGTTACCGCTTAATTTCCTTCAGTTTCTTGGCCATCAACTTGCGAACTTCGGCAAGTTCCGCTTCGAGGCGGTCAATATCCTTCTGAACTTCATCCACGTCAATGGGGGCTTCTTCTTCGAAGGTGTCCACATAGCGCGGGATGTTCAGGTTGTATTCGTTCGTTTTGATTTCGTCAAGCGTCGCAAGATGCGCATACTTATCGACATTTTTGCGCTTCTTGTATGTCGAAACGATTTTCGTAATCATCGCTTCGGAAAGGGTATTCTGCTTTTTGCCCTGCACAAATTCTCGGCTAGCGTCAATAAAAAGAACGTCCTTGCGCTTGGCGTTCTTGCCGCCGACTTCACGACTGCGGTCAAATACGAGAATTGCCACCGGAATACTCGTAGTCGGGAACAAGTTCTCGGGCAAGCCGATAACCGCATCCAGCAAGTTTTCTTCAATCATGGCTTCGCGAATCTTACCTTCGGACGAGCCACGGAAAAGCACCCCATGTGGAACAACAACGACAACACGGCCTTCACCTGCAAGGCTCGTTTCTACCATGTGCGTAATAAACGCCCAGTCGCCCTTACTTTTCGGAGGAACACCACGGAAAAAACGGTTGTATTGGTCGTTTTCCGCATTTTCCGCACCCCACTTGTCCAAGGAGAACGGAGGATTCGCCACAACCACGTTGAATTTCATCAGCTTGTCTTTTTCCACAAGCATCGGGTTATTCAACGTATCGCCCCATTCAATACGGGCACTATCGGTACTGTGCAAGAACATGTTCATGCGGCAAAGCGCCCAGGTGCTACCGTTAGATTCCTGACCGAACAGAGCAAAATTGTCATCCTCAACCTGTTTTGACGCCTGAAGCAGCAAACCGCCGGCACCACATGTGGGATCACAAATCTTATCACCGCCCTTAGGGCCTGCAAGTTTCGCCACAAGTTCCGTCACCACAAACGGCGTGAAGAACTCTCCCGCCTTCTTGCCCGATTCCGTTCCAAAGCGTTCCAGCAAGTACATGTACGTATTACCGATAATATCTTCGGAAACGCGGCTTGGCGACATGTCCAGTTCATCTTTGTGGAAATCTTCAAGGAGCGTTTTGAGACGGCGGTTACGGTCTTTAGTCCTGCCCAAATTCGGTTCGGAGTTGAAATCAATGTTGCGGAAAACCCCTTCCAGTTTCAAACGGTTCTGGGTTTCAATCTTGTCCAAAACAATATTGATCAAATCGCCAATGTTATCAGCCGTGCGCCTATCGTAAAGGCTATAATAGTCCGCAGTGAACTTGTCTATCACCTTCCCTTTTTCGTTCGTCAACTGCACCAATGGCAACACGAAACGTTCTCGTTCCAATTTACGGAGAATTCTGGATTCGTCATTGCCATACTGACTGCGATATTTTTCGTAGTGATCACGCCAAACATCGGACACATACTTCAAAAAGAGCATCACCAGAATGTAGTCCTTGTATTGTGCAGGGTCCACTGCTCCACGGAACGTGTCGCAGGCAGCCCAAGCGGCAGCATTGATGTCATCTTGTTCAATTTGTTTGATTTTATTTGCGCTCATAGCGACTCCAGATAGTTTGTAATTTCCGTTTCTAAAATTAAATCCTTTTTGCTGGCAATTTCTGACAGCAAGCTCCGCTCCCGCCTATTCAATTCCATTAAATCCACAATGTTTTTTTGAGATTCAAGGTCCGGAAGCTTCATCGGCATCACTTCAAGAACCGATTTACTTATAAGAGGGATTCCCGTACCTTTGGCAAATTCCTTAAAATAAGCCGCGCCATACGAGCTGTTGATATACCACACCAAATATTCCGGCAGAAGCATATTTTTATCAACCTCTATGCGAATCATCGGGGCCGCAACCAGCAAATCCTCGAAGAGTTGCGGGACCAGCGCAGCGACAAAACTCGCTCCACGGGAGCGGAACACCACCTGCCCCTCGCGCGCAATATGCGACATATTCGGCATAGCCCCATCAACACGCTTCAACGCAGCAACATTCAAAACGCCACTGGAATCAACATCTTTCAAAAAGCATGTCAATATGCCCTGTTCGCCAGGAATACACGTGCTACGGAACGGATAGCCTACAAAAAGCCGGGCGACATTTCCCAAAAGCACATTTTTTGAGCAATTTTCAAACATACTACAAATATAATCAAACTTTTTCCAAAAAACAAGATTTTTTGTAGTATTTTGATTACTAATCAGTTTTCTATTAGTAAATACTCAGAAGGCACCCGCCAATTGGACACCAACGGTCAAGGATAAACCGTATATTTATCCAATTGCGAATACAGTGCGTTCACAATTGAATTGAACTCGTTTTTTTATATTCCCCACCAAATGGGAGAACGTATGCCTACCAAGTTTTTGCCCCGCGCGACCCACTGCATGGCGATTGCAGTCCTCTGCGCTTTCTTTGCACTTGCCGCCTGCTCTGATTCCGGGAGCAGTTCCGCGCCATTCCAGCCAGAGAACGACCCTTCCGCGGAAAACGACTCAACCGTTCGTTACAAGTACCTCTTGATGCTCGATACCGTCCAATCCCAGGAGATGTTCGATAGCATTTCCTACTTGCTTACGGAATTTGAATTGGAATTCGAGGCGAACTACGAATATCTCAACCTCTTTTACCTTTTCGCCCACAGCGATTCCCTCAAGCCCGCGGGCACAAACTGGTACAACCCCCTTGGCAAGCGCAGCGACTACTTGGGCAAGGGCACGCCACTCAACAGGCCGGATTCCGTTGCCGATACAACGACTTTCATAAACAGCCCGCTTGCAACGGACATCGTTTACATGTACAAATCCTTGAACGATAAATACGCTTTATACATTCCGCCGATTGAAGTTTCTGGCAACGCGGACGATTCCAGCAGCAAAAAAGTTGACGGGAACGACATCATGGACATTCTAAACGATCACCCCACAAATCACGACCTGGGCGTAAACCTCACATCGGCCACATACCATGAAAATCCGGCATTTGCCATCGCCCAGGTTTACATTGGTTCTGCGGCCGAAAAAGAGGGGCTAGAGATAAACGACACCATCATCGAAGTCAACGGCAGCGCAGTGACTTCTCTCAAGGCTTTCGAGGAGGCTTCGAAAAAAGAGAAGATTTCGCTCAAGGTGATTCGCGGTTCCGAAGAAAAGAAATTTGACATAGCCATTGCGGATTACCCGCAGCCCATCGTTACATACAAAGTTGTCGACTCCATCGCCATCATCCATATTGGAAAGTTTGATGTTCAAGGTGCCATGGGGGACAGCGGCACTTACGGGGAATTCCTGCGCGCCCTGAAGGCAACGGAATTCGCGAAATCCATGGTGCTGGACCTGCGCGGAAACGGTGGCGGCAATAGTATTCAGTGCAGGAACGTTTCCAGCGAATTCCTGAAAAAAGGCGATACTTTGTACATCGATTACACGACCTTGTCCGATTTTGCCGCTACGCTAGAAACGAACAAGCAGATTGTTGCCGGCACCCCCATTATCAATGAAAGAGTCGGAAAGGCCAAGGACAAATACACGGTCATCCTGGCCGATTCGGAAACGGCAAGTTGCGCAGAAATTACGGCGATGACTCTCGCCAGCAACAGGCACTCTGTTATTATTGGGCAAAAAACGGCGGGCAAAGCCTCCAGTTTCGTGTCCCTACCGACATACCTGTCTGGTTTCTGTCAATTGACCTTTTCGCTTATCTTTGATAAAAACGGCAAGACCTACCACATGATGGGAATCGAGCCCGACGTCGCCCTGGACGACTACGAACAAATGATGGATACGGCCCTTGTCATCGCGAAAGAGGCGAAGATGGCGCGCAACGCAGGCTACGGCACTACATTCACCGAAATGTTCGCGCCTTTCAAAGAATAGAGCGTCACCGCGCTTTAACCGCAATTAACCGCACTTTAACCGCACAAAAAAACGGCCCGCCGAAGCAGGCCGTCTTCAAGTTTATAGCCTTCGGATTCAGCGGATGTCGCAAAACTATTCGAAGAATCCGAGACCATTCAGCCCCTTCACGAAGCTTTCGATGTAATCTTCACCGATAGCCTTCCAGAAGAAGCCGAGACGGGCGAGGACCTGTACGGTATAGCTGTTGTCCACTGTGGCGGAAACAAGGGTTTTATCCCCTGCCATTCCGCGATAAGCGAGAAGCGGCTGGAAAATGCGGGCATTCTCAGAATGTTCCAGAGCCTTGTCCAATATGGCGTCATAGACGTCATCCTCCACGAAATCAACCTTGACCCCTTCGGCATTCATCATGCGGATGATGGAACCCATGGGAACGGTATCGAAGTTCGTAGCATGGAACAAACAGCATTTTTCTGGTGTTTTCGCCAACTTCAAGTACGCCGTAACGCCGCTGTCGATGGGGTCCGTAGCTACAGGCTCCACCAAGCGGGAGTAGGGATAGCATCCGAGAGTAGCATACGCACGCAAGGTTCCCATGAAGGCGTTGGTGCGGAAATTTATCTGGAATTCACCATCTCGGCTGCGGGGCGAGAGAAGACCTAGACGAATCACTTTCGCCCTGAGACCCTTCTTCACCATGGCCTGATAGACTTCCAATTCCGCCACCATCTTGGAGGTAGAATACTTGGTGGGGAGATGCTGTTCTACATAGCCCATCTGTTCGGTAAACGTCATTGGCGATTGACCGTTCTTCGCAGGAACATAGCCGTTGACGCTTTCCGTGGAGAAGTGGACAAGACGTGCACCAGACTTGAGACAGAACTCAATCATGGTCTTTGCGCCACCGATGTTCACGTCCTCGATGTCCGTGCCGCTGGAGAAGTGCTTCACGTTCGCGGCGCAGTTGAACACCGTGTCCACCTTGCGGGCGTAAATCGGCTCCAGGGAGGCCGGGTTCGTCACATCGCCATCGAAGACCTCGATGCGGTCGTCAAAGATGGCATCATAGCGATCGTCAAAATAGTAGTGGAGCAGGTTTTTCAGGCGGCGTTCAGCCGACATCTGCTTTCCGTGACGAACGAGACAGTAGGCCTTGCCCTTTTCAGTATCAAGGAAGTGGGCCAGCAGATGGATGCCCATGAAACCGGTGGAACCGGTGAAGAGGGCGTTGCCGATTTCCAGCAATTCGCCGGCATTTAAGCTATCAAGCGTGTTCTCGGAGAGTAGACGGCCGATGGCCTCGTGGTCATAGACACTGAAGTCAATGTTGAGGGGATTCGACTCCTCTTTTTCCGGCTTCTTCGCGCCACCGCTCACGAACTCTGCGAGGGCACGAGGTGTGCGGAGGGCAAACACGTTGGCGTAGGTGACAGGATAGCCCGCGACGTTCGCCTTCGCCATAAGGGCAATTGCAGAAATGGAGGAACCACCGATTTCGAAGAAATCGTCTATAGCACTGACCTGCTCGACTCCCAGAATTCCTCCCATCGCCTCGCAGAACGCTTTCTCGGCATCCGTCTCTGGAGCCACATATTCTTCCATCCGCTGCACCTCCGGCTTCGGCAGCGCACGCTTGTTGACTTTCGAATTCTGGTTAAGCGGAATCTTCTCTATTTGCATCGTGACCGCAGGAACCATGTAAGGCGGCTTCTCCTCACGGATAAAGTCGTTAAGCGACCTGATATCGAGTTGTCCATCGGCGACCACATACGCCGCAACAAACTTACCGTTGCCGTTCGGGTCGTCAAACGCCTGCACGGTAGCATCCTTCACACCCGGGAAGCGGCGAACCACCTCTTCCACCTCCGTCAACTCAATGCGGAATCCACGAACCTTCACTTGACCGTCGCGACGACCAACGAACATCAACTGTCCGTCATCGCGCAGCGCAACAATATCGCCTGTCTTGTAAACACGACCCTCGCCAAACGGATTCGTAACAAAAACCTCCGCCGTCTTCTCGGGACGATTCAGATAGCCACGCGCGACCTGCGGACCCGCAATCCAGAGTTCACCCACCGCATTCGGCGGCAGCAGCCGTCCGTTCGGGTCGCACACGTAGAACTTCGCATTGCCGAACGGACGCCCGATTGGCACTTCCTTGTGTCTGCGGTCGAGTTCATAGGTCGAGATGTAGCACGTACATTCCGACGGACCATAGCAGTTGAGCATCCGGTACGACGGCGGATCGAGCGGTACCAACTTCTCGCCGCCGACGTTCAAAAGTTCCAGCGTTTTCGTCCCGCCCAGAATTGCGAACTGACGGCCGACCTGCGTTGTCATGTCAGTGTGTGTGACACCATTCTGGTTGAAGTAGTCCCTCACCCACTCAAGATCCAAGCGGAGATCCTCCGGAAGGATATGCAGTTCGCCGCCGGACGCCAATGTCGGCGTCATGTCAGAGAGGCACGTATCAAAGCCGAAGCTCGCGAACGACGCCCAGACCGTCTTCTCCGTAATCCGCGTGATTTTCCGATGTTCCTCAGAGAACGCAATCATGTTCGAATGTTCAATGATTGTCCCCTTCGGAACACCCGTCGTCCCCGAAGTGTAGAGCATAACGAAAAGATCGTCGGGGGTCGGAGGCGGAAGAGTCACCCGATCGTCCAGTTGCTCGGATTGTCCGACAGTTCTATTGGCAAACGCCGAGAGTTCGTCGAGCATCAGTCGTGCACCCGCGAACTCTGTTCCAATTCGCCCACCGAGTTCGGGCGTTGTAATCAAGATTACAGCCCCCGAATCCTTCAGCATCAAATTCAAACGATCGTCCGGATAAGAGGTATCCATCGGAAGATATCCCGAACGCGTCTTGAGGACAGCAAGCGAAAGAATCGCAATCCACTCCGTACGCGGCACGAGAATACCAACCATCTTGTTGCGACCTGCGCCTCTCCTGACAAGTTCCGCAGCAATTCGGTCAGTCATCTGATCGAGTTCACTGTATGTGTAACGGTTTTCAAGATACACAAGCGCCGTCTTGCCGGGATGCTTCGCGGCCTGTTCGCGAATACGTTCAACCAGAGTCTTCGACTTGTCGTAGGGTGTATCCGTTGCATTGTAGCGATCCCACACCTCACGCTGAGACGTCGTCACCATATCAATTTCATCCAGCCCTGTCTGCGTTAGGAACGCATCTGCAACCGCCTGCATACTTTCGCAGAACCCGCAAACGAATTCCTCGGAATAGACTCCAGGATCATACTCGACGGACAGTTTGTAGCCCTTCACGGCAGGAACGAGTTCAACCGACAGCGCGGACTTAGCCGCATCCGATGCAAGTGGAACACTTTCAACAGGTTCACCGCCAAGCGATGCCACGCCGAAATCGCCAGACTGATAGGCGAACATTGCATCCGCCCGGATACCGTACGCCTTAGAAACATCCGCAAAGGAGAAGATATCATTTGACATGCTCGCAAGAATCTGGTCCTTTGTACGGCGGACGAGTTCCAAAACCGTTCCGTCGCCAGCCTTAAGATCCACTAGAACGGGCAATGTCTTCACCATCATTGAAACGGTCGAAGTCGTACGCGAATCACCACGTCCGTTGTAGATTGTCGTGAAGACAGTGTTGGTACGTCCCGCATACTTCGCGAGAGTCAAACCGAAGGCCGCATTGAAGAACGCATTCTCGGAAACGCCATTCGCCTTACAGTACGTTGCAACACGTGCGGAGTCAAGTGTGCATGGCAGATCCACAAACCGTACACCAGAAACGGAGTCCTCCATAACATAGGGTGGCAGAGAGTCCGGTTCACAGCCATCGAATACCGAATCGTAGTGTCGTTTTGCCCTGTCAAGCGCATCCGTCTTCAGTGCAGACTCCTCGTCAAGAGCCACCTCATAACCAGTATACGCCTCGCGCTCTAGGGATTCACCTGCATACGCACGGTCGAGGTCACGGAAAAAGATGCCATTGGACTCACCATCACTCACAATATGATGGAAATCAAGGAAAAGATAGTTCGCACCAGACACGCGATAGATGGCGATTCGATAGAGATCGTCACCGAGGAGGTTATAGGGTTTCACAAGGGATTGTGGTTCCGGAAGTGGCCCATCGATGACGTCCACCTTCACAGAAGCATCATCACGCCGCTCAGATCGTACATTCCCGTCCGCATCCTGGAAGAGGTGCGCCTTGAGATACGGGTGCGCATCTACAGTCGCCTTCAGAGCCGTAACAAGACGATTCGTATCCACACCCGCACCAAGTTTCACCAAGCGGGGAATATTATAAATTGTCGTATCAGGATTTCCCTGGCATTCGATGAAGATGCCCATCTGCGTTTTCGTAATCGGATAGTCCTTCTGCAAGCCGGGTGCTGTTTCCGCCGAAACCTCCCGCAAAGCCGCTAGCGCCGCAAGCGTGAGATACCCATCCAATTTCACAATCGTATCATTAGCCAAGATGTCACGGATTCTAAATGGGAGACCAAATGCCTTGCCGAGAGCAACGGAAAGTCTCACGACACCCAGCGAGGAAAGTCCTGCACTCGTGAATGATGTGCGAATGCCAAAATTACGGTGGCCAATTACCTCGGCGACGACGTCGAAAAGTTTTCTCTGGCACTCTGTTTCCGGTGCAGTCAAGTCCTCAACGAGCCGTACAGCATCCGGAAGTGCCTTCAAATCGGTCTTGCCGTTCGGCGTCTCCGGGAACTTTTCAAGTTGCAAATACGCCGTCGGAACCATATAGGGCGTAAGCGACTTTTTCAATTCGTCACGAAGCGCTGCGGGGTCGATTTTCTTATCTGCGACATAATAGGCGCAGAGATTCTCCTGTCCGTCCAGTTTGCGAACGACGACCGCCGCACTCTTAACGCCAGGCTGTTGAGCGAGAAGCCCCTCAACTTCGCCAAGTTCAATGCGGAGACCGCGCAACTTCACCTGGCTATCCATACGTCCATAAATCAGAACGTTTCCGTTTAAGTCCCACCGAGCCATATCGCCTGTTTTGTAAACCGGCATTCCCTGGTAGGTGATAAAACGCGCCTTCGTCTGTTCTGGCAGATTGCGATAGCCCTTCGCCACACCAATACCGCCAACCCAGAGTTCCCCTGTCACACCAAATGGGCAAAGGTCACCAAACTTATCCACTATCCATTCATGATAATTGAGAAGTGGGCGGCCAATGGATACATATTTAGCATCAGTGATGTCCGCTCCATTTGAAGAAACCGTAATTTCCGTAGGGCCATACGTATTGACAATTTTCGCCTTAGTCACGCCCTTAAGTTGATTACGAAGTGCCATCGGATAGCCTTCGCCACCCGAGAGAACCACCTTCATACACTTGAGTGCACCACAAAACATCTCAGATTCCAGATACTGCTGGAGCCGCGATGGTGTCGCATTGATTGCGTCGGCCTTATTCGCGATAATGAGTTTTGCTAGTTCTTCGGGGTCGTTCATCTGGTCATCACCCGCAAAGACAAGCGTTTTGCCGTTGACAAGTGCGGCACAATGTTCCTTGAACGACATATCGAACGAAACCGTCGTCACCGAAACGTAGGCCGTTACCTCGCGAGCGATGATGTCCATGTGGATGTTCGCCGGATGGGGCCGCAGGTAATTGCAGATACCCTCATGGCGGAGCATCACGCCCTTGGGTTTTCCCGTGGAGCCCGATGTGTAAATCATGTAGGCAAGGTCATCACCAGAGACGCCCGAATCAGACGGCGTTCCTTTGCCGACCACCAACCTCCCGACCTCCAGCGTCTTATCCTTGGGATAATCGCCGAGCCGATCAGCGGTTGTCACAATGTATTTTGCGTCGGAATCTGCGATAATGCTGTTGATGCGTTCTGCCGGATATTTCGGGTCGCATGGAATGAACGTTGCACCCGCCTTGAGAACTCCGAACATGGCCGAGAAGAAGAAACTTTCACGCGGCAACAACAGCACAACGGAATCGCCGCGGGTGACACCTTTTGCCTGCAAATTCGCCGCCACAGCATCCGCTTCAGTATCAAGTTCTGCAAAAGTGAGAGTGCGGTCAACCGCAATAAGCGCAGTTTTAGATGAATTCGCCTGCACCGCTTTTTCAAACATCCGATGAAGAAGAGTTTCTTCTGGTTCAGCAACTGCTGTTTGGGAAAAGTCCGCCAAAATCTTGCGCTGATTTTCGGGAAGTTCCAAAACTTCCCTCACAGAAAGTGGCGACTTCGATTGTGCCGCCAACACCAACGTTGACTTGAGTTGTTCAGCAAAATTCGCAACGAGATTTTCGTCAAAGAATTCAGAAGGCCAACTAATGCGTAAAGAAAGATCCGTCTTCGTGCGCGTAAATGTAAGCGTCAAATCGCGGGCACGTTTCTCCGCACCGCTTTCCTTCGAAGGCACGCGGTAAATCTGCTCCGGCAGTGACGGCAGCCAGTTGACCGCGACATCAAACATGGGATTTCGCGAAGCATCGGCCTGAACACCATAACGCGCAAGGACATCGGAGAACGGCAATACTTCGCCATGATTCACACGACGCACGCATACCGCCGTTGCCTTCACATACTCCTCAAAATTCATTTCACGCTTTGGCTGAAGGCGAACAACACCTGTGTTCACAAACATGCCGATTGCATTTTTATGCGCATCATCACGAGAATTCACCTGGGTTCCCAGCACCACATCTTCACTGCCACAGTATTTTGCAACCACCGCACCTACCGCAGAAAAGACTAATTCAAAAGCCGTCACCGAAAGTCTGTGCGCAGTTTCAACCACAGATGCAAATTCATTTGCAGGCCAGGTCACAAGCAATTCCTGATCTTCAAAAGGATGCACCTTCGGCCGAACACCTCGCACAGGCATTTCAGCAGAAGTGATTCCAGAAGCAAACATTTCGTCGTATAATGTAAATGCCGAATCAGGTGGCATGGGCAGCACATTATCCGTCGGCTGAGCCAGAGGTTCACCTCCTGCCAGAACGGACTCAATGGACTTCACAAGCAGGGCGGAACTTGCACCGTCAAATGCAATATGATGGCACGAGATGCCAATCACAGACTCTGTAGCCAGGCGATAGACAACCGCCTTTATCGGCGTTGCCGAAAGATTGCGCTGGTGAGGTAAAGCAGCAATCGCCAATTGAGCAGCAGCAAAATCAGCCGCATCGCAAATCTCTATTTCTGGAACAGCACCATCATCCATGCGGACCGGCTCTCCATTTTCCAGCGCATAATGTGAACGGAACGCAGGAGTCGCCGCAGCAACTTTTTCAAAAGCCGCAGCCAGTGCTTCTGCCGCCACACCGGGGAACCTAAAACCAAGAAGAATACAATATTGAGACGAATCAGGATTTGTGGCCTGGGCCAAAAACATTTCCTTTTCTGAAGAATTCAATAAGGTTTTCATCTTCTCTCCTTCATAAATAAACCGAAAATAAAAATTAGTATTATTTCAAGCGCATTTCCACCAAGATAACCCCACCAAATCCATTCAGGTGCAATGTGAGCCAACGCCCACATAACAGGGACTGGCATGAGCATAAGCGTCAGCGAAATGAACATAGACTCGACATTACGACCGCGCAACTTCTGGACAACCATGTGGACGTAGAGAAGCGCAAGCAAAACGAAACTCGGTGCAAAAAGCCGCAGAGCCGATGCAGCCGCTGGAATAAGGTCAGGACGGTCCCCACCACCAAAGAGTCGAACAACAAATTCGGGGCAGCACCAGAGCGCGATACAGATGCACACCGTCGCACATCCAAGAAACCGATAACTGAGACGGACAATCTGCGAAAAACCTTCGCCGCCTTTTCCCTTCTCGACCGCGCCAAGCGTCTGCATTGTCTGACTCGCGCCACCAATAAAAAGCTGAAAAATCGGCAGCACATTCAGCGATACCGCATAAATAAACATTCCATCCTTGCCAAGGGCATTCATCACGATGCGGTTACAGAAAAAATACTGCAACGTCGTACAGAACGAGGAAATTGCAAGCGGCGCTCCCTGGGATGCCACCGAACGGACGAGGGACAAGTTGAAAAGTTGTGTAGTTGAAATGTTGAGCCGTGGAGAGGACGGATTTTTTTTGCACCAGTGAAGGATAATCAACAGCAAACAGGCGACGGCATGCCCGACCACAGTGCCGATGGCAGCACCAGCGACACCGAGCGACGAGAACTTCATGAGCAATACCGAAACCCCTACGTTGGCAACACTATCCACCACGACTGCTCCCGTAACAAGACCCGGTTCGCCATCAACCGCAACAAAAGTCTGTACGAGGAAGAATCCAAAATAGACAGGTGCAGCGAGAAGCATCCAACGCATATACGAAACCGCAAGCGGTTGCAGTTGCGGATTCGTGCAGAATTGCGCAGAAATTGCATCTGGAGCGACAAGTCCCGCGATACTGAGCAAGAGGGAAAGTCCGAGAACGGCGACCACCACCGTCGAGAAAACACGCGACGCCTCGTCACGCCGACCCCTACCAATCGCAAGCCCAACAAGCATGCCACCGCCGCCGCCGAGAAGCACATAGACCGAATAGTAGCCCTGCAAAAGCGATAGCGTCGTCCCGACGGCAGCAACCGCATCCGGACCGATGATCTGCCCGACCATGACCCCGTCAAGAATGTTTCCAAGTTCTACGGACAGCGCCGTCAGTATGAAGGCGAATACGTAATGAAAATATGTTTTCCGCAATTCACGCTGCATAAAAAATCCTTTAAACGGCGAAACAAAAGAACTCATTCTACGTAAACTGCAAGAAGCGAATCAAATTTCAGAGTTCCCTTCAATTTTTCCCGAAGTTCGGGAGTTAGAGGCCGAACTTCAATTGTCTGCAAATTCGGAGTTCTCTTTGCCCGCAGTTTGAACGCGTTCATCCCAACACGCGCACCATCCTCCTGCCAAAGGACCTTCTGCTGCGCCATGGCCGCCATCACAGGATTCCAGGGGCTCGCACTGTCACCCGCCAAAGCAAAGAATTGCATATTGCAGTCCCAGTGAAGTTGCGACAGCACGGACGAATAAATGTACTTGGGAGCAAAGGAGAGAACCTGGCGTTTTTCGCCAACATCCTGAACAGCGCGAGTCACCATTCCATAAGCAAAGATTCCACCAAATATGATTGCCAATGCAAGAGGGATGGCCTGCAGCGAGCGAATCTTGCCAATCCGGGGTTCAAACTTTGTCCAGGCAAAAGCCGCAAGCGCCAAAATGGCGAAGGGGAACAGAACCTCGGCCCACTTGAAGTAACGCATATAGCCATAAAGGGGGCTCGGTGACGCGAGGAGCATCAGGAGAATCATAGCCGGCATCACACGCCATCCTGACAGCAAAAGAAGTATCGCAACTGCGGCCAAAAGGGCCAACCGCTGAGAAAGAGTCGTCAGCGTTGTTGCAGAAATACTGTCGTCATCCATGGCGAAAAGCTTCATGCACTGCCAGTATAAACAGGTCGGAGAGAAGTCTTCCCTACCCAACTTATACCGATAATACGCCTGCGCCAGCGTCGGCGAAATGTAAGCATTTACAAAAAGTCCAATGGGGCTCATCTCGTGAAAATCTGCTGTCGCGATATTCAAATCGGAAACAAAGTCAAATGTGGGCTGATCTGGATCCGCCTGCGCCATCGGATAGAGTGGATGTCCATAATCACGATAGGCCGTCAGGTACGGAGAAGCGCATGTCACCGCAAAGTAAATCGTCATTCCAACGGCAGCAGCGGCAAACAAGGCAAAAGTACGCCCGAATGTGTGACGATTTTTGACAAGGAAAAGAATTGCAAAAAACACCCAGAGAACAAAACATGCGAGCCCCCCTGCCGATTTCACCGCAATGGCAAGAAGTGTCAAAGGAACAATCCGATCCCAGGAAACTTTGCGCAAGGAGAGATCCTTCGTCATCGCTACCATCAACGCAAAAATCATCATTGCACAGACGTCATCAACAACCGACATCGAGGGAATCCACAAGACTATGCTGGAATGGCCGGCACAAAACGTCCAAAGGGCAAATGCGAGCAGGAGCCGGAAAGGCCAGCGCCAGGAATCAAGCGTCCGCCAAAGAACAATGGAAGCCATGAAAAAGGCATAGAATTCAATGGGCACCGTCACAGCCTGGGCATCGCCATGGAAGAAAAACGCCACCGCATTGAATATCCAGGCTGCCTTCTGCAGGAATAAAACATGCAGCACCCGCATCTCCTCCGGATCGACCTGCATTGCAGCGCCGAGGGCAGAAGGGGTTGCATCGGTGAAGGGATTCCAGCCGTTAATCAGGAGTTGCGTTGCCGGCAAGTGGTACGCGACAGCATCCACCCACCAAGAATCGCGGGTAAGCTGAACCGCCACATACAGCACAGCCAGCGTCAGCAAGAAGAATCCACCCGACACAGCTCCTGTACGCCAATTTTCCCGTGCAGCGAAAGGCAACGATAGCACAAGTGCTATCGAGACCCACCACTGCCAAGCTGCACAATGCCCTCCAAAAAAGAAGGATGCGCAAGCTAGGAAAATAACGATTAGCGGGAACAACAGAATCTGTCGTTCCAACCACGGCCAAGTCTTCTTCAACTCATATTCCATCATATAACACCTGTTTGATGTTTATCTGTCTTTTCTCATCACCCAAAGAAATTCAGGCCCTTGATTGCCGTCAGGAAGCGCTTGACGTAGTCTTCGCTGATAGCACTCCAGAAGAATCCGAGACGTGCGAGCACCTGCGTGGTGTAGCCGTTGACGAACTCTGCCTGAACAAGCGATGCATCACCAGCCGACAAGCGATAAGCGAGGAGCGGCTGGAAGATACGGGCATCGGCCGGATTTTCGAGAGCTTTGTTGAGTGTAGCATCATAGACGTCATCCTCCACGAAGTCAACTTTGATGCCCACAGCATTCATCATGCGGATGATAGAGCCCATGGGAATCGTGTCGGGGTTCGTAGCGTGGAAGAGACGGCACTTTTCAGGACTTCTCGCGAGAGCCAGATAGGCTGCCGCACCGCTATCGATGGGGTCTGTGGGAATGGTTTCCGCGTAACGAGAATAGGGATAGCAACCGAGTTTCGCATACGCCCGCAGATGACCCATGAAAGCATTCGTCCGGAAATTAATCTGGAACTCACCATCACTTTCGCGAGGCGAGAGGAAGCCGAGGCGAATAACCTTCGCCTTGAGACCCTTCTCCTGAACCGCCTTGAACACTTCAAGTTCGGCAATCATCTTGGAACTTGCGTACTTGGTGGGCAGTTTCTGGCCGAAATAGGCCTGACGTTCATCAAGAGTTTTAGATGGACGGCCATCCTTCTCGGCGACAAAGCCCTGCACACTGCTCGTGGAGAAGTGGACAAGACGTGCACCTGACTTGAGACAGAACTCAATCATGGTCTTTGCGCCACCGATGTTCACGTCCTCGATGTCCGTGCCGCTGGAGAAGTGCTTCACGTTCGCGGCGCAGTTGAACACCGTGTCCACCTTGCGGGCGTAAATCGGCTCCAGAGAGGCCGGGTTCGTCACGTCGCCATCAAATACCTCGATGCGGTCGGCAAACACGGACTCGTAACGGTCGTCGAAATAGTAGTAGAGCAGGTTTTTCAGGCGGCGCTCGGCCGACATGACCTTACCGTGACGCACAAGGCAGTAGGCCTTGCCCTTCTCGGTGTCGAGGAACCGGGCCAGCAGATGGATGCCCATGAAGCCTGTGGCACCGGTGAAGAGGGCGTTGCCGATTTCCTGCCGGTCGCCGGCGTTGAAGCTGTCGAGAGTGTTCTCGGAGAGTAGACGGCCGATGGCCTCGTGGTCATAGACACTGAAGTCGAAGTTCAGCGGATTCTCTTCCTGTTTTTCCACAGAGCCGCCGGCCACAAATTCGGCAAGGGCACGAGGTGTGCGGAGGGCGAACACGTTGGCATAAGTGACAGCGTAGCCACCAGCATTCGCTTTCGCCATGAGGGCAATGGCCGCGATGGAAGATCCGCCGATATCGAAGAAATCGTCCGTGGAGCTGACCTGCTCAACAGCAAGGAGCTTGCCCATAGCCTCACAGAAGAACTTCTCGGCATCCGTCTCCGGAGCCACGTAAGCGGCGCGCTGCGCCTGCGGTTTCGGAAGCTTGCGCTTGTCAACCTTCTGGTTCTGGTTCAGCGGGATCTCGTCGATCTGCATGGTGACGGCGGGAACGATGTAGGGAGGCTTCTCCGCGAGGATGAAGGCGTTCATGGCCTCCACGTCTATCTTCTCGTCGCCCACGATGTAGGCGCAGATGTACTTTCCGCCCGCGGGAGAATCGTAGGCCTGCACGGTGGCGTCCTTCACGCCCGGGAAGCGGCGGACGATCTCCTCCACCTCGGAAAGTTCAATGCGGAATCCGCGCACCTTCACCATGCCGTCACGACGGCCCAGGATGTCGATAAGGCCATCCTCCTGGATGAGGCAGATGTCGCCCGTGCGGTAGATGCGCTTGTAGCCCTCCTCCTGTGTGAAGGGGTTGATTCCGTATGCAGCGGCGGTCTTTTCCGGGTTGTTGAGGTAGTGGCGGGAAATCTGCACACTGGACACCCAGAGTTCGCCCGGCATGCCTGGCGGCAGACGACGGCCGCGCTCGTCTACCACGTAGGCTCGGAGGTTGGCGAGAGGATATCCGAGGGGAACACGGCGGTACATTTTTTCCACCTGGAATGCGGCCACGTAGATGGTGCACTCGGTGGGGCCGCCGCCATTGTAGAACTTGAATCCTTCCGGCGGCGCGATGGGCACCAGTTTTTCACCACTGGCGGTGAGGTGCTGGAGCGACGGGGCGTTGGTCACCTGTGCGAACTGGCGGCACACCTGTGTGGTCATGAAACTGTGTGTGATGCCCACCTCGGTAAAGTACGCGTTGATCTGGTCGAGGTCGAGACGGATGGAGTCGTCCACGATGTAGATAGTGGCGCCCACGGTGAGCGTGGGGTACATGTCCATCATGCAGGCGTCGAAGCCGTAGCTGGCGTATGCGGCGACATGCGCGTCAGAACCCATGTTGAAGTAGCGCGGGTACCAGTTGCAGAAGTTCACGAGGCAGCGGTGCTCGAGGATTGCGCCCTTGGGCTTGCCCGTGGAGCCGGAGGTGTAGAGGATGATGAACGCGTCCTCCGGATTCGGGGACCACGAGAGGATCTCGTCGCGACGCGCGGACACGTCCGGAAGTGATGGGATGTCCTTCGTGAGGAGGATTTCACCCTTGTAGTCCGGCAGGCGGTCCAAGAGGCTCTCGTCTGCAATGAGGAGCTTTGCCTGGGTGTCGCCCACCATGTAGGCAAGGCGTTCCGGCGGATATGACGGATCGAGAGGCTGGTAGGCGGCACCCGCCTTCGAGACGCCGAGGGAGGCTATCGTCATGTATTCGCAGCGCGGGATGAGGACGGCAACGAGATCCTCCCTGCCGATTCCCTTCGAGCGGAGGTATGCAGCGATGCGGTCGGACATCTCGTCCACCTGGCGGTAGGTGAACTTCTTATCTAAATGGACGACGGCGACGTTGTCCGGATACTGCTCCACGCTCCGGCGGAAGAGACCCACGACAGTTTTCGGGCCATCGTAGACGACCGTCGTGTCGTTGAGTTTGTCGAGGCGCGCAAGCTGTGCTTCCGAACAGACAGCGACATCACCCAAAGTTTCCTTCACGAGGAACTCGGAAAGGGTGTTCCCGAAGCATTCGGCAAAGCCCTTAATCAGCCATTCCGAGTAGTTGACGCGGTCGTACTCGCAGAAGTACTCAAAGCGGCCATTCTTTATCATGACCTGGAAGTCTATCAACGCCTTTGACTGGTTGAGGGTGAGTGGGATGCTTTCGCAAGCTTCACCACCAAGACGGCTGAAATCGCCTGCATCGCCCTGATAAACGAACATCATGTCGGAACGCACGCCGTATGTGCGGGCAACGTCAGCGAAGGAGAACAGGTCGTTCGTCATGCTGGCTACCAACTGCTCGCCCATGCCGCGGACCACGTCATCGATGCGGCGGTCATCCTTGATGTCGCACCAGACCGGCAATGTCTTGACGAACATCGCGACAGAATTGGCTGTGCGGGAGTCGTTGCGGCCGTTGTAGATGGTGGCGTAGATGGCGTCGTGGCGGCCAGCGTACTTCGCCAGGACGAAGGCGTACACGGAATTGAACAGCGCATTCTCCGAGACGCCATGCCTGCGGCAGAACTCACGGATGGCTTCAGCAGGGACATCGAACGCGCCCTCTATGCGGCCTGCGCCGGGTTCTCCGATTTCGGTGCCGAAGGCGGGCTGGCATTCCGCCTCGCAGCCCGCGAAGAGGGACTCGTAGTGAGCCTTGGCCTTGTCAAAGGCCTCCGTCTTCAGGGCGGCCTCCTCGTCCAGCGCGGCATCGAATGCGGTGTAGGTCTCGACTTCAAGGGCCTCGCCCGCGTAGGCGCGGTTCAGGTCGCGGAAGAATATCCCATCCGATTCGCCGTCGCTCACGATGTGGTTGAAGTCCATGAACAGGTAGTTTGCGGAGGGAGTCTGGTAGATGGCGATGCGATAGAGGTCGTCTCCCAACAAATCGTAAGGCTTCACGAGAGACTGAGGGTCTGGTAAAGCACCTTTGATAATATCCACCTTCACCTTCGATGCGTCGCGGCGCTTGGCGCGCACCGTTCCCTCCTCATCCTGGAAGAGACGTGTCTTCAGATAGGGATGCGCATTCACAGTTGCGACAAGAGCCTTCTCCAACCGAGAAATATCCACACTCGCACCAAGTTTCAACAGATGCGGAATGTTGTAGATGGTAGTGTCCGGATGAGCCTGGCTCTCGATGAAAATGCCCATCTGGGTTCGGGAAACAGGATAGTCCCGGCGTATGACCTTCACCTCTTCTGCCGGGGCGGTGGACGAGCGGAGGGCGGCAAGGGCTGACATCGCCACATAGCCTTCCAATTTGAGAATCGTATTGTTCTCTGAAATATCGCGAATCTTGAACGGAAGTTTGAATTCCTTCTCCAATGCGACAGAAAGCTTTACAACGCCAATGGATGTAAGGCCAATTTCTGAGAATTGCGTGGTGATGCCAAATTCACGATGGCCAAGAACCTTAGCCACCACCTCAAAGAGGCGCTTCTCGCACTCCGATTCCGGAGGCATCGCATTAGAAATTTTCCGTTCTGGCTTTGGAAGCGCCCGACGATTCACCTTCTGATTCTGGTTCAAAGGAATCTTGTCAATCTGCATCGTCACTGCCGGTACCATATATGCAGGCTTCTCAGCTCGGATGAAAGCTTCCATTGCGCCAACATCAATCTTTGTGTCACCCACAATGTAGGCAGCCACAAACTTTCCTCCAGCAGGATCATCGAAAGCGGCGACCGTTGCGTCCTTCACTCCCGGGAAACGGCGGATTACTTCCTCAACCTCTGCGAGCTCGATACGGAAACCGCGCACCTTCACTTGACCATCTCGGCGACCAACAAACATGATTGTGCCATCCGGTTCAAACTTCACGATATCGCCAGTTTTGTAGATGCGGCCCTCGCCAAACGGATTCTTCCCGAATACAGAGGCCGTCTTCTCGGGATTATTGAGATAACCACGCGCAACCTGTGGACCAGAAAGCCACAATTCGCCAGGAACTCCCGGCGGCAAGCGCCTGCCGTGCGCATCAACGACATAGGCTCCCGTATTGTCCAAAGGATGCCCAATTGGCACGCTGCGGTAAAGGCGTTCAACTGTATGCGCCGTCGCATAAATCGTGCATTCCGTCGGACCATACCCGTTCACCAGTGTAAACGCCTTTGGCGGCTCCACAGGAACCAGCGCCTCGCCTGCAACGGAAAGGAACTTGAGCGACTTCGCCGTAGCAATCTGCGAGAACTGGCGTCCAATCTGGGTCGTCATGAACGAATGTGTCACGCCTTTTTCTTCAAACCACTTATCAACTGTGGGAAGATCCAATCGAATAGACTCTTCAACGATGCACACCGTTGCGCCCACCGTGAGCGCCGGGTACATGTCCATCATGCAGCAGTCGAATCCGTAGCTTGCGTATGCCGACGCACGCGATGCAGAATTGATTCCGCTATAGCGGCGATACCAAGAGCAGAACGCCATAAGGTTACCGTGTTCCAGCACAGCCCCCTTAGGCTTACCCGTTGAACCCGATGTATAGAGGACGATAAAGGCGTCAGAGGGAGTTGGAGTACTAGTAGCAGGGAGCGGAGCATCTGGAAGTTTTTCCAACTCTGCAAGTGTCACGACCGGGCCCTTATAACCGGGAATGCGATCTAGGAGAGCCTCGTCGGCAATGACCAACTTCGCGTTCGCATCAGCTATCATGTACTCAAGCCGTTCCGCCGGATACGACGGGTCAAGCGGCTGATAAGCAGCACCAGACTTCAGTACTCCCAAAGATGCCGTAACCATCCACACACAGCGAGGAATCAACACGGAGACGAAATCACCCTTGCCGATACCCTTCGCGTTCAAGTAAGCCGCAATGCGATTAGACAGTTTGTCAACCTCACCATAGGTGAGCGTCGTTTTCAAGTCAAGAACACAAGGATGCTCTGGCCGTGAGGCAGCCTGTTCACGGAACTGATCAACTATCGTCTTCTCGCGATCATACGGCACCGTTGTTTCATTGTTCTTGTCAAGCAGTTTTAACGTCTCTTCGTCGCAGAGTTCAAGGTTGGCGAGTTTTCCACCCATGCGTAACCCCTTCAACACAGTGACAAACACCTTGACGAAACTTTCAACGGTTTCAGGACGATATGCCGCCTTACGATAGGTTACACAAAGACGGTAATGTCCCTCATGATCGGCCAACACCATCAGCACGAAATCGCCGGGCTGCTGAAGTTGTCCGAGATAGTTGACGGAGCATACCTTGTCGCCTAGCGTCACGTCCGGATGGATGTTCTCGTTGTAAACATAGCAGAACTTGTCATTGATGCGGTAATCCTTCGCAAGGTCTAAAAATGAGTAGAAATCGTACTTACGTTCCTCACGGAAATCGGCCTGCACGCGCTTCAGGAAGTCAAGACACGTTTCGTCAGCAGTCTTTTCCTTCTCAACCTTAATCGGCAGGGTCCGCACAAACATACCATGCGATCGCAGATAGCGCTTATCGGTCCGGCCGTGCGTGGCCATCGTGAAGATACCCTCATCTGCGCCAGCAAAGGATGCAAGCGTGTATCCGAAGGCGGACATCATGAGTGTGTTTGGTGTTATACCATTCGCCTTGCACCAAGAGCGTATTTCAGCGACAGAAAAATCAGCGTCGGTAATCATCTGCTCGTACAGTGCCGAACCAGCATCATCCGTTTCTGCGTCTCGTTCAAGTCCGCACTCGCAATCAGACCCGCCAAAACGGGACTCGAACCATGCCTTCGCCTCGGCGTACTTGGGCGTTGCCTTGACATCCGCGTCTTCAGCAACCTTGTCAAAAATTGTCAGTTCTTCCGATATCGGAATCTGTCCGTTATAGCGCGCCGCAACCTCTGCACAGAAATTCATCTGCGTCGTTCCATCAAAAACGAGATGATGCATCTCAAACATCAATCCGCCATCAACGATCGCTCCGCGAACAAGAGGCCCCTTTTCAATGTTGAAAGGCTTTAAGAAATCCCCCTTCGCGCAGGGCACAACCTTAAACACGCCATCAGGAATCAGCATCACGGGTCCCTCGGGACCTGCGGTAAAAGTCGCAGCATAAATCGGATGAGCAGCCACCGTATCAACAAACGCCTGCCAAACGCGGTCACAATCGACGCCTTTGGGAAACGCAATCTGCAACGGAAGATTGTATTTGACCGTTGTCGGATCCTCTACCATGTCAAGGTAGACGCCGAGTTGAGAATCATTAAGTCTGTATTCCTTCATAATCTAGATTCCTTACTTATTTGAAATTGACTTTGATGCCGTTTCGATCACTATGAGTATAATGATTTCGACAAGATAGGCGACGAGATAACTCCACCAAACATATGACGGTGCAAAATGCGCAAACGTCCAAAGAACAGGGATCACCGTCAGCGACAGCGCGAACGAAATGAAGAGTGCGAGAGCGGACCTCCCCTCAAGTTTGCAAACAATCATGTGCACGTAGATGAGACAAAAGAGGATGAAACTCGGTGCAAAAAGCCGCAACGCCGAATTCGTCGCATCAAACAATTCGGGACGGTCGTCACCGCCGAAGAGCGAGGTAATCATTCCAGGACAAATCCAAATGACAATGCAGATTACGGAAGTAGAGGCTCCGAGCAATTTATAGGTGAAATTCACAACATCGCGGAATCCAGGACCACCCTTACCCTTCTCAATTGCACCGAGCGATTGCAGGGTCTCAACCGTGCCGCTTAAAAAGAGATTGTAGATGAAGATGACGTTCATCGCCACCGTAAAGATGAACATACCGTCATTGCCGAAGGAACCAAGAATGATTCGATTCGCCGAGAAGACGAGTACAGTTAGGCAACAAGACGCGATTGCTAGCGGTGCACCTTGCGACAAAACGGAACCGAGAGTCGAAACGCTGAAAGACCGAAAAACCGAAAATTCAAGCCGAGGTTCCGAACATTTGCGGAACCAGTGAAGGACTACCAGCAGCAGGCATGCGAAACCATGTCCAATCGCTGTACCGATCGCCGCTCCGGCGACACCGAGTCCAAAGAACTTAATCAGCATCACCGACATGAATACGTTGACAATGGTATCCGCGATAATCG
This sequence comes from Fibrobacter sp., assembly GCA_024398875.1. Lineage (GTDB taxonomy): Bacteria > Fibrobacterota > Fibrobacteria > Fibrobacterales > Fibrobacteraceae > Fibrobacter. The sequence continues at coordinate 27,642 of JAKSIJ010000008.1, forward strand.
ACACCGTCACAAGCCTAGGTTCTCCGTCCACCGCAACAAAGGTCTGAAGAGCCTCCTCCCCGATATAGAATGGCACGAAGATCAACACCCAACGAAGATAGGAAGTGGACAAATTGAGCAACGCCGCATTCGGACAGATCAGTCCGCCGACCAGTCCGGGGCTTACCAAACCAATGACAACGCCGAATAAGGACAATAGCGCCATCACGGCAACCGCAGTCGTGAAGACACCGTTTGCACGATTCCGGCGTTTCTCGCCGAGCGCTACCCCAATCAGCATTCCCCCACCACCCGCGAACAGCAGCACAACCGTAAAGAAAGCCTGAATTACGGGAATGACCGTTCCAACGGCAGCAACGGAATCAGGCCCCAGCAACTGACCGACAATGACGCCATCCAGGAAATTTCCGAGCGTCACCGATAGTGCCGTTAAGATGAAGGCCGACACATAGCGCAGATAGGTTCTCAACAATTCACGCTGCATGGTGCAAAAACCTACGAATGGAGATATGAATATACGGAAGCATAAAAGTTAGAACGGTATAAATCAAAATATGCCAGATTGGATTCCACAAAGGAGTGGACAGATGAATTTTCCATACAACCATGAGGGCCAACGTGTGATAGCAGAGAATCAACAGCGTATTCTGTCCAACCCAGTTCATAACCGGGTGCAGGAATCGCGGCACATGAGAGAGAATGAGATATAGGAAGGCAATCGAAAATACACTGGTAAGAAACGTCACGGGATAGGGTTCAAATCTGAAGGTTGAAATGTCAAGGACAAAATGAGACAGCTATATGCGCACAAAAGAAACGCCGCAACAGACATCAGGAGGATGCCTTTCACATTACTGCGAAGGGAGTGAACAAAAGCTGAATCCTTTAATTTCATATGGGTTTGTTGATTTTGAAATTATCTAGACCTACACAAATTCATAATAGAAAAAAAACGTATTTACGTCTATGAAAAACGGCCCGCCGAAGCAGGCCGTTTTCAAGTGTTTAATAACATCCGCAAAAAAATTTTGCAGAGCGAGTTGTTCCGCGCGAAACTAGCCGCGCAGTTTCACTAGCTCAAGCGGCTGATCATGTAACCGGCGCAAACTGCGGTTCCAATCACGCCAGCCACGTTCGGGCCCATGGCGTGCATCAGAAGGAAGTTCTGCGGGTCATACTTGGCACCTTCCACCTGAGAAACGCGGGCGGCCATAGGCACTGCAGAAACGCCTGCAGAACCAATGAGCGGGTTCACCGGATTCTTCGGGGAGAGCTTGTTCATAATCTTGGCAAGGAGAAGCCCGCCGAATGTGGAGAAGCCGAAGGCCACCACACCCATGGCGATAATCATAATCGTCTGGGGCTTGAGGAAGATGTCAGCAGACATGGTGAGGCCCACAGACGTACCGAGGAAGATCGTGATGATGTTCATCAGTTCGTTGGAGGCGGTCTTCACCAAGCGATCCACAACGCCAGCTTCTCTGAAGATGTTGCCCATCATGAGCATGATGATCAGAGCGGAGGCATCAGGCACCACGAGCACGCACACAATCATCACCATCACGGCGAAGGTAATGCGTTCGGCCTTGGAAACCTGGCGGAGGGCCTTCATGCGAATCACACGTTCCTTGGCGTTGGTCATGGCGCGCATAATAGGCGGCTGGATGAGCGGCACAAGGGCCATGTAGGTGTAAGCAGCCACGGCGATGGGGCCGATGAGGTGCTTTGCTAATTTGTTCGCAGTGAAGATGGAAGTCGGGCCATCAGCACCACCGATGATACCGATGGAGGCTGCTTCACCAAGAGTAAAGCCACCGAGAGCAACTGCAGCAAACATGGTTGCGAACACGCCGAACTGGGCGCCACCACCAAGAATCAAGGTACGGGGGTTAGCGATAAGCGGTCCGAAGTCCGTCATTGCACCCACGCCCAGGAAGATGATGGGCGGGAACAGTTCCAGGTGAATGCCCTGGCTGATGTAGTAGTAGAGACCGTTCGTCGGGCTGAACATACCTTCGATGCTCCAGCCACCGTCGTAGAACGCGACGGACGGGATGTTCACCGCAAGAGCGCCGATTGCGATAGGCAACAGGAGCAGCGGCTCGTATTTTTTGACAATCGCGAGGTACATCAACACGAAACTGATGACCCACATGATTACCATAGGACCGGTAATCTGCGCGAAACCAGTGCTCGCAGCGAAGTCCGTGATTGATTGGATAATTCCACTCATTGACGTCTACCTCATTAGGCGATGGTCATCAAGACCTGGCCATCGGTAACAGTGTCGGTTTCCTTAACGAGAACAGAGGTCACCTTACCAGCGCAAGGAGCCACAACCGGGTTTTCCATCTTGAGGGCTTCGATAACAGCCACTTCCTGGTTAGCAGCAACAGTGTCGCCAACCTTGACCTTCAGTTTGAACACGGAACCGGCGAGGGGGCACTTCACTTCGGTACCAGCACCAGCAGCGGCAGGAGCGGCGGCAGGGGCAGCGGCAACCGGTGCAGCAGGAGCGGCGGCAACGGCGGAATCAAGAACTTCTACTTCGACATCGTAGGTCTTGCCTTCGAAACTGATACGTACTGTTTTCTTCATTTTGATTTTTCCTGGCTTATAAGCCTGTTAATGTTTAAAGGTTTACCTTACTTGACAATGTTCCAAGCAGGGGAGTTAATATTTTTATAGGCGGTGACGCGGCAGGGCTGACCGATGGCCTGAGTGGCAGCAGCGGTGAGCACGACCAACAGTTCATCGTTGGTAAGTCCCGGATGTTCTTCCAGGGCGGCAACAGCGGCAATTCCCAGGAAGGCCTGGAGCTGCTTGTTGGTGAATCCCGGATGAACGCTCTGTGCGTTGGGGTCCCAATCGCAATGAGCAGGGGCGATAGTCTTGGGGGCAGCAGCGGCAGCAGGCTTTGCTGCAGGCGCAGGAGCCTTCACCTTGTCGAGACCCAGCTTCTTCATGACAAAGCTCATGAGGGAGCAGAGGAACCAGAGGCCCACAATCACAGACATCACGACGATGAGGCCCGTAGCCTGGAATTCCACCAGCTTGGCCACATTGAATGTATCCGTGGCGCTGCAATCCTTGGTGGTGCAGTATTCGCTGTTCAACTTGGCCTTGGCTATAGGAACGGCCTTGTGACCCGCGGCGTTTTCCACAGAATCGCGAATGTCGCGAGCCTGGACGGACTGTTCATAAGTCTTGTAAAGAATGGAATAACCACCACCGTGGGTTTCCACAATCTGGAACACCGTAGATTCCGGCATCCAGCTCAGCTGTTCCTTGATGGGGGCTGCAATGGAGTCCGGCATGAGAGCAATCTGCTCGTCAAAAGGGCCAACCTTTGCAACTGTCTCCGTCACGGGGGCAGCCGGTTGTTCCACAACTGCTTCAGCAGCCACAGCGGGAGCGGCAGAATCTACAGCTGGCGCAATAGCGGCGGAATCGGTTGTATTTTGTACTGTTTCATCCATAATTGAATGTATCCATGTTTTAAGTGACACATTGATCGTAAATCAACGGGGAAAAGATAAAATAATTATGAATGTAGAATGCAGAATGATGAATTAATCGCGGGAGAAAACGGAGAAATTATGAATTATGAGAAACTTCGGAAGCGTCATTGCGAGCGTAGCGTGGCAATCCAAAATTTTGAATTATGAAGTATGAATCGAATGGGGCCAAAAACGGCGTTTTGGATATGGGTTGGATAAGGGACGTCGGCGCAGACAGAACAACGCAATTATGAATTATGAAGTATGAAGTATGAGAGGGAGAACGCGGCACCTCCCGCGTCATCTTGAGCGTAGCATAGCGAAGTCGAAGGACCTAGACGAAAAAAATCCTTCGCCAGCTACGGGAAGGACTTCTTAATCACAAACAAATTAACGTTTACTTCTTGGCAGGGGCGGCCTTAGGGTCAGCGGCCTTGGCAGGTTCGGCAGCCTTAGCAGGCGCGGCAGCGGGCTTTGCAGCAGGAGCGGCAGCGCTATCAGCAGCAGGCTTCGCTGTTTCCGCAGTTTTCGCGGGCTCTGTAGCGGGCTTCACTTCCGCAGCCTTCGCAGCACTATCCGCAGGGGCGGCACTTGCAGCGCTATCTGCGGGCGCAGCCTTGGCAGGTTCTGCAGCCGCGGCAGTATCTGCGGGCGCAGCACTTGCGGCACTATCCGCAGGCGCCACAGCGCTATCCGCCGGACCTTCCGCATAAACCTTCAAAAGTTCCACCTCAAAAATCAAGAGGGAATTGCCCGGAATCATGGGCGGCACGCCAGCGGCGCCGTAAGCCAGTTCACTGGGGATCCAAGCCTTCACCTTCTCCCCTTCCTTCATCACCTGGAGCAAATCCTGCCAACCCTCAATCACCGCAGAAACCGGAAATTCCAGCGGTTCACCGCGGGCGACGCTGTTGTCAAACTGAGAACCATCCAAGAGTGCGCCAATGTAATGCACCTGCACCTTGTCGGAAGCCTTGGGAACAATGCCCGAACCTTCCTTCAGCACGCGGTACTGCACTCCCTTCGGAGTCACCTTCACCGTAGAATCCTGAATGTTCTTCGCAAGGAAAGCCACCTGTTCGTCCAGAGCCTTCTGGGCAATGGCCTTCTCGTCGGCCTCCTTCTGCTTCTGCATCGCTAAAAGCAAATCCTGAAGAGCCGATTCCGAGGCAGAATCGCTGAGCAACACCGGGCGGTTGGGGTCCACTTCGTCTTGAATGGCGAGCATCAGCACGTCCATCTTCAAAGGCACATTGATGTTGGCGATGGCCTTCCCCAAATCCATGCCCAAAGCGTAACTGTAGCGGTCCACTGCACTATCCAGGGAAACCTTCTGCTCCTGGGCGGGGGCTGGAACCGGAGCCGGGTCCACAGCGGGCTTGCCGCTGCCACCGCAGGCGAGGAGCGCACCGCAGGCTAAAACTGCCGAAGAAATCTGAACAATCTTCATAATCATCCTTTTGGGTTGGACTGTGATTTATATCAATAGGTAAGTTAGGAAATTTTATTCAAAAACGACCAGATTTTCTTCGGTTTTGCCCCAAAAAACCAAAAAACACAAAGAAACGCATATTGTGAGCAATTTCACAAAAAACGGAGCTTTTGTAAAGAAAGGGTAACAATCCCCTTTGATTCATATATCTTTTTACTATATTTGGGCCGTCTTGGAGACGTAACTCTATGAGCAATCAGTTCTTACATATTATCGAATCCGCTTCTGCCAACAAGCAGATGTTTGATTCCTCTATGGAAAGACTGCGCACCACCCTGGATGCATCCATCCAGAACATGAAGGTCCCTGCTCCGGAAATTTACTCCATGAAGGCCATCAAGCAAGAGGAGGCCAAGTCCTCCAAGTATGCTACCGGCTGGCTGAAAGGCGCCCTCTCCTACCCCTGGGTTGTTGTCTGCATCATCATCCCCGCCATTTTTGACGTCCTGGTATAATTCGCCAAAAGCTTTTTTTATTTTTATGCCGTAAATCACAGGCGTATTCCGCCCTACCTACGGAGATTTTATGGCAGCCCTCATTCTGGACGGCAAGGCTTTGGCCAAAGCTACTGAAGAAGAACTCAGCGCCCGCGTGGCAAAACTCAAGGAAGCCACCGGCAAGACCCCGATTCTCGCGACGATTCTCGTGGGCGACGATCCGGCCAGCGCCACCTACGTGAAGATGAAGGGTAACGCCTGCGCCCGGGTTGGCATGGAAAGCATCCGCGTGGTGATGGACAAGAACATCACGACCGAGGAACTGCTGAACAAGATTCATGAACTGAACGACAATCCGAACGTTCACGGCATTCTGTTGCAGCACCCCGTTCCGCGGCACATCGACGAACGGGCCGCCTTCGAAGCGATTGACGCAAGGAAGGATGTGGACGGCGTGACCTGCCTCGGTTTTGGCCGCATGGCCATGGGCGAAAAAGCCTACGGTTGTGCCACTCCCGCCGGCATCATGCGCCTCCTCAAGCACTACAACATCCCTCTCGCCGGCAAGCACGCTGTTGTCGTTGGCCGCAGTGCCATCCTCGGAAAGCCTATGGCTATCATGCTCCTGAACGCAAACTGCACCGTGACCATCTGCCACAGCAAAACGGAGAACCTTCCAGAGTTTGTGAAGCAGGCGGACATTCTGGTAGGTGCCGTAGGTAAGCCGGAATTCATCAAGAAGGATTGGATCAAGCCGGGGGCCGTCGTTGTTGACGCAGGCTACCATCCCGGTGGAGTGGGCGATATCGAGAAGGGTCTGGATGACGTTGCCAGCGCCTATACACCAGTTCCTGGCGGTGTAGGCCCCATGACCATCAACACCCTCATCTACCAGAGCGTGGAATCGGGCGAGCGGTTTATCAATCGCGGTTAGCCCACCATTATATCTTCTTCGGCGTACCACATATTTTCCTCGGTCTTCTTCATCACCGCAGACACGAGGAACAGTGGGCCCATACGGCCAATAAACATCACTAGGCAAACCACAACCCTACCCGGAACAGAAAGCTCCGGCGTAAGTCCCATGGAAAGCCCGCAAGTACTGTAGGCGCTCACCACTTCAAAAAGCACCTTCAGGAAGGAACCGGCGGATTCCACGCTGCTCCCTGAAATTTCAGTCTTCAGCAAAATCAATGTGGCAACCACAATCACCACGATAGAAACGACGAACACGCGAACCGCCTTATCCACTGTAGTTTCGGGAATGGAACGGCCCAGCACCTGCGTTTTTTTACGGCCCAGCAGGCGGTTGAATCCCAGGAGGAAAATCACCGCGGCAGTTGTAGTCTTAATACCGCCACCGCAGCTTCCGGGGTTTGCACCAATGAACATGATGATGATAAAGAAGAAGAGGGAACCGGCGCCAAGGCTCGGTACATCCACCGTATTAAGGCCTGCCGTGCGGCTGGAGAAGGCCATGAACGATGTCGAAAGAAGCTTATCGCCAATGTCCAATCCATCCAGAGCGCCATGCCATTCCGTGAAGGCGAAGAAAAGGATACTCACCAAAACTATGATGGCGGTAAACCAGGTGGCAATCTTCGTATGGAGAGAAATCTTCCGCACCGTCCGTTGCTTGAAATCAAACAGGTAGCGCAGTTCCGTCACCGCCAGGAATCCAAAGCCGCCTGCAAGCGTCAGGATGCAGGTGGAAATGTTCATGAGGCCGTTGAACTGGAATTTGCACAACGAATCCGGATACAGCGTGAAGCCCACATTACAGAAGGAACTCACCGCCTGGAAGATGGAGCCGAAAATCCGGTCGTATAAAGTAGGGAGATTACTAAACTGCGTGAAGTAGACGATGGCGCCAGCGGCTTCCAGAATGAAGGTGAAAGGCAGCACCGCCTTCAAAATCTTGGAGGCATCGATGCTCCCTTCCTGCGTAAATTCCGAGAGGAGCACAGACTGATGGTTGAATCCCGGATGCATTCCGGCCAAGAGAATGAGGGTGGTAGAAACCGTCATGATTCCAAGACCGCCAAGCTGCATCAAGATGAGGATGACCCAATCGCCAAACGGCGTGAACACCTCCCCAATATTCAAGACGGAAAGGCCCGTGACGCACACCGCAGACATTGCCGTAAAGAAGGAATCCAGGAATGTGATAGGAGTGCGAGTGGACTGCGGAAGATATAATAGAATGGAGCCTAGAATCACCAAGGTGAGGTAACCGATAATCACCAAGAGAATGGGATTGCCCTGCCTTTTCGCTTTGAAGGCCTCTTGAAGAGGTGTGGCCGAAAAGCCCTGGTATCTAGAGTGTAACATAAGTGCAAATGTAGTAATTTGGGCAGTGTTATCTAAGCCCAAGAATTGCTAAATTTGGCACCGCTATGGCCAAATTACGCTCAATTTTAATGCCAATCGCTATTATTGCAGGGATTTTGCTGCCCCAGGCCCATGTGCTTTCCCCTGCCATGCCCTTCCTTATCGGGGCCATGATGTTCCTTACCTTTGTCACAAAAATTCCCCCGCAGACCCACGGCTATACTTTCAAGATTGAAATCCGTGCCTTTATCGTGAGCCTTCTCCTGGTAGCGGCCCTTTGGGGAATCGTTACTTTGTTCCACCTGCCTCGGGAAGTTTTGCTTGGAGGAGCCATCATCGCCCTCTGTCCGCCCGCAAATGCAGCCCCTGCCATGGCGAAAATGCTGGGCGGTAGTGCCTCCCTCGCCCTGAAGATTTTCCTCAGCGGGCATCTCATCGCCTGCTTCAGCATCCCCATCATCTACGGCTACCTCACCGGAACAGACAGCGCCCTCTTCGACATCGCGCTGAAAATCTTCAATTCCATCCAGCCCATCATCTCCATTCCGCTGGCATTCGCCCTCGGGCTCCGGGCCTTCTACCCCGAACTTGCAGACCGGGCCGCCAAATTCCAGAAATACACCATCCACCTCTGGACATTCTCCGTCTTCGTGATTCTCGCAAAAGCAAGCTTCGACATCCGGCAAATGGGCTTTATGGACCTGTGGAACAACGGCACCCTCCCCATGATGGCCATTGTCTCCCTAGTGCTCTGCGTGCTGCAATTCTCCCTGGGCTGGTTCTGCGAAAGAGGGCGGCGCCCCATTGAAGGTTCCCAGAGCATGGGCCAGAAGAACACCACTCTCGTGATTTGGATTGCAAGCCTCTATGCAGGCCCCGTAGCCGCCATCGCACCTACTTGCTATGTGGTCTGGCAGAATCTTGTTCTAAGCTACATGACCGTGAAGATAAAGAAATAATGATGAATGCAGAATGCAGAATGCTGAATGATGAATTAATAGCAAACGGAAACTGCCCAATCCATAATTAAAAATGCAGAATGCAGAATGCGGAATGAAGAATTGATAGCAAACGAGAAATGCCCAATCCATAATTAAAAATGCTGAATGCAGAATGCTGAATGATGAATTGATAGCAAACGGAAACTGCCCAATCCATAATTAAAAATGCAGAATGCAGAATGCGGAATGAAGAATTGATAGCAAACGGAAACTGCTCAATCCATAATTAAAAATGCAGAATGCGGAATACAAAATGATGAATGGATAGCAAACGGAAACTGCCCAATCCATAATTAAAAATGCAGAATGCGGAATGCGGAATGAAGAATTGATAGCAAACGAGAAATGCGCTCAACTCATATCTCATACCTCATAATTTATAACTCATAATTAATAATTAGTGTTTCGCACTCATTTTGACTTCGGCTCGGTCGTTTCGCTCGCCTCGACAAAATTTAAAATTCAAAATTTTGGATTGCCGCGCTACGCTCGCAATGACGCTTCCGAAATCTCTCATAATTCATAACTCATAATTAACAATTACATCGTCTACGCCTAGATCCCATAGAAGCCCTGAGATTCGAATAGTATTCGGGCTGGCAATGCTGCAAAAATTTATGTAGATTTGCGCTATGGATTTGCTTGGATTTCTAAAACCTATGCCCGTTATCGGAATCCTCAGGGACATTCCCCGAGGTGCCGAAGAAGCATGCATCAAGACAGCCCTCAGCTGCGGGCTCAGAGCCATTGAAGTCACCATGAATACGGATGGCGCTGTAGAAATCCTAAGGAACCTGAAGACGCTTGCCAAGCCATACGACGACCTCAAAGTAGGGGCCGGCACTGTCCGCCATATTTCAGAATACCAGAAAGCCGTCTACGCAGGTGCAGCCTTCATTGTCACGCCCAATTCCCGCAAAGACGTCATCAAGACTGCAGATTCCGAAAACATCCCCATCATTCCAGGCGCTCTCACGCCTACGGAAGTACAAAAAGCCTACGACCTCGGAGCTACAGCGGTAAAGATTTTTCCTGTCAATTGCGTTGGCGGGCCCGAATACATCAAGGCACTCCGCGGGCCTTACCGGGATATTCCGCTCCTCGCCTGCGGTGGCGTCAACGCCGAGAATGCGGCAAGCTACCTCAAAGCCGGCGCAGACCTGCTGGCCTTTGGCGGCAGCATTTTCAGCCCGAAACTAATGGCAGAAGGCAACTGGGACGAAATCGGCCAGCGGTTAAAAACGCTACTGGATGCAGTCCGCGCAGTCATTGCCTAAAGTTATTGCCGGCAGGCTTTCATCTTCTGCTTGAGCTCGTACATGGAAGCATCTGCACTCTGGAGCATTTCGTCCATGTCCTTGTAGTCTTCGCCGGAATAGGCGATGCCATAAGCAAAGGAGACTTTCTGGTCCACGATAGTAACGCCACCCACGGCCTTCTGCATACGTTCTGCGCAAACAAAGGCGCCCTTCTTATCGGTATCGGGGCAAAGCACCATGAATTCATCACCACCCATGCGGAAGAACAAGTCGGATTCACGCAACAAATTCCGGCAAGCCGCTGACACGGAGCGGAGCAGCAAATCTCCAGCCTGATGGCCGTACTTGTCATTGATGGTTTTCAGTCCATTCAAATCAAAGAAAATCATGGAGAAGGAAGTTCCATAGCGCTTGCTACGGGAGAACCATTCTCTCAGTGTATTGATGGCGTGACGGCGGTTGTAGGAACTGGTCAAGTCATCGGTGAGGGAAATATCGCGCAGGTAGCGAAGCGTGCGAGCCAAACGAATATGCACATTCACGCGAGCCAGGAGAATATCCTGCTGAGCGCGCTTGCTCACAAAATCAGAGGCCCCTACCTGGAAACTGCGGGTCACGCTTTCCGCATCCTCATGGTTCGTGAAGAAAATCACTGGAAGCGTATCCAGAGCGAAGCGTTCGCGAATCTTGATGCAGGTTTCATAGCCGTCCATTTCCGGCATATTGACATTCAGAAGCACCAAGTCCACCCGTTGTTCGTCAAGAATGCCCAACGCTTCCTTTCCCGAAGAACACTGGAGAACATTATAACCCACTTCCGTCAACAAACGCGCGGTACGATTCCGGGTTGTATCACTATCATCGATGATTAAAATTCTTTCTTCTACCATACACCTACCAATCCTACCCTAAATTTAATCAAAAAAATTCTAATGGTGGCGCCGATTCCACCAAACCCAACTTCTGAGCGTATTTTATGAACAATCCATAGGATTCCTTGCGCTCTTCCGTGAACCGGTAATCCAATACATCGTAGTAGCGGTCCACCACCGGGCGAGGTAATCTCACTGGATAACGAGACAACCACGCATCCAGAGCCGCGGTCTTATCGGCCTTAAATCTTTCTATGCCAGTTTTTGTCAGTTCCAGATAGCGCTCCAGCACGGGGCGGAGCTCTCCACGAGTGGCTTCTTTTGCAATGACCCAGGCGCCAAACACAAAAGGGAGCCCCTGCCAGCCTTGCCAAAGAGTTCCCAAGTCATAGTCATAGGGGAAGCGGTGGCGTTCGTTTTCTTCCAAAGCCAAATCTCCAATCAAGAGGCAGGCGTCATCTCCCTCTTCCGCACCCAGGCCCGGGAGGTATTCAGGCTTTCGATGGAAGCGCTCCTCCAGCAAAATTCGGAGAAGAGCCACAGAGGTTCTGCTCTGGGAGGTAAGCCGAATTTTTTTCCCATCCAAATCCTCAATCGGATAGCGGGAAAAAAGCTTCACAGACCGCACCTCAAACGAACAGGAGGTGCAAATATCCGGCGAAAGAACGAAGGCTCCAGGCTTCTGGGCAAAAGTGATGGAAGAAGCCGGCGACAAATGGATGGAACCATCCTTCAAACCCGCACAATGGGCGCTTGGGGGCCCATCGACAAAGTCCACATCCGAAAATTCTGACTCCCGGCCTAGAAATTCATGGAAAAAGGGTGCACATACCAGAAATGGGATTCGACCAACTCGTAACTTCATGAAAAAAAGTTAACTTTTCCGCGTGGCCGTGATGTGCCACAAGATGAACTAACTGAATGAATGTGAAACTATAACGTAATTGGCTAAGGAATAATGGCTGTATTTCACGTAAAAAAGACATCTCTGGGCGAAAACGAAACGAGCCTAGTATTCAAAGGAAAAATCATTGAAGGCCCCATTAGCAAGGGCATGACCCTGGAAATCCCTGTTACCCAGGAAGCCGTGGTCAAAATGAAGATTTTCGACGTCGTGCAATTCGACAAGCAAAAAGACGAAGACAAGAAGGTTGGCCTGGTGGTGGACTTCTATGATCTGCCCGATGACATGGAAGTCATTCTCGGCCTGAATATCGCCGACGAAGACCTGAAAATCGTCAACGAATAATTTTATCAACGGTGCGGTTCATGAAACCGCAAAAGGGATGGCACAATGAAAAAAGAAAGGCTACGCGGAGTGAATTTGGGTGGCTGGTTCAGTCAGGTAGACTGCATCCAGGAAAAAGATCCCGTGGGTTTTCCAGGGGTCATTCCTCACATCGAGACCTTCCTCGGGAAGTCCGATTTTGAACGCATCCGCCAGGCGGGGTTCAACCACGTGCGCCTTCCGGTGGACTACTTCAACCTGTTTGCCACAGACGATGCCAGCAAGCCTAAAGAAGACGCCTTCGCCCTCTTGGACAAGGCCCTCAAGGAAATTCAGGAAGCTGATTTGGACGTGATTCTGGACCTGCACAAGTGCCCGGGCCACGATTTCCATCTGGGCTGCTCTTCGGAACAGGCCTTCTTTGCTGATCCTGTCGCCCGCAAAAAGACATGCGACATTTGGTCCTATATGGCAGAACGCTATGCCGGCGACAACCGCATCATGATGGAACTTTTGAACGAACCTGCCGGTAGCGATTCCAAAGTTTGGGACAAAATAAAGGACGAAATTTTCTGGTCCATCCGCAAGCACGCCCCCAAGAACACCATCGTGGTAGGGAGCAACAAGTGGAACAGTGCCAAGGAATTCGAGTTCCTCACCCCTATGGATGACGACAACGCCATCTATAGTTTCCACACCTATACTCCAGTAAGTTTCACGCACCAAGGAGCCGCCTGGATTCAGGACCCCTTCTTCCATCAGGTGCGCAGCTGGCCCGGCGACTACGCTCCTCCCACTGACCGCGATGGCACTCGCCTCAACTACGAATTCGGCGTGTGGGACAAGGCCCGCTTGCAAGCGAGCATCCAGAACGCTCTGGACTTCCGTGCAAAATATGATCTGCCCGTAAGTTGCAATGAATTTGGCGTATATGTCCAAGTGCCTCGCGCCTATCAGCTGGCATGGATGAAGGACTTCCTGGACATCCTCCGCGAAGCAGACGTCGGCTTCAGTTACTGGAACTACAAAAACCTAGATTTCGGCATCGTCTCCAAGGGAGAATCTCTGCACAACAATCTTCCTCAGTACAACAATCCCGAACGCTTGGATGAAGAACTGATGAAGATGCTCGCCAAAGGTTAAACAAGGCTCTCGACCCATCAGAAATCCTGATGGGTCTCTTTCATTATGCTAAAAATCATTCGAACCATCAACCGCATTCTCTCCTCCTACACATCCCTTATCGTTATCGGATGCGCAGTTCTCGCCTTCTTTGTTCCTCAGATTTTCAGTTGGGTCCACGGGAACGTTTCTTCCGTCATTCTTGGCATCATCATGCTCAGCATGGGTCTCACCATCACAAAAGATGACCTGCGGAACTTGATGAAGCAGCCTCTCCACATCTTGCTAGGAGCGGTGGCCCAATACACCATCATGCCCTTGGTGGCATTCTCCCTCACCAAGATTTTTGGCTTGAATCCCTACCTTGCCATCGGCATCATTCTCGTAGGCTGCTGCCCCGGAGGCGTTTCCAGCAACGTCATGAGTTACCTTGCCAAAGGGGATGTAACTTATTCCGTCAGCATGACTATGGTGAGCACCCTTCTTGCTCCCATTGTAACGCCATTACTGGTTTTGTGGTTGGCAGACACCAACATCAATGTGGATGCCGTGGGAATGTTCCTCAATATTTTGTATGTAACCGTATTCCCCATCGCCATCGGATTCCTCTGCAATCACTTCTTTGGCAAAACCGCCACATTCAAAGAAATCCAGGCCAACATGCCAAGCGTTAGCGTCATCGGCCTCGCCCTTATCGTAGGCAGCGTCATCGTGACAGTACGCCCCCAACTTTTTGCAAATGGTCTCGGTCTCATCTTCCTGGTGCTAGCAGTTGTATTCCTCCACAACGGTCTAGGATATCTGCTAGGCTATGGCGTAGGCAGATTCTTCAAATTCAATACCGCGAAAAAGAGAACCATCGCTATTGAAGTGGGCGTGCAAAATGCAGGCATGGCAACAGTACTTGCCGCGGCCTTTTTTGCCAATCCCGAGAATGTGGCGGCTCATCCCGAAGCTGTTTTATGCGTAGTGCCTTGCGCCATCAGTTGCGCCTATCATTCCATTTCAGGAACCGTTCTCGCTGGCATTTTCGCCTGGTGGGACGGTCGGAAGCGTCATGAGGAAAAAGCGGCAGCATAAAAAGAAGCCTCTCACCCGTTCTCAGGTGATGAGCGCCATCCATTCTAAAGATACCACGCCTGAAATGTTGGTACGGAAAGGCCTTTTCAAAGCAGGCTTTCGCTACAGGCTTCACCGTCGCGATTTGCCAGGATGCCCTGACCTTATTTTATTGCGGTACAAGATTGCCATTTTCGTAAACGGATGTTTCTGGCATCAGCATGGCTGCAAATTCACAAGCCAGCCCAAAAGCAATCAAAGTTTCTGGAACGAGAAATTCACGAACAACATCGTCCGCGACATAAAGGTATCACAACAGCTTCTTCATGCCGGATACCGCATCGCCACCATCTGGGAATGCTCCATCGAAGGCAAAAACCGCCTTACCACCAGTCAAGTTCTAGAACGCCTTATCGCTTTTGCCAAAAGCGACGAAGACGTCATTGAAATCTAATTTGAAATTCGCGCAATTCTATCCCAGACTTCGCGCAAAACTCAGCATAAGATGTCGGAACACCACGGCCATGACGAGACGATTCTAGCCACGACGACCGTGCGAGACTATTTTCACAACGGCAAGACCCTAGCCCAGCAACTGCAGCACATCTTCTGCAATCTGCTGCGGCGTCAGGCGGTTCTTTTCACAGAGTTCATTGAAGGGAACCTTGTCGTAAAATTCCTTCGCTAAACCGCGAACTAGAACCTTCATGCCATTAGCACCGCAGGCCGCTGCCACCTTCTCGCCGAAACCACCTGCCACAACGCCATTTTCAAGCGTCACAATCACATCATGATCTGCCACCAGATTTGCTAAAAGGGCAACATCAACACCGCTGGCATAACGGGGGTTCACAAGAGTTGCGTCAATGCCATATTTCTTCAATTCCAAAGCAGCCACAACTGCCCGCTGGTAAAAATCGCCAAGTCCCAAAAGTGCCACACGACTGCCGCGATGTTCCACCTTGAAAACGTTCTGGTTCCCGTATTCCTTGTCAAAAACATCCGTCCTATGCAAAACGCTATTGGGAACGCGAATCGCCACAGGATGTTCCGTCTGCTCTATAGCCCAATCCGTTATGCACTTCAACTCTTCCACGCAAGTGGGGCACAGGTAAATCAAATTGGGAATGTTGGACAGTAACGGAATATCAAAAATGCAGAGGTGGGTCGTATCATTCATGCCATCTGCACCAGCCGCCGTAATCAAAAGCGTTGCCGGATTATTGTTGGCACACAAATCCTGCGAAAGCTGGTCATAGGTGCGCTGGATAAAAGTGCTATGCGTGGTATAGATGGGCTTTGCACCGCCCTTTGCAAGGCCAGAAGCCAAAGCCACCGCATGCTCTTCAGCAATGCCCACATCAATGAACTGTTTCCCCGCTTCCTTGCGGCGGCCTGCATGGAACCCAATAGCCGCAGGCACTGCTGAATGAATCACCACTACCTTCGAATCGCTCTTGATTTTCTGCAGCAGATACTGTCCAAGAATTTCGCCGTAGGATTCGCCGGAGCCCCAGTTAATCACGCCCGTTTCAGGATTGAATGGTGCCGCCCAATGCCAGCCTTCCGGATTTTCTTCCGCCCAAGGAAGACCCTTTCCCTTCTTGGTATGCACGTGAATCACAACAGGATGTTCAGAATCCTTCACAGACTTGAATGCCGCAATCAAAGCCTCCACGTTATTGCCATCTGCCACATACTGGTAGTCAAAACCCAGGCTCCTGAAATAATTGTTTGGGGACTTCCCTTCTGTTGCACGAAGTTCCGCCAAAGACTTATACAAACCGCCATGATTTTCGGCAATGGACATTTCATTGTCATTCACCACCACAATGAAGTTGCGGGCATATTCCCCAGCATTATCCAAGCCTTCAAACGCCTCGCCACCACTGAGGGAACCGTCTCCAATAACGGCGATAACATTTCCCTTCTCTTTCAATAAATCGCGGGCAGTGGCAAGCCCCATGGCTAGGCTCACCGAGGTCGAAGTATGGCCCACCATAAAATGGTCATGCTCACTTTCCTTGGGCTCCGTATAACCCGTGATGGACCAGTACTTCTCCGGATTCAAATAGGCTTCTGCTCGACCCGTGAGCATCTTGTGGCTGTAACTCTGGTGGCTCACATCATAGACAATTTTATCCTTCGGGGAATCAAAAACATAATGGAGTGCAACCGTCGTTTCCACAAATCCCAGGTTAGGCGCCGTATGCCCACCAGTCTGGGAGAGTTTTTTGATAAGCGTGGCACGCATTTCAGCCACTAAAGACTTCAAACCTTCAATATCAAGCGCTTTTACATCAGCCGGGGATTTGATTTTTTCCAGGAACATAGAAACCTCACCTTTCTTACAACATATATAAATTTTATTATTCCTAAGTCGTATAGTTTTTTATTAAATATGATATGAACCCTTAACGGCGGAGTGCTTATGTCCATCGGAATTCCAGAAATCATCCTCATCCTGGTTATCGTCCTCCTGATTTTCGGCGGCAAGCGCATTCCCGAACTGGCCCGCTCTCTCGGTCGCGCAAAGCACGAATACCAGAAGGCGAAAGACGCCATTGAGAAAGAAGCCAAGGATTTGGAAAAGGCCGTCGATACCGCTGCCGCGGCAGAAGCCAAAGCCGACTCCGCGAACAACGATTCCAGCGAAGCCAAAACCGCGCCCGCCGATTCCAGCGATAAGTAGCCCATCCGCTACAGCCTTTCTATGCCCGACAAAGAAGAATCTTTAGCCACACATCTGGAGGCTTTGCGCTCAACCCTTATCCGCTGCCTTGTCGCGGTCGCTCTCATCTTTGTTCCTGCATTTTTTGCCGCTCCCTACTGCATTGATTTTCTCACCAAAACCCTTGTAAAATCGGCGCCCGTCCTGCATTATTTTGCGCCTATGGAAGTTTTCATCCTGCAAATGAAGGTGGCCTTCGTTATCGCCATTCTCATTGCATTCCCCTACATCGCCTACCGCATCTGGAAATTCATCCTCCCCGCCCTCTACGAAAACGAAAAGAAGTTCATCTGCAAAATCGTCGGTTTTTCCAGCATTCTCTTTATTGGCGGCGCCGCCTTCTGTCTCTTTGTCTGCTTCCCATTGGTCATCAATTTCGGCATGAGTTTTGCAACCCTGAATATCCAGCCCATCATGGGAGTTTCGCAAGTGGTGAGCCTCGCCCTTTGGCTCTCCATCGCCTTCGGTCTCATGTTCCAATTTCCGCTAGTCACCTACGGCCTTGTCCGCAGTGGCATTGTAGAGTATAAAACCATTTGCAATAAACGGCCCTATGTGTTGGTAGGCATTCTCATTCTCGCCGCAATCCTCACCCCGCCCGATGTTTTGAGCCAGTTAATTCTTGCAACGCCCACCTACCTCCTCTTCGAATTGGGCTTGTTTTTCGCCCGACACAGTAGATAATTTGGAAGATGAGGTTTTTTATGAAAAAGATTTTCAAACTGCTGCTCATCCTTCTCGTCGCCACCGTCCTGCTCATGGCGGCTCTTCTGTTGCTCTCTTCAAAAGGCGAAAACGCTACGGCAACATCCAAGGAGCAAATTTCCACTACAACGTCTGCGCCCCGAATTTTCTCTAACGCAGAAGACCCGCTGCTCGGCGCTCCTTACCGCATTCATTCCCTTCAGAATGGCAACTTCTACGCCACCCTCATTGAATATCCCTTCGGCAGTTCCCCGCGGGTAGATGCGCAGGATGAATTTCCCCGCGGCATCATTCTCTACCTCCACGGCTATAACGACTACTTCTTCCAAAAGGAACTGGCCGAGAAAGCAGACTCCGCAGGCTTTGCCTTCTTCGCCATCGATCTCCATTACTTCGGGCGTTCCTACCGCGAAGGCGACCCGCGGGCCGACATGCGTAGCCTCACGGAATACTTCGGCGAACTGGATTCCGCCATCGCTTTGAGCAAGCGCATCGTCCAGCAAAGCATCGACAAGGCCACCACATCCGCCGCGGACAGCGCCAGCGAAAACAGCCCTAGCGCAAACAGCGAAAATGCAATCCCCGCGACCATGCCTTACATCCTCATCGGGCATTCCATGGGCGGTCTCAACCTTTCCCTCTACGCCGCCCACCGACCAGACTCCCACTTCGACGCCATCATTCTCAACAGCCCCTTCCTAGAAATGAACTTCAACTGGGCTGTCCGCAACCTTGCCCTCCCCGTCGTTTCTGGCCTAGGCCGCCTCTTCCCCAACGTAGCCCTCCCTGGAACCGGCGACCCCAATTACGCCAACTCCCTACACAAATCGCAAAAAGGGGAATGGGATTTCGACACCACCCTCAAAACTTTTGCAAGGCCCAAGCAATATTTGGGTTGGGTGAGGGGCGTCCATCTCGGGCATAATGAAATCAAGGAAGGCCTCCACATCAAAGCCCCCATTCTCGTCATGCACAGCGACTGCAGCATCGATAGCAAAGAATGGGTGGAGGAATTCACCCACTGCGATGGGGTATTGAACCACGAGCAGATTATGGAACAGGCGCCAAATCTGGGTGAAAACGTCACCACCGTCACCATCCCAGACGGCCTTCACGACCTCTACCTCTCCCCCAAACCCGTCCGGGACAAGGCCTACGAAGAGACTTTCCGCTTTATCGACAAAAACCTGCGAAATTAGGCAAATTTCGTCAACTTTATTTTGCAACGGAAATCATCCCTAAAGCATCTAATTCATTGGAATGGACGAAAAAGTCATTATCAAGAAGCTTTGTGAAGGCAGTCGGGAGGCGCTAGGCCTCCTCTGGCAAGAGACCAGCAGCAACGTGCTGAACCTCGCCTTCAGAATGCTGAAAGATAGAGACCAGGCCGAAGACATCCTGATGGATGTGTTTGTCTCCGTTCCAAAAGCGATTCTCGGCTTCCGCGGGAACTCCTCAATTTCTACCTGGCTCTACCGCCTAACGGTAAACGCCTGCCTCATGAAATTGCGGACAGACAAGCGCCACCGGGAACTGGAAAGCGAAAATGTGGATGTGATAACGGAAGAGGCCTTGGGCAAAATGGAAAACTCGGGAACAGCGTCGCAAGCAGCGGACCCAGAACTTCTGGAAATGGGACTTTCCAAACTCCCAGCCGATACCCGCAGCATGCTCTGGCTCAAAGACGCAGAAGGGCTCGATTTGAAGGACCTGTGCGACATCTTCAACATGCCCGAGGGCACCATCAAGGCAAGGCTCAGCCGCGCACGCCACGCTGTTCAGAATTTTTTAAAGGAGGAAAGTGATGTCTAACGCAAACATGCAAAGAGCAGAATGCCAGGCCATAGACTTCTCCAAAATAGAACGGCTCACTCCCAAGGCAGATTCCTGGGACAAAGTCTGCAAACGCCTGGATGAAGAAGAGAGCAGCAAGTTCATCTCTCTAAAGGCAATCTACGGGGCCATTCCCATGGCTGCCGGATTCATGCTGGTTGCATTTACCGCCATGTTCTTCCTGTTGACTCACGAAGGCACCAGCCCCATTTCTATGGATGAAATCACATCCTCCGAATTTACCGCCTGGTACGATGAACTGGGCGAAGAAGAAACCAACGATTTTGAATTTTTGGACGAATCCACAACCATCAGTTACCTGATGAAGGAGGAAAAATGAAAGGTTCCGCCAAATTACTCATCGCAAGCATTATCATCTTTGCTTGCTCCATTGGATTCTTTGCAGGAGCCCTCTGCTTTGGCTGCAAAGGAATGCCCTGCATGAACGGGAATCCCCCCTGTATGCAAAAAATGATGACTCCTCCGGGAATGCCTGGCATGAAGGGGCCTCATGGGGATAAAGGCCCGTGGGCTCATAAAAAAGGGTTCCGTCACGACATGATGGATTCCATTTTGCAAGTCACGCCGGAGCAGAAGACCGCTCTAGAAAAACACCGCCAGCAGATGGATTCCTGCTTCAAGGCTCTCAACGGGCAGAAAATGGCCGCCGAGAAGGAACTGCGTGAAGCTCTCGATAACGGTACTGCAGAACAGATTGATGCCGCCAAGGCAAAAATCCTCTCTGCACAAGAAGCTCTCCTAGCCGCCCGCGTAGAAGGCGTGAAGAACCTGAAGACCATCCTCACTGAAGAACAGCAGGCCAAGTTCAAGGAATTCCACAAGAAGCATCGCCATCACAAGAAGGGCTTCGGCCCCAAAGACGGCAAAGGCCCTGGCCCGATAGCCGAACCCCCTGCCGCACCTCAGGAATAATTTTTCTCCTTAGAACAACAAAGCCCTCGATTCAATCGAGGGTTTTCCTTTATTTCGGTGTTTTCACACTACTCCACATCAAACATCTTGCTGGGCAGCACATGACGCTGCTTGGCATTGAGAATTTCTAGAACCACATTGCTTTCGCCACCCTGGAGAATGGACGATTTAATGACCACCTTCTTGAGCGTTCCCGGCAAATCACATGAATTGTCGCAATATTCAAAGCTGCTTTCAGCATTCGTTCCATTCACCACCATCTTCATTTTCACGACACGCCTCTGCTTTTGCGAATAGTAGAGCGTGGGTTTGGACGCATCCTTGGGCGTGAGTTTCCAGAGATTTCCCTCGGCAACCGGAGTGCTGTAGTCATCGGGACTGCCCATCTGCTTATTTATGTCTGTAGGCTTTGGGGAGGGCATGTTCTGTGATGGTAGAACTTTTCCGCTCTTCAAGTCAATCACCTTCATCCGCCCATCATTCTGTACCATCTTCATCTGCATCATACTTGATTTTATCGTGGTCACGGACTTGCCTTCCCCTGCAGTGATGATGGTCGTCTGCACCTGTTGCGGGAGTTGTCCGGGCAGTGTTACAGTGGTTCGCATCTGCATTTCACAAGTGTCAGGAAAGGCTGCCTTTTTCTGGTTGTCAAACACTGCGTTCAAATCCAGAGCAAACGCAGGTATCCATGCCAGGAACAATCCTGCAAAAAATATTGATATTAATTTATTCATAAAAACCTCACAATAACGAAAGCAATTTCGTTGCTTTTATGGTTCCGTTTATTTTCAACACAAGATACGTCGTCCTCGGATTGATTCCCGTCCAGTCAACGGCCACCAACTGTTCTCCCGGTTGCAGCGTCCCATTAAATATAGATTTTACGGGTATGCCGATGGCATTCACCAGATCAAGGGAAAGAGTTGTCCAGGAATCCAACGAAAGCACAAGTCCATCCTCCGTGCGCACAATAGGGATAGAAACGTCTCCATGATACCCGTTGTCCAAAGTTTCCGGATTTCCATTCGATGTCCCGGCAACAATGGATGTTTCCGGCCATGAGGGGTCATCTCCATAGATGCGATTGCCGAGGGAGTCAAACACGCAGATTCCCCGAGCTTCTGCCATGGAGGTGGAGAGCCCGACATGACCCGGGTCATCGGAAGAATTCCATATGTTGGCCCATCCCGAAAGATGGAGAGATATGTTCACCGGATCGTTCATGGCGTTCCCGGCACCTATAGAACCCCTACAGCGGACCCTCACCTGGAAACGGCCCGAGCCCAGACTTTCCAATTCCGCCGTGGAACATGCCGACAGGTAGTTTATGTCCATTATGGGAGCAAGGCCCTCCTCCACGTGGAAGTAGTAACGCACCTCGAAATCACGAAGGGCCGTGTTGCCAAGGTTTTCCACCGTGAAATGTATTTCACTCGCCTGGTTGTCATTGCGTGTGTCAGAAGCAAGCACCCTGGGCTTCACCACGATGGATGCCTCGTCCTCCATTTCCACGCATCTACCACCTATCAGGTTGTTGTCCCTATCCAGAACGACAATCCCTTCGTCCACGGCATACCCATCCATTGCCGCAGTTACAAACGACGGGTCGTCCTCCGCATTCCAGGGGGACCAATCGGCATTATACAGCCCAAAATGCGGACCCTCGCCATAGAAGGCGGAGTCATTCGGGGCAAGAACAAATCCATTGAAGTCCCATTCAGCATACCCAGTGCGCGCACTCTCCGAATGAATCTGGAGATCGACTGAATTTTGCGGGAAAAACGCAGAAGTCTGAACCTGCGTGGGGTCCTCGCCTCTGAAATAGTAACGGACGGAGTAGCCGTTGATAGTCTCGTCCGAGATGTTTTTCAGTCTGATGCGTGGACGGAGCATGGACCTGTCCAGGAATCCCTCGTATTTCAGCGAAGTCTGGATTTTTGACGGGGACTGAGCTTCCATATCCATCCCCGTCAAGCCTCTTCCCCAGGCAACCATGGCGGGCGATATGGTGGCCTCGGAAAGAGCGATTCCGCCAATCTGCACACCCGTGGGGGCCTCCAGCAAAATGGAATGTGTCCCCCGTGAAAGGTGAAGCGCGGCTCCAGATAGCGCCGACGCCCTCCAGACACCAGAAAGCGCCAGGGTGCCGGAAACCACCGTGCCCTCGCCAACGGAGACCTCTGCACTTGAAAGATTTGCGGAACGGGCATAGACGACAACCTGATAGTCACCAGCCTTCTCGACAAACACATTCATGCGAAGTCTTGAGGCATCCCCGCCAGCTTCCAGATAGCGGTTTCCAGCCACCGCACAGGAGAACTGCCCAGAGAACCCATTCATGACATTGACGTCCTTCACGGAGACAACTATCACGTTGGACAGATTTCCATTGTCCGTGGCAGGCATGGAAAGATAGGCGATTTCACTGCCTGTGAGCGCACCGGTATAGAACCTGACATCGGCGATGTTGCCCACGAAAGAATTTCCGGATGATGAGCCCAGCGTGAGGGAGCCATAGAGCTCCCTATCGGCAGAAATCCCGCCAGGCACGAACTTGACCGGCGTTCCATCCACATAGAAACGGACTCCGTCCGCATCCGAGACCACCGCGACATGGGCCCAGGATTTCGTTAGAGCGGGCAGGACATCGCCCGAAATCCATTCACGGCCGCCTTCGGAAAGCGAAAGTGAGCGTCCCTTCTGTAAAAGGCGTATGGACAGGTTTCCCGGACCAGTGAAGGAAATGATGTTTCTCCACACATCGGGTGCATTGCCACGCTTCATGCGGAATTCCAGCGTGTAGGAGTCCGTGGTACCCAAATCCACTCGCCCACTGCCCACCGCATGGTCGCTTGCAGCGCCGAAATAAATCCCGGCATCGCTCTGCCACGGGTTCTGAACGGAAGATAGTTCAAGATCATGCTCTCCGTTGAGGAACTCGTAAGCCTTCGCCCCTGTCCCCTCGCGGGCGGGATACCACAGGGCAAGTGTTGCCGGGTAGGGATACAACCTGTCGGATACATACGTTGTGTCCGCATGGTTGTGGCCGAAATCTTCCGCACGGAACGCCATTCTCAATTTGCATCCCATGCACCCCGAAAGCTCCTCACGGGTCAGGCGGAAAGTCGCATTCACGGTTCCCGATGAATCCGGGGTCAATTCCAGTTCCCGTAGCGAAATTCCGCCAAAAACGGGAGACAGCGACACTGACGCGAGCCCGGATTCCGAATCGGCAACCCTGGCGCTCACGGTGAAGATTCGGTCAAGAACGTCGGAGGATTCCTGAACGGTAAAGCCCTCGACAACGGGGCGCAAAGAATCCGTGTATACCAGGGGACCTGCAATTTGCTGTTCAAATCCAAGAGTGGATATCCCGAGATACCTGGATTCGTAGACACCCGTAGGAATTTTTCCAACGGGCGATAGCCCCAGAGACCTGGTGCCGTCATAGACAATGGTGTCCGGAGTATTCCCATGGATTTCTGCAACAAGACCTCCGTCGCGATAGAGCGAGACCATTCCCACACCCGGATGGTTGCAGCTAGCCCCATAAGCCATATAGCCATTGTCAAGTCCAAGCCATAGGGAATCCCGAGGAACAACGCAGGCAAACTCGGCAGGGAGTGTATCAACAGGAGAAATCCTATTCAAAGAATCTGTGATGACTGAATCCATGGCAACAAAAACAGAGAATGTTCTCGTCTCAGCCGAAATCAACATGTACTCCCAATCATCTCCCATCCCACCGCAACTTTTATCTAGTGGACTAGGGCACATTTTTACATTTCCATCAGCATCGTCATTAACCAATGGTTTCTCATCAGCGTCCAAATAACCATACAAGGCATCTTCCAATGGCACAAATTTTCTATTTACAAAATCAACTTTATATAAACGCAAGGCTTGCGGAGTTATCCCATTCCTTGTCATTTCTTCCTTGGATATCCTTGTTTGGATTCTAGGGTATGGACCAACACCAAAATCATAACTTGGCAACACCTCCACAATGGGACCAACAATAGCCATATCTTCATATACATCCAATCCATAATCCTGGGCATTTGCTGTACGAACAGTTATATTCTCCCCATTAGGAAAAGAGCCTTGCGGAAAGGATACAGTCACATCCTTCAATGCTGAGTGTACAATATTATCAGTTTCTGTATTAATACCGGCACCTACCACCATATCAAAAGTGATATAATAATAGTTGCTAGCAGCATCTCCCCATGTTAATAAAAACTGAGTATTTCCCTGCAAACGATTCGTATTAAACCAAGTAATACGATGATTCCCAGAAGATTCAACTCGTACGCTGTCTAAAACTGAGTAATAAACACCATCCTTTAGATACGCCAACCGATATACCTTATTCGCCTCTAAATAGCCCCGTACCTCAACAAACTCCTTTAACCTTCTTTGGTTAATATCTTTTTTATACTCAATATCAACATTACTTTCTGTAGGCATTTGCGTCCCTATGGCAAAGTGGGTGTGTTCCGACGAATCCAAATATGTAACTTGAGCGGAATTGATTTTAAAATTTTTGACCCATGGCAATTGGCCAACATAGAGGCTTTCCTTAGCCACACTAGCGGAAGTTTTCTTTGTAGGCAGCAATGATAGCGAATCCATCGACTTTCGATAAATCTTTGATTTTAACTGTTGTGCATTTATGTAAATCGAATCTTTCGAACTTTTATAAAGAGATGTATCTACACCCTTTAAAGTAAATTTCCATTTGTAATTCAAGCTTGGTGCACCTAAATCTTCCAATCCTGTAGTATGATAAAAAGAATGCTTTTGGTTATTGTAATCATTTGATTGTAGCCTAAACTCACCGTTTTTTCTCACCTTTGATTCTACATCTTTGCTTATTCCAAGAGCACTTATTGAATCTGGAGAATAAGGCAATTTTGCGTCTAATAGATTTGTGTAGTTGGAGAGGCTTGAAAGATTCCTAAAATAAGGCAATGTCACATATCTTTGGCGCCATAAAGTGTCATCGTAATCTCCAACATAATAATGTATTCGAGATGCTGCTCTATAGTATTTCAGTGAATCGTTGCCCGCAGGAATTTTCCCTATGGGGGCAGGGAACAGATATGATACCTTTAAAGAATCTGCTTTGGTTTCTAATTCCGCGACAACTTTGTTATAGCTCACAAAGAAATCTACCCCACCATGTTGTAGTAAATCCGTATCAAAATTTTTGTTTAAACTAGTTAACTGTCTATGATACGAATTTCCTTTTATATCCTTCCCAAAAACATCTGCAACAAAATGAGACGTCTTATCCTTCGCATAGAACTTCATAGAAAATTTGGAAGGTTTTCCATATCCACTGATTTCATCCGGAAAGAGGAATATATTATCACTCCCTGTCAACTCCCTGGAGGTAAAGAATGGAAGATGTTGTGTTTCAAAAGGAGTCAATCTTCCATACGTGTTGCTATGTTTCCACTTTGTCCCGTCATAATAAGAATATCCTCGTCTTTTTGAATCCTTCAGAAAACCCGATTCCATTTGGTTTTCCAAAACCTTCATGTATCCCGAAGATTCACCATAAATTGTAGTATTGGTCGGGTCAAAGCGAATTGTTTTGTTGACCAGGTTGTCGTACCCAAAACCTGCATTCCAATAAAATTCAGGTATTTCTAATGATAAAGTGAATATAATATCCTCAAAACCCTTATCGTTATTGTAGCAATGCGCTCCGTTTCGAACTTGACCCAAATTATAATAGTAGTAGGTATTATGTATTGGACATTGCTCTAAACCTAAATAATTCCACGACATAACCTTTACAGCACCTCCGTTATGAATTAGAGTGCACTCCTCATTCTGGGGATCTATCTTAAGTTTGAATAGTTTTGCCTCTGGATTATAATTTTCCGCTCCATAATTACAATCTTTCAAAGAATCTGCGTGACACCCAACATTTACAGTATCCTGCAATGCGCCCCATTCATCTGAAACATCATTGCTATGATTTCTTGTTGGTTTCGGCATAACATAACTGAAGTGCGCAAACGCATTCATTGTATCTTTTGAAAGGCTTTCATCAGTCGAATCCTTCATGTAAGCAGGAAATGCATACACGTTCAAAATGGAGTTTTCATTGACAGAAAAAGCGCGTCCATCCTCAATAGACCCAACAGATTCATGAAAAATTAATGTATCAAGCACCGTCTTGTTTTTGTAAAAATGAACCAATTTCTTTCTATAAAAAAGATGCCGCTCCCCATCGTATGTCGGCGAACCAGAATCACAACCATTTTCATCAAGTTTGGCATCAAAAACCACAAAAATCACCAAATCAATGGAATCCCTTTGCCGCAAAATTCCCAAAGAAAAGCGCTCCGCATCAAAAGCCAATGGGATTTGAGACCCCGAAGGCTCCGCGGTATATTGCAGTGTTCCCTGCAAACTATCAGGCAGATACCATCCTTCTACATCAGCTTGAACAAGGTAATCGGCAATGGGTTCATAGCGGAAAGAACTGTAATTAGAATCCCATACAGCTTCCGACACATAAACACTTGGTGTTCCCGCTGTTTGCGGACTTGCGGGAGTCATATTCACCATGGAATTTGCATATATAACATTGAACTCAGATGTTGTTGAGTCCTTTTGTGTGGAGTCATCACTTGCAACAGCCAAAATTTTAATGGTATACGTTTCGCTGGAGTCCGTCTTGGGCAACCTATTCAATCCGTTATTGAACCAACTATATGAATATGCGGAATCATTCTTGTTTGCTTTGAGATCGGCAAAGAATTTGTGGTCTACGACTTCCTTATTTGAATTTATCACATAAACATCAACATTTGCATCCCAATTTTTAATGCCATAGAAAATTTTCATGGAATCTAGACTATATACTGCCATTTCACAATCCTCTGACAGCACACTGCACTCATTAGTGCTTTTTTTAAGCATAATATAATCAGGAATTTTTTCATCTAAAGCAATCTTTAACGCATCTCTTTTCAGGACAATGCTTTTATTAACAACTTTCACATAGGGTGAATCCTTGGTATTTTCTGTTATTTCAGCTGTTAATCTTGCCAAAGAACCTGAAGGGTATGTTCCCGTAACAGATGTTCCATTCCAAACAAAACTTAACCCGTATAGTTGCGGATTTACATTCCATCCTATGGCGAACGGGGACGTAACAGGCGTATTCATTTCTGGAATCCAATAAAATCCGTCCTGTCTGCTATCGCCAAAGAAAACCGGCATTTGAATTTCGGTCGAATCAATACTTTCATTATTCTCCACTGCAATTCGAAAAGCCCCTTTCGACTGAAAAACTAAATGTCCCTTTTCGCCATAAACGACCATTACACTATCCGGAAAAGTGGGCAAAATCAATTCAGGAGAAAGACCGTTGTCGAAAGGAAATAAGGAATTTTCAAGACCAATAGGACGATATTCCACACGGCAATTGTAATCCATTTCATAGTCTCCAGGTCCGCCACATGTTTTTTCTAGAGTCTTGGAATCGTAGTGTATATGAAATCGAGAAAAATTCGGTAAGCCCTTCCATTTTAAGTGATATGCAAGGTTATCATCTTGGTAAAACCACACCCCTCGCTCATTTGCTGCAAGAACGGAATCAGAGGGAACCCCATAATATGGATTTCTTTGAATGTTTGCCACAGAATAATCAAATAGACCTTTACTAGTTTCATCTTCTCCATAAAGATGCAGCATATAACTCTCTTCAAAATACCCGTCAAGATGAAGCGACACTTGCACAGAATCTTTACCAACAGTCAGAGATTCCTCGGATACATCTAATTTTACAATCGGTCCATTTCCATTAATTGACGTTGTGTCTGGTTTTTTCAAAACAATCGACGTTTCAACAGTTTTCCAATCACAGGACATACAAGATTGTACTCCAAGTTCAATGCAGACTTTCTCATCGCTATCAACGAAATCATTATGAAGGTATCCAAGAATACCTTCATTACTCTGCCCTATTTTTGAAATATTTTTATCTTTAGACTGATTTGAAGATATTGTCTCAATGCCTTCCTCTTTCCATACAGAGTCGCCACAACTACGATAGCGTAGGCGATAACGAGTAGAAGAAGATTCCTTCAGCGAACTTGGAGGCGCGATACCCACAATTGGAATAATCGGATTTGAACTCTCAGAAACATTCAATACAGGATATGATATTAACGGAACTCGTTCTCCTATGTAAAACATATCCGTGCGATAGGCTTCATTACCAGCGACATCCGCACAACCCACATTTAAATATCTTAACCCATGATTGATTCCCACAGCAGATTCATCAATTGCGAATTGAATTGTATCTGCTTTCAGCAACAAAATAGAATCATTTTTTCTAATTTCACGCCAACTAGAATCGCCATCGCCACCCAAAATGCGGTATTGGCAAAACATCCCCATACGGTTTGACTCAATATCATTCTTTTCATTCACTACGACAGATGCCCTATAATCCTTCACGGAATCAGGATATACCAATTTTGAACTCACTAGGCTCAATATATTGGGGGAAGTTCGGTCAACGCGCAAGAGTTCCCCTACTCTAGCTGAATTTTTATTTCCTGCCAGATCTCGCAAATCGGCTCTGAGCCTATAATCTCCATCAGACAAGCGCATATTTTCATATTCATTCCATATTCCGGATACGGAGTTACCATTAACAACAATTGAATCTCCAGCCCTCTCAATTTTAGATGTATCTGCAGCATGAATAAAATTCCACAGAATTGAGATTTTAGAACTGTCACATCCGCCACATTCATCATTCACAGAATAGGAAATTTTCAGAAGTTCTTCGCCATTTAGGTATCTCACCCCAAACTGTTGAGCAGGACGGTCTAGGCTATCCGTCTTTTTCAACGTTTCAAGGGAAAGTTCCTTTATTTTCATAACTGGAGCATCTCTGTCTACACGGAAATACGCATTTCTTGTGGTAACGTTTAATCCAGAACTGGAATTCTCGACAAATTTCCAGTCATCGTCTCCTAGGGCTTTAGGATCTGCCATTATTTTAGATATAAGGGCATTGACTGAATCATAGGCGGCCCTATTCGGTACAGCATAATCAACAGCAAACGTTGATACTCTATAAAGCCCACTTTCAGCAATTAATTCTCTTATTGAGTCACTCCAGGGTACTGCGAAATCTTTAGAAGAAATATTGTACATCGCCGCAAGCTCTTTTACCTTTTTGAAGTCAGCCCCATTGGGCTCATTGCTCTTTTCCAGTATCCAACGCAAGGCATGAATATCCGGTGTATGCGCAGAATCCTGCCATACAAACCGCGCTATGAAAGGGACACTATCTGGATTAACAAAAGAATTGTCCACATAGATGTCAAACAGAGGTGCTTGACGATCTATTTCAAAAGACACATTAAACAAACCGGTTGTATCAATATTCCCTGATGAATCCGAAATATAAGCTCTCAGTTGCCATTCATGGCTTCCATCAAACAATGAAGAAATTGATTGCTGAGAACAAAAATTCATATCACGAATCCCATCTGGCGTCCCTATCATCTTTTTTCTAGTTCCAGTTCCAATATCTCCACCAACATAAATGATATCGCTCGCACTATCAACTTTGAATCCCTGATAATCCAAGACACTAACAAACGCATCAAAACCATCCACTTTGTTCAAGACAGCATCACGGACAGGCCAATTTGACTTTAATAGATTGTCCGTTGCCTTGAACAGGTAGTAAAGCCGCTGCGTGTTACTGAGGCCAATCTTGTTCACGGTAGAAATCGTGACCGTATTCTGGTTATCTTTTTGAATCGCGAGAAGGTTGTTGTAGCCATACTTGCGAGGTTCAAAATCAAACTGGCCGTTCTTCTTCACGGGATGCGGGACGGTCTTGAGCGAATCGTAGCGCGCGACCTTGCCGCCCTTGCCGTCGTCCACGGAATCCTTGACCCATTTCACAGGACCCCACGTTCCGCCGCCGCTGCGCTTGAACACGGAGCATGCGT
Source organism: Fibrobacter sp. (assembly GCA_024398875.1). Lineage (GTDB taxonomy): Bacteria > Fibrobacterota > Fibrobacteria > Fibrobacterales > Fibrobacteraceae > Fibrobacter. Next base: position 58,155 of record JAKSIJ010000008.1, read on the forward strand.
CATTCGCGTCGGGGTCCTTAGTCACATCACACTCCCAGGCGATTTCCTCTTGGTAGTTGAAGTTCATGCGAATCTGGCGAAGGCGATGTGGCATCAGGTCGTCCACAACGAACGAATACTTTTCAATCCAGTTGTCCACCGTAATCGCGGGAACGTTGTAACGCTCCACGTGACGGATGGGGACGGATTTCGGCGCAAGGTCGCCATCCGGGGTGAGACCATCCACCTTTTCCCAGCGGTCCATCTTCATGCCAATCGAAGACCAGTCGGAAGAGGAATGAAACTTGAGGGGCGAATCCTGGAAATCAGCATAATTCTGACGCTTGAACGAGCCATAAGATTGCAGAGTGTCGTTATAAATGGAATCACCCTTGTCATTCGTTCCATTGTAAATAAACTTACCCGAGGAATCCTTCGGCGCTTCACTTCTCGCCACAAGCGAGTCAATCTTTCCATAAAGTCCGATTTCGCAAAACTGCGCCGTGTCGCTGACATCCGCGCCGTAGAAACAGTTGCGGTTCAGCGTGGACGATTCGCGAGCCGACACGCTCATCTTGGACAAACTATTCATCGTCCTCGAATCGCTCAGCGCCATGTTCACGAAAGGCTTCTCGTAGAGGAAGTCTTCCATGAGGTAGGGCGTGTACGAAGAACCCGCGGACGAACCAATCGGGGAGAAGGAGTTGGCAGACTTCATCTTTAGATTTTCTAACGTTTCAGAAAAAATCGGTCGCAAGTGAGAGTACTTAAGTTCATCAATTAAATCCTCCGACAATAGAGAAATTAACGAATTGCCAATAAGAGCTGTCGTCCCCGCTATAATGGCAATGTTTGCAGCAATTGCAGCAGGCTTTACCCAAGCCAAAGCGACATCAGCGCCAAGACACGCTGTCGCAGCAATCGCCGTTGCTTCCGCAGCAACCCGCCACCCATCGCTATCAGCTGTTGGCGCAGCATTGAATCTAGCTCGTTTTACATCTGCAACGCCCGACGTTAAACTATATGTATTTTCCGCCCACCCAGATTCTTTCGACACAAGTGAGGAACCCTGTTCTCTTGCAGACGCCGATGCCCATAATCCAACCGTATTCGCCTTTGACGCCAACGCAAATGTATAGGGGCTTAGCAAATCATCATCACTCTCACTTAATTGCGAAAAGAAATTTTCAATCCCAACAGAAATCTCAGAAGGTATCAAAAAATTCATCAATTCGGGATAGTTCTTATGAGGATCAGTAAATGTAATGCTGCTGTCAGCACCTAACAACCTAAACATCGGCAACGAATCATGGGCTTCAATCTCCTTCAAATAATCAATATGCCCCTTTCCTTTATTTAGCGGATTAACATAATCAACTAAAGGATCGCTATCGACATAATCATCCAGGCCATCTAATATTTTAGGGCCTATAACCGAGTAATCCAGCCATTGCGCAAGCAAAATCATAACAGACGATGTTACGCCAACAGTTTTCGTCACGGCACCACCCGTCATGGTCGCCACACCAATTATAGCCATCAATGCATCAGTTACAATATGTTGCGATAGCGCGACATCCCTATTTTTTAAATCCAGTTCCATATTCAACGCACCGGTGCCTTCGTGAGGGGAATCAAGCGTGATTATTTTATCCACATCCCCGTGATAATAGTTGCTATTTTGGACATATTCACGAGATACAACACCACCCATTGAATGACCAATGAGAATGTAGCGGGATGCAAGTTGACGGTATAAATCAGAATATTTACGAATAGAATCAAGCGCAACTTGACCAGAATCTTTTCGACCCGTACCCGGATTATAAAAAATCGCTTTCACCTCCTGCGCCTCTTCAACAAGAGCACGGCGTTTACCAAATTTTTCATTTTTCTTATTCCACGTCCGGTTTCCCAGTTCATAAGCATTGTTTATAGAACTATTCGCAGGATTAGTAAATGAACGCCAATGATACACATAGGAGTTTCTTGGATTTCTGTTATTGCCAATATCAGGCTCCTCAAACACCGTATTCGATAGCCATTTGGTTATTCTGTCATCATTCCCATACTTTCCAAGTGTCGCATTACCAAGATAGCCCGCAGAATCATTAGCAGATGGATAGTTAATGTCCTCTGGTATTCCCTTCCCCGACTCATAAGCACCATGCACCATAAGAACATTATAGTTTGCAATAGATTCCATCGGCTTGGGAATAGACCAAGACTCACAAATAATGGAAACAATTAAGAATAGAACAATTCGCTTTTTCATACTTTACTCCAATTCAACAACAATCTCATCATTTTGATAAAATGACAAGCCTCCACGCCATATTGCACCAGAACAAACAACCTGACCATTAATTAGATTACATAAATTAGCGTTAGGCAGCAAAACATCTCCCCAAAAATCACCAACTGTAAATTTTACAGGGACATCAATGGTATCTTTTCCATTTCGCAAAAGAACAGCTTCGAAAGCATGATCTCCAGGCATAAAGCAATACACATCCTCACCCCAAGCCCTTACATCGTCGCACTTCCGAATCCATTCCAAATCATTATCAAGCCGTTTGTATGTAAGAGTCTTTTTCGTCGTATCCAAAACGGCATACTGGCAACTGTCCCCATCAGCATTCAAAGGGCCTTGCACAAAAAACAGACCGTCATTCCAAATTCTTAAACGGTTTACTTGGAAAACTTCTTGACAACCTTTTTTTTGCACAACATATTCAACAACAAAAGGCTTTTCACCCAGTTTCCAAAAAGAGATTGACCCTGATTCAGATCCCCATATTATCGAATCAGCCACTTGCCCTCGAGCGTACTCATAATAATCATTATCCAAGGAATCAGTCCAACGAGGACCATCTTCCTGCACTCTATAGTTAAAAACGCGCAACCTAGTATGTCCTCTGCCGCCACGTGTCCCTCCATCTGTTACATAACCCTCCTGCTCCTGAGACCACGAGCGCCAATCGCTCACAATCACCAGACTATCATCTATAAAGCCAACAACTTTTTCCCCATCACGATATTCAGACCATTCAACCGGCCCCCATTCCCTGTTCAAGTCGCTGCACCCAGCCAGCATCCCGCCGCACACAAACGCAAGCATGGTTCCAGCGAACAATCCGCAAATCCTATTCATCATAATCAAACCTCCAACATCATCCGTTCAGCCCGCAGAGCATACGAGCGCGTGACGAACGCCACATACAAATATATTCAAAATTTTGAACAAATCCAAAGAAGCCTAAGTAGCACTTTTTGTAAACTTTCTCAGCTAAAAAACAAAGCAATGGACTGCCGTCCCCGATCAGGTCGGGGACAGGCTCCCCTTCGGCCTCGCAGTGACAACGTGGGAAAAGACGGCCATTCCCTATCAAACAAAAAGTTTCCATTATACCTGCCAATTGCAACTTTTCTCAAAACATGTTCAAGAAAGTAACACGTGTACACTGAATTAAACAGCAAGCTTAATTGCCGTGCCTTGTCTTGGCACACCTACCTTAATTTATTCTTATTCACAGCAAAACCTCCAAGGCGCTCCGAACCTTCTCGGAAATACCCATCGCAGTCGCATAGGCCCCAAGCAAGGCAAGCGCAGTCTCGTAAGAAAATACGACTCTCGGATTTAGGTACTAGCAGGTATACCCTTTATTTTCGCCAAGCAATTTTTACCCATTTTTGGGCGTTCTCTATTCTCCAATATCCAGGAACCGCTCTACTTCCGTTCCATCCGGCAAAATCTTCTTGCTTTCAAATTCTTCCTTGGGCCTGACCCAGACAGTGCCCTTGGGGTAATCCGGCTTGCTGTATTCGCTACGGTAAACCACTAAACGTTGCACATTCTCTGTACTTACAGCATCGGCTTCCAAAACCGTATAGATGAACTCTTTGCTCTTGAAATGCTGATAGCGATGGCCTTTGATTGCAACAGACATTACGCCTCCAAATTTTTTATCCAGTTGTAGTCCTTTGGATGATCCACAAATTTCTCCGGATGGGCTTTCCACATTTCGAGAAATTCCTCCCGAGTCATCCACACGAAATCATCAACCTCTCCCGGCTGCGGCACTAGTGCGACAGATTCCGCCGCAGACAAAGTAATGCGATAGGTGTCGTAATATTCGTTGTCGAAATAAGTGCCATCGTTCAGCACATTTTCATGCGTCGCTTCAAAGAGGTACTTCAAATCCTCCGCCCGCTTCGTCACGCCCAATTCCTCACGGAGTTCCCGCAAGCCCGCATGCAGGCTATCATCACCAGCGGAAATATGGCCCGCACAACTGGTATCTAGCAAGTTCGGGTTATTCTCCTTCAGGTGGCTCCGCAGCTGAAACAGAATGCGGCCAGCATCATCAAAAGCCCAGATGTGGACAGTTCTGTGCCACAAGCCTTTGGCATGAACCTCCGTGCGCCCGCGGGCATAACCTGCGCCACTTCCATCAGGATTCAAAATGTCGATTTGCTCTTCCATTCTACCGCAAAACTACTAATTCGCAGCCTCGGCGAACGCGGCGCCTAGCGAACGTTCACCACTTGCGCAGCATTTCCAACCTGCACAATGTAGCGGCCGGAATTCGGCACCAGCACACTGAAGTTTTCGGTAGCGATTTGACCCGCATACAGCACGCGGCCCTGCATATCCAGGAGCGCAATTCTCTTGCCTACAGGAGCCCCCGCAATCTGCACACTGCGATTTGCAACAGAAAGTCTCAAGTTCTTATAAACTGCAATAGACGGAATGAATTCTTCAGCCGCGCTACTAGAACTTTCTTCTTGCTCCGACGAACTGGAACCTTCTTCAACGCTGCTGGAAGACTCCATCCCTTCACTGCTAGAACTTTCTTCCGAGGCCTCTTCAGAAACTACAAACGATCCGATGTAGTTGGACATTGTCAAAGAGTCAACATATTCCGGCGTATTGGCAAAGAGCACGCAATGGAAGTTGTTGTCCGTAGCATAATCGCCCTTGCCAGAAATACGCAAATAAGCCTTCCACTTGCCTTGCGGAATTTTCGCAGAATTAATTTCTTCCGGAATGGTAACCTCCACAGCCACATCATTCACGCCATCAAAAGTGGTTTTTATATTCTTCGGAATCACATGTTTTCGCAATACCATATTGCTGCCATTAGCCGTGTTTTTTTCAAGAGTATCAGCGCCGCCCCATTCCTTAGAACGGCTATGAACACTTTGAATATCGATGGGGGTAGACAGTTCTACCACTAGGGAATTATTGGCAGTTGCACCCTTCCAATCCACATCATCCGGCCGCAGCACCAACGTGGTCTTCATTGCGCGAACCATATTGCCAAAGCCCACATTCTGGATTTTCAAATTGGCCTGGAACTTTCCACCGGGGCGAACAGAATCCACCACGCTGGATTGGCGAAGCACATAGCGGTACCCCAAATGGTCATTGATATACTTGAAGTCCGTGTCCTCTCCGTTATATTCCAAATCCTCAAACTGCAACATGTTTTTCTTCCACATGTAAGTAATCAGACCATAGTCATGCTGCACGTTCAAGTAACTGGTGTGCGTTCTAAAGCCCTCATACGAAAGGTACTCGGCCGTATTAAGGGCCATCCATCCTTCCGGGGTCTGCGTAGCCTCCCCACCATAGGGAGTGTTGATGCCATATTTTTCAAGCCAGGCTACGCCTTCTTCACGGCAAATTGACGTAGCGCAGTCACCAGCACCACCCCAAGAACCCCAGTCAATCTGCGTACCCAGATATCCATCATTGAACATTCCCAGGCGATAGAGGGTGTCACCCAAAACTGCTTCTTTCTGCTTAAAAACTTCACTATCAATGTTAAAATCCACACCGTAATTGTCAAAGCCCAAAGCCTTAGCAATACGAGGAGCCGTACGAGAGATGATTTTCAAATCTTGAGGCGTATTTCTCATTAACGTTTGAATGGCTTGTGACTCATTGGGCAATGTCGCCATGGTATCCGAATGCATTTCACCAAAAGCACCATATGTTCCCAGTTCAAAAGCCGTAATCACATCCGTATAATCAGAAAGCACCGGAGCTAATTGTTTCAGATGACTAAGCACCAAATTTTGCGAGGGAGTTACATTGCTAATCCCATTATACCAGGGATCGTATGTAATACGGACAATGACTGTACCATTCTTCTTGCGCACATTGTCAAATGATTGGCGAAGAACGTTCAAAGCATCGTCCGTCAAATCCTGGCTCACGCCACAAGTTTTCCCTGTAGGGGAATTGTCGTCTTTCCAGCAGGCGTTACTGCTGAAAGCAGAAATCTCCGCACGCATGTGGGATTGTTTGCACCAGGGGTCAAAGGGGGCAGTTCCACTGGGCTTCAAGTGTATAACCTGGGGTTCGTAAAAACCTCTATCCGGATTAAAATGGTAATTCTTGTAATTGAACCCCGTCGAATCCGTAAACGGAGTATAGAAGGATTGCTTATGGTCCGTATAGTCCAAATCTTGAAGGACTAGCGTCCCGGCCGATGAAACACCAAATGCAGTGAGCACTGCCAACAATGCGGATCTGATTCCGCCACCCAAATATTTTTCCATCATAATCACAATATAACTTAAAACCCCCAGAGGTCAACCGCCTCCAGGGATTAAAAGGAATTTTTCCGCGAAAAGCGGCTTTTATTTCCCAAATACGGGCTTCACACCCTTGTAAATGGCCTGCAAGGCCCCTGCAAGGTACGCAAAAGGAGAATTCCAGTTGATAGCCACTTCATTGGTGGCATAGCTGCAGCGGTCGTCCAGATAGGCTAGCGCCGGCATATCGCTAGAGGCATAATTCGGGCACTTCCAATGTTCCGTGCCATTCAAATCGATATCCTGCTTACCTAAATGGGGGCCACCCACCAACATGCCGGGCACCGGATCATCCACAAAGTCCCCTTCGCTGGGGCGGTGGTGAGGGTTACGGGGGCTGCGGTAGCCAAATCCCGTCACGTATGTGATTTCCTTGGGGTTCTTGCCAAGCAGGTAATCCAAAGTCTGCTGTGCCCCTGCCAAGTAGTTCTTGTCGCCAGTGAGGTAATAACCATGCAAAAGGATAATGCCGTTATTGGCCACAGCACTGTTGCTGCCCCAATTCCAGTTCCAAGGGTGCATGGGCAGGCGGTAACCACTTGTATCGCCAATGCTTTTCAAAGCGTTCGCCTCGTCCAGCAAAATCTTCTTGGCCGTTTCCACAAGAGTGGCGCCATCAGCACCCGCAGCCTTAAACGTCTCCGCAGCGGTAGCCACGCGATAAACAGAAAGCATGTTCAAATCGCCCCACCAAGGCCCGTTATTGGTAAAAGGGTTGGCCTTCAAATCTGCAAAGTAGCCGGCAGTAGCCTTATCCTTAGCGGGGTCAGCACCCATCAGCACCTTTGCGCGGAAGAGTTCTGCCGCCGCAAAACGGAATTCATCCTTACCATCTTCATTTCCAGGATTGTAACTACCCGTATTCACGTCTCTCGGCTGCTTGTAGAATGCCGCAGGATTTTTCTGGGCCCAAGCGTAGGCCTTCTCTGCAGCCGCGAGCATCTTAGCGGCGTAGGCTTTGTCAAACTTCGCATAGATGGCACTGGCCTGCGCCATGACGCCTGCAAAATCCAGTGCGGCGGTAGTCGTCTTGATAATGGCATAACGGTCCGCCTTGTCGCTTTCCGGAGCTACGCTGCCGCAGAACTTGAGGGTAGAAACCTTATGGAATACGCCGCCGTCTTTATCTTGCATGGTGAGCATCCAATCCAGATTGTAGCGCACCTCCTCCAAGAGGGAAGGCAATTTCGGGAACTCCCGCGGTATGTTCCAAGAAAGAGTGTCCATGTATGCGGGGAAGTTTTCATACAGTTCCAGCAGTGTCCAAACGGTAATGCCCGAATTCACGATGTACTTGCCATAGTCGCCGGCGTCATACCACCCGCGAGGAGACTTCATCATCTGCGTTTTCTTCGGGAGGTTCTGCGCCGCCAAAGCCACCTTCATGGAAGAATCCGCAAAGGTTTCTGTAAACGTATTCGCCGTTACTTTGTCTGTACCGTAGACAATGACCTTGTCATCCATGTGGCCTGCAGCGCGAGCCCACTTGCCCGCATACTGTTGGTCCAGCGGCATACTGGCTCGCTGGTAATAGAACCACTTGAGGCTAGCCTTCGTCACATCCTCATAAACGTTCGCATCAATGGAAATGGGATTGCCCAGATATTCTCCATTGCGGAAAATGCGATAAGTGCCAGGCTTCTTCACCGAAGAAAAATCATACACCTGCGTTTCTTCGCCGCTATATTCCCATTCACCCACATTAGGGGCCTTCATCTTGAGAACGGTCTTGCCATTCATATCCCGAATTTCAACAGGGTTCGCATCACTCCCCGGAATCACCACCTGCTTTTCCGCATCGGGCGTAAAACCCAGCTGATTCAAAAGAGGTACTGCAAAAACACTCGACGGCACAAGAGCCGCCGTCACAAAAGCAAAAGCATTCATTTTCATCATGGGTATAAAACTACTTTCTTTAAAGCGGTTTCGCACATTTAGCCCTCAAAAACCTGTATACATCAGGAACCGAAATCACAAAAAACACATACAAGAAAAACCGGCTCCCTAAGGAACCGGTCTTTAAAATTTAAGGGTCGCGCCCGCAGCTTTCCTTCAAAAGTGCCGCAACGCTCGCCTCGTGATTACTGGCGTTCTGCGAACGCAGCAATCTTCGACTCGGTCATAGAAATGAGCAAGCTCATTTCTGCGACACTCGCCTCGCGATTACTTCTTACTACGATGGCTGTTCTTAATCCATTCGGTCTTGTGGACTTCCGGAATATCGTCCAGCAAACGCAAGGTATGCGGCTCAGTGGTATTATCCAGCACTTCTGCCGGAGTACCCTGGTTCACAATCTTACCATCGTGCATAATGAAGATACGGTCAGAAACGTAGTTTGCAAGGCCGATATCGTGGGTCACAAAAATCACGGTCATCTTCAGCTCGTCTTTCAACTTGCGGAGATAATCGAGAATGTTTGCACGCACGCAGGCGTCCACCATGGAGGTAGCTTCGTCAGCAATCAACACCTTCGGACGGAGGGCGAAGATACGGGCGAGAAGCATACGCTGCATCTGACCACCAGAAAGTTCAAATGGATACTTTCCTTCGATGTCAGAGGGCTTCACGTTCACAGCCATCAAGCCTTCGTCCACGCGGCGGCGGACTTCTTCCTTGCTGGGCTTGTCCTTCAAAACATTGAGGGCATCTTCCAACTGAGAGCGGATGGTGAAGAACTGGTTGAAGCATCCAAACGGATCCTGGAACACGAACTGTACTTCGTTCCAGTGGTCCTTCAGGTTCTTAATCTTCTTGTCGCGATAGAGGAACTGACCGCGAGTAGGCTCATAAAGGCCCAGCATGATCTTTGCAAGAACAGACTTGCCGCAGCCAGAACCACCCACGATGGAGATGAACTCTTCATCGTAGATATCGAAGGAGACATCCTTCACAGCAGTCTTGAGAGACTTGCCTGCGCCGAAGTCCTTGCTAATGCGTTTGGCAGAAAATACAACGGGCTTATTATTCAGCATAATCGCACCTCACATCACGACCACCGACAACGCGGAGGTTCTGAGTATTCTTCTTGCAATCCGGGCAGGCCTTCTTGCAGCGTTCTGCAAAGCGGCAGCCGGTAATCTTGTTGCGGAGGCTTGGAGGAGCACCTTCGATAGCCACCGGATGACGAGTACGCTGGCTAGCTTCGGTACTGAGCATAGCGCCCATCAAAGCCTGGGTGTACGGATGGCGAGGATCCTTCACCACCTGTTCTGCAGTACCCTTTTCCACGAATTCACCTGCATACATGATGGCGATGTTATCGGCCACATGGTAGAGGAGCGGAAGTTCGTGAGTAATGAAAATCATGGTGCTGAAGATGCCCTTGTCCAAAAGGTCAAAGATCATCTTGATCACTTCCTTCTGAGTGGAAACGTCCAGAGCGGAAGTAGGTTCGTCAGCAATCACCATCTGTGGGTTCAAAAGGGTGGAAATACCAATCACAGAACGTTGGCGTTCACCGGCAGTAAGCTGGATGGGGTAAGAGTTCAGCACGCGCTTCGTGTCCATTCCGAACAAGTCGAAACGATCGCAAAGGCGGTCATAAACTTCCTTCTGGTCAAGGGACTTGCCCGGCTGCTGATGAGCCTTAATCACGTCGGCAGCAATATCCTTAATCTTACGAACCGGATTCAAAGCGTTGAAGGCACCCTGAGGAATCATGGAAACCTTCTGGGCGAGCACATTGGCACGCACATCTTCGATGGAACGATTCATGAGAGATTCCATCTTGTCGCCGCTCTTCACGCGCACGTCACCATCGCCTTCCGGATAGAGAGGCGGGATGCACATGCCCATAAGGCCAGAAACCAGCGTGGACTTACCGCAACCGGATTCACCAGCGATACCGAGAATTTCACCCTGCTTCATGGAGAAGGACACGTTCGTTACAGCGTGAGTCTTATCTCCAAAGCGGCCCAGGTAATAGAGGCTGAGGTTATCGACTTCAAATACATTTTCAGACATTTTATACCTCTTACTTGCGCAGACGCGGGTTAAAGACGCCTTCCATAGATGTATTAATCAGGTAGAGGGCAAACACCGTAAGGGTGATGATAAGCGTTGCCGGCAGGTATGCAATCCAGATACCGTCGGAGAGAGCGCCGTTGTCCTTTGCCTGGTTCAAGATGATGCCGAGGCTGGTGGAATCCAGAGGGCCAAGGCCAATCATGGAAATGGAAGCTTCGGAAAGAATTCCGGAACCCACCTGCATGATGAACACCATGAACACATAAGAAAGCAAGTACGGGAGCACATGCTTCACCACGATGGTGAGGGAACTTGCACCGTTGATGCGGGCAAGAGCGATATGGTCGCGGCTACGGAGGGAAGAAGCCTGGGCGCGCACAGCACGAGCAGACCAGCTCCAAGCAGTAAGACCGATAATGAGACCAATCAAAGTGAGAGAACGGCCGTCCTTGACTGCGGTGCTGATGAGCACAAGAATCACGAACTGCGGAATCACAATGAAGAGGTTTGTGAGCATGTTGAGCACTTCATCAATCCAACCACCGCGGAAACCGCCGAAGAGGCCGATGAACACACCAATGCATGTTGCAATGATACCCGCCACAAAGCCCACATAGAGGGAAGAGCGGAGACCTGCAATGAGAAGAGACACATAGTCACGACCCAGGTGGTCAGTGCCCAGCAAGTGATCCGGGCTGTGACCTGCATAGGGGCCTGCGATAATGTCACGGGCATTGGTATCCACGTGGTAGAAGACAGGTCCAAAAAGTGCAATGAGGAGCGTGATAATGAAGAGGGAAATACCCACCACGAACATGGGGGACTTCATCAGGTTTTTCAATAACTTTAACATTATTTACCTCCCATCTGAATACCGGCCTTGACACGGGGGTCAAAGATGGCAATAAGCACGTCAACGGCGAAGTTAGCCAGGAGCACGCAGGTGGAAATCATCAAGGTGCAACCCTGGATAGTGGCGTAGTCGTTCTGCTGAATAGCAGTGAGCATAGCCATACCGAGACCCGGGTAAGAGAAGATCATTTCGGTAATGAGCGCACCACCCACCATGGTACCCAAGGACTGGGCAAGACCAGTGAGCTGCGGAAGCATTGCATTACGGAACACATAGCTAATAATCTTGCCTTCACGAAGTCCGAGCCACTTGGCGTACTTCATGTAGTCCGTTCCCAATTCGTAAATGGACATGGAACGCATACCCGTTGCCTGACCAGAAAGAAGAATCGGGAAGCAAGAGAAGAAGGGCAGCACATAGTAGAAGCCCAGGCTCTTGAAGAATTCCCAAGAGAAGGTGGGAACCATGTCGGGGCCATAGGCGCCCATAGCAGGGAACCAGCCGAGAGTGATGGAGAAGAGGCCCACCAGAAGCATACCGAACACGAAGTAAGGCACGCCGTTCAGGAACATGGCCACTGGGAAGAACACCTTGTCAAAGATGCCGCGCTTGTAGGCAGCGAAGGCACCCAGGAGGTTACCCACAATCCAGCCCAACACAATGGTGGGGAACTGAATGGCGAGAGTCCAAGGAATGGATTCCTTGATAATCTCCACAACCGGCTTCGGATACTGGCTGTAAGAAAGGCCCAGGTCACCCTGGAACACGTTGCCAATGTAAACGAAGAACTGGGAAATACCAGAAGCAAGCTTCGGCTCTTCCACATCCTTACCTTCGGGGTCCTTCGTCATCTCATAGACAACATTGCCCTGGTCATCAAGTTCGGCCATACCGAAAGCCTTGAGCAGGGATTCCTTTTTCAGTTTTGCTTCATCGGGAGAAAGGCCCTGAGCAGCCTTACCCATAATAATGTCCACAGGGTTGTTTTCACCCAAGCGCGGCAGCGTGAAGTTAATCGCCACAGCGACAATAAACGTCAGAAGGTACCAGAATCCCTTCTGCAGGACATAGCGTAGCATAGGATATTGTTTTAGCATCTGTCGTCCTTATTTTGAAAGCTGTAGATTCCAGAGGACCTTACTACCAGAAGCAATCCAAGGCAGCTGAGGAGGTGCGTACGGATTGTTGGCGGTGGGCCAGTTGGTCCAGACCTTGTCGCTGAACTCGTAGAACTGTTCAGGCAAGTAGGTCAGCGGAATGGAAGGCTGATCTTCCATGAAAATCTTGTTCAGTTCGCGGTAGGCGGCCTTCTGATCCTCTTCGCTAGTCATCAGAGGAATTGCAGCCAAAAGGCTATCCACTTCCGGGCGGAAGTCCGGAGTGCCCGGCTGGTTGTAGCGGCCGATGTTCACGCCAGCCCAAGCACCAAGAGGAGCCCAGTCACGAGAAGACATCACTTCGTTGAAGCGGCTCCAGGGGAGAGACGGGGACACGTCAGCCACAGGCTTGTGCATGATCAAGTCAAAGTTACCGGTACCCATGGCAGGCCAGTACTGACCGCCATCCACAAAGCCTTCACGAACGTCGATACCGGCCTTGCGCATACCTTCCACAGCGATAGTCACAATAGCTTCCCAGTCGGTCCAACCAGCAGGGGAAGTAATGAACATGGTAGGAATCTTTTCACCCTTGGCGTTTTCCATGTGGTCGAGAGTTCCATCATCCTTGAAGACGGACTTGTAACCCGCTTCCGTCAGCATCTGCTTCACGGTGGCGAGGCGTTCGGCTTCGTTGGTGATGCCAACATTCACGCCGTACTGCTTCTGGTCTTCCTGATTGATGAACTTGCCTTCCAAATCGGTAGGCATAATGAGGCCTGCAGAAATCGGAGAGGTGTAGTTGGAAACAGCGAACATGCGAATTGCCACATAGTCAATGGCGGTAGCCATGGCACGGCGGAAGCGCTTATCGTTCAGAGGTTCCTTCATGGTGTTGATCATCATCATGGGCATTGCACCCGGAACAAAGTAGGGAGCGTCATCGAACCAGGTATGGACGCCAGCACCCTTCTTGAACCAGATACGGGGGACAAAGCTCATGGAAGCATCAAGGCTGCCTTCACGGAGAGCAATGGTGCTGTGTTCATTACTCTTGTAAATCGGGTGAACGATGTACTTCGGAGCCGGGAGCTTGCCATCATGGAGAGCTGCATTGCCCCAGTAGTCGTCACGACGCACAAGGATAATCTTATTGGCGGAGTAGTCCTTGATGGTATACGGACCGGAAACCACCGGATCCTTGTCCATCATAAGCTTCTTCACTTCGTCCCAGGAACCCTTCTCTTCAAAGAGTTTGTTGAAGATGTGAGCCGGAGCGATACGGATAGCCTGGAGCAGGTCGCGAACAGAAAGCGGGTTATTGCGCTTATCCTTAGCCACCATGAATGCCAGGCGTTCACCCTTCACGGTACGAACTGCGGTAGAATCGCCTTCAGCCGGCTCGTTGTAGAGGGTGTCCACATGAATCTCGGAAATCTGTTCTGCAGTATTGATGGAGCCGTGCGTGAACATGAAAATCACGTCTGCAGAATTCACCGGCGTGCCATCGCTCCACTTGGCAGCAGGGTTGATGTCCACGACAATACTGTCGTTGTTGGAAACTTCCTCAACCAAGTGGCCCAGAAGGTCTTCAATCTGACCATTCAGGGTGTTATAGGTAATCAAAGGTTCGTAAACCAGGTTGAAGCGACCGCCAATAGGCCATGCCGCCATCCAGCTTTCTGCCAAGGGGTTAAATGTAGCAGGCGCGCCCCATTGCTGACCAGATAAATAAAGGGTCTCCTGGCGGGGCAAAACGCCATCACCAGTCCCTTGATCACTGCCGCACCCTGAGAAAACCGCACCACATGCCGAAAGAGCAATAGCTGTTTTGGCAATAGATTTTAGTCCAATCATTGTGTCCTCTTATAGTAAAGCCGATAAACCCGGCTTTGATTAAAAAACCGAAATCTAATCTAATTTATTTACGCCTGAAACGATTCCAAAAAAGGTTTTTTCCGCATATTTATGTGGAAATATTGGGGAATTGAGGGGAACTCCGGCTTCATTTGTTAACTAGAATTTACAATATGGAGCGACAAGCGTTTTCCCGCTTCCAACCCATCCCATGCTAGCCACCAAAACCACCACCCCAGTGCTTCACTAATGGATAAAATTTTGACCCATCAGAATTTTGAACAAACTAAAAAAGAAGAGCTACGTTATTCACGCAGCCCTTCTTCAAGTTTTAACCTTGATCAGGTTAGATAACCATTCGCAAGATTACTTTTTGCAAGCCTTTTTGCAGCAGCACTTCTTAGCAGGAGCCTTGGCAGCCTTGCGCGGGTCACCGGCATAGACAGCAGCCTTGCCAAGTTCTTCTTCGATGCGGAGGAGGCGGTTGTACTTGCAGACGCGGTCGGTACGAGAGAGAGAACCGGTCTTGATCTGGCCAGCAGCGGTACCAACAGCGAGGTCAGCAATGAAGGTGTCTTCGGTTTCGCCGGAACGGTGAGAAACGATCGGAGCATAGCCTTCGTTCTGAGCGCGCTTGATAGCAGCGAGGGTTTCAGAAACGGAACCAACCTGGTTCACCTTGATGAGGATAGCGTTAGCGATGCCAGCCTTGATGCCTTCGTCGAAGATGGTCGGGTTGGTAACGAACAGGTCGTCACCCACGAGGTTGAGCTTGGAACCGAGCTTGTCGGTCATAACCTTCCAACCTGCCCAGTCAGCTTCATCCAGACCGTCTTCGATGGAGAAGATGGAATACTTGTCGATGAGCTTTTCATAGAGCTTCACCATGTCAGCAGACTTGAGGGTCTTCTTGGTGGACTTCTTGAAGGTGTAGGTTTCGGGCTTGCCAGCCTTGGTGTTCTTGTCGCAGAATTCAGAAGAAGCAACGTCAAGAGCGATCTTGATGTCGGTGCCGAACTTGTAACCAGCATTGGTGGTTGCAGTCTTCAGAGCGTCGAGAGCCTTTTCGAGGGTCATAACGCCAGTGATTTCGTAACCGAACTTGTTCTTAGCCGGCTTGATGCTTACGCCAGGAGCGAAGCCACCTTCGTCACCAACGGTGGTGTCGAAGCCACCCTTCTTAAGGACAGCCTTAAGAGCGTGGAAGATTTCGGTCACCATCTGGAGACCCTTGGAGAAAGTCTTAGCGCCAACCGGAGCGATCATGAATTCCTGGAAGTCGATCGGAGCGGAAGAGTGAGCACCGCCGTTGATGACGTTGCACATCGGGCAGGGGAGAGTGAGCTTGGTGGTGCCGTGCATCTTTGCGATGTACTGGTAGAGCGGCATCTTAGCGTCGTTAGCAGCAGCAACGCAAACAGCCATGGAAACGCCGAGGATAGCGTTTGCACCGAGCTTGTTCTTGAGCATGCGGTTGCCGTCGAGAGCGATCATAGCGTCATCAACTTCAACCTGCTTGGAAGGATCCATACCGATGATCTTCTTAGCAATCTTGGTGTTCACATTCTTCACAGCAGTGAGAGTGCCCTTGCCGAGGTAGGTCTTCTTGTCGCCGTCGCGGAGTTCGCATGCTTCGCGTTCGCCGGTGGAAGCGCCACTCGGAACAGCAGCGTGACCCTTCACGCCGTTTTCGAGAGTAACATCAACTTCGAGAGAAGGATTGCCACGAGAGTCGAGAATCTGACGGGCAACAACGGATTTAATTTTAGAAGCCATTTTTAGCCTTTTTGTTAGAGTGAAATTTTTTGATGGGTAGAATATAGAAAGAAATAAAAACCCCGTGGTTTAACCACGAGGTTTTCTCTAGGATAATTCTGTGCTAAACAAGAATTAGAAACGGAAGTGAGCGAAAGCCTTGTTGGCTTCGGCCATCTTGTGCGTATCGTTCTTCTTGCGGACAGCGTTGCCTTCACCGGCCTTAGCGGCAACAAGTTCAGCAGCGAGACGCTGAGCCATGTTGGGTTCGTTGCGGTTACGAGCAGCGTCGAGGAGCCAGCGAAGAGCAAGAGCCTTGGCGCGATCCGGAGCGACTTCCATCGGGACCTGGTAGTTTGCACCACCAACACGACGGGACTTCACTTCCACGCGGGGCTTGATGTTTTCGAGGCACATTTCAAACTTTTCGAGAGCGGTTTCCTTACCTTCCACCTTCTTGTCGAGGGCTTCGAGGGCAGTGTAAACGATCTGTTCAGCAATAGTCTTCTTGCCTTCCTTGAGGACAACACCCACAAGTTCAGTCACGAGAGTGGACTTGTAGCGAGGATCCGGGAGGATGGAACGATGGAGAGCCTTTCTTCTTCTAGACATAATTTACCACCTTACTTCTTTGCAGGAGCTGCGCCTTTTTTCTTGACACCGTACTTGGAGCGGCCGTTCTGACGACCGTTCACAGCCTGGGTATCCAGGGCACCACGAATGATGTGATAACGAACACCCGGAACATCCTTCACACGACCACCGCGGATGAGCACGATGGAGTGTTCCTGAAGGTTGTGGCCTTCACCAGGGATGTAAGCCGTAACTTCCATCTTGTTGGAAAGGCGAACACGAGCAATCTTACGAAGAGCAGAGTTCGGCTTCTTCGGAGTGCTGGTGTACACACGAGTGCAGACGCCACGCTTTTGCGGGCAGGACTTCAAGGCCACGGAAGCGGTCTTGTTGCTGATTTGTTCACGTCCGTTGCGGACGAGCTGTTGAATAGTAGGCACTATTTAATCTCCTAGATTTTGGAGTGCAAATATAGTTCTTTTTCCAAGGTTTTCAAGTACTTCCGGCTTAATTCTCCGAATCTTCCTCGTCAGAAGCGCCGATTTCGTTATCCAGCATCTGGATTCCGCTACCAGCTCCGAGGTAATCCGCAGCCTGAACTGCCTGCAAACGCTTGCGTTCTTCCGCCTCGGCATCCACGTCAGTCACCTGAACATTTCTCAAGTGACGTGCGCCAGTACCGCACGGAATCAAGCGACCCATGATCACGTTCTCCTTAAGGCCCATGAGGGGGTCAACACTTCCTTCGATGGAAGCGCGCGTAAGGATCTTAGTGGTTTCCTGGAACGAGCAGGCAGAAATGAAGCTGTCTGTTGCCAAAGAAGCCTTCGTGATACCAAGGAGCATCGGCGTTGCCTTTGCCACGACCTTGCCCTGTTCCACCAGGCGGTCGTTGATGACACGGAGACGTGCCTTGGATATTTCTTCGCCCGGAAGAAGTTCAGAATCACCCGATTCCTCAATTCTCACCTTACGCATCATCTGGCGAACGATACATTCGATGTGCTTATCAGCGATAGCCACACCTTGCAGGCGATACACAGCCTGGATTTCGTTCACCAAGTGACGCTGCACTTCTTCAGCGCCGAGAATTTCAAGGATATCGTGCGGATCTGCACTACCTTCACTGATCTTCTGACCAGCACGGACACGGTCACCTTCATTGACCGCCAGATGAATACCACGAGGAATCAGCACCTTCTCTTCCTGGTCATCCATCTTAATGATAACTTGCTGGTTGTTACGGACATCTTCACCAATAGATACGAGACCGTCTATCGGAGCGAGGTAAGCTCTGTTCTTCGGCATACGAGCTTCGAACAGTTCTGCCACGCGGGGAAGACCACCGGTAATATCGCGGGTCTTACCAGCAGCACGGGGAAGCTTGGCGAGGGTCTGACCCACCGTCACAGTATCTCCGTCCTTCACTGCCAAGACGGCGCCATCGGGAAGTCCGTAATGACCGAGTTTATTTCCGTTAGAATCCATGATAGCGATTGCAGGACTACGACGGCCACGCTTATCGCTAATGACAATCCATGTCTCTACATCGGTATCTTCGTCCCTTTCAACGCGGAATGTAGCGTTTTCCACCAAGTCCACAAACTGGATCTTGCCGGCCACATTGCTGATGATTGGGCTGTTATAAGGATCCCATTCAAACATTTCCTGATCCTTCTTGACGGCTTCGTTGTTAGCCACCTTCAAGATAGAACCATACGGAATCTGATAACGGCCCTTGTTAATGCCAGTCGTATCGATGATAACAAGTTCACCCATACGGCTCACCACAATCTTCTGACCGTCATGTTCCACAGTATCTACATCCGTGAGTTCCACATGGCCGTCCACAATAGCCTTCTTGTTGTTTTCAACAGTCAAGCGGGAGGAAGCACCACCAATATGGAAGGTACGGAGGGTCAGCTGCGTACCCGGTTCACCGATGGACTGTGCAGCGAGCACACCCACAGCTTCACCGAGGTCAACCAAGCGACCCGAAGCAAGCATACGGCCGTAGCACTTGGAGCAAACACCATTGCGAGAATCGCAAGTCAGCACAGAACGCATCTTGATGTGTTCAAGACCTGTTGCGCTAATCTTGGGGAGGTCACGTTCAGTGACCAGCTCGCCAGCCTTCACGATAACTTCGCCAGTCACCGGATGCTTGATGTCGTCCACAGGGGCACGACCCAAAAGACGTTCTTCCAAAGGAATGACAGTATCGTCACCATCCTTGAAAGCAGAAACTTCAATACCATTCTTGGTTCCGCAGTCAGCCTCGGTAATCACCAGGTCCTGGCCAACGTCCACAAGACGGCGTGTAAGGTAACCAGCGTCAGCGGTCTTCAAAGCGGTATCAGCCAAACCCTTACGAGCACCGTGAGAAGAAATGAAGTATTCCATCACGTTCAAGCCTTCACGGAAGCAAGACTTAATCGGGTTTTCGATAACTTCCTGACCACCAAGCTGCTTGATAGGCTTCTGCATCAAACCACGCATACCGGAAAGCTGCATAATCTGCTGGCGGCTACCACGAGCACCAGAGTCAGCCATCATGTACACCGGGTTGAAACCATCGCGGTCATGGCTGAGCAAATCCCACTGCTTGGCAGCGACATCTGCTGTAGTCTTGGACCAAACGTCAATAATCTGGTTGTAACGTTCACCATCGGTAATCACACCATCTTCATAGAGGGAGCGGATCTGATTGACCTTTTCGGTGGCAGCATCAAGCATAGCCTGCTTCTCTTCCGGAATCACCATTTCGGCGATAGCCACAGAAGAACCAGCGCGGGTTGCCCATGCATAACCATTAGCCTTCAAATCATCCAGATAGTCCACAGTGACGCGGTTGCCCGTGCGACGATAGAGGTCGTCGATGGACTTTGCAATAACCTTCTTGCCGAAGGTTTCGTTTGCATAACCGAGAGCATTAGGAACGAATTCATTGAAGATGATACGGCCAACAGTCGTCTTGATGACGTTGGGTTCCTTCAAAGTGAGGAACTTAATCTTTTCACCAGCCTTGACACTCACTTCCATATTGCCGTTATCGTCGGCAGTTTCGCGAATGCAGACGGCATCCTTCTCCAAGGCGCCCATATAGACCTTGCGGCCAGCAGGGAGCTTCAGGTACACGGAAGCATTCAGATCCACGACACCGTTTTCGTAAGCGCGAACGGCTTCGGCAGAATCAAAGAAGTGCATGCCTTCGCCCTTGCGGCCCGGACGGGGCTTGGTCAAGTAGTAAAGACCAAGCACAATGTCCTGACCCGGCACAGCGATAGGCTGACCAGAGGCGGGGTGCAAAATGTTGTTGGAAGAAAGCATCAACACGCGGCATTCAAGCTGCGTTTCGAAGCTAAGCGGAAGGTGCACAGCCATCTGGTCACCATCGAAGTCTGCGTTGAATGCAGTACAAACGAGGGGGTGCAGGCGAATGGCATTACCTTCGATGAGCTTCGGATAGAAGGCCTGAATACCCAGACGGTGAAGTGTCGGAGCACGGTTCAGCATCACAGGATGGTCTTCAATGATTTCTTCGAGAATGTCCCAAACTTCAGGACGTTCAGCGTCCACATATTTCTTTGCAGACTTAAGCGTGTACACAATGCCGTCTTCTTCCAAACGCTGGATGATGAACGGCTTGTAAAGTTCGAGAGCCATGCGCTTCGGAAGACCACACTGGTGCATCTTGAGTTCCGGGCCCACCACAATGACGGAACGACCGGAGTAGTCAACACGCTTACCGAGGAGGTTCATACGGAAGCGACCCTGCTTACCCTTCAGGAGTTCAGCGAGGCTCTTCATGGGGCGTGCAGCGCCAGTACGTGCGGTACGGCGGCCGCTATCGAACAGCTGGTCAACAGCTTCCTGCAACATACGCTTTTCGTTGCAGAGAATAACGTTCGGGGCACGGATGTCGATCAACTTCTTCAAGCGGTTGTTACGGTTGATGACACGGCGATACAGTTCGTTCAAGTCGGAAGTAGCAAAGCGGCCACCTTCCAGGGGAACGAGAGGACGCAGATCAGGCGGAATCACCGGAAGAACGTCGAGAATCATCCAAGACGGCTGGTTTGCAAGCAAACGAGCTTCGTTGGGATACTGCTTGCGGAATTCTTCGTAAGCATCGGCAACGATGAAGGTGGGATTTGCCTGAGAGTATGCAGCCTTGAATTCGGCAACAGCTTCGGCAAGGCCACGGAGCCAGGGCTGCTGAGAGTCCTGCTTCATTGCCTTTTCAGGATTTTCGTAGTAGCCACGGAAGCTTTCGCGCTGAGACTTCAAGAAGGAGTCAACGATCTTCAAACGCTTGAGAGCGTCGTCCTGCTTGGTCTTGGACTTGGACTGAGCCTGGATACGGAGCTCTGCGGAGAGAGCGGTCAGGTCAACCTTGTCGAGGAGCTGCTTGATAGCAGATGCACCCATCTTGGCATCGAAGACACGACCTTCGTTGGTCAAGTCCTGATACTGGGCTTCGTCGATAAGGGTATTGGGATCCAGGTCGGTGGTACCCGGGTCGATCACTACGTACTTTTCGTAGTAGATGATGTTGTCCAGGTCCTTGGTGGAAAGGTTCAGGAGGGCACCAATGACACAGGGCTGGTTACGTACGAACCAGGTGTGAGTCAGAGGAATAGCCAATTCGATATGGCCCATGTACTTACGGCGAACGTTGGAGTGGGTAACTTCCACACCGCAACGGTCACAGACAACACCCTTGTAACGGATGCGCTTGAACTTACCGCAGTTACATTCCCAGTTCTTAACAGGTCCGAAGATCTTTTCGCAGAAAAGACCATCCTTTTCGGGCTTGAAGGAACGATAGTTGATGGTTTCCGGCTTGGTGACTTCACCGTGAGACCAGCTACGGATCATTTCCGGAGCAGCAAGGTGAATGCTAATATCACCAGAGTTTTCACGTTCAATTTCGTCGACCATATTACTTATCTCCATTGGTCTGGATGTTCAGACCCAAAGAACGGACTTCGCGGATCATAACGTTAAAGGATTCAGGTACACCCGGCTTCGGAGTGTTCTGACCATGAACGATGGCGTCATAGACCTTGGAACGACCCTGGACATCGTCAGACTTGACGGTGAGGAGTTCCTGCAAGGTGTAAGCGGCACCGTAAGCTTCCATAGCCCACACTTCCATTTCACCGAAGCGCTGACCACCGAACTGGCTCTTACCGCCAAGAGGCTGCTGCGTCACAAGGGCGTAGCTACCGATAGAACGTGCGTGAATCTTATCATCAACCAAGTGACCCAGCTTCAGGTAGTACATGTAACCGATAGTCACGGGGTTCAACAGAGCTTCACCAGTCTTTCCATCATAGAGCTTGGCCTTACCGATAATCTTATCGTTATCGGGGTCCATTTCGTAGCTCACAATGGGGTTCTTCTGGTAAGCCTTTTCAAGTTCCTTACAAATGTCTTCGAACTTGGCACCATCGAACACAGGCGTAGAAACCTTGAAGCCGAGAGTCTTAGCAGCCCAGCCCAAGTGCACTTCAAGCACCTGACCGATGTTCATACGAGAAGGCACGCCCATTGGATTCAAAAGAATCTGGAGGGGACGACCATCTTCGGTAAACGGCATGTCTTCAACCGGAACAATCTTTGCTACGCAACCCTTGTTACCGTGACGACCAGCCATCTTGTCACCGATGGAGAGGCAACGCTTCTTGGCGATATAAACCTTGACGCTCTTCAAAACGCCCGGCTTCAGTTCATCGCCCTTCGTCACCTTGTCGATTTCCTTTTCCATAGTGCGAGTGAGGGTATCCAAGTTGTCGCGAGCCACGAGAACGAGGCTCAAAACCATTTCCTGGAGTTCATCATCGCCAACCACAAATGTGGAAGCAGGAGAAACCTTGGTCACATCGAGGAATGCCAAATTCTGTTCGTTATAAATCTGGCCTTCGCGGATGAGAAGTTCGTGAGTTTCATTGTCCATCACCTTGCCAGCAGCCTTGCCGCCGAGAAGTTCGAACAAGTGTTCACGGCAGGAATCCTTGATCTTGTCAATCTGAGCCTGGAAATTGGTGCGGATTTCTTCAATCACTTCTGCATCGCGTTCCTTGCTCTTCTTGTCTGCCTTGTCCTTCTTGCTGAAAATGCGAGTTTCAAGAACAACGCCCTTCATTCCCGGAGGAGCCTTCAAAGAGGAATCGCGGACATCGCCGGCCTTTTCACCGAAGATGGCGCGAAGGAGGCGTTCTTCCGGAGTGAGTTCAGTTTCACCCTTCGGAGTCACCTTACCCACGAGGATATCATCCGGACCCACTTCTGCACCCACGCGAATCACGCCGTTTTCGTCGAGATTGCGGAGAGCGTCTTCACCCACATTGGGGATTTCACGAGTGAGTTCTTCCGGACCACGCTTGGTGTCGCGGACTTCCATTTCGTATTCTTCGATATGGATGGAAGTGAAGGTATCCTTAATGGCGAGCTCTTCAGAAATAATCACAGCGTCTTCGTAGTTGTAACCATTCCAGGGGAGGAAGCCAATCAAAATGTTCTTACCGAGAGCCAGTTCACCGTGATCGGTAGAGACACCGTCAGCCAGCACATCGCCAGCCTTCACGAAGTCGCCCACATTCACGATAGGCTTCTGGTTAATGCAGGAATCCTGGTTACTGCGTTCAAACTTGCGGAGAACGTAGTTGTCAATAGGATCCTTGCCGAGGAATTCATAGTTTTCGCCGAGACCGGTAAGAGGCACAAAGTTGCCATCCACCATGTTGCCGCGCTGCACAGTCACCGTGCGAGCATCAACGAAGGTCACCTTACCATCGTGCTTGGCGCGAACAACCGTACCCGAATCAAGAGCGGCACGGCGTTCAAGGCCAGTACCCACCACAGGGGCTTCTGCACGGAGCAGAGGCACAGCCTGGCGCTGCATGTTAGAACCCATCAATGCGCGGTTAGCATCGTCATGTTCCAAGAACGGAATAAGACCTGCAGCCACAGACACAATCTGCATGGGAGCCACGTCCATCAAATGGATGCGTTCCACATCGCGGTCGCCAATGGTGATGCTGTCCTGACGGAGCACATGAGGATATTCACTCTTGTCGCGAACGATGACGTATTCTTCTGCGAAGCGATTGTCGTCGGTAAGTTCGGTGGAAGCCGGAGCCACCTTGAAGGAATCTTCTTCGTCAGCAGTGAGGTACGTGATAAAGTCAGAAACAACCTGTTCAATCTGGTCGCTCACCTGGGTGTAATCCGGAGTTCCCTTGAAGTCATCCAGCACGAAGCCGTTCTTCATGAAGGACACATTACCTTCTGCATCCTTAATCTGGAACACCTTGTTCACGAAGCTGTCGAACAGATCGCGTTGACGGTTGTCGAGGTTCATGCGAACTTCATCTTTTTCCTTGTTGGAGATTTCCAGCTGCACAAAGAGATGAGGATCATGAACGAAGCCCTTGAAAATGCCGAAATGCCAGCTGTCTTCAGGGAACTTGCAAATGTTACCCTTGGCATCCTTGAAGTCTACGAGACCCACAATGCGGTACGGGGTTTCGATGAAGCCGAAGTGGTTCACCACGGCATAGGAAGCGAGGGAGTTGATAAGACCGATGTTCGGGCCTTCCGGAGTTTCGATCGGGCAGAGACGGCCGTAGTGAGTGTAGTGCACGTCACGGACTTCGAAGCCTGCGCGTTCGCGGGAAAGACCACCAGGACCAAGAGCGGAGAGACGACGCTTGTGAGTGAGCTCAGAAAGCGGGTTCATCTGGTCCATAAACTGAGAAAGCTGGCTAGAACCGAAGAAAGCCTGGACCACGGTAGACACCATACGGGTATTCACCAAGTCACGAGGAGTCGTCTGTTCTTCGTCAGAATGGAGAGACAGATTTTCGCGAATCACGCGAGCCATGCGGCTGAGGCCCACGGAAATCTGGCCAGCGAGAAGTTCGCCAACGGAGCGGGTACGACGGTTGCCCAAGTGGTCAATATCGTCCTTTTCGTAACCATCGTCGCCATTGTAGAGACCAACCATGTACTCGATGATGGCAAGGAAGTCTGCCTTGCTCATAGTCATGGTGGTAAGAGAAGGCATCTTCAGTTCCATACCGAACTGTTCAGAAACGCTCTTGAGGATTCCGAGGATGTCTTGCGTATAAACCTTGTTGTTCAAGCGGTAACGACCCACTTCGCCAAGATCATACTTGCGAGGATCGTTGAGGAACAAACCATCAAAGTAGAGACGAGCGGCTTCATCACTAGGAGCCTCGTCCTGTTGCTGGTGAGTCACGGAATAGATAGCACGAAGTGCCTCACCACTAGACTTGGTCTTATCTGCAGCCAAGGTGTAGTGAATGAGGAGGTTTTCTTCGTCCTTGGAAAGAAGCGTAATGGTTTCCACCTTGTTTTCAAGGAGACATTCCAACTTCTTTTCGTCAATGACGGAGTTCGCTTCGATGATGACTTCACCTGTAGCGGTGTCGATGACATCCTTGAACACGATGCGGTCCAGAAGAGCATTCTTCTTGTCCTTGTCGAACTTCTTGGATTCTTCGGCAACATTGACCACATCCGTCTTCTTGTAGAACAAGTTAAGGATGTCTTGAGTGGTATCGAAACCAATGCTACGAAGCATTGCCGTTGCAGCAAGCTTCTTCTTACGGTCGATGATGAGGTAAAGGATGTCACCTTCCGTATTGAATTCAACCCAAGCACCACGATGAGGAATGATGCGGCTCGTATAGTCAGAACGGCCATTGGGTTGCAAAACAGTATCAAAACTTACACCAGGAGAACGATGCAACTGGGAGACGACAACGCGTTCTGCACCGTTGACAATAAAGGTACCGTTCTCGGTCATGATAGGAAGATCGCAAATCAAGACATCGTTCTTGACTTCTTCCTTAAGCTTGGTATCTTCGCCGTCTTTTTCAAACACGCGAAGAGCGAGCGTGGCATAAAGCTCCATGGAGTACGTGAGCCCACGTTCGCGGCATTCAGGGATGCTATACTTCGGGATACCGAAATAGTATTTTTCATATTCCAAGGAATAGAGACCGTTGGGGTCTGTGATTGGGAAAATATCCTGGAATACACGTTGCAAACCAACCTTCATCCGCTTTTCTTGCGGGATATTGGCCTGAAGAAATTGCTCGTAAGAACCCTTCTGAACCTCAATCAAATAAGGAAGTTCCAGCTGGAATCTGTTGGAGGAATAGCTTTTTCTCTCCGTCATTTGAAATACCTCATCCGGTGAATAGCCTATTTAGACAGAAAAAACACCAAAAGCCCGCACTCTCGTGCAGGCGATTGGTAATAGCAGTTCAGAGAACTGAGAGCATTACTTAAGGGTAACCTTTGCTCCGAGTTCTTCGAGTTTCTTCTTGAGGGCTTCTGCGTCAGCCTTAGGAGCAGCTTCCTTAATGACGCTACCGGCAGTTTCAACGAACTTCTTAGCTTCGCCCAAGCCGAGACCCGTGATAGCGCGGATTTCCTTGAGGATAGCCATCTTCTTGTCAGCAGCAGCAGCTTCAGCAAGAATGACGTCGAATTCCGTCTTTTCTTCAGCAGCAGCGGCACCAGCAGCAGGGGCAGCCATTACGACGCCACCAGCAGCTTCAATGCCGTGTGTTTCCTTAAGATAGTCAGCCAAAGCCTTAGCTTCGAGAAGGGTAAGACCAACAATTTGATCGCCCAATGCCTTGATATCAGTTGCCATGATGTGTTTCTCCGATTATTCCGTTTAAAATTTTTGGTTTGTGGTTTGTTGTTAAGCTTCCGGAGCTGCTTCTGCAGCAGGTGCTTCGGAGCCCGATGCTTCTTCCAGCTTTTCCTGGAGAGTCTTGATCTGACCTGCGATAGTGGAACCAGGTCCGAGAGCGATGGAGACGATCATTGCGATCATGCCCTTGCGATCCGGGATCTTGGAGAGGTTCACGACTTCGGTACCAGGCATTGCCTTACCATCAAGGAAGACACTCTTGGAAATCAAGAAATCGGGGTTAGCTTTGTGGAATGCTTCAATTTCGCGTGCCGGCAGAAGAGGATCTTCTTCGAAGCCAACCATGACGGATGTTGCACCAGTCAGCTGGTCATCGAGACCTTCAACGTTAAGAGCAGCAAGTACGCGCTTGAGAAGAGTATTCTTCACAGCCTTGTACTTAACACCCTTAGATGCCAGGGCCTTGCGAAGGGCATTGTCCTTTTCAACGGTAATGCCTTGATAGTTGAGCAGATAGACGGCGGTTGCGCCCTTGAAGGACTCGACGATAGAGTCCACGGTCTGTTGTTTCTTAACTACAGCTTTCATGGTTTCTCCTAGCGCGTCAGTGCCATATCAAGTTTGATGCCCGGAGCCATCGTTGCGGACAACGTAAGGCTCTTAATGTAGGTGCCCTTAGAAGATTGCGGCTTAGCCTTAACAACAGAGTCGATAACAGACTTGGCATTTTCAACCAGCTGTTCGCCACTGAAGGAGAGCTTGCCAACGGGGGCGTGAACGTTAGCACCCTTGTCGACGCGGTACTGAATCTTACCGGCCTTGAGTTCCTTGACGGTCTGTGCAACGTTAACGGTCACAGTACCAGCCTTGGGGGACGGCATCATACCACGGGGACCGAGCACCTTTGCCACCTTACTAATCACCGGCATCATGTCGGGAGTAGCAACGACGGAATCAAAGTCCAGCCAGCCTTCCTGAATCTTCTGAACCAAGTCAGCACCACCAGCGTAGTCAGCGCCTGCAGCCTTTGCAACTTCAAGATTATTGTCCTTGCAGAAGACGAGAACGCGGACCTTGCGGCCTGTACCATTCGGGAGCACGACAGTGCCACGAACCACTTGGTCGGAATGTTTTGGGTCCACACCGAGGTTAAAATGAACTTCAACCGTCTGGTCGAACTTCACCTCGGACTTTTTTAGAATGGAGACTGCCTCAGCCAAATCGTAAGCTTTGTTACGATCGAAAGCTTCAGCAACCTTTTTGTATTTTTTTCCTCTGAACATGAAATTTTCCTGTCAGATACGTAGCGGTGAATTACCTGCCTCAGTCAGCTACATCGATACCCATGGAACGAGCGGTACCCGCCACCATGCGCATTGCAGCTTCGAGGTCGACTGTGTTTAGATCCGGCATCTTCTTTTGGGCGATTTCCTGGATCTGGGCTTTGGTGATCTTACCAACCTTCTTACGGTTGGGAGTACCAGAACCACTCTCAATGCCGACGGCCTTCTTGATGAGGACCGGAACCGGCGGAACCTTCGTGATGAAGGTAAAGCTCTTATCAGCATAGACCGTGATAACAACCGGGGTAAGCATACCCTTGGCATCCTGGGTCTTAGCGTTGAATTGCTTACAGAACTCCATGATGTTCACGCCCTTTTGACCAAGGGCAGGACCTACCGGAGGAGCTGGGTTAGCTGCGCCACCGGGAATCTGGAGTTTAATATAACCTGTGATTTTCTTTGCCACTGTATTATCTCCGTTGCAAAAACCGTAACATTAAGCGTCGGCGGATTCGACCTGATTAAAGCCGAGTTCAACCGGCGTAGAACGACCAAACACAGAAACCATGACCTTGATCTTGGTCTTGTCTTCCATGATTTCGTCTACGACGCCCACAAAGCCCTTGAAAGGACCTTCCTTGATGCAGACATTCTCGCCAATGGTGTACGGGATTTGGATCTCGCCTTCCAGGGAATTACTAGGATCAACTCCCAAAAGACGATCGACCTCGCTCTGTTGAAGCGGAATGGCCACACGACTTGTGCGGGTCATTCCAGCCATATGGGTGACGCCATTGATGGACAACACCAGGTGCTGGGTGAGCTCGTCCAGCTCCATTTCAATGATGATATAGGCAGGGAACAAATTGGAGACAGTAACACGGCGACGCCCGCGAACGTTACTCACGGTTTCGCGGGTGGGCACGATAATCTGTCCGAACTTGTCTTGAACGCCTTCGCGCTCAATCATCTGCTCGATGTGCTTCTTGATGTTATTTTCTTGACCAGAAAATGTATGGATAGCATACCAACGTTTCATATTAGCCTCTACCCATAATCATGTCTACGGCTTTAGAAAAGATAATATCAAGACCGGCAATATAAGCACCCATGATGACACTGAAAAGTATCACCACAAGAGTGGAACCTTTGAGTTCTTCCCAAGTAGGCCAAGTGACCTTTTTTAATTCTTGGATGGACTCTTTAACATATTGCTGAATCTTACGCATGATGACTCCGAGGAAATTTCCAGGTCGAGAGGGACTCGAACCCCCAACCAACGGTTTTGGAGACCGTGACTCTACCAATTGAGCTATCGACCTATCTTTTCCTTACTTGGATTCCTTGTGAATAGTATGCTTGCGGCAGAACGGGCAATACTTCTTGTACTCTACGCGAGAGGGATGAAGGCGCTTGTTCTTGTCGCAATCATAATTGCGCTGATTGCATTCTGTGCATTCAAGCACGATGAGTTCTCTGGGCATTTTTTATCCTGATTACTTGATGATTTCAGTTACAGAACCTGCACCAACGGTACGGCCACCTTCACGGATAGCGAAGCGGAGCTGCTTCTCCATGGCGATGGGGGCGATGAGGTTGGTGTGGATTGTGACGGTGTCACCCGGAGTAACCATTTCAACACCTTCCGGGAGCTGGATAGTGCCAGTCACGTCGGTGGTGCGGAAGTAGAACTGCGGACGGTAGCCGTTCATGAACGGCGTGTGGCGGCCACCTTCGTCCTTTGTAAGAACGTAGATCTCGGCCTTGAATTCGGTGTGCGGAGTGACGGACTTCGGGGCGGCGAGAACCATGCCACGAACCACGTCCTTCTTCTCGGCGCCGCGGAGCAGAAGACCGACGTTATCACCGGCCTGAGCATCGTCGAGGAGCTTACGGAACATCTCAACACCGGTGACGACGTATTCGACGGTCTCGCCGAGGCCGACGCGTTCGACCTTGTCGTTCAGGTGCACAACGCCGCGTTCGATACGGCCGGTAGCAACGGTGCCACGACCGGTGATCGTGAAGATGTCTTCGATAGGCATCAGGAACGGCTTGTCCGTCTCGCGCTGCGGAAGAGGGATGTACTCGTCGCACTGAGCCATGAGCTCCATCACCTTGTCCTGCCACTGCTTCTCGCCGTTGAGGGCGCCGAGGGCGGAGCCGCGGACGATCGGGGTGTTGTCGCCGTCGAACTCGTACTTGCTGAGGAGGTCGCGGACTTCCATCTCCACGAGGTCGAGGAGTTCCGGGTCGTCCACCATGTCGCACTTGTTCATGAACACGACGATCTTCGGCACGCCCACCTGGTGTGCGAGAAGGATGTGTTCGCGGGTCTGGGGCATCGGGCCGTCAGTAGCTGCGACAACGAGGATGGCGCCGTCCATCTGGGCAGCACCGGTCACCATGTTCTTCACATAGTCAGCATGCCCCGGGCAGTCGACGTGAGCGTAGTGACGGTTAGCAGTTGTATATTCAACGTGGGAAGTGTTGATCGTGATACCGCGTGCCTTTTCTTCCGGAGCGTTGTCGATTTCGTCGAAACGCTTGGCGGCGGCGAGACCGTTGGCTGCGAGGGTCGTGCAGATTGCAGCGGTCAGAGTGGTTTTACCATGGTCAACGTGGCCGATGGTGCCGATGTTGCAGTGCGGCTTGCTTCTATCAAAATGTTCTTTTGCCATTGTTCTATCTCCATTTTAGTGAGAGCCCAGATCGGGAGTCGGACCCGAGACCTCTTCCTTACCAAGGAAGTGCTCTACCACTGAGCTACCTGGGCTTAAGTCCTCCTAGAGAAACTCAGTCTCCAGGAGGATGCGTGGGTAGGAGTGGTTTCGAACCACTGTAGGCGTAAGCCAACGGATTTACAGTCCGTCCCCTTTAACCACTCGGGCACCTACCCATTATGTTCAAGCCAAAGATAGGAATCGAACCTACGACCGGCTGATTACAAATCAGCTGCTCTACCAGCTGAGCTACTTTGGCAAGCCTCTAACACCCGCAAAGATATTAGAGTGAGCCAAATTTAGTAAGAAATTGGCGATTTTGTCAATAAAAATCAAGCACTTACGCAAAAAAAATCATTTTTTTGAGGCTGAAATCAAAATACACGTACACAAAATGGTTTAACATTGTTGATAGATTGTGAATAGATTGGAGGGGACATTTTTGGCGCTTTATGTTATATTTTCAGTATGGAAGAAAAAGCTCTCGTCTACAACGCAAAAATCGATGTCCGCTTTGCCGAAACGGACGCCATGGGTATCGTACACCATGCCACCTACCCTATCTGGTTTGAGCAAGCCCGCACGGAATTTTTCAAAACCGCGGGGGCGTCTTTCCTGGAAATGGAACAGGAGGGTTTCGAAAGCCCCGTTCTGGAGATGAACGTTCAATACAAACAACCTTGCCGCTACGGAGATACCGTCCGAGTGGAAACCATCATGGTGCAGGAAGACCGGATTAAATCCCGATTCTATTATAAGGTGTTTGTCGGCGACAAGCTTTGCACCACAGGCTCCACCACCCACATTTTCACGAAGAACGGACGACCAACCCGCGATAGGCCTACAAACTTCCAAAAAATTGCAGACGCAATGTTCAGCGAGAAACCCGAAAACCTTTGACTTGCGAAGTATGAATTATGAGTTATGAAGTACGAGATGAAGAATGCGGAATGCAGAATGCGGAATGATGAATTGAGTTTCGCGAGAAATAATTTTGAATTGTGAATTGATTGCCGTGCCCTATGGACTTGAACATCCCGCCCACGATGTAATTATAAATTTTAAATTTTAAATTTTGAATTGAAACCATGGACCAGCCTTTAGCAGAACGTTTAAGACCCCAAAACCTGGATGAATTCCTGGGTCAGAGTAAAATTCTTGGAGAGCAAAGCCTTCTCCGGAAGAGTCTGGAGAACGATTCTGTACCCAGCATGATATTCTGGGGCCCTCCAGGCTGTGGAAAGACGAGCCTCGCCCATGTGATTCGGCAGCATACCAAGAAGCGCTTTGTGGCATTGTCCGCAGTTTCTAGCGGCGTAAAAGAGGTGAAAGAAGTCTTGACGGAAGCCCGAAAGATGAAGGGCGCCTTCATGGACACCATTCTATTCATCGACGAAATTCATCGTTTTAATAAGGGCCAGCAAGACGCCCTGCTTGGCGCTGTAGAAGATGGCACCGTGACGCTTATAGGCGCGACCACGGAGAATCCGGGATTTGAAGTGAACGGAGCTCTCCTCAGCCGTTGCCAGCTCATTCTATTTGCACCCCTCAGCAAAGATGATTTGCGCACCTTGATTTTTAGCGCTCTTCGCGATCACCCTCGCGGTCTCTGCCTCAAAGATGTCGAAATTGAAGACGCAGTTGTAGACAAACTCATTGCACAATCTGAAGGGGACGCTCGCTTCCTCCTGAACCAGTTGGAATGGATTGGCAAGAGTCTTGGAGACCGGAAGAAGATTGACGAGAAGTTGCTGGAAGAATTCCAGTACAAGAAGCCTCTGCGCTATGACAAGAGCGGAGAGGAACACTACAACCTAATTTCTGCACTGCACAAGTCGATACGCGGAAGCGACCCCGATGCTGCCTTGTACTGGCTCCACCGCATGCTCCAAGGCGGCGAGGACCCGCGGTTCATTCTCCGGCGACTGATGCGTATGAGCATGGAAGACATCGGACTTGCAGACCCGAATGCGCTTCTCCTTGCCACCAGCGCCCGAGAAGCCTACGACTTCATGGGAAATCCCGAGGGCTTGATTGCGCTTGACGAACTGGCGGTCTATTTGTCGCTCGCCCCCAAGAGCAACAGCCTTGAAATTGCAGGCATGACAGCGGATTCCATCGTGAAAGAAACGGGAACACTCCCTGTGCCGCGCGCCTTCCGAAATTCCGTCACCCGCGTGGGAAAGCAGTTAGGCTATGGCAATGGCTACGAATATGACCACGACAGTCCTGGCGCTTATTCTGCCCAAGAACATTTGCCCAAGCAATTGGAAGGCACTCAGATTTACGTTCCTAAGCCCTACGGAAAAGAAAAGACTCTCGGGGAACGGTACGCCCAGCTGAAAAAGATTCGGGAAGAGAAGAAGAACAACTCCTAAGGCGCAAATGTCCTCACAAGACCGCACCTACATCGCTATTGATCTGAAATCTTTTTTTGCCTCCGTGGAATGTGTAGAACGGGGGCTGGATCCTTTAACTGCAAAACTGGTAGTAGCTGACCCGAATCGCACCGAAAAAACCATCTGCCTTGCCGTTTCCCCTGCCTTGAAAGCTTACGGAATCGCAGGTCGCGCACGTCTTTTCGAAGTCCTGCAAAAAGTGAAGGAAGTGAAGCGAACCACCGGAGAAGAAATCCAGTTCATCATCGCCCCGCCCCAAATGGCGAAGTACATCGAGTACTCCAGCAACATCTACAGTACCTACCTGAAATATGTAAGCGCAGAAGACATCCATGTGTACTCCATCGATGAATGCTTCATTGATGTGACGAAATATTTGACGCTTTACAAAACAACAGCAGAAGAATTGGCCCAGAAAATGATTCTGGATGTTTTGAAGAATACGGGTATTACCGCCACCGCAGGCATTGGAAGCAATCTCTATCTCTGCAAAATCGCCATGGATATCATCGCCAAGAAGGCCAAGCCCGATAAAAATGGCGTTCGCATGGGACGCTTGGATGAGGAAAGTTACCGCCGGCTTCTTTGGGATCACCAGCCCATCACTGATTTCTGGCGCGTGGGACGCGGCATCGCTAAAAGGCTTCAGGAATGTAGCCTCAATGATGGGCGTGGTATTCTTACCATGGGCGATATCGCCTACGTAAGCAAAACCAAGCCGGACGCCTTGTACAAGATGCTAGGGATTGACGCGGAACTTCTCATTGACCACGCCTGGGGCCACGAACCCTGCACCATTGCAGACATCAAGCGCTACAAACCGCGAAACAATAGCATCGGCACGGGGCAGGTTTTGCAACATCCCTACCCCTTTGACAAAGCCCGCATCGTAGTGCGAGAAATGGTGGATTTTCTAGCCCTAGAACTGGTAGATAAAAATTTGGTTTCCAATGGCTTCACACTTTTCGTCACATACGACCGCGAAAATGTGGACTCGGGAAAATACACAGGCGATACCATCGTGGATTACTACGGCAGAACCCTCCCCAAGCCCGCTCACGGAAACGCCAACTTCGGAATCTACACGGCATCTCTGGAAAAAATCACTACCGCCGTCATGGAACTTTTTGACCGTGTAGTAAACCCAAACCTTACCATCCGGAAACTGAACCTCACCGCCAATAACGTGGTGGATGCCAGAAATGAAGAAGTGGACTTGTTCACTGACATCAAAAAGCGGGAAAGGGAAAAGAAAATGCAGCTCGCGGAACTCACCATCAAGAAAAAATTCGGGAAGAACGCCATCTTGAAAGGGTTTGACCTGCAGGAAGGCGCCACCACCAAGGAACGAAACGGGCAAATCGGCGGACACAAAGCGTAGTTCTGCGCCCATGCCACCCGACTATTCCAACTTGAAGGATAAAAAGCCCAAAATTTTTGAATTTTGCTGTTCTTTTTTGGAAAAAAGATGTATATACTCTAAATGTAAAGCAAAAAGCTCTACGAATTGCCATCTTTTTTACTACGGAGGTACACCATGGACATTCAATTTTCTGCTCGTCATTTCAACGCTTCTGCTGGTCTCCAGGACCGCATTCAGGAAGAAATGGATAAATTGGCTAAGTTCTACCCCAACATTACCGGGGCCTCCGTTGTTTTGGACCATGAAGTAGAACACCAGCGCCACTGCGACATCACGGTGAACATTACGGGCAACGTGATTACCGCTTCTGCCGATGAGGAAAACATGGGCAAAGCCGTGGATGTGGCTCTGGAACGCGTCAAAACCCAGCTGAAGAAGGCCAACGAAAAACAGAATGACCACCGTTCTCAACCTGCTTCCAGTTTGGCATAAGCCGTGGCTGAGTCCAGATTGAAAGACATCAAAGTCCTGCACCGAGAAAAGCTCTCGGTGCGCGACTTTTTTTGTCATTACGGGAAAGACCTGCGACTAGCGCTTCATTCTCCAGAAGCGGACTTAGATACATGCATTTCTGGCAGTGGCGTCCATCGTCCTGGCCTTGCCATGGCGGGCTATACCAAGGTCTACAGTTCTGAGCAGATTCAAGTTATCGGACATACCGAATGGAATTATCTGGATTCTCTAGGACCTGAAGGCCGTACCAAAGTTTTTGAAAATCTCTCTGCATTCAAGGCGCCCATGTGGGTGGTAACACACGAACAGATGCCCCATGCAGAACTTAGGGATATGTGCGCGAAGCTCCATATTCCCCTTTTCTCCACAACACTCCATACCTATGAATTCAACAAACTCATCCAGCATATTCTGGAAGAGTTCTTTGCACCCCATGCCATTATTCACGGAAGCCTTGTGGATGTGTACGGCATTGGCATGCTGTTCGTAGGCGATAGCAATGTGGGAAAATCGGAGTGCGTTCTGGATTTGGTGGAAAGCGGGCACCGCATGGTGGCCGACGATGTGGTGCATATCAGCCACGTGGGCAACTCCATCATCGGAAGGCCAGACCCTCTCATTCGCCATCACATGGAAATCCGCGGTGTGGGAATTCTGGATGTTCGCTCCATGTTTGGTATTCATGCCATTCGCAAAGTGAAAAAGATTGAAGTCATTGTGGAACTGCAGCCCTGGTCTCAAAATAATTCCTACGAAAGAACGGGACTGAATGAGTTGGAAGAAGAAGTGATGGGAGTGAACATTCCCAAAATCGTCATTCCTGTGGCTCCAGGCAAGAACCTGACGGTGATTTCGGAAGTAATTGCCATGAACACGCTGATGAAGCTCAACGGCCAAAATATTGCCAAGGACTTTAACGAAAATCTGATGCAGAAAATCAAGGCAAAAGCTAAAGGCGAATTCACCGACGAGCTTTTGGATATTGATATCCAGCACTGGTCCCCCTACGAATAAGATAAATATCTATCTTTTCACGTATGAGTCAGCTAAGCCGCACCATAAAGAGTAATTTCGTTCCCTTTGTTGTGTTCATCCTCCTTGTGTTGGGATGTTGCGGCGCCTGGTTTTTCTTCCACCCCGCAAGCCCCTACCATAACCGCTATAAATTCGTTGTGCGCTATGAAGTGGTGGGAACCCTCTCCCCCGGAAACCGCGTAGAAGTACGCGGCATCAGCAAGGGTCAGATTTTAAAAGTGGATTTGACAGATGACGCCGTGTTTGTCACAGTGGAGGTTCTCGCGGACGCTCGCATTGCCAAGAATTCTGAATTCCGCCTCATCAACTCGGGCTTGATGGGTGAACGCGAGATGTGCATCCTCTCTGGCGACGGAACGGACTTTGTTGCAGAAGGCGATACCGTCTGGGGCAGCTTTGATGATGGCACCTCCGGCCTCTCCAAATCCTTGGCAGAAATATTCAGCGAACTGAGCGAAATGACCGACACCCTCATGTCCATCAAGGATTCCCTAACCCAGGGCTCCACCGGCAAACGCATCGAGCGCGTGATGGACAAGGGAAAGGACTTGGTGAACACTTCTGGCGATATGATTGGCCAATGGAAATCCAGTGTGTCTGGCATTTTGGACAAATGCGAAGGCACGCTCAAAAATGCAAAAGACATTGTAGAAACGTTGTCCCAAAAAACAGATAAAACTGTAGAAGACATTAGCGCCTTGAAGGGACGGACAGAGGAACTGCTACAAAAAGTATCGGAACTGAAGGATTCCGCTAACATCATATGTTCCAAGTTGGAACAAGAAGACAATACTGCCGGTTTGATTCTTTCGGGAAAAGGTCGCTTTTTACAGGAAATAAACCGCATTTCCAAGGATATTGACGCTCTAGTTGCTGATATCAAGAAGCAGGGCGTAAAATTAAATGTGGATATTTTTTAATTTGGGCTTCCACTTTTAATAAAAAAAACATAGTTTATCACGGATAATTGAGAAGTATGTGGTATACTTCAGAAAAAAAGGAGCTTGTCATGGCAGAGAAAAAAGCTACTAAAAAAGCCGAGAAGAAGGTCGAAAAAAAGACTGAAAAGAAAGTTGAAAAAGTCGTGAAAGTCGCAGAGAAAAAAACTGTAAAAGAAGAAAAGAAAGTTGAGAAAAAAGCGGAAAAGAAGGCAGATGCAAAGCCTGCGAAGATGAGCGCCGCCGATCTCAAATTCTTTGAGGATTTACTTGTAGAAAAACGCCGCCAATTGGTGGTTGCCCAAAGCGAGTCTGAAAAAGCGAATGCTTTCCAGGGCCAGCAGCACCAATCCGGAGACAGCGGCGATTCCGACAGCGCCGACTCTGCAACTGACATCAACAATTTGGAAACCACCCTTGGTCTCGCTGCCCGCGAAGGCAAATACCTAGTGTACCTGGAAGAGGCCCTACAGCGCATCAAGAAGGGAACCTTCGGCGTTTGCAAGGTGTGCAAGAAACTCATTCCCAGAGCCCGTTTGCTGGCAGTGCCCACCGCAACAAAATGCGTAAACTGCAAGGAAGAGACGAAGAAAAAGGAACAGGAGAACAACCGGATTGAAATGGCACGTTTGTTCGCTGAGGCACAACGCAAAGAAATGATGAAACGCTCCGAACGCTAACCTTCTAAAAAACTCCTTTTAAAAAGTCCAGCCTAGCGCTGGACTTTTTTCATTGCAATGTATGGAATAAATTGCCTCAAAATTTCTTTGGACAAGGTTCTGCCCACACTAGTAACCTATAGACTAGAAAAGAATGCGTCCGCCAAGGTAGCACGGAATGCGTGTATACGGTCTGCGTTTGGTTCCCGATGAGGATAGGTGAAATTGCTGAGAAGCACCACTGCGGCACCTGCCTGCGGATCTGCCACAATGCTTGCGCCCGTGAAGCCCGTTTTTCCAAATGTCCGAGGAGAGCATTTTGTTCCCATGAATTTTGAGGAGTTGAGTTCCCATCCAAGGGCGGTACATGCCCCCGTACCCTCATAAGCAGTAGTAAATGCACGATATTCGGGAAGTTCAAAAGCATTATGGCTCACCAGATTGAGAACACCCGAAGAGATGATACGCTTGCCCTCCAAAACACCGTCGTTCAAAACCATCTGAACAAAGCGAAGAAGGTCTGGAACTGTGCTGAACATGCCCGCGGAACCTACCGGAAATAACTGTCGCAGCACCCAGGCGCTTTCGTCATGAATTTCACCTTGAATTTCACGGCCACGGAAACTGCAAATTTCCGTAGGGACGATGTCTTCTTTCGCGATGGCGTTCGCGGCCCGCGTTAGAGGGTCCCAGCCACTCCTATTCATTTGAAGCGGTTTGAAGAAAGTCTCCTCCCCCAACTCCTGCAGAGATTTCCCCGTAAGGCGATTGAGAATCATTCCAAGTAATACGCTGGCAGGGTTCCCATAATTGAAATCTGCGCCCGGCGCTTTTGCAAACTGGTATGTAAAAAGAGCGTGAAGAATTTCTTGCGGAGGAAGTTCCCTTAGCGTTTTCATGGGAACGCGATAATCCAAACTGTGAGTCAGGAGATGGAAAATGCGGATGTCTTCCCGATAATTCGTCTCCAATTCCGGAATGTAATCCACAACCTTTGTATCAACAGACAACTTTCCCTGAAGAATGAAATCCAAGGCCAGCGTAGATGTAGGGCAAACCTTTGTGAGAGAAGCAATGTCGAAAACGGAATCCTCTGCCGTATGGAGCGTTAGGACTTTTCGGCTACCATCGGGAAGAATAAACCCCACTACTGCACGATTGAAAACGCCAGCACTTTCCGCCCCGCATAACAACGCCTGAATCTTATCTTCGTCAAAGGCCATCACGACCTCAAATGCTAGAATTCAATGACCCTATCGTTCTGAAGCATCTGCTCGAAGGTCTGCCGTTCGCGAATGACCTTCAATTCGCCCGCGGTATACATCACTTCTGCAGCATAACGGCGACTGTTGTAATTGCTGCTCATAGCGGCACCATAAGCACCTGTGTCATGAATGATCAGAAGGTCACCCACTTTTGCCTTCGGGAGTTTACGCGTTACGACAAAGCCGCCTTCCTCCTGGGTAAAGACATCGCCAGATTCGCAAAGGGGGCCAGCAACAACGGCATCCACCATCTCGTCGAGAACTCGGCCGTCGCGCGGAAGAATGGAAATTTCATGATAACTACCATAGAAACTGGGCCGCACCAAATCGGTAAAGCCCGCGTCTACGAGATAAAAGAGGTTCTCTCCCTGCTTTTTCACAGCACGGATTTCAGTCACAAGGTAACCACTTTCTGCAACCAGATAGCGGCCCGGCTCCACTTCCAGGGAAACATCATGACCGATGCTCTGCTGAATCTTTTTGCGGGCATCGTCCCACAGCTTGTAATAGGCATTCACATCAATGCGATTGCCTTTTTCTTCGGGCTTATACGGGATAGGGAGACCACCGCCGGCACTGATGGTACGAAGGTGACTGCCCAGGCGGCGGGAAGCATCGCACATGGCATCGCATACTTGTGCTAAATGTTCGAAATCCGAACCAGAACCGATGTGCATGTGAAGACCCGTAATCCACATGCCATTCGCCTGCGCAAGCTTGACACAGTCCTTAATTTGTTCATGCCACACACCATGTTTGGAAAGCGGACCACCCGTATTCACCTTGCTGGAATGGCCATGCCCAAAACCGGGATTGATGCGCAGCGTCAACTCTGATTTAATGCCAGCGTCCGCCAACTGCTGAATCATGTCTGGAGAGCCAACGTTGACGGGAATGTTGTACTTTTTTACCAGTTCCAAGGCATCCCTATCAAAAATGTCAGCGGTATAAACGATTTCGGGAACACGCCCTTTTTCCACTCCGCCCTTAAATCCAGCCCTCAGCGCACGAACAATCTCGCCTGCGCTGACAGCATCCACCACGCAGCCCAATTTTTTTATCAATGCCACAATGGAAAGATTGGGGCAGGCCTTCTGCGCAAAACGCACCGTGTCAAAGACCTTTACATCTTTCACGGCCTTTTCAATGGTTTCACGATTGTACAGCCAAAGCGGAGTACCGAACTGCTCGGCCCCCTTCAGAATCACGTCTTGCGGAATGGAAATCTTTGTCATAGAAAAAAAGATAGAAAAAGGAACCGGACAAACCGACTCCTTCCCCTGAAATTCGCTCTATCTGGCATTTACCAGATTAGCTAAATTAGACGTGCTTGATCTTGTTGTCGCCAGCATCCCAGTTCTTGCCGTCGCAAACGAACTTGTATTCGTAATCGCCGGGAACCAGATTCAGCTTGGCAACCCACATGCCCGTCTTCTTGTCCTTCTTGAGCATGTCCACATCAACAGTCCAGTTGTTGAAGGAACCAGCCACAGAAACGGTTGTAGCGAGCGGGCAGTCTGCAACAAATTCAACAGCCACTTTCTTAGGGGCAGCAGTCTTTGCTGCGCACTTGCAAGCACTCTTCTTTGCTTCAGCCTTGGGAGCAGCCGTCTTTGTGGGAGCGGCCTTAGCAGCGCTCTTCTTGGCAGGGGCCTTAGCGGACTTTGCAGCAGTTGTTTTAGCCATAGTAATCATCTCCTCTTTAAGTTCGGCGCCAAAGATAGTAAATTTTTGTTTTCATGTCTACAAAAATTTTCATTTTCTTAAAAGCGCCGTTTTTAGAGGGATTTCGCCATTTTAGCGGGCGATGCGCTTCATCTTTTATACCAGATGCTGATAACATCAGTCATAGTTGATCGTATAGACAAGATGCCATTCTAACTCATAATATGTGGCTTTATAATCGTTCTGATCTTTTCTTTCGCCAACGTATAATCCGGCATCGTTGATGATATAACAGGTATTGGAATCATACTCATAATCATCAAAAATTGCATCTGCGTCTACAAAATTTGGGCAGATATATATTTTATTTATTCCTGCACGAAGCACCGCTGAAACTGATTTCGACCCACTCCATGTACCCACATCATTCCCGAGGCTAATGGTTGATGTTTTCAAGGAATCGTAGCGGACGCTGTTACGATAAGTCTTTACAGTAAACGAGATTCTAGGATCGCCATCCTTTTTGCCATCCGCATCCATTGACTTTAGTTGATGATAATAGTCAAGAGTTATGGTCAAGGTAGTGGAACCTTCAGTGTATATTGATGTTTTTGAGGAACTACTGCTATAATAATCATAGAATGAAGAGGAACTGCTGCTATAATAATCGTAGTATGAAGAGGAACTGCTGCTATAATAATCGTAGTATGAAGAGGAACTGCGATAATAATCATCGTAATACGAATATGAGGAAGAACTGCGCCGATAATCGTCATCGTAATTTCTATCACGTGATTCTTCTGCACGCACGCCATCTACGAGTTCGTCAGCTTCGTTAGCAGATATAGGACCGTTACCGCAAGCAGCAATCATTGCCACAAGCCCGACAAAACAAAATGTGTAGACAATTTTGAACATTTTCATAGTATCCTCCCTACCATGCAAACTGTAAACTTGTGCGCCACGCCGAGTCGTATTCGCGGGCAATCCCCGCATTTTCTTCACCCAAAAGCCATAAGAAATCTATCGCGAAATGTCTAGTAAATTCTATGCCGCCACCAATCCACATGGCAAATTCCCAATCCTCGTCACTATAGAAATCACTTTGGCTCAACTCATCACCTGCATATCTATATGCATCATACGCATATTCGTACCAGTCATAGGTACTATAACGATACCCTTCAACTTCCATATCTACCCAACCATATAGCGGTTTGCGTATGTTGAGAGAAAATTCAGCATACGGGGCAAAGGCTTTTGCTATGGGAATACCTAATCTGAAAGTAAATGGAAATTCAAGGGTGAGTTCGTGCAGGCTTGCATATTTATACAACATGCCATCATCTTCATATTCAGAATAACTATAGAATACTCCTAACCCTGTCTGGAAGGAACCCGCACTATAGAAATACCACCGGAGGAGCCATGTAAATCCGCCCTCCAAATTAAAGTCAAAAAATTTATCACCATCAATTCCAAGATAATCGTAGGGATCAAACATTCCGTAGGTCAATGCAAATCCTGTATAGAAGACGTCTTGCTTTTTAGGAGATGGCTGCTCCTCCGACTTTTCTTCCGCGGGTTTTGCGACAGACGGCACTTCTTCACATTTAGTTACCCAAAATTTGCCTTGGCGAACCTTATGGCAAGAATCCGTTGTATTTTGCTGAGCGCTATCTGCTTCCGATGTATCATTCACAACCTCCGCTGGTTCCGGAACAGTTGGCGGTGGCACCGTATCCTGCGCAGGTTTTTCTGGCTCCTCAATAACTTGCATATTGATGATAGCCATTTCCGCACTTGTAAAAACAACCGAGGCAATGCACGGGCCAAGGGTATCGCACAATACATGCGCGGAGTCTGCAATAACTGCAGCATTGTCTGCCTTGGGAGAAACCTCGGCCTGGGAAATATCCGCTTCGGATTTCATCGCCTTCATGCGATTGATTAGTTCACTTTTTGCAACAGGACTCCTGCCCTTCTCTATTTTTTCAAACATACCGTCTTTAAAATAGAGACTACGAACACAAGCCTCCTTATCGCAACTATTCATAAGTTTATAGGCCAGCAACTGCTTGCTCCCAGCAACGGCATTCCGTTTTACATTTTCTGCTGCTGCAATGCTATCCTGCATCTTTTGAATGCTATCCAAGACGGCAGTGCAATGGCACAACGAATCCGTTTGAATACATGTGGAATCTTCCAGTTTATTCGCACAGGATGTGCAAAGATTCGCACATACAGCATCCGCAAAACTCAGCGACGAGACGAATAAACACGCAAACACACATTTTTTCAATGTCTGCATAACCAACCTCATTTCCCTATTATGATTGTTCATAAGTTCCCTGGGTCACATAACAACATCCATGCAACTGAATTCGGGAACTTCGGTGGATTTTCACCATGCAAAAAAGGCGTGAATTGTCCACCGCTCGTTTACAGACTGAAGCTCGGCAAAGCCATTACGCATAAACAAACGTCAACAACCCACGCCCCAACGGGGACGTGAGCCATTAGCATTGTTCCTCTGCGTAGTAAATTTTGCCGATTTCCAGTCTGAGAAACAGAGCTAAAGCTCAAAAATCCGGTCGCAGGTTTCCCTGCTATGTATCCTCAATCTAAAATTTTCTAAAAACAAAGTCAAGACCGCTATCACAAAAGTCGCCCGAACCTGCGCTTTATGGAGTAGCACCAGGCCACCCATTTGCCGATTACAGTCCAAGTCCGAGCGACCGTTACTTGTCCAAACCTCCTTCATTTTTCTTGTATACGTAGTGTAACATCATCCGAAGAAGAACCTTCATCTTCTCGTCATCAAAAATCGCAGAAACCTTCTCTAAAATAGGTTTGAGCCTATCCCGAAGCACATCTCCCGTGGAACCCAGAAACCAGAAAGTCTCCGCCAATTTCATCCAGATGTAGTTGTTTTGCGGGCTATCAACACAAAGGGAATCTAGCATCTGTTTAAAATCCGTACTCTCCAGTTGACGCTTAGCCTCTTCTGGCGGGGGCGCGAGAAGAGTTATTGAATTCATGGTCTTCTTCAGCAGAAAACCGAAAAATTTTCTGCCAACAATATCCTTTGCCGCCTTCATGGTTGAATCTGAGACCTCGATTTTCTTCGCCACATCCTCAAATTTTTGCCTACCCTCTCCATCCAAGATGTCGTCCAGAGAAACTGCAGATTCCTCCAAGGTATCAGGCATCTTCTTTGCCGCATCAAAGTTCCCTGTGGGCATCCAATTCAGCATGTAGCCCAAGTGCGCATAGGCATCTATCAGCGAAGATGTCCGTTTCTTCCAAGCCTTGTTGGCCTTGTAACTCTTGATAAGGTTGTCCAAGATGATTCCAAAGCAATATTCCCTATTAAGGAGACCCGAGAATGGCAGTGCAAAGGCGATTTTGTCATCGGCATCGTCCCAACAACTTCCCCCCTTCTGCAAAAGCGCATAGTAGTCAGACGCATGAAAGAGTG
Organism: Fibrobacter sp.; assembly: GCA_024398875.1. Taxonomy (GTDB): domain Bacteria; phylum Fibrobacterota; class Fibrobacteria; order Fibrobacterales; family Fibrobacteraceae; genus Fibrobacter. The sequence goes on from JAKSIJ010000008.1 coordinate 101,866, forward strand.
TAGCGGAGAAGCATTTCTCGTAAGCCTCCTCACAAACGCCTCCATATTTTTGTCCCAACTCCGTTTGTAGAGCGATTATGCTGTATACTTCCGAAGGGCTTTCCAGAAAATGAGACACCAGAGATACCACTAGCTGCTTTACAGAAATCTCCATATCACATTCAGCCGCATCCATGAAAGAATAGAACCAGCAGGGGTCCTCCACATTAAAATAGCCGATGTGTGCGGATTTCAGCCGTACGCCATGAGGGTGGAAAATCTTGTGGTAGGCAGAAACAAGACGGAGATACCTATTAAAAAAAGCCTCGCAGTCCTTATCCCCATAGGCCTCTCTAATCTTCTTCTGGTTACAGGCCTTAAGGAAGACTCCCTGGAGAATGCCCACAGCCCCCGGATTGCGACCATCGCCAAGCACGCGGAGATAGCCCCTGCTGTAAAGGGAATTGTTCTTTTCGCGAACCGTCTTGAAACCGACACCGAGGACTTCGGCAACGTATTCACACAATTCCCAGAGATTTGGGAACAAAGCTTTTTTATTTTGTAAAGCCATAGCGGGAAAATTAAACGAAAAATGTGGTTATTTCAAGGTTTTTTGGCCATATCACCTGGGTTTTTAATTTTCGGGATGCATGACTCCGCACTGAATGAGATATTTATTTTCCTCCCTTATACAGTTTATTGTTAGGATTCAGCTGGTTAGCGCGATTATTCATAGCAGCACTGTATTGCTTGTTGAAGCCGCTCGTGCCCTTGTTTGCGTTTAGTTGGTTTGCATGATTGTTGAGATTGGTTTGTTTAGACATAGGGAACTCCTTTTTAGTTGGGGTTGGCAAAACATTTGCACCATTTCCAAAGATTTGGAAATAAGGCTTTTTACTGTAAAGTCATAGCGAGAAATTTAACCCCCAAAACGGATAGTTTCAAGTATTTTTGGATATCTGCTTTGGGTTTTTAATTTTCCGGACGCACGACTCCACGTTGAATAAGATATTCTCGGATGTAGCGGCAATAATCTCGGCGGAAATTGGCAAATGCCCGTAAATCGCCAGGCGTTCCAGGAACAATGATTGATTTCGCAGCATTTTTTGACAGATGCCTGAGTACAAAGTGCTTGCCATGGCGAATTGCTTGCCAGCGTCGAGACGCGACCATTTGATTACACATAGAATTGATTTCCTTATCGTTGGAGAATATGGACATGAGAGGCTCCTTTTTTGCGGATTTGATGTTATTTTTGTTTGAGGATTAGAATATATTCATTCCAATGGTTAGATTCGGTTAGAAATAGAAGAGGAATTTATGGCAGAAAAACAGGACTTGGAAGCCAAAGAAGCTGCAAAAGAGGCCTTCAAACAAACTAGTATTATAAAGACGGGCGTAATATGCGCATTGGCAGGAGCCATGGGCGGGGGCATTTATGTTGATAAATCACAAGAAGAAGATGTCGCATCTATTTTAGAGAGTTCAAGAAAGAATTCAGAATCTATTATTCAATATTTTAAGAGCGAAATTGAAAACCTGAAAGAAAAAGCAGAACCCTATAGTGATTATTGGAGTGAATTAAAGGCGCAAATTTGGCAACTAGACTCTCTAAACAAAGAACTCAACTATACATATGAATTATTGGTTAAAGAGAACTCCGAAATGAAACAGACAATAGAAAAGCAACAAAATGACATCACGCATTACGAAAAAGATTTTGGAGGAAGATATTCTATAGAAAAAGAATTCGCGTTAATATACGAATGCATCTATGGGTCTAATCAAGGATATAACTCTTACAGCGGCTACGGATACACTAGCTTCAGAGATTGCTGTGTAAAGGCAGTACGACAACTGCAAAAGCAGTACCCTACAGAAAATAAACTGCAAGAATGGCAATCTATCTCAAAATTCAAATGCGAAGAATAATATGAGCAACAAAACAACACTTGCTGAACTAGCGAAACTCATTAACGACAAAATCGGTTCAAAACAACGAAGTAAAAGGATCCGCGAATTCTGTAAATACCGGAAAGAAAGAAATGAGCCTCTCGGCAGAGACAGTTCAGTTATTAACCAGTTCAAGCAATACTTTAAAGAGGCCGTAGATTCCTCAAAAGACGGGAAGCCCCACAATAACGGAAGAGCTTTTGAAATACTAACATCATTTCTTGAATTTATAGAAAAAGAGGAAGAAAAAATTGGCCTATATGACATTTGGGTACCTAAATTCTTTCTAAGCCCTTGCCACTAAAG
>JAKSIJ010000080.1 GCA_024398875.1 Fibrobacter sp.
ATTTTAAATTCATTATGGGGATTAAGGCAAATGCGAATAAACTCGCAATAGTATTCCATCCCGGAATGACTCTTGCTGAAAAGCTGGAAGAAATGGGAATGGGCGTAAAAGAGTTCGCAGTGAGGACATCAAAGCCTGAGAAGACCATAATTGCTGTCATCAAAGGCAACAGTTCTCTCACAACAGAAATGGCAGTCTCTTTTGAGAATGTTACAAAGATTCCTGCTTCTTTTTGGCTAAAAAAGCAGCAGATGTACGACGAATTTCTCGTAAGAAAAAATCGGGAAGCCACTCTGGCCGCTTCCGTAGATTGGATGAAACAGTTTCCAGTAACGGAAATGGCCAAGCGCGGCTGGATTGCCGCAAAAACAACGGTAGAAGAGAAAGTGAATGAACTGTTCTCGTTCTTTGGAATCAGCACCGAAAAGGCCTGGGCTGATTACTACTTGAACAAGCAGCTAAAGGTTGCGTTCAGAATTTCGCTATCGGGGATGAAGGACCCTCACGCTATGTCGGCATGGCTTCGTCAGGGAGATGTACTTGCCGGTGAAATGAGGTCGAATGCGGCTTTTTCGGAGAAAGAGTTGAGACAAGCTCTGCCAAGGATGAAAGAGATAATGGCCAATGAACCGAAGGATTTCCTGAAACAGTTGCAGGATGTTTGTCTGAGCTGTGGCGTCAAATTGATCTGCACACCTTGCCTTCCCAAAGCACCAATCGGAGGTGCCACGCGGTGGATAAATGATTACCCTGTTGTGCAAATTGCATCAAGGTATAAGAGATATGACATATTCTGGTTTAATTTCTTCCACGAGATAGGCCATATACTCCTGCACGGAAAAAAAGAAATATTCCTTGAAAAGGCGGGATGTTTCGAACAGGACGAACAAAAGGAAAGGGAGGCCGACGATTTTGCAGCGAACGTAGTCCTGGCGAAAGAGGATGAAAGAACGATTGTTTTTCGGAACAAGTATAGTAGGACGGCCATAATCGCCGCCGCAAAAGAATTCGGCACTCACCCTTCGATAATCGTGGGCAGACTTCAGCACGACGGAATTATCAAATACAATCAGGATCAATTTCTAATCAAGAAAGTGGACTTCAGCTAAAAGCAAATAAAGGAAATTATGGGAAAGAGAAAATTCCGGATTACGGAGCGG
>JAKSIJ010000081.1 GCA_024398875.1 Fibrobacter sp.
AGGAAAGGGGTATTTTTCATGAAATACGATTGGAAATTCAAACTTGATTGTGTTCTCAAGTATAAAGAAGGAATACGAAACTTCGTGCCGGCTGGCGTTGTTAGACGTGGTTTTTTGTGTCATGTTCGATCATGGGTTAAGGCGTATGATGATTTAGGCATCGATGGTCTGAAACACAGCTCTTTCAACAAAGAATGGACGGCAGAGCAAAGATTCGGCCTGGTCGCGAAGGTTCTGGCGGGCGATTCCGTGGCAAATGTCGCCAAAAATGCTCACATAAACGGTGGTCAGCTCTACCAATGGGTAAGGAAATATCGAGAAAAGGGCATGGATGGCTTACAATTAAGGAAAGGTAGAAAACCAACCGAAACCAATATGCCAAAAAAGAAAGCCAAACTAACCCAGACCGAGCAGGAAGAACTCAAGCTGCTCAGGGAGAGAAACAGATATCTGGAAGCGGAGAACCTGTACCTAAAAAAATTGAGGGCCTTGGAATTAGAGAAGACGGCCAAGCTGGCCAAGGCGAAAAGGCGAGAATCGTCAAAGCCGTCCAAAAAGAATCCGGATGCAGCGTAACCCTTCTTTTATCAATATCGGGCCTACCAAAATCGACCTATTATTTCGAGCTGCAAAGATTCGGCAGAGCGGACAAAGACAGGGAATTGAAGAAACATATCAAAGATATCTTCAACAAAAACAGGGAAAGATACGGCGTTCGCAGGATCCATGCCACCCTAAGGAACGAAGGCATGACGATTAACCATAAAAAGGTTCAAAGACTTATGAATGAGATGGGCCTGTCCGGGAAAAGGAAGAAGCAGAAATACCATTCATATCAAGGCGAAGTTGGCCATATAGCGGAGAACCTCATCAACAGGAACTTCGTCAGCGACGGGCCGAACAGAAAATGGACAACTGACGTTTCTCAGTTTAATTGCCCATTCGGGAAAGCCTATCTGTCCCCGATTCTAGACATGGGGATGGGCGACATCGTCGCGTGGGACCTGTCGTTATCCCCAAACCTGGAGCAAACGAATAGAATGCTGGACCGGGCATTCAGGAAGCATCCGGACCTGGAGGGACTGATCATGCATAGCGACATGGGCTGGCAATACCAGCATCAAACCTATCAGAATAGATTGA
>JAKSIJ010000082.1 GCA_024398875.1 Fibrobacter sp.
TATCAAACCCCACAATCAAGATTCTTTCCCGATGCTGGGGAACAAAATTTTGGCCGTCAATCACTTGGTAGAAAATCTCATAATCAAGCTCATCAAGAGATTCGCGAATAACCCTAAAAGTGTTGCCCTTATCATGACTGCAAAGGTTCTTTACATTCTCCAATAAGAACGCCTTAGGTCTACGGCGCTTTAAAATCGTGCAAACATCAAAAAACAATGTGCCCTGTGTTTTGTCCTCAAAACCTGTAGCTCGACCAAGGCTTTTCTTCTTTGAAACACCGGCAATGCTAAATGGTTGACAAGGGAACCCTGCACAAAGAATGTCAAAACCTTCTGGGATTTTCCTTTTGGTGGCTTCGCTCGTTATATCACCAAATGGAACCTCGCCATAATTGGCCTCATATGTTTTCTGGGCCGCCTCATTCCATTCACTGGAAAACACACATTCGCCCCCATTCTGCTGCATCGCCAAACGGAATCCGCCAATGCCAGCAAAAAGGTCGATGAACGTGAACTTTGGATTCTTCGGGCTTGGAAACGGCACATTCTCCTGTCGCTTCGTCTTTAGCAGTTCAAAGAAATCGTCTTGGGTCGCAACAGCGAAGACATTTTTCCTACCCTTGATATAGGGCTTGATCTTGTTCAAAATGTAGGCAGCCGACCAATCGCCAAGCTTCGGCAATGTCTTACGGTAGAAATCCGCCGTTATCTTACCGGAAAACGATGCCGTCCAAACATAAATATCTTTCGTCGCATCCAATAACAACTCTTGCCATGAACACGCTTTGCCCAACTTAAAAAGCTGATACTTTTCTCCATGTGGCTTTTTAAGCAGAACGGAATACTTCTTGGACTTCAACCACTTTTGATCAACAACTTCCGTTGCCGTAGCTTCATACGCAATAACAGGATGTTCCTTCGCGATCAAAATCACATGGCTAATATCCGAAAATCCATCATCCCTCGGCGCTCCAACAATCGGAAGATTATAATAATTCTCCCGCTGGATCCAATCAAGGTTCTTACCCCGATACGTTCCAATCAATACTGACACTGCCACGCGCCTTTTTAAGCGGGCATCGCCTTGCCGTGCGGGTAACTGAGGCTCTGGAGGCCTAGAAGCCGCACGACAAG
>JAKSIJ010000083.1 GCA_024398875.1 Fibrobacter sp.
ACAGTTACAAGTTAAAAAGCACGGGTGGGTTGTGGTTCAGAAACCGGGTATCTCGGTGGATTCTCCTGCCCAGACCTTGATATGAGCCTCCGCCTCTTGCTTCAACCAGGTCAGACACCCGCGATCACCCTCGTCGACCAGCTTCGGCATAATTTTGTCCGCCGCCTTCAGAAGTTTCCGGCACTTCGGCTCCCACTCCTCCCGCATGGCAAGTGTCGCTTTGAACCCTGCCTCTTTCCGGGACATCTTCTGATTCTCTTTTTGAATTTGCCGAATTTTATCGTTCCGCGCATTCCAAAAATCTGTGCGTAACGTAAGCAGAGGCCAGACCAACCAGTAAAAAGGATATTTCTCACGGATCCCCAATGTCCCTTTCTTGTCCGCTTTCACCATTCGTTTAACGTCTTCTCTGAAATAGGTACAGGCAAACTTATAATCACAATCCTTAAGAACACCATACAGCAGTTTGGCGACTTGTTCCTCGTCTTTCAGATTTTCAATCTTTTGTTTGACAGGATAATACCTCTTCAGGACTTCTTGCAGAATCGGAATCCTTTTTGTGGCAAATGCAAGTCCCTCTCCTTCACATTCCTCCGCCATATCCGTTGATCCGACTCCGCTCCACACCAAGCTCGAATCGGCATTGACAATGAGGAACCTCGGTGTCGCTCCACGTGAATAACCATGGATTTTCTGCCACATAGGACTTAACAAGTCAAAGACTTTTCGGACTTCGGATCTGCTTTTCGGTTTCCCGATGATCCTATAGAGTTTTCCGTAATCCCATGGCCAGAAGACCAGGACATAACTTTCGGCGAGTTTGGCGGTCGCTTCTGGATTGGTCCATGCCCGCAGAGGCGAGAATTCCTTTCCATTGATCCAGACCTTATCGCAATACAAAGGAAAATAGACAAACAACTCCTTGCCCTCGGCCTTTGCCTTGTCCAGCGCGGCGTCGATATCGTCGCTCCACCCCTGTGGGGTTGCATAGTGGCGACAACGTTCTATCTCTTCTTGCGCGGCAAGAAGGCCGTGTGAAACCAGCAGCAGAATTGTCATTATCAGCACTTTCTTCATTATCTTTTCCTTTTTAATGATGCCACCGTTCG
>JAKSIJ010000084.1 GCA_024398875.1 Fibrobacter sp.
AAATGAAAGAAGATTTCTTATACTACCTTTGGGAAAACAAACTGATTGACGGTGAATTGTTTACCACATCAGGCGAACCGATTACAGTTTACGCCACGGGCTATCGCAACACCGATTCCGGCCCTGATTTTCTAGAAGCGAGAATCAAGATTGGCGAAAACACTTGGGCGGGACATGTCGAGATTCACGTCAAGGCCTCCGATTGGAACCGCCATCAGCACCAAAACGACAAAGCCTACGACAACGTGATTCTGCACGTCGTCCACGAAAACGATTTGGCGACATCGGCCATTCCCGTCTTGGAACTGAAAGGCCATTTCGACATGGCTTTGTATGATAATTATCAGCAGTTTATTGCGACAAAAGGCTGGATTCCATGCGAAAAATCGTTGGCAACGGTGCAGAAATTCACCATGCTTTCGTGGTTGGACAACATTCTGGTCGAGCGTTTGGAACAGAAAGCCGAGACCGTCGAGAAAATCTTGGAAGCCAACACCTACGACTGGGAAGATGCGCTCTACAAACTTTTGATGCGTTATTTCGGTCTGAAAGTGAACAACGAAGCCTTTGAATATCTCGCTACCATTCTGCCTTTCAAGACCTTGCTCAAACACGCCGACAATCTCCTGCAAGTGGAAGCCATGCTTTTCGGCTGCGCCGGCTTCCTTGAGAAAGACTTCACCGAGGAATATCCGCAACTGCTGAAACGCGAATACAAGGTGATGAAAGCGAAATTCAACCTGCTGACCATGCCCGAAGAACGCTGGAAATTCATGCGTATGCGTCCCGGCAACTTCCCGACCATCCGCTTGGCACAATTGGCCATGATGATTCACGAAAACGGCAGCGTTTTCTCCAAAATCCTGACGGCAAGAAACACCGATGAAGTAAAAAGGCTGCTTGAAGTGGAACCTTCGGAATACTGGTTGACACATTACCGTTTTGAAACGCCATCGCCGAAACGCACGAAACGCTTAGGCGATTCAACCGCCGAAATATTGATTATCAATGCAATAGTTCCGCTTTTATTCTGCTACGGACAACTGCATTACGACGAGACTCTTTGCGAAAGAGCCACCGATTACCTTGAACAACTCGAAGC
>JAKSIJ010000085.1 GCA_024398875.1 Fibrobacter sp.
ATACTCCGCCATTGCCCGCAAGAACTCCCGCTCCTTATTCGTCACGCGATCAAATCGAACATCGAAGAAATTATCATCCAATCGCCTGTGCACGAAAGGCAAGGCCCGCTCGACGAGCGAAACATCAATTTCTCCGCCTTCCGTCTCCAGCCACAGTTGGTAACCATACTCCTGCAGGAAATACGGATATCCCCCCGAATACACAAAAATCTTCTCAATGGCGGCGGCTGCCACAACCACCCCCGCATCCTTGAACGGATTTGAAATGGCAGCGGCAACATCCTGCTCTGACAGCGCTCCAATTTCCCTGTAGTTGAACATCCGTTCTGCGTATGTCTTGCTCTTGCCGACAAGCGCACGGATGGATGGCAGACCGGATCCAACCAAATAGAGCGGCAACCCATCCTGCGCGGCATGGTGCAAGGCGACGATAATTCCACGCATCGAGGCCATGTCCATGTTCTGCAATTCGTCAATGTAAAGGCCGATTGCCGTATCCGCCTCCCGCGCAGCCCGTGCAGCGGCTTTAAGCACCTCGGACAAATCAAACTCCATATTACCAGTATCACCCACACCAGGAGCCGTCTCAACAGTAACGCCAAACTCACCAATATTGATGGAGATTGTTTTAACGAAGTTCTTTAGTGCCGAAAAGGCATAATTAACGGAAGATTTCACCTTACAGGAGAAATCAATGGACGAGAGGACTTCTTTCAAACGAACAGCCAGTTCCTCTACTGCGCTTTTGGGTTCCCTAACTTCAATCATAAGCGGAATAACGCCATCTTTTCGTGCGCTTTCCGCCAAATACTTCAAAAGCACAGTTTTGCCAACACCCCGCAAGCCAATCAGCATCAGACTTTTCTCATACCGCCCATTCAGTGTTCTTCCCGAGAGAATCCGACCATCCTCAATCGCCTCACCTCGTCCAGCCAACTCTGGCGGTAATGCCCCTGCGCCGGGGGTAAACGGATTTTTCATTCGATCCATGAAATGTCCTTTCTAACAAAATCTAACAAACTATCAAACCTTTTTCAAGAATCATTTGATAGTAGTGTATACTTTTTTAGATTTCAAGTCAACCG
>JAKSIJ010000086.1 GCA_024398875.1 Fibrobacter sp.
CTGGCGTCAGAGGCGTGGAACTTCCTTTGGTGGCTTCCTTCCCTCTTCCTGATGTTCCGGGCGGCTAAGCAACTAGAAGAAGAAAAGCGATACGGCAAAATCGCGAAGCTCACCAGTCCGATTTTGTTGGTGGTGCCTCTCCTCATCTACCTGGCCATGATGGGGCTCAATACGATATTGCCGTCAGGCAGCAACTTTGCCGAAGTATGCGGTTTTGCGGATATCATGGCTCTGTTCAAAGCATCATACGCATCGGTCGCTCTGCTCTTTGTTGCCGCTTTGCTTTTCCCGCTTTTTCCATTCTCCTTCACCAATTTCTGGGAGTGCTTGAACTGGGATTCCCCCATCAGAGCAGATCGTGGAATGGTTGATGCGCCCCAACCCGCCACCACAGCCGCCGAGTTGCCGGAAGCAGGCCATGACGCATTACCGCAGCATCATTCCTCATTCTACGAGCAAAATATGGCGATCCTCAAATCACTCCTGCAGGAGAAGGAAGAACTTGTGTATGCCACGGCTCCTCAGTTCGAGCTACTGTGGCGGCGTTCCGGCAAAGGACTGGTCAACACCGTCATCTGCACGGTTACCTTCGCCGCCGGACTGGGCGGGCTTGCCGGACTGGCGCAAGCAACAGACAGCTCTATGCGTCTTTTTTGCGGAATTCTTGCCTTTCTGGGGCTGTTGATGAGTGTTTTGAGCTACAGTGCATCCCGCAAAGAGAAAAAACGCATCGCAACATGTGACTACTTCCTCACGACGAAACGCTTTTGCCGTCTCAACGCGATTGACAAGCCCATAAGCATCTTTTGGGAAAAGGATAAACCGAAAGTCAGCTTAAGCCTAATCCCCGGCACCGATGTAGGCAACATCCACATTGCCCCCACGAATGATTTGATCTCACGACTTTTTACCATGTTCGGCGGCGATTCCTATACCACCAAAAGCGAAAAGCAGGGAGAATTGGATGGCATGGAATGCATCGCATCCTGCGTCCACATCCATGCCCTTGTGCAACAGTTGAACACACAGCCCCCTGCTGAGGACTCTTTGTCTTGATTTGCCGTTTTTCACGGATTTGGCAAGG
>JAKSIJ010000087.1 GCA_024398875.1 Fibrobacter sp.
CGATCCCACAATTCCCGACCATGGACAAGTAGACGAAGCCGTCCCGGCCATTCCGACGTCACCTCTGCCAGATCCATGCCGACCAATTCATCGAACGCCTTCTTGCCCGTGACCGCACTGTAGCCAAATTCGGATGTAACATCCTTAACCGACATCCCATCGACATCTCCTTTAAGCAGGTCCTTGAGCACCAGCAACTGCGTAAGCGTCAAAAATCTCGTCACCTTCTTCACCGGAACAACATTCTTCTCCACCAAAGACGCCAAGGGCGGCAAAAACAATTGCGTTCCCGAAACAACAAAAGGAATCTGCATTTTAACAAAAGCGTTCCTGCGCACAAGAGGCAAGGACTCAAAGACAAAGACAACCGACAGCTTGAACTTCTCGCGCAACCGTTCCAAATGGCGCGCATACTCTTTCGGCATCAAAACGGCCTCTTTCTCAAATGCAAAAACAAAGTCTACATCCAAGACCGTCCCCTGCACGAACGAATAGCGATTGAGAAACAATGGCACTGAAACATTCAACGGACGAAAACTTACAGTTCTCCCCGTAATCTTCTCAACATATTCGCCGAGCTTCTGTTTGAAATCAATTTTAATCATTTTTATATTTTTTTAACAAGACGAGTTTAATTTATACGAAATCAGTTTAAAATACTACATAACAAGCCATCACGCGCAAAATATACCAAATTCTAATAACATCTGTCAATCGACCTTATTTCAAAACAATTTGATAATGCTTCAAAGTCTGTGATGGAATTCGTTCGCTCTTTTGAACGCAATCGGCTATCGCCGAACGCAAGCGGACCGAAAGGCGATTGTGGTGTAGGGAGCGTAGCGACCGTCGTAAACCACATCGCCTTTCGGTCTCTTATTGCGCGTCGCGAAAGCGACTTGCGTTCCACCCCATCCCAGACCACATTACCAAATAAAAAACGCGGCGCACCCATGATTTCATTGGATGAAAGCCGCTTCTGTGTCTTCCAGCGAATTGGTGTGCCATCCGTAGCCTTCCAGCGAAGGATGGTGGAGAAGAAGAGATTCGAACTCTCGACCCCCACGTTGCGAACG
>JAKSIJ010000088.1 GCA_024398875.1 Fibrobacter sp.
CGGCTGATCTCGCCGGAGTCGAGCATGGCAGCCGCCTGTCGCCATGCATACAGCATCTCATGCAGCTTTGCAGCGTCAGCACCGGAACGAGGGTCAATGCGCAGGCAGACTTCCCCCTCCATGTCGCCGCCCATTTCATCGACTCTCAAACCGTACCGGTCTTCCAATGTGAACAGCGTGTGCATGAGGCCGATATAGGAGTCAATATCCGGCACGGCAAGCGCCTGCGGCGAAACGTCGAGTATCTGCGCAAGGGACGCTGTAAGGTCAGATTTAGGGGTTCTGACCCCTGTTTCGTACTGTGCAAGCCGCACGTCGGCAGATTTCTCCGGGAAACCGAGAAGCTGCCCCAGATACTTCTGCGTCATACCGCGCATATTGCGGAAAAAGTGAATTCTCTCACCGATTGCCATGATACCACACTCCTGCGTAAAGCATTCTTTGCAAATAGTATAGCAGAAATGTTTAGGATTGTCAAGATAAATCAAAACAAATTTGTTTAATATTTTCTCGCAAACCTATTGACATTAACATAAATGCTTAGTATAATATAGGCAAAACTAAACGAATAAGTTTAGCAACGTGCGACGCCGGGCAAATACGAAGAAAGGAGGAATGTGCCTATGGAGAAACGATCATTCATGAGAGTGGATGAAGTAGCGGCAGAACTGGGAGTGTCGAAGTCCTACGCCTACAAGATCGTTCAGCGGCTGAACGCAGAACTCAAGGCAAAGGGCTATCTCACAATCTCAGGCAGAGTAAGCAGACAGTATTTTCTGGAAAAAGCCTGTTACGGCGAAAAAGAAAGGAAGGAATCGTAAATGGCAGTTTACAAGGAACCGGGAAAGAACACATGGCGGGTGCTGTATCGCACCACCGACTGGAAAGGAGAAGAAAAGCAGAGTACGAAGCGCGGGTTCAAAACCAAGCGGGAAGCCCTTGCATGGGAACGCGAAATGCTGAACAAGGCGACCGGCGATCTGGATATGACCTTCAAGAGCTTCATCGAGCATTACACGGAGGATGTGAAGCCGCGCCTCAAGGAAAACAC
>JAKSIJ010000089.1 GCA_024398875.1 Fibrobacter sp.
ATTGTGCTGAGTGTGATGTGCCTGAGGTGAGCGGGTGGAGGGCACCAAAGAGAATGCCTCTCAGGAAGACTTCCTGTCCGCAGAATTTCTTCAGGTCAGGATAGTGGCGCACGGCAAGTTTGTCGCTGATGCCGATGATGGCGCAACGTTCGCCAGCATAGCTGAATGCCTTCGAACTTGAAATCATCAGGATGTAGTTGTCGGTATATTTGCCAACGCTTGGCTGGAAAGGAGCAACGCCAGGATGGCTGTAGTCCTTGCGGAAGTCCATGCCGAAGTAGGCGAGGTCTTCCATGACGATGACATCGTATTTGTTAGCCATTTCGCCGATAATCTTCAGTTCTTCGTCGGTGAGGCAAACCCATGTCGGGTTGTTAGGATTCGAATAAAGGATGCTGTGGATATTGCCTTTGCTCAGCACTTCTTCCAGTTTTGCGCGGAGCTTTTCGCCACGGTATTCGTAAATGTCGAACGATTCCATAGGAATGTTCAGGACCTTATTCTGGAATTTGTGAACCGGAAAACCAGGGTCGATGAAAAGGATGGTGTTTTTCTTTGCGTCGAGGTGACCGCAAATCATGAAGCTTGCGAAAGCGCCTTGCATGGAACCCACGGTAGGAATGCAGTTGGCAGGTGCCACATCGAGGTCAAGGAAATTCTTGATGAAGCGTGAGGCTTCGTTTTTCAGAATCGGGGCGCCGTCGATAGGAGGGTAGTTGGCTGCAACGCCGTCCTGAAGGGCCTTAATCTGGGCTTCGATGCCTGCTTGTGCAGCTGGAAGGCCAGGGTTGCCGATTTCCATGTGGATGAATTTCACGCCACTGGCGGCTTCAAGGTCTCTCGCCAATTTGTTGATTTCACGAATGCCGGCCTTGCCAATGCAGGCGATGCCGCTTTCACTAAAGACTTTCTTTGTGGTCTCTGCGGGTACGATATTGTTTTGCATCATTTTTATTTATGTGTTTGTAATTCTACTTTTGAAACGACAAAAATAGGGAATTACTTTGAATGGTGCAAGTTTTATGTGCTTTATTATATATAA
>JAKSIJ010000009.1 GCA_024398875.1 Fibrobacter sp.
GCCAATTATAGCATTTGCGGGAACTTTTGCAAGGCCTATTGGCAAACTTTTTTCATTTTTTTTGCTGTTTTTTCAAAACAACGGGATTTATTCCACGTTTTATACAATTTATCAACAATCTATAAACATAAATTTTAAGCGGTCGCGCGTTTTTTCTTTGAAAGTGTATCTCTTTGATGTAAAAAAAGATACCTCTCAAAAATCACGCTATATGCATTTGTTTTTGGGCGTTTACACACAAACGAATGCAGACAAACTCAACGTTTGTATTCATTCAAGCGGAATAGAACGCAAGCCACGTCAATGGGACGGGGCAGGCTCATCTCTCGGCTTAGGCCCTGAGGCAGATTGCGAAAGCCCACATTTTTGATTTTTTCCACAAGACTCAGCGCACTTTCAATGATAGATGCAGAATCACTTTGCCCACCATTGCTAGCCGCATTCTGACAGAGATTGAGAAGTAGATAGCCCGCGCCTAAACGCTGGTATTTATCTACGAGTAATCCTGCCTTTGAAGTATCCGAAAGCAAGAAGCCTATCTGCAACAAAGCATCGCCATTCAATTTCACCTTGACCTGCCTCTCCACTGATGATGTAGGCCTAAGAGAGGGAAGACAAGGCTGAATGTAATCCTGCAAAGAACGGCATTTCGGCATAGAGAAGGCCGGAAGCAATTCGCTACTATTTGCAACGGAATCCTTCGACGGCTTCCAGTCCAAAACCGATTCTGCCTTATAGTTTGACATGACAATTATGTTGTCTGCAATATCTAAAAAATCACCGCAGGCCCCAGCAACTAGAATAAAGCTGCAGCCACACTTTGCAAATTCCTGGATGCGGTCTGTTAAAGGTATCAAAGGCTCATTACCTTCGCCCAGAAGTTCGCGGACGCGCTTCCCTCGAATGAGAAAATTTACTGCGGAAGAATCTTCATCGATAAAGAAGGTCCGCGCTCCAACCTCCATAGCTTCGAGCAGGTTTGCGACTTCGCTGGTAGAGCCGGAAGCGCTCTGCGTGCAGAAATTTTTGGTACTGACATTTCCAGGAAGATTGCGAACGAGCGGAGAGAGATTTGTTCCACGAATAAAGCGGCCTTCTTCTACACAGACGCGTACTGCGGATTCATCCACCACAATACCTTCGCGACCATCGCCTGGAACATGCGGATAGACGGACTGGACCAAAGCGGAAAGCAGAGTCGACTTGCCATGGAACGCGCCGCCAGAAATAACAGTGATACCTTGAGGGATGCCCATGCCCGTTATTTCATGCCCATTGACATTGAAGGTCACGGACAATGCAGCAGGAGAGGCAAAGGGAACCGCACTGGCAAGAGGCGCTTGAGAAAGCCCCGATGCACGAGGAAGTACTGCGCCATTAGGAACAAAAGCCACCAATCCGCGCGCTTTTAACTCGTCCAAAATTGCTTTTCGATTTGCTAGAACCTGACAATGCTCTTCCAAAGCCGGCATTCTTTCTGGCTTGCAATATAAGCTAGAGGCGAGTACATCTGGAAGAGTCATCGTAAGAATTTCTGCAGCCACATCGGACTGGATTTTGCGGCCTTCGCCTGGAAGACGCACCTGCAAACATACGCGAAGTTCCCCATTATCCACCCACAGAGAATTTCGCACTAGCATTTCCGGTCCCGGCATGGGAAGGGCAATAATTGGATCCTTTTCCGGAAACTGCTGCTGCACATTCTTAGCAAGTTCCCGAAGCAAAAAATCAGAAAGTGCTAGACAACGCTCAAGGGATCCGCTCCATTCCGAACCAAACCCCAGAGTGGAAAGACTCGCCTTCACCATCACGCGGGAAGCAGGCGCAAATGGATCTCCTTGAATATGCAGAAAATCCAGCGAAAAATCCCCATATTGCCAAGAATTGGCCGACAAAGTCTTGTAATTGCCATAGGGTTTACCTTGAAGGGAACGGATTTTCTGATATAGGGCTTTCATAGCAAATTCTTTTTATTTTGAACTTTCATTGGAAAAATTAAGTTTTTATGGAGGTAAAAAAGAGTTTACCCCCTACTCTAAACGAAAAACTTTATATTTTAGGGGTATTAAACATAGGAGTTTATCTATGAAGCATATTTATCTCGTTGCCTTAATGGTTGCATTCCTCGCTATGTCTGCCTTTGCAGATGACGATCCACCTCCGCGTGACAAAGCCGCAAAGGTGACCATCATTACCGATCCTCCTAACAGCGACGTATACCTGGGTGGCGAACTCTTGGGCAAGAGCCCCATTGAAAAGATGGACGTGAAGTCTGGCCGTCAGACTTTGGTGGTGATTGACCAGGGCTTTGAACTGGTGAACCAGCGCGTGAATGTTTGGCCGGGCGATGACAAGCGTAACGAATTCAACTTCGGTACAAAAATTCCCAAGGGCCACATCAAGGTGACGACCATTCCGGGCAAGTGCATTATCTTTGTTGATGGCGACCAGGCCGACAAGACCGATGGTGCTCCGCTCACCGTTCACAACTTGGATGCTGGCGACCACGTGGTTCGTGCAGAATGCTCTAACGGCAAGGCCGCTGAAGAGCTCGTGACCGTCCGTGGCGAAGAAACCGCCGAAGTGACTGTTGACGCTTCCAAGGGCAAGAGAAAGTAATCTTATTTTCGATGCCGTTTAAGAGGGCTTCCCGACAAGGGGGCCCTTTTTTGTTAATATTGATGAAAACAAAAAATAGGAGAATATTATGTCTAAAATTTGGACCCTGAGCCTTTGCGCATGTCTCGCCTTCCTCGTTGGTTGCAGCAGCGGAGGTACAAAAGTTTCCCGTATTGACAGCAATTCCGTTACAGACCTTTCTGGTGCATGGAACGATACTGATTCCCGCCTTGTGGCCGACGAAATGATTATGGACTGTTTGAATCGCCCCTGGTATCAGAATATGATCCAACAGAAGAATGGTCAACTTCCCACAGTTGTGATTGGCAAGGTTCGCAACAAGAGCCACGAACACATCAACGTGGAAACCTTCATCAAGGATATGGAGCGCGCCCTCATCAATTCTGGAAAGGCCGACTTTGTGGCTAATGCAGAAGAGCGCAGCGAGCTTCGCGATGAATTGGCAAGTCAGGCTGGCAATGCTACGGAAGAAACCCGCAAGGATGCCGGTCAGGAAATCGGCGCTGATTTGATGCTTACGGGAACCTTGAATTCCATTGTTGACCAGGAAGGTGGCGAACAAGTCATCTATTATCAAGTGGACATGGAACTCACCGACATTCAGACTCATAAGAAAGTTTGGTTGGGAGACAAGAAGATCAAGAAGTACGTCTCCAGATCCAGCGTGAAGATGTAATTGAACTGGGTTCCGAAAGTTGATTTTGGAACCCCTTTTTATGTTTATCCGAAACCTGATATCATCGGACTATTATGAAAAAAATCTGCCTGCTTTTGTTCAGCACTCTCGTTCTCTGTTCTTGCGCCAACAAGTCCATGACTCGCTATGAAGAATTGGCTCCGACTCTTGAAAAGAAAGGGTATGAGGCCACCATCGCGAAAGTCAAAGAAGATCAAAAAGACTTGTATGGTTCCAACAGCGAATTTCTCTACTTCTACGACCTAGGGGTGCTTTACCACTACAATCGCAACTTTGATGAAAGTATCAAAAACTTTGAAAAAGCAGAGCAAGTCTATAGCGACCTCTACACCAAGTCCATCACAAACGAGGCCGCTGCCATCGTCACGAACGACAACATTCGTCCCTATCGTGCACGGCCTTTTGAACTTTTGACCATGTATGAATTCCAGATTTTGAACTATCTGGCCAAGATGGATATAGATGGCGCTTTAGTGGAAGTGAAGCGGGCTCAGATTGCCATGAACGCTTTATATCAGAAGGACCAAGACAAAGTCAATGACAATGGATTCCTGCGGTATCTTTCGGCGTTGGTGTATGAGTTGAGCGACGAAAAAGACGATGCTGCTATTTCTTATTACAAGGCTATCAAGGCTTATGACGAAAGCAAGATGGGCGTTCCAAATGAAGTCTTTGAGTTTGTCACAGAAAGCCTACGCCGCATGGACCGGGAAGACGACATTCGCGCTTTGAAAAAACAAGAACTGGCGCAGACTCCGAAAGCCACTGCCGTTCAGGAGATGGGCCAGGAAATCATCGTCATCGGCTATGCAGGACACAGCCCCATTCTTGGAGAAATGTACCTCTCCGGAACCTTCGTCAGTGGTGGCGTAATGAACCTCTATTACAAAGATGGCGAGACTGGAAATAAAGTGAACTTTACGTTGATTGCTCCGCCAGTTGCTGGAGCCGGCAGCGGCACGTTCCACATAGGATTTGCGTTGCCTGAAGTTCGCAACCACAAGAGCCGCGTACATCATTTTGAAGTTGGGTTGGATGGAAAAACTCGCATCAAGCCCGAGAAGGTCATGGCCGTGGATGAAGAACTCAAACGCAACATGGAAGATGAGAAGAACTCTACCATAACCCGTACCGCAGTTCGCGTCATTCTTCGCACTATTGCCGCACAAAAGGCAAAGTCTGCAACCAACACAGGAAATGGACTATTTGACTTGGTCAAAAACATCGGTGTGGACGTGGCCCAAGGCCAGTTGGAACAAGCCGACCTCCGCGTGGGATTATTCCTGCCCAATTCATTCTACATGACGCGTATGCCGGTTGAGCCGGGTTCTCATGATGTTACTGTGGCAGCCCAAAGTGCAGACGGCGGAACCGTTGGCGTTTACAGCTTTGACAAGATTCCCGTGAAAAAAGGCCAGAAAGTGTTCCTCTTTGTGCCCGCAATCAAGTAAAACTGGTAAAATCTGCAAAAAATCGGGAAAGGACACCTATCTTTTCCCGATAATTTTTTAGTTTCAACAATGAACCAATTTCATTAGGGTTTTTATGAATTGTAAAATTGCACTGGCCACAGCCGCATTGCTTGTTTCTCAATCTTTCGCCATTATCGGCATCGGTGGCCACTGGGCTCCTGGCTTTGGCAGCAAATTGGATGCCGCATCAAAAGAAGCCGTTACCGCGGACAAAATGATTTCTTTCAGTCATGATGGCTTTGACGGGACAATGCAAGGCTTTGGTTTTAAACTGTGGATTGATATCCTCCCCATTTTTGACATCGAAGCAACCTACAATATCCAATTTGGCTCTTATGATGCCAACCTCTACGTTGATGGCGTAACCGACCCCATCCCGCTGGAAATTGAATTGGGCGGCACACCCTTCGGTAAAGCAACCCCAAAATTTGTGGCATCTAACCTCGACGTCTCCATCACTTATCCCATTACATTCATCCCCATTATCCGGCCCTACATTGGTGGTGGTTTCACCTACTACCTGAACACCTTTGTGCTGAATAAGGATTTTGTTCAAAACATCATTGACAATGACGAAGTCAAGGCTATGATTACATCCATTGCCACAATGAGCGATTTGGATGAAGAAATGCTCCAGAAAAAAGCTGCTGATTTGGAAAAACTGGGTGAAACCTTAAAGGAAAAAGTCCAGGATGCTGCTATGGATGAGGGCTTGAACACCAGCATTGGTGGGCATGTTCTTGTGGGTATGAGGGCAAAACTCCCTGTCATTCCCATTGCTGCATACGCAAACTTTAAATATTACTTTGGTGGCGATTATCCCGAAGAATTCAGTTCGGGAAATATGGCCGTTGAAATTGGCGGCGGATTCGCACTGTAATTATAACACGAAAGGAAAATCAAATGAATTTTAATCCTGCAGATACAAACATTCTCATTATTGAAGATGAAATCGCCATTGCCGAAGGACTGGTGGATCTCTGCGAATTGAACGGCTATAAAGTGAAGCATGCCGCCGATGGCGAAACAGGCCTTGCCGAAGCACTGACTGGAGCCTATGGTTTGATTCTTTTGGATTTGATGCTTCCGGGCATTGATGGCTTTACAGTTTGCGACAAAATTCGTGAACAAGATAAGTCCGTCCCCATCATTATTCTTTCTGCAAAGAACTCTGACGAAGACATCATTAATGGTTTGAAGTATGGTGCAGACGACTATATCTCCAAACCTTTCTCTGTCCCCATGCTCCTTGCCCGCATTGAAGCGGTGTTACGCCGCAGCACACAAATGATGGAAAGCGAGGGCCGCATGGTTGCTGGCCATCTCAAAGTTAACTTCCGCGAATACGCAGGCACTCGTGGAAAGGAAGAACTCTCCTTCACTCGTAAGGAAATCGAAATTCTGGAATACCTCTGGAACAACCGCGACCGCGCCGTTCCTCGTGCTGAACTATTGAAAAAAGTTTGGGGTTACGAAAACGTGGAATCTGTGGATACTCGTACCGTGGATATCCATATCACAAAGCTCCGCAAGAAGATTGAAGACGAGCCCTCCCACCCGAAGCTCTTGGTGACCTTCCGTGGCGAAGGGTATCAGATGCGTTCTAGTCCTGAATGCGAAAAGTCCACCTAATATTTGCAACCATTTTCGTTGTAATTGCGGTTCCTCTGGTTCTTTTATTGTACCAGGCGTTTTTGCAGTTGCAGTTAGGTACTCATTCCCTTTATACGGGACACGCCATGTTTGTGGCAAACACCTTGAACCAGCGGGTGGCAAAAGACTTGGCTGTTGAAGACAAGCGCTCCTATTCTGAATATGGATTCATCCGTACAGTTCAAGTGTTAGGCGGTGAAGAGAACACTTTGTCTGAATTGGTGGACTACCCTATCACAAGCCAATTTACGGGCCTATTGGGGCACTTCCAATTGGCGCCGGATAATACCCTCCGCACTCCATTTTTGCCCGAAGGTAGATTCGGAGAGATTCTCCTGGAACAGATTCCCAAGGCGGAACGCTTAAAGCGTGAAGAAGTTCGAAACAAAATCAAGCAAATCCTGGATGATTTGAACATTGAGAATCACGGCCAACAGATTCCTGCAGCACCTAAGGATTCCATTGCCAATATCATTAACGAACTTTATAAAAAAGATGCTGCCCAAAAGAAACAGCAAAAATCGAACAAGCGATTTGAACAATCCTCCGAAAAAGAATCCATCGCCTTCAATGCGGAATCTCTTGACGATAGCCTGGCAAACCTCCTAGAATTGAGCCGCGCCTGGGAAGTGGAAATCGAGCCTTTCCAAGCGAACTTCAACGACGAATACATTGTATTCCACAGAAATGTCATTCGCGGTAGCAAACTTTTTGTGCAAGGCTTTGTTGTGGAACTGAAACCCTACTTAAATAGCCTTGTTAAAACAGAGACGCAATTCTATTCTCTAGAAAAAAATCTGGTGCTAAGCTTCACTACAAATGATAAAGAATTGATGTCCTTTGGTACTGCTAACAACGCCACCAAAATTCTCTCTATTCCGCTGATTGCGCCCTTGAACAACATTTCGCTGACCATGTACATGTTAGAGCAAAATGATGCGCAGACGGGTTCCTTCATGGTATTCCTGGGCCTCATCGCCATTCTTGTGTTAGGTGGCGGATTGATTTCCATTTACCGTTTTACCCAAAGCGAGCTGAATCTCGCCAAGAAACGCCAGGATTTTATTTCTGCGGTAAGTCATGAACTGAAGACTCCCTTGACCGCTATCAAGATGTATGCGGAAATTCTCCAGACGCCGAAGCCCATTCCCGATGAAAAGCGAAAGAAGTATTACGGACAAATTGCCAGCGAATCCGACCGACTGACGCGCCTTATCCAAAATGTGCTGAACCTTTCCAAGCTGGATGGAAACCGTTGGACGGTGAACCTGAAGAAAGACAGCCCGCGGATGGTGCTGGACGATTTTGTCACCATGTACACGAAAAACATTGAAGACCATGGTTTTGAATTGACGGTTTCCTGCGACACGGAAGTCAACGATGTGCAGCTCATGATGGATAGAGATGCTGTGATGCAAATCCTCACTAACCTAGTGGACAACTCTCTGAAATTCTCTGCAAGAGCAGATTACAAAATGATTACAATCGAACTCCGGTTGGATAACGATCATGTGTATCTTGCTGTCCGTGATTATGGCCCCGGCATTCCCCAATCGGAATTTAAGAAGGTATTCCAGGAATTTTACCGTGTGGAAAATGAAATGACCCGCACCACCAAAGGAACGGGCATTGGACTTTCCATGGTACAAAAACTTTGCACACTCTCAAAAATGGAAATCGAGCTGGAAAATGCTGAACCTGGTTTAAGAACCAAAATTCACTTTCCACCCTTATCCATTTAGTAATGATTTATGTATCTTAGGTGGTGTAAATTCATGTCCAATATTAGGACGAGGTTGGGACTATGACGCAGGAAGACATTTTACAGAATCCAGGACAATACGATTTGTCCATCGAAACGGTGGGAGCAAGCACTCTAAAATCCCCCATGAAGGGTGTTCAGTTCGTCTCTGAAGAAGACCGCATTAGCCTTACCACTGATGTAAAACGCATTCAGGAATTCAATCAGAATGGAATTAACATTCCTTCTTTGGAAGCTGCTGGCCCGCGTGAGATGATTTTTCACGACCCGGCGTGGACAAGAGCGGGCATTGTCACCTGTGGCGGCCTCTGCCCTGGCCTCAACAATGTGATCAAGGGCCTTGTGCAGGTACTTTGGTTTGACTACGGCGTGCGGAATATCTTCGGCATCCCATACGGATATCGCGGATTGAATCCAAAATACAGTTACCCGCCAAAAGTTTTGAACCCGGATGTTGTTGATGCAATCCAGGATGACGGCGGAACCATTCTTGGCAGTTCCCGTGGCGAGCAGGACCCATCCATTATGGTGGACACATTAATGCGCCTCAACATCAACGTGCTGTTCTGCATCGGCGGTGACGGCACTCTCCGCGGTGCTCACGCTATTGCTGAAGAAGTCAAGAAGCGCAGACAACCGATTTCTGTCATTGGCATCCCGAAAACCATCGATAATGACTTGAACCTCATCGATAGAACTTTCGGTTTTGAAACCGCTGTTTTGAGTGCTACTGATGTTATTACAAGCGCCCACAATGAAGCCAATGGCGCTTTCAACGGACTTGGTTTGGTGAAACTCATGGGCCGCGATTCCGGCTTTATTGCCGCATACGCAGCCCTTGCCACAACCGTGGTGAATTTCTGCCTGATTCCTGAAGTTCCATTCACGCTGGATGGACTTTTCAAGGCTCTGGAAAGCCGCTATAGCAGCGGCAAAACTCACGCGGTTATCGCTGTTGCAGAAGGCGCCGGGCAAGAACTGTTCAACGGTCAAGAACAACGCCGTGATGCCAGTGGAAACATTTTGAAAAATGATATTGGTGAATTCCTCACTCGAAAAATCAAGGAACATTTTGATAGCGTGGGCAAGGAAGTCAACATCAAATACTTTGACCCCAGCTACATGGTGCGGAGCATTCCTGCAAAGGGTACAGACGCCATTTTCTGCTTCCAGTTGGCAGAAAGTGCCGTACACGCAGGCATGGCGGGCAAGACCGATATGGTGGTAGGCAGCATGAATGGCGAATTTACCCATGTGCCTATAGAATATGCTGTCAACGAACGCAAGAAAATCAACCCCAACGGAACTCTCTGGCACGCTGTTTTAGGGGCTACCCGTCAACAAGACTACTTCTCTGGTAAAGGCAAAGGGCATAAATAATGTTAGGAAAACAAGATCGCGTAATGATTCGCACAGCATTAATGGAATATCGGAATTTGCTTTTTAAGGCATTCCACGGTACTGATGAAGAAAAAAGTCGAATCGCCCAACTGAACAAACTCCTCCAGAACTGGAAGGTATAAACTGGATTTAAGGGATGGGGACCTTCGGTAAAATCATCGGCAGTATTCTCCTATGCTGCTGCGCTATTTTTGCAAACGACAATCTTCATTTTGCAGATTCGTGTTATAGCGTACGTGCATTAAAAGCCAACGGAGACAAGGCTGACGCCAAGAATGCAAAACTGATGATTAATGCTTATCGGAAGGCAATGGCCGACACTTCCGTTTTGGAAAAAGCAACCACGGGATACATCAAGAGCTTGTATTTCTCGCTTCGATTCGTTCCCTTTGAAAAAAAGAATCGAATGGGAAAATTGGACACCCTGAAAAACGAAAGCGAAAAAGCCTTCAACAAATTTCCGACAAACAAGGAAATAGCCCACATCTATGCAGCAGCAATGTCCATGTGGGGCGCTGAGAAGAATCCGTTAGCCGCAGTAAAAGATGGAGTAGCCCTGAAGGTTCGAGACGTTGCTTACGCCACAAAGAATTACCAGGTGCTGGGTCGAGCCCATCAATTGCTGCCTTATATCCCCCTAATACTGCCATGGCCTGACAAAGATTCTGCAGACAAATACCTCGGCCTCGCTCTGCAAAATGACCCTAAGGATTTATACAACTACTACTTCCTGGCGGAATTCCGCATGGACCAGAAGCGATATGATGAAGCCTTGGAGATTATTCACCAGGGACTGGCCCGAGGTGTGCGGACAGAAGAATTTCTGGAAGACCGTCGCGGAAGATGGCACTTAAAAGAGATTGAAAAAAAGATTAACGCCAAGACCCGCAAAAAATGAATGGCAAGTATCGCAGCATCATTAATTTGCCCTATCCCAATTACGATTGGGATTTTTTGCAAAAACACCCGCGAATGGCTATCAAAGATAGAGCCAAAATTTTTAGCCCCTTTGCCGCATTGAGCGGTCACGAAGATTCCATCAACGAACGGCAGAAAATTACTGAAGAAAAAGAAGAGCTTTTGGAAGATTCCAGAACTGAATTGAACGGCGTACTTCAACAAGTGGGTGCGATACTAGCCGCAGGCGAAAAGCCTTCTGTAACCGCCACCTATTTTGTGGAAGATATAAAGGAACAGAACCTGCACCTCACGCCAGCCACCATCCGAAGAATGATTGCAAACCCAATCAATAAAAATAAGCGGCAAGGAAAATACCTGCAAATCAAAGGCGTCGTCACCAAACTGGATTTAAATACCAACACCCTCCAAATTCTGGAAGAAAAAATCCCTTTGGAGAACATCCGGGCTTTGGCTCTGGACTAACATTATTTATATTTGTGCCAACCAAAATTCAACCCTCAAATCAAGGCAATCAAAATGTCAGATCGTTTTATCGTGACCGGAAACTTTACCGATGATCCGTTTGCCATCGACATGGCCCAGTACATCGGCCTCCGCGAAGACATCTCCGACGTAGTCTCTCTGAAGACTTTCGCCAACTCCGAATTCTGCCCCCGCTATATGCTGGACCCAGATGATATGGAACATATCGGCAAGCGCTTGGAAGGCAAGATTGTTTTGATTTGCTCTGTTTCTAACCATGAACGCAGCCGCAACGACTATGCCATGCGCAACTGTATTCTGGCTCGTGCTGCTAAGGATAACGGCGCCGAACAAGTGGTTCTCGTGGAACCGGATTTGTTCTATAGCGCACAGGACCGCGGCCCGCACCGCATTGGCGAACTGGAAAAAGACCGCTCCGACGTAGACCTCAAGAAGTTCGATGGACAGGCCTTCACTAGCCTCCTTTACGCAGAGCTCCTGAAGAAGTCCGGCGTGGATGCCGTCGTGACATGCCACAACCACAGCGTCAAGGTCCAGAACCTCTTCAGCGAAATTTTCGAAGGTCACTTCCACAACCTGATTCCGACCGACGTCTACGCCCACTACATCAAGTCCTCCAACTTCGTGCAGACCGGCAAGGACGGCAACAACCTGGTGATTGTCTCTCCGGACAAGGGCGCCCGCCCCTTCATGAACGCCGTCTACGACGCTCTCCAACTCCCGGAATGCAAGCGCGTGGTGATGGACAAGGTCCGTACCGGCGAACGTGAAATCAGCATGACCTTCAACCCGGAACTCAGCGACATCAGCATCGAGGAAATCGAAGGCAAGGACGTAATCGTGTTCGACGATATGGTCCGCACCGGTACGACAATTGTGCAGTGCTGCGAGCACATCAAGAAGGGTAACCCGAACCGCGTATGCTTCGGTGTCACCCACTTCCACACTAGTGCGGAAGCTCGCGAGAAGCTGAACAGCCACGCCATCGACGAAATCCTCACGACCTCGACCCTCCCGGACATCATGAACCGCGACTGCCAGGGCCGCCTCCGCAAGAAACTCACCGTCTTGAAGCTCGGCAAGTGGATTGCCCGCCACGTGATGCAGATGTACGGCATGGACGATGGCCGCTTCGAGAAGGACTTCTACAAGATCGACATGAGTTCCAAGAACCCGCGTTGGCCGCCAGTGTTCTTCTAATCAGGCGTGACCGCGGAGATTTAGCAACCGCGGCCAAGACTGCTTAAGCTTAAAATTGCCTCGGACAGAAAAAATCCGGGGCATTTTTATTTATATTTCTCCCCGTATGTCCGCAAGAGTTACAAGTAGCGATAAAGTTGAGGAATTGTTTCCGGATACCCCGGTACGTAAGATTGTCACGCCTATTGAACGCCTGATGAAGGTGGAAACAACAGGTGGTATCGTCCTCATCATCATGACAGTGGCCGCCCTCATCTGGGCGAACCTTTCCCCTGCAACCTACGAAAGCTTCTGGCATACTCCTCTTGCACTAACCATCGGCGCCTGGACCGGCGGTGCAGACCTGCACTGGCTCATCAACGACGCCCTGATGACCATCTTCTTCTTCAACATCGGGCTTGAAGTCAAGGGCGAAATGACCTACGGCGAGCTCCACGACCCGAAGGCCGCCAGCCTCCCGATTATTGCAGCTGCCGGCGGTATGCTGTTCCCCGCCCTGATTTACTTGGCACTTTGCCCCCATGGAGAAATGGGCGCCACCCGCGGTTGGGGTATTCCTACCGCAACAGATATTGCTTTTGTTGTGGGCTGCATGGCCATTCTCGGCCACCGCGTTCCCCACGCCCTCCGCGTCATGATCTTGACGCTCGCCATTGCCGATGACATTGGCGCCATCCTGGTCATCGCTATCGGTTACCCCAGCGGTGACGGCATCTGTTTCTGGGCCCTCGGTTTGGCCGCAGCCCTTCTGGTGCTCATCAACGTGATGTTCCGCATCGGCATCCGCAACTTCTACCTCCACGGAATTGTGGGCATCGCCATCTGGGCGCTATTCGTGAAGAGCGGCGTACACCCCACTATCGCAGGCGTACTCCTGGGCCTCTCTGTTCCGGCAAAGCCCGTCATCTCTACCGGAAAACTGGGCCGCTTCGCCAACAGTGTGGAAAACGTTTTGGCCGGCGACGCCACCGTCTCTGGCGACGAGAAGTATCGCGTGTTCAGCCTCCTCAAGCGTGGCGCCCGCGAAAGCATCTCCATGCAGGAACGCTACTACAAGCCGCTGGTCCCCTGGGTCAACTTCGCCATTATGCCCCTCTTCGCCCTCAGCAACGCCGGTGTGGAAATCAAGCTGGGCGGTCTAGAAGTCCCCGTCATGAGCGCAGTGGCCCTCGCCCTCATCTTCGGTAAGCCCATCGGCATCTTCATTTTCAGTTTGCTCTCCGTGAAAATCGGCATTTCCAAAAAGCCCAGCTACCCCTGGAAAATCCTCTGGGGCGGCGGCATGCTGGCCGGCATCGGCTTCACCATGGCATTATTTGTGGCAGGACTTGCATTCGATGTAGGCGCTCGCCAAGATTCAGCTAAGCTCGGCATTCTGCTCGGAAGCTTCAGCGCCGCAATCCTCGGAACCATCTACATGTGCATCGTCTCTCACCCGAAGAAAGACGAACACTAATGGCCAAAAAATCCCATCTTGTTGGACTGGTTAGCCCCCAAGTGCTGGAGGCCGTGGAAGCGGATTCCCTGCATGCTGTGGCTATGGATTTGGAAGCCTGCGACATCCTGGAAATCCGCTACGATTTTTTTGAACGGAAGGACTGGGCTAAACTCTCCGGCAGAGTCCGCCACATCGCGCCCAAAGCGCCCCAAATCGGGACCGTCCGTCTTAAGCGGGACGGAGGCGTTTTCCCCAATCGGGAGGCGAACCACCGCTTCGATTTGTGGAACGAAATCCTCAAAGCCGCGGAAGTTCCCGAATGGCTGGACCTGGAGCAGGACTGCCTCTACGACTTCCAGAACCTCAAAAATCTGGCCGATATCCGCGGCACCAAAATCCTCATATCGCAGCATAACTTTCTCCGGATTCCTGCCGCACAAGAGCTGGAGGACTTCGCTCAGGACTGCCTTCGGGTTGGTGCCGCGGGCCTGAAAATTGCCGCCATGAGCAACAGCGAGACGGACTCGGACCGCCTGTACACCTTCAGCAAGAAGTTCGCCAAAAGCTTCGAGCTGTTCGCCGCCTTCGGCATGGGCGAAACCGGAAAGGCGAGCCGCCTCTGGTCCCTCAAGGAAGGCGCAAACCTCACCTATGGCGCTATTGAAAATTCCGCCGCACCAGGGCAAATCGACGTCCTGAAAATGCGCCGTGCCCTCGAAAACTTCGAAGAAATCCGTTCCCCCTTCGAATTGTCGGCTTTTTTTGCGAAATTTTAGCAGTTTTAAGGATTTTACCCCTAAAATTCGGTTTTCCATCAAATTTTTTGCTAAATATCTACTTGTAATATCAAAGAGGAATTTATGCGTCTTTCTGAACGTTTTGTAGACAACTGCATTTTGATCAATTCTGCCAGCACGACCAAGGAAGGCATCCTGAACGAGCTGGTGGATACCCTCTGCAGTGCATACAAGCTAGAGCATAGGGACGAGATTTTCGAAGCCGTCTGGAACCGGGAACAGAGCCGTTCCACCGGTATTGGATGCGGACTGGCCGTGCCCCACGCCAAGATTGACTACGTGGACCGGATGTGCATGGTAGCTGCCACTATTGAAAAGGGGTTGGATTTCGCGTCTTTTGATGGCGAGCCCGTCTACCTCATCATCCTCATCGTGAGCCCCGGAAACACCGTTGGCCCCCACCTGAAGGCCCTCTCCTCCGTAAGCCGCCTTTTGGCCGATGGCAACGTCCGCAAAGACCTCATTGCCGCCAAGACCCCGGCTGAATTCCTCACCATCCTCCGTGGAGCCGAGGACAAATACCTGTAAATAGGCGTTTTGGGGCCGAACCCTAGCACTTGACACCCCAAACCCATTTTTATATATTTGCACCGCGTTTGGACGGTTAGCTCAGTTGGTTTAGAGCGCTGCTTTCACACGGCAGAGGTCACAAGTTCAAATCTTGTACCGTCCACTTAAAGGTTAGACTTCGGTCTAACCTTTTTTTGATTAGGCTGAAACCTGGCTTTTTTGTACTCCCCCATTTTTTGTTATTTTATGGGCCGCAACGGATTAACCCGTTAAAGCATCTAAAAGGTATGAACTCGAAAAAGGCAATACTTCTCGGAATACTCCTCACGGCTCCCCTCTATGCGGGCGGATCGTGGACGCTTGAAGCGTGCCTCAAGCAGGCCAAGGAGAAGAGCCTGCAGTTGGAATCTGCAAAGCTTCGGGAGCAGTCTGCCGACATCAGCATCAAGCAGGCTAAAATCGGAAATAGGCCCTCTGTTTCCGCCAGCATCCAGAATTCCCTCTTCGACCATCCCTTTGTAGATAATGAGGACCACTACCGCCTGAGCCTCGGCATTTCTGGATCCTACACTTTGTGGGACGGCGGTTCCACCAGCCTGAATGTGGAAGCCAGCAAGCTCAATAAGGAAGCGGCAGCCCTCCAGACCAAGCAGACGGAACGCTCCATTCAAGAAAGCGTGCTCAACGCCTACATGAGCCTTCTCGCAGCATCCGAAAACCTCCGGACCGCCGACGCCTCCGTAGAGCTTTCTCAGGCGGAATTCGACCACTATAGTAAACTTTTTGAGGCAGGCTCCATCACCAAGAAGGATTTGACTCAAAGCCAATCCAACGTGATGCAAAAGCAGGTTTCCCAACTTACAGCCCAGCTGAACGTGAATACCTCCAAGACCACCCTCCGGCAGTTGCTGGAACTGGATGACAGCGAGAATTTCGAGGTCTCCGCTCCGGAAGCCGGCATGACAAGCCCCGACTCCTTGGAAGCGCTTCCCTCTCTGGAGGAACTCCAGAAGAACATCCGGGCGGCGCACCCCGGCCTTAAATCCGACAGCATCTCTGTCAAGGCCGCGCAGAAGAATACCGAAGTGGCGGGCAAGGGCAGCTCCATCTCCGTCTCCCTAGGCGCCAACAGCAGCACAGGGCTCTCTGCTTGGGAATCCAAGGAATATGGCGACCAGCTGAAATACGGCTGGCAGAACTCCATCTCCCTCAGCATCAACATCCCCATCATTGATGGTGGCGCCACCACAAACAAAGTATTGCAAGCCCAGGTAAGCGAAGCGGAAACGCAGGTAGGCATGCAGGAGACTGCAAAGACCTTGGAGAACAACATCGAGAAGCTCTACCTCAACGCCCTCAGTGCCGATATGCAGTGGAAGGCGGCCATATTGCAGGTAGAAGCGGAAACAGAAGCCTTGGCCGTCGCAGAAGAACAGCGCAACGCAGGCGCCCTCACCTACACGGATTACCTGAGCCAGAAAAATGCTTTGGAAAATGCACAAGTGACTTTGACAAACGCCAAGTATACTTGCCTCCTGGCGCGGAAACTTTTGGATTTATACCAAGGGAAATTGGATTAATTTCCGAAAAACGCACCACGCAAAAACGTCTTTTTTTGATATCAAAAATGTTTCGGCTGTGAACAACGGCCGTTTTTTTGTGAAATAACATGGGCCGCGGGCAAATTGCGCGCAATTCCCATGCCAACTAAAATTGCCGTTTTCGGCCCAAATTTCACGATTTTCAATTTGTCAGAGGCGCACCGCAATGCCAACCCCTTTTTTGGCACACCTGTTGCTCTAATGGGTGTGAAAACAAAAACAAAGGGCCTAAAGGCGAATGCCGCAAAGCCCGCAACCAAAGAGGTAAAATTATGATGAACGCACAAATTCTCCCCACTGCTTTCTACGGCATCAAGGACATTTTCGATAGCCTGAGTGCTGCCACTCAGAGCGAGTGCTGCTTCACGCCAAAGGCAGACTACTACGAAGTCGAAAACGGCTTCAACCTTGAAGTGGAACTGCCCGGTGTGAAAAAGGAAGACCTGGATGTGCAGGTGGAAAAGAACATCATCACCGTCAAGGCCACCCGCGCTAGGAAAGACGAGAAGTTCACCTACCAGCGCAGCTTCCGCCTGGCCGATGACATCGATACCGAGAACATCAAGGTCTCCCTGGAAAACGGCATCCTGAGTTTCGCCCTTGCGAAGAAACAGCAGGCCGCCGCACGCAAACTGGAAATCCAGTAACCGGCGCAAAATTCCAGTCCTGCGCAAAACATTCTTTTCATTGTCCTCCTTATAGAACCAAAGGGGGCTCCTGCAAAGGGGCCCCTTTTCTTTTGGGCTGCAAATGTTCTATCTTAATGAATATGAATTCCACATTGAAAAAAACTGCGGCGGCGATTGCTGTACTGGCATGCTTTGCCGCGGCAGCCGTGAACTTAAACGTCCACAGGGAAGTCCTGGATAACGGGCTTACAGTGCTTTTGCACCCAAACAAGCAGGCGCCTACTGTAAGCTGCAGGCTTTTCTACGTTACGGGCTCTGTTCATGAAGTTCCCGGGAAATCCGGCCTCGCCCACATTCTTGAACATGAACTTTTCAAAGGCACCAAAAAGGTTGGCGTTACTGATAGCATTGCCGACATGGAATTCATGGCGAAGGAAGACAGCCTGCAGGCTCTCATCCGCCCGGCAAAAATTGCCGGCGATACCGCCACCGTCAAAAAACTTTCCGCAGAACACGATTCTCTGGTGAATGAACAGCGGAAGCTTTTCGTGAAAGATGAACTGTGGAACGCCTACCAAGCAGTAGGCGGCACAGGCCTCAACGCCTTCACCTCGGACCTGATGACCGCCTACATCGTGACGCTCCCGAAAGACAAGATTGAACTCTTCATGTGGCTGGAAGCGGACCGCATGCAGAATGCAGTACTTCGCGAGTTTTATTCCGAGCGGGACGTGGTGCGGGAGGAACGCCGCATGCGTTATGACGACAAGCCCACAGGCCGTTATTACGAAACACTCAACTCCATGATTTACGAAGCCTTCCCCTACCGCGTTCCCACCATCGGCTGGCCCAGCGATATCGCAAACTTGACGCGGGAAATGGCGGACGAACACTACCGCAAATACTACAAGCCCCGCAACGCCATTCTGGTACTGGCCGGAGACTTGGATACTACCAGCACCATGGAGATGATCAAGAAGTATTTCGGGAACATCCCTACCGGCGAAGCCTTCGCGCCCCTCACCGTCCGCGACCCGGAACCTGCTGGCGAAAAACGCTTTACCGTCTATCGGGACGACGCTCCCGACCTCTACAATCTGGTTTTCAAGACGCCGGAAGTGGGCGATAGCATCCTCTATGCGCTGGACATTGCCGAGGGCGTTTTGAATGGTCGCTCTGGCAGGCTCTACAAACGCTTGGTGGAAGAAGAAAAGCTAGCCGTTGCAGCTGGAGCAGGCAACAGCCCGAACAAATACGTCTCTGAATTCAGCGTCTCTGTGCGGCTTCGTCCCGGTGCCGATGTAGCGAAAGTGGAAAAAATTGTCTGGGAAGAACTGGAAAAGCTGAAAAAGGAGCCTGTAAGCCAGCGCGAATTCGAAAAGGTGAAAAACAGTTCCTATGCGGGAACCATCCGCAGCCTTACGGACATGGAAAATGTGGCCACCATGCTGGCGTGGTATGAAATGTACGGCGACTACAAAATCTTCCTCAACTGGGCTGACCAAATCAGCGCTGTCACGCCGGAACAGGTGCAGGCCGCCGCCAAAAAGACCTTCGTAAAGAGCAAATCCGTCGCAGGATTCCTGCTGAAGGAAGCGAAGTAAGAGATTCGAAAATGACTACGGTGCGAAAAAAAGATGACAGCCCTGAAATCCGCCGAGTGACCTGGGTGGGTTTGGGTTGGAATGTGGTGCTCACCATCGGGAAGTTCGTGGGTGGCCTTGTGGGCGGTTCCAGCGCCCTCGTTGCCGATGCCGTCCATAGCGCATCTGATTTCGTCACCGACATCGCCATTTTGATTGGCTCAAAGTTCTGGAACTTGCCGCCTGACGCAGAACACCCTTACGGGCATCGCCGCTTCGAGACGCTTATTTCCATCGGCATTGGGCTTGCGGTTTGTGCGGTGGGCGTTGGCATCGGCTACGAAGCCATCATGGCTCTCTGGAATAAAGAAGCCAACCATCCGGAATGGATTGCTGCCGCATTCGCATTGGCATCCATCGTCTTGAAAGAAGTGCTTTTCCGCTACACGCGAAAGGCCGCCCGAAAAATCCGGAGCCAGGCGCTGGAGGCAAATGCCTGGCACCACAGAAGCGACGCCTACAGTTCCATCCCGGTGCTTATCGCCGTTGTGGTGGCTATCGCGTTCCCGCAATTTTGGTTTGTGGATTCCGTAGGCGCTGTGATTGTGGCCCTCTTCATTCTCCATTCCGGCTATGAAATCGCCTGGCCCTGCATTCACCAGGTTGCAGACAGAGGCGCAAGCTTTGAGACTTGGGAGCGATTGAAGAAAATCGCCCTCAGCCACCCAAAAGTCATCTGGATTCACAAGTTCCGCACCCGCTACATCGGGAGCGACCTGAGCGTAGATTTGCATGTGGTGGTAGATGCAGACATGCCTCTCCGCGAAGCCCACGATGTGTCTGAAGAAGTGGAGCAGATGCTCATTGACGCCGGCGAAAACATTGTGGATGCCCTAGTGCATGTGGACCCCTACGAAGAGCGCAAGGCCAACGATTACGCCAAAGCCACCAAGGCCCGGCTAGACAAAGAGAAGGAACAAAAGAAACCGTGAAATCATTAGCCTACCTCTTCCTCCTCTCTTTCTTTTTCATCGCCTGTAGCCAAAGTGCAACAGGCCCAAGCATCAACGACAACGAGAAATCCTCAAATTCAGGAGCGTCTTCCAGCTCTGACGATTCTGATTTTTCCTCAAGTTCAATTGCTTCTAGTGCCGACTCTGACGATATATTGGCGCAAATCTACGAGGCCGTCAATGAAGATGGAAAATACACCTCGCGAGATTCTGTAGCCGCATACCTATGCAAATTCAACAACCTTCCCTCAAACTATGTAAGCAAGAATGACGGAATTTCTCTTTACGAGGCTGCAGGGAATTCCTTCAGCAAATGGAATTTCAATCCTTGGAAAGTCATCGGCGTAATGATTGGCGGCGACAAATTCAATAACTTTGCAAGCGACCCCGACTATTACCATCCCAATCTTCCAGAAGGGAAGTACCTTGAGGCTGACGTAGATTACAATGGCGATAATCGAGGAACAAAACGATTAGTATACCAGGACGATTGCGTCATCTACTACACTGCCGACCATTATGATACTTTTTCATTGATGGAATTCTAAAATCACAAGTTTTCATAGAGTAGATGAGGTCCCTTTTCGCAAAAATCTTTGCAGCGATTGCATTCAAAATCCTCTTTTTGAAAAAGTGGAAATGGAATGTGGTGCAAGCGAATGCAGATTTTGTTAAAGGGGTTGGCATGGGAGGCTATGAAATCCGGCCCGAGGTACTCTACCCGAAGCTGCTGAGAAATTTAGCGCGACATGCAGGCGAGCTGCTTTTCTCCTTCGGAACCTTCAAGAAGCTCCCGAAAAATTTGAGCGAATATCCTTCTGAAATTGCGGGGCGAAAATTCTCCATCGCAGAAGATTCCATGCCCGTGCTAGAGAAAATGAAGCAGGGCGGAATCTTCCTCACCGCCCACTACGGGAATTATGAGGCCATGGGACCCTGGCTTTGCCGACTGGGAATCCCGCTGGTAGCAAGCTACATACCCGTAAAGCCCAAATGGCTGAACCGCATTCTCGAAGGCCGCATTCGTGCAGTGGATGGCAAGAGCTACTCCATCAACGCGCAAAGCCCGCGGGAATTTT
This sequence comes from Fibrobacter sp., assembly GCA_024398875.1. Lineage (GTDB taxonomy): Bacteria > Fibrobacterota > Fibrobacteria > Fibrobacterales > Fibrobacteraceae > Fibrobacter. The sequence goes on from JAKSIJ010000009.1 coordinate 20,880, forward strand.
TGCGATTGCTGGACGAAAGAAAACTCTTCTGCCTGCTGGACGATCAGGATAGCAGAATCGAGAGCGCCACCGCAGAGAAGTTCCTCGGCCGAGATGTTCACAACAATCCTCTGCCGGAATTTCTGCTGAAGCACAGACCTGAAACGCCTGTATTTATCTGCTGGATTGCGGAATCCGCAAGCAACACGGAACTTCACGCCATAGAACTGCACCGCAATGCCAACCCCATCTCCAACCAATTCAACTGCTGGCTAGAAGCCCGCATAAAAGAAAATCCAGCCCTTTGGTACGGCTGGACTCACAGGCGTTTTTACAGCGTCAACCCGGATATCTATCGCTGAGCCTCAAATTCCCGGACGCGGTCTTCTTCGTAGCGGGCAAAGAGCATACGCTCCTGCACAATGTAGGGCTTGAAAGCCTGAATGAAGAGGAAGAATCCGAGCAAAGCGAAAGCGATGGAAAGCCCGAGAATCATCGTGGAATCGCCGAAAATCTGGACGACCCCACTGAGGACAGAAAGCAGGAACCAGCCGTTGACAAGAGCCATATTCACTGGCGGAAAATCCACACCAATGCTTCTCAGGTAGCACTGCTGTTTTTTGGCCAAATCCCGGAAAATGATGAAGTCCAAAAGATAGCCCAGATAGGGAATGCATGTGCAAATCACCGCGGCCCAAGGGGAGAATTTGGTCGTGGTCACTTTCCGCAAATTTTTAGTGGTGCGGAACAGCCAGAAGAGCCAGAAAATTCCGGCAACGGCAGCGCCAATTCCAAACACCAAGCATCCAATGGCGATGGCGACAATCAGAACCATGGCGCCTGTGGGGACGGGAGCCTCTGGCGCTGCATTCATAAGCGCGTGCACATCGTTGGTGAGAACGAGGATTAGCCCCAGAACCGCACTGATGAGGGCCCAAATGAAGGCGGCCTTCATCCAAAACAGCGTCCGCTTGCCTAATTTGGTATTGTCTTGCATAAGATTCTCCTTTTTATGCCACTAATCTACAAAAACCTTTTACGACCGCAAAGAGGGAAATAATATTAGATTTGTGAATATGAAAATCAAACTTTCCATCATCGCCATTATCGCCGGGCTCGGAGCGTTTTGCGCACAGGCTCAAACCACCGACCAGGAACTTTCCCAGAACATTTCCCTTGCCACAAGCAACTACGCCTTGTATCCGGAGCCGACACAGAAACTTTCCAAGGCACCGGCAGGCTATAAGGCATTTTACATGAGCCATTACGGCCGTCATGGAAGCCGCTATCACTATGATGCCAAGGACTACGCCAACCTCTACAATATTTTCGCGAAAGCGGATTCTGCAAAAGTGCTGACACCTCTTGGCAAAAGTGTTCTAGAGCGCTTTAAGCAATTGAACGACCGTGCCGCTAAAAAGGCGGGCGACTTGACTCAGAAGGGAGTGGCGCAACACCAGGGCATCGCAAACCGCATGTACAAAAATTTCCCCGAAATTTTCAAGGGCGATGCCTATGTGGAAGCCATGGCCAGCACTTCCGTGCGCTGCGTGGTGAGCATGGCCTCTGCATTGGAAGAACTCCGCGCTTTGAATCCGAAAATGAGAATTCATCAGGAAGCCAGTAAGAGTACCGTGCATTTTTTGAACCCCTATAACTTCGAATCCGCCAATGAATATGCCAATACCAAAGAATGGCAAGCAGAAAGTGCGAAGATGTACAAGGACATCAATCCTTACACCATGATGAAGAAGCTCTTTACGGATTCCACATGGGTGGACAAGTTCATGGATGTGGGGACCTTCTACGGAAAGTTCTATGAAATCCAGAGCAGCATGCAGAATCTGGATGACTTCGATTTTGACTTTAGAGATGTGTGGACCGATGCAGATCTCATCGCCCGCTGGAAAGCTCAGAATGCATGGTGGTACAGCGTCCTCGGCAATTGTCCGCTTACCGGAAACAAGGGCATCACTTTTGCAAAACCCTTGCTGAAGAATTTCCTGGATGAAGCTGACCGCGTTCTTGCCATGGATTCCAGCGCCGACAAGAATGCAAAGAAGAATCTGCCCAAGGCAACGCTCCGCTATGGTCACGACACGGGCCTTTTGCCGTTGGCTGGCCTTATGGGGCTTGATGTAGCAAAGGCAAATACCAGCGATATTGAAAATCTCCACAAAGTGTGGACGGATTTCAGAATCGTCCCCATGGCGGCTAACGTCCAGTGGATTTTCTACAAGTCCGCGAAAAAAGGCGCGCCCATTCTCGTGAAGGTTTTGTATAACGAAAATGAGGCGACACTGCCTGTGGCTTGCGGCATTACAGATGAGGCAAAAGCCAAGAAGGAATGCCCTGCAGCTCCCTACTACCGCTGGGAAGATGTGCGCAGCACTTATCTGAAAATTGCGGAATAAGTAGTCTTAAGTACATCGCGCGGCTTGCGTCGCGCACTATGCATCGCGAGTTTTAGAACTGCTCCAGAAGGCGGATGCGTTCTTCCGTATCGGGATGTGTACTGAACAACCCGTTGAATATATTCAACAACTTGTTCGCCGTCTCACGCGGGTGAATGATGTAAAGTTGTGCGATGTCCTCACGATTCACGCTGCGCAGGCCCGGAGAATCGGAAACCTTCCGGAGGGCGGAGGCTAGGGCGAGAGAATCGCCGCAGAGTTCCACACCGCCGGCATCTGCCACATACTCGCGACTGCGGGAAATTGCAAACCGCGTGAGAGACGCAAACAGATAAGCGATGGAAGAACAAATCACTGCCACCAACAGTACAATGAGAATCGCTCCGCCACCACCCTTCTTGCTGCGACGGCGACCAGAACCTCTCAAAATTCCGCCAACCATCTTCAAAGATACGGTGGCAATGGTCGCCAGAATTCCCACAAAGATGATGCTGATGATAAGGAGCCGCGTGTCCCGATTCTTGATGTGGGTGAGTTCGTGGGCAATCACTGCGGAAAGTTCCGCATCATTCAGTTTTTCAATAATTCCCGTGGTAAGCGTCACCGTGTACGTCTGGATGTTGATGCCACTAGCAAAAGCATTCAGACCAGGATCATCCACGATATTGATTTTTGGCATTTCAATGCCACCCGCAATGCAGAGATTTTCCACAATGTTGTAGACCCGCAAATTGTCCTTACGTTCCACCGACTTTGCACCTGTAGCATAACGGATGATGGCAGTATTTGAAAAATAGGCGATAGTGAACCACAACGCCACCCCGCCAATCACATAAGGCAAGCACGCCGTATAATACTCCCAAATCACATCCCAATTGATGACAATTTGACTCGCCGGGTCGCCACCACAAAATTGCAACGCCAATTGGCAAAGCACCAAAAACGCAAACACCGTCACAAGGATGATTACAGGGAACAAAATCAGCAGCATCGCCGTTTTACGGTTATTACTGCTGATCTGGTGCTGTAAGCCTACATATTTCATAAGTAGGTTAAACTAGGGCTAGAATTTTACTTCGGGAGCCTTGTTCAAGGTAGCGCGATCTTCCGTAGCCTCGTACATAGCCGCACGCTTGAAACCGAACATTCCAGCCACAATGTTGCTGGGGAAAGTTTCCACCGCGTTGTTGAGTTCCTTCGTAGAAGAATTGAAGAAGCGGCGAGCAGCAGCAAGCTTGTTCTCGATATCGGAAAGTTCATTCTGCAACTGCAGGAAGTTCTCGTTGGCCTTGAGTTCCGGATACGCTTCCAGAGAAACGCGCAAGCCCGAAAGAGCGCCGGACAGAGCCTTGTCGGCAGCAACCTTCTCATCGATGGTCTGGGCGTTCATGGCAGCAGCACGAGCAGCCGTCACCTTTTCCAAAACCTCTTTTTCGTGACTGGCGTAGCCCTTCACCGTAGACACAATCTGCGGCACCAAATCAAAACGCTGCTTCAACTGCACGTCGATATTGGCGAAGGCGTTTTCACGATTGTTGCGGAGCTTGATAAGGCCGTTGTAGGTCGTAGCAAACCAAATCACAGCGACGATGACGATAACGAGAATGACGATAATTGGGGTCATGGAAGATTCCTCCTTTTTTATAAAATATATTAATTATTGTAAATCGGCAAAACTATTTCACCATTTCCAGCAGTTGTTGCATTGTCACAAAATTCAGCACAGAAAATGCGGTCAACTTTTCCCGCGTTCGTTTTTGTTATAGGAACATTGACATATACTGCGGAAGGTATAGGACGTCATCCTTGGCGACGTTGCCTTTGCAAAGAACGATCGCTCTCTCGATTTCGCTTTTGTGTTCCCTGATGGCGGCATCCATCGAGGCGTGCCTCTTGTAATCATCGCCGGACTTGACTTCTATAATCGAAATCTTTCCGTTTTCAGGAAATACAAAGTCTAATTCCTGTCGGCTTTTCTTATCGTAATAGTGCAATGGAATCTGCTTTGCCGAAAGGGTTGCCGCAACGAAATTTTCGGTAAGCGCGCCTTCGTTGATGCTTATGTCTCCGTTCATTACCTGGAACTGCATATTTTTCAGAAGGTTGCTGCACAGTAGGCCCGTATCCACCATGTAAAGCTTGAAAAGTCTTCTATTCTCAACCGCTTCAAAGGGTAGTTCGAAAGACCTTGTATTGATGGAGTAGTAGGCGATACCCGCATCTACAAGCCACTGGGTCGGATCCTCGTACTTTCGGAGGCTGGCGCCCTTTTCAAGGTTTGCAAGAACGAAGCGCTTATCCTCTTTACCCAGCTCCGACGGCATTGCGTCAAAAATGCGCTTTACCAGAACCTGCTGGTTGCCTGCGTAGTTGGTGATGTCGGAACGGTATGTCGTCAGAATGTTTTTTTGCAACTTCAGCGTCTTTTGAAAATCGGGGTCGGTCACGAACTTCTGAACGACTTCGGGCATCCCGCCCACAACTAGGTATTCGCGGTAAAACTTGCTAATCTGCTGATGGATGAAGTCTGGAATGGGCTGCAAATTTTGATAGGAGTCACGCAGCCGCCCGATAACCTCGTCGCCAATGTTTCGGGCCCACAGGAATTCCTCAAAGTCAAGGGGGAAGACCTTCACCTCCTCCTCAAAACCCACAGGGTAGGAGGCGACCGGCTTGTAGTTGATGCCCAATAGGGAACCAGACTCGATGATGTCGAAAAGACCCTCTTCTACCAGGAACTTTATGGCTGTGCGGGCGTTGGGGCACTCCTGAATTTCATCCAGAAATATCAGCGTCTCGCCCTTGTTGAAGGGGCCGTAACCCATGGCGGAAAGGTTCATGACGATTTCCGCAGTGGACAGTCCGCCGTCGAAAGCCCGCTTTGCAATGGGATTCTTTACGAAGTTCACCTCCACGAAATGCTTGTAGAACTTGCCTGCGAATTCGCGGACAGCCGTAGTTTTGCCGACCTGGCGAGCGCCTGTAAGCAGCAGGGCCTTTTCATGGCCCGACTTTAGCCAGTTTTCTAGAACCTTCGTTAGCTTTCTTTTTAACATTTTACAACTTTTTTCAACTATTTCTAATTATAATTTACAACTTTTTGCAACATTTTTCAATGATATATTGCAACTTTTTTCGTTAAATATACAATGAAACTGGTGCAGCGGCCTGGTTAGTGGAAATTTTGTTGCTGATGTGACGAAATTTCTGCTTATATTACCGGCTTTTTTGGCTTTTCTTTATTTCAACAATTTGCTTTGTCCGATACCTTCTAATACCGTCATCTGCGAGATGGCAATCTGGTTCAGCTTGACAAGGCGTTCGCTTTGAGGAAGGCCTTCGTTAATCAATACGGAGTTCAACGATTCCATATTGCTGAGGCAAATCAACTGGTTGACGGAAGCATAGTCGCGAACATTCCCAGGCAACGTAGGATTTGATTCGCGCCACTCCGCCGCAGTAAAGCCGAACAGAGCCATGTTCAAAACGTCGGCCTCGTTTGCGTACACGATGGACGTCTCGCGCGAAGTAAGTGTCGCTGGAATCAAGTTCTGCTTGATGGCGTCCGTGTGGATGCGATAGTTTATTTTGCTTAATTCCCGCTTGACGGACCAACCGAGTTCAGCCTGTTCAGCCGACTTGAGACGCTGAAATTCGCGTGTCACGTAAAGCTCAAATTCTACGGAAATCCAGTTAGCAAAGTGGAATGCAATGTCATGGTGAGCGTAAGTGCCTCCATACCGCCCAGATTTACAAATAATGCCGACAGCGTTTGTTGTACTAACCCATCTTTGCGGGGATAGGGTAAACGCGTGCAACCCCGCCTCTTTTTTAAACCCCTCGAATTCGAGGGGTTTAAAACCCGGATTATACAATTTTTCCCAAAGACCGAGATATTCAAGAACATTTCTATTTCGCATCCAATTCGCAATAACCCCATTTGCATCGGGATTTTTCCATTTAGCTATATCCGTAATACAGATATAATCCTCACCATCACGTTGAGTGATGCGTATATCTTGGTTCATTACAATCATTGTTCTTGCCTTCATTCTTTACTCCTTTGTGTTACAAGCTGAAAAACACAAAATTGACACTGTATACCCACAATGTTTAAGTCCTACCCAAATTTGCCCCAAGTTTGCGTTTAGGCTGTTTTGGGAAAATTTGTGCTCCGACGATAAAACAGTCCTCGGCAAATACGCTCAAGGCAAAGCCAACACCTCCGCTATCAGTTCGTGATAGACTTCAGGATGTTCGATACTGTTTATCGAAGTCACGCGCCTTCCTGCATCCTTGCTAGAAGCTCCACAATGGAACATCTTTTCATGCTCAGTTTTGTAGTCCAACACAATATAACGATCGTGAAAAATGCCGCCTGCGGGCTTCCGCTCAAAAACAACATCTGGGCGGGCCGCATTGAAGTCTGAAATCATTGCAGGGGTCAAAGCGCAGCTGTTCCGCTGGTCACTGAAAATCGTAACCTTAACATTCTGTGAAACACCTCGTAACAAATCCAAAGTCTTTACGCCAACATAGTCGTCAAACACGAAAATCGACTCCTGTGCCATGCCGTAAATTTGCGTGTAGGTGACATCGGCCTCCAGCTTTTGGCCGTTCAAAATCAAGTGGTGTTTGTAGGTAGATGGATCGTGAAAAAATTCCATGACCTTGCCCAGGGATTCCTGAGTTCTCAGGGACTCAGCCTCCAAATGAGCAATATCCGTGCGAATCTCTGCAATTTCGTGGGAATGCTGCGCAGTCAAAGTCGCAATTTGAGTACAATTGGCACACCCCAGCAGTTGCTGATTTTCAGAGGCGATGTAATCCTTCATGTCCTTGAACAAAAGCATTATGGCAATACTTTGCTTAATGGCAAGTTCCCCCTTAAGAACTGTCATGAGCATGTAAATGCCCTGCTCGGTAAAAGCGAAAGGCAAATATCTTTGTCCGCCCCAACTTGAGGTGCAATTTTTGCACCTCAAGTTTTCGAATTCTACCTTTGTCAGCTGAAATCGGAAAATCTCGGGAAAACGCTCTATATTATTCTTAACTTGCCTATTGAAATCCTTGGTACTATACCCATATATTTCCGCCAGATCGGCATCGAGCATCACCTTTACACCACGGATAGTGTAAACCTTGCTCTTCAGCAAATTCTCATCAATGAGGGCGATTTCACTCCCCGCAACAGCGGTTTCTATCTTCTTCATAACATTCCTTTCCGTGTTACAAGCTGAAAAAACACAAAATAAATGCACAAATGTGCTGGTGAACAAAATATAACTAAAATTTCCAGGAATTGCAACAGATTGAGCAATTTTTGGAAAAAACTTTTTCGGCTCAAAATTTTGCGTTTTTGACATCCACTGACATGCAGGATTATCTATATTCCTTGCGTACATAAAGAGTTTTGCTCTTGTCCACGCTTGAAACTTAGACACTTTCAGACCCGGGACATGGCGACGCTCACGCTTGCTGCTAGGCTTGCCTGGCGGCATCGTTTTGCTATAAGCTTATTGAATAGATTTGCCTGTACGCAAACGACCCTTTGGGTGCCTTTGGCGCCTGCTGCCGGATTTCCGGCACGCTTATGGGGCGTGGGTTGTTTGCGTTTATTTGGGTCAGGCAGTCTAAGGCCTCAAGCGAGTAAGCGTATTCAACTCCACGCCTTTTTTCATGAAATTCGTGTAGAAGTTTCGCGACAAGAACGACTCTTGCCGGGTTTGCTCTTGTTGTCGCTTGGAACTTAGACACTTTCACGATTCAACAATAAGACAAACGTTCGTTGATCTATGGTTGCATAGGCCATGCTGTACGTATTCACGCGCGCATGCGAGCGTTTTCTTTGCTTGTTTTGACATCGCGGTTTCTTGCTCCCGACTAAGGGTGAACTCGTTCACCTTTTCAGGGGCAAATCATGCCGAAAGAAAAAACGTTTTCGATAAACAACAGACGTTATTTAGGAAACAAGTATAAGTTACTGCCATTTATAAAAACGATTGTTGAAAATGAGTGCGGCAATGTTAAAACCGTGGCGGATATTTTTGCAGGGACCGGATCCGTAGCTTCGGCTTTTTTAGATAAAGATCTTATTGTAAACGACATCCTTTATAGTAATCATATTTGCCACGTTGCCTGGTTTAGTCCACAAAAGTTTTCAAAGAAAAAAGTAAGGGACTTTATTCAGAAATACAACAAGTTGTCTGTTTCAACAGACAATTACATGAGTCATAATTTCGGAAATACTTTTTTTTCCATAGAGGATTGTCGTAAAATCGGATTCATACGCGAAGATATTGAGATTCAATTTCGCGAAAGGCGAATTAATGAAAAAGAACGCGCTTTGCTTATAACATCATTGCTTTATGCGATGGATAAAATCGCCAATACCTGTGGTCATTACGATGCCTATCGTAAGGGAAATCTGTACGAAAAACACTTAGAGATGTTGGTCCCTGCATTTACACGAAATTTAAGTAAACAAAATGCATGTTACAATACAGATACAAACGAACTTATAAAAAGAATAGAGGCTGATTTAGTTTATATTGACCCACCTTATAATTCTCGTCAATATTGCGATGCATATCACGTATTAGAAAATGTCGCACGATGGGAGAAGCCTAAAGTTTCTGGTGTCGCAAGAAAAATGAATCGCTCAAATTTGAAAAGCGATTATTGTACAAAAAAAGCGACAGCCGCATTTGAGAAATTGATCGAGGGTATACATGCGAAATATATCCTCCTTTCATATAACAATATGGCGGAAAAAGGTAATGATCGTTCAAACGCCAAAATATCCGATAACGACATATTAAGAATTTTAAGCAAGAAAGGCGAGGTAAAGGTTTTCTCAGAGGAATATAAGGCGTTCTGCGCTGGAAAATCTGACATTAGTGATAATGAAGAACGTTTATTTCTTTGCATCTGCCATCCTTCTAAAGAGCTTATTCCATCCGCATTAAATTATACCGGAGGTAAATTTAAACTACTCTCTCAATTACTTCCGCTTTTTCCTCAGAAAATTGATGTTGCCCTAGATTTGTTTTGCGGTGGGTGCAATGTTGGAATAAACATAAACTGTAAGAAAGTGATTTTCAACGACAAATGTGAATTACTTGTTGGATTGTTAAAAACATTGGGGGAAAATTCAATCGATGTTGTATTTGAACAAATTTTCAAAATAATTGACTGTCATAACCTTTCATTAGTATCAAAATATGGCTATGATTTTTACGCATGTAATAGTCAACAGGGTTTGGCAAAGTACAATCGTTCTGGTTTTAATGATTTAAAGAAATCTTTCAATAACAATAAAAAAAGAGATGCCTACTTCTTTTTGCAACTATTTGTTTTAATTGTTTACGCATTCAATAACCAAGTTCGTTTTAATGCAAAGGGAGAGTTTAATCTTCCTGTTGGTAAGAGGGATTTCAATAAAAAAATGCAAATGAAATTGAAGTCTTTCATGGAAAGACTTCAATCCGGAAATTACGAATTTCGAAGTGTTGATTTTTCATCTGTGCCTTTAGATGAACTGACAGAAGACTCTTTTGTTTATGCAGATCCTCCGTACTTGATTACTTGTGCTTCTTACAACGAACAAGATGGATGGAATGAAACCCAAGAAAAAAAACTTCTTGAATTGTTGGATAAAATTCATCAAAAGGACATAAAATTTGCATTGTCAAATGTTCTTGAACATAAAGGATTGCGAAATACCATTCTTGAAAAATGGCTACGTAGACATTCAGAGTATTCGGTAATTGATTTGAATAAAGATTATTCAAACTCAAATTATCATACGAAAAATAAGGATAAAAAAACGCGAGAAGTTCTTGTCGTCAATTATAAATTGCAGGAGAAATTATGAAAGTTAGCGAAGGTCAAATATATAATTTGATGGATACAAATGGTAGAAGAAATGATGTTGTTGAAGCATTGCAAGGATATCTTGCAATTTTGGATGATGTTTTTAATGGGAAAGGGCTGGTATGGGATTGTATGCCTAGATCAACGTGTCAGTTTGAATTTTACCGGCAAGCGATAAGTCTTTCTCCGGATGTTTTTAAGAAACATGATAAGTTTGACGCGTTGTTGAAAAAATTAGATAAATTTCCTGAACTCAAAAATGCGGTGCTGTCAAATGACATTGAATGGCTGCGAAAAAAATCTAGTGGCTATGAAAAGAAAATGTTTAAAGAATTATTTGACAAAGGTATTGAGGATAGAGCTCGCCACTATACGAGTAATTTGGTTAAGCTTGGATTTGTTGGTGGTGAAAGAAATATTTCCGATGTGGGAAAAATTTTGCTGGGCAAATCAAATTTACATAAAGACGTAATGGAAAAGCTTTTACCTTTGAGTGGTACAAATATAGTCTATTTGCGTCAGCTTATTAAATTAAAGATTTTTACAGATGATGGGGATTACTTTTATTCGCCATTTTGTTTGGCTTTATATTTGTTGCTGAAATATGAGCGGGTGTCTTGGAAAAAATTTAGTGAAATTATTCAGGGATTGACTCCATATCATTCAATTAACGATATTGATGCTTTTGAGAATAGTTATAGTATAGATGGAATTCTTGGCGAAATAAAAGTGCCCAATGCAGTGAAAACAGAAACAATGATGGATGAAAATCTTTTTTGTTCTGTATTTAGAAATGGTAAAAGTAAAAATGTTGTAAACGACTACTATTGCTTTTATAAGGCCCTTTATAAATATAATTCCAGTAGAAGCGATAAAGATTACAAGTCTTTAGTGACATGCTATGGCAATTTAAAAGAAATAATTAAGAAAGCTTTTAATTTTGGCGAGGACATGTTCAGTACTTCTGATGGTAGAAGGTGTTTGAGTAGACAAGAATTCGAGAAAAAAGAAAGGATTTTATTGGGAGAAAAACTAAATGAAAACCTTTTCATTCGTTTTGCAAAATCCAAGAAAGTAGATTCAATTTATGAGTATTCGGATACGACTCGGCGAATTTTTAATGCCACGGGATTGATTAAATTTGATAAAGGGTATGTTGAACTGGCATATAGAGAATTATGTGCGAAATTATTTGATTTTGCTAAGATTCGTGATCGTATATTTGGCCAAATTGATGAAGAAAATAATGATGAGTATGAATGTTATGATGATTATGAATGTGGGGTTAATTCGTATTTTTGTTCTGTGAATTCATTGACGGAAATATTAGATGTACATGAAGATGAATTACAAAATAAAGAAAAACAACTCGTTGATGAATTTGATGTTCAAAATGTTGATGAGATACCGCAACTGATAGAAAATCAAAAGAAAATTTGTTTCGAAAATTTTGTTAGAACTGAATATCCAAGGGAAACCGTAAAAGAAATTTTGAGTTTGTTCTCGGATAGGTCTAACGATGAAAGAATCAAAGAAAGGGTTTGTCCTGATGCAACCGTTCCTACGATTTATGAATATATGGTTGGTTTGGCGTGGTATTATTTTTCGGGAGAAAAAATAGATTTGTTGAGTAGTTTTAATCTGACTTTGTCTGCTAATTTTGAACCTCTGAGCCATGCGGGAGGAGGAATGGGGGATATTGTGATTTATGAAGATGATAAGGTTGTTATGCTAGAAGCTACTCTCATGGATTCTAACAGCCAGAAAAGAGGCGAATGGGAACCTGTTTTGCGACATGCGGTTAATTTGAAAATTGAAGAAGAGGAAAATAAAAATCGTGATGTGACAACTTTTTTTATTGCAGAAACATTTGATGCGAATACGATCAATATTTGGAAGGCTGTGTCTACAGTTCCTTTGCAGTCGTCGGCTGATAGAACGAAGTTTACAAACAATGTGATTATTATGCCAATTAGCAGTTGCGAGTTGCTTCATTTAATGGATAAATATGAATCGTATGATCAATGCATAAGTGAAATTAGGGGGCATTTTGAATCGGAAGGGCAAAACTTTGATATGGAATGGCGCGATAAAATAGTTGCAAATTTGTAGGTTTGGAGAAAAAAGTCTGTATTTGTTGCAAAAATATGTTTTTTTTCATTTGAGTTTGTTGGCTAAACTTTGAAAAATTCATGTATTTTTGCAAAATTGAGCAGTAAAAAGAAATTTTTTGTTGATTTTTAACGACATACGTTACAAAATTTGAGAAAATTATTTATATTGTAACGTATAAAGCGGGTGCGCTGTCCAAACAAGGCGTCAGGAACCTTTGAGACAGAGCATTCGTAAAATGTTCCACCGGACCTCCTCGTGGAGTCCAATTCTTAAAGGAGTCAGAAATGGCGAATGCAAAAGAGATATACTCCGAGGCTTCGAAGTATTATTGCGAAACAACAGTTCCAGCAAATCCCTGGGATCAAGAACGTTATAACCGAAGTAAATCAAGAGAAGCAAAGTTTAATGAAAACTGGAAGAAAGAAAAAGTCAATATAATCGATATTGTAAATCAGTATGCACCTAATGCAGAAGCTTTTGAGGTTGGTTATAAATTTTATTTCGAAGGTGAGGATAACATTGTGATGTGCGACATGGTTGCTGGATACCTGCGAATAAAAAATAAAGAGACTGGGCTTTTTTACAAGTTAGATGGAACATTGACGGATTCAAACGAAGGAACTCATTTCAAAATCAAACGCAAGGAGGAAATGTAATGTGGATAGCTTTATTTAAAACGCTAGAAGGGCTTCCCCGTTATGGCGATGGGCCTGATATTCCAGAGCCGCTCCCAGATCCAAGAGTTGAAATGTATAACTTTGATATTTCAAGAGAGCATTGGGATTATGTTGAACAGGATTTCATTAGCCCCGTTTATCATCTATGCAACGCTTTGTTTGATTTTTGTGATGTTGATTATCTAAATGCAGAACAATGTGCCAAACTAAAAAGCTGGCTCGAGGGACGTCTAGCTAGAGATGTTCCGGATTATTTGGCGCCTATCTACGGAAAATTACTTGAATATACAATTCAAGCTGTTGAACTAAAAACCGGCATCATGGTTGAACTTTAGTATTGAACGGTTTTCGTTGCGAGGAAAACTTTTATGTCGTCTCTATCTGATTTCGCCACAAGGCTAAAAAATGCTCGTCAAACTAAGGGATGGTCCATGGATAAACTATGTGAAAACATGGATCCGCCCGTTTCTAAGATGACAATTTCTCGATATGAAAAAGGCGAGATTTGGCCAAGCAGTACTCACCTAATTGCTCTTGCAAATGCGTTGAGCAAATCGTATGACTATTTTATGCGGCCAATAACTTTTCAACTGGAAACAGTGCATTTTCGAAAGAAGAGTAATGTCACGGTAAAAGAAACAAAACGAATAGAGCAAGAAACTGCGGATAGGCTTGAAAACTATATCGAACTTGAAGAAATCTGCGGAGAACCTTCATGTGAAAAATTACCTGTCTATGAAGTTTCTTCGATTAACGATGTTACAGCTGCGGCAGAGGATCTTCGGACAAAATGGGGCATTGGTAAAAATGGAATAACGAATGTTATTGACCTTCTTGAAAGTCATGGCGTAAAAGTTATCGAAATTGATGCTCCGGAATCTTTTGATGGTTTGAGTTCAATGGTTTGCGGCGAAATGCCCATTATAGTCCTCGCTTATCAAAAGAAATTTTCTGAACGAAAGCGATTGACCGCGGTGCATGAACTCGGACATCTTGTCTTGAAATTTGACGATAAGATAGTCGAAAAAGAGCAAGAATCCCTATGCAATCGTTTTGCGACTGAAATGCTTCTGCCCGAAAAAGAACTGAAAGAAATTTTGGGCAAAAAACTTTCGAATTATGTCTTTAGCGAAGTGCGCGCTGTGCAAAAACGATACGGAATATCGTTTGATGCTGTTATGTATAAAATGAAGGAATGCGGCATAATTCCTGAAAAGAGATATGTTGGTTACAGAATTTACAAGAGTAAAAATCATGAATATAAAGTGAATGTTGAAACTAACTATTGGCACGAAGAATGTTCAGACAAATTATTGAGACTTGCGGGAAAAGCTTATGACAAGGGCTTGATAACGCTTTCAAAAGCGGCTTGCTTGCTTAACAAAAATGTCACAGAGGTGCAGAAGGAACTAGTTCTATAATGACTCAAGCGCCGCTAATATTAGATGCTAGCATCATTCTTAATATGCTCTCCGTAAATTCATTGGAGACGTTATTGGCGGTGGATCGGGAATTCTGTACAACTGATTTTGTATTGAACACTATAAGAAATTCCATTTGTGAGAGCTCTTTTGCAAAGCTAGAGAAGTCCAAAAAACTGAAAATCTACAGCACGAACAAGCAGGCTGAAAAATTATTTGAGTTCTATTCATCCTTACGAGATGTACTTTCTCTTGAGGGATGTTCCGTGCTATTTCATGCAAAAAGATTGAATGCGACATTGTTGTCGTCTGATTTGAATTTGCTCGATATGGCGAAGAAAAAAGGTATTCGCTCATTCAATCTGCTAGATGTATTGGAATGCATGATTAAAAGAAAAATTCTCTCAAAAATAGAGGCTATAGATTGCCTAACAACTTTAATGGATGAAAATCAAACGTTGCAAAAGGAGGAATGTGAAAAGAAAATTATCCGTTGGGGAAAATAAAAATGCCGGAGGGCGGTGTAAACCGTCCCCGGCAAGTCGCTTGCTGAGATATTGCTATCCAAACAAGGCGTCAGGAACCTTTAAGATAGCAATATCTTGGCTGAAAAGTCAACTAGGAATTCGGTGTTTTCGAGTTCCGCATCTTAGAGGTATGCCAAAATGGTCAAAAATCTGATTGATTTGGTGAAAATCATTGAAGAATACATCCGGTATTTGAAACTCAAGGGAGTAAAATTTAATAGCAAGGGGTTCCCTTTGCTAAAAAAGGAGGCGTTCTTGGATGAATATCCGGAACTCGTTCTTCCATACGATTTCCGAAATAGCGGCCTTGTAACGGATCCTAAAAAGACGCTGCTCTGCTTTTATTGTGGGGATAAGCGCATTTACCCCAGACTTAGTCGAGTTCTTAAAGATATTCCTGAATATAATCGATTTTTGGGAGTAGTCACCATTGATATAACCGTTACCAGCGATATGGATGAAGAATGGCAAGACGCAATAATGTTGTTACAGCAGTTGTTTATGGCGGTTCTTGCTGTAAATGGAGTGAAGGTTGTGGCGAATCTTCGGACCGGCGATGCACGTTCAGCAGAAAACTTGAACGATGTTCCAAAGGGTGTTATGTGGGCTGCAGGATTCCTAGGATGTGCGGAAGAAGACCCGCTAGATTTTCGTTTTGTCTCAAACACTTTGCGCGTAATGCCTTCTAAATTTGTTGTTTATGGCCCGGAGGATGAAACCGCTTTAGAAAAACTTAATATGATGGGTATTGATTACCGCGTATACGACGATTATCACAAACTAAGCAAGAAATATAAGCGGAGCGCATAGAATGAAAAGTACATACAAACTATTAGGTGTATTTTGGGATAGGAAAGAAATCGTTGATACCAATTTTACTGTTGTCAGGAAATGTCGGGATATTCTTGATTATCGTTATATACGAGAATTATTTGATGTTGACAGCTGTGTTCGAAAAATTAAGATAAGTGAACTTCTTAAAGCAAATTTTGAGAGCGAAGCCAAGGCTCTTGTTAAACAATTGCGACATTGCAATAAAATCGTCGGAGTAATAGATTGTTTTCCACGATTCAAAAATGCTGTCTTACGAAGCTTTGTTCGGAAACGAATATTACAGATACTGAATTATTTGCGTAAAGAATTACCGAATGCGAAAATTTGCGTGAATCGAAAATTTTGGTGAGGATCTTTTTCGTTGAGTCCGCGTTAGGAATTCCACAAAGTGGATAAGAACACTAAAGGGAGTAAACTCCCAAGTGTTCTATAAGTGACCCTGTGAGCCGAAACCGTCAAACGTAAACTGATGCGTTTCCTCGGGACCGCTTCCGGCGACTGGCTGGACGGCTCTAAGCCCTATCACAAAATTTTCGGCATCCAACTCGACATGAAATCCGTCATGCGCAATTACCGCTGGAATGAAATCGCGCAATTCAAGTTGGCAGAAGTTGTAAAATTTGTGGAAAAGAACGTGCGTAAAAACGCTTTAGGAAGATTAGAGGCAATTATTAAACCACACATTTTTTAATAACATATCGAAAAAATAGTGCCGAATTTAATGATTTTCACAAATTAAACACAAAATCAAAGAAAAATGTATTTAATATATTGACAAAAAGAACTTTTTGATATACATTTAGGTTGGAGAAGGAGTTCTTCTCTCCAAGAAAAAGGGCCGACCTATTCGCAGGCCCGTTACCTAGCGATACCTGAAAAACCGGTATTTGATCAGTACCTGCAATCTATTCAGGATATGGAAAAACTTCCCTGTGTGAATCCATGGGAAAAAGACTGGCAACGTAAGAAAGACTTGGAATTGTTCAAGGTTCTTCGTGATTACGGTGGCTATAATGGTTTAAGCTGGATGCTTACTTCAGGGATTGCCAACAGAATGTTGAATTACCATATACAGTTCAAACATTCGACTTATCCCAAGCACTTTGCTAGAGGCGGTAAATTCAGTAATCGCCACGATATTCCATTGGATAGCGCCAAGTATATAGCGAACAATTTCATTGGCGGAAATGATAGCGCCTTGAGTTATTCATTTAACTCAAAAGATTTCTACGCTGACATTGACGCCCGCAATATCGCCCATCTTATAAAACGGGGCCGTTCGCCATACGAAGCGATGAACGACTACTACCGAAATCAAAAATTTGGTAGATTTAACTTGTTCGTTCATTCCTATGGTAGCTGGAAAAATTTTGTGGACAAGGTGAATTCGCATTATTTCTTCCCCATAACTCCGAGCGTGAACCCTATATTTGTTAATATGGTAAAGTCTGCTTTTATACAAAGGATTCAGAAGGAACTTCTTCATGAAATGGGGCTGGATTAAATATGTCATCCTTCCGGTTCTAGTAATCGGAGCGTTTGTTTCGTACGAGACGGTGGTCTGGAGAAATCTGGCTCTGGACCACTTTTTCTCCAAACGAGTTTCCGTGCATGAATATGGCGAGTTGAAAATTGTTGAGAACGTTAATGAAGTTGGGCTCCATAAAAAGGTAGTCACTGATCTTTTTTACAAGTATGATGGCGAAAGTAATTTCAAATACCTTGATACGCCTAGAGGAGAAAAGGCGGACATGACTCTCCTGCAATTTTCAGGATACGATTATCTTTTGGTTAGAAAAGTTCCAATGACCATATCGGGGGACCCGAGCCTTTATGTGTATCCAAAGATTTTTATACTGGAACCTGGAAATCAAGAGCATTTAACATTATTGATTCTGAATAATGATCCTGCTGCAGAATTTTCCAGAGAGGATGGCGATAAAAGCCCACACATCGTTCATTGTTATTTTAAATTGCGAGCCGATCGGATTTCGGAACCATCGCGAAAGCGTCAGGAAAAGCTTCGACAGGAGCAGTGGCAGGCGTATTTAGATAAAAAGATGGAGGAGCCTGCTTTTGTAGAGGGGCTATCCTCTGTTTTTGATTACCTGAATGTGGATAAATCCTGTCTTGATGGAAAGTAGCTGTTGAAAAATTAATGCTAACTGCTTAATCCGCTATATCAAATCCATCAATTCATAGAATACGTACAAAGTATTGCGTTTTTGATGATTGCTAAATACGAGGTTGAATTCAACAAGTTTGTCCAAAGCTCGGTTGATTGCCGTGTTCGAAAGGCCGGTTTCCTTTGCGATGGATTTGCTGGTTTGCATGGGCATCTTGAAAAAACAATCAAAAACTTGCTTTGCAATTTTCGAGGAACATTTTTCGTCTATCACCTGGACGCTACGTTCGTAT
The DNA here is from genome assembly GCA_024398875.1 of Fibrobacter sp. Taxonomy (GTDB): domain Bacteria; phylum Fibrobacterota; class Fibrobacteria; order Fibrobacterales; family Fibrobacteraceae; genus Fibrobacter. The sequence goes on from JAKSIJ010000009.1 coordinate 39,140, forward strand.
AGTTTTTCAATTTTGATTATGTTTTCACTATACTTGATACTTTGTTTGTTTACGATGCCTAGAAAAAACTTGACCCACTCGTTCCAGGCTCCATTGCAACGGATGTCGTTCAACAACTTGTAATATCTGTATTTCTCTTTTTCGATGGCTTCACTTAGAAATAGGTACAAACGGTCGATTTCGCGTGTGAAAAACAGGAACAGAACGATAATCATCCTACCAATTCGTCCGTTGCCGTCTTCAAACGGGTGGATTGTTTCGAATTGGGCGTGAATCAATGCGGCATTTACAAGATTGCGCTGCTTTGTGGAAGGATTGTTCATGTAACTGATGAGATTATCCATCAGTTTTTTGACATTCGTCGGCGCAGGCGGTGTGAACGAAATGTCTTTGGAAATCTCGTCCTTGATATAATTTTGCTTTGTTCTGTACTTGCCGGTGTTGTCCGAAGTTTTATGCACGTCGCCGCTAAGCAAAATGCGATGCATCTCTAGAAACATTTCTTCGCTGAATCTTCCTTCGCGAATCAAATAAGAAAGTCCACAATTCAATGCATTTTTGTAATTGTCCAAATCCCTGTTATTCGTGCTTGTTTCGTTTGTAGCCTTGCTTTCTAGGGATTCTTCGAGGCTTGTGCAGGTGCCTTCCATGCTTGTGGAGTGAAAGTTTTCTTTCCAGAGCATCGAGCGGGTGCAAGAGTCTTCTGCGATTGATCTTTTTAAAGCTGTCAGGTAAATGCCCATGTGGGACGTGGCGTCGATGAGTTCATCGAAATATTCGCGCTTGTCCAACTTTTCCAATGAGGATTCAATAAACTCGGCTTTAAAAGGTTCTTTCATAGTAAATACAAAAATACAAAAAAATGTATTTTAAGAAAAGTGCACATGCGTTTAGGGAACCTAAGACGAAAGTGAGCGTGTCGCCTGCCCCGCCAACTAAATTTGGTCGTATATATTGACACTTTCGAAAAAGTATGGCATATTTTTCGGAGGTTTTATGGAATCGGGCCTTTCTATCTATGACTATTAAAATCTTGTTCGTCTGCCACGGAAACATTTGCCGGAGCCCCATGGCTGAATTTGTGATGAAAAAAATGGTGGGTGAATCCGAGGAAATGAAGGCGGCGGGCCTCTCTGCAGCAGATTTTGAAATCGCTAGTGCCGCCACCAGCACAGAAGAGATTGGAAACCCGGTGTATCCGCCGGCGAAAAGAATGCTTGCAGCCCACGGCATCGACTGCAGCGGGAAAACGGCAAGGCAGATGACTGCCCGCGACTACGAACATTACGATTACATCATTCTGATGGATGAAAACAATCGCAGGAACTTGCGATGGATTTTACCTGAAACTGCGCCCGGTAAGACCGCGCGGAACTCAAACAAAATCAGCCTGCTGATGGACTACACCAGCCACCCGCGGGATGTAGCGGACCCGTGGTACACCGGAGATTTTACCGCCACCTGGAATGATGTGAACGAAGGCTGTCGCGGCCTTCTCTGCGAAATCATCGCACAACGGCTCGATGGAAGGCCGCGTTAGAAGTTGACAGTCATGCCGAGGCCACCTGGGTATGCGTAGAAGGCGACTTTATCCTGCTGGAAGTTGCCGTCGCGATAGTCGCGGAAGTTCTTACCTACGGTGCGACCGATGACATAGCCCGTAATGGCGCCTGCGAAGATATCACTTGCCCAATGGGCCACAAAAGACATGCTCACCCCGATAATCGCGGAATAGGCGATGGCGCCGGCAAAGATGTAGTTGTTGTCCGGATAAAGCGTGGCAAGCGTTACCGCCATCGCCGTTGCAGTTGCCGTGTGCCCGCTAGGCCAGCCATTGAAAACTCCACCACGCATAAACCCGAAACGGAATCCATCGCTGTAGTCATCCTGAAAATCTGCATCCCCATCGGCAGCATCGTGAACATGGGGAGGAATGCGGCCCGTAAAAGCTTTAATGACTGTGGTGTAGCTAAAAGCCAGAAATGCCGCCTGCCCCATGGCAAGACCTGTCAACTGCATTTCAGGATTGTCGCTGCCGTAATACATGGCAAGCGGAACCACAAAAGGCGCAAATGTGCCTACAAGTCCGCCGGGAAGTGCACCAATCATGGAAGCCGTTTCGTGCCGAACGCAAAAGCGGTTCCACTTCCAGTCCGCACCACTTTCAATAATACCATAAGTTCCGCCGGCGGCTAGGGCCCAAGGGACGCCAAAGCCGTATGTAAAAGAGCCTAATGTGTTCCAGCCAATATCGTGAAATAAAGTGGCGAAGAGAGGGATGCGGGTCGGCGCGACGTACCCTGGCGCAGTATTTGCGATTTGCTCCGACGCAGTTTCCGCATCATTTGCAAAAACAGCAGAAACGCAAAACGCCACCGCAACAATGATTCGCAATCCCAACTTCATCCGGATACCGGGAAACTATTTCACGAAAACTATCGCTTCCTTGTGTACGATTTCTTTTGGAGCAGAAGCCGCATAACCGAGAGCGGCAAGACCGTAGACGATGTGGTTGTCGGGAATGCCCAGATCCTGAAGCAGCGGGCGAATCTTCGGGTTATCGCAAATATCCCGCAACTGGTTAATCCATACGGAACCGATGCCGAGGGAGTGCGCCGCCAAAAAAATATTCTGGAGTGCACAGGCGTTGTCGTCACGCCCCCACGCACTATCCGCTACATTGGATGGAATAATCAGCGCATCGGGAGTGTAGAAGTTATAACCGGAACGGCCGAGGACTTCGGCAATAGCAGCCGCCAGGGCCTTAATCTTCTCTTGATTGTGGACCACCGTGAACTGCCATGTCTGGCGGTTCATTCCCGAGGGGGCAAACATGCCGGCCTCTGCAATTTCACGAAGATCTTCGTCAGAAATGCGTTTGTCTGTAAAAGATCGCACACTCCTGCGCGTCTTGATGTTCTGAATTACTTCATTCATAAAATCTCCCGAAAAAAATTTTCTGTAAATAATATAATATAATGAAACGACTTATGACAATACCCTCAAAATATGGGGTTATTTATTCGTCATAAGACAAATAAATCGAACTTTTCTTTTTTGCAAATTTATTCGTAAAACTCCATTGTTTTTCCTTCAAGAAAAACCTAATTTTATGTTGTTCGAAGGATTGCAGAGTTCGCATCCACTGCTGAATGAAGGCAATCCATAACAACGGGGTTATACAATGAAGACTAAAATGATTGCAATCGCCCTAATGGGTATTTTTGCTTCTGCGGCATTCGCTCAGGATGGAGCCGCACCTTCTACAGACCAGCCCGCTATTTCCGAAGAAGCCGTCACGGACGCTTCCGAAGCAGCAGGCGAAAAGGCCGTAAAGGAAGACCCTCGAGCTGACCGCGCCAAGGAACGCTTTGAACGCAAGGAAGCCAAGAAAGCTGAAATTGCCGCCCACAAAGCCGAAAAAGAAGCCCGTAAAGCTAACAAGTAAGCACTTTCTTCTATAGAATTCAGGGCCGCAGAATCACTTCTGCGGTCTTTTTATATATCCCACCGAACACCTGCACCGATATTTGTATATACAATATAATCTGGGTAAAGGTACTTGCAAGAACTGGGTAGAATATATCGCCGATAGGATTGTCCAATACCTATGTAAACGCCCAGAACTCCTGGCTTCCATGAGGTTTCAAAATTCCAGTTCCCCTGCAACTTTTGGATTTTTTCATAATTAGCGTAAGGACCATCCACAATGAATCCGTAAAAAAGATTCCCTCTGGCTTCTAGAGAAATATCGTTACTGAATTTGTATGTAATTCGTGATTTTAGAGAAGGTCCCATCCACTGCAACCAATATTTTGGAACAGCAATGGAATCTGTTTCAAAACGACCCCCGCCATACACGGAACCACTCCAGCCATATACCGCATTCCGATGCCAAGAGGCGTACAGGGCAAGAGAAGAAAGTCCATCCAAATCTTCAAAAGCCCAGGAAGCGACACCTACCTTTTGCCGACCGAAACAGACAAAATATTTCTCCGCCCAGATAAAGAAATCAGGATCCCAAGTCTCGCTCTCAGACGTATTCATATTTGCCCCGAAATCAAGAAATAGAGTTTTACCGATAAGCGTATATTCCACGCCCAAAGATGCTTCCCAGGAGTTGGTATCCAGCGAAGGCATGTCCTCTTTATCCAGGAACCAGTCTCCCGAGACATTGAAGCCAAAGGAGTGCGTCCAATCCCGCGTGTCATAATCGGCACTTACATTCAAAGTCCCATACACCTCGCTTCCCGATTCCTTAGAAGTGATTACGTGCTTTTTTTGATAATGCAACCAACTGTAATCTATGTCACCAGAAGTATGAAATTCCCAAGCATTTTCTTCATCAGGGCTGTCAACCGGTACCACATTGCGCAAATGCATTTCTTCTTGATTTTCAGCCATCAAAAAGGAGAACAGCAAAAGAAATGTCATGACAAAGTAACGCACCTTTCTAGATTATAAATTTTTCATTCCCCTCTTGATTTTCTGAACAAATTAAGATATATTATGTAAGAAATTTGTAAGAAGGAGATTTTATGAGAAAAACATTCACCATACTTATGGTGCTTGCCGCCATGGCCCTGTTCACGGGCTGCTCCGATGATTCCAGCAGTGCTGACCCGCTTTCGGACTGCATGGAAGGCTGCATCAATAACGGCAATACAGAAGCTCACTGCGAGCCTATCTGCGCTAATATTGACGGGAAATAAGTACTGCACCGACCTCTTTGGGTTGGACTGCACCAGCCTTTTTATTAGACCGTACCACCCTTTTTATTGTGCTGCGACGGTCCTTTCTATGCATTTAATTATATTTACGCATAGATGTTTAAAGGGGTGCGCATAATTTGTGCCAAACCTGTGCTCTGTTTATGCCAGGTTTATGCAAACTTGTGCCGTCTGCACCAAAGAGGATAAAATGGAATACAAAATCAAGGATATCAACCTTGCCGTGGAAGGCCGCAAGGAACTCGACCTCGCCGAAACTGAAATGCCGGGCCTCATGGCTCTCCGCAAGGAATACGAAGGCAAGAAGCCGCTCGCAGGCGCCCGCATCATGGGTAGCCTCCACATGACGGTGCAGACCGCCATCCTCATCGAAACGCTCGTGGACCTGGGCGCAGATGTGCGCTGGGTCAGTTGCAACATCTTCAGCACGCAGGACAACGCAGCAGCAGCAGTCGTCGTCGGTAAGAAGGGCACTGTGGAAAACCCGCAGGGCGTGCCCGTGTTCGCCTGGAAGGGCGAATCCCTCACGGACTACTGGGAAAACACCGCGAAGGCCCTCGTGTGGCCCGACGGCAAGACCGCCGACCTCATCGTGGATGACGGTGGCGACGCCACCATGCTCGTGACCTGCGGTGCAGAATTCGAAGACGCAGGCAAGGTGCCCAAATTCAACCCGGAAAAAGACAGCGAAGAATGGGGCGTGTTCCTCGAAACCTGCCGCAAGATTTTCGCCCGCGACCCCAAGCAGTGGACCCGCGCCCGCGAAACCCTGAAGGGCGTTTCCGAAGAGACCACCACCGGCGTGCATCGTTTGTACCAGATGGCGAAGGATGGCCGCCTCAAGTTCCCGGCCATCAACGTGAACGATTCCGTCACGAAGTCCAAGTTCGACAACCTCTACGGCTGCCGCCACTCCTTAATCGACGGCATCAACCGTGCGACCGACGTGATGATGGCTGGTAAAATCGCAGTCGTGTGCGGCTACGGCGACGTGGGCAAGGGCTGCGCCCAGAGCCTCCGCGGCCAGGGCGCCCGCGTGATCATCACCGAAATCGACCCGATTTGCGCACTCCAGGCCGTGATGGAAGGCTACGAAGTGAAGACATTGGACGAAGTCGTCGGCATGGCGGATATCTTCGTCACGACGACCGGCAACACGATGATCATCAGCGCCGCCCAGATGGCAAAGATGAAGCACCGCGCCATCGTGGGTAACATCGGCCACTTCGACAACGAAATCGACATGGCCGGCCTCAAGAAGATTCCGGGCATCGTCCGCAACGAAATCAAGCCGCAGTACGACGAATGGATCTTCCCGGATGGCCACAGCATCCTTGTGCTGGCCGAAGGCCGCCTGCTGAATCTCGGCTGCGCCACTGGCCACCCGAGCTTCGTGATGAGTGCAAGCTTCACGAACCAGACCATCGCCCAGGTGGACTTGTGGCTCAGCGCAAACGGCAAGAAGACCGTTTCCGGCCTCAAGTACGAATCCGGCACCGTGTACACCCTCCCGAAAATCCTCGACGAGAAGGTCGCCCGCCTCCACCTGGAAAAGCTGGGCGTTCACCTGACCAAGCTCACCCAGGCCCAGGCCGACTACATCGGCGTGCCCGTGGAAGGCCCGTACAAGGTGGAGTTCTATAGATATTAATCAGTACAAATTCTACCCCAACTCTTCTTGCAAGAACTTTTCCAAAGTTTCCTTGTGTGGAAGAGTCAGCATATAGGTAGATACAAATAATTTGTTGTCCATACCTGCTAAGGCGTATTCTACCATCTTTCGCCCCTTCTTTGTACACAACAAAATCCCGACGGGAGGATTGTCCCCGTCGTTCATCTCATTTTCTCTATAATACGAAACATACGCATTCAGCTGTCCCATATCGCCATGGTTAAAAGAGTCATCCTTTAGTTCAACAATGACATTACAATGCAGCAACCTGTTATAAAATACCAGGTCTATGAAATAATACTCTTCATCAATAACAATGCGCTTTTGTCGCGCTTCGAAGCAGAAGCCTTTCCCAAGTTCCAAAAGGAATTCTTGCAGGTGGTCCATCAAGGCACTTTCAAGTTCATTCTCATTAAACGGACGAGCAGGCAAATTCAGAAATTCAAAAGTAAACGGCTCCTTGATTCCGTAATTAGGACTAACGCCACTTATCGTCGGCTGGAGCAACTTTTTTGGATTATTGCTGATTCCCGCTCTAAAGAAAAGATTGGTCGCAATTTGCCTCCGAAGTTCCTTTACACTCCAACAGCATTTGATGCATTCCGTTTCATAAAAGAAGCGTGCAAAGGAATCGTCTACTGTCATGATTTCAACAATATGCGAAAATGACATGCTAGATATGAGCTTCTCTGGCGAAGTTTCAAATTCGTCCGACGACGTCGGACTAATTCCGCTAACCAAATAATCCTTGATTTTCGGGTAAAGAATGTAAAACCGACGACAATTTTTAAACAAGGTTTCATTCATCCCCCTTGTATTCAGCCTTTTCTCGATATTTTTCAGCAGTTTTTCGCCATATTTTGCACGATCCAAACCTTTCTGCTCGTATTCGACAATGTAGAACCCGATTAAATAATTGCGGACGGTGGCCAGTCTATTGACTGCCTTCACGGAGGCAGAATACGCATTCTTATGAATCTGTTCCAAAGAAGAGGCGAGGCTCTCAAAATTTTGAGGGACTGCATTTTCCCATCCGCTAGGTAATTTGAAATCTTGAATTTGATTGGACATAGTATCTCCTTATGAAAAAAACATCTGTTTTACAGATGCCTTGGGGATACTATTTCAAACCTCGAACTGAATAATAGTTAAACACAGATTTCTGGCAAGGCTAGAATTGTAATTTGTTTGTAAAATCTACCCGATGGCTTTGCGGGCACGAGCCGGCAAAATCTTCAGTTCTTCTTCGCGATACTTCGCCACCGTCCGGCGAGCGACCTTGATGCCTTGGGCTTCCAGGGCGTCGGCGATGGCTTGGTCTGAAAGCGGCTTCTTCTTGTCCTCTTCGTCCACCAGCTTTTTGATGGCGGCAAGAATCTGAGCGGAGCCCACAACTTCATCGTCTGCAGCACTTCCCTGCTTTACGCCAGAAGTGAAAAACTGCTTCAGCTCGAAAATTCCGTAAGGCGTGTCCACGAACTTTCCGTTTGTGACGCGGCTGATGGTAGAGAGGTCGCGACCTACTTCGTCTGCGATTTCCTGCAAAATCATGGGCTTCAAAAAAGCGGGACCCTTCTTGAAGAATTCCTTCTGGCGCTTCACAATGGCCTGCATCACCTTCTCCATAGTCGTGAAGCGATTATCGATGGCCTTGATGAATTCCTGCGCTTTTACAAGATGGGTACGAATGTACTCCTTGTCTGCTTTTGAAGCGGAGGGACTATCCAAAAGGGAAGCGTATTCCCGATTGATGCGGAGGCGACGCTGCACCTGCTTTTTGAAGCACTCCACTTCGAAGCGGCCCTTCTTTTCTACCACACGCATATCGGCAACCTTGACGCCTGCGGGCGCGCTGGAAATCTGCCGCCCGGGATGAGGCACCAGTTTTGAGAAGCACGCGACAGCCTGCTGTACCTCTGTGAGAGGGACGCCCAATTCCTTTGCGATTTTGGGGTAGCGGAGAGCCATCAAATCATCAAAGTGCTGCTGCAGAATCTGGAGGCCAAGTTCCGGAAAATCCGCCACGTAGCGCGCCTGAATCAGGAAGCATTCCTGCAGGTTTCGGGCGCCGATGCCCCGAGGAGAGAAGCTTTGCAGCACATGGATGGCTTCGGCCACAGGGAGGCTTGCGGATTCCAGAGGAACTTCGCCGCGGAGAACTTTCTCCGACATCACAATGAGCGGGTCATTGTCCAGAAGCACCTTCATCATGGCGGAATCATCGGCGCCCTGGAGGTAGCCGTTTTCGTCCAGAGAGTTGATGAGGTATTCCACCAGCTGGCGGAACTTCTCCTCAGAACAGCCCGCGGTTTTCAGCTGGCTCAGAAGTTCGCGGGTGCCGTTCCATTCCCGCAACTGGTCCAGCAATTTTTCCTGAAGGCTTTTCTCGCGGTCTTTCTGCGGGCGATCCCACACATCGTCCTGGTCTTTCTCTTCCCGATTCAAATCCTTGAAAGGAGCGTCTGTATCAGAAGTTCCATCTTCCAGATATTTGGCCCAATCCAGTTCCGAAGGCGTAGAGCCATCCAGAATGCCGTAATCCATGTCGGCGCTGTCTTCCAGCGAACCGCTGGAGAAATCCATCTCCTGCATTCCGGAACCACCGACGTCATCGGCTAACCCATTACCAGAAACATCGTCAGTGTAATTGTCGTTTTCTCCGCGGCCCAATTCGCGCAAATCATCGACGGCGCCACCTTCACGGCCTTCTCCGGATTCAGACACCATGTTTTCAGGGAGACTTTCATCCAGTTCCAGCAGGGGATTGTTTTCCACCTCTTCCTTGATGGCGGTCTCCAATTCCAGCGCATTCTTCTGGAGAATGGTGACGGACTGAAGAAGCTGCGGCGTCAGGGTTTGTTCCAACCGCTGACTTTGCCCAAGATTGATTCCAAAATCCATAGGCACCTCTAATCCAGACGGAAACCTTCGCCCAGGTAGATGCGGCGGGCCTCCGGATCGTTGGCCAGATATTCGGCGGAACCTTCCGTGAGCACTTGGCTCTTGTACATGATGTAGGCGCGGTCTGTGATGGAGAGGGTTTCGCGGACGTTGTGGTCCGTGATAAGAATGCCCATGCCCTTGTCTTTCAATTGAGAAATGATGGACTGGATGTCGGCAACAGCGATGGGGTCGATGCCTGCGAAAGGTTCATCCAGCAAAAGGAAGGAGGGGTCGCTGGCAAGTGCACGGGCGATTTCCAAGCGGCGCCGCTCACCGCCGGAGCAACTGTAGGATTTCGTTTTGCGGATGTGGGTAATCTTGAATTCTTCCAGGAGTTCTTCCAGACGGCGCTTCCGTTCGGCGCGCTTCATATCTTGCGTTTCGAGGATGGCCATGATGTTGTCTTCCACACTGAGTTTGCGGAAGATGGAGGCCTCCTGCGGGAGGTAACCTACGCCCAGGCGAGCCCGCTTGTACATGGGCTTGTCCGTCATCTCGATATCATCCAGAAAGATGTGGCCTGCATCGGGGCGGACCATGCCCACAATCATATAAAAGCTGGTGGTCTTGCCGGCGCCATTGGGGCCAAGGAGCCCCACAATCTCGCCCTGAGACACACTGATGGAAACATCGCTCACCACCTGGCGACCGCCGTAAATCTTACGGAGTTTATCTGTACGTATGGTACTGACTAAACTTTTCATTTTCCATCCTTTTTCGCTTCGGATTTTGACTCTTCTACTATAGCATTTTTTTCGGCAGGTTTGGAAGGTTCACTTGCTTCCTTGCGGGCCTTTGACTCTCTAAACTTCTTTCCAAAACCTTTACGCGGCCCCTCGCTACCTTCGCGAGGCTCGACAGCCTTCCTCCGTTCTTCTCGACGACGTTCCATTTCTTCCCTACTATGTCTGTTCTCTTCTTTTATCGTCGGATTTTCGCCTTTTGTAAAGTCTTTGCCGCGCGGACCGACAGCCTGTTTCGTCTTCGCAGATGTGGTATCCGTCATCACAATGCCCAGAGCCTTCAAAGAATCCAGACGGGCTTTCTCCTTAGCTTCCTTGTTACGGCGTTCCTTTTCCAAATCCACGTAGCGCCCGCTGGCTAGCGTTGTATTGCCCAAGAGGCGGAGGGAACGGACCGCATTCTTTGCGGCATCGAACACGATATTGATGGTATCGCCGGCAGCCTCGTTCTTGCCCGAAACGGTGCGGTCGTTTTTGACATAGTAGTAGGTGCTCTGCGCCTTGCCCGAAACCACAGCGTGGTCCATCTTTCCCTTATTGAAATAGAGATCCAAACGGTTTCCATCCATCAGGTTGCGATAATCCGGCAAGTCCGTCTCGTAAAAGAATCCCTTGGCATTGAGGTTCACATAAAGGCGCTCAATCTTATCATCCTTAAACTCGCAATAAAGTGTGTCCCCAAAGGCCTCCGTCACAGAGCCCGGCGCATTACGCTTGGGTTCCTCTTTCTGCGTTCCATGAGCATTCCGAATCACCAGAGCAGACTTCAATGTTTTACCAGCGGAATCCAATTTGATGAAAATGGAATCCCCCGTCAGGTGATAATTATTCATATCGCAAGTGGGGTGGCCCTTCATGGAAAGCCAGTTGTCCTGCCGATTAAAAATTCCTGTATCACAAGTCACCACCATTTCCCGCTGCGTGATTTTTACGCTGTCAAAAGCCTGGGCAAAGGATTCACCCTTATTGTAGATGATTTTTTTCGCCTGGATTTTCACGGTATCAATGTGGCCATCCTTCTGCTTTTCAAACTGGTAGAGCACGGGCTTGGACGGCATGGTGAGAATTTCTTTTTCCCTGTCATAGACAAGGTAATCACCTGTAAACATGTAAGTATTTGCAGAATCTGCTGCACGGACATCGCCCGCCGCAGACGCCATTCCCTGCTTCTTCTTGTAGTTTCCGCTGCGAGCCTGAACGTAACCGCTGGGGTGCGTCAGAAGAAAACCGCCATCACACTGAATCTCTTCATTATCCTTATGCCAAACCGCCCGCTCCGTGCGGAACGTGGCGCTATCATGAACGAAGTGGACCTTGCCTTGAAGCAGCAATGTGCCACGACCGCGGGACACATCCAGATTGTCCGCATGCTTCATAATGAGGGGGGACGTTTGCGCCAGGGCAAAGACCGCTAGGCCCAAAATGATGGCAGAAAGAAAGCGCAACATTATGGCCTCTTCTTTGCCGAAGGGCGATTTCCGGGCATAGGCACATTCTTTGGCACGGGTTTTGCTGTACCTGCGGCTGATTTCGTTTTCAACGAATCCAACTTTACAAGCTTCACGTTTGCAGAATCCGTACTTGCGGAATCCGCCTTCACCGGTTCCACTTTTGACGAATCCTTCTTCTCAATCTCCGCCGCCTGCTGCTTGTCCTCTTCCTTGATGCGTGTAGCCGCATCCTGGAAAATTCCCGTCACATCGGAAATGATTTTCCAGTTGTCCATCTTGGCGTCACTTTCAAAACCCTTCCCTTGCAGCACATCGCCATCTTCCGAAACCACCCGAACATAACTATCCGTTTTCACCAAGTTCGTCTTCTTGTTCCAAAGAAGCGAATCTGCACGGACAGAGGCGCCCTTGGGTGTAATGGCATACACATGGCCGTAGGCGTAGACGTAGGTGAACTTCATATCGAGGCGGCCGGAATCCGCACGCAAAAATGCGACGCGTTCACCCGTGGAATCGTAAATATCCACGAGAACTGGCCGCACATACACCACTTCCTTATCTGCCCACCGCTCCAGATAAGCGGTCTTCAGCTTCCAAGAAAGGGCGTCCTTGTCGTAACTATCCAAGAGGGTGGTGTCGGTGAAGAGCATCTGCGGGCGTTCCACCTCTTCCCATTCCTTTTGTTCCTCTTCGATTTTTTCGCAGGCAGCAAGCACGAAAAAACTCAGCCACAATAACAGGCCAAAAATACATACCCGTCTTGTACGGCTGAGTTCCATTCTACTCCTGTGGAAAATTCCAACTAGGGGTTGGCGTTATCCGTTAGCCTTCGCGACCAAGCAAAAATGCCTTCTTGTTCCCTTCATGGAACTTTTCGGCAAACAGCTTGTTGAGGGCCACTTCCCACTGGTCCACGGTGAAGTCGAAGTGCTTGCTGAGTTTCCCAAGCATGGCCACATTCAACGCCTTCGCATTTTCCAGTTTGGAAACATCGATGTCGGCAGGTGTCAAGAGAATGCCGCCCTTCTTGAGGAAGGCTTCATTCACTACCACCTGGGTTTCATCCAATACCACCAGGTAATCGGCTTCGCCACATGGAATCATGGGGCTCTGCACTTCTTCACCCTTGGCAAAACGCACATCGCTGGCGATAGAACCGCCACGCTGGCTCATGCCGTGAACCTCGGCCTTCTTTACATCGAAGCCCTGTTCAAACACAAGTTCTGCCATCACGTCGCTGGCCTTGAGGACACCAGCTCCGCCGAGGCCTGCAAATTTAACGTTCACTACGCTCATAATTATTCAACCTCTTCTTAAAAGTTTCCGCTCTTCTTGGCAGCAGCTTCTGCTTCGGCCAAAGCCTTCTCGGCGCGTTCCTTGTTAGCCTTGTCCCAAGCGAGAATACTCTTGAGAGCAAGAATGCAGGGGCTCTTTGCCACGATCATGGTGAGTTCATCCTTTTCGAGGGCTTCCTTCACCACGCGCTTGAATTCCTCAGGTTCCTTCACCTGGTTCACTTCAATCACGTTGTCGAAGCCTGCCATTCTGGCCACTTCCTTGTAGTCAATCTTGTAGGCCGGAGTGTGGTCCAAATGACGACCTGTACCCGGATGTTCCTGCTGACCCGTCATGGCGGTGATGCTGTTGTCGAGAATAATGACCACATGGCCTGTATCCGGGCGGTTGTAGCCAGCCTGAACAAGACCCGTAATGCCACTGTGAACAAACGTGGAATCGCCAATGACAGAGACCACACGCTTTGCCTGTTCGCGAGGAAGCACGTTACGAAGGCCAATGCCCATGCCAATGGAAGCACCCATGTCGATGGTGTAGTCCATAGCGGAAATTGGCGGGAGGGATGCCAATGTGTAGCAACCGATGTCGCCAGAAACGATGCAGTCCAGTTCCTTCAATACGGCAAAGGAACTGCGGTGCGGGCATCCCGGGCAGAGCATAGGCGGCTTGCCCTTGACCGGCACCGGGTCCGGACTTCTGTCGCCAGCAATGATGCGGCGCACGCGGTTCACGTCCAGTTCGCCAAAACGGAAAATCGGGTCGTACTTGCCTTCCACCTGAATGCCGGCGGCGCGGATGTTCTCCACAAGCCACGGGTCGTTTTCCTCAATAACCATGAGGCGCTTGCCTTCAAACTTGGAAGCAAAATCCTTGATGAGCTGCATAGGCAGCGGGTAGGTCATGCCGAGTTTCAAAATACTTGCCTCGGGTGCGGCCTCACGCACATGGTGATAGCTGATGCCGCTTACGATAATGCCCATATCGGCACTGCGCATTTCAACCTTGTTGGGGCCTTCCGTCGCATTCCAGGCAGCCATTTCGTCCATCTTGGCACGGAGTCTGCGACCTGCGGGCTTACTATAGCCAGGCACCATCACATGCATCGGGACGTTGCGTTCAAAATTCGGCACCATGGGAGCAAGAGGTTCCTTCGGAACGACGATACTCTTGGAATGGTCCACGCGGGTGGTCATGCGGAGAATTACAGGAATCTTGAACTTTTCGCTAGTCTGCATGGCAAGGCGGAAGAAGTCGTAGGCTTCCTGGGAATTGCTGGGCTCAAACATGGGGCACACAGCAGCCTTCGCATGATTGCGGGTATCCTGTTCATTCTGGGAACTTGCCTGGCCCGGATCATCGGCCACAATCCAAACCATGCCACCGTCGACACCGGAGTAGGTCGCCGTGTAGAGCACATCGCTTGCCACATTGAGGCCCACCATCTTCATGGTCACCACACTGCGGGCATGTCCAAAAGCCGCACCGAGAGCAGTTTCGGCAGCAACCTTTTCATTAGGAGCCCACTGGGCATATCCGCCCAAATCAGAGTAATCTTCCAGAATTTCGGAAGAAGGTGTTCCCGGATAACCACAAGCCAGTTGCACGTTGCAGTGGCGCATGGACAAGGATATGGCCTCGTTACCGGAAATCAGCATCTTTTTCGCATTAGGGTCAAAAGCTGGCATAATGTTCCTTTTTGTTGATTAAAATCCAAAGGAAAAGTAGAAAAATTTGAATGAAATACACCTCCAAATGGCCGTGTTCCTCTTTCATAGATGCAGAAAAACGAAATATTCATTTTTTTTGGCAAAAATTCCCCTTGATAAACGTTATATAGAGTAGGTCAAAGCATTTGGCCTCGGATATCGCAACGTTTGCGAAAAAAAACTTGAAGGATATAAAATTATATCCTATATTATTCGGAGGAATAAATGCCTACAATTCTGTCTGTATTTGGGCTTCGTTTTTTCTTTTATTCTGCAGAACACGAACCCGTGCACGTACATGTGCAAAATGGTGACGGCGATGCAAAATTTGAAATAAAGAATGGAGAAGTTAAACTTGTTGAATATGAAGGATTAAAACCTAAAGATTTAAAATTGGCAGAATCTCTGGTAGAAGAAAACAAGGAAATTTTTGAAAAAGAATGGGTGAAATACTTTGGAAAGTCAAAATGAATCGAAAAGACATTATAAAAGCAACAAATCGTAGAGACGGTATTCTTTTAAAATGCCGAGATGGCCGCACTGCAAAACTGCGCTTTGTCGATTTTGAGCGACTGCGCTTTGCATCAAAAGAAGAACGGCGCAATTATGTAATGAGCCAACGGGGGTTCCGGTGGGAAGGCCTTGACGAGGATATTTCCTATGATTCCGTTTTCAATCCAAAGGATTTTCCTTTAAAGATGAAATCCTGTGCAGAATATCTCAACATGTCTGCCGTTGCTCGCCGACTAAAAATACAGCAGTCCCTATTGGCGGCCTACATGTCTGGGAAAAAGACCCCTTCAGAAGCCAGGCGGAAGGAAATCTGCTCCACCATATTGGACATTGCAGAATACCTAAGAAAAAATTTTAGGGATGCGCCAAAAAAATTTACTGAGTTGTAAATTCACTACTGCTTCAGCAGCAGCTTTTTATTGGGCTGTATTCCGTCGTTATCGAATCGCACTGTGGGATTCTTCCCTGCCTTGAAGGCTTCTTCGCTTTCGTAGAGGGAAAGCGCCACAGAAACGCCGGGCAATTCCGCTACATTGGTCTGCTTCGCCGGCACGGAAGTGGCAAAGGAAAATTCCTTTACGTCGCCGTCTTTGAAGGTCGCCTTAGGAATCTTGATGGTTTCGCCAAGCTGCGCAAGTGCAGTCCCTGTGCTATCCACGATTTCCGCCACCATGTACACGTCAAAGAAGCAAGGGGCCACACCCGTGTTCTTTACGGTTATATTTAATTTGTTTGTAATCGCAGTGCCTTGTGAAATCGTCAGAAGTTCTGCATCCGTAATTTTGAAATTGTAGCCGATGACGTGCGTCATGGAATCGGCAAGTGCCTTGTTATCCTTGTAGAACTGGTAAGCGCATTCCTCGTCCTGATCCAACACATAGTAAGTCAAATGCGCGGTCTTGATGGCGTCCACCCAGCGGTCGGGCGTCCACTTCAAATAATCGCCGGGAATAACATCGGTGTACGTCAGCATGATGCTGTATTGCCCCATGTTTTCTGCAATCGTCGGAAGCCCCGCCTTGTAGGCCCGCACCAATGAATCGGCGGTGCCAGGAATTCCGATCATGCCGTCGTCACGCTTGGTGACGCCAAGGCTCAACGCGTAAGTGTAAATTTCACCATAGCCATCGGAAGGAATCACCAGTTGCGTTTTTTTGAACTCGGAGGCATAGTGTTTGACAATGTCCTTCTGGATTTCAAGCGATGGCATTTGACTCCCCTCCAAGTTGGAAACATGCCATTCACCCCACTCGCCAAAAGTGCGGATGTCGATATATTCTATGCGGGGGTCGCCATCGTATTTTGCAGCCAGAGCCGTAGCAAATTCCTTGGCGTACTTTAAATAAACAGCATCGTCCCAAACAGGAACCTGGGCCTGAGTCCCGCTTTCCAACAAGCTATTTCCCTTCACGGTAGCTTTTTTGTTTTTAGCACCCTTTTCATATACGAATTTTGGCGTCCAGTCGTAGTTTTCGGTAGGAGTATCGTTTGCCCTAATGAAGGATGTTGAGTATGGGAAAACACGCAGGGCGTATCCCATGTTATGCTCGGCAAGAGCCGCCAAGAGCTCATCCAGTTCGGTCCAGTCATAAACGCCTTCGCCCTTGTGCAGGTCGCTCCACTTTCGATAACCGGAGCCATAGGTGACCAAGTCCCAGGCACGGTTGTTCCAGGCGCCATAGGGGCCATACTCAACGGCAGGGTCAAAAATCCAGGGAGCATCGGTGACTACGGTGAAGCCCTTGTGTGGGTTGGCGAGAGGACCCTCAAAACCTTTGAGGGTATAGGAAATCTTTGCGGTGGTGTCGGCAGGGAGTTCCGTTTCGGAGGAGGAGGAACTTTCTGGAAATTCTTCTAACGATGAACTGGAAAAATCTTCCTCGACGATGGCGCTGCTTTCGCCTTCCATGGGGTCTGCGCTACTGCTATCATCACCACAAGCGCTAAGCCCTAAAGCAATAGCGGAAAACACAAAAAAACGCATAAAATGCTTCATTTTACTTCTCCAGCCACGCTATTAAAAGGCTCAAAAAGGCTACTCGCCTCACTTGGAATTACTTTCCGCTCTTGGCTGCGGCAAGCTCCTCTTCCAGCTTCTTGTTGCAGTTGTTCTGAGCGTCGCAGATGTTCTTCAGATTGTCGATTTCGGCAGTCTGCTTGGTAACCTGGTCCTTCAGTTCTTCGCACTTGGCGGCAAAGGTCTGCTCGGATTCAATGCGGCTGTTCAACTGGGAGCGGAGGGAATCCACAGAATTGCGGAGGGTCTCCACAGCGCCCTCGGCTTCCTTCAAAGCCGGATTTTCTGCACCATCGGCACACGGGCAGCCATTCTTGAAAAGCTTCTTGGACGCCACCACAGCAGCGGCTGCACCAAAAGCCAAACCTGCAATAAAACTACTTGCCTTCATAATAAAAACTCCTGTTTATCTATTCCTAATATCGCAAAACATACCCGAATTGTCAAGAACGATTGTCAAAAATTGGGGAAAAATGAACAAATAACAGTTGAAACAAGTGCGTTTTTATCATTGAGGGTATACAAGGAGTACACTATGTCTGAAAAACATAACAAAACACATCTTCCTCTCAATTTGGCGACAACCCAAAATTTGGAGGAAAACAAAACCCCAGCTTTAACCCAAATCTTAAATCTGTATTATAAGGCAAAAGATATTGGGAAATCCCTCATAGAGCATAACCAAATAACATGCATGGGGGCGCTTGCCCTACAGCGACCCGAAATCATGTTAGATGTAGGCATTCCAGGCAAACTTTCGCCAAATTACAGTTCCTCCAATAGGGCAACAGCATTTGCATCTATTGCAAATCTTGCAGAACATAGTTCCGACGACCGAGGTTCCTTGAAAGGAGCTATTAGACATATATTCTGGCAATCTGACATATCCGACAAGTTTTCTCAACATCTTGCACAAAAAATCGGAAACTGCCATGAAAGAAACTACCCGCTCAATCTGGCACGTAAAAGTTATACGACTTTAGATGAGGCAGACATGGTCACAGATCAGTCAAACAACATCATTGGGCGAGAACTAACAAAAATGTACCCTAATATGACCTCTAGGGAAAGAATGCAAAAAATTCTTGATATCGCCCGCAATGATGGATTGTACCGAATTATTAAAAACCCGTCTGGAGAATACGAAGTCATCAGAGCAAAAATAAATTTTGATGCTTATAAGAAAATGAAGGAAGAATTAGATAGTTTGGACGATAATGGCTTGAAATAAATTATATTCTTTCTCAATGCATTCAAAAAAAGAAACCTCATTGATAACTCTACTTTCCATTGGAGCAGTTTTTGTCCCTGCCGGCATATATTTCTGGTCTTTGGACACATACTATCTGATAATTTGGTACATCCTTTGGGTGCTCGCTCTCAATGGGTGGATTCTATTTGAAGGATTGCAGAAGAAAATGAATCTAGCGAAACTTTTTCGCAAAATGGAGTTCCCGCTAATTTGCTGGTTTGTTCTCTGTGTTATAAGAATAATTCTCCAAACTTGTTTTTGGGTCCCTGCAGAAAGTTCTCTTGAAGAAAGTGGCGACATTTTTGCATTCTCTGTACTAGATTCCATTGCCTTGACCATCTATTTTTTCCCTATCGCCTTATTATGGTGTAACCACATAAGCAAGAAATAATTCCTACCTTTTACCCTATGCAGAACGAAAACGAAATTCAGGGCCGCCCGGCCGCCCTTCTCCCCATCGCCATCTTCCTAGTTCTCTACCTGGGTCTTGGCATCACCTTTGAATACGTGCTCCACATTCCCATGGGATTCTACAACATTCCCATTGTGGCGGCCTTCATGGTGGGCATCCTTGTCGCCTGCCTCCAAAACCGCAAACTGGATTTCAACGGGAAGCTGGATGTGATGGCAAAATCCATTGGCGACCGGAACATCCTCATCATGATTCTCATCTTCATTTGTGCGGGCATGTTCGCCGGGATTCTCGGCCGTAGCAGCGCTTCTTCCGCCGCCTACTTCCTCTTGGATTTCATTCCGGCCCAGTTCGCCGTCGTTGTGCTGTTCATCGTCGCGGCTTTCGTCTCCACCGCCATGGGCACTTCCGTCGGCACCATCGCCGTGGTGGCCCCCATCGCCATCGAGGTCGCAAACGCCACAGGCTTTGGCGTTCCCTTCTGCGTTGCTTCCGTGATTGGCGGTGCCATGTTCGGCGACAACCTGAGCTTTATTTCTGACACCACCATCGCGGCCTGCTCCACGCAGGGCTGCGAAATGAAGGACAAGTTCCGCACCAACTTCATGATTGCACTCCCCGCCGCAATCCTTGCCACAGGCATCATCGCCGCGGTTTCCATGAGCACCGATGCAAAAGTAGTCACGGAAGGGACTTACAATTTGACCCAGCTCATCCCCTACGTTGTGGTGCTCGCCCTCGCCATTATCGGCATGAACGTGTTCCTGGTACTGCTGGTGGGCATCATTCTTGCCTCCATCATCATGGTATCCACAGGTGCTGTAGATTTTGTGGGTTTGATTGGAAGTACGGGTGCAGGAATTTCCGGCATGTACGAAACCATCATGGTGACACTCCTCGTAAGCGCCATGTGCGGGCTCATCCGAGTCTATGGCGGTTTCACAGCACTCCTCAACTTCATCCACAAGATTTTCAAGGGCCATAGGGGCGGGCAGTTGGGCGTCGGCCTTTTGGTAACGGCCATGGACATCGCCACGGCAAACAATACCGTCGCCATCGTGATGGCGGCTCCTATCGCAAAGCAGATGAGCGAGGAATACGGCATCTCTTCAAAGAAGACCGCCTCCATTCTGGATACCTTCAGCTGCGTCATCCAGGGAATCATTCCCTACGGCGCCCAGATGCTGGTAGCGCTTTCCGCCATCGCAGCAGCCAAGCTCGACGCAAACTACAGCGCTTTCGACATCATTCCATTGATGTTCTACCCCTTCCTCTTGCTGGCAAGTTCCATCGTCGCCATCGCAGTGAAGGGAAAGAAGGCTTAATCACCACACAGAAACATCGCGCTTTAAAACGCACAACGCAAAAACCGCGCGGCATTCGAAGTCGCGCGATTTCGTTTTCTGCCGATTTTTTTACTTCACGAAAGCGGCGATAGCCTTGCAGGCTTCGGCGCCTTCTATAAAGCGGATTTCACTTACTGGCTTGTACACAAAATTGGAGTATTGTGCCAGTTGCAGAGCCACAAAACTGCGGTCCTTGGAATAGCAGAGCGACAGACGGAAATTGCCATTATCGCAAGTGCAGGGGCAACCCTCTTTCGCCACCATCTTTTCCATTTCGCAGATTGGAGCTCCCACCAACAATTTCACCTTCTGCCCCACCGCCGGGTCGTAATCCAGGCAAAGCCCCACCATGGGGGAATTTGTGGGTGTGTAGGTGACGTTTGTCTTCAGCCCAAAAAAGGCTTTTTCCACTTTGATGCATTCTTTTTCGAAGAGGGCGCTCGCCATCTCCATTTTGCAAATGTTTTCCATATTCTTTCTCTTTGACCGCGCTAAAACGATGCGATTTTTCGCAAAAAATAGTGCGGGTTTTTGTTAAAGGTTTGTGATTGCCGGGGCTCTACGAGGAGCTGGCTTTTGTGTATCGGGTCGCGAACTGCCTAGCCGCGAACCGAGCGATTTAGAGAAGGAATGTTTAACAGAGCATGCGCTCTAAGGTATAGACGTAGTAGTCTTTGGAGAGTGAAAACCGAGAAGCCTGCGGAAAACCGCTTTGCTCGACTGCGAAAGCGGCAATCTTATGCAAGCTGCGGAATCCTACATCGCTAGTGATACTGCCGCTACGCCCGTGATAGCCCTGAATGGAGCCCGGACGATATGGCCGGAAGGATGCCTGCGGCTGTGGCCTGCGAGTGTTGAGGATTGCTGCCGGAGAATGACTGTAGGGGTCTGTGATGGACTCGCCCTGCGATGCGCCATCAAATTCCTGGGTCGCGGTGCATATACATGCCAACCCATCCCCATCAGATGCCACCGCATTACAGACAAATGAAGAATCCCAGAAACTTGCGAACAAGGCTAGTGCCAAGCCCACAAACATCAGGAATGCATTTCGTCTTTTCCGGGTCATATCTTTTTCAAAAATAAAAAATTTCTGAAATTCCTCCGCCGTGGGGGAAATTTGCACGGGATTTGGGCCCGAACCGCGGGCAGGCCGCTCCGATTTTTGCTATTTTGGGCGTGTTAAATTTTTAATCAGTAGCTGCGGATTTCCACAGCTGTTATAAAGGAATACTATGAGCTTAATCGATTCCCTCCTCCACAAGGTGTTCGGAACACCTCATGAACGCAAGGTGAAGCAACTTCGGCCCGTGATTGCGAAGATTCATGCCGCACGCGAAGCTTTAGAAGCGCTGGACGATGCCGCCCTTGCCGCGAAGAGTGCAGAATTTCGTGAAAAACTGAAGAATGGCGCCACGCTGGAAGACATCAAGGTGGAAGCCTTCGCCGTCTGCCAGGAAGCCTGCGACCGCCGTCTCGGTATCTTCAACATCTTCAAGCCAGAATTTGGTTTTGATTTCAGCCGCCTGGGCCCGGAGCTTCAGGACGCCGTCAATGACGCGAAGGCGGAACTGGATAGTGGCAAGAACGAATGGGAAGTCTACCTGCCCGCCGCCGTGTATGCGAAGGTCCGCGAACTTTATCCCGATTCTGTAAAGCCCTTCCGCATGATGCCTTTCGACGTGCAGATGATTGGCGGCCTCGTGCTCCACGAAGGTGCAATTTCTGAAATGGCCACCGGTGAAGGTAAAACCCTGGCCGCGGCTCTCCCTGTGTATTTGAACGGCCTTGGCGGCCATGGCGTGCACGTGGTGACGGTGAACGACTACCTGGCTGGCCGTGACGCAAAGCAGATGGGCATGGTGTACAAGTTCCTAGGACTCACCGTGGGCCTCATCGTGAATGGCCTTACTCCAGAACAGCGCCGCGTGAGCTACAACAGCGACGTGACTTACGGCACCAACAACGAATTCGGTTTCGACTACCTCCGCGACAACATGGCCGTGGAGCCAAACCAGCTCGTGCAGCGGGAACTCAACTTCTGTATCGTGGACGAAGTGGACTCCATCTTGATTGATGAAGCCCGTACTCCGCTTATCATCAGTGGCCCTGCCGAAGACGCCACCGACAAATATGCAAAGGCAAACGAAATCGCTCAGAAGCTGGTGAAGAACCGCGACTTCTCCGTGGACGAGAAGGACAAGAACATCCAGCTCACCGAAAAGGGCGTGAACCGCATCCAGGAACTGATGGGTATCCAGAACCTCTATGGCGAACATGCCGACTGGGTCCACTTCTTCGATCAGGCACTCCGCGCCTGGCACCTCTACGAAAAGGACGTGGACTACATCGTGCGTGATGGCGAAATCATCATCGTGGATGAAAATACCGGTCGTTTGATGGAAGGCCGCCGCTACAGCAACGGCATGCACCAGGCCATCGAAGCAAAGGAAAAGGTCCAGATTCGTCGCGAGAACCAGACCCTCGCCACCATCACCTTCCAGAACTACTTCCGCATGTACAAGAAGCTCAGCGGTATGACAGGTACTGCCGAAACGGAAGCTACGGAATTCATCAAGATTTATAACATGAGCACCTGGGTCATCCCCACCAACAAGCCCTGCATCCGTAAGGATTTGCAGGATTTGGTGTACAAGTCCGAAGATGCCAAGTGGAAAGCCATCGTGGCAGAAATCAAGGCCCGCCATGAAAAGGGGCAGCCCTTGCTCGTGGGTACGGCAAGCATTGAAAAGTCTGAAAAGCTACACGGCATGTTGGAGAAGGAAGGCATTCCTCACGAAGTGTTGAACGCCAAGAACCACGGCCGCGAAGCAGAAATCATCCAGTACGCCGGTCACAAGGACAAGGTGACCATCGCCACCAACATGGCTGGCCGTGGTACCGATATTGCCCTTGGCCCTGGTGTGACGGAACTGGGAGGCCTTCATGTGCTGGGTACTGAACGCCACGAATCCCGCCGTATCGATAACCAGCTCCGCGGTCGTTCCGGCCGTCAGGGCGACCCCGGTTCCAGCCAGTACTTCCTCTCCCTGGACGACAACCTGATGCGTATTTTCGGCGGCGACAATGTGAAGAACCTCATGAGCCGTTTTGGCGTGGGCGAAGATGAAGTCATCACCCACCCCATCGTGAGCCGCAGTATTCGCGGAGCACAGCGCCGCGTGGAAGGCCAGAGCTTCGATATCCGTAAGCACTTGCTGGATTACGATAACGTGATGAACGAACAGCGCAAGGTGATTTACGGACTCCGCCGCCGCATTCTGAACGGTGAAGACATTCATGAAGAAATCATGAACCGCATCGAAGATGCCTGCGACATCAAGGTTTCCCAGTATGTCGCTCCGCAGAGTTATGCGGAAACCTGGAATTTGGAAGGCCTCTCCACCGACATGCAGCGCTCCTTCAGCATGGAATTCAAGCTGGATATGGAATCCGCAATGACGATGACTCCGGAGCAGGTTCTGGACAAGGTCATCGAGAAGTGCCGTGCCCGCTACGACAAGCTCACGCAGATTATTCCGGAAAGCGATTTCCGCAACATCGAACGCCGCTTCCTCCTCATGACTATTGACCAAGTGTGGAAGGAACACCTCTACGCCATGGACCAGCTGAAGGACGCCATCCGCTTCCACGGATACGCCCAGAGAGATCCTCTGATGGTGTACAAGAACGAAGGCTTCAAGATGTTCCAGGGTTGTCTGGAGAAGATTGCGACCCTCATCGCTCTCCGCATTCTGAACATCCGCATTACGATTCCTGGGCCCAACGGCCAGCAGATTACCGTCTCTCCGGACCAGTTGCAGCTGAAGCCTAAGGCCGATGCCGCACAGAACGCCGGCGATGGCAATGCCGCGAACTCCGGTGCCGCGGGCAGTAACAGCGCAGACGCTGCAGACGCCGCAAACAGCGCGGAAAGCAACGCAAACAGCGCGGGCCAGATGAGCGCCGAGGGCGCCAAGGCCGCGGGCCTCGCCGGCACAGCAGCCTCCTCCGAAACGAACGCACTCTCCGCACAGCAGCAGATGCAACAGCAGGCCACACAAGGTGGCGCCATGCCGCAGTCTGCACTGCCGGGCACAAGACCTGCAGTCCGCCGCACCTACACCAATCCGGAAGTTCTTGCAGCCGCCCGCAAACGCGCAGCGCAGCAAGCCGCCGGCCCCAAGCTCGGGCGCAATGACCCCTGTTGGTGCGGTTCCGGCCTCAAGTACAAGAAGTGCCACGGGAAGGACGTCGCCGACTAACCTCAGGCCGCGACGGACGGCACCCTGCGACAGCGCGGGCCCGATTCACCATGCAATGCATTGGGCCCAAACGCACGGCAGGCAACACCCGCAGCAGCGCAGTCCTCACGGCAACGCGAACAGAACAACACTATGAAAACAGCGAAGCGTTTCTTTTGCTTGGAAGGCATCGACGGCTCGGGTAAAACCACCCAGCTGGACATGCTTGCCGCAGCCCTGGAAGCGGACGGCTACACCGTAGTCAAGTTCCGCGAACCCGGTGGCGCAAAAATCTCCGAACGCATTCGCGAGCTTTTGCTGGACCCGAGCTTCAAGGGCATCATGAGCGACAAAGCAGAACTCCTGCTCTACAACGCCGCCCGCGCCCAAGTCATCAAGGAAGTTATTCAACCCGCACTGGACGCGGGCAAAATCGTCATCGCCGACCGTTTCGCCTGGAGCACTTTCGCCTACCAAGGGTACGCCCGCGGTCTCGGGCCCGAGATGGTGCAGTGCCTCACCGAGATGACCTGCGGCGACTGCTTCCCGGAACTCACCGTCGTAATGGACATCAGCGTCGAACGCAGCCGCGCCCGCACCTCAAAACGGGGCGAAGCCCCCGACCGCCTGGAGCAGGAAAAAGCCGACTTCTTCGAACGCGTGCGCCAAGGCTACCTGGCCGCCGCCCGCGACTACCCCGACTGCGTCGCCGCCATCAACGCCGACCGTAGCGCCGAAGAAATCCAGAAGGAACTCCTCGCCCTCGTCAAGGCCCGTCTCGCCTAACCCATGATTTTCATTTTCATCCTGATATTCGGAGTGCTGTTCCTGTTTTGGAACATACGCGCCATCGCCCCCGGGAACAAAGGCAGCCTCACCGCCGGCACCATCGTAATACTACTCCCCATCTGCTTCTTTTTCCGCGAACACTTTTGGGCCTGCATCGGCCAAGCGTTTCTCTCGGTATGGCTCTGCGAGGCGCTACTCATTTACTTGGGGTGGTGGGCCGTACGGTTTATCCGGCGGGCATTCAGGCCAAAGCGGCCCCTACCGCCCAGTAGCGCCAAACGCGCCGCCAGAATCCTTCTTGTCGCAAGCATCGCAATCTCTGCAGGCATGTGCATCTACGGCGTGCATCACAACGACGACTACGTTATACGTAATGCTGAATGCAGAATGCAGAATGCAGAATTAGAATCTGGCGATGTTAATGCAGAATGCGGAATGCGGAATTTTGTCGAGGCGAGTGGAACGGCCGAGCTTGCTCGGGCACTTCCAAGCCGAAGTCAAAATGAGTGCGAAGCACTAATGCAGAATGCAGAATTAAAATCAATCGCAGACTCCCTCGGACGTCATTGCGAGCCCGTAGGACGCGGCAATCCAAGCGATTCTGGCATGGATTTTGCCGACGATTTCAGCGGCAATGTTGCCGGCGATTCCAGCGCAGATTCCGCAGTCAGTGCAAGCAATAATTCAGCATTCAGCATTCATAATTCAGAATTCACAATCCTCTTCTTCAGCGACCTCCACCTAGATCCGCTCTTCAACGGCGAGAAATTGCAGCGCATGGTTCAAGATGCGAAGCGTCTCCATCCCGATTTAATCCTCTTCGGTGGCGACCTTGCCGACATGCATACCGACGCCCTCAATGAACTCGGCTACGATAGCCTCTTCCGGCAACTATCCGCTGCCGCTACTATAGCCGCAATCGCCGTCAACGGGAATCACGAAGGATATATGGAACGTAGCGGCAGCGATCCTCACGGATGGCTACGGCAAAACGGCTTCATCGTGCTGGACGATTCCACCGCCTGCACGAAAGTCGCCTGCATCACCGGCCGCACCGACACGCAGGTAGCACGCGCCCGTGGCATGGAACGCAAAACCCTCGCGCAGCTTTTGCCCAAGAATAAAACTCTCTCTCCCGAAAATGCACAGCCCATCCCTGAAACCGCGCAACAATCGCCAAACACAACACAGCTCCCTCCATGTCATTGCAAGCCCAATTCTTCCTCACGTCATTGCGAGCCCACAGGGCGTGGCAATCTAAGCGATTCTACACTCAACAGTGCGCTCCCCTGGCTCCTCCTGGACCATCAACCCAAAGGAATCGAGCCCGAATACAGCGGCCGCCTGCCGGACCTAGCACTTTCGGGCCACACCCACGACGGGCAATTTTTCCCCGGCACCATCATCATCAACTGGGTCTGGCGTCTCGCCTACGGATTCGGCGAAATTGACGGCATCAAGTGGCTTGTCACAAGCGGTATTGGCTCCTGGGGCCCTCCCGTCCGCGTCATGAGTGACACCGAAATGTGGTTCATTGAATTTAGAACAAAGTAACTGCGAAGCAACCGTCATAATTCAACACGACCGACGAAGTAAAAATTCGAAATAGATAACACGGCGAAGTAAAAATATGGAATAGGCAGCACAGCGAAGCAAAAGGCGCGATAAGCACGACGAAGTAAAACCCGCACAGTTTAGGTACGAAGTAGATAATATGTTTTGCAATAGAATTTTAGGCACCACCCATCACGGCACATACAAGAAAGTCATCGACGTCCCTCTCCTCAAAGAGGAACTCACCGCCCGCTCCATCCGCTGCATCGCCCGCGATGGCGTCGAAATTGAGATGGAACTGTACGAAGACCTGCAAGAGGGCGACATCGTGGCCGAAACCGAGCAGAACGTCTACGCCATCAAAATCTACGTCCCGAAAGAGAAAGGCAAAGCCTAAAAGTATCCAAAAGAATTAAATTTTAATTAAAACAACGGAGTATACGATGAAAAAGATAATCACGATGGTAGCCGCTTTCGGCTTGGCAATGGCTTTCACCGCTTGTAGCGATGATTCCTCGTCTAATCCCGGCCCAAACACGGACTCAAATGGTCCAGGCATGGACAAAGATAACCAAACCAAGGGCGAAGCCTGCCTCATCAGTTATTCCGACGGGACCAAGAGATGCAACACAGGAGCTACATCCGTGATGCTTTGCGGCGGAACCGGCTCCAGTGACGGAGTGACTTTCACCACTGAAGCTGTTGATAGCTGCCCCCCTGGTGCAAATCTCAAGTGCGTTGACACTGACGGCAGTTTCTCTTACTTCTACGACGAAACCATGACCGAATGCCCAAGCCGGCTACAACCAGCCGCAGATTAAGCAACAAACACCCATTTCAAATCGCACCACGCCATCGCTCTATGAGCGATGGTTTTTGATTATTTTCATATGCGTCATCATTTGTCGCAGTCTTTTAATAATTTTAGGACATCCAAGATTTAAAAAAGTGAGATGAAATATGACAGACAACTATTTCAACAACGTCCTGAAAGACCTGGAAACCAATAAGAACGGGCGCAAAATCAAGATGGATTTTGTCACCCTCAAGTGCTACGAATACTGGATTCGTATGCTTCGGATGAATATCGGCAAGCCTAGTGCATCCGATTGCATAAACATTCTTCCCCAGGCAAGTTCCAAGCGAGTTATTGCCGACATCACAAAATACTTCGACCAGGAAAACGAAAGGGAACTGAAGGAAAATCCTTCCCTGAAGCTACCCGACTCCGAAGACGATGACGACCTTTTTTCGGACTTCAAATATAAGCACAAAAGGGATTCCCATCTTTACGAGCAGCGCGCAAAAGCCGCGAAGCAATTGCGGAATTATCTGCAACATTCCGGCATAGGCAATGGCGCAGAACACATAATTTGCCAGAATATCGACGACGAACCCATCTTTGACAAAAAAGCGCAAAAGGTCTTCTACCAAAGCCTTCTGAACGAACTGACTGCACAAATCAAGGCAAACGCGGGCTGCGCATCGGATTCCTATCTGAAGCGCCTGAAAACCCTCCAGAAAACATTCGGGCTCACCGATGCGGAATTGGAATACGTCATTTATGTCAATATTTTCCAACACCATGATTTATGCGACAACCTGCGCCGCAGCCGCACAAACTGGAACTGCGATTCGCGGGAAGTAGTGACGATTTTCTCCAGGCTGTTTCCAAAATTGAATGTGGGCAAACTTTTCGCAAGCGATTCCACACTCAAGAAGATGGACATCGTCGATGACGACCTGGACCTTACCTACCGCATATCCAATTTCTTGGAGGGGCGAAGCGGAAGCAAGCTGGAAGACCTCTACTACAAGGAATACAAGGGAACGAATGTGCCTTACCAGGAACTGTGCCGCAATGACAAGGTAAAGCTCATGTTTGAAATGGTAAAGAACAATCCGGTGGGTTCCGGGCTGAACATCTTCTTTTATGGAGTCGAGGGGACGGGAAAAACGGAACTGGCGAAAGCTGTTGCCCATGAACTCAACATCCCCCTAGTCATGATTGCCATAAATACGAATGGCGACAACAAGAAGACCCAAAGCGGCGATTCCATTTCGGCTCGAATGGGAAGCATTCTTTTTGCCGCCCACAAATACAGGGAGCAGAAGGCCATTCTCTTGGTAGACGAAGCCGACATGATTCTGAACGATTGCGAAAAGGGCGCCTTGAACATATTCATGGAACAAATCAAAGTCCCCGTCATTTGGATTTCAAATAACACTCGATGGATTGAGCCCAGTTCCATGCGGCGTTTTGACTTTTCCATTGAATTCGAAAGGCCCGATGCCGAAAAACGGCTTGCTATATGGAAATCCGTCATTGCCGAACAACACGCCACAAAACTTTTGAGCGAAGAATCCGTAAAGCGCTTCGCCGACGAATTCATGGTGACGGCAGGGGGAATCACCCAAGCCATCTCCAAAGCCAAGAAATTATCGAAAGCAAACGGCAGCTTCGATGCCGAAAAGTTCGTCCGCGAAATGCTGTGCGCCCAATCCGATTTGATGGGCCTGTCCCGCGATTTTTCGAAGCGCGATTCCGAATCCCATGCTCCAAGCTACATGCTGGACGTTTTGAACACGGATGTGGATATGGGCTATATGCAGCATGTTCTGCAGGCCTATGATGCAAAGTGGAAGCAGATGAAGGAAAGCGACAAGCCCGATTCCCTCAACGTGCTTTTCTATGGCGCACCGGGAACCGGCAAGACGGAACTGGCAAAATATTTCGCACGCTCGCTGAACCGGAAACTCCTCATCAGGAAGGCGAGCGATCTGCTCAATTGCTACGTGGGCGAAACGGAACAGAACATCCGCAGAATGTTCCGCGAGGCAGAAGAGAAAAAAGCCATTCTCTTCCTGGACGAGGCTGACAGCATGATTCAGGACCGCAGCGGTGCAAGCCATAGCTGGGAAGTGACGCAAGTGAACGAACTCTTGACACAGATGGAGAACTTCAAGGGGATTTTCATCGCGGCCACAAACTTCAACAAGAATCTGGACCAGGCCAGCCGCCGCCGATTTGCACTGAAGGTGAAATTCAATTATCTGAAACCCGAGGGCATTGAAAAAACATGGCAGGCATTCTTCCCGCAGGTGGAATGTCCCGCAGAAGCCCGCGAAATGAAAATGCTTGCGCCCGGCGACTTCAACGCCGTCTACGGAACGCTCCGCTTCCTGGACCCGCGCGAGCAAACTGCCGATAAAATATTGCAATGTCTAAAACAGGAGGTAAACTGCAAGGATGACCGCGAAGGACGCCACATGGGGCTTTAGGCCCCTTGCGCTCCTGCGCAATTAATATAAATTGCTATTGAGGAATCTTATGGCAGATACTACCCGCGGCGAACGCACCGTCCAACTCTTCGCACTCCTGATTTCAAACCCGAACAGGAGTTACACCATCAGCGATTTGATGGAGACTCTGGGCATTCCCGAAAAGGAACGGCGCAACGTTCAACGCGATATGAACTTCCTTAGCAGTATGAATGGCGGCGCCTATATCTGCGCAAGCGGAAAAGGCCGGGCCTTCGTTTATCAATCCGCGATAAAGACTGCCGACCGCCTGCTGCTCCCGAATTTTGAAAACATGATGCTGCATTTCGTGTTCCTGCAGCGTATCGCCAACATTTACCCCGCCACAAGCGACATCATCGCTTCGCTGCTCGATAAAATCAACAGTTCCCTGCCTTCCAGCGAAAAGCGAGCCGTCGAACTTTTGGCCAATGACCTGAATTCCAGAATTCTCTTCATGGGCACACCGCCAGATTTCGAAGAAAATGCCAGCGAAAAACTGAAAGTGATTCTGCAGGCCATTCACGAACACCGAAAAATAAACGTTGAATATGCCACGGAAAATGGAACGCAAACAAAAGTGCGCATCGCGCTGATGGTCATCATCTACCAGAATGAAATCTACATCGGCTGCGAATCCCAAAGCCATGCGGGGTCCACTTACGTACTGAAATTCAGGCGCATCAAGAGCGTAAGCCTAACAAGGGAAACCTTCGAAGAAAACCCGAAAGTACTTGAAATGCTTCGCAAGCGCGTGCAACTCGGCTCCGCAATCTTGGGCACGCAAGACCCCAAGGCGGAGGATGTGGAAATCGTCTTCAGCAACCGGGCAAAATTCTTCCTGGAAGAAAAACCGTTCCATAGATCCATGCGAGTGAAGGAATTGAAAGACGGCTCACTTCTTGTGACTATGAAGGTGGAAGTGAACGAGCTGCTTTTCCGCTGGGTGCTTTCGTACGGCGATTCCGCCGAAGTCGTGAAGCCCGCCTCGCTCCGCGAAAAACTCTACGACTTTTCGTCGTGGCTGTATTCGACGTATCATAGGTGAGATGCAAAAGAAAGTATGTTTCAACTTTAAGTAACCTCTTGATATTAATCACTGAAAGCTGTTTATATACAAATTGATATTTGTATTATATTTTATGGTCTTCGTAAAGTTTTTGTTTTTTGAGTCAATATGCTGAATCTAATCAAATTTCTTTTGATTCCGGCGTAATTCTGATTCCGAGGGCAATGTCAAAATCAACCGGTTTCATCAGTTTGTCGTTTTCCGGTAATACATCACTCAACGTTTTCCAACGACGCCTTAAACGATTTATTTGTTCTTCTTCGGAAGAAAAGGTGAATGGAATGTAGAAGGACAATGGCTTAGATAGTTCTTCTTTTTTCGCTCCAGGATTGTTTATGCGCCAAACCCGTCCAAATCTCTGGATGATTCGGATAGGATTCCAGGCAAGTTCATAATGCAGAATCCAGGCATTCGTCTTCTGCAGGTCAATACCCTGCGAAAATTTATCCGTCACGATTAGATAACGAATCGTTCCTTTTTCATCGTTAAAATCGTCTATATATGCGTTAATCGTTGATGCAGAAAGTTTATTAGACAAATACTCAAGCTTCTCGGAATTCTTTCCCAGAGCGGCCTTCAGTTTTTTTTCCAATTCCTTAGCAACACTATCCAAATGATGACAGAAAATCAGCAAATGACGCTCTTTCACGCAACTGCCTATAAAATCTGCCAAACATCGCACCTTAATTGAATCTGTGGCGAAAACAGATTGTTCTCTCTGGTATGGAAATTTTACTTCACTCTTTGCAATTCTTTTCCCAAGTCTAACGTAATCGTCAGCGAAATCGCATGCAGGAAAACGTTTTTTTAAGCGCTTAAACGACCTATTTTCTTTAAAATCCTCCTGAACTTTTCTTAAATCTTCAGATCTCTTCTGGAGGACAACCGGGAAAACCAAATGCGCCTTATGAGGTTTATTTGGCGTATTTATTTGTGTCAGGACATTAAACAATTCAAGGTCAGATTTAACCGCCTCTTGAGCGCATTCATCTTCAAAGTCAGCATTGTCATCAAAAGAATCTGCAGTATCAAAGATTTTGTCCATAGCTTCTGCAGAGGCTATAGGTGTAGCAGAAAGCAGCAGGACAAAAAGCGAGTTCTTTTTGCAATTTCCATATAGCAATCTTTGACGCCAAAACCTTTCCGCATTACTCGGACTAGGGTCCACCCCATTTAGATATTCCCGATAATCATTAATCAAATCAAAGGAGTGCCACTCGTCAATGATAAAAAAAATTGGAGAATCTCCTAGATTATTTCTTAGGACTCTCGTGTCGCCATTAAACTCACCGAACCTATTGCTCGTACTAAAGAATTTAATATGACGGTAAGGATTAAAGGAGGCTTCTTTATAATCATTTACTTCAATCTCTTTCTTTTCTTTTTTGTAGAACTCATACAAAAAATCTTCTTGTCTAACCGGATTTTTAAGAGGACGCCAATGCGGAACAAAAAAATGTTTTTTCTTCCCGTCTCCCATCCAGTCGCCGGGACGTTGCCAAACGCGTTTCACATGGCCTTGATTCTGTGGCCATAAAACAACATTTACAGATTTTTTATAAGCAGATTTCAATATACTTTGAATTGCAACACGAGTTTTTCCCCATCCTGTTGGAATGGACAGCGGAAAAACTTTTGTATACCCCTCAGGCTTTCCTTCACTCAAAAAATTTGCCATCAATGCACGAATAGCTTTGATACATTCTGTTTGGGCTCCACATACGGTCT
This sequence comes from Fibrobacter sp., assembly GCA_024398875.1. GTDB lineage: Bacteria > Fibrobacterota > Fibrobacteria > Fibrobacterales > Fibrobacteraceae > Fibrobacter. Next base: position 71,905 of record JAKSIJ010000009.1, read on the forward strand.
TCATAAAGTCTCCTATAGACGTTCAATTAATGGCAGCCAATTCGAAAGAAGTATTTTTTCAGACTCCTGGAGGGCCTCTATTTTCATTGACTTCACCTTCGCAGCCTGACTCTTTATTTCCTTTATCAATTTTTTATTGTTCACGATTTTTTCAATGGGAAAACGAACATTTACAAAGGAATGACTTTTCTTTTCATCAGTTTCAGGGAGTTCAGGAGGTTCATCTTGGGAAGGCAGCGAATCTTTTTCAGGATTTAATTCGCCCATCGTGATCAAATTAAACAATCGAGAAAACTCGTTCGATGTTTCACGAACGCTTGCAGGAGGTGGGCCTTGAACTTTTCGTTCCACATCGACTTCAACCCAATCATCATTCTCTTTTCGACGTGCTAGCAGATGGTAAAAAAAATCATCAACAAACACTAACTGAAGTTTATATGGATCATAATCAAAAGACCCGTCAGCATTCGTACAATATATTTTTTCAAGTTTCCTCTGTTCTTTTTTTGACGAGAACAATGATTCAATTTCGGCCTTAAGCTTTCTTAATTCAAAGCCTTTGCTTGAATCCACTACAGAGTAACCTTGTTCATCTTCGTAGGAATAATCGGAATCGTCATACGTTCCGGAACGGCCACCGTTACGGACTTCCCATATCGATTCTTTACGAAGCATTTGGATTATACTCTTGTATATAGACTTACACGCACTTACACCTTCAAAGAAAACGCCACTTTCCACATTTTCTTTATTTTCTTTAGTTTCCATCGCTGCTCTGGTAAAATTGGCGGAGCCAATATACGCCCACACAGTCTGTTTCTTTGAATTCTCTAAGAAAAGACATTTGGCATGGGGAAACGGATTAAGTTCCTTTGCAACGTATCGCCCAACAATCTTTTTTCCAACATCCTTATAATCCACCCAGCAATTACTTAATGCATGACGAGTATATATAGATATGTTTTGAATGGCGTCAACACCTGATATTTTTTCCAGGACACTCGTAGACCCCCACGGAGAAAAAACGTGAGCATTCAAATTAGTGAGTCTCAAACTCTTTATACTGTCCTTCATGGCCTTAAAAAACAAAGAATTCTGCTCAATCTTTGTAATCCCTGCTTCACCAACATGAACAACCAGATGCTTAGTAGGCGTCTTGTCAAACCACTTACGAACATCGTTTTTATGTTTTCCAGAAATGGGTAAAGACAACAAAACATTCTGTGATGTATTCGTACTTTTCCGGAGGTTGCCAGTCCAAAGCCACAAGGCACTTCGTGATCCATCATCTTTCAGTAAAACCTTTGCATGAAGAACTTTATCGGAGAAGGCTTTACCTTTAAAAATTTTATCATGAAGAGACTTGTCATAAGAAGCTGCTGGAGCCTTCAGCCCACCATAGCACACATACAGTTTTTCAATTTGAGCGTCAAAGCCCTTCACAATTTTTTCCAATATAGTGGCATGAGCACTATAAGTTGCAATGTAGACTTTTGCACTCATAAATCACCCTTCCTCGCGAGCTTTTGATGTGGACTCGACCAATGTTAACCATGTTGTCAAACGGAATAGAATAATGGCCCTATCTTGGTAAAAACCATAAATGTTAGAATAGGGTGGCTTAAAATTCTTGGTAAAGTTTTGAGTTTCTTTTCTTAGTACTGTACAAATTTCATCTACCAAAGAATTCTTGATTTTGTCTATTTTAGCACAAACACACTTAGCCAAATCCGCAGAAACATCACACTCGTCTTTTCGGCCATACAAGCATAGCATCAAGCCAATACAGCACAAGTGATCCATCCTATTAGTTCTCTTTTTCCCAGTTTTTTTTATCAAAGAAATAAGAATGTCATAAAGTCCGCCGCATTTCTTCAAAGAATCTACATCTATCCCACTTGTGAGATACTTAAAAAAAGCCTTGGCTGCACGTTGACGTTTTTTGATAAAATCCTTATCGTGATCATTAAAACGTAATGCACACCTTTTTTCTTTCAAACTCTCAATGAATCCCGACGAAGACTTTTTCAAGTCTTCATTATTAATTTCAGGATATCTTTTTTTCCAAGCGGAATAGTTAAAGCCAACAGGAATTTTTCTTAACCCAGAATATGTCAAGGAAGGTTTCTTTCTCAGTTTTTCATAGCGCGACTTTTTACAATCAAACATCCGTAGCAAGTAATATTCCCAAATGTTAGCACCTGTTCGAATATCTTTAAAGGGACTAACCCTTTCAACATCAAAATCAGGCCAAAGTGTTCTTAAGACCTTATTTGGCGACTCGATATCAGATTGGGGAACAAGTCGACGCCCCTTCTCTTCACTGAACAAATCTTTGATAGGGGAAAAAAATTTCTTCTTTATTCCTTTATATGGCGTTACCATGCTCCACTGCTGACTGGTATAAATATTATCTTTATTCATAATACGCAAAATCCTAACATTTACCAATTTTTTTAACATAAACTTTCACTCTAAGTGGTGACGGACCAGAAGTAATAAACTACCCCCAACATACTATGAATATAGGTAAATATTAAAAATTAGGTACATTTCACATCATTTTTTCTTTAGTAAACGAAATCAAAATTCAGTAAATCATAAATTTCTCCATTTTGTCACAAACTGACAAGCAAAACATTTTAATTTTTAGCCAGTTCAGGTTGTATCATTGAGCATTCGCTCACTATTTAACATTTGGTGCTTTTCTGCATATGCACCAAAGGAATTGTAATGATAAAAAAGTGCGATGAAGGTTTTCTCCCTATTGACATTTTGTATCCAATTAGATACATTTAGGAAAAACACTTATAATCATAGATAGGAATGAAAACAAGTAAACTCGATTTGTCCGAACTACTGGATAGCAAAGAAGTTATCGCCGGCGTTTTGAATGATGCACTGCAATCCAATGATACCACCATTCTTTTAAGAACCATCGGCTATGTGGCCAAGGCTCGTGGGATTGCCCAAATTTCAGAGATTACAGGCTTAGGCCGAGAAAGCCTTTATAAGGCCCTCAATGAAAATTCCCATCCACGGTTTGAAACCATTTTAAAAGTGCTGAACGCATTAAATGTCCAAATGACCATCATGCCAAGGATTCATCCTAAAAGGCGGCACATGGTCATGGCAGAAAAACGAGCACGCTATAGAGCAAAATGAATTCTACAAAAGTTTATAGTTAATCTTTCCCGTTTCGGAAATGGTAAGCTTTTTTTTCGATTCAAGATCTTTAAGAAGGGTTTCCACTTGTTTCTTTTTGATGCCGCCCTTAGGTTTTGCAAGATTCTGAACCGATTTTACGAAAGCATCAACAGAACTTGGACGATTTTTCGAACTTTTTTGAAGCCACTTGATGGTGTTTTCTAGAGAAAGAATCGTGTCAGCTTTTGCAGAAATCTTTGGCGTTGTTTTCTGCTTTGGTTCAGCCTTCTTTTCGAGTGTTTTTACTTTTGTTGCAGCTTTCTTCGGCGTTCCAATTTTTTCTATGGACTCAATACGGCTGCAACTTTTTTTACCAAATTCCTTACGGATATTTTCGATTAAAGGATCGTATCCCGTATCCTTGGAAATGATAATACATTCCGCGTTCTTGTCATTACTAAAGAGGCGTCCTAATTCATAAGCAATATGAAAATCCAAAGCATTTTTACCATTACCAGAAATCTGAATCAAACGGCCAAGGCCTACCGCATCTTGAATTCCAAGGACAAGCTCTGTAGGAATCTTATTCTGGGATTCACCAAGAAAAACCTTTAAGTGTACATTTTGAGAAAGCAATTCTTTGTAATTGCTCTCGTGAACATTTTCAAAATCGACCAGAATATACTTAGACATGATTCTTCCTCAATTCAATTTCCGGCAAGATAATGGGACAAAGTTCTTCACGTTCTTTATTATGCCAAGCAACCACATAACGGATTCGTACATTTTTCACAGAATATCCCAAATCCTTTAGATGGGATATTTTTTCGCGAGCCTTTTTCGACAACACGGCTACAGGATTCTTGGAATCGCTGGAATCGTACAGACCACCATGAGAATACCTCAAGATATTTCCGCTATATAATTTGAAAATCCGCTTCTTCAAATTTTCGCCTTCATCTATGGTTTCTCCATATGAATAATCTAGCCACATATCCTTGTGACCAAATTGGCAAATGATTTCAGCAGGTTCCGAAAACCTCGCCTTTTCTTCAATTACAGGAGCGTACTTATCTAAAAAGGGGCAACAATGGAAAACATATAGTTGTTTTTTTGCCCGCGTAAATCCTACATACAATACACGACGGCCCTGTTCGGAATTTGACCTTCGGTCTTTAATCATAATGTAGACTCTATCAAATTCACGACCCTTTGCCTTATGAATTGTGGAAACAACGACTTCGTTCTTTTCACCCCGTTCAAAATCAGAAATTTTTGATTCCATCAAGAATAATTTCAAATCATTTCTATAAAGACGATCATTGTGCTTTTGATAAATCTCAAGAGCCTTCAAGCAGACGGATAATAAAGAACTTGCTTGATAACTCTCTTGGAATCTACTCACAACAGCTTTCCATTCTTCCGTGCTTATAACGGGATCTTCATTAGTAGAAAGCCATTTCATAAAGCTTCTGAATTCAACAAGGTCATGAAGCGAGAACCCATCGCTATCCTGAATCAACTTGGCCTTAATATGCTCATGATTCAAGAGAGCCATCATTTTTAAGGCATCATCGTTTGTTTGAGTCAAAACACAAACTGTCCCATGAGCAGGATACTTTTTCATGTGTTCAACAATAGGGTACTCCATGTTCGGAGAATCAAACTTGCGAACCCGTACGGCACCATCCCCATCAGTTACAGCCCTAATGGGATTCATCTTTAAGCGGTTAGGAATATCTTGAACAAATAGGTTTGTAAAATCAACGACTTTTTTAACGCTACGGTAGTTTTCTACCAGCTCATACTTTCTCGCCTTATAAAGATCCATAAAGCGATTTAAATCTACTGATGCCGAGCCCGCCTTTTGATGGACACCTTCGAAAATATTCTGGTCATCATCGCCTACGGCAATGACACGCATGTCCTCATTTTCTTCAATCAAGGCCTGAACCAAGGCGAACTGATGTTCATCCATATCCTGGGCTTCATCTATAACCAGAACCTTCTTGGTTATCTTGCTATGCTCAATCTCGCCTTCCTTGATTTTTTCAACCGCCATTTCTACTGCGGAACCGGCCTTATCCAGGTCACCCATAGTGCCAAGTAAATCAAAGGCATAGGAATGGAAAGTTTTCGCAGTCAAGAACGTGGCTGCATTACCAATCAACTTATGAAGTTTTTCCTTAAAGTCAATGGCAGCACTGCGAGAGAACGTAAGCATCAGTAATTGTTCATGTTTCACGTCCTCCAGCAGCATCAAAGAAGCGAGCTTATGGACAAGAACACGAGTCTTTCCGCTTCCTGGGCCAGCCGCCACCATAATGTATTGGCTGTTCTTATCTTCAATAATTTGCTTCTGGCGTTCAGAAAGAGAATCAACAATCTCATGATACTTTTGTGGCGTAATATTGTGATTGATTTCGTCCAGTCGATTACCCTTGAAATACTTATTCAAGAACATCTTGTAATCAAGAGCGAAATAATCACTTACAAAAACCTGAGCTTGCTTGCTGTCGCGCACCATCATGTTGGCGTATTCTCCAACAATATGGATTTGCTGCATCTTCATTTGGTAGAAGTTATTCAGTTTTTCATAGTCATCGATTTTATACTTAATCAAGTTGCTTTTTTCAATTCGATGAATTTCAAGCGCGTTATAGAGAACAAAGAAGCCATCTTCTATCTGCAAAGAATTAATCTTGGAAAGATATAGGAGTGATTTTTCGAGATCCTTGTATGAAACCGGAATCTTATCAAATAGCGAAATTTGGTTTTCATACGCAGTCAACAATTCTTTTTCAGAGAATTGAATCAAAGCTTCTTCGCGAGAATTCGTTTTAGCATCGTAATTCGCCTGGTACAATTGGTCAATTATAAAGTGCGCCAACTGAATACGATGCCTAAAATCATTCAATAAATCATCTAGAGAAACCTTCAATTCAATTTTTGTACAGATATCTGAGCAATAGTTCTTTTCGATAAGGCCATTAATCATCCAAAAGAAAAGTATTGTCTTTATGTCTTTTACACTCGCTTTCTTGATGCCTTTATTTTCGGCTTCTTCGTTCAATTCCTTGAGATTGAAAACGGATTTCCCGGTTTTCAGCTTAGATATGAGAAAATTTTCAAGGGACTCAAAACGTTTTACAACCAATTTTGACTTATTTTCGCCTTCGCCTTTTTTGATATAAGCAGTCAAATCCCTAGAGTCCGCCAAAATATTTTCTGCACGCAGAAGTTGTACAGTTTCTTGAACAGCACTACATTCCAACCCAAGGATGTCGGCAATGTAATCAATACGTGATTCAGCCTCGTCACCTTTCGCTTTGTAGGTACTTCGTTGAGAAATCAAAAGACTTACTATTCTACGAGCAATTTCTTTCTGCGTTTCATCAATCATATTGGAAGCTGCAATCTTACTACTAGCTTCCTCCATGTTCTTGACAAGAATACCAGTGGCATAAACCTGGGGGCAATTCTGCTTACGTTCAATGTAGCCAGCATCTTCCAAAGCGAGAATGGCTGTTTTCACACGAGTTTCCACGTCACCATTTGGATCATCAAAGCCCGCTTCACGTGCAATTTCAAGAGGAGAGCGTTTCAGCACAGTTCTGTTCTTTGTAAGGCTTTTAATGGCCTTCCAGACCTGCTGAATTTCGCTCATGCTTAGCTTCGTCTGATTTAGCAACAAAAAATGCTTGTCCAAGTCACTTTCATTGAAAAGAACATAGCACTCAGCCTGTAATTCTGGCTTACGCCCCGCTCTACCAGCTTCTTGAACATAATTTTCCAAAGAATCAGAAATATCAAAATGTACGACAAGTTGCACATCACCCTTATCCACACCCATACCGAATGCAGACGTAGCAACGATAATTTTGACCTTATCATGAATAAAGGCTTCCTGGTTTTCCACCTTTTCACGACTATCCATTTTACCATTAAAAGGTAATGCGGCAAAACCGTCTTTGCTTAATTTTTCTGCTAGTTCATGCGTTTTCCTTGTTCTTGAAACATAGACGATGGTGGGACAATTCTTCGTTTCAATCAAAGAGCGTAAAGTCTTATACTTTTGTTCCTCATCTTCTTGGTAGATTACATGATAGGTAAGATTTGCTCGAGTCGCCCTTGTGGCAAAAATCTTCAAATCAAGATCCAATTTCTTCTTGAAGTAGTCGCAAATATCCTGCACCACTTTTTGCTTTGCCGTAGCCGTAAAGCATGAAACAGGAATCCTTCTCAAGTTAAACTTTTGTTCCTGAATTTTCTTGATGAAATCACCGATATATAGGTAATCCACACGGAAATCATGTCCCCAACTGGAAAAACAGTGAGCCTCGTCAATCACAAAACGAGCAATCTGCCTAGAAAGCAAAAGTTTTTCGATAGTACGGGAACGCAGGGATTCCGGCGAAATGTACAGCATAGAAGCCATACCTGACGCCACTCGCTCAATAGCTTCAGCTCGTTCAGGAGGCTTCAGCAAGCCATTGATGGTGACGGCATCGGGAATGCCCTTAGAGCTCAGGTTATCCACCTGGTCTTTCATCAAAGACTGCAAAGGAGAAATGACGACGGTCAATCCCTTGTAGTTCTCCCCCGCCATCAAGGCCGGTAACTGGAAGGTAATGGACTTTCCACCACCCGTAGGGAAAATCGCCAACAGGGAGTCGTTATTGACTGCAGCGGACGCAGCCTGTTCCTGCAAAGGTTCTCCATCGTAGGTTCTAAAACTGTCGTGCCCAAAAATTTCTTTCAATTTTTTGCGAACATCCAACTTCCCATTACAATAAGGGCACGTCAGTTCATGGCACGGATTGTTTCGCAACATGAACAAAATGTTCTCTGTGTAAGGGTAATTGCGCAGCACCCAGGCCGGAGTAATTGACCGCTTATCTTGCAGATTAATCACCGACAAAGCGTAAGCCAGTTCAATGGGATGTTCCGTAACAAAGGATTCAAAAGATGCATTTTCGCAAATCAAGCCTGCAAATCGCGTTTGAATCTGCTTTACAAGATTCTTATTGCTGGACCTTGCCGAAAGAAGATTGTTAAAGAAGCCCTTGCTTTCTTCTTTCAAACCAACATATTCAAAAAAGTACTTAAACTCCCTAAAGCCCTTCAAAAGATTAAAAAAGATATCCTTCAAGTCTGCATCCAAAGCATTGAACGCATTCACTTCGTCATGGAATAAATCCCTGGACTTCTGGGCATCTAGCAAAGGGTTGTTCAAAGCATCGCTAAGAATCTTTTCATCTTTCAGCAACTTGTGGCTAGGCCGCATAGGAAACATCAGCGGAGAAAGATAAAGAGTGTCGATAACCTTCTTTTTATCCAAATCAAGGTGTTTTAGATACTGAAGGTCATGATTTAAGACATTATGGCCACCGACATATTCCGCATCCTTTACAAAATTCAGGAAATCACCCTGACTTGGCGTATGAATCGTCTGGTCTTGAGAATCAACAGCACCAAGATCAGCGATTTTCCCGCTGGATGTAGAAACTTCAATATCTAAAAAAACAAGGCTCACAATGTTAAAATAACACTTTTTTTACAAAGGGGCGATTGTTATTCAGGAAAATGTAAGAAAAAAGCGAAGCGATTAAGCTTCGCATTTTTCATTTTGAATACATGTCAAAGATTATTTGTCCCTTGAATTCCCAGTGTTTATTTCCATTATATGATTCTGATTCAGAACAACACCCTTTACGTTTTTTTATTTCTCGAGTCAACGGAGAAAGCCTCCATTTTTTTCCTTCAAATTCGACTTCATGATCATTGACTACACGAGCAACGATAGACCTATCGTCTATGTAATTGACAACTTCTCCGACAATGCCTAATTCAGTAAATGAACATGTATGAGTTTTCTTTCTTCGACTAGGAGTATTCAAAGAATTAAACAATTCACTAGGAATCGGCAATAATTCCTTTAGCAAGAAATCGATTAGCCAATTTGTTCTTTGTTCGATAGCTTCCTTGTTCCACACATCTTTATCAGTAATTTCTCGCTGAGAAATCTGCATGGCGGAATTATTGATATAGACATCTTTTTTCTTAGAAAAGCTTTCGTTTCCAAGCTCCTGATTGTGACGAATCAAAGTCAAATTGCCAAGAGTGTGCAGGTAATTTTCGTGAATCTGAGCATAATCCTTAGCCCCAAGCATAGAAATCCATTCTTCATTCAATGTTTGCGGCATAATATGTTCAATCTGAAGATTCTTATCAGACAAATCAGGCATTGATTTTGTCATTTTTTCTTCAATCAAAGCAAAGACAAACTTAAGTTGTTTAAAGGCGTAGAAATCTTTCGTCACCATCAACTTTCTAATTTCTGCATCGCTAGGCATTCTCATCGACGGGTCCTGACCAGCGATGATTCTGTAAAAACGATCTTTTTTATCGAAGGAACCTTCAAGAGCCTCAATGTGGTTATTCCACAATGGTATTGCCTTATTTTCAGCGGAACCAAGCTCTGCAAAACGTCTTCTTAAAAGATATGTTTTCAGCACATCTAATAAGCAAACAATCTCAACATTACTGAATTTTTCACTTTTCCAGCTTTTTAGCAATCCCAAAACAAAAGAATATATTGTAACCGACCCTATGCTTCTAAAATCACACAAAAGGCGATTTACTTTGTCATTGCCTACAGATACACCCAAAACAATTCCTGCATAAAGAGGTGCGTATTCTGTCATTTTTTTCAGCAAGTCTTCGGATTTAACATCTCTAAACAAGGCTTTAAAAGAAGCATACAGAGGTTTGTAATTTGCTTCAACGGCTCTTGAATAAGGTTGGGCATCTTCACATTGCATGAAGTCTCGAATAAAATTAGAAAGCTGGCCAGGCAGTTTCTTCTCTAGAGCTACCCAATAATTATGGTACAGGAAATCCTGTTTTTCTGCGTTCAATCCTAAAAGCAGATAGTTGCGAACCAAGTCTGCCAAAGACAAAGGCTTTCCCAAGGAATTCATGGATTCAAAGATTTCCTGAGGGTTTTCCCATTTGTGCTCTGTTTCCAATTCAATGGTAACAACACTAAACTTGGAAAGACCTTTTTCAACAAGTTTATCTAAGGAATAATTCTTACTATTCAGCATTTTTACAAGTTCTTCTTTAAAGAACTTGTAATTTCTATAGACTGCGGCCATTTTATCTTCATCAGACAAATCAATAGAAAGAATAATCTTGCAATAGGCATCCCAATCAGTTTCGACCTGTTTTAACTTGATTTTGTATTCACCATCACCAACGACCTTATTGTTCTTCAAATAAGTCTGATCAATAAAGTTCTTCATGTTTTCATCGGAGACTACATCTCGCAAAGCAACAAGGAAGAGCATTGTAGTGGTAATACGCTGCTGACCATCAATAAGGACAAGTTTAGTGGGCTGACCAAAAACAGATTCCGACGGTACGTACGTCACTGATCCGAAGAAGTGCTCGGAAATTTGGCCGTTTAGGTTTTCCTCTGCAGTTTTAATTACATCATCCAAAAAGACCTGACATTGATCATTGTCCCATTCGTAATTGCGCTGATAAGGCGGAATATAAAATGTAACATCGTTTCCTGAAAGCAATGCAAGTAATTTTTGTTCCGATGGTTTCATATATTAAATCTTTCCTATCTATTCTTCTTAAAGTTCTCGGCCTGTTCAAAGATTTCGCCGTAGACTTCGTCGCGTTCAACAGGCGGGTTCTGCATAAATATAACCTATTATGAAAGACTTTCATTCCCAAGCGATAAGACTTGATACATAAAAATGCACCCTTCGTCATATATCGGTTTTATATGGTCTTGAACAAAAGATTCCTGATCTGGAGGTAAGCGTGTAAATCCCATCTTTTCATAATGCCCCATCAGTCTTCCATTTGGGAGTGCATACAAATACAATGAATTTACACCGACCAACTCCGCAATCTGTTTAACCATAGGCACAACAAAATGTCTGAATATATAACGCCCTAAATGGTATACCTCAGGATGATTTTGCCTGTAATTTGCCTCTATGGCAAAATTAGAGAGTTCAATGGCCGGAAAAGAATTGAAGGAATTTCCATCAACGCGTTTCGTAATCAATCCTGTACGCAAAGAAAAATAACCAGCAAGTTCTTGTGAAAACTTGTCTTTTACAAGATATGTGCGATTCAGATGTTCAACTTCATCGGAAATGGCGTAATGCCTTAAATATATTTCAAGTCCCCTTGCGTTTTCTGTAACCTGAAATTGTTCCATAAGCAAACCATTGATTTCGTTATCAAAAAGATGTTCCACAGAATATCCGTCTGTGTCAAAAACCTGTGCAGAAGATATCATTTCTCCCCCATTTCTTTGGCAATAGCTTCTCTACGGTGCATTTCTGCAACTCGTTTTTCAAATTCCTCGCAAATACGATCCAACTCCGTAAAATCCGGAGGAGGTGTACGGAGAATTGTCCCAAAGAATGGGTCTGCATAAAGTCTTTTGTAATAATCTTTGTCCAGTATCCTCATATTTTTAGCCTCACTTAAACCTTAAACGTTAAAACAAAAGCCAACACTGGCTATACAAGTTTCGTTCTATTTGGGATGCTCTAGCTTTTGCTGTTGGCGGAGGCATTCTCCGGCGTTACTTGCCAGCCTTTCGGCTGGACTCGAGCAGGTCGTGTTCCTGCCAGCTATCCAACAACACAAACCAGAAGGTTTATGGGCCCCATCGCGGATGCACGTACGGACGAAAAGTCTATGCCGACTGTCATGAGGATTATCGAATTACATAGATAAATATATGCAATTTGGAGAAGGATGTCAATGCTTAAGACTGAACCACCCTTTGCGATGATGACCATTTTCCCCACGCCGAGAAAATGGTTTTGAATATTGTGGACGAAAATTTCGTCCGCAATATAAAAAGACGCACTTCTCCATTCGATAGAGAAGTACGTCAGGCGGTAAAAAAATACCTTCTCGAAGGTGACAACACAAAAAAAATATATAATAAAATTGATTCTCTTTTCCTATATTTCCCACCATGGATAGAGACCGCAGGCGAAAATTCGGGCAAAACTTTCTGGATGTGCCAACAGCGCAGATGATTGCGGGTGATCTTCCCGCAAATGCCGGCGAACCCGTTCTGGAAATTGGCCCCGGTCACGGCGCCCTCACGGAGCACATGCTGGCCCGTGGCCTTGATGTCACCGCCGTAGAAATCGACGAACAGTGTGTGGAATTTCTGCAGAACAAATTCGCGAACTTCTCGAGTTTCCACATCACCAATTGCGACATTCTCAAATTCGATCTTGACAGTTGGATTGCAAATCACGGAAAGCCGTGGCTCACCGGAAACCTTCCCTACAATGTTTCCACCGCCATCATCGCAGGCATCATGCCGCGCCTCCACTTGACTCAAGGCTTCATGGGAATGGTCCAGCTGGAAGTTGCCGAACGCATCTGCGCCTCTCCCTGCTCCAAAGCATACGGGAGCCTTTCCGTTCTCGTCTCCGCATACGCCAACACGCAAATCCTCCGGAAAATCGGGCCCGAGCACTTTACGCCAAAGCCCAACGTGGATAGCGCCACCATGCTCCTCACGCCTCGCGCCAATGCCCTCCAGGCACCAGAAGGCTACTTCGATTTCGTCCGCGCCGCCTTCACCCAAAAGCGCAAAACCCTCACCAACTCTTTCGGCGGCGCCTACCCCAAGCAAAAAATCCAGGAAGCCATCGAACTGCTGGACTACCCCGCCACCGTCCGCGCCGAGGAACTTTCTCCAGAGCAGTTCCTGGAATTCTACAACGTCATCGCGAAGTAGCATTTTCGCTCAAACCTTTTCAAAACATTTTTTGTATATTCTTCCGTGATGTTGAACCACGCAAAAAATTTCCGGAGTTTCCGCGCCATACGTGCCACCATTGCCACGTTCATCTTTGCGACGCTGTTCCTGGCGGTTGCCCCATGCCTCGCCTTCGACATCCAAGTGAACGCCCATGTAGATAACGCCCAGGTCTTTGTGGGCGACATGTTCAACTACGAAATCTCCGTCACCGCACCCGAAAACGCCATCGTGGATCTCCCCAGCTTTGTAGGGAACCTGGGCAGCTTCGAAGTGAAGGAGATGAAGAACGACCGCACCACCGAAGGCATGCCCAAAGGCAGCGCCAAATTCACCTGGCAAGCCACCCTCAACACCTTCGTCAGCGGCGACTTCCTCATCGCCCCCCAAGAAATTCTAGCCGTCGTCGATAAAGACACCGTCCAAACCAAAACCGACCCTGTGGCCGTGAAAGTCTCCATGCGCACGACAGGTGAAGAAACGGATATATTGGATGTGGAAGCTCCTCTGGCCGACCCCCGCCTTCCCATCTGGATTTACGTACTGCTCGCCATTCTCGGCGTAGCGCTCCTCGTGCTTCTCGGCTGGTTCCTTCATAAAAAGTTCCGCAAGCCGGGCGAAGTTCCGTTATTGCCACCGTATGAAGAAGCTGTCCTCGCCCTCACGGAACTGCACCGCAAAAACTACCTCGCCGCAGGCGAGCAGGGCGACTACTTCATGAACCTCGGATTCATCATCCGCCGCTACATTGAGCGCCGCTTTGAAGCCGACATTCTGGACGCCACTACAACAGAACTGAAGCAGCGCATGTCCCATGTGGCGGGCCTGACCCAGGCATACAAGGAATCTGTCGTCACTCTGGCCGTAGAAACCGAGCCCGTAAAGTTCGCGAAGATGAAGCTGGATGGCGAGCGCTGCCGCTTCTGGGACGAATGGGCCGACCGCCTTCTGGAAGATACAAAGCCCCGCCCCGAGGAAACCCAGAAGAAATAAAATTTTTCATATAAGCTGGAAATTTTTGTCCCCTTAAAACGTTTATAAGAGTAAAGGGGTCTTTTTTACTATATCCCCTTGACAGTGTATCAAAAAGGAGATACATTTATATGAAGGAATATGTAGCGTATAAAGGCAATGCTTTTTGCATTGAATGGTATTATGATGTAAACGGCAATAGTGAAGCATTAAGATTTTTCAACAAATTGAGTTGCTCTCAACAAAGAAAAATTCTGATGCTCTTTAAACGAATGGGCGATAACGGGAAAATCATGGATGCAACCAAATTCAGAAATGAAGGCGACAAAATCTATGCGTTCAAACCTAGACCTCATCGATTTTTATCGTTTTTCTATTCAGGACAAAAAATAATTGTCACGAACGCATTTACAAAGAAGACACAGAAATTACCAGAGAACGAAAAAATGCGAGCTCTCGCATACAAGGCTGATTATGAAAAGAGAAATGAGCAAGGCAGCTACTATGAAAAATAAATCAACATTTGACAGGGTGATGGAAAACCCGCGGCAACGCAAAAAATTCGAAAAGGAATATACCAACTTCCTGCTTTCTGAATTATTGCTAGAGGCGATGGAAGAACAGAAAATCAGCGTACGGAAATTGTCTTCACAATCGGGGATTTCTACATCTGTCATTCAAAACCTGCGAGCCATGCAGCCAGTAAATGTCACCCTGAAAACACTAAATGCCTTATTTTCCGCACTTGGCTATGAACTCGCGGCTCGAAAAGGCGAGAAATTCTACAATCTTTCTCCTGAAATATTCTGTCACAAATAAAAAACACCGGCGTCAACCGGTGTTCCTCAAAAACTAATTTATCCTAAATCCGCGCAGTTTTATTATTTCTTCAAGCCAGCGGCTTCAAAGGTAGCCTTGTTATCCTTGTTGGGGAGAGCCACTGCAGTAATCCAGTTGTATTCTGCAATACCGCCGGTAAGACCAACGCGGGCGCAAAGCTGATCGCGAGCCACATTGTAGGCTTCCAGCATCTGGACCTTTTCGGCATCGGGAGCCTGATCGATCTTGGTGGACCAAACCACACCAAGTTCCACAAGGCCTGCACTTGCCTTCACATAGCGCTTGGCCTGTTCCAGCGTCACAACGGGCTGGGCAGGAGCAGTGAAAGGCTTCACCTCTACAATGGGAGAATTTTCCGGAGCCTGTACTGCTGCAGCTTGCTTGGCAGCGGGCTGAGCTTGTTCAACATCACCGCAGGCAACAAAAAAAGAGGCTGCTGCCAAAAGTGAAATTACAAGACTTCTTTTTGACATAATCGCCTCATTTCTAAAATTTAATAGCGGTTCAGGGATTTGAACCCCGGACCAATGGATTATGATTCCAGTGCTCTACCACTGAGCTAAACCGCCATTCGCACCCAAATATAGCAACAGAGCCACATTTTTCAAGGCACTACTCAAAATAAACTTGAGTTTCGACGAAATTTTCGCCCCATTTGATGGTCTGCCAACCAGGGGCTGCGCTCTTCAGGTTAAAGTACGGAGTGTTAGGGTCTATCTGCATCTGGGAAGAAGGCGCCACGTGCACCACTTGCCTACCCAGTTCAATTTCAAATTCGGAATGATAATGGCCACAGAAAATGTGAGTCAGGTTATCCAATCCTTCCAATACCTTTTGCACTTCCAGCATATTTTTCAGGTGGTAGCGCAAGTCCATAAAGCGGTGGTTACAAAAACAAGGCGGATGGTGCAGGAATAGGAGAATCTCTCCCTTCACCTTCGGGGCTTCTTCCTTGAGCCATGCCAGCTGGTCCTGGGAGACTTCTCCGCAGGCGCTATCTAGGAAGAAGATGGAACGGCTCGCTATATCGTAGCGGTAATAGCACTTGCCGTTATGCACCTTGCCCTTCAAAAAATCAAAATAAGGTTCCATGACTTCAATACGGTCGTGGTTCCCTGGAATGATGCAGTAGGGAATATCCAGCTTTGCCAAGAATTCAGCAAAATACTTATAGGCGCCAGGTTCTGCATTCTCGTTAGCCAAGTCTCCAGAAAGCACAAGCAAGTCCAAATCCTTCATAGATTCGGAGTTCATAGCTTTCATGAAATTGGCACGAACATCTATACCTTGCACGAGACTTTCATCTTCGCCAATGTGGATATCCGATATCTGCCCTATCTTCAAAACCTTACAAGCCATAAGTAGTCTTTCAAATATAATCCCAAAATGCTTAAAATTTTTAATTTCTCCCAAATTTCGCTGTAAATGTGACCCATATCAAATTCACAAATTGTTGAAAATTCGGCATTTTCAATACCAGTTTGTGTTTTGGATGTGAGTTGATGTTGAAGTTTCTCTTTCAACATCTATCCACATTGAAAAAAGTGGAGAAATTTTAAGTTTTCAACAATTATAAACGAAACTTTCAATGGTATATCTTGTTGAACACCATAAAGTTATGCTAAAACTGCCAAAAACTTATCCACTATTCACACCATTAATATCATTATCATTTTATATACATAAATAGATAGTAATGATATGGGTGTGAATTAAACCTTCTCCTTAGGTTGAACGGCCGGAGCAAGACCCATCTGGCAGTTGCCCTGGAAAATGGCACCTTCCTGAATGATAAGCTGCTTGGTCTTGATGTTACCCACGAACTGGGAACTGCTTTCAAGAACCAGCTTTTCCTTGCATTCGATGTTGCCCTTGATAGAGCCGGCAATCACAGAGGAGAGAGTCTTGATTTCACCTTCAATGCGGCCTGTGCGCTCGATGATGAGCTCACCTTCGATGTTGATGCTGCCGTTTACGGTACCAGCGACGCGGACATCGCTCTTGCCGATGATGTCACCCTTGATAAGGACGCTGTTTCCAATCTGAGTTATTTCGTTTTCACCTTTTACTGGCATGGTTTCCTCTTTAGTAGTTAAAAAATGTTTCCGGATCTTCCGGTTTACCGTTGTGAGTGATGGAATAGTGGAGATGGGGACCGGTAGTGCTACCAGTGCTTCCTACGCTTCCAATAATGTCGCCTTTATTCACAGTTTGATTTTTATGAGTCTGGATTGTATTCATGTGTGAATAAGATGTCTTGTAGCCATTTTTATGGTCAATAATCACCGTGTTTCCGAGATTGCCTTTTTTGCCGGCAAATTCCACGATGCCACTGCCTGCGGCAAATACCGGATTCCCTGCCGGAGCAGCGATGTCCGTTCCGTCATGTCCGCCTTCTTCTGTAAACTTTTTGCTTACAATTCCGACAGCCGGAATGATGCTGGGGATGTGCTCCAGCTTGATTTTCTCTTCCATAGGAATCCAGTGGTAGAGACCGTCGTAGTTGATTTCAATTTTTTCAGAAGGAGTATGGGCAAACTTGTTTTTATCGATGATGCTCTTGATGGTGTTGGAGTCGTTCTCGATGAAAGTCTGGAAGATGTTCTGGATTCTATCTTCCAAAACCCAGAGGGAATCCAGGCGGGAGAACATCTCCTCGTAGTTGTTGTCCTTCTTGATGAGCTGGGCGTTGGTCACCTTCATCTTTTCATAGTTGGCGATGATGTGGTTCATCTTCGCCAGATTGAAAATGAAGAATCCGCTGACCAGGATGAAGACAACCAGGAACACCTTCAGAACCACAAACCATCTCGTAGAGAAGCGATACTTCTTGATTTCGTTCGCTCCTTCAGGAATGATTTGTATGGTAAAGTACTTGGATTTCACAATTCTACCACTAGTGATTGTCGAGAAGTTCCTGGATGCGGGTCAGGTCATCCATGCTATAGTACTTGATGACGATGGTTCCCTCGGTCTGCTTTTCGTTGGCGGGGTTCAGGGTGACCTTGGTCCCGAAGAATCCTTCCAGCTTGCTTTCGAAGTTCTTGAGGTCAGCGCTGAGAGCAGGCTTTTCCTTCTTTTCGGAGGCCGGCTTTTTGTCTGCTTCCGGACTAGAAATGAGGGCTTCAATCTGGCGGACGTTCAGACCTTCGGCGATAATCTTCTTTGCGATAGCTTCAGGGTCCTTGATTTTGTCGCTGCAGAGAACACGGGCGGCGCCACTACTGAGTTTTCCATCCTGAATCCAGGCCTTCACCGTCTCCGGCAGTTTCAGCAGGCGGAGGGCGTTGGTGATTGCGGAGCGGGACTTACCAACAGTTTTGGCCAAATCATCGTGAGTGTAGTTGTGATTATCAATCAATTGTTGATAAGATTCAGCAATTTCTATCGGGTTCAGGTCCACGCGCTGGATGTTTTCGATGAGGGCCCATTCGCTCATGGTCCGGTCATCAAGAGCTTCGTAGACTTGAGCCTTGATGGTGGTCTTCCCTGCCAAACGAGTAGCACGGGTACGGCGTTCACCGCTGATAATCTGGTAACGGTCGCCAACCTTGCGGACGGCAATGGGCTGGATAAGGCCGTGAATCTTGATGGTCTCGGCCAAATCCTGCAGTTCCTCGTCGCTGAAAACTTTTCGCGGCTGGAACGGGTTCGGGTCCACCAGATTCAGGTCAATTTCAACAATCTTGTTTTCGTTATCATTACCGCTAGCTGCCGGCGCACCAGACTTCAGTTCGTCCATATTGATATGGCTCTTCTGGAGCATGGCGCTCAGGTTGCTTCCAAATGCAAAAGACTTCTTACCCATAAAGATTATTTATCCTTATTCAAAATTTCTTCGGCCAGCTTCATGTAGGCTTGTGCGCCGTTGCTGGTTACATCGTACAAAATCACCGGCTTTCCATGAGAAGGCGCCTCGCCCAGACGGGTGTTTCTCGGAATTTCCGTATTGAACACCGTGTCGGAGAGGTTCTCGCGAACTTCCTTGGCCACCTGCTGGCAGAGGCTCAGGCGCTTGTCCAGCATGGTGAGGAGCGTTCCCTCAATCTTCAGACCCGCATTCAAATTCTTCTGGACTTCGCGGATGGTCTTGAAAAGTTCCGTCATACCCTGGAGGGCGTAGTATTCACACTGCACCGGAATGAGAACGCTGGTGGCTGCAGTCAGCACGTTCAGCGTCAAGAGGTTCAGGCTTGGAGGTGCGTCGATGATGATGAACTCGAAAGAGGACTTTAGTGCATTGACGACTCGTTCCAGACGGCGCTCGCGGCTCATGGCGTTCACCAGCTCGATTTCCATGACGGCCAGATCCGGGCCGGAGGTCATCACCTTGAGGAAGTTGAGGGGCGTGTCCAGAATGGCGGGCTGGAGATTTTCTAGCGTCATGTTGTCTGGATTGTCAGCCATGTTCAGGACTTCGTGGACGTCCACATCCTGCATTTCGGTGAACCCGAGACCCTGGGAGGCGTTCCCCTGGGGGTCCATGTCGATGAGGAGCGTTTTCTTTTCCAGTGCGGCAAGGCTTGCGGCCAAGTTCACGGCTGTGGTAGTCTTACCTACACCACCTTTCTGGTTACAGATTGCAATGACTTTACTCATTCGTTACCTCTGGTGACAAAAGCGTAGAGTTGTTCTTCTTCTGGTAAATTGTACTTTTGAATGTGGATGGCAGGGTTCCCTTCCAGCTCTTCCACATTATGATAGCTTTTAAGAGTGGCGAAGATACCACCCTTCTTGAGGCCGACTTTTGCCCGTTCCCAGTCGTTTTCGAAAGTGGAAAGGGCGCGGCAGCTGATAAAATCCAAATTGGCGAGGCCGGCAGTCTCGAACCGCTTGCCTACCACCGTCAGGTTGTCCAGGTGGAGTTTTTCCTTGGCCATCTGCATGAACTTGACACGCATGTTGCGGGGTTCGACCGCATAGAATTTCACATTCGGCATGGCGATGGCGAGGGGGAAAACCGGGCAGCCTGCGCCGGAACCCATATCCGCCCAAGTCAATTTAAAATTATCAATGCACAATTCACAATTACTGTCAGGAGAATTTAATTCTGAATTTTGAATTTTGAATTTTGAATTGCCTTCAGGTGATGAACTTTTTCCCGTGTCATTCTGAGCGCACAACGTGCGCGAAGAATCTAGCATTCCATTAATATATATGAATGGAATGAGTGAGTCGGCGATGTGTCTGGACAAAAACTTCTCGGAATCCTTCGGGGAAATAAGGTTCCCGAATTCCTTGGTCTCCACCACCAAATCTGCATAACCATAAAGCTTGTCTAGGGTTTCCTTGGACAAGGTTACGTTGTTGGCTGCCAGAAACTGGTTCAGCAGCGTCTTTTGTTTTTCATCTAGCGATGGTTTCATGGTTCCACGTGAAACATTTTGGCATAAAATGTAGAATTTATTGGAATAAAAAAGAAACCTGGGAAAGGGTGGCGCCTGCATTTAATTAAGAAATCTGTGGATAATATTTTAATTCGCGTTGATAAAGTGTTGATTTTGAAATCTCAGGTGTTAAAGGCAAGATGCAATTTATAATTCATAATTCACAATTCAAAATTTTGGATTGCCGCGCTACGCTCGCAATGACGCTTCCGAAGTTTCTCATAATTCATATTTCATAATTCATAATTAGTGCTTCGCACTCATTTTGACATCGGCTCGGAAGTGCCCGAGCAAGCTCAGCCGTTTCACTCGCCTCGACAAAATTCATAATTATCCTCTCCCCCTTTTACATGTATGGTAAAAAAGCTATATTTGCGCGCGATGAAAATTCATAACCTCGGCATTGTATTTTTGCTGTGGCTGTCTTTGGCAGTCGCTGTTTTTGCCGAGGGTGTGGCGCCGACGGATACTGTCTCACATCAAGCAAGTGTTGCCGCGAATGTCGCCTCGGGTCAGAGTGCTCCCGACACTGCCGTCTTGAAGTCGCCGGAACCAGATTCGTCCAGCCAAAATATCACCGCATTGTCGGACTCGGTCTATGGCTGGAAAATCACCCGTGACCCCAAGCTCATGATTGCGAGCCTCCTCTTCATGAAAGACGCGCTGAAGCATTCCAAGACCCTGAAGGACTGGCCCATCTTCTTTGTGGCGGCTCCCATGCTCACTATCGATAATTCTGTTGAGCGGGATTTCTTGAAAATGTTCTCCCTGAAGCTTGGGGTTGGCGAACGGTTGTCTCCAGTGGATGTGGGCGCAACTGCTTCCATTAATTTCGGGCTGTTCCATCTTCTGGAATTCGGGGTTTCCGGGGGGCTTAATTCTGCTTGGAACTATGGCGGCGATGGTGACTTCATGGGGGTATACGATCCGGCGGAGGCTGATTTCAATGGGGATTTGTTCTTGACGGAATTCGCCTATAACGGTCAGGGGAAGGCTTCCCTTTCCATCCCCATGATGATGTTCCTTCCGAAATCCAAGTGGACGAAAATCATTCTAAGTGCTGGCGCCTCCATGACCTACCATGCCTATACCGGTGCAAGGGACGGGACCCCCTGGAAGGCTGGAATGGAGAGTGGCGTCAACGGAATTGTCGAAGATTACCGCCTGAGCCTCATGTACCTCTTCCCCTTCGAACAGTTGAAGATGGCCATGGTCACGGTTTCTTATAATGGGTATTTGCGAAATTCCTACTTCGACGATATCTATGACGATTACGACCCTGACTACAAAACCATCAGCATAAATCCCATGATGGTTTTTGCCCTGAGAAGCAAATGGTCGGCGATGATTATGGCGCCGATTGTCCGTGAGCGGGTCTACGACCGCCAGGTCTATGAGGCCCAGGAACGATTCCTGATGAAGAAGACTGGCAGCGAATGGACTTTGAAGATGGTCATGTTCGTGTTGACCTGTAAATTGGATATATAAAAATCATTCCGCAAAATTTTGGGCTCGTTCGTGACCAAACAAGTTTTGTCGCGACTCTCACCCTGTATGTTGGCATGCTTCGCATGCTACGTTCTTGCCCTCAGCCGTGTTGGTGAGCAAGCTCCCCGCCGTGGCATTCGGACTGCGCATGTTGGCATGCTTCGCATGCTACATGCTCATGCTCGGTCGTTGGGAATGCGGCCATTCCCAGTGACCCTCGCAATCGCATGTTTGCTCGCTTCGCTCGCTACACCCTTCGGCTCGGTCATGGAAAATGCAACATTTTCCGCGACTCTCGCCTTACATGTTGGCATGCTTCGCATGCTACGTTCTTGCCCTCAGCCATGTTGGTGAGCAAGCTCCCCACCGTGGCATTCGGACTGTGAACGTTTCACGTGAAACAATTATAGAGTGAGTGCGCGTTTGAAAAAAAAGCGAAGAGGGGTTGTATAAATGGGGAGTTTATACGTCTATAAGTATGGAGGTAAAATGATAAGATATTGACAACAGCAATATAAAAATATAGATTATGGCAATAAAGATCAGCTTGCACGCCAAGCAAAGGATAATGGAGCGCGGTCTGACAGAACAACAGGTGCGCCATTTCTTTGCGACGAACGAGGGATTGCTAAGTGTTGAAACCAGCGATAGAGATTCTACTGTTTCTGTGATGGAAGCGATGATAAATGGAAGAAAATATCGGCTGATTTGTAATTTGATAGATGATGTTTTAGTGACGGTTTATCCGCTTAAATAGGAGGAAATATGACAGATGAAGAGAGATGGAAAGAGCAAGGCCTGGCCTATGAACGTGAATACGAGGAAACTGGGACGAATGCGGCGACTCCGTTCCCTCCGGGCACTACCATCCAGGAAGCTTTTGCCGAAATGAAGAAGCGCATGATTTCCATGCGTGTGGAACCGGGTGTCATTGCCCGCCTCAAGATAAAGGCGAAACGAGTCGGAATTCCATATCAGACTCTTGCCGCCAGCGTTTTGAAACGCTACGTGGATGGCAATCTGGATATCGAGGCCGCCTAGATTCTTGTTATCCACAATTTTGCGTGAGCGGTAGAATTTTCAACAAAAATATTGAAAATTGTTGATAAAACTTGATGTAAGTCCAATTCTATCAACAAATTAGGTGGCTTTGTCACTAACCAATGACAAAAATGAGCGATTTTGTGGATAAATTACAGGTTTTTGTAGAAAATTACGGCGTCTACGTTGCCCAGTTTTTTATGATTGAAGGCGTCGGGGAGCCTGCAAAGCTCCTTGAATCCCAAACTTTTCCACAACCTCATGGCGGGCTCGTTCGTAGAAATCACGAAGTTGAACTGCATGAATTGGAACCCCATGGACTTCGCCCGGGATAGACAATCCTCCCCCAGTTTTCTGCCGCGCCCCTGCCCGCGGAAATTTTTTGCGACCATGAAGGAGGCGTTGGCCACATGGCTCCCCCTCCCCCGATGGTTCGGTATGATTTTGTAGAACCCGAGAATTTCTCCGTCTTCTTCCGCCACAAAACTGGAGACCCCTTTCCCGAACCAGTAGTCGAATGCGTCCTGGTCGCTGGCGGTTTCCTCGAAGTCGTAGGTGTCGCCGCCCTGGATCACTTCCCGAAAAATGGGCAGCATTTTTTCAAAATCGGACTGTCTGGCTTCTCGAATTTTCATGGCTTAAATATATAATAATTGATTGGACGGATGACGTTTTTTGATTGCCGCGCCCCAGGGTGGCTTGCAATGACGGATGAACTGGGCTCTACATTTGTGTATAAAATGTTGAATATCTTGAAGTTAGACGCAATTGAAAATATTAATTCGTTGATAATATTATTAACCTTAAATTCACAAAACGCCAAATAATGACGTCATTTTGTTTCAAAGTTGATAGATTTTCAACATTTTCGTCAACAAAATGAGCGATTATTACACATTTTATCAGTTTCACGTGAAACAAACCTTGAACTTGTGAATAACACGTTGAATTTGGAAATAGACTAAATTTTGTATAAACAAGTTGTAAACCGACTAATAACAGCTAAAATTGTGGTGCAACTTCGTCGACTTTGTCTATTTCTTGAGGATATCTTTGATTTCCTGCTTCACTTTCTGGAGGTTGCGGTTCCCTAAAAGCGGAATGAGCTGCTCGATTTCTGCTGCGGGTTTGTCCCACCACTTGAGCTCCTCCATCAGCTGGATGAGTTCGTCATTGAAGCGCTTGCGGATTTCCCGAATGGGATTCCCGGCGACGATGGTGTAGGCCGGCACATCTCTCGAAACCACGCTATTGCAGCCGATGATGGCCCCGTCCCCGATGTGGATTCCAGGCAAAACCGTCACATTTTGCCCAAACCAAACGTCATTCCCCACCACGGTATCCCCTTTTAGGGGCAAATCCTCAAATTTGGGCGGATTTTCGCTCCAGCCTTCCATCACATAGAAGGGGTATGTGGACACGGAATTCATTTGGTGATTGGCCCCGTTCATGATGAACTCCACCCCGGCGCCAATCTGGCAGAATTTTCCGATGATGAGCTTGTCGCCGATGAAATCGTAGTGATGGGTAACGTGCTTCTCGAAATCCGTCCCGCTAAAGTAGGTGAACTCCCCCACGATGATGTTCGGGTTCTTGATGGTGGATTTCAGATAGGGAATGCCGTTTTTCATGATTTTTACTGCCGGATTTTCTTGTAGTAGGTGCCTTTGACCCTATTTCGCGCAGAAACGCCCTCAGGAGCCTTTTGTCCGTTGGCGCGATAAATTGCACCACTTCCCTTGTTTTCGGGGCTCAGAAGTGCCTTTCCGAGGGGCAAAATTTTCTCAGTTCCGCTGGAAGATGACCCGATTTCGCTCTCGGAGCTGGAATTAGGCTCGGCAGAGGAACTAGAAGTTGCGTTGGATGAACTGGAATTTGGCTCGGCGGAGGAACTAGATTGAGGCTCGGAAGAACTGGAATTTTGCACGGCAGAACTAGAGCTGAAGCCGCTTGGGGAGCTGGAGTTTGCCGAAGAGGAGCTGTATGCTGGTTCTGCGGAAGATGAAGAGATATCGCTGCTGGTGGAAGAGGATTCGCTAGAATTGGAAGTTGGCGAGAGGGAACTTGAACTTGTGATTAGGTTTGACGAACTGGAAGCCGCTTGGCTGCTGGAACTGGAATTTTGCACGGCAGAACTGGAGCTGGAGCTGGGAGCGGCCTCGTTATAGAGGGCGAGAATTTCCTCGTCGTAGAGTGCACGGTTGTAGATGCGCACGTCGTCAATGCGGCCTTGGAAGTAGGTCCATTTGGAGCGGGTTCCCATGCGGAAGGGAGCGGTGCCGTTTTCAGGAACAACGTTGTATGTATTGTCATGAAGCGGATCCTGGTCTTTTTGCGCGCCATTTTTGAAGATGGTAATCGTGTTGGATACCGTGTCGTAGCGGGCCACAATGTGAATCCACTCCCCCGCTGTTACGGCTTCTTGCACATAGCTGCCGCTGCCAAGGTTTCCGCCAAGGTTGAAGGCGTAGGCGGAAATACGGTTGTGGCGGTTTCTGTCATCGGTGGCACTGCAGGTGTCGAGATAGTTGTTGTACATGCGGAAGGTCCATTCATGCTGTTTGGGTTCGCCCTTCCCCATCCAGTGCACGTAGCATCCGTCCTCGTTTTTTTTGAAATTCAGGACTTCCGGGCTCATCCAGGCAGAGACGGTGAGAGCGCCTGTGGTGATGATGCTGAAGGCGTTATCGTCCGGGACCTCGATGTAGGATTCGTTGCCGTCAAAATAGCAGGCGGAATTTGCATTGCCGAAGCGGTCTGCGGCAAAGGTGGCGCTATGGTTTATGGCCTGGGGCAGGGAAGTTGGGGCGGAGTTGTCAAAGTTTCCGCTGCAGGCATAGTAGGCTACAAGCCCGTCGGACGGGACTTCGGCGGCGATTGCCGTGCCTGCGAAAACCGTTAATGCCAACCCAAAAATTATTACAGATAAATTAAATTTTTTCATAAACCCAAACCTCGGTCACTCATTCAACGCATCTATGAAGGTCAAGATACATTATTTTTCGTGCATCAATGACGACCGCCGCTATTATGGGTTTCATCTTTTTCTTATATTTGGAGCATGAGTTTAAAGCAGATTATCGCACCCAGCGTGTTGAACGCAAACTTCCTGGAACTTGGTAACGGCCTTAAGGCCATCGAGAATGGCGGCGCAGGCCTCGTGCACTTGGACATCATGGACGGCCACTTCGTTCCGAACATCAGCTTTGGGCCGGGTATTTCTGCCTGCGTGGGGAAGGGCACATGCCTTCCGCTGGATTGCCACTTGATGATTGAAAATCCGGAGCAGTACGTGGAGGCTTTCGCCAAGGCTGGTGCTGCCTACATCAGCGTGCATGCAGAAACCACCAACCACTTGGACCGCCTGCTGCACCAGATTCGGGAGCTGGGCGTGAAGCCCGCCGTGGCTATCAATCCTGCAACGCCTCTCGAAAGCATCAAGTACGTGCTCGGCATCGTGGACATGGTGCTCATCATGTCGGTGAACCCTGGCTTTGGCGGTCAGAGCCTCATTCCTTATTGCCTCGACAAGATTCGCGAACTCCGCGCGCTCTGCCCGGAACTGGACATCGAAATCGATGGGGGAGTGAAGCTGGACAACATCGTGGCCTGCAAGGAAGCCGGCGCCAACGTGTTCGTGGTGGGTTCCGCTATTTTCGGCAAGCCCAATCCGGAAGAAGTCTGCCGCGAATTCGTGAAGAAAATTTCGTAATTATCGAAAAAAATATTTTGCGATTTCAGAAATGACACAAAGTGTCAATTCTTGAATTTATATTTGGAAAAAACGAAGGAAATTTTATGGTAGTTGCTATTGTCAGTGTGGTTTGTGCCGTCATGGGCGTGTTGGTCGGGCTGTTGCTTTCTCGTGTGAAGGGCGGGCAGGAAGTTGCTGTGCTTCGCACAAAGCTCGAGGCTAGCGAGAGCTCGCTGCAACAGGCGAAGGAATCTGCGGCCAAGCAGTTGGGCGAGGCTAAGGAACAAGCCGCGCAGCAATTGACGGAGGTGAAAGAGCAAGCCGCACAGCAGTTAGGCGAGGCGAGGGCAGAGGCAGACCGCCGGCTGGCAGAAAGCAAGGAGGAGGCTGCAAAGCAACTCTCTGCAGCTAAGTCAGAAGCCGCGCAACAACTAGATGAAGCCAGGAAGCAGGCCGAAAAAATGCAGGCGGATTTGAAGCAAGATGCCGCCAAGCAGCTTGCCGACGCGAAGAAGGAACGTGAAGAAGTTTTTGACAAGCAGCTTGCCGCCATGAAATCGGAATTCGAGGCTACATCACAGAAATTGCTGAAGGAACGCGCCGAAGATTTCAAGGGCGCGAACAAGGAAGAAATGGGGAAGATTACCCAACCTCTGCTTCAACAGATTGAAGAGATGCGCAAGGCCCTGAAAGATAACAAGGAAGGTGGCGACAAGAACATCGCTGCACTGAACAGCACCATCGAAACCATGATGAAGCAGTCCAACAAGCTGAGCGAAGATGCAGTGAATTTGGCCAACGCTCTTAAGAACCGCGGAAAGGTTCAGGGCGATTGGGGAGAGCAGGTGCTCAGCAACATTTTGCGTGATAGCGGACTTCGCGAGAACGAGGAATTCTTTACGCAAAAGAACTACAAGACCGCCGACGGCAAGGACGTGCGTACCGATGTGGTGGTGAAGGCCTCCAGCGGTTCCATGATTGTGGTGGATTCCAAGGTGTCGCTCACTGCTTATTCCGATTACCTCGCGGCAGAGGACGATGTTGCGCGGGAACAGGCTAGCAAGGCTAACCTGGATAGCATTTGGAGCCATGTGGAAGAACTTGTGAGAGTGAATTACGCGAAGGTTGTGCCTAGTGCAGTCCCTTACGTGCTGATGTTCGTCCCTAACGAGGGCAGTTACATTCTAGCTATGAATAGGGACCCGCAGATTGGCATCAAGGCGTACAAGAAAGGCATTATCATCATCAATCCTACAAACCTGATGTTAGCCTTGAGCCTGATTCTTTTGACATGGCAGAATACCCGCCAAGAGGAAACGTGCCAGAAGATAATGGATGCTGCGACAAGTCTTTACGAAAAATTCTGCGGATTCACCGATAATTTTGCAAAGATCGGTTCGCAGATGCAGACCGCCTGCAAAACATACGAAGAAGCGCGCGGTCAGCTGAATGGCGGCCCCGGAAACATCATCAACCGTTTCGAAGGGATAAAGAAGCTCGGCATCGTGACCACGAAAAAGGTGAGCGAGAAGCTACTGTAG
>JAKSIJ010000090.1 GCA_024398875.1 Fibrobacter sp.
ACCATCGGCTCTCAAGAATTCATTGCCACCCTAGCAGACAACGCCACCGCGCAAAGTTTCAAGGAAAAACTTCCCCTGACAATTTCCATGACGGAACTTCACGGCAACGAATATTATGTCTATCTGGATTCCGGTTTCAAGACCTCAAGCTACGCCCCCGGCACCATCAAGAAAGGCGACATCAAGGTTTATGGTTCCGACTGCCTCGTCTTTTTCTACGAGACCTTCAGCAATCCAGGCTACAGTTACAGCGACATCGGAACTTTTGAAAATCCAGACAGTTTAAAGGACTCCCTAAAAGCTGGCGCCAAAAAAATCACAATCCAAAGTTTTTAATTCACGCAGCATTTTCATGGAGACACGCAAATGAAAAAAGTTCTCGTTATTTCTTCCAGCCTCCGTAAGGGAAGCAACTCCGACATTCTTGCAAAAGAGTTCGCCAAGGGCGCAAAGGACGCCGGTAACGAAGTGGAATACATTTCCCTGCAGGGCAAGAATATCGCATTCTGTCGCGGTTGCCTCGCCTGCCAAAAGAAGGGCAAGTGCGTCATCAAGGACGACGCCAACGAAATCACCGAAAAGATGAAGAACGCCGAAGTCATCGCCTTCGCAACGCCCATCTATTACTACGAAATGTGCGGTCAGCTGAAGACCATGCTGGACCGCGCTAATTCCCTTTACATTAGCGAATACAAGTTCCGCGAAATCTACCTGCTGGCTACCGCCGCCGAAAATGAAAAGACCACCCCAAAGAACGCCATAAACGGAATCAAGGGCTGGATTGCCTGTTTCGACAACGTCAAGCTGAAGGGAACCGTTTTCGCCAGTGCCTCCGAGCCCAAGGAAGCCGCAAGCAACAAGATTGCTCTCGCCGAAGCCTACAAGAAGGGATCTAAGGTCTAATGACTCTGGAAGAATTCAAGAAGGCCATGGCCTCCGGCGCGCGAATCATCGCCGGAAGTGAAACCCATTTGCTCATGCACGAAATGTCCCAGCGGGCCTTGAAAATCACTGCGGAAATCAACACAGGCTATCACGA
>JAKSIJ010000091.1 GCA_024398875.1 Fibrobacter sp.
TTCACCAACATGGACATGAGCGACACGGAAGCCAGCAAGGATCTTCTTGGCCGCACCTACGAATACTGCATCGCACAGTTTGCCTCTTACGAAGGAGTAAAAGGCGGCGAATTCTATACACCAGCCAGCGTAGTAAAAACAATCGTAAGCATCTTAAAGCCATCAGAAGGAAAACGAGTTTACGACCCATGCTGCGGTTCAGGGGGAATGTTCGTACAGTCAGTAAAGTTCATTCAGGAACACGCAGGAAACCGCAACAACATTTCAGTCTTTGGACAGGAAGCCAATGCCGACACCTGGAAAATGGCAAAGATGAACATGGCAATCCGTGGAATCGATGCAAACTTTGGTGAACATCAGGAAGACACATTCTTTCACGACCTGCACGCCACACAGAAGTTCGACTTCATCATGGCAAATCCACCGTTCAATCTAAGTAACTGGGGACAGGACAAACTTACAAACGACCCACGCTGGGTATACGGACTTCCACCAAGCGGAAACGCCAACTACGCATGGATCCAGCACATGATCTATCACTTAGCCCCAAACGGAAAAATCGGCCTTGTACTTGCCAACGGAGCCTTAAGCACCCAGACCAGCGGCGAAGGCGAAATCCGCAAAAAGATAATCGAAGCCGATTTAATAGAAGGAATTGTTGCCATGCCAACCCAGCTTTTTTACAGCGTAACAATTCCAGTAACCTTGTGGTTCATCAGCCGTAACAAAAAGCAGCCGGGAAAAACACTGTTCATAGATGCCCGCAACATGGGCCACATGGTAGACCGCAAGCACCGCGACTTTACCGACGAAGACATAAACCGCCTTGCCGACACCTTCACCGCTTTCCAGAACGGAACTTTGGAAGATGTAAAAGGCTTCTGCGCCACAGTCAAAACCGAAGACATCGCCAAGCAGGACTACATCCTTACCCCAGGCCGTTATGTTGGCATAGAAGAAAAAGCCGAGGACGACGAACCCTTTGACGAAAAAATGAAACGCCTCACCAGTG